>CALRPN020000001.1:0-419069 GCA_943370055.1 Archangium gephyra
ACGAGTATTGGAGTCGCTGCTTGAGGGGCCCGACGCCGTCGCGCGCTTCATCCGCCTTCTGTTGGCCGACGATGCGCTGGAGGTCCTCGCCGCGCTCTCGGACGGTGGAGCCACTGCGGTCCTTGGGAACTCGGCAGCGAGAAATAGCGCCACCGAAGAGCCGCCGCTTCTCGAGTCGCTGTTGCGTTCGTTGTCTCGCAACCCGGAGCGGCTCAAGTCCATCGACGAGGTGCTGCGCGACTTGATGGCCAGCTCCACCGGAGCTCAGCGGGTTCCGCCGCAACTGGTCGAGGTCTGGAAAGCGGTTTCGTCAGCTCGCCAATTGCTCGGAAGGGAATCATGAGTCTCGACGAATTGGCGCAGCGCGCGCTGCGCGGCCTCAAGGACTTCCAGCGGGACACGGTGGAACACGTACACGCCCAGCTCTTCTCCCCCATCGGGTCGAAGCGCTTCCTGATCGCCGATGAGGTCGGTCTTGGGAAGACCATCGTGGCGCGAGGGGTGATCGGCAAGGCCATCGAGTCGCTCAAGGGCAAGGTCGATCGAATCGACGTCGTCTACATCTGTTCGAACGAGGACATCGCGGAGGAGAACATCAAGAAGCTCGCGGTGGACTCCTCAGCGACCGCGACGCGGCTTTCGTTGCTGGTTCGTCACTTGGGCGAGCTGCGGAAGTCGAAGGCCCTCATCAACTTCGTCGCCCTCACTCCCTCGACCTCGTTCGAAGTGCAGGCGGGCCTGGGACGAAAGGACGAGCGCGCGCTGCTGTACCGGATGCTGGCGCACATCTGGAACCTGGGCAGCGCCAAGGCGCCCATCAACGCCCTGCGCGGCGACGCCGGCGTGGAGTCGTTCCAGCGCGAGGTCTCGGCCATCGAGCTCGAGGAACTGGACTTCGAACTGGCCAGCACCCATGCCCTTGGCCGTCGCATCGAAGCGGAGGATGCGAAGCCAGGCGAGCGGCCGCTGCGTGAGCAGTTCGCAGAGATCTGCGAAGCGTTCCCCCGCTTCGATTCGCGAGTGTCCGACGAGGTTCGCCTCAGCCGAACGCGCTTCGTGGGGCGCATGCGGGCACTCCTGGCGGCGAGTTGCCTCGAGATGCTCGAGCCGGACCTGATCATTCTCGACGAGTTCCAGCGTTTCGCAGACCTGCTTGAGGGTGAGGACGATGCCTCGCAGCTCGCTCGCCAGATGTTCAAGATGCCGGGCGCCCACGTGATGCTGCTCTCGGCGACGCCGTACCGGATGTACTCCACCGCCGACGACGCCGGCGCGGAGCACTACGACGACTTCGTGAGGACCGTGAAGTTCCTCGAGCGCGAGACGAACACCCCGGAGTCGTTCAAGGAGCTGCTTGGCCGCTACCACCACGCCATGAAGCGGCTGGGCGCTACCAAGGACTCCTCAGCGCTCGAGGCGGTGGCCAGGGACCTCGAGGCGCGGCTGCAGAAGGTGATGGTGCGCACCGAACGCTTGGCGGCGAGCGAGGACCGCAACGGCATGCTGACCCAAGTGAGCATCGGGCCCCTCGAGGTGAAGGCCGAGGACGCCACTGGCTACGTGGCGCTAGACCGCATCTCCGCCGCGCTCGAGCAGCAAGATCCGATCGAGTACTGGAAGAGCGCCCCCTACGCGCTCAACTTCATGGACGACGGCTACAAGTTGACTCGCGCGCTCGACTCCCTCGACGAGGGAGCACGGTACGAGGTGGCCCGCGCGCTGGGAATCGAGGGACATCATCGATTGCCGACGCGCGTGCTCGAAGATCGCGAGCCCGTCGATATGGGGAACGGCCGGATGCGTCGGATTCACGACGAGACCATCGGCCTGGGGGCCCAGCGACTGATGTGGATTCCTCCCTCGATGCCGACCTACGAGTTGGGAGGGCCATTCGCAGATCCGAAGCTCCAGCAGTTCACCAAGCGGCTGATCTTCACCTCGTGGCGATTCGTGCCGCGGGTGATCGCCGGGCTGCTCAGCTACGAGGCAGAACGAAGCCTCGATCACCGCGCCAAGCGACGACGCGGCGGGCTGTTGCGCTTCGGGCGCGCCGAGGGCCGACTGACGGGAATGCCGGTGCTGGCGATGATCTATCCAAGCTCGGCGTTGGCCCGCGCCTGCGATCCGCGCGCGGTGCTGCAGGAGGTGGGCACGCCCGGCAAGCTCCCCTCCTTGGCCCAGGTGCTCGAGGTGGCGGAAGAGCGGTTGGATGCCTCTTTGAAGAGACTCAAACCCGGAACTGGACCCGTCGATCCTCGTTGGTACTGGGCGGCTCCTCTGCTCCTCGACCGCAAGCTCGACGAGGAGGCCACGCTACGGTGGTTTCAGCAGGAGGGGCTGGCCGCGACGTGGTGCGGAGAAGAAGAGGAAGCAGATTCCCACTTTCAGGCACACGTTGATCTTGCTCGCGCGGTCATCGAGGGGCGCGAGTCCGACTTCGGAGCGTTCCCTCCGGACCTGGCCCGCGTGCTGGCAGAGTTGGCCCTCGCCGGACCGGGGACCTGCACGTTGCGCTCCATGTTGCGCATTTCCCGGATGGACATCGGCGCGCTTCAGGGGGACGTCGGGTTGGAAGTTCGGAACGCCACGGCATCGGCCGCCTGGTCCTTCAGGACGCTGTTCAACCAGGCCGAGTTCATCGAGCTCATGCTCGGTGAAGCCAAGGGAAGCCGCGAAGAGGAAGAGCAGTTCTGGCGGGTGGTCCTCGGCTACGCGTTGAACGGTGGCATGCAGGCGATGCTCGATGAGTTCGTTCACGTGCTGAAGGACTCACTCGGAGAGACCGAACACGAGGTGGACGAGCGCTCTCATGCGATCGCGTCTGCCATTCGTGAGTCACTCTCGCTGCGAACGACGAACCTCAAGGTCTACGACCGTCGGCCCACCGCCGGGGGCCGAAGCATCGAGCACGGCGACGAAGTTCGATTGCGATGCCACTTCGCGGTGACTCTTGGCGACCAAGCCGCAGAAGACGGTAAGCCCACCCGGTCGCGACAGGTTCGGCGCTCCTTCAACTCGCCGTTCTGGCCGTTCGTGCTGGCCACCACCTCGGTGGGGCAGGAGGGGCTCGACTTCCATCACTACTGTCACGCGGTGGTGCACTGGAACCTGCCCACCAACCCCGTCGACATGGAGCAGCGCGAGGGTCGGGTGCATCGCTTCAAGAACCACGCGGTGCGCCGCAACATCGCCGCCAGCTTCGGGCTCGATGTGCTCCAGGGAGAAGCCCACGACCTGTGGGAGGAAGCGTTCGAGAAGGCGAAGTCCTCGCGCGGCGTCAGCCAGACGGACATCGTCCCATACTGGGTCTACGCCCGAGAGGGCGGGGCGAAGATTCAGCGTCACATCCTCGCGCTGCCTCTCAGTCGCGAACATGAGCGCACCGACCAGCTGCTGCGTTCGCTGGCGGTGTACCGGATGGTCTTCGGGCAGCCGCGGCAAGACGACTTGCTTCGGTATCTGACCTCGAAGCTGGGGAACGAAGAGCTCGTGGCGATGCTCAGTCGCACCAGGATCGACCTCTCGCCCCCATGAGCGACCGGCACCGATGTCACCCGGACCTGTTCAACATGGCGGGGAAGTGAACGACTTCCATCAGGTGCTCCGGGAGGTTCGTGCCTCGACTCCGGGGAGGGTGCGGTCGGGACGGAAGGACAGCTGCGGCCTGTCCTTGTCCACCAACCGTCCATCGTTACATCTCTGACTTCTTTGAAGAATCTCTCTCTGGACATCTTGGACAGTCAGTTTTGAAGCAGGTCTATTGAGGGCGACGTTGGTGCTTTGAGCTTCAAGCATCAGCTGTCGGTCCCAAATCGGTGGTGCACGGCGTATTTCGGCCGTCCAACCGTCCACGCGGCGCAAGCCTCCGAGTTCGCGGCGGAACTACGGGGACACGCCGTGGACGGGGACGGCTTGGCGCTGTCCCGTTGTCCTCTGCGCCCTTCGAGAATCGCATTTCTGTGGGCATGGACCCTCACGCCGATACCGTCGCCGAAGTCGCCCGTTCACTGGCTCCGATCGTTCAATCGGGTCGGCTCGCTCGCGCGGGTGCTGATCGCGTCACCATGTCGCTCCAGGCCGAGCTGCAACGCACCGATGAGCTCGCGGGCACGTTGGTCGCGGTGCTCGACGCGGCAGTGATGGCTGTCGAGCGCGGTCAGCTCGAGCTGCGTCGGCACGGGCTTCACGACTACTTCCACCTCGAGACGCTGCTGCAGGTGGTGGACGAACTCAGGCCGCTCGGCCTGCGGAGCGCCCACGACGCGCTCCTTCTCGCGATTGCGGCCCTGCCAGCGGCCGGCGTGGTCTCGGTCGGAACACGAGCTGCCTTCGAGGGCGTGTCCCGTCGGCGATACGTCGTCATCGACCTTGAGCGGGTGAGGGCGTTCCTCATTCGTCGACGGCCTGTCCTCTCGCGCTGAGCGAATTCGCGTTTCTCCTGTGCGGGCCATGAACGGCGCCGCGCGAGGAACCGATGGCGCTGAAGGACCTCATTCCACCGACACCGACGCCCGCAACGGAGCGTCCTCCAAGCATCACCTGCGAGAAGTACCTGAGCTCGCAAGGCCGCCGATGCGCGCACTACCTGGCGAGCGGCGCTTGCGCCCTGGCCACAGAGTTCATGTGCGTCGAGTGGCTGAAGCTGAACGGCCCCGACGCCCACCAGCTCACCAACCCTGAGCGCCGAGAGCGCCTTCCGAGGCGCTCATGACTCCAGAGACGAAACGAAACACCCATCTGTCTTTCAGCAGGCTCTCGCGGTTCGAGACCTGCCCGCTCTCGTACCGATTCCACTACATCGACCAGCGTCACGCTGAGCCTGGTGTTCCGCTCCGGTTCGGCAAGCTCGTTCACGCGGTCCTCGAGAACCTCGTTCGCGAGGTCATCGAAGATGAGCTCACGGGTCCGCTCTCCGAGGAGCGCTCGCTCGACCTGCTCCGCCAGGCCTGGCATGCGAGCGAGCTCGTCGGTGTCGAGGTCTTCCAGGAGGCGCTCCACATCGTCCGCGACTTCGTTCGCGCCCAGGGCGTGCTCGACCACCGCAACGTCCTCGCCGTCGAGAAGGAGTTCCGGCTCCCGGTCGGCGAGTTCGAGGTGCTCGGCTTCATTGACCGCGTCGACTGGGTCGACGACGAGACCATCGAGGTCATCGACTACAAGACCAACCGCCAGCTCTTCACGCGCGAGGAGGTCGACACCTCGCTGCAGCTGAGCCTCTACGCCGCAGCGGTGAGGCGGCTCTGGCCGTGGGCGAAGAAGGTGAAGCTGACCTTCCTCATGCTCCGGCATGGCGTGCGGCTCGAGACGACCCGCACTGAGGAGCAGCTGGCTGACGCGCTGGCCTACGCCGAGTTGCTCGGCAGGCAGACCGAGACCGCGACGGAGTTCCCTCCACGCCTCAACACCAACTGCAGCTACTGCGACCACCGGCAGCACTGCCCCACCTACGCCGACGCGCTCAAGGGGAAGCGCGAGTTCATCTGCATCAACCTCGAAGACCTCGAGTCCGTCGCCCGCGAACGCGAGGAGGTCGCTCACCTCACGAAGGCGCTCTCCGCTCGCAAGGCCGAGCTCGAGGGCATTCTCAAGACGCACCTCCAGCACCACGACGAGCTGGTGCTCGGTGGCGTGCGCTACCGGATGTTCAGCACCACCAGCGTCGACTACCCGCTTGGGCCAACGCTCGACGTGCTCTCCGAGGCGACGGGTCGCTCGCGCGAGGAGCTGACGTTCCAGCTCGGCGCCATCGACAAGAAGGCCCTCGACGCTGAGCTCAAGCGACTGGGCAAGACGCTCGACCGCTCCCGAGTCGCGCTGCTCAAGGCCGAGCTCGAGGCACGAGCCGACAAGACGCACTCCCCGCGATTCTGGGCGAAGGAGGTGGCGTAATGGAACGCGCGACCGAGCTGGAGCGCGCTGTCCTCGCGCTCGTTCCTCCTCCCGCGCCGGTGACGCCCACGAAGCGGGTGCCGGCGTCGGCCATCACGTTCGTCGACCTGGAGACGACCGGCCTCGACTTCCGCAAGCACGAGATTCTCGAGATTGGTGTCATTCGCGCAGACGCGAGGACGCTCGAAATCGTCGCGCAGTGCGATGTGCGCGTCTGCCCTGAGCGCCTCGAGAGGGCGTCCCCCGAAGCGCTCGCAATCGCCGGGTACTCACTCGCTGACTGGGTCGAGGCCTCGACGCTCGAGGTCGCGCTTTGCCGGGTTGCTCCGCTGTTCGAGGGCGCCCTCGTCGCCGGGCACAACGTCGGCTTCGACTGGGCCTTCCTCGAAGAGGCGTTTCGTCGAGAGGAGCTGCCGCTCCCCGAGGTCGACTACCACCGGCTCGATACCGCCACCCTCGCCTGGCCGCTCGTCGCATCGGGTGAGCTGACGTCGCTCTCGCTCAACTCGGTGGCGGCCCACTTCGGCCTGGAGCGACCGAGCCCGCATCGCGCTCTGGCTGATGCTCGGTGCTCGCTGGAGGTCGCTCGTCGGCTCTCGCACCGCATGCGCCAAGCGAGTCCCGTCGGAAGGCTCAAGCGCGTCTACGTCTGCCATCCCTTCAGCGACGGGCCCGCGGCGAACATCGGCCGCGTTCACCGCATCAGTCGGGCGCTCATCGCCGAGGGCGTGCTGCCCATCGCGCCGCACCTCTACCTGCCGCAGTTGGTCGACGAGGCCACGCAGCGCGAGCGCGCGCTCAACCTCTGCGTCGAGCTGCTCGGCACCTGCGACGAGGTGCGCGTGTTCGGCGGGCGCATCACGTCAGGCATGGAGCGGGAGCTCCAGTACGCCGCCCGCCACGGCATCCCGGTTCGCTTCGAGGGGAGGACGCCCGCATGAGTGGAGCTCGCTCTCGCAGGAAGGGCGCGGAGTTCGAGCGGCTGCTCGTGCACCGCTTCCGCGACATCATGCCGGACGCGGGGATTCGCCGCGGGCTCCAGTACCGGTCGGGCGACGAGTTCCCCGACGTCGAGGTGTGCTTCTGGCTCGAGGCGAAGCACCACCATCGCACCAACGTTCGCGCGGCCATGCGCCAGGCCGTTGCGGCCGCGCCTCCTGGCAAGTGGCCTCTGGCCGTCTGCAAGGACGACAACCAGCCAGCCCTCGTCACCATGCAGCTCGAAGACTTCCTCGAGCTCACCCGCGAGTGGTGGGAGCGGAGGCCACGATGAGCACGCTCAAGGCGCTCATCGAGCAGCTTCGCCAGCAGGTCCTCAATGCACCGAGCAGCGTGTTCGAGCACGGGCGCAACGAACACCCGCTCCTCGCGGTGCACCCGGATGCCTCTGCGGTCCTCGCGACCCTCGCCGATGAGCGAGAGGCCAGCTACCCAGCACGCGACGCGCTCGCCAACGCACTCCTCTCGATGCACCGGACAACGAGGACTCCGTTCTGGTCGTCGGTGTTGGCGGTCGCGTTCTTCCCGATGCTGAGCCGCTTGCGGAACCGCATCGTCGGCGACGTCGTTCCGCGCGATGAACTCGACCAGCTCGTCCTGGCCTCGTTCTGGTCGGCACTCTCGGAGATTCCAGTGACGGGTCGAGGGAGCGACCGGCTCCCGATGCGCCTGCGTCAGCGCACGCAACGCCTCGTGTTCCAGAGCCTTCGCCACGAGCGCGAACAACAGCACCCGAGCCTCGATGACGACCAGCGTGGTGACGAACTCGAGCGCGTCATCGGTGCTCGGGTGGACCGGTCAAGCTGCGAGGACCGGGTTGAGCTCGCGCTCCTCTTGGAGCGAGCTGCAGCCGATGGTGTGCCTCGCGCCTCGCTCGAGGTCCTTGCTGCGACGACGCTGCGATCTGAGCTGCTCCGGAACTACGTCACGCGCGTCGGGCCAATCGACGTCGAGGAATCGGAGCGCCTCTACGAGCGTCTCAAGCGGCAACGCACTCGCGTGGTGCGTCGGCTCCGCTCCATCGCAATCGGGAAGCCGCTGCCGAATTGACGCATGGCCAAGCGCGAGCCAGCACCCAACGGCAAGCGGGCTGGTCGGCCTCGTCGAGAGGCTGGCCCGAAGATGCCGTACCTCGAGGTCGACCGGCTCCTCGTCGAAGGGGAGCTGGTCGACGGCGTTCGCGTGTGGCCGTCGCAGCGGGAGCTCGCTCGCCGGTACGACGTCGCACCGAGTCTGGTCGCCAACTTCGCGAGCCAGCACGAGTGCGCGAGGCGTCGCGAGGAGTTCAAGGCGCGCGGCGAAGTCCCTTCCGAAGCGCCCGCCGTAGAGCCGACGCCGGACCCTGAGCCAGCGCCCACAGAGCCGAAGCCCCGTCGGAAGCCAGGCCGACCGCACAAGGCCGACGCTCCGCTCATCCCCTTCGAGGAGCTCGATCGGCTGCTGGTGTTCGGCGAGGTGAAGCAGCTCGACGACGGCTCCTCGACGACCATCTACCCGACCCACCGCACGCTCGCGGAGCGGTACGGTGTCGTGCCCAGCGTCATCGCCAGCTACGCGAAGAGCCACAACTGCACGCGCCGGCGCGAAGAGGCGGTGGCGCGGATCTCCGCTCGGGCCGACGAGAAGCTCATCGAGGCGCGGGCCAGCGCGCTTGCGGTGTCGAAGGACGACACGGTCCGGATGATCGACGGATACCTCCTCAACTACGAGAAGGCGCTCCTCGAGGGGCGCGTCCGCTTCGATAACCCGACCGACTTCAACACGATGGTCCGGCTCAAGGAGTACGTGCTCGGCGGGCCCGACTCGCGGCAGGAGCTTCACGCGGCACTGTCTCTCGAGAGCCTGCAGCAGCGGCACGCCCGGATGCTCCGCGAGCTGAACGAGGCCACGCCGGAGCTCACGGGCGTCGTCGAAACTGAGCGGCCATCGGACCCCGCTCAATTCTCGGCCGGCCGCTCAATTGACGATCCCCCGTCGCTCACTTTCGAGGCCGCCGGTCAGAAACCGATGGCTGGCGATCGCGACGAAAAGGCCGGTGTGGTGGCCGACGTTGGCCCACGTGGCGCGAACGGAGGCGAACCGTGAGGTGCGCCCAGCATCAGGGAGAGGAGGACGTCGCCGCGGAAGCACACGCCGACACGGGCACCGCGTCGGAAGTCCGCGGAGATGCGTGCGGTGTGACCTCACAGTGCTCGAGGAGCTCGAGCTCGTCAGACCTGGTGAGGATCGCCACCGACGCCGCGGCACGAACGGCCGGAAAGAGACAAAAGTGGCCGTTCGCGCGCGAGACGACGCGAGGATTCGCGAGGTTGCTGGCTCGATTCGGCCCCTCGGTTCGGGTCGCGAACGGCCGCTTTCCCTGCGGCCGCGCCCTTCCTCGCCCCTGGTGCACGAGGGCCGGCCGAACACTTCCCCAGTCCGCCCCAGGGAGGGGGGCGGGTCGGATTTTCGTCGCGCGGTCGCCCTCCCTGACGGGTTCCCATGCCCGACTTCGAGTGGGTCAATTCCGAGAAACTGAGCAGCCCGGGATTCAGGAACGGCTCGCCGCAGAAATTGAGCAGACGCCGCTGTTCGATTTCGAACTGCAGGTGGCTCCGCGAGGCCATCGCTCAGCAGATCAGCGACTGGACGGAGCGCAGAAGGTCCTCGTCCGACGGGTGCGTGTAGATGGCGGTCGACAGCACCGACTTGTGTCGGGCGAAGCGCTGGGTGAGGCGGATGTCCCGGCTCGCGCGGTACACGTTCGTGCACGCGCAGTGACGAAGCGTGTGAAAGCTGAAGTGCCGGTCGAAGCCGCAGCGCTTCTGCCAGACGCTGAAGGCGCGGCGCAGCTGCCGGGTGGAGAGGCGACGGCCCAACCGGCTCACGAAGATCGGCGTGTCGGGCGTCAGGGCCTCTCCCGAGTGCCTCCGACTGGCGATCAGCTTCTCGAGCTTGGCGCGCACGAGGTCGGGGAGCATCACTTCCTGCGGCGCCGGGTCCTCGCTGGCCCGCTTGAAGACCCGGAGCCGCAGCCGTCTCCTGGCGTGGCCTGCGTCGTCGAACACGTCGCCGATGTTGAGTGCGACGATCTCGTGCTCCCGCAGGCCGGCTCCGAGGGCGACGCTGTAGATGACGTGATCGCGGAAGCCGTCGCGCCGCTGCCCGGTCACCTTCAGCAGCAGGCGTTGCTCGTTCTCGGTCAGCGTGCGCGCGGGGCGCGAAACGGAGTCGGCGTAGGTCGTCATGTCGAGCCATACACGCTTCGTTCTCGCGAGCAGGCAAGCGGAGGAACGCGATGACGCTCGGCATCGTGAGGCGCTCCGAGGAGGAGTTCGCCGACTGGCTCGGCACCGAGTGGGGCTTCATCTCGGGACTCGGCTCCTTCGACGACGAGCCAGTCGCGCTCGAGCAGTACCAGTTCGGGTTCCTGCAAGATCGCTCCCGCTTCCGCTGGGTGACGAAGAGCCGGCAGGTGGGGTTCTCGTTCCTCTTCGCGCTCGAGGCGCTGGCGCGGTGCCACCTGCGCGAGAAGCACACCGCGGTGTTCGTCAGCTACAACCTCGACGACGCGAAGGAGAAGATTCTGGTCGCGCGCCAGGTGCACGAGGAGCTGCCGCTCGCGTACCAGAAGCGCCTGGTGGTCGACTCCAAGACCGAGCTCGCGTTCGAATCGAATGGCACGAACAAGCGCCTCTCGCGAATCCTCTCGCACCCATCGAAGGCACCGCGCGGCAAGAAGGGCGACGTCTACCTCGACGAGCTCGCGCACTACGTGAACGACCGCGAGGTGTACCGGGGCTCGACGGCGCTCATTCTTCGCAGCAACGGTCAGCTGACCGGCTGCAGTACCCCGCTCGGTCGCCGCGGCATCTTCTGGGAGATCGCCAACGAGGAGCTACGCAAGTACCCACACCACACCCGCCAGTACGTTCCCTGGTGGCTGTGCCGCTTCTTCTGCGCCGACACGAAGCGCGCAGCCCTCGAGGCGCCGAACATGCCGACCGATGAGCGCGTGTCCGTCTTCGGGCGGCCGACGCTCATCGAGCAGCTGGACTCGCTCCCGCTCGACGACTTCCAGCAGGAATTCGAGGGGCGCTTCGTCGACGAGACGTACAGCTTCTTCCCATACGAGCTCATTCTGCCATGCACCACCGATGACCTGGTGATGGTCGACGACCCGACGACCATGCGCGCTCCGGAAGGTCGGCTGGTCGCCGGCTTCGACGTGGGCCGCACGCGCGACCGATCCGAACTCGCGGTGTTCGAGGAGATCGAGGGGCGCTTCACCTGCCGCATGTTGAAGAGTTTCGAGGGCACGCCCTTCGCCGAGCAGGAGGCAGAGCTCCGACATCTGCTCGGAACGCTCCCGGTGGGACGCCTCTCCATTGACCGGAGCGGCATCGGCATGAACCTCGCGGAGAACCTCGCCCGCGACTTCCCGCAGGTTGTCGGCGAGAACTTCACCAACGACACGAAGGAACGCTGGGCGACCGACTTCAAGATCCTGCTCCAGCGCCGCGATGTGACGATGCCGCGCGACCGCGACCTGGTCGCCCAGGTCCACGCCATCAAGCGACGGGTGCTGCCCTCGGGAAAGGTGAGCTTCGACGCCGAGCGGAACGCCCGCGGTCACGCCGACAAGTTCTGGGCAGTCGCCCTCGCGTGCCAGCGAGAGCGGCCAACTGAAGGATCACGATCGGTCGAGGTCGGCGTCAAGATCCTGGGGTGAGCAGCATCCGCGTCAGCGAATTGGGTCGGCGTCGGGAAACTTGCTCTCGCACCACGCGAGAAGCTCCTCGACACTTCGCATCCCGTAGCGAAACGCGCTGTGGGCGACGGTCTCGAATACCGCGACAACTTTGCGCTGAAATCGGTCCAGGAGGATCTCGTCCATTGGTGGGTTGCGACGGCCCTCATGAACGGCCTTGTTACGAAGGTGATAGAGAGCCCCGAGTTCGAGCGTCGTCACCCAACGAGCCTCCCCATAGGTTCGTCCTGCCATGAAGGGATCGGGGACGAGCAGAAGCGCCGCGCGGTAGGCGACGCGAGTCCCGATTGGCGCCGCCCTCGCGTATTTCTCTTCCTGGTCGATCGCGAGGTTGTTGAGGAGTGCCTCGAGAGCCATCCACAGGAAGAGATATCGCTCGTAGAACAGTGTCGCGGAGAGGGCCGAGCGAAGAAAGCCCATCCCCTCCGAGACCCGCCGCCACATGTCCCGTTGGTGCGGCTCGCTCCAGCGCTCCGTCAGTTCCGATGCAACCTCAGCGAGGATCGAGACTTCCTCTGGACGGACTACGCGTAAGGGAAACAAGTGAGAGGGCTCGATGCGAACGCAACTCACTTGCCCGTCGGTTTCGCGACGCACGAACGCAGTCGTGGCGAGTTGGGCCCTGTAGGAGCGTGCATCTAGAAACCAGATTCCGCACAGCGTGGAATCGAGGCGTGACTGCGCCTCGCGAACGGCGAGTTGGTCGTCCGGCGCAAGGATGCCGGTCGCGACGAGACAGACCGTTGCCTTGCTCAATGCGCCGCGCGGACCAGCAACGGGTGCCAGCTCTGCACCAGGCTGCCATTGGATCTCGAGTTCGCCGAGCGTCAGCATGGACGCGACCGCAGCAGCAGCAGCGGCGGTCGGTGTAGCGAGAGACCAGCTATCGATCGGGAGCGCAACGGTCCAGGTTGGTGGCGACCGGAAGTGCCTGGCGACCTCAGCGGAACTCGTCGCTTCTAGCGACGTGATGTCATCTTGCGAACGCAACACCGCGTCTTGGTGCTGCGAAGGAAGCGAAGCCAACAGCGTGTTCATGAGCTTGTCGCCGTCGCTCACGGTCGGAGCCATGAAAGCAGGCGCCTCCGCGAACTCCAACGACTCGGGCGGGTTCTGCTCTTGACGTAGCTCGTTCGTGATCGCCAACAGCCACTTCGCCGTGAGGGCATGGGCTGCACGGTCGAACGCATCTCCGCCAATAGCCGAGACAACCTGTTTGAGTTCGCCAGCATCTCGCAGGACATGCTTGGCAGCGGCCGCCTGCACCCGGTCCAGCAGCTCCTTCGGGGGGACCACCGCCGACGTGCCCACCGTCAGGTGGTCGCTGATCTCCATGCTGGTGCCATCGCGAATCGAAGGGGTAAGCGCAGCGAGTTCGACATCATCCAGTGCGTTGAGCTGCCGACCGAGTTCGCCACGACGCGCCTCACGCACAATCAATCGGAGCATTGGCTCAATCGTGAAGTCGAGCCGGTGGGTCCAGACCGTGTGGTCGCTTCGGAGCCGAAGCAGCATCGACAAAGCGAGTCCGAGCCTTGGTTCGAAGGGAATGCCCAGGAAGAATGAGGAGTGCGTGGCCCACTCGACGGTCTCGAGGTCCGTGCGCACCAGACCTGGAAAAGCTCGAGCCGCCGCCGCCTGGTGCTTCACCAGTAACTTGCTGAGAGCGTCTTCGTGGAACCTGGCGAGCGGGTCGTTCTTCTTCTGATTCTCCGGAAATGCGACCGACGGGGGGGTACGTCTCGCCTCGTAGGCCGTGACGAGACTGAGGATCGTCGCTCGAGTAACCCGAGACCGCGTCTTCTTCAGCTTGCGCGCCGAGGGGGGCGGCGTCGTGGGCATCGCCTGCGGCGACATGCGCGTAGTGCTGCACTCTCGCAACTGCCACGCACCGAGAACCGAGAACGCGCCCCACGGATCATCCACCTGGAGCGCATCGCGGGTTAGAGCCCGATTCGATGAAGGGAGCCCAGCGATCGCCTCGGTAGCCAAGCTCTCAATGAGCTTCTCGACGACGAACCACGAACTGGCCTGTCGTTTCAGTTCGCGGTCGGGATTCGAACGCACCCGACTCAGCACGTGAGCCAACTCGCGACGTGCGAGACGCGCGGCGGTCTTGGCTGCCCGAGCAAACAGGGCTTTGCCGAGGATCGGGATCAGGGCGTGGCACTGTTCTTCGAGGGCTGGAAGGCTCCCGACTCCTGTAGTGACGTGGGTTGTCAGTCGTCGATGCACAGACAGCAGTCTCCGTATTGAGTCGATGTTGCTGGGCCAGTCTAGGCCGCCCATCGGTGTCCCCAAGTGCACCTTCGATCCGCTTTGCCCCGTGAGTGGCGATCCTGCAGGATTGGTGAGGCGCCTCGCTCCCGTTGTCACGGAGTCCAACATGCGGCGCTTCCTTCCTTTCGCAATCTTGGCAGGAAAGCCCACAGGCGGCGCGCCCGAGCATGTGCCGGGCGGCGAGGTCGAGTCGCCGATCGAGAACGGGCTACTCGTCGCCGACGACGAGGCGCTGCCGAAGCGGCGCAAGTGTGCACGCGCCGTCTCGTTATCGCCCACGGACCTCGTCGCTTGCGCGGATGGCACGCGGTGATGACACCCAACACCGTCCAGCATTCCGACCGCAGCATTCAGACGATCCTTAAGGCCATCGTAATAGGGTCGCGAATCCAAGACCCCGTGAGCCGACCGGCAGGCGAGGACGTGTCGACGGCATTCTCATCCGCGGGGGCCCTCGCGCCGCCCTACGACCCAGAAGCGATGTGCCTGCTGGTCGAGCACTCGAACTCCCTCCGCCAGAACGTCGACGCCTACGCCACCAACATCGACGGCTTCGGCTTCCGCTTCGACCCGGCCATCGACTTCGAGGCAGAGGACGCGCGCGACAAGGTCCGCGATACGCTGATGCTCGAGCGCCTGGCCGCCTGCGAAGCAGGGACACTCCCCGCCGGCACTGACGTCACGCCGTCGTCCGACGAAGCCAACGCCCGCTTCGACGAACTCCGCCAGCACTCCCGCGTCGAGCGCGCCCGCCTCGAGGCCTTCTTCGACTTCGCCTGCTTCGACCACTCCTTCGTCGACCTGCGCCGCCGCACCCGCCAGGACCTCGAGGTCACCGGCAACGCCTTCTGGGAGGTCCTCCGCGACGGCAAGGGCGACCTCGCTCGCTTCGTCTACGTCCCGTCGTACACGGTGCGGCTCCTTCCGCTCGATCGCGACCCGGTCGAGGTCAAGGAGCGGGTCCGTGTGTCGCCGGTCACCTTCGACACGGTCGCCGCTCGCCGGCGCCTGCGCCGATACGTGCAAATCCAGGGCAGCGAGCGCGCCTTCTTCAAGTCCTTCGGCGACCCGCGCGTCATCTCGCGCAACACCGGTGCCGCCTTCCCAGACGTCGCGGGGCTCAAGCGCGCCGACCCCACCGACGGGCCTGCCACTGAGCTGCTCCACTTCGCCATCCACTCCCCGCGCTCACCCTACGGAGTGCCACGTTGGGTCGGCACGCTCCTCTCGGTGCTCGGCTCGCGGCAGATGGAGGAGGTCAACTACCTCTACTTCGAGAACAAGAGCGTGCCGCCGATGGCGCTGCTGATCTCGGGCGGCCGGCTCTCGGACTCGTCGGTGCCGCGCATCGAGCGGTTCATCGAGGAGAACCTCAAGGGCAAGGCGAACTTCCACAAGATCCTCATCCTCGAGGCGGACGGCGCGGGCACCGGCGACGGCGGGCGCGCGAAGATTGAGCTCCGCCCCCTCACCGACGCGCAGCAACACGACGCGCTCTTTCAGGTCTACGACGAGCGGAACATCGACAAGGTGGGCGGCGCCTTCCGCCTGCCGCGAATGCTCCGCGGCGAGAGCAAGGACTTCAACCGCGCCACCGCAGAGAGCGCGCTCCGCTTCGCCGAGGACCAGGTCTTCCAGCCCGAGCGCGACGAGTTCGACTTCCTGATGAACCGGAAGGTGCTCGCCGACATGGGCATTCGTTTCTGGCGCTTCCGCTCGCAGACGCCGGTGACCCGCGACCCGGAGCGAATGACGGAGATGGTCGAACGCTTGGTGCGCGTCGGCGTGCTGACTCCCGAGGAGGGGCGCGTGCTGGCCGGCGACATCTTCAACCGCGAGTTCCGGAAAATCGGCGACGACTGGACCAAGCGCCCCATCACGTTGACCCTGGCCGGCGTGCAGACGCAAAGCGTGGACCTGACTCCCGCCGCGCGGCCGCCGTCGACGCTCGCGCAGAGCGCGAAGCAGTTGCTGACCCTGCGCGAGGACCTCCGCGCCGAGGAGGACCGGCTGGCCACTGAGCGCGCCGAACTCGCGCGGAGGTACCTCGAGCCCGAGCGTGTCGCCGTCCCGCGGCAGGAGTTCGAGTCGTGGTTCGGGGAGCAGCGTGAGCCTGCTTGAGATGCATAACGCTCGGGTGTTCGCCGACGAACTGCTCGAGCAGGTGCTGAGGCTGCCGGTCGCGAAGGCGATAGACCTTGGGAGTTCGCAGGGGTTCGACCGGGCGTCAACGCTCCTGGCGGCGCGGCTGCGGCGGTCGGCAGCACCGGCTGAGATCGATGCTCTTCGTGAGGCCGTCGCGGTGCTGGACGTCGACTGGGGGCGCACCACAGCAGCCCAGCGTCGACGGTTGGTCGCGGAGTCGCTCGTCGCCGCCGGCCGGTCGACCTCCCTCATTCCGCAACGAATTCAGGCTCCCCTCGGAGAGGCCGCAACCGCGGTCATCAACGCCACCCGCACGCACTCACGCCAGGTCCAGGAGTTGGCCATCGGCGCGCGGTTCAACGCGCTCGACCAGCGGGTGGCACGGCACATCGTGAACGCCCAGGGCCTCTTCGTCCGCGACGAGTACGGGCGGCGGCTCGACGTGTTCGGCAGGGAGGCCAGGCAAGTGGTCGCCTCCGGGCTCGAGCGCGGCTTGGGCCGGCCCGACATTGCACGCGAGCTCGAGGCCGCAGCTCGCGCGGCGCTCATCGACCGGGCCCCGTTCTATTGGGAGGTGGTCGCCAGCGCCTTCGTCGGCCAGGGGCGTTCGTTCGCGCAGGTCAGCAGCTACGCGGAGGCCGGTGTTGAGCGGTACCGCATCGAGGCAGTGCTCGACGAGCGCACGACGCACATCTGCCGATTCCTTCATGGCAAGACCTTCGGGGTCGCCGATGCGCTCCGGATGTTCGAGCAGGTCGAGCGACTCGACCAACCTGAGGACATCAAGCGCCTCCTCCCGTGGGTCCGCGAACGACTCGACGGGGAGCGACTCACACTTCACGGCGCCGGCACGCCCATCGCTGAGGTCACCCGCTCCGCGCTGGGTAGTCGAGACGACGTCGGCGAGTTCCGCCCGCGCCTCTCAGACGATCGACTGGGCGACGCCGGCATCGGCTTTCCGCCCTTCCACTGTCTGTGTCGCTCGACGACCCTTTCTGCCGAGTGACGCCACAGCAGCTTTCACCGCCTTCACGCAGGCGCCGTGTTTCGAAGCGAGTGCAATCCCTAGTCACAACTTCATTCCAGCGGATCGAATCGGAGAATCGGAACGCTCGTAAGGAGATCCGCAAAGGTGGGACGTTTGAGGAATGCACGGATTGGGACGACACCTTCGCCAACGACGGCGAGCGCGTCGAGTGCTCGATTCAGAACCTTCGACCCTGTAGCGCGGGGAATGTAGGACGAGCGGTGGGCCCTTCTGAGAATCACATTGGGCCAGGGCTCCCCAAGTCGCTTCACCGCTCCGCCGGCTCGCTCCTGAAGCGCGTCGCGGGCTTCCTGCCAGTTCGTGAGCGTGCGACCAAGTGAGTGACCGACCAGTCGGGTCAGCGCGTCCTCGAGAATCTCTTCACGCGACACTCGAATATTCCAGAGCAGCCTCCGCATCTCTGGCCAGTGCGCCTCAGCAAGACGGTGAAAGTCGACCACGAGAACCGGCGCGGAAGTCGGCTTCTCAGCACGCGCCCACCAGGACAGTCGCTCGGCTGAAAGTCTCGGGCGGCGGCCTCGCCCGATTCGCCATCCAGCCACTCGCACGCGTTCGCGGTCGTAGAGGGGCTCGCCTCGAGGATTCTGAAAGTGAGTCGGCGGCCCGTGCCCATCGGGGCTGTCGAGGATCCGGTCGAGCTCCCGCTGGGACCATGGAATTTCGCTCGCTCTCACCAGAGTCGATCTCATGGTCTTCAGCTTGCTACTCATATGTCTCGATCTCACCCTCTTCGGGGTCACCCCTCACGAGTCTGTGTTTCTGACTCCAACGGCTTTCGTTGACGGTTGACCCAAGAGCGTGTCCCCCGGGAGGCCGCGGTGTCGCTTTGGATGTGGGACTCCCCACCGAGGCCACCATGACGAAACTCCTGACCGCGCTTCACCTGAGTGACCCGAGCTCACTCAAGCGTGCGCTGACCACCGGCATCTCGGCGGTCATGCTCATCACCATCAACCCGCTCCTGCTGAAGGTCGGCCTCGCGCCCGTCTCCGACGGAGTCATCGCGTCGGTCGCCGGCGTCGTGGCCATCTACGTCCTTCAGAGCGGTCTGAAGTCTCGTGCGCGCGACGCCTCGAACGCCATCAAGCCGAAGACTCGGGCCCGCTGAACGCCATGCTCGAACTCCAGACTGCCATCGCGCGTTCGCGCGCCGTCCTTCGCTCCGCGACGACCGAGGACGTCGAGAAGACCATCTGGGGTTCGCCCGCGGGCAAGAAGCGGCTCTCGAAGCGCCTCGCGGCCATGCTCCCGGCGCACAAGACGTACGTCGAGCCGTTTGCCGGCAGCGCCGCGGTGCTCTTCGCGAAGGAGCCCGCTCCGGTCGAGGTCATCAACGACGCCGACCCGGAGATCGCCGAGGCGTACAAGCTGATCAAGAAGCTCACGCCGGCCGACCTCGCGCGCCTCAAGAAGCTGCCCTGGGTCGGCGACGAGAAGACGTTCAAGGGCCTGCTCGACGCCAAGCCGAGCTCCGACGTCGAGCGGCTCCATCGCTTCCTGTACCTGACGCACTTCTCGTACGGGAAGATGCGCGGGCGGAGCTTCAGCCCCTCGGTCGTCGGCGTCGAAGCGAAGACCATCAAGCGCATCGAGGAGTTCGCGCCCCGCCTGAAGAAGGTGAAGGTGTACGGCGGCGACTACGAGAAGGTCGTCCGCAAGTACGACTCGAAGGACACCGCGTTCTTCCTCGACCCGCCGTACCCTGGGTACAACGTCGACGTCGGCGAGTCGGACTTCGACGAGGAACGCTTCTTCAAGCTCCTCACGACGCTCAGGGGCCGCTTCCTCATCACCTACGGCATCCGCGGAAAGTTCCCCGCGATGGTGAAGGCGTCCGACTTCTGGGTGAAGCGCATCCGCACCCCGCGGAGCATCGGCTCGATGCGCGGGGTCGGCGGGCCGTCGGTGCTGACGCAGCTCCTGGTCGCGAACTACGAGCCGACGACGAAGGCCATCGACGACTGGCTCTGCGCTCCCGACGAGTCGGAGTTCGACAAGCCGACGAAGCTCATCAAGGGCTCCGACCCGAGCGACGAGCGATACGTGCTGGGCATCGTCCTCGAGCCCGAGGTCATCGACGCGCAGGGAGACATCTACTCGGCCGACGAGATCCGCGAGGCGGCACACCGGTTCATGGAGGAGTTCGGCGGCCTCGGCTTGATGCATCGGCTGCGGGTGAACGACGAGGTGAAGGTGCTCGAGAACTTTCTCGCGCCCACCGACTTCACGCTGGGCGACACGCCTGTTCGCAAGGGCACGTGGCTTCTCGCGGTCCGCGTTCTCGGAGATGAGCTCTGGGAGAAGGTGAAGTCTGGCGAGCTCACGGGCTTCTCGATCGGCGGTTCAGCGCGACGGGTTCCCGAGCCCACCCTGGCTGTATCGGATACTTCGCCCGGAACGCCATCCGCGGGCAGCTGAGTTCATTCAGAGACGCGTGCGAGCGCCTGTTGGACCCGCTCCTCGTGCGGATGTTTCGCCGAGACCGCCTCGAGCAATGCGCGGGCCTGCTTGCGGTCGCCGCGCGCGACGTAGACCTCAGCGAGCAACAAGTCGAAGTCGAGCGCGAAGGACGGGAACAGCTTGGCCCCCTTCTTCGCGAGGACGAGAGCCTCCATGTGGCGGCGTTCCCTCAGGTAGCCGCTCGCGAGTCGCTGAAGCTGCACGGGACCCACCTCGCCATCAGGATCCGGCCTCGGGAACATCCTGAAAGCGTACTGCGGCTCGATGTCCCCGAGACAGGCGGACCGCTCCTTTGACACGCCAATGCCTGACCCGACCAACGGCGTGCACCGGCTCGTGGACATGGTCGTCGAGGAAGTCTCCCTCGTCGACCGTGCCGCGAACCTGCGCCGCTTTCTCATCGTGAAGAGGGACGACTCCATGGAAGACACCGAAGACACCACGAAGGCCGACGTGCCGGCCGACTCCCCGCTCAGCCTGGCCCTCGCCGCGCTCGAGAGCCTCACCGACGTCGTCGAGCTCCTCGGCTCCGACATCGACGACGCCGACCCGCGCATCGCCGCGCTCGCCGAGCAACTCCGCACCACCGGCGAGCAGCTGCTCTCGCAGGCTGGCCTCTCGGAAGAAGAGGACGGCGACGAGACCGAGAAGGCGCGCTCCATCGCTGACAACCTCGTCGCGACCAAGGCCGCCGTCGCTCGGCTCCGCCGCGGGAAGAAGCCCGCGCCCAAGAAGGAGGAGGACCCTCCGGAAGACAAGGCGAAGGACGACACGAAGAAGGTCGACCTCGCGCCAATCACCGACGGGCTCGCGAAGCTCACCGACTCGTTCAAGGCGCTCTCCGACTCGGTCACGGCCCAGGCGCAACGTCTCGGTCGCGTCGAGAAGCAGTTCGGCCTGCCCAACAGCATCCCCACCCAGCCGCCGGCGCCGAAGCCCACCGAGCACGACGTCGCGTGGCCCCTCGACCTCAACAACCCCCTCGACCGCGACAGCGTCGAGAAGTCGCTGTCGTTCCACGAGTCCTGAGAGGAGCCGCACGTGAGCTACACCTCGAATCGAACCCTCCTGGAGAAGGCCGACCTCGCGCTGGCCGACCTCACCGCCGGTGGTGGCGTGCTCCTGCCGGCGCAGGCTCAGAAGTTCATGCGGCTGCTCATCAAGCAGTCGGTGCTCATGCAGATGGCCACCGTCGTGCCGATGGCGTCACCGAAGCATCAGATCGCCAAGATCAAGTTCGGCAGCCGCATTCTCCGTCGTGGGAGTGAAGCCACCGCGCTCCCCGTCGCCGACCGGTCGCGGCCAGACATGTCGTACCTCGAGCTGGACGCGCAGCTCGTGAAGGCCGAGGTCCACCTGTCGGACGAAGTGCTCGAGGACAACATCGAGCGCGGCGAGCTGCGGCAGACGATCCTCGAGATGATCGCCGAGGCCGCGGGGCGCGACATGGAGGAGGTCATCATCAACGGAGACACCGCCTCCGCTGACCCCTTCCTCGCCACGCTCGATGGACTGCTCAAGCAGGCGACCAGCCACATCGTCGACGCGGGCGGCGTCGCGCTCAGCAAGAACTTCCTGCGCGACCTGCTCAAGTCGCTGCCCAACGAGTACCTCCGCGACAAGAAGCAGATGGCGTTCCTGACCAGCGTCGACGCCGAGCTCGACTACCGGAACTCCCTCGCTGACCGCGCGACGGTGGGCGGCGACCGCTTCATCGAAGAGGACACTCCCGCGCTGTACTCGGGCGTGCCGGTGAAGCCGGTGCCGCTCTTCCCCGAGAACCTGGGGGCCGGCGGCAATCGCACCGTCGCCCTGCTGTGCAACCCGAAGAACGTGCACGTGGGCATCTGGCGGCAGATTCGCCTGGAGTCCTTCCGCGACGTGTCGGCGGGCGTGCTCCGCGTGGTGGCGACGATGCGGTTCGACGCGAAGTTCGCCGAAGAGGCCGGCGTCGCGAAGCTCATCAACATTCAGCTCTGAGGAGACCGTCGATGGAGACCATGCTGGTTCGGCTCAAGTCGTTCGACCCGCGGCGCGGGCACATCGTGCGGCGCTTCACGTACGCGGGCATCAAGTTCCACGAGGAGCGTGGCTGGTATCGCGTCGACAAGAACGTCGCGGAGTACCTGCGCGCGGTCAGGGAGGTGGCGGGCGACGAGGTGTCGCAGCTGGCCTTCGACGTGTGCACCGAGGAGGAGGCGAAGGCGCTCGACACGCGGGAGGAGAGCGAGGCGAAAGTGCGGAAGGCGGCGGCGGATGATGTGCGTCTGAGCCCGGCGCGGGGAGAGGTGACGACCGCCGACCTCGTGAAGGCACCGAGCCGCGCTGCGCGGAAGGTCTCGTAGGAGCTGCCGTTCTCGTCCGAGGGGCGAGACGGCATGGGTCAGGACTGTGTGAGTTCAGCCGGTTAGACGGGCTGCAGACCTGCACCAGTGGCGCTCCATGAAACTGCTCATCCCTGCCCTCATTCTCCTCGCCGCGTGCGGTCCGCAGCTCCAGTTCGAGTGCTCCATTGATTCCCAGTGTGGGGTCGGTCTTCGGTGCCAGGCCAATCAGTGCGTCGGCGCTCCGACGGCGACGCCGCCACCCTCGTCGACGGTGCCGGTTCAGCAAAGCGTCGCCAACGACACTTGTGAGACCGCGACCGTCGCGAGCGTTGGTGTGACTCGCGGCACGACGCGCGGGGCGAAACGGGACTACTCGCCGATGGGTTGCTACCAGCCCGCGGGGAGCAAGGTGCCCACGGGTGGCGAGGTGGTCTTCCGCTTTCGTCCACCGCAGTACAGCAACCTGAAGTTCTCGGTGCGCTCGCTGAGCCAGGACTTCACCCCAGCGTTCTATCTCACCCAATCCCTACCGACGTGCGCGCAGGCCATCGAGTCGAAGAACTGCTCAGCGAACCCGCTTGCGCAGACGTACGTGGACACGCCGGAGCTCTTCGTCCTCGTCGGTTCCACGACTGCAACCGAGGGGGACTTTGAGCTCACCATCGAGGCCACCTTGATGACTCCGAACCAGGGCGGAGGCAGCGCTGGCGGCGGCGCGATGCAGGCTGGTGGCTCGACGGCAGGCGGAGCGGCGGGCGGATCGTCTGGTGGTGTGGCGCCGCCGACGGTCACTGCACGCGCCGTGTTCGAATCGCAAAGCGATGTTCGCGAGTTGTCCGAGCGCGTGCGCGACTACCACCTTGGGGTGATCCGGAACTGGGCCAACACCGCGAGGCAGGCGGCTGGCTCGAACAACCTTGTCTTCTTCGGCACCCTCACCGAGACCACGACTGAGGTGTACCGGTACAGCCCGACCCCCGCAGATCGCCTTCTGGTAACTCGGCTCAACGGCGCCCAGTTCTCGTTCACCGTTCAAAGCGTGGTCGGGAACTTCGCGAATGCGCAATTCCCAGGACCAGACGAGAGCATCTCATTCGTCTTTCGAAACTCGGCAGGTTCCCTTACAGGAAGAGTTTCCCAGAGCGGCTCGGCCTCGACTGGCAACGGAGCAACGCGCGAATGGAATTTCCAGGGCGTGAGTTGGACTTCGCCGAACGACACGGAAGTCTCGACCCTCAATATCCAACACAGCGATTTGAGCTCAACCGGCGGCGGATACTCATCGGTCATTCGATTTGACAGCGGATCGGTGACCAATACGCAACGCAACGTCAGCTGGTCATTTCGCTCCGACACGTGGAACTGCCCGACGTGCGCGTCGAAGATCGGGAGCAAGTTCACCCCGAGCGTCACAACGACTGTCGGCGGTCGAACCTTCGTCCTCGACTACGAGTACGAGTTCGGTAGCGACCCGAACGCCGTGATGGGGCGCCATCTCTGGAGCGGAACGGTCAAGGAGCGCGGCCAGATCGTGGGCGGCTTCGCACGCAACCTCGTCTCCGGCACGACGTACTCCCTCGACATGAGCCTCGGCTCGAGCACGTTCTCAACTCGGCTTGTGCAGTCGTACCCCTGAGCAGGGCCGCGAGTCCTACAGCGAGCGTCTGTCCCTGAACTCCGCCAGCGCCTGCTGTGCAGTTCTGTGAGCCGCATCCTCTCTCAAGGAAGTCGTACTTGTACGCGGCGGTAGCTGACGTCCGAGCGGAGGGAGTGGATGCCTCAGTCGAGGACTCGCGACTGCAACGACTCATCGACGAGGCCACAAGCACCATCGACCGAGTCACGCGACAGTTCTTCGAGCCGCGTCAGATGACGTTGCGCCTCGACGGCCGGGGGACCCCGACGATCGAACTGCCGGTTCCGCCGGTCGAGCTCACGAGCATTGGCGTCGGCACCGAGGGCGGGTTCGGGCTCGACCCCAATGCACTCCTGATCGTCGGCTCGCCCATTGGCCCTGGCTACGGCGGCGCCAGATTCTCGCTGCGGCACGGGCTCGTGTTCCCGAAGGGGCGCGGGAACGTCATCGCCGAGGGACGTTGGGCCTACACCGAAGACGATGGCACTCCAGACGGGCGCACGCCCCTGGCTGTGAAGCGGGCCTGCATCCTCCTCGTGCTGCGCGGCCTGCACCCGCTCGCTGATGACGCCGCGTTCGAGGCGCGCAGTCGCTGGCGAATCATCGAGGAGCGCACGCGCGACCAGAGCTACCGCCTCGACCCGAATCGCGGTGGTGGGCTCTTGCTCACTGGAGATCCGGAGGTCGACGCACTTCTGACGCCCTACGTCCGCACGTCACCTCTCGGGGCGGCATAGGCCGCTGGGCTCGGTCTCCGAGCCGAAACAGCATCCGAGCTACGCCCTCTTCGTGCGCGCCTTTTGCGTGGGGGGCTTCTTCGGCAGGCGCCGACTGCGCGAATTCTTCGTGCGATGCTTCGTGCGTGCAGCCCGGGGACGGAATCGTCGATAGAGGTCCTTGATCACCGCGGCCCTGCGCGTCTCCGAAACGTAGAAGCGCACAGGCGTCCAGGACATGCCGGGGACGGCATCGATATCGAACTGAACGAACGCGTCAGCTGCGTTTCGAATCGGCTCGAGCAACTCCTCGAAGGCCTCCCGTTTGTCGTCGGTATCAGGGTCCGCCCCCAGAGCACCGACTACTGAGGACCAGTGCTGGTTGATGAGCTTGAAGACATCGACAGGTTTGCCCCTGACGCTGTGTTCGAAGAGTTCCACGTGGCCGCCCTTGAGTGCGCAGTCGTAGTCGTCAACCTCGAGGAGCAAGTGGTCGCACCGCCCGCCATCGCAGAACGGGCAGGCTCTCGACGCATCCTCAGATTCCTCATCGTCGAACAAGGGTCACCTCCGGGAACGATGGAGAGTGGAACACGAAACGTGGGTTCGGCCGAGCTCCAGCACCTCGCCCGCGAGCTGTCCCCTTACGGTTCCTATTGCGAGCTTGTCTGCGTGCGTGCGCGGCAGCCTGATCTTCCCCTTCATCGCAGAGCTCTGTCGGCTCGACACCGACGCGATGTCGACGCAGGCGCCGGGCTACGACAACGACTTCAAGGAGCCGGCGCTCCTGGACCCCGACGGAGACGGCGCCGGTGAGACGTACCGACGTGAACACCCTCCGGTGCGCGTGCCCTGTCAGGTCGAGCCGCAGACCATCGAGGCGCTCCGCATGACGGCCGCGGGGAACACGCCGCAGTCGAGCCTGGACCTCGTCTTCCACTTCAAGGACCTCGAGCGACTGGGGCTGATCGATGGGCTGACGGGCGAGGCGCTCATCCGCCCGAGCGACCGTCTCAACGGGCTGTTCGACGCTGAGGGAAACCTGGTGTGGGCGGTTCGAACGCCTCCCGGCCTCTACGTCACCGAGGCGCGCCCGGCAGGCTTCGGGCTCTTCCGCCGGCGTCCGCGACGGAACCTCCTCATCGTCTCGCTCAACGATCGTCCATCAGGTCGCTGAACGCCGTGTCGAATTCGAGCTGAGAAATCGCGTCGTCCCCGACCCGGCGGCGCGCGGACTTTGGAGCAGGCGCTTGGCGGAAGACGCGCGGGCTCTCGCCGCTCCGAAGTTCCACTCGACCCGCAGCATGGAGTCCCGATGAAGAACCTGATCCTGATGACCTTCCTCACGTTCGCGGTGGTCGGCTGCACCGAGCCGCCCTGCGACCCCGGCGCGTCGCGCTGCCTCGGCAACACGGTCGAGGTGTGCAACGAGAAGCAGGCGTGGCGCTCGCTGGCCGACTGCGGGGAGCTGAGCCGGCTCGCGCGCCGCGCGCTCGTGTGCGCCTTCGTGACGGCCAACGACACCGGCGTCGTCGATGGGAACACGTGCATCCCGGAGCCCCCTGCGACGCCGTAGCACCGCGATGGCGATCTCCCGCACCGGCGACTGGGCTCGCGCGCGAGAGCTGCTCTCCAACACCTCGGGGAGACTCAAGGGCGCAGTCGAGCGGGCGATGAAGCAGGAGGCGCATGCCCTCCGGAATGAAGTCGTGCGCGGGTTGACGGCGCAGGCGCCGGGTGGCGAGCCCATCCGACCGCCTGCGCCGTTGACGTTGGCAGCGCGTCAGCTCGAGGGATTCGGGGGCACCAAGTCGCTCCTGATGCGCGGCGACCTTCGCAACGCGATCTCGGTGATCGCTGATGGCGACGAGGTGTTCATCGGAGTGCTCCGGAGCGCGAAGAGCAGCACCGGCGAGTCGCTCGCGGACATCGCGCAGATCCAGGAGTTCGGCGGGCCGCCGGTGATCATCCCCATCACGCCGAAGATGCGTCGCTACCTCGCCGTGCTCTTCAAGCGAGCGGGCACACCTCAACGACCCGGGAGCGGACGCGGCGTAGTGGTCACACAGGTCCCGGCTCGTCCGTTCCTACGGCCGGCGTTCGAGAAGCTCCGAGGCAGCGCTCAACGACGCATGCTCAAGCGGATCGCAGCCCAACTCGGCCTCGACGTGTCGTGAGACCTACTCGCGGAGCCGTTCTCGCAACTCCATCAGCAGCCGCCCAAGCATGTTGCGGCCCTTGCCATCGGTGCCGCAGCCCCAGAAGGAATCGGTGTCTGTCTCCTCGATGAGTTCCTCGTCGCCCGTCGACAGAAGAAGCGCTCTCAGCTCGTCGTGCTGGCGGAACTTGGCGTCGATCGCGCGTCGCATGACGTCGACCTTCACCGACTCCCAATCAGGTCGAAGTCGCAACCTGCGAGAGCGGCCAAGCTTCGCAGCGAGGCCGGGCGTTCGAGCCTTTCGGATCTCTTCGAACTGGGGTGTGCCGACGAACTTGTTCGCCTGAAAGTAGTGCTCGCTCGTTGGCCACGTTTGACCGCCAAGCTTGAACGCGTACGCGGCGAAGTTGGAGAAGGCGCCGTAGTCGCCGGTCACCGAGTAGAAACGAATGGCCATGGTTTGAGTCGGGACGACTCTGAGAAGCAGTGCCTGACGGCGGCTCAGTGCTGCGCTTCGAAGAGCAGGTGGAGTGCCGGCTCGCCTTCGACTCCGGCCAGGACGAGCTTGCCGCGGGTGTCTCGCACGAGCCCGGCGTGTTGCTCGTCAGTCAAGGCGACCTGAACGTCGCGACCCTCGACGCCCAGATCGCCAACCAGAGTACCCACCACCACGTAGTGCACGCCGCCGTCGGTTGTCCGGCCAGACCACGTCCTGAGGCCTGCGCGCCGGGCGGGCACCCGCCATCGCTCCTCGAACGATGCCATGGTCGCTTGAGGAACCTCGGTCTTCACTCCGTAGATCGCGACGAATCTGTCTGAGCCCACGAGGGCCTCTTCCGTTGAGTCCCCATCCTCGCACGCGGGGTGCCTTTGTCCTCGTGTGGCGACTCCCACCCTTAGCGCGGTCTCTCCTTCATTCGGGCCGACGAGTGGCGGAGATCTGGTTCGGATCGAGGGTACCGACTTCGGCGCTCGACCGCAGGTCTTGCTCGGCGGTCGATTGGCCGACATTGTTTCCGTTCGCCGCACGCTCATCGAACTCAGAACGCAGGCGCACGAGCCGGGCGTCGTTGACGTTGAGCTGACCAATCTCGAGCCGGACGGACAGCCGATTCCTGGCGAGCGCGTTGTCCTGCCGCTCGCCTACCGGTTCGAGCGCCCCGCCATCGTTCGTGAGGCCGACCTCACTCGCGTTATCCGCCAGCTGCTTCGTGAGCTGAAGCGCCAGGTCGTCGCGAACGTCAGCAGCTCGGTCGCGGTCGACTACGACGACTCCGCCGACGGGCAGAGCATCATCGCGATGGCGAAGCTGCCGTCGCTCGTGCTGACGGGCCCGACGCTCCGACAGAACCGCTTCTATTCGGCGAACGAGCCCCACTACGACGTGGTCGGCACGCCAACGGGCCTGCAGGCGGTCCGACGCAAGCCGCCGCTCACCGTCGACCTGGTGTTCGGCCTCACCGTCGCGTCCTCGCGCACGGCCGAGCTCTTTAACCTGATTGGCTCCGTCGCGACCTTCCTCAACCGCAACCGATGGCTCGAGCTGCTCCGTGACCCGAGCGCTCCGATTCGCGGGACCGTTCGCTGGGAACTCGAGGCGGACGGCGACTTCCGAACCCAACTCGCGAGCCGCGACGACCTGCGCGTCTTCACCTGCGGCTTCGTGGTGCGCGGCTTCGACGTCGACGAGGGCCTGCCACTCGACCGCAACCCGTTCGTCGAGCGACCCGAGCTCGAGACGGAGGGACTGTGAGCATCTCCCTCACCAACACCAGCCGGCGCTGTCTCGTCTTCGTGCTCGCGCATGACGTGTTCTGCGTGGCGAATGGTCGCTGCCGGTGTGCGCCCGGTGTTCGGCCCGTTCCCACGTCGCTCACGCTCGCGACCGGCGTGACCGTCGACGGGCTCGACGACGCGGTGCTCGCCGTGCCGGAGGTCATTCGAGCGATCCGAAACGGCGCGCTCGCTGCCAATCGAGGTGCTCCGTGAGCGGACAACTGCTGTCGTCGAAGGTCGTCATCGTCGAAGAGGAGCCGCGCGTTCGCGGCATCACCTCAGCGCCAACCTCGGTGGCCGGCGCGGTGGGCCTGACGGAGCGCGGGCCCATCGGCGAGGCCGTGCTCTGCAGCTCGTTCGAAGAGTTCCAGACGCGCTTCGGAGGCTTCACGCCCGACTCCGACCTCGCCCTCGCCGCGATGGGCTTCTTCGAGAACGGCGGGAGCCAGCTCTGGGTCGTTCGCACGACGCACTACACGGACGTCTCGCAGCCGAGCTCCGCGACCGCGGTGCGCGCCCAGGGCTTCGTCCTCGCTGGAGCTGGCCCCACTCCGGCGGTGCTCACTGGGCGCAACGCTGGCCCCTTCGCGCTCCACGATGGCGAGCGCGTCGTCCTCTCCGTGAACGGAGGCCCCGACGTCGACGCCGTGTTCGGAGGCACGGCGTCTTCTGTCTCAACCGGAGCTCAAGGTCCGTACGCGCTCGCTGACGGAATGACGCTGCAGCTCCGCATCGACGGCGGCGCCGAGCAGCGCGTCACCTTCGCGGCCTCTGACTTCGTGAACGTCGCGCAGGCCACCGCGGCTGAGGTCGCAGCGGCGATGAACGCGTCCATCGTCCGGGCGAAGGCTGTCCGCGGAGTCGACGTACGCATCGTGAGCGACACGATCGGCGCCTCGAGCCGAGTCGAGGTCACTGGCGGCACGGCCACCGCGGTCCTCGGCTTCCCGACCTCCATCGCGCAGGGCACGGGCAACGTGGGCGACCTGAGCGCGGTGACGGTCGCGGAGGTGAAGACCGTCGTCGAGGCTGCGGTGCCAGGCGTCCAGGTCTCGCTCAGCAACGTGGTCGAGGTGCGAACCGTCGCGACGGGCGTTGCGGCGACGATTCAGGCTCGCGCAACGACCACGCCCGCGTTCGGCTTCGACACGGTCGCGCATGCAGGAGCGGCGTCGGGCGTGGCCAACGGGCTCCGCGTCGAAGGTCGAGACCCGGGTGCGTACGCGAACAGCATCGAGGTCGAGATCCGCCCGGCGAGCAACGGGAGCGCCCAGGCGTTCGACCTCCTCGTCATCGAAGACGGCACGTATCGTGAGACGTTCCCGAACCTCACCATCACTCCCGCCGACGCGCGCCACGTCGAGCGCATCGTCAACGACCCACGGAGCGGCTCGCTCTACGTCCGCGTGACGCAGCTCCTCTCGACGGTGCCCGGCCGGCAGACCATCGCGCTGTCTGGCGGAAACGACGGCCTCGCCGGCCTCGACGACAACGACTTCATCGGGAGCGAAGCCGGCAAGACCGGACTCCGCGCGCTCGACCAGGTGCAGGAGCTGTCGCTGCTCCTCGTGCCCGGCCGCGCCACGCCGGCGACACACCTCGCGATGGTGCAGTACGCCGAGGTCGCCCGCGACGGCACCGTCTTCGCCATCCTCGACCCGCCCGAGGGCCAGAGCGCGACCGACATCGTCGAGTACGCGAGCACCACCGCCGCCCTCGAAAGCCTCTCGGAGTTCGCCGCGCTCTACTGGCCGCGCGTCAGCGTCCTCAACCCGGCGAAGAGCGTGTTTGGCTCGGACGCGCAGGTGGTGGTGCCTCCATCGGGCATCATCGCCGGCGTCTTCTCTCGCATCGACTCGAGCAGGCCGGGTGGCGTGTACGACGCTCCCGCGGGCATCGAGGCCGGGCGCATGTTCGGCGTGCTGGGCTTCGAGACCGACGAGGTCCTCGAGGAGCGGAAGCGCGACCTCGTCTACCCGCACCGCATCAACCCGCTCACCACCGGGCCGGGGCTCCCGCGCTTCATCGACGGCAGCCGCACGCTGAAGGGCGACGGGAACTTCCCGTACGTCGGCGAGCGCCGCGGCGTCATCTTCATCTCCCGCAGCCTCAAGCAGGGGCTCGAGTTTGCGCGGCACAAGGCGAACACCGAGTCGCTGCGCGCGCAGGTGCGGAGGACCATCACCGCGTTCCTCCTGACGCAGATGAACAACGGAGCGTTCCGCACGCGCGACCCGGCGACGGCGTTCTTCGTCGACGTCTCCGACGCGCTCAACACGCCGACGGTCATCTTTGCGGGGAAGCTCCTCGCGCGCGTCGGGCTCGCGACCAACAAGCCGGCCGAGTTCATCGTCATCAGCATCAGCCAGGACACGCGCGCGCTGGAGGCCGAGCTCGCCGGCGGCAACCCCTGAAGGAGTCAGCCATGGCCGTCATCGGCACGCCGCGCAGCTTCCACAAGAAGTTCAAGTTCGTCGTGGAGATCGACGGCTTCCAGCACGCGGGGTTTCAGAAGTGCAGCGAACTCTCGGTCGAGGTCGCGAACGTGCAGTACTTCGAGGGCGGGTCGCTCATCCCGAACAAGAGCCCGGGCAGACTGACCTTCGCCGACGTGACGCTCGAGCGCGGAGCGACGCGTGATCGTGATCTCTTCGACTGGTTCCAGGACGTGGCGATCACCTCGAGCGGGCTCGGGCTCCCGGACCAGGCGTACAAGCGGAACCTCGACATCGTTCAGCAGGACCGCGATGGCGTGACGCTGCGGAGGTGGACACTCGTGCGCGCGTGGCCGGTGAAGTTCGTGGCCGGCGAGTGGGACAACGAAAGCGACGAGAACGTCATCGAGTCGGTCACGCTCACGTACGACTTCTTCGAGCTCATTCAGTAGGCGCCGCAGGTCCCGAAGTTGCGACTGGTGAAGGCGCGACATTGCTCCTCCGGCGAGGGAAGGACCTTCCATCAGCAATCGAGTACGTTCCGGCGCGGAGCGCAGGGGAGCGGGCGATGACAATGGCGAAGACCATTCGGATCTGGGCGGTGGTGCTGGCTTCGCTTTCTTCGTTCGAAGGGTGCGGCCCCAACGCGTTGGTCGCCGATGGCGGCGGACCGCTTTGCATCCCCGGGCAGGCCATAGCCTGCGCCGGTCCAGGCGGCTGCGCGGGCAGCCAAGTCTGCAGGGAGAATGGTTCTGGGTACGAATCCTGCCAGTGCGGGACAGCTGTAGTTGATGCAGGCAGTTCGGGTGGCGGCGGGGGTGGTGCTGCTGACGGCGGTGCTGCTGACGGCGGTGCCGCTGACGGCGGTGCTGCTGACGGCGGTGCTGCTGACGGCGGTGTTGCCGACGGTGGTCCTGCGGACGGTGGTCCTGCCGACGGTGGTCCTGCCGACGGTGGTTCTACCGACGGTGGTCTTACCGACGGTGGTCTTACCGACGGTGGTCCTTCGGACGGCGGTTCTGGAGGGTGCGGCGGGGCTGTCTGCGTCAACCCGCACGGGACGACGTCTTGTGTCGGTGGAATCTGTACGCCTGTCTGCTCTGCCAGCTATGCCGACTGTGATGGCGACCGAATCAGCGGCTGCGAGACGTCACTCGTGGACGCCGGTCTACGGCTTTGTGGTTCAACTTGTGTCGCCGCCACCGCTTGCTGTTCAAGCCCCGACTGCGTCACGCCGCCAAGCCCGGTCGGTTGCTTCGCGGCCGGATTCTGCTCGGGCACCGGTGGCGTGTGCACGTATCCCCTAAGGCCGGGAGCAGCTGTGTGCGGGTCAACGTGCTGCAACCCGATCAATGGCACCTGTGCCAGCGCAACTTGCGCCCTCGCATGCACAGTCGGCTACGGAGATTGCGACGGCAACCCAGAGAACGGGTGCGAGGTGAATCTCGCCGCAGCGGGAAAGAGGCTCTGCGGTTCAGCGTGCATATCCGCCTCTGCCTGCTGCAACTCAGCCGACTGCGTCCAACCGCCTGGGACGCCCGAGTGCTACCAGCCTGGGGTTTGCAGTTCACCTGGTGGAACCTGTCAGTATCAACTCAACGCAGGCGCGTGCGTCCTGGGTTCACGCTGCTGCAACTCAATCAACGGCGCCTGCAGCGCGAGTTGCCTGCCCACGTGCAATTCCGGGTTCGCAGATTGCAACGGCGTCCCCGCGGATGGATGCGAGGTGAACCTGGCGGCTGCTGGCCGGCGACTCTGCGGCCAAGCTTGCATCGCGGCTAGCGACTGCTGCGTCAGTGGCGACTGCACGAATAGGCCAGCACCTGCAGCCTGCTTCTCCGGTTCCTGCCCTCCGCAGGGCGGGGCCTGCTCCTATGCTCGAAACCTGGGGGCAGTGGTGTGTGGCTTGACGTGCTGCAACGCCGTCAACGGGTCGTGCAATGGGGACTGCTCCCTTGTGTGCTCGAATGGCTATGCCGACTGCGATGGAAATGCTGACAACGGCTGCGAAACGAACTTGGTCGCTGCCAGCAAGAAGCTGTGCGGCTCCGTCTGTATTTCTACCTCCGCGTGCTGCACGAGCGCGGATTGCACGTCGGCCCCTGTGCCAGCCACCTGCTATGGCCCGGGATTGTGTTCTGGCCCGGGTGGGAGTTGTTCCTACGCGCTAAAGGCTGGATCCGTCACGTGCGGCACGATTTGCTGCAACGCGATTGGTGGTTTATGCAATCCGGACTGCTCTCTTTCCTGCGCTCAGGGGCGCGGCGACTGCAACGCCTCGCGAGTTGATGGCTGCGAAAGCGACACCAACGCCTCTGTGAACCACTGTGGGAGTTGCGCCGTCGCCTGTGTCAATCCCGGCGGCCCGTCAACGCAGTGCACCGCCGGCCTGTGCACGCCGACGTGCTACTCGAACACCGCGGACTGCGACTCAAATCCGAACAACGGATGCGAGACCGGTACTTCCTCGGACCCGAACAACTGCGGGCGATGCGGGCGATCCTGTTGCGGAAGCGGTTGTGGCGGAGGGGCATGCGTGCCAGAAAAGATTGCCTCGGCGATCTGCGGCGGACCTGGGCTAGGATTGACGTCGACTGCGCTGTACTGCGGCGACTATTCGCTCGGGCGAATTTCCAGAGTGCCGTTCGATGGTGGCGCCCCGACGCAGGTCGTGACCGGGGCCGGAATCGGCGCCGTCGCGGTCAAAGGCGACGAGCTGTATTGGCTCGACACGGTGAATGCTCTACTCAACACCGACGTAATGAAGAAGCCGCTCGACGGTGGCCCAAGTACACGCCTCTACCGCGCCTCTGGTTTTGCGGGGAACCTTGCTGTCGGACCAAATGTCGCATGGAGCACCGTCGGGTTCCCGGGTTCGACTGGTGAGATCCTTGCGGTGGGAGTGGATGGAGCGCCCTTCTATTCGCTCGATTCATACTCAAGCGTTTCCGGTGGTGCTGGCGTCGCCACCGATTCCAACAACGTGTATTGGATGCTAAACGGTGGGGCGCTGAACAAGACGCCTCTGGACGGCGGACCTACCGCACAGTTGGTCGCTGGAATGAGCTGCCAACCCTGGATCGTTGTCGACTCAACTTTCGCGTATTGGTGCTTGGCTGGAAACCCGTCGACAATCGTTAGAAGCCCGTTGGCAGGTGGCGCCACGTCAACCCTGACCACGCTCCCCTCTGGCGTTGGAGGCTTGGCGGTTGACTCGGAGGCGCTGTACTGGACCGGGGCTAACATCATGAGAGTGCCGCTGGATGGCGGCGTCGCGACCCCGCTTGTGTTCGGAGTGTACCAGGCGAGATCGATTGCGGTGGACTCAGCCTGCGTCTACTGGAACGACACTCGTGGTGACGTTTGGAGAGTCGGAAAGCGTTAGTTCGGTCCCCCTCAGTCGCATGGTCGGACTTTGTCGAGCGCATGGCCGATCTCGTCACCTGCCCCGCCGGACTCACAGGCCGTATCCGTGGAATGAAGGTTCGCGAGGAACGCGTCCTGGCCGATCGCAAGCTCGCAAAGTCGGGAGGGCAACTGGAACAACTCCTCACATCATGCTGGGAGGAGACGGTCGAGCCTGGACCTTACGAGTCCGGCGACAGGCCCATCGATTGGGGCTCGGTGCTGCAAGGTGACCGGTTCTTCGCGCTGCTGAACATCCGCGCGCTGACGTACGGGCCCGACTACGGCTTCGGCGTCTCATGCCGGAACTGCCGCGCACGCATCGAATGGGAGGTCGACCTGACGAAGCTCCCGGTTCGGCCGCTTTCACCTGAGAGCCGCGCTGCGTTCATGGCCGGCAACCGCTTCGAGACGACCCTCCCCGACGCGGGCAAACGCATCTGGTTCAAGCTCCTCACTGGCGACGACGAGCGAAAGCTCCCCGCGCTTCAGCGCGCCGCCCCCGACCGGCTGCTCTCCTCGGTGCTCGCCTACCGCGTGCTCGAAGTCGAAGGCGTCGACCCGAAGGACAAGCGCGCCTTCCTCGAAGACCTCACGCTGCGCGACGCCGACTTCCTCGTCGACGAGTTCGATCGCGTCGACTGCGGCGTCGACACCACCATCGAGGTCGAGTGCCCGGAGTGCCGCGAGGTCCAGGACGTCGACCTCCCTTTCGACAGCGCCTTCTTCCTGCCGGGGAGGGAGCGCACGGCGCGTCGGAAGGCCCGGAGCGCCTCTTCCCCGACGTGAGCCTCGACGCCTGGCGCGAGGGGCTCTTCCACCTCTGCTGGCACCAGCACGGAGGCTCGGGGCTTCAGCTCTCGTTCGCCGACGCGCTCGAAATCCCCGTCAGCGACCGCGACTGGTTCCTCGAGCGCATCGGAGAGCAGCGCACGCGCGAGGCACGCGAACTCGAGAAGGCCGCCCGTCGGAGGTGACGCATGTCGCTCAACAACCTCGGCCTCGGCTTCGTCTTCACCGCGCGCGACCTGGCATCGGGCGCCATCCAGAACCTCGAGCGGAACTTCCTCAGCCTCGACCGCAAGGTCGGACTCGGCGCTGAGCGCATCCAGTCGAGCTTCCAGCAGCTCGGCGTGGGACTCGCCGTATTCTCGGCCGGCGCGGGCGTCGTCGCCGGAGCCTTCTCGCTCGCCAACGCGGCCGGTCGCTTCGAGCAGAGCATCGCCGCGGTGGGCGCCATCTCGGGAGCGTCGGCGCTCGAACTCCAGCACCTGCGTGACGCCGCCATCGCCGCGGGCATCGCGACGCAGTTCTCTCCGACCGAGGCAGTGCTCGGGCTCCGCGAGCTCGCGCAGGCCGGCTTCAACGCCGCCGAATCGATGGCGCTGCTCACCCCAGTGCTCGACCTCGCGGGTGGCTCACTCGGAGAGCTCTCGCCGCAGCAAGCGGCCGGCCTCGCCGCGCAAGCGATGAAGGCCTTCGGGCTGTCGGTGGACCAAGCCTCCGTCTCGGTCGACCGGATGCTCCAGGCGGTCAACGTGTTCGCCCTCAACGCGAACGAACTGCCCATGGCGCTCGGCGTGGCATCACGCGGCGCGCAGGCGCTGCACCAGTCACTCTCCGAGACGCTCATCACCCTCGGCCTGGTGAAGAACGTCATCCCCGGAGTCGAGCGCGCCTCCACCGCGGCGGCCGTCGCCATGGAGCGAATGGCCGACCCCGAAGTGCAGAAGAAGCTGCGCGGCATCGGCGTCAGCGTGGTCGACGCGCACGGGAGCTTCCGCGGTTTCCTCGACGTCGTCGGCGAGATGGGCCCGCGGCTCGAGGGCATGAGCGAGGCGCAGCGCTCGGCGTTCCTGCTGAGCGCGTTCGGACGCGAGGCCCTCGGTGGCCTCAGCGCAGTGATGACACAGGTGACGAACGGCATTCGCACCAACACCGGCGAGACGCTGCGAGGCGGGGCCGCGATTGCCTACCTCCGACAGCAGTTCGACGCCGCCGGAGGAACCGCCGCGCGCTTTCGCGACCAGATGCTGAACACCTTCGAGGGGCAGAAGAAGCTCCTCGGCGGTTCGCTGGAGACCCTCGCCATCGTCATCGGCGAGCCCTTCGCGCAGGTCCTCAAGCCCATCGTCTCCGCGGTGGTGGAGGTCGTGAACGGACTCCTCGGTGTTCTGCGTCAGCTGCCGGCACCGGTGAAGAAGGCCTTCGCGGGGTTCGCCGTCGCCGCGGGAGCCGTGGTCGCCACCGTCGGAGCTGTCATCGCAGTGAAGGCCGGCGTGGCGCTGCTCGCGGTGGGGCTCAAGGTGCTCGGCGTGACGGCCGCGGGGCTCATGTCGACGATGCTCCCGGCGATCGCCACGGTCGCGTTGCTGGGGCTCGTCGTCGCGGGGTTCGTCTACGCAGTCCGCAACAACCTCGGCGGCCTCGGCTACTTCGTTCACCGAGTCTGGGGGAAGGTCCGTCTCGGGTTCGATGCGCTGGTGCAGCTCTTCGAGCAGGGCGGCTTCTCCGGCGCCGTCATGACGGAGCTCGACCGCGCGGAGAACTCGGGCCTGAAGCGGTTCCTCATCAGCGTGTACCAGGTGGCCTTCCGCATCGGCCGCGCCTGGGATGGGCTGGTTGCCGGCTTCACGTCCGCGCTCGACGAGGCCGCGCCCGTGTTCGCGATCCTCGGCGCGACGGTGGACGAACTCGGCGTCGCGCTCCTGGAGCTGTTCCAGGCCCTCACCGGAAGCACCGCGAACCTGCCGTCAGACGAGTACCGCAGCTTTGGCGAGCTGGTCGGCTCCGCGCTTGCGGGCATCGTGAAGTGGACGGCGGCGGCGATCTCGGTGACCGCCAGCTTCTTCACCAGCCTCGCGAAGGGAGCGACCGCCGTCGTGCAGGTGTTCGCCGCGGTCTTCAACCACCTCTACGACTCGTTCGTGACCGTGCGCAGCTTCCTGACCGCGCTGGCCGAGTCGATTCGCAGCGCGTTCGTGAGCCTCTCCGACGGAGTCATCGGCCTGCTGCGGCGCGTCCCCACGCGGTTCCTCCCGGCGGAGTACCAGTGGCTCGCCCGCCAGCCGCTCTCGACCGAGGTGCAGCAGCACCTCACGCTCGCGATGCCGAGCGGCACGCCCTCGCCCGACGTCGCGTCATCGCCGATGCCGGCCCGCACTGAAGCGGCCTCGAGGAGCGCCGACCTGGCTCAGCTGCAGGCGACCTTCTCGTCGGCGCCCACGGCGAACTTTCAGTCTCAGCCGATCACCGTGAACGTACAGGTCGACGGCGAGACCATTGCGCGTGCAGGCGTCGCTGCTCAACGTGACTCGGCGAGTCGGGGGTTCTCTTCAGTGCCGGCGTACTGACTCGATGGTCGGTCTCCGCGCTACGGCTCGAGTCGCAAAGTGTCATTGAGGTCCGGCAACGACCCAGCATCGAGGGTCTCCAAGCGGACTCCGGCCTGAACAGGAGTCTGCTGCACCACGCACGACTGTGAAGGGGGCGTGATGCACGAAAAGAGGGAAAGGCCGGTGGCGCCCGGGAGCGCCGGGAGGGGGATCTTGTGGATCCCGACGACCGCGCCACCCGTTTGCCTGACGGCGATGGTCTGAATGCATCGGCCAGCAAGAGTTAGGTAGCCGCCGCTGAGCCAAGCCTGACCTCGTCTGCCGTCTGGTTCGGCGTTAATTTCCACGCCACCGATGTAAGCGTCGCCCGTGCAGTCTGGGTTGGTCCAGCAGACACCAGCTCGGATTCTTGATGCCGTTCCCGGAGTGAAGGGCTCAAGCCCCATGAAGCACTGGTGCGCGACCGACCAGACATCCGTTCCCGTGTGGATGGCGATGAGCCCGCCGTCGGGGGCAAGAGCGCGAAGGCCGAATGGCATACGAGGAGCGGCCGCTGCTGTTCCAGCTGGGCCAGCGACGATTGCCACGCCTCCGTCGATGACGATGGTCCCACCATCAACTGTGCTGATGATGACGACCTGTCCTGGTGCGCCCTGGGCTCCTTGCTGACCTGGTGGCCCCTGCGGACCAGCGACGATGACTATTCCACCGTCGACCACGACTGAGCCACCATCAGCGGCGACGAGCACCACGACCTGGCCCGCGATCCCAGTCGGGCCCTGTGGGCCGGCATCACCAGCGGGTCCTTGAGGTCCGGGGATGCCTTGCTGTCCGTTCGAGCCCGTGGGGCCTGGAGGACCCGCAACGCCCTGCGCTCCGGTGTCGCCCTTTGGACCTTGCTGACAGCCAACGAACGCGACGCACGCCGCGACGAAGTACCGATTCATCCAACCTCCTCGAGCCGAGCACAAGCCACCGATACACTGGCAGGCTACGTCTTGACGTATTCAATGCCCAGCAATGCCGTGAGGCCAGCAGGTGGATTGGTGACGCCTGGACCAGCGCAATCCGTTTCCGCTCGAGGACACATGCTCACACGAACGATGCTCAGTACCGCTGCCGTTCTCTTGCTCACGACTGGCTGCTTTGGCCCACGTGCTTGGGTGATCATGCGAACGCAGGAGGGTGGCGTGATCGGATACCAGAATCGCGGCTCAATCTTCATGGACGACAGCGAACAACAGAGAGCCTTCGACAAGGCGCTTGACGCCGCTACGACCGAGGTTTGCGGCTCGCGTCGATACACGACGCTTTGGGACCGCTATGAGTCGGAGCAGCGCAGCTACACCACCACTCGATCCGTCAAGGAAGAGTCCGAGACCAAGTTCGACTTCTCTGGCTACGCGCGAGGCCCTGTGTCTGCCACCGGCACCGCGCGGACGACGACGACCAGAGATGTCCCAGTGACCAAGAACTACACAGTCAGCTGGCGTGAGATGGCGATCTCGTGCGGCGGCCAGCAGTACGAAAAAGTCCCATACGAACGGACCGAGTTGGTCAGACGGTCCGCTGCACAGGCGCCGACCTCTAACGCTCTGAACGCTGGTTCAACTTGCACAGCGGGTGACCTCGCAGAAATGCGTGCCGCTCAACTATCGGAGTCTGCCATTGAATCCGCGTGTGGCTCGGGTCGAACCAAGAACCCGGATGCGACACCTGCGACGTCAACCCTGACCGATAACGAGATCGTTGAGACAATCGGGAAAGGAGCCTTCGCGAGGTGCGCAGCCGAGCAACGCCGTCTCGATGGCTCTGGTGGTCGGGTGCTGATCCGCTTTGTGGTTGCCGCTGAGGGGACAGTTACTGAGGCGACCATTGTCGAAAAAGAAGGGGGCTCGGGAACGTCGACGACCAGCTGTTGGCTCGAGACCGCGAAACAGGTGCGGTTCCCTCGCCGGGCTGAATCCACTGAGCCTTTTCGGTTTCCGATTAAGTACTGAGCAGTCGCCTCCCAGCCCATCGGTCGTGGTCCCCGCTCAGACCGGGAGAGCACTTTGTCGGCGTGGTGCGACTGTCCTCGGCCATGACACGCCCCCCGCGGTGCGTGCTCGTCAACGTCTCGACCGGCGAGTCGATGCCGTGCCTCTTCAACCCGACGCAGCTCGCCGAGAAGGTGCAGGTGAACTGGAACCGGCAGGTCGTCCCCGGCCTCTCGCACCAGGTGCTCCAGTTCCAGAGCACATCGAACCGCCAGCTGACCGGCGTCGAGTTCTACCTCGACCGCTTCTTCGCGACCGAGCAGCCCGGCGACCCGAACATCCTCGAGTTCCGCGCCTTCCTCCGCGCGCTCACGGTGCCTCCCGCGGTCACTGAGGGAGTCCTCGCCACCGCTCCTCCGCGCGTGCTCGTCGTCTGGCCGAACGTGCTCACCATCGAGTGCGTCGTCGCGAGCATCGACTTCCAGTACCGACAACTCGCAGTCGACTCGTCGGTGCTCGTCTACGTCGCGTCGGTCAGCTTCGAGGAGATCCTCGACACGCGCGTCACCAGCGAGACGCTGCGCCGGCAGGTGTCGTGATGGCTCCGCTGGCCGGCTCTCGGCATTCGTTCACCGCCGGCGTTCGCGACGAGGCTGGTCGGCTCTTCCTCACCGAGCGCGAGCCCTACGCGTTCCACACGCATCCAGACACGCGGACGCACGTCGTCGCCCAGGGCGAGTCGCTGTTCGATCTCGCCGGTCGCTACTTCGCTCCGCTGCCGCGAGCCTGTGGCTTCTGGTGGGCCATCGCCGACTTCCAGCAAGATCCCATCATCGACCCGACGCTCGAGCTCGAGCTCGGCCGACCACTGTTCATCCCGAGCGTGCGGGTGCTCACCGACGTCATCCTCAGCGAGCGACGGAGGCGTGACGCATGAGGCCCTCCGACCGCAGCGCTCCCGGCGTGCGCATCTCGGCGCTCGCGAACGAGCACGCTCCGAGTGGAACGCCAGTGGACCTCGACGGCCGGGTCCTCGGCTTCTCCTTCGAAGACAGCGCGCTCAAGGCAGACCAGGCCTCCGTCCAGCTCGACAACTTCGACCTGTCTCTGTTCGACCGCCCGGAGCTCGCCGGCGGAGCGGTGCTCGAGGTGTCCTGGGGCTACCCGGGCAACATGGCGCCTCCTCGGCGTGTGGTCGTTCGGAAGCTCAAGGGATTCCAGACGCTCACGGTCGAGGGCCAGGCGACAAGCGTGCTGATGAACCTGCAGGCGAAGACGCGCTCCTGGAGCGGGAAGCGCCGCAGCGACGTCGTCCGCGAGCTCGCCGCGGAGTACGGCTTCATCGGCGAGAGCGCCGACATCGGAGACACCTCCGAGGTGATGGAGTCGGTGCATCAGTCCTCCGAGACCGACGCGCGCCTTCTGCGCCGGCTCGCCGCTCGTGAGGAGTTCGAGTTCTTCGTCGACGACGCCGGCTTTCACTGGCGCGCGCGGAATCAGGCTGCGGCGCCGGCCCACGTGCTGACCTGGTACGCGGACCCGGGACGCGGCGACATCATGTCGGTGAACGTCGAGAGCGACCTCGTTCGGCGGGTTGGTCGCGTCGAGGTGAAGGGCCGCGATCCACTTAACAAGGCGCCCATCGAGGCGAGCGCCAACACAGACACCGTCACACGACCGACGCTGGGAGAGCTCATCGAGGTGGTCGACCCCGAGACAGGCTCCACTTCGCTGCAACGCCGCAACGCGACGGCCAGCGCGCATTCGACGGCGACGAGCACGCCTGAGGCGGCGAAGCGCGAGGCAGAGGCGCGGTTTCGAGCCGCAGAGCGCGACACGGTGAAGGTGTCGCTGCAGGTGGTGGGCGACCCGACGCTCCGCGCGAAGAGCGTCATCGAGGTGCGCGGCATCTCGAACGCGCTGTCGGGCAAGTACTACGTCGCGGAGGCGAAGCACGTCATCGGCGCGAACGGCTACCTCGTCGACCTGAAGCTCACGCGCGATGGGCGTGGCTCGACTGCGAAGGGTACGCGGCCGCAAGGAGGTCAGCCGAACCGCAGCGCGCCGACTGCCGGTGGCGCGCTGAAGACCATCGAGGTCGTCGACGCCGAACGAGGAGGCACGCGCGTCGAGTACCGCCGCGAAGGCAGCGTCATCGGCGCCGAGGACCCGGAGTCTGGAATGAGCGTGCCGCGATGAGCACGTTCGACGACGACATTCAGCGGAACGACACGCTGCGGCTCGGGCTGTACGTCGGGTACGTCACCGACCGGAACGACGACGCGCAGTTGGGCCGGGTGCGCGTGTGCATCCCCGGAGTCATCGAGCCTGAGAGTGCGTGGGCCTGGCCGCTCGGTACCGTCGGCGGAGGAAGCAAGGACCGCGGGTTCTTCGCAGTGCCCGAGAAGCTCGCGGAGGTCGCGGTCTTCTTCAATCAGGGGAAGGAGGACGCGCCGTACTACCTCGCCGCGCACTGGGGAAAGCCGGGCGGGGAGAGCGAGGTGCCTGTCGAGGCGCAGCGAAACCCGCCCGACAACCGTGTGTTCGCGACCGAGCACTTCCGCATCGAACTCGATGAGACGGCGAAGAGCCGGAAGCTGAAGCTCACGAACAAGAAGACCGGAGACGCGCTCACGTTCGACGCCGAGGACAACACGGTCACGCTCGAGGCGACGACGGCGCTGACGCTCAAGGCGGTCGGAGCAATATCGATCGACGCGCCGCTCATCACCATCGCAGGCCGAGTCGTTCGGCCAAGCGCGGATCCGCTGTGAAACTCAACCTGGGTCGTCGCCGTCGCTGTTGGCCTCCGTGAGTTGCGCGCGTTGAGACGGCTCGAGCGCCTTGAGCCAGTCGGCGCCACGCTCGGCGACCGCCCCCTCGAATTTCGCACCGGCGAAGCCGCAGTCAGTGAAGGCCGAACCGCGAAGGTCGGCCCCTCGCAAGTCGGCGTTCGCAAAGAGACATCGCTCAAAGACTGAACGTCGCAGGTCTGCATTCTGCAGCGACGCGCTCGAGAAGTTCACGTCGATGAAGTCGTTCCAGCACAGCACTGACTCCGAGAGGTCGCTGTTCTCGAAGGACGCCTGCTCGATGAGAGACTTGCCGAAGAAGGTCCGAGGGATGCTCAGCGCTGAGTAGTCGCCCTCGCACTTCGTCCGGAAGAACTCGAAGCCCAGTTCCTCGTCCTCGGTGGCCGGTCGCCGGTCGGGAATGAATGGAGTCCCGTCCTTTCGCTTTGGCGGTTGTTCGCCTCGCGCCTCCAACAACGACCATGTCTCTGCGATCGTCCGTCGGTTCATTTGTGGAAGAATAGAGCGGTCGCGAAACACCAACGACCCCGAACTGCACCGAGCTGAGTCTTTGGGAGCGGCGTGGCCCTTCCTCCGCTGACCCGACTTCCTGCGCTTCCGGACCCTCTGACCATGACGCTCCCGGGGGGCGTCACGATGCAGCAGCAGGACCTCATCAAGGTCATCCAGCCCGCGCTCACGCCGCTGATGCCGGTGTTCAACATCCTCGATGCAGTCATCGCGGTCTTCAACACGGTGAAGGCGATCCCCGAGTCGCTCGGCCCGCCTCCCGACCCCACGAAGCTCGTGAGCGCCATCGTCGAGATGACGAAGAAGGTCTCGAAGCTGCTCCGCCTCGTGCCGCAACTCTCGCTGCCGTACACGATTCTCGGAGTGGTCGACCTCATCCTCGACACGCTTGGGAAGCTGCGCGACCAGCTCGTGTTCCTGGCGCGCTCCGCCCAGCGCCTTGCGTCGCTCACCCAGCGCGCCGCGGAGCTGAACGACCCTGGCCTCGCTGCGATCGCCGCCTGCGCACGCGCCAACATCGAGCAGGAGGCCGCCAATCTCAGCAAAGGCCTCGGCGCGGTGGGGACGCTGCTCGGCATCCTCAGCATCTTCACGTCGATGATCGGCGGTCCGAAGGTGCCCGACATCTCATCCCTGTCTGGCAAGCCACTCGACGAGGCCGTGAAGCCCCTCGATGACCTCGTGAAAACGCTGCAGCAACTGCGCAGTTCGATCCCGGTGCCCTGATGGTGGCGCGCAACCTGCTCACCCCGTTTCGGCGCGACCGCAAGCGAGACCTCGCAACCGGCGAAGGGGACGCGCTGCTCGCGTCGAAGGTGCGCCAAGTGCTGCTCACCGAGGGGTCAACGCCGAGGTCCTCCGGTGAACTGCCGTGGCGCACGAACTTCGGAGCCAGTCTCAGCCTTCTCCGGCATCGACCAAACGATGCAGTCCTGCGTGAACTCGCAAGCGTTCAGGCGCGAGACTCGCTGGCACGCTGGCTACCGATGGCTCGACTTGTCAGCTTCACGGCTGAGCCGGACGGGCCAGTCCTCACACTCAAAGTAACGGTTGAGCACGGCCCTACTCGTATGGCGTCCGTTAGCGTCGTCCTGACCTAGTAGGGGGCGCTCTCCCGGTAGCACTCCCTGCACAGCGGCTTCTTCATGGTCGCGGTGATCTCCTTGCCACAGCCATGGCAGTGGCTGTCTTCGTAGTCTGCGTTCGACCACTTCGCCCAAGCTTTGTAGTCGTCAGCGCAGTAGGGGCGCTCGGCGTTGAAAGGAATTTGCGCGGCGCATCTGATGCAGAATCCTCCTTCCGCCGACGTCTTCTCGGACTTCTTGGTCGACGGTTTGCCCGGGGAATCGGCCTTGGGCTTCACCCTCTCTAGGGTCGTTACCGCGACAGTGTCGGCGGTGCGTACAATTCGTCTCGCGTCTTCGTAAATCTCGTTGAACAGAACTGGGTCGTCTTGGCGGTTGACGAGAATGCCCATCTCCTCGTTGTTCTGCTGGGAGAAGTCGTAGAGGTTCATTGAACCGATGATCGCTCGGTCTTCGCTCAGGTAGCACTTCGCGTGGAGGTTCTTGCAGAACCCGAGCTGCAGCGACTTCAGCTCGCGGAGTCGCTCCATCTCGTCGGGCAACAATTCATTCTTTCCGTAAACGATTCGAAACTCGAGCTTGAGCCGATCGCAGTCGACGAGGAAGGAACGGATTCGGTCGTTGAGCTTGAGGTACGGGCTGATGAGGAAGATCCGCTCCTTCGCGGACTTGATGAGTCCCTCCAGCTCTGCGGACAAATATGTGGTCGTCAGGAACTTGGCCATGATGGACGCGACCTCATCACGCCGAGGACGTTCGCTCCATGATTGAGAGCGATGGTCCCGACACATGATCGGGGAGTGCTTTGCCAATCGGTGGCCGCGCTCCCTTCATCTGTCGACTTCACCGACAAGGACTTCGATTCGCTGCGCGCGCGGCTCATCGCGCTGCTGAAGAGCGTCTTCCCTGACTGGACCGACTTCGACGTTGCGAGCTTCGGCAACCTGCTCGTCGAGATGTTCGCCTTCGTCGGCGACGTGCTGACCTTCTACCAGGACAACCTCGCGCGGGAGTCGCGGCTCGTCACGGCCACGCAGCGCAAGAACGTCATGGCCCTGGCGAAGATGCTCGGGTACCGACTAATCGGCGCGCAGCCGGCGACGGCCGAGCTCGAGTTTCAACTCGCACTCCCCGCGCAGGCGCCGGTCACCATCCCCGCGGGGACCATCATTCGCACGCAGGAGGTGACCGACCCGGTTCGCTTCCAACTGCTCGCTCCGGTGACTGTCGCCGCAGGGGTGATGCAGGCGACGGGCATCGGCGAACACTCGACGACCCAGCGCCAACTCTTCGACGCGCAGGGACTCGCCGACCTCTCGCTGCCCCTCGACTTCGGGCCGTACCTCGACGGCTCCGCGGTCGTGACGACACCACAGGGTTCCTTCACCGAGGTCGACAGCTTCCTCAACTCCGGCCCGAACGACCGGCACTTCGTCGCCACCGTCGACCAGAACGACCTCGCGACGCTCCGCTTCGGCAGCGGCGGGAGCGGCCTCCCACCGACCGGCACCATCTCTGTCATGTACAAGACTGGAGGCGGCTCCACGGGCAACGTCGACGCCCAGCGCCTCGTGGTGCTCGAGGGGAACTTCCGCGACGCGAACGGCGGGCTCGTTCAACTCTCGGTGCGCAACCCGCGCTCCGCCTCAGGTGGAGCCGACCGGCAGAGCATCGCCTCGGCGAAGCTGCTCGCTCCCGAGAGTCTGCGCGCGCTCACGCGAACGGTCGCCCGCGAAGACTTCGAGATCAACGCCCGCCGCCTCACCGGAGTCGCGCGCGCGTTGATGCTCACCTCGAACGAAGACCTCTCCATCGGAGAGAACACCGGAATCCTCTACGTCGTCCCCCGCGGCGGAGGGCTCCCCACGCCGGCGCTCAAGGCGCAGGTGCTGCGACAGGTGACCGAGGCGTACCCATGCACGCTGACGTTCCAGGTCGCGGTGCAGGACCCGGTGTACCGGCGCCTCGACATCTCCGCGCGCGTGTTCCTCCGCCAGGGCGCGAGCCCGAACGTGGTGCGCGACGCGATTCGCGCCAACCTCGCCGCGTGGTTCCGCGTCACGGAGCCCGACGGCACGCCCAACCCGAACGTCGACTTCGGCTTCAACATCAAGGACGTCGAGGGGAACCCCGTCGGTGAAGTCGCATGGAGCGACGTCTTCAACGTCATCCGCGACACGCCGGGCGTTCGGAAGATGGGCGACGCGCGGCTCGACCTCGCGCTCAACGGGCTACCAGCCGACGTGAAGCTCAACGTGCGCGAGTTCCCTGTGCTGGGCACGGTGTCGCTCCGCAACGGCGACACCGGGGAGTTGCTCTGATGCCGCTCCCCAACCCGACCTTCGCCGACGCGGGCGCGCTTCCTGGAGAGGCGGCGCGTTGGACCATCACCGCGGTGACGCGCCTCGAAGCCATCGCAGCCTTCGGCGGAGTCGGCCGGGAGGACTTCGAGCGCTGGAGCGCCTTCTTGGCTTCGCTCGCAGGGCTCACTGTGGTGCGCGCGTTCTTCGGTCGAGACGGGTTCGAGGAGTTCGAGCGTCCGTTCCTCTTCATGCTGCCGACGGGCCGTGTGGTGACGTGCTCCTTCAGCGCGCGCGACGTCGAGACCTGGACGCGTCCCTCGTCGTGGCTCGACGACTGGAGCCGTGTCTCGTCGACGCCAGGACTCACTGAACCGTTCGCGCGGACTGGCTTCGTCGCCGACTGGAGCGGCGTGGGCAGTGCCGCAGCGCCGACCGAGACCTTCTCCGGTGCGTGGGCACGCGCCGCAACGCTCTGACGGGAGGCCCGCATGGCCGAGACGGACTGGACGTACCTCAACAACGGGCTCGACCTCGCGGCGGTGGATCGCGGCGTGACGGCAGGAATCGCGACGCCACCCGGCGGCGGGAACTTCCTGTTCGGCTTCAACTCCCTCGCGGCCGTGCAAGGAGCGGTCGGCCTGTTCGCGAACCTCGCCAGCTTCGCGCCGATGGCGAAGGGCGGTTCGATTCGCGGCTGCCTCCAGCGCGGAGCCGGCGGAGGCCCGACCGGCTTCTCACCGTTCCTCTTCCTCTGCTGCCAGGGGAACTCGGTCAACGACAGCGCGTACATGCTCGGGCTCTCGGACGATGACCCGCACCGCATCGTGCTCCGCAAGGGAGCCATCGCGGTGGGGCTGCCAGACGCCGACGGACCGGGCGTGCTGCTCAAGTCTGCGGCGAGCTTCGCGCAGGTGACCTGGGTGCACCTCCGCCTCGACGTCGTCGTGAACACGAACGGCGACGTCGTGTTGAAGGTGCTCTCGAATGACCTGGCGGCGCACCCGCTCGGCACGGCTCCCGACTGGCAGCCTGTGGCGGGCATGGTGCAGTTCATCGACGACCAACTCGGCGTCAACTCGGGCAGTCAGCCGCTCACGTCAGGCCGAGGCGGCTTCGGCATGTCGGTGAAAGACGTCACGCGGCGCGCGTACTTCGACCACCTCGAGCTCCTCCGTCAGGTGTGATGCATGGAGCTGACCGCGTTCACCAGCCGTCTCGGCGAGGGCCAGGGGCGGCTCGGGCCGGGCGTGTTCGTCCTTGGTGACGATGAGCCAGGCCGGACCTTCGAGCTCGCGCGCGGTGACCACGTCGATGTGACGCAGTTGGTGGACCTGACCGGGGTGACGCTGGTGCGCACTTCGATGAAGGTGCGAACACCGACACTCTTGCCGCCAGGATTCGCGTGGGAGGTCTCCATCGTCGTCGATGGCGTGAAGTCCGCGGGAGTCACCCTCCGCCTAGGGACTAAGCGCTCTCTCGAGGACCTCGCCGCGAACGTGTCGAAGCTGGCAGGACCGCACACGGTCGGCGTTCGCCTCGAGCTCGTCTGAACCATGGCGACTATCGAGCTGCCACGGGTGCAGGTGCAGTCGGTCACGCTCATCACGAGAGTGGCGCGTCCGCTGCTCATCAACCGCGACCCTTCGCCTGGTGAGGTGGGCGTTCCAATCGATTCGCCGCTCACGCTCGAGCTCGTCGACCCGGGCGCCGCCGGCATCGACACGAGCGCCACACGCATCTGGGTCGACGGGGTGCGCGCCTTCGATGGTGCGCCGGTGCCGCCGTTCGCTGCGGCGGTCACGCAGTCGTCCGACAGCCTCCGCGTGGTCGTCACGACAGCCACTCCGTTCGGCAGCCTCGCGCGAGTCACGGTGCGAGTCGCCTCGAGAACGATCGGAGGCGTTCACTCGATCGATGAGACGTACGCCTTCACCGTTGAAGACCGGGTGGCGCCGCGGCTGGCGAGCGCGCAGGCGATCTCCCAGAAGCAGGTTCGCCTCGTATTCGACGAACTCGTGGAAGCCTCAGCGGCAACGGTCCTCGTGACTCCCGTCGGCACTCCGGCGGTGCCCGTCAGCGCGGTCGGAGTCGTGAGCCAGGCCAACCGACTGACTGTCGCGCTCGATGTCGAGATGTCTCCCGACGTCGAGCACGAGGTGCAGGTGGTCGGCGTGACCGACCTCTCGGGGAACGCGGTGCTGCGGCCGTTCGACAAGGCGCGCTTCAAGGGCTTCAGACCTGCGCGGCCGGCGTCGCGACGGTTCGACCTCTGGCAGATGCTCCCGAAGCACAACCGCCGCGACGACACGACCGGAGATCTTCTTCGATTCATCTCGTGCCTGCAGGAGGTGACGGACCTCCTGCTCGCCGACCTCGACCGCTGGCCCGACATCTTCGACCTCGAGCGGGCTCCCGAACCGTTCCTCGACCTCATCCTTCAGGACCTGGGCAACCCGTTCCCGTTCGACCTCGACGTGAGGGGCAAGCGCCGGCTCGCGGCCGTGCTCGTCGAGATGTACCGCCAGAAGGGAACCGCGCAGGGCATCAAGAACGCGGTGCGCTTCTTCATCGGCATCGACATCGTGGCCATCACCGCGTTCAACGCTGACACGCTCGTGCTCGGCGAGTCACTGCTCGGAGTTGACTGGGTGCTTGGCCCCTCGGACCGCTTTGCGAAGTACGCGTTCAACGTCGTCGTCGCGCGCATCCTCACGCCGACCGAGCGAAAGCACCTGCGCGCCATCGTCGAGTACCTGAAGCCGGCGCACACGCACTTCGTCGACCTCGTCGAGCCGTTCCCGCCCATCATCCCCGACCACTGGGAACTGGGCCTCAGCGAGCTGGGTGAGCGCACCGACCTTCACTGAGACCTGACGGCTGCTGCTTGAGACTTGAAGCGCTCAACCTCCTCCGGCGCGATCTTGATCGCCCAGACGGAGTTCCTCGTGTGCGCGAGTCGGCCGGTCTCACAGAGCTTGTACACGGTTGCCGTTGAGACCCCGAGTGCGGCCGCGACCTGCTTCACCGAGAGATGCGAGTCTGAAGGTGGCACCATTCGCGATGCCGTTGTCTGTGGCGCCGTCACCGTCACCTGCGGCTGAGGGGACGCGGATGGCTCTCGCGCTTTGAGGGCGGGCAATTGTTGCGGGACGCCGGCTCGATGTGCCGGCCCCAACGCGCTACGGATGCGACTGCTCGTTCCTGCGGGCGCTTGCCGAGCGAACTCCCTGATCGCCGGCGGGTCGAATCGAACAATGGAGCCGAGGCGTACCGTGGGTATCGTTCCGAGTTCGGCCTGCTTGTAGACCCAGCTGACGGAGACGTTGAGGAATGCGGCGGCCTCTCGAACAGTCCACATCCTGTCATCGCGGGCGCTGATGTTCTGCGGAGCGCTCGGGTGTTGAGGCTCGGGGGCCGGGGGGGAAACCGCACGAGGAGTCTCGGCGATCAGGTGCTCGATGACGTCGACCAACGCCTTCACGAGCGCATCGACTTTCTGGTGGCGGATTTCCTTCTGCGACATGGGCGACTCCTCGACGGTGTGGTCCCCAGGAGACACTCGGGCTCGCTTTGCCTCTGCGTGAGCTCTCCCGTTCATTTGCTGCTGGTGTACCGAAACGTCGGGCATGCGAACCAGTTGGGCAGCGCGATCGGCCTCGGGGTGAACGCGCTTCACTCCGTCCGTGTGCTTCGCCGTGCGGGCGTCGAGGTGGACGCCACGCCGGCGGCCGAACCACCGGACGTGCACAAGGCGCTCGCCGCACGGCCGACGGTGACTCACTGCGTGCTCGAGGCGCCGTGGGTCAGCCGTGCGCCGATGATCGAACTGCTGCACGCGTTCCCTCACGTGCACTTCCTCGTGCGGAGCCACTCGCAGATCGCCTTCCTCCAGGTCGAGCCGTCGGCGATTCAACTGCTCCGCGAACTCCTGGTTCTTCAGGAGAACTTCCTCAACCTCACCGTCGCGGCCAACAGCCTCGAGCTGAAGCACTTCTTCGAGACCGCGTACGGCGGCCACACGCTCTACCTCCCGAACCTCTACGACGTCGAGCGCGTGCACCGTCGCCGCGGCCGCGAGCACGCTCATCGGCTCCTCCGGATCGGCAGCTTCGGCGCGCTCCGGCTGCTGAAGAACCACACGACGGCCGCCGCCGCGGCGCTCATGCTTGCGCGCAAGCGCGACTGCGACCTGGAGTTCTCGGTGTCGGTCGAGAACGACACGATGGGCGGAGGCGCGGTGCTCGACGCGCTTCGGAAGATGTTCACCGGCCTCCGCTGGGCGCGGCTCGTCGAGCACCCGTGGCAGGACTGGGCCACCTTCCGGCGAACCGTCAGCGGAATGGACCTCTGCCTCCAGGTCTCGATGACCGAGACCTTCAACGTCACGACGGCCGACGCGGTCGCAGAAGGAGTCCCCTCGGTGGTGAGCCCCAGCATCGAGTGGGCGCCCGACTACTGGAAGGCCGACCCCGACCGCCTCGACGACATCGTGCGCATCGGCGGCGCGCTGCTCTCGTGCCCCGACGCCGCTGAGGACGGGCTGGCCGCGCTGTCGTGCTTCACCGGGGACGCGGTGCGCCGGTGGCTCGAGTACCTGGCCGGGCCTCCTGCGCGACACGTCCGGGCCGCATAGCGGTGTTGTCAGTCAGTCTCCCCACCTTGCGGCGTCGGTGGTGTTGGTTATGATTGCGAACATGAGCCGCGCAGAACATTGCCGCCGACATTGCTGCAGCTGATTCGCCGCTCCACCACTACTGTATCGTTCGCAGTGACGTTCCCCTTGGCGTTCAGCTCGCACAGCTGATCCACGCCGCTGGGGAGTCTTCGCCCGGCAGTCTCCCGCCAGCGACCCGCGCGGTCGCACTTCACGCCGACTCCGAAGCGGAGTTGCTGCGTCTCGAAGCGCTCCTCGCCGGCGCTGCGGTCTCCTTCATCTCCATTCGAGAACCCGATCCGCCCTGGAGTGGCGCGTTGATGGCCATTGGCCTCCGCCCACTTCGGCGGTCCCCCGAGCTCCGCAGGTTGCTTTCACGCCTGCGGTTGGCCGGACCGTCCCTCAACCACACCACAGGAGAACCACGATGAAGCTCGACCTCACTCGATGGCGGGAGGCGCTCGTGCGCTTCGAAGCCGAACTCAAGCACTTGAAGAAGCAGCGTCGGCAACCCCGAGAGCCCGGAGAGTCATTCGACTACGCGCCGCTGCTGCTCGCCAAAGCGGAGGTCACGCGCTTGTACTGCCTGCGCAGGCATCTCAAGGGGAAGCTGCACGCATCAGGAGAACTCCGACGCGTCGTGCTCTCCTTGGCGGGCAGTCCCTTCACGCAGGCGCACGTGGTGACCGACCTCGCGACCCAGGAAGCGCTCGTGCGCTCAATTGATGGCTGGGCGGAGTCGTTCCTCCTCGATGTTCCACCTGCAACCGAAGCCACTCCGCGGCCAACGGGCTAACTTGTCGTCGAAGGCTCCGTAGCTCCAATTGGCAGAGCGCCCGGAGTAATGACCCGGGAGGTTGCGGGTTCAAGTCCCGCCGGGGTCACTCAACAGTCCATGACCGAGACGTTCAACGTCACGAAGGCCGACGCTGTCGCAGAGAGAGCCCCTCGGTGGTGAGCCCTAGCATCGAGTGGGTGCCCGACTACTGGAAGGCCGACCCCGACCGGCTCGACGACATCGTGCGCATCGGAGGCGCGCTACTGTCGCGCCCAGACGCAGCCGAGGGCGGCGTCTCCGCGCTCCCGAACTTCATGCAGGACGCCGTCGCGCTCTGGGTCGACTACTTCGGTGGCCGCCCTTGGCGAAACGCTGCGGCGTAGGTGCGGGCGCCGGAGTTCGCTTGAACCGAGTATCGTCTCAAGGGCACAACGCTCGACGGGACCGGGTGATGAACAACAATCAGAGCAAGGCCCGCATCGACGTCTTGTTGGGCGCGCTAGCCCTGCAGTCGCACGACGGTCCGTTGCGGCCCGAAGTTGTGCAACTGCTGGCCGCGGAGTGAGGGCGGGCGATGCGACTCGTGACTTGGAACTGCAGAATGGCGGTGCACAAGAAGATCGCGGCGCTGCGGGAACTCAACCCCGACGTGGCGGTCGTTCAGGAGTGCGCGGAAGATTCGGTGCCTGCTGCGGCACCTGCCTACGAAGGCTGCACGAGCAAGGCTTGGAGCGGGCCCGGGCCCAGGAAGGGCCTGGCGATACTGGCATTCGGCGATACCTCGTTCTCCCTCGTCTCGAAGTCCGGTACCGCCATCGCTGTACGAGTGACGAGCAGATCGCTTGTCTTCAACCTCTTGGCCAAATGGGCGTGGGCGAAATCGCCGTCGCTCTCCCGGTACGTGAAAGACGTGCGCTCGTCCCTCGACGAGCACGAGACGTTTCTTCGAGAGGGTCCTTCGGTGCTTGCTGGCGACCTCAATAGCGGAGGGGTGTTCGACAAGCTGACCGGCGCCGCTCACGCGAAGCTCGTCAACCAACTTCAGAAGCTGGGCCTGACGAGCGCGTACCATTCGCACTTCAGCGAGGCGCACGGCGAGGAATCGCGGAAGACCTTCTTTCGAGGCAAGCCGGCCGGGCAATTCCACATCGACTACGTGTTCCTTCCGGACGAATGGGCACGGCGAGCGACGGTCGAAATCCCCCAACCAGAACCCTGGCTCAAACTCAGTGACCACGTGCCGGTGATCGTGGACATCGACTGAGTCCCCGAGAGGGGCTGACCAGCGCTTTGGAACCAGGCGCATGGCCGACAGGCTCGACTACTACTTCCGGCAGCGCGTCACCGAGGCGGAGCTCGACCTCGGCTTCAGCCTGCTCGAGAGGGCACTCCACAACCTCGCCGCCGACCTGCGCATCTACGGCGTCGTCTCGGGCGGAGTCCCGTCGCCGCACTCGCCCGTCCCCGACCTCTCCATCGACCTGACCGCGCCCGCGCGCGCGTACGACAACCTCGGCCAGCGGCTCTTCTTCGGCACCGGGCAGACCGTGGACTGCTCGACGGACCTCTCGGGCATCCCCACCGACGTCTCGACCGCCAGCAACGAGCGCTGGCTCGGCGTGTTCCTCCGCTTCAAGCGGCTGCTCTCAGACCCGCGCACGGACGGCAACTCGCAGCAGGTCTTCTTTCGCCGAGACGAGTCGTTCGAGCTCGTGGTGCGACAGGCCGCAGAGGGAGCGGCAGGCATCGCACCGAAGATGGCGCTGCAGCCCGACGAACTGCTCCTCTGCGACGTGCGCCGACGGCCTGGGCAGACGCAAATCGTCACCACCGACATCGACACCTCGCGGCGCCAGGCGTTCGTCTTCGTGCAGGGCAGCTCGGTCGGCATCACGACGGTGGGCTGGAACTCGCTGACGCCCGGCGCTCCCACGGTGCAGGCCGCGCTCGACGCCATCGACGATGTGCTGACCGACCACTTCGACGGCACCGCACACCGGCACGCCGCGACCAAGGTCGACTACGCGCCCCACGGGATGGTGGCGGCGAACACGGTGCAAGGCGCCATCGACGAACTGGTCGACGACCTCAGTGGAGTGGGTGGCTCCGCAGCAGTCGGCGCTGGCGGAGTGCCCGGCAATCCGAACCCGCTCGCGCCTGGCTCGGTCGCTTCGCAGCTCGGCGCCTTGTTGGCGCTGTTGAATGGCCACGTGGCAGCCGTCTCCGATGCGCACGCGGCGAGCGCCATCTCGGCCACGCCGCACAGCTACATCACGACGACGAGTGTTCAAGCGCAGCTCCAGAGCCTGGTTGCGGCGCTCGCAGACCAGACCGTCGCGGACGCGGGAGCGACTCGCATCGGCTCGATGCCCTTCGTTGGTTCGCCTGTCGCGCTCGCAGCCAAGACGGTCGCGGGCCAGCTCTTCGACCTGCTGACTGCGCACAACGCGCACCTCAACGAGCTCTTCGCAGCACACCCTGCGAACACCATCACCGTCCAGGACGCAGCGAATCGTCTCAACGCGGGCAACACCGAAGACGCGCTCGCGGAGCTGGTCACCATCGCCGGCGCCGACCACTACCGCGCGAACGAGGCTGTTCCGGCGGGCATGCACCGCACCATTCGTCAGCCGCCTTTCTCCGGGAGCACGAAGGCGCTCCTGTGGGACGCGCAAGGCACCGGAGCGGGCGTCGCGCGCTTCCGCATCTACCTCGATGGCGACTCGCTCTGGCTCACGATGAACGCGAGCTGGAATGGAACGCTGTGGGTGAAGCAGTCGCCCGGCAACGCGGCGGCGCTGAGGCTGAGCCGGAACACCTTCGAGCTCGTCCACGAAGGAACGCCGGCGACGCAGTTCTCGCTGTGGACGCGAACGTGGAGGCTCCCCATCGACAGCAACGCGGTGAACTCGGCCTTCGAGCTCAGCGGCTCGGTGCGCGAGACCGGCTACTGCGGGGCGAAGATGTACAACCCCACCGGCGGCGCGCAGTTCATGATGCTGGGGAACGTCGTGAACTTCCGCAGCCGTTTCCCTGCGGCGCCGTCGTCGATCACCCTCGCGGTGCGCGACGCGAGCGGAGGAGCGCCCAGCACCGTCGTCCAGAACGTCACCCGCGACGGCTTCGCGTTCACCATCAGCGGCAACGTCGGAAGCAACAACTGGTCGTACTGGTACGGCGACTACACCGCCATCGCGTGAGGCACGCATGCCCATCGAAGAGCTCAACGGCGAAGAGGTGCTCCAGCGGTGCTCGATGTGCCAGACGGCGACGCGCTCGAAGTTGGCGACGCTCTCGCTCGGCGTGGGGAGCGCCGTGGCCGACGACCTCGACGGTCGTGTCGTGCGCCTGCCGCCGTGTCCCAATTGCGAGGCAGAGGAGTTCCTCATTCGCTCGGCGGCCGCTCCGACTTCAGCGCCGAAGAGCTACGGAGACCTCCATCGGCTGCTCGTCGACCAACTCCACGCCTCGCTGGCGAAGCAGGGTCGCTTCGACGCCCGCCTCGCAGCGCCGGTGCTGACCGACGCCGACCCACTCGTCGTGAAGGAGTTCTTCCCCGACGGCCTGAAGCTCCTCGCCCAGCCCTTTGAAAAGCTCGACCCGGCCGACTGAAGCCATCATTCGACGTCGCCATCGCTTCTTCGACTTGAGCTGTCTTTGAAAAGAAGGATGTATGGCTTTGCGAGCCGGGCGCCCAGAAGGCCACCACCCGGGCGGAGTCGAAACATGAAGGTGAATGAATTGATTGCCGTCTTGAAGGAACTCGAGCCCAACGCGCAGGTCCTCATCGCGTCGCAGCCGAACTGGCCGTTCGAAATTGAACTCTCCGGCGTGGTGACCCGCGCCGAGTGTGATGAGCCCGACGATGAAGGCAACGTGGAGGCGAAGGCGTCGACCAGCGACCTCCCGCCCACTGACGTCTTCCTCGTCGAGGGCCAGCAGCTTCGGTACGGCTCGAAGACGCCGTTCCGCCTGGCGAGGAAGCACCGATGAACGAGGTGCTCGCCGACATCGCGAAGCGGGTGCTGAGCATCGAGACGCTCGAGACGCGCAAGATGGACTCGCTCGACTTCCACGACGTCGCGGTGTGGCAGGTGAAGAAGGCGCTCGAGGCCGCGTACCGAGCCGGCGCCGCGTCCGTGACGACTTCCACGAAGTGATTCCCCAACACCCTCGGCTGCGAACGGGCCCGTGCCCGAGGGAGACGTGTACCCAGCGCCCGACGAGGTGATGCACATGGCAACGAAGGACAAGCTGGACGCGCTGCGACTCCCTGAGCTCCAGGCGCGCTTCAAGGTAGTCGTGGGCGAGACGACGAAGAGCCCCAACCGCACGTTCCTCATTCGTCGCATCGAAGAGGCGCTCGCGAAGAAGGCCGAGGCGAAGCCGCGCGGTCGCTTCAAGGAACTCTCGGTCGAGGAGCTGCGCGCGAAGTACGTGGAGGTCGTCGGTCGCCCGAGCGGCTCCTCGTCGAAGCCGTACCTGGTCTGGAAGATTCGCGAGGCCGAGAAGGGTCACGTGACCGTCGGTCCGCGCGCATCACGACGGCGCGAAGGCGAGCCCACCGACATGCGAATCCTCCCGCTGCGGCTCGAGGCCGGAGTCGTCGACAAGATGGACGACGCGTGGCGCAAGCGGGACATCCCGAACCGCATGGAGTTCTTCCGACGTGCGCTCGGCCACTACCTCAAGCACCTCGGCGCCACCGACGCCGCACGCGCGTTCGCGCAGGAGGCGTGACGATGGCTGCTCCGCGAAGCTCAGAGGTCGCGCTCTCCATCGCGCGCAGGTTCCTAGACGTCGAAGACTTCGAGGTCGACGCCACCGACCTCGCGGGGCTCGCGGTGTGGTGCCCCAAGGAGTCGCTCCGCGCGGCACTGATGGCCGCGTTCAGGGCCGGAAGACGCGCCGGTCACCCGCGCCGAAGAGCCCCGAATTGGCGCAATTCCGGGCGGCCGAGGCGGTAACTCCGCGGAACGTCGCGTCACTCCAAAGTCTCGAAATTACATCGGAATTCGACTTCTTCCGCTTGCTGAGTCGGCCAGAAGGAAGCGTGTATGTCCCTCGCCGCGACACCAGCGCGGCGGAACGGGATCGCACTTGAAGACGCTGCGCTACGGCATCGAAATCGAAACGGTGGGCCTCAACCGGGAGCGCCTCGCGCGGGCCATCCAGACGGTGACGGGAGGCGAGGCGGTGAACGAGGGGCGCGGTTGGCGGGTGACCGACGCGACGGGCCGGGCGTGGCAGGTGGTGCCCGATGGCAGCCTCAGCGGCGGAGAGCAGAGCGGCGAAATCGTCTCGCCGGTCCTCACCTACGCGGACCTCGACACGCTGCAGAACATCATCCGCGCCGTCCGCACGGCGGGGGCTCGCGCAGACCACTCCACGGGAATTCACATTCACATCGACGGCGCGCGCTTCGACGCGAAGAGCACCACCAACCTCGTGAAGAACGTCCACAAGCAGGAGCGGCTCCTCGAGCACGCCCTCGGCGTCAGCGAGACGCGGCTGCAGCGGTACTGCCGCCCCATCGACCCGGCCTTCATCGAGCGGCTCGAAGCGCGCCGCCCGCGCACGATGCGCGAGTTGAGCGAGGCCTGGTACGGCCGCAGCAACCCGAACCCGCAGCGGTACGACTCCTCGCGGTACCACGGGCTCAACCTCAACAGCCTCTTCTTCCGAGGCACGATCGAGTTCAGGTACTTCAACGGCAGCCTTCACGCTGGCGAGGTGAAGGCCTACCTGCAGTTGGTGCTCGCGATGGCTGCGAAGGCGCTCGGCTCGAAGGCCGCCTCCAGCAAGCGGCGCGAGTTCAACGTTGCCACCGCGAAGTACGACTTCCGCGTGTTTCTCCTCGGGCTCGGCCTCATCGGAGACGAGTTCAAGACGGCGCGGCTGCACCTCACGAAGCGCCTCGCGGGGAGCGCGGCGTGGAAGGGCGAGCGCCGAGACCGCCCTGCGGCGCAGGCGCCCGAGGCCACCACCAACACCGAGACGCCGCCTGCCACCCCGGTGGCGGCATGAAGGAGAGGAACGTGAAGGCCTACCGAGTCACTCTGGCGCGGAGCCAGTACGGGCACGCTGAGCCGCGCATCGAAGTGAAGTTTGCGCGGGGCACCAGCTTCCGAAGAATCCACGCGGCGCTTCACCTGCTGGCCGCTGCGGTCGAATTGGCGACGCCGGAAGCCGAGGGATGGATTGCGCAGATGGTCGCAGCGAGCGCGGACAACGCGGGCTGGGTCTACCTCGAGTTGCTCCACGCGACCGACGACGAGGCGCAGCGGGGGCTCGCGGTGCTCCAGCGCGTCACCACCGAGCAGTACGATGGAGCGCGCGCATGAAGACGGTCCTCTACTTCGCCTACGGCTCGAACCTCGACGAGGGGCAGATGCTGGAGCGCTGCCCCGGCGCGAAGTCGATGGGCCACGCGACGCTGCCGAACCACGCGCTGACCTTCGGAGGCTTCAGCCACAAGTGGAGCAGCGCGGTCGCAAGCGTGCGGCGCGCGCCCGGCGAGCGCGTCGAGGGAGTGCTCTACCGGTTGTCCGCCGACGACCTCGACCGGCTCGACCGCGCCGAGGGCCACCCGCACGCCTACGTGCGCGAGACGCGCTTCGTGGTGACGAAGGACGCACGGCGCCTGGCCCACGTGTACCTCCAGCCGGAGGAGACTTTCGAGGCCTGGACTCCGCAGCCGAAGTACTTAGCGGTGCTCGCGCGCGAGTACGCGCGGCGGGGCTTCGAGCTCGAGCGGCTGGTCGCAGCCATCGGAGGCGCATCGTGACGCGCGTGTTCGTCTACGGGACGCTGCTCGCGGGTGAGCCGAACCACCGCCTGCTCGCGAACGCCGAGTTGGTCGGAGCGGCCGTCACGAAGCCCGTGTTCGCGCTCGCTGACCTGGGCTTCTTCCCGGCGATGGTCGAGGGCGGCGACGCCGCTGTCCGCGGCGAGGTCTACGAGGTCGACCCACCGACGCTCGCGCGCCTCGACGTCCTCGAGGGGCATCCACGTTTCTATCGACGCCGGCGGGTTGTTCTCGCCGACGGCACTACTGCTGAAACCTACGTCCTCTCGCCCGAGCAGGCCGCAGGTCGACCCACCATCAGCTCGGGCGATTGGCGCGCGCGCCAGGGAGCGAAGTCATGAAGATCATCATGCGGGACGACCGGGTGTTCGAGGGAACGCCGGTTCAGATTGTTCGGGCGATGAAGGACATTGCCTTCGGCGTCGAGCACCTGAACCTCGCGCGGTACATCGACTGGGTGGTGGCCAACGCGAAGAAGTTCGAACTGGTCGAACTCAAGGTCACCGGCACGACCGACGACGAGCTCTCCGCGGCGCTGGTTGAAGAGATGATCCGCACCGGACTTACCCGCCGCTCAGGCTGAAACGCCGACACGCGCCTCCGGGAACGATTGCTGTAGAACAGAGGGTAGCCCTGCATGCCCGGGCGACGCCATCCTGAACTGCGATCGCGGAGCGCGAAGTAGTTGGCGATTCGACAGATTCAGCGGCAAACCAAAGGCCGATGCTCAGACGAGGCAAAGGCCATGTGGTGGGTGTACATGGAGGTCGCCTTTGCTCCTTGACGCATCTTGACGCGCCGGAAAAGACTCAGACTACATGGCACTCCGAACGTTCCTACATCCGGTAGTTCTCGTGCTTGCGGCAGTCCCATTCGCGTCGGGCTGCACGTCGGAGCACTTCCTCAAGAAAGCTGTGCGTGACGGCTACGGGCTTGAGCCAGTTCGAGTGTTCAGGACTGATCTCAATGTCGGTACAGTCTTGAACAAAGATGACGTTCTGCAGATGGGCCCTACCGTCGATGGTTGCACAGAGCCCACTGTGGCCGGCAATCTGACAACCAAGGCAGCGTCGAGTTCTGTGTCGGAACTTAGCGCCGCTCTGCAGGTCTCCGGCGTCAAGCTCAAGCCAAGTCTCGCGGCTGAATTTGATGATGGCTTCACTTTTTCTGCAAGTAAGGTCACTACCCAAGTACTGCCTCTTGCGGTCTTCACCGGATCCGTCCTGCCAGAGTCATATTATTCGAACGCCACGATACAGACGTTGGTTGATGCGGATGCAGCTTTTGTGGTTTCACAAGTAGTCTGCGCGAAGAAACTGACGATTACTTTTCACAAAAAGTCTACCCTCGCTGCCGGGATAACTGTCGCCGAGAACCTGCCCGCGGTGGGCGAAGGCTCATTCAAATGGTCGGATTCTGGCGATGGGACCTTGGAGTACGAAGGGGAAATTCCGATCTGTTTCGCGTTCTCGAAGGAAAAAATTATCTCTTCAAACGTCGGCGACAGTTCAGTTAGGTGTCCGAGCGACGAGACCTTAGAGACTGGGACAGGGGCAAGCGAGAAGTGCGTGCGCGCCTACCTTAGTCGAGCCGAACAACGGATCAAACCGGGCTACCCGCAAACGGAGGCGGGGATCCAGGAGGTTCAGATGGCTAAGCGGGGTATCGACCAATCCAGGATATCTGTTCGAAATGCCTATATGCAATACAACGCAGTGGCTATTCCGTGCGCTTGTGCAGGAAAGAATGAGAAGGCCTGCCCGGGCTTGAAGGACGCGAAGGAGCGGCTTACGCAGACGCTTTCCAACGTGCTTTCAGGAATAAAGCGAGGCGCCTTCTCAGGCGTCGAGTTTCGATGAGTCTCGATAGTTGTGAACGGCAGACAACTCCCTCAGCAAGCAGGGGCACGTGCTTGAGGATGTCCTTGGGCAGGCTCGAGTGATCGCGCGCCGAAGAGCGGCCGGGAGCCCCGCCCACGTCATCACCGTCGTGAGCGACGCGTGTGAGTCGAAGAGCGGCGGCTCGAGGGCGGGGTTGGTCACTGGCCGACCTCAAGGGTGAAGTCGGGCCTGAAGCCATCGACCAACTCGCCGACGTAGCCACGTGGGTTGCTGACCACTCGGGTCCCGCTGATGCGCTCGTCGAACGCGAGGTGCGTATGCCCGAAGACCCAGGCGTCGACCTTTGGGCCCATGAGGAACTCGAAGTCGCTGGCGTAGGCGCCCAGGAAGGGCGTGGAAGCGTCCTCCGGCTTGCAGCCGCGGAGCGTCGGTGCGTGATGCGTCACGACCACCGTCGGGCCCTCGTGCGGTTGCTCGAGTTGACCAGCGAGCCAGGCTCGAGCGCGCGCGTGCCACTTGAGCGTGTCGCTCGGTCGCAACCGGCTGAACGCAGGCGACACGCGGATTTTCTTGTAGTCGGACATGCCGTCGCGGGCGTGCTCCATCGCGAGCGCTGGGTCGACAGTGCCGTTGCCTCGCCAGTCGGTCCACAAGCTCGCGCCGAGGAATCTGGTGCCGCCGATGACGACCGCATCGCAGTCGAGGACTTGAACGTTGCTGCCGACTGCGGCCTCCTTGAGCTTCTCGGTGAGGCGGGGAATCGCGCCGCCGTAGTACTCGTGGTTGCCCGCCACGTAGACGACGGGGCAGGGGAAGCGCTTCGCAAAGGCGACGCCGCGGCCCCTCACGTCGATGTCGCCGGCGAGGATGACCACGTCCACGTCGTCGTTCGCGGGCGGGTCGAAGGGACCGAACTCGAGGTGCAGGTCTGAGTAGACGCGGATCCGCATGACGTCCTCGAGTGACGACCTCACCGTTGCGCCGCTGACGTTCAGCGGCCGAGGGCCTCTTCGTTCTCTCGCGGACCTCTTTGCCAACTGGTTCGCAGTCAGCGCCCTTCGACCCTGAACGAAGCGACCTGCGAACCACTCGTGATTCCGACAGGTTCCAGCGCCCCAACGTTTAGCGTTTAGCAGAAGCCGTTAAACGCCGATCTCCGGACTCTCTGCGCGGGACGGAGAACCGAGAGCCGCGCTGTCCGAAACGGGCCCGCCGAGCTCACCGAGATTCTCTGCCGACGACCCGCAGAGAGCGCTTCCCTCGGGGAACAACGGGGCAGGGGAGTAAAGCAAAGGGGCCGGTGCTTTTCGCAACCGGCCCCTAGTAGCTCCTCGACTTGGGCTCGAACCAAGGACCTACGGATTAACAGTCCGCCGCTCTACCAACTGAGCTATCGAGGAATACGACGCGCGCGTCTCTACGTTCCACGTTCGAGCCTGTCAACCCTGACGATGATCCCACCGATCAACATTCCCGAAGGGCTCATGCGGGCGGTCATCGCGGCCTACGCCTCCCCGCCCCGCGCGTACCACTCGTTCACGCACGTCCAGGAGGTCCTCAAGCACCTCTCGACGGTGCCCGACTGGGCGCACCCGAACGAGGTCTTCCTCGCCGCGCTCTTCCACGACGCCGTCTACGTCGCCGGCCAAAAGGACAACGAAACGAAGAGCGCCGAGCTCGCCCGCCAGGCCATCGACACCTTCCTCCCGCGCGCCGGGCTCGACGTCGACCTCATCACCCGCCTCATCGAGCTCACCGCGAAGCACGGCTCCGTCACGCCGCCCGACCCCGACGCCGCCCACTTCCTCGACGCCGACATGGCCATTCTCGGGAGCGACGCCACCACCTTCGACGCCTACGACGCCGCCATCGCCGACGAATACCGCCCCGTCACCAACGCGCTCCTCTACCGCCTCGGCCGCCGCCGCTTCCTCTCGAAGCTGCTCGACGCACCCCGCATCTTCCACTCCGACCACTTCCACGCCCGCCTCGACGCGCCCGCGCGCTTGAACCTGCGCCGCGCCCTCGAACGCGAATGATCCCCCGCCTCCACGACGTGCCCTGGCACGTCCTCCCGGGACTCGCGCCAATCCTCGAGCCCGCCCTCACCGCCGTGCTCGACGGCCGCCCCGCCGACGTCGTGCTCGACAAGCTCCTCCGCGCGAACCGCACGTTCACCACCGACCAACGCCGCGTCTGCGCCGAGTCGATCTTCGGTGTCGGCCTCTGGCGCCGCCGCCTGCGCGCCACCGTCGGCGCCCTTTCACCACTCCACTTGCTCGCCAGCCTCGTGCGCGATCTCGCCGGCGTCACCCTCGACCTCGGCCTCGAGATTCCACCCGCCCGACCGCTCACCGACTTCCGCGATCGCACCTCGATTCCCGACTGGCTCGGCGCGCTCCTCGACGAGCCCCTCGCCACCTCGCTCAACGAACCGGGACCCGTCACGCTCAGGGTGAACCGCGCCCGCGTCTCCCGCGACGACCTGTGCCGCCGCCTCGCCGACGAAGGCCGTCACACCGAGCCCGGCCGATGGAGCGACGACGCGCTCCACGTCACCACCCGCCCCGCGAACCTCACCGCCACCACCGCCTGGCGCGACGGCCTCTTCGAGATTCAAGACGAAGGCAGCCAGCTGCTCGCCGCCATCGTTCCCACGGGCGACTCGCTGCTCGACCTCTGCGCCGGCGCCGGAGGCAAGACGCTCGCCCTCGCGTCACGCCTGCCCACCGCGGCGCTCCACGCGACCGACGTCGACAAGGCCCGCCTCGAGCGGCTGCGCACCCGCGCGATCCGGGCCGGCGCCCGCGTGCGCATTCACCACACGCTCCCCGCCGACCTGCGCGTCACGCACGTGCTCGTCGACGCGCCTTGCTCCGAGCTCGGAGCCCTCCGCCGCGGCCCCGACGTGCGGTGGAGAATCGACCCCGCGACCTTCTCCACCTGGCCACCGATTCAACGCGCGCTGCTCGACACCGCCGCGTCACACCTGCTCCCGGGCGGCACCATCACCTACGCCACCTGCACGCTGCGCCCGGAAGAGAACGAGCAGGTGGTCGCCTCGTTCCTCTCGACGAATCCACGCTTCCGAATCGAGCGGCCCGCGCTGCCCGACGAGCTGCTCCACGCCGATGGCACGTTGCGCACGTTCCCGCATCGTCACGGCACTGACGGCTTCTTCGCGGCCGTGCTCCGAGACACAGCCACCCGATGACCGATGGGCGGTGGCACTCGCACCTCGCTCATCACGACGGAACCCTCAGTACCTTCCCGCATCGTCACGGCACTGACGGCTTCTTCGCGCCCGCGGTGGCACTCGCTATGCGCGGGTTGTCATCACGGAACCCTGCGCCCACCGACGGCTTCTTCGCCGCGTGCTCCGCGACACATCCGCCCGATGACCGATGGCCGGCCCACCCGAACCATCACGGCACTGACGGCTTCTTCGCGGCCGTGCTCCGAGACACATCCACCTGATGACCGATGGGCGGTGGCACTCGCTCCCCGCGACGCTCGCATCCACCTCGTATGCGGGCGCTCATCATCACTGGAACCATCGTCACCTTCAGCGGGCTCGCCTGGTTCACCGACCTGCCGCTCCGCGTGCTGGTGACGGTCTTCCAGTTCCAGCACCACCAGCGGCTCGCGTACTCCCTGGCCTTCCTCACGGCGCCTCGGAGCGAGCTGCGACCCGCCGCATGGATCACCAACTGCACCACCGAGTGCCTCGAGTTCGAGGTCGACTCCGGTGACGCGGCCGCGCTCGACGCGACGCTCGTGCAATCGAACGGGCTCACCACGCACCCGGTGGTCGACCCAAAATTTGCGCGGCTCCGCTTCGACTTCGCGCCCACCACGCCCACCGACGTCTGGCTCACCTGGAAACCGCAGGTCTTCGACCCGGGCTACGGCATCAGCCCGCCGCCCTGTGGCCAGGCGCTCAGCATGATCGGTGTTCGACCCACGCGGCTCGACGATGGGCGAGTGGGAGTGAAGTTGACGCTCACGCCTCGCCCCGGAAACCTCGAGGTCACCCTCCACGGACCGCAGCCGTACGTGCCGTGATCACCCGCGCAGCGCGGTCTTGAGCACCTTGCCGCGATCGCTCCTCGGCAGCGCCTCGACGAACACCACCTGTCGCGGAGCCTTGAATGGCGCGAGCGAATCACGCACGTGAGCCTTCAGCGCTTCGGCCAACGCGTCCGTCCCAATCTGTCCGGCATTCAAAGCGACGAACGCCTTCGGCTTCTCCAGCCCGTCGGCATCTTTGAACCCAATCACCGCCGCCTCACGCACCGCCGCGTGCTGCAGCAACGCGTTCTCGACCTCGACTGGCGACAACCACTTGCCGCCCACCTTCAACATGTCGTCGCCACGCCCGCAGAAGAAGAAGTACCCGTCTTCGTCGTGCTGGAACTTGTCGGCCGACACGCACCAGTCACCGCGGAACGTCGACTTCGACTTCTCGTGGTTCTGCCAATACTCCAGCGCCATCGAGTCGCCCGACACCCAGAGCGTTCCCACGTCGCCGCGCGGCAGCTCTCGCCCTTCGTCGTCACACACCTTCGCGCGATAGCCATTCACCACGCGCCCGAGCGAGCCCAGCTTCACGTCGCCCAGCCGGTTGGTGATGAAGATGTGGAACATCTCGGCCGAACCGATGCCGTCGAGGATCTCGACACCCGTGCGCTTCTTCCAACGCGAGTACAGCTCTGCGGGCAATGCTTCACCCGCGCTGATGGCGAGCCGGAACGACGAGAAGTCGACCTGCTCCACGCCGTCGTGGTTGAGCACTTGATTGAGCGACGTCGGCACTGCGGTCAGCACCGTCGGACGGTGCTTCTTGATTAGCTCGAACAGTTTCTCCGGAGCCGGCTTTTCTTTGAACAACACCGTCGCGGCGCCAGCCATGAGCGGGAAGAGCAGGTTGCTCCCAAGTGCGTAACCAAACGCGAGCCGCGGCACGGAAAGACAGACATCCTTGTTCGTATAGCCAATGACGGGCAGGCCGTAGTTCAGCGCGTTGAAGATGAAGTCGTGCTGTTTGTGCACCGCGCCCTTCGGAAAGCCGGTCGAGCCAGACGTGTACAGCCACACGCACGTGTCATCGCGATGCGTCGGCGCAAACGTCGGGTCCGGAGTCACCTTCGCCAGCTCGGCGTCATACGAGAGGTGCTGCCCCGCGCTCCCCACGACCACCACGTGCTTCAGGTGCGGCAGCTTCGTTCGCAGCAAATCGATCGTCGGAGCCGTCACGTCATCGACGACGACGATCTTCGCCCGCGTGTAGTTGACGTAGTACTCGACCTCTTCGGCCTTGAGCCCCGGGTTTACGGCGCTCACGACACCGCCGGCCTTCACCACGCCCAGCCACGCCGACGCGAACTGCGGCACATCGGGCAGCATCAACAACACCCGCTGCTCCTGCTCGAGGCCGAGGTGTTTGTAGAGCGCCGTCGCGCGGTTCGTCTGCTCCGCGAGCTGGCCGTAGGTGATGACCTGCTCCTCGAAATAGATGGCCGGCGCGTTCGGCTGCTTCGCCGCCTGCTGAAACAGGAACACCTCAGCGAGGTTGAGGGACTCGGGCAGGTTGTTCGGGTCGAGCGTCATGGGGCGCGGAAGGTAGCCGAACTCCGTCGACTCCAAGCCGCGTGGCGCTGACGTGGCGTGTCAGGCGCGCCGGCGGAGCAGCAGAAAGCCACCACCCGCAACCGTCGCGCAGCCCACCGCCGCGAACGTCTGCAGCCGCGCGATGCCCGACGCGAGCGCCTTCTCGAAGTTGCACTCCTCGGAGCCCATTCCCGCGCAGTCGACGTTCAGCCGCACGACCGCGAGCACGAGCAGCACCACGGCCGCAATCGCGAGCGCGGCGACGAGCCCCAGGCCCACCGAGCGCAGCAGCCGTTTGCCGACCGACTCCTCCACCATGCGCACCCCGTGCGCAGAACCTTGCGCAACCCGCTTCGAACCCACGCCACCACCCGCGCATTTCCTCGCGGGCCTTCCTCGTGCAACTCGCTACGCTCGCACACTCCAGGAGAGCCACCACATGAAGATCCTCTACGGCGTCGTCGGTGAAGGCATGGGGCACGCAACGCGCTCGCGAGTCGTGCTCGAGCACCTCACGAAGTACCACGACGTGCACATCGTCGTGTCGGGCCGCGCGCGGGACTACCTCGCCAAGCGCTTCGAGAACGTGCACAACATCTGGGGCTTCACCATCAGCTACGAGGGCAACTCCGTCTCGAAGTGGCAGACGCTCCTCGGCAACCTCAAGGGCGCCATCACGGGCTGGCCGCAGAACGTGAAGAAGTACTTCGAGCTGGTCGACTCGTTCGAGCCCGACGTCGTCATCAGCGACTTCGAGTCCTTCAGCTACCTCTACGGCCGCAACCACCGCCTGCCGGTGATCAGCGTCGACAACATGCAGATCATCAACCGGTGCGCGCACGAGCCCGAGCTGCTCGCCGGCCACGAAGACAGCTTCGAACTCACCCGCGGCATCGTGAAGTCGAAGGCGCCGGGCTGCTTCCACTACCTGGTGACGACGTTCTTCTACCCGCGCATTCGCAAGGAGCGCACGTCGCTGGTGCCTTCGATTCTGCGGCCCGAGATTCTGGGCGCGAAGAGCGAGCAGGGCGAACACCTGCTCGTGTACCAGACGATGACGAGCAACACGCAGCTCATCGACGACCTGAAGCGCTCGGGTCGCGAGTGCCGGATTTATGGGTACCGCCGCGACATCACCTCCGACGTGCGCGAGGGAAACCTGCTGTTCCGCCCGTTCTCGGAGGCCGGCTTCATCGACGATCTGCGCACGTGCCGCGGCGTGGTCGGTGGTGGCGGCTACACGCTCATGAGCGAGGCCGTGTACCTGCACAAGCCGATGCTCTCGGTGCCCATCGGCGGCCAGTTCGAGCAGGTGATGAACGCGCTGTACCTCGAGAAGTTGAACTACGGCATGTACGCCAAGTCGCTCGAGGGCGATGTGTTGCAGCAGTTCCTCGAGCGCGTGCCCGGCTGCGCAAAGTCGCTCGCGAGCTACACGCAGGATGGCAATCGAACGATGTTGTCGTCGCTCGATGCGCAGCTCGCCGCCGCCGCCGAGAAGAAGGGCGTCGAGTGGGACTCGGTGACCGTCGGCTGAATGGAGCTCGACTTCAGCCTCAGGCAGCTGCACTGGTGGACGCAGGGGTGCAGCTCGCGCGTCTTCGATGTTCAACGTCGCGAGCGGTACCAGGTGCTCCAGCGGTTCGTGTGGGGCATCAAGGTCGAGCTGTACGACGACAGCAAGGTGCTGCAGGCGCGCCTGCGTGAACGGCTGCCGTTCGGGCGCACGTTCGACCTCACGTTGTTCGATCACGCAGAGGTGCCGCGGCTGTCGGGCTCGATCGAATTCGCGCTCTGGCCACGGGCTGATTTCACGCTCAGCGATGGCCGGAGCGTCTCGGTTCGAGGCGAGCTTCAAGCCGAGGCCAACGCCATCACGATTCGCTGCGGAGAGATGGTGCTTCAGCTCGAGTTGTTCGGAACGCTCACGGAAGAGAGACACTGGGCGTACGGCCTGCTGAAGGGGAGCAACGTCGAGGACGAGGCGCTCGCGATGGCGCTCGTGCTCCCCGTGCTCGCGACACAGCCGTCTGACTGAGAAGCACCTCCGCCTTCGCGAGACTTGCAAGCTGCCTTCGCAAGGTCAGCAAGCTGGCGTCGCGAGACTTGCAAGCTGCCTTCGCGAGACCTGCAAGCTGCCTTCGCGAGACTTGCAAGCTGGCGTCGCGAGACTTGCAAGCTGGCTTCGCGAGACTTGCAAGCTGCCTTCGCAAGGTCAGCAAGCTGGCGTCGCAAGGTCTGCAAGCTGATGCGCGAGACTTGCAAGCTGATGCGCGAGATCTGCAAGTTGATGCGCGAGACTTGCAACCCGGTGCGCGAGATCTGCAACCCGGTGCGCGAGAGCCGCAAGGCGCTGCGGGAACTCAACAGGGTGGTGCGCGAGCCATGCGGTCTGGTGCGCGAGTTCCTTCAGTCTGGTGCGCGTGCCCGCAGTTCCGTGCGCGAACTCACCAGCGCGCTGCGCGGGAGCGGCGAGTCGGTCCACGTCTGAACCAATGCGGACCAGTGCGCCCACTCAGGGCTTGAGCAGCTCCACCCACGCTGCAGCGCTGCTCTGACAGCCAAGCGGTGCGCCATGCGCCGACTCTCCCGCGCACACCGTGGCGTTCCGCGTCTGCGCCGTCATCGGCATGCCCAGCGCGTCCCACGCCTCAGGCGCGCGCGGACACGTGGTGTCACCCATCGACGCAAGCCCGAAGAACTTCGTCGAAGGATTCGTCGCGTAGCCGGCGGGACTCGACAGCCACGTCGCCACCGCATTGCCAACGCCGTCACACGGAGACGCGAGCATCACGACTCTCCCGACCGACTGCCGCTTGCCGACGAGCGCTGCGTGTCCGCCGCCCTGCGAGTGCCCCGAGACGAACACCTTCTCCCAGCGAATCGCCGCCTCCGCGTCGGGCAGCTTCGAGCGATCGAGAAACGCGCTCCACCCACCCGCGGGATCCGAGTCGCTCAACGTCATCAACGCTGCCGCGATGCGATCGAACGCGCCCTCATCGGTCGTCACGTCGTTGAGCACGTTCGCCGCGCCGTTCTGCGGCTCTCCCGTGAGAATCGTCGCGCGCGTCGGCTCGAAGCAGCCATCATTGCCGTTGCAGATCGAGCCCACCGCTTGACCACTCACGTAGCTCACCGCCAGCACATGCAGCCCCTGCGCGCGCGCCACGCCATAGAAGCTGCCAGTCGCGCTTCCGATGCCTGCGCGAGGTGAGCCGCCGCTGCCGTTGAAGAACACCAGCAACACGCCGCGCGCGTTCATCGGCGGGCGCAGCGCGTACTGATCGACCGTCGCTCCGCCGCCCGATGCTGGCAGCCCCGTCTCGGCCGGCGTCAGCACGAAGCAGACGTCACCTTCCATCGCGCCACCGCCAGTCGTCGGACACCGGCGCAGCGAGATGGTCGCGCCCGCATCGGCCCGCAGCCCACCGTCGACGAAGGTGACCGGGCCGCCATCGGGAACGAACGCCGGCCGGCCACACCCTACGAGCAGTGCAAAGAGCAGAACGCGCATGCAGCCGCTCATTTCAGGCGGCCCCGAAGTCCGCAAGCTACGCTCCACCTCCCGCATGCAAGGTGACTCGGACATCTCGGAGCGCGTGTCGCAGTTGCTTGCGACCATCAACGCCGACGACGCGAAGACGGTGCTGCGCAACCCGCGCTCCACCGTCGAGCCGCCGCACGAGGTCAAGTCGGGGCAGCGCGCGCTCGAGGTGCTGAAGGGCCTCACGCATGATCACCGCGCGTACGTCGAGGAGTCGGTGTTGGGGCAGGGCGGCATGGGCGTGGTGAAGCTCGCGCGGCAGGTGAGCCTCGATCGCGCGGTCGCGGTGAAGATGCTCAAGCCGACGAGCTCCGTTCACGATGCAGAGGCGCTGCTGGCCGAGGCGTGGCTCGCGGGTTCGCTCGAGCACCCGGGCATTCTTCCCATCTACGCGTTGTCGCTCGGCGCCGACGGCAAGCCGTTCGTGGTGATGAAGCGCATCGAGGGCGTGACGTGGGGAAAGCTGCTCGCGGGAGAAGCCGACCTCGAGACCTACGCGCCCGGCCGCACGCGCCTCGAGTCGCACCTGCGCATCGCCATGCAGCTGTGCAACGCCGTGCACTTCGCGAACTCGCGCGGAGTGGTGCACCGCGATCTCAAGCCCGACAACGTGATGCTCGGCCGTTTCGGTGAGGTGTACCTGGTCGACTGGGGCATCGCGACGGCAGCCGGACCCACGACGCAGTTCGCCGGCACGCCCGCGTACATGGCGCCAGAGATGGTGGGTGGCGCAGGCGCGCAGCTCTCGGGCCGCACCGACGTGTACCTGCTCGGCGCGATCCTCCACGAAGTCGTGACGGGAAAACCGCCGCACCTCAGGCCGTCCACGCCCGAGATGTTCGAGAGCGTCTTGCGCTCGACGCCGACGCTGCCCTCCAACGTGCCCGGCGAACTCGCCGAGCTGATTCTTCGCTGCATGGCGCGGGCTCCCGAAGCGCGGCCCGAGAGCGCACTCGAAGTGCGTCAGGCGCTGGAGCAGTTCCTCGAGCACCAGGGCTCGCGTGAACTCGTCGAGCAGTCAGAAGCGCGCGCGACGGAGTTCTCGAAGCTCGTCACCGATTCGGCTCCCGACGCCGTGCAGGTGGGCCGGCTCTTCTCGGAGTGCCGCTTTGGTCTGCAGCAGGCGCTGCGTATCTGGTCCGACAACCCCGACGCCCGCCGCGCGCTCTCGCGCATCACCACCGAGATGATTCGCTTCGAGCTCGCTCACGGGTCGGTGCGGGCCGCGCAGACGTTGCTCGCCGATCTCGACGCCGCCCCGAAGGAGCTGCTCGACGCGGTCACCAACGCCCAGAACGCCGAGCTCGAGCGCGTGCGTGAGCTCGAGCGACTCCATCGTCTGGCGGAGTCTCTCGATCCACTGACAGGCAGCGTGCGGCGCATGGCGACGGCGGCGGTGCTGGGCCTCATCTGGTCGTCCGCGCCGCTCCTGGGCTTCTTCACGTACCGAGCGCACCCCGAGTACGACGAGACGCTGGGTGCTCTGCCCATCTCGGTGCTCAGCCTCATCACCATCGCCCTGTCGGTGAGAAGAACGCCTCCGTCGCGGCGCACGCCGCTCAACGAGAAGATCGCGCACCTGCTCACCTTCGCGCTCGTCGTGCAGGCGGTTGGGCTGCTCTACCTGCGCTTCGTGCTCGGTGGCATCGGCGGCCACATCGTGCCGGTGCTGCTGGTGTACTGGGGCTTCCTCAGCGGTTCGGTCGCTTCGGTGCTGGTGAAGGAGATCTGGCCGACATCGGTGGGCTTCGGCCTGATGGCGTTGGCGTCGGTGCAGTGGCCGGAGTGGCGCTATCTGCTGGGCGCGTGCGCGAACGTCGGGTTGATCGTCAACCTGTTCGTGATGTTCCTCAGCCAGCGCCGAGCGCTCAGAGAGCGCGCCGCCGCAAGAGCAGCACCGCCACGGCCATGAGCATCAGGCCGGGAGCGGTCGAGCAGCCGTTGCCTCCGCCGATGCCGCCGCCGCCCCACTGCTGATTCACGCGTCGAACGATGACCGCGACCGCCTGGGTCTTCGGGCCCATGTTGCCGGCCGGGTCGGTCGCCTGCGCCGCCACCTGGTACTCACCGATGGGCAGTGACGCCTGGGGAATCGGCAGCGTCCACAACCCGGCGCCATCGGCCATCGTGGTGCCGACGGGCTGGTCGTTCACGAAGACGGTGATGGTGGCGTTTGGCTCCGTCACTCCGGTCGCGGTGACGGTCGTGCCGTCGAACGTGTCGGTGGGGTCGACCTTCAGCGTCGTCGGTGGGCCCATGGTGTCGACGGTGAAGCGGTTCGAGGTGCTGTCACCGCTCGTGGTGCCATTGACGCTCTGGCGCGCGCGAACGTCGTGCGGGCCTTCGGCGAGCGGCGTCGTCGTCGAGAACGTCCACGCGCCTGATCCGTCAGCCGTCGTCGTCCCCACGTCCTGGCCGTCGATGATGACGATGACGGTGGCTCCCGGTGTCGCGGTGCCGGTCACGTCAGGCGTGTTGTCTTTCGTGAGCGCGCCGTTCGCGGGAGTCGTGACGGTGGGCGCGTTCGTCATGCCCGCAGAGATGGTGAAGACGACGGTGTTGCTGTTGGCGCTCACGTTGCCGGTGACGTTGGTGGCGGTGGCGACGGCCGTGTACGTGCCGGGCATCAGCGGCGTCGACGGCGTGAACGACCACTGGCCGGCGCCGTTCGACATGGTGGTGCCGACGACCATGCCGTTGAGCTTCACGGTGATGGTGACGTTCGGGCTCGCGGTGCCGCCGATGGGCGGAGAGCGCGTCGAGAGCATCGCGCCGTCCTGAGGCGTGGTGATGACGGGCGGAGGGTTCGCCGCCTCGATGAAGAAGGTCGTCGTCGGGCTCGAGGGGCCGGTGTTGCCCGCCACGTCGGTCTGCGTCGCGCTCACGGTGTTCATGCCGAGCGGGAGCGGATTGGCCGCAGTGAACGTCCACGCTCCGTTGCCATCGGCCGTCGCAGTGCCAGCGACGCTGCCGTCGATGGTGACGGTGACCGTGGCGCCCGCCTCTGCAGTTCCCGTGATGGCGGGCCGCGTGTCGGTGGTGCGGCTCATGCTCGCGGGCGAGGTGATGACCGGCGCTCCAGGAACGACGGTGTCCTTGAGTGCGTACTTGGTGTCGATGACGGTGCCGCTCGCGTTCGTCTGCGAGCCCGAGATGCTGACCTGCAGCGCGTCGGGGAGTGTCGTGGCGTTGACGGTGCTGGTGAACGTGCCAGCCGTGCACGGCGCCGTCGCCATGATGGAGCCGACGGTGAGCGAGACGTTGCCTGCTGCGGTCGTGCAGGTGCCGCTCACCACGTAGGCCGCCGCGTTCATGGCGTTGATGGCGGGCGGCATCGAGATGACGACGCTGGGCAGCGTGCCCGACACCGTGAAGGTGCGGGCCGCGCTGGCAGGGCCGGTGACCATGGCGAGCGTCTGCGTCGCCGTCACCGTGTACATGCCGTTGCCGAGCACCGAGCTGCAGCTCCAGTTGCCGCCGGCGTTGACGGTGGCAGTACAGACGCTGGCTCCACCCGTGCGCGTGACGGTGACGAGCGCGCCGGGAAGTCCTGTTCCTGACAGCGAGGGATTCGGGCCGACGGTGGCGTTCTGCGCGGGCGTCTGAATCGTCGGCGCCGTCACCTGAATGCAGCGTGTCGGCGTGATGCCGGTGCACGAGAAGCCGGGCTCGAGCACGCACACCGAGCTGCAGCCGTCTCCGTTCTGGCCGTTGCCGTCGTCACACGCCTCGCCGCCACGCAGGTAGCCGTCGGCGCACGTGTCCTGCCAGTTGGGCAGCGCGTCGCCGTCACGGTTGCGCGCGGTGGAAAGCGGAGAGGTGACGCCCACACCCGCGCTCGCACAGCCAACGGGAACGCCGACACCCGTGCACGTGACGTCGAACGCGTTGTCGATGCCGTCACCATCGGAGTCCGAGTTCGCCTTCATGCGATCGGCCGTGCCGTCGTTGTTCGTGTCGAAGGCCTCGATGAAGTCAGACACGCCGTCGGCGTCGCTGTCGGGGTCGAGGTGGTCGGCGAACAGATCTCCGTCGGTGTTCACGCCGCTCGTGCGGGGCGCGTCGAGGAAGCCGTCGTTGTTCACGTCGAGCGCGGAGTCGACGCGGCCATCGCCGTTGGTGTCGGCGTAGCCGTACTCGCGCGCATCCGGAATGCCGTCGTCGTCCGAGTCGGCGTCGAGGAAGTCGGGGCGGCCGTCGGCGTCGGTGGAGCGGGGCGTGGCGATGCCTCCCGAGGTGCAGCGCCCGTTCGCCTGCACGGGAGGACAGCCATCGAGCCGGCCGTTCACGTTGGTGTCGGCGCCGCCTGCCTCGAGCGTGTCGCTGATGCCGTCGCCGTCGGAGTCGAGATCGATGACGTTGGGAATGCCGTCGCCATCGACGTCGGTGGATCCCTCGAGCGCGTCGTCGAGCCCGTCGCCATCGTCGTCGACGTCGATGAGGTTGGGCACACCATCGGCGTCGGTATCCGTCACGGGGACGCAGACGGTCTGAGTCGCCGAGGTGATGAAGTTCGGCAGCGAGGCGTCGAGCGCGAAGAAGCGGTTGAACGTCGTGCCGTCGTGCTCGACCTCGTACGCGATGTCGAACGACGTGCGGTTGCGGAAGGTCAGCACCACCGCGTTGTCGTCGGCGCCCGAGCCGACTCCATTGTCTGCCGTGCCGCTGAAGACGATCTCGGTGGCGCGCGCTCCGGCCTGAACGGTCGTCGGCGGTGCACGCGAGAGTTCGTACGCGGTGAGGCCGCCCAGCGTGGGAATGATTCGCTCGGTGAAGCTGGTGGTGCGATCGAGGTCGCCGATCTCGGCAGAGAAGTCGCCCATCGCCGGTGTCGTCGTACCGGTGAGGAAGATCTCGTAGCGCAGCCGCAAGGTCGCGGTGCCGGGCGTGCCGGGAGCTCCCGCGCTCGCGAAGGTGACGACCGCCGCGCCCGCGATGCCCTGCAGCGTGTACGTGAAGCCCGTCGAAGGCGTCGTCGACAGCCGCGTGACGCGCACGTCGACCGCCTGCCCGCTGAGCATGCCGACGTTCGTATAGGTGAAGGTGTCGGCCGAGGTGCTGCCGTTCGGGAACGTGAAGTTCGCGTAGCCGTTCACCCCCGGCCGGCCGCACTGGGCCTCGGCGAGGTGGGGAACGAGCAGGCTGATCAGCGTGACGAAACCGGGCACGACGTGACGCATGAGACGTGGCTACCCCGAACCCGCCTGCATGGGCAATCCGTCAGCCGGACCTGTCACAGCGCGATGGCGAGACCCAGGCCCAGCACCAGCGCGATGGCAGAGACCGCGACGATGCGGCTCGCGAACGGCCAGCCACCCAGCACGACGGCCATGATGGCCTTCACCACCGTGTTGCTCGCCACCGCGATGACGATGGTGCGCGTCGCCACTTCGGGCTCGAGCGACTTCGACTTCACCAGGTTGGCCATGGTCAGCGTGATGGCGTCGACGTCGGTGAGGCCGGCGAGCAACCCGGCGAAGTAGGTACCGGCGTTGCCGAACGTCTCGGTCGCCCAGCGTGACGCGACGAGAATGAAGACGAAGAAGGCTCCGAACTGGAACGCCTTGCGCAGCTCGAACGGGTTGCTCAGCTTCACCTCGCCGGTCTCGGAGCGGTGCGCGCGATCGCGAAAGGCCATCCACCCGACGGCGCCGAGGCTCACGCCGGCCATGACTCCCAACGGAATGGCGAGCTTTGGCAGCAGCGAGAGCTCCACCGCCGCGACCGTGATGAGCACACGCACGAACATGATGGTGCTCGCGATGACGACGGCCAGCGCGCTCACCTTCGCGAGGGCGGGGGTCTGCTTCGCGCGCGCGGCCGAGGCGAGCGTGACGGCGGTCGACGAGACGAGCCCACCGATGGCGCCGGTGATGAGCAGCCCCTTGCCGTGCCCGAAGAGCCGCATCGCCACGTAGCCGACGAAGCCGATGCCCGCGATGAGCAGCACCATGAAGCCGATGCGGTACGGGTTGAGCGCGCCGTAGGGGCCGAGCGGCTCGTTCGGCAGCAGCGGCAACACGATGACGGCGATGATGAGGAACTTGAGCGTCGCGATGACGTCGTCTCGAGACAGCTTCGCCGAGAACTGCCGCAGCTCGCTCTTCGCCGAGAGCAGGAAGGTGATGGCGACCGCGATGCTGGCCACCACGAAGATGCGCATGCGCAGCGGCTGAATCACCTGCGCGGTGGCGAGCGCGCCGAGGAAGAACGTGAGCAGCGCGCTGCCTTCGCTGGTGAGTCCGACGTGGCCCTGTTCGACGTCACGCCAGTAGCCGACTGCGAGGAAGAGGCTCAAGCCGAGCGCCGCCGCGAAGAGCGGCAGCTGGCCCATCAGCCCGCTGGTCGCGCCGAGCATCGCGAAGATCGGGTACGTGCGAACGCCACCCGTGAAGCCGCGCTTCTCTTCGGCGCCGGGCTTGGAGTGCTCCCGCTCGAGGCCGATGAGCAGGCCGCTCAGCAGGGCCAGCGCGAGAGATGGGTAGGGCTCGAAGGACTCCACGCGCCGCAGTCTGCGCCTCCTGCAGAAATTACCAACCAGTCCATGCCGTGGTGGGTCGCCGCGGTGGCAGCTCGAGCTGGGGCAGTCGTTTGTGCGCGATGCGCTTGAGCGAGCCCGAGGCCGCACCGCCGCTGAACACCAGCTTTGGAATGCGCGCGAAACGAGCGGCCGAGGCCACCACGACATCGAGGCCCACGTCGGTGAACGGTCCGTGCAGCTGAAGCTCGTCGAGCTGTCGCAGCAGCGGGCTCTGCGAGAGCGCGATGAGAATGTCGTCGGCGAGATCGTCGATGAGGCGCAGCGTTCGAAGGGCAGGGTGCGTCGTCGGCGACAGGCGCGTCACGAGCCGCTCGATCTCCAGATGTTCGTCTCCCAGCACGAACGTCTGCAGCTTCGGCGCGGGAGCCGTCAGCATCTCCTCGGCTCCCGGGAAGACGGGCGTGTCGATGAGCTCGAGGCGCTCGAGGTTCGGAAGCAGGCGCGTGGTGGCGTCGAGCGGCGCCCCGATGACTCGCCATCGCCGAATGGTGGGCGCGTCTTCGAACCGAATCGCCGTCGTCGCGCCCGGCACCGAGAGCGCGAGCCCACCCACGCGTGGATGCCGCGCGACCAGCTCGTACAGCGGCGTCAACGTGCTCACGCCCACCGGCAGCTGCATGCCCGCGTCTTCGAGGAACCGGCCGGCTGGAGACGTCAGCACGCGGCCGAGCTCGTCGACGAGCAGGGCGAGCGTCGCAAGCGGCGCGTCCTCCGAGGCCATCTGCGCCCAGAAGAGCTTCTGCTCATCGACCGTCACCGCCGTCTTGCGCAACAACCCCCAGCGCCAATGGGTCTCGGTCACCTGCGCGTCGAGCAACCAGTCCTGTCGATTCTTCTGCAGCAGCTCTGACAGGCGGTCCCGCGTGCGCACGAAGCGTGAGGGATCGGCCTCTTTCGTGTGCGCGTACGAGAGCGAGATGTACTCACCCAGCGCATCGCCCTTCGCCAGCAACGCGTCGGCCCACACGAGCAACGGCGCGGCATCGTCAGGACTCGCGGCGATCGCCGCCTCCAGCGACTCCATCAGCCCTTTGCGCCCAGCAGGTGCCGCGCGATGACGAGCCGCTGCACCTCGCTCGCGCCTTCGTAGATGCGCAGCGCGCGCACGTCACGGTACAGCCGCTCGACCGCGAAGCCCTTCACCACGCCGTTGCCGCCGTGCACCTGCAGACAGCGATCGATGATTCGTTGCGCGGCTTCGGTCGCGAACAGCTTGCAGACCGCCGCTTCGTAGGTGACGCGCGCCTGTCCCTGGTCCTTCGTCGTCGCAGCCATGTGCACGAGCAGCCGTGAGGCCTCGAGCTCGACGGCGCAATCGGCGAGCAACGCCTGCACGGCCGACAGCTCCGCCAGCGGCGCGCCGAACTGCTTGCGCGTCTTCACGTACGAGAGCGCTTCGTCGAGCGCGCGGCGGGCCATGCCGACGGCGGCGGCTCCCACCGTGCTGCGGAAGACGTCGAGCGTCGAGAGCGCCAGCTTCATGCCCGCGCCTTCTTCACCGAGCAGCGCGTCGTGCGGCACGAGGCAGTCCTTCAGCTCGAGCTCACCGATGGGGTGTTCGCCCATCAACTCCATCTGCTTCGACACACGGAAGCCGGGCGTGGTGGCGGGAACGACGAAGGCCGAGATGCCCTTCGTGCCCTCCGAGGTGCGCGCGAAGACGGTGTAGTGCGTGGCGACGCCGGCGTTCGAGATGAAGCGCTTGTGGCCTGACAGCTTCCAGCCCTCTGCTGTCTTCACGGCGCGGGTCGAGAGCGCGGCTACGTCACTGCCGGCCTCTGGCTCGGTGAGCGCGAACGCGAACAGCACCGTGCCTTTCGCGACCTGCCCAAGCAACGTCTGCTTCTGCGAGTCGGTACCTGCGAGCAGCACCGGGTGACTGCCGAGGCCCTGAACCGCGAAGAGCGAGTCGGCCGCCGCGTTGCGGTACGCCAGCTCTTCACGCAGCACGCAGATGGACATGACCTCGACGCTCGTTGCTGCTCCGCCGAACGCCTTCGGGACGAGGTACGGGTAGAAGCCGAGCGCCGCCACCGCCTGCGCGAGCTGCTCGTCGTCTGCGTGCGAGAGCGTGCCCGCGTCGATGCCGACGAACGCTTGGAAGGCGCGCTGCTTCAACGTCTGGTGGGCATCGGTGAGGAAGGAAGCGGCCATGCGCGAGTGCGTAGCTCGGCCCGTGACGAGACTGAAGCGGTCACGGCGCGCGCGCCGAGAGCCACTGCACGATGACGTCGACGCTCGTCTCGATTGCGCTCGGGCCGTGCCCACCTTCCGCGGCGACGTGCTTCGTCTTGTCCATCGTCACAGCTCGCGACAGCAGCTCGTCGTTGCCAGCCGGGTCGACGAGCGCATCGTGGGCGCCCTGCACGATGAGCAGCGGAGCGTGAACCCGCTCGGTGTTCGCGCCGCAGCGATCCATCACAGCGCCCTGCTGCATGAGGTACCGCATGCTGAAGTAGCGGACGACGAACGGGTCGGCCTGCAGCGCGAGACCTTCGACCCGGTCGGCCTCGAACTCGACGCCTTCGGGTTTGCCGTTCATGTCGACGGTGAGGGCTGACGGCCGGAAGACCGCGTTCGCCGCGAAGGTCAGATAGTCGCCGATGGTCGGCGTCATGCCCGGTGTCGCCCGCAGCTTCCAGGCCGGGTTCACGAGCACGAGCCCAGCGATGGCCGAAGGTGACGACTGGGCTGCGAGCTCGAGAGCGAAGGCTCCACCGGCGCTGGCGCCGAGCAGGAACACGCGGGGACTTCGGCGCTGCAGCCGCTCGAGGAAGCGCTGGTTGTCGGTGAGGATGAGCGAGAAGTCGTCGACGTGGCCGCGCAGCCCGTCAGAGAACCCCGAGCCACGCGGGTGCAGCACCGCCGTCGCGAAGCCTGCGTCGTGAAGTGCGCTCGTCAGTTTGGGGAGCAGCGGCGTCGAGGCGATCTCGGGCCCGAGCACGAACCAGACGATGCCTCGGCGCGGTTCACCGGTGACGCTCGAGTACAGCCGGGTGCCATCGCTCGAGACGATGAACTCGGCGTCGGTGGGCGGTGGAATCGGTGGGGTGCTGATGCGCGGCCATGACGCACACGACGTCAGCAGCAACAGCAACAGAGCGCTCGAACGCATGACGAAGCGTTGAGACGCAAGTCACGTTCCACCCGACTCCCGGCTCGGCGTGCCGGGGGCAGCGCAGTTCGTTCGTCGTGATTCGTCGAAGTGCACCAGTTGCTCCTTGCGCGGCGACAAGGCTCGCTAGGGCGCCGTGTACGTGATGCTGAGCACGGGAGCGTTGGTCTCCGAGGGCCCGTAGAAGCGCACGTAGTCACCGACGTTGTCGTTGTCGGAGCCGAAGATGCCGCACAGGCTTGCCGTGGGGTAGCGGCGGCGCAGGCGCAGCGCGAAGGTGCTTCCCGACTGGGCCCGTCCCGCGCTGAGCAGTCGCACGAAGTTCGCGCTGTTGATGGTGTTCGTCACCATCGACGTGTTGGTCGAGAACGGAATCGAGCTGCTGCAGAGGGTCACGCACTGAGCCGTCGTGGTGACGCAGAAGGGCGTCGCGCTGACCTCGGTTGCATCGAGCGGGCTCGAGTAGGGAATGCCCTCCACGACGATGTTGAGCGCGTTCGACCCGTCCGAGAACGGGAAGCTGGCCGGGGTGGTCTGCGTCGCGGTGAACGACCCGGCCAGCACCTCGAGCGACGGTGGCAGCGTGTAGACGAGGAAGGCCATGAGCGTGAGGTTCGCGGCGCTGTCACCAACCCACATGCCAGTGGGAACACCGGGGTCGGTACCCCCCGAGGCGATGGGCGTCAGGTTGACGGTGAACGAGCGGCGCACCGTGAAGGCGTAGTTCTGCAGCAACAGCAGCCGGTTGCCCGCGAGGTCTGCCGCATTGGTGTTGATCTGCCAACGCACGACCTGCCCGTAGGAGAAGGCGGCGGTGGGCGTCGCCGTCATCGTGCGGCCATCGGTCGACCACGAGAAGGTGACCGCCGCGCCAGTCGGCTGACTGATGGCGTATGCAGACTGTGTCGCGGCGGGATCCATCGGCTCTGAGAAGGTGACGACCATGGGCTCGGTCACGCGGGCGCCGGTGCTGGCGTCGGCTGGCAGCACCGAGACGATGGTCGGTCGCGTGTTGTCCGGCACGATGGCCGTGCGGAACCGCAGCGTGTACGGCTGGGCGAGCGAGTTGCCTGCCACGTCGCGCACCGTGGTGGGAACGACGAGCTGGTAGTCGGTGAGCGGCGCCAGCGGCAGGGGGTTGTTGCAGCTCAGCCGGGTGTTCGTGGGATCGAGCGTGGGCATGCAGCCAGCGTCGGGCGTCATGGTGAACGTGGCTCCAGACACCTGCACGGCTTCCGAGAAGGTGATGCTCGCGTTCGTCATCACGTCGACATCACCGGCATCGGGCAACGGAGCGGTGCGGAACACGGTGGGCGGCGTGGTGTCGACGAGCAGCGTGCGGAAGGTGACGGTGGCCGTCGGAAGCAGGTTGTTCGCGAGATCGGCGCCGTCGATGGTGAGCGTGTAGCTGGTGTCCGACGTCCAGGCGCTGGCGGGCATCAGGTACGAGAGCGAGCGGCCGCCGCCGTCCCACGTCGCGGCGCCGAAGCTCAGCGCAGGAGCGGCCACCACCGTCACAGAGGCCTGGTTCATCGGCTCCGAGAACGTGAGCACCACGCGCGTCATCAGACCGACGCCCGTCGCACCATTCACAGGGACGCTGGAGACCAGACTCGGAGGCGTCGTGTCGCCCGCTCCACCGGCTGAACCGCCTGCCGTGGAGCCGCCTGCCGTGGAGCCGCCTGCCGTGGAGCCGCCCGCCGTGGAGCCGCCTGCGGTGGAGCCGCCTGCCGTGGAGCCGCCCGCGGTGGAGCCGCCTGCCGTGTCACCACCAGCAGCTCCGCCCGCGTCACCACCAGCCATGCCGCCTGCTGACGCGCCTCCGGCCGTCGAGCCACCAGCCGTCGAACCGCCGCCGACCGCAGCGCCACCCGCCGTCACGGTTCCTCCAGCGTTGCCACCTGCGCTCGAGACACCACCGCCAGCACCGCCCCCCGTCGTCGAACCTCCAGCCGAACCGCCGCCAGTTCCCGAGCGCGTCGCGCAGTGATTCTCGACGCACGCCTCGGCCGGCACACAGTCCGCGTCGGTGTCGCAGTGCGCGCCGATGAAGACGGGGAAACAGCCCGAGAGCAGCAACAGAACGAGGGCAGCGGCTCGAAGCGCCATGAGGTTCCTCACTTCTCCACCACGAACAAGATGATGGCGGTGACGGCTGCGGCTCCAGCGACGGCGTACGAGATGTTGGCGGCGGTCGCCATCGAGGTGGCGTCACTGCGCAGTTGTGCGGCCTGGTCCGGCGTGCGCGTCACGGTGTTGTATTCGTTGGCCTTGCTCGACGCGACGGCTCCCAGGCCGATACCGGCGCCCACTCCCGCGACGGCGACACCGCCGGCGACCCACGTCCACACGCGGCCAGGCTTCTTCTCTGCGGCAGGTGCGGTCACCGTCGTCGCGGCGGGCGTGAGCACGGGCTGTTTCGTCGGCTCGGTCTTCGTGGCCACGGGAGCGTCTGCTGGTTTGCCGGCTGGGCGCAGCGCGATGGTCATCTCGGTGCCGCGCGCGAGCTGCATGACGAACGAGCGGTCGGCCTTCTCGTAGCCCTCGGCCGACACCGACAGCGTGTGGTTGCCCGCGATGAGCTCGACCGACACCGGTGAGTTGCCCAGGTCCTTCCCGTCGACGCTGATGCGTGCGTTCGCGGGCTCGGAGAACACCATCAGCTGCTGCAGGCCCTTCTCGCGAAGGCGCCGCTCGAGGTTGGTGATGGCGTCGGCGACGGTCTCGCGATCGGCCGCGTTCGGAGAGAGCCGCAGGTAGTCACGGTACGAGCGCATGGCCTTCGCGATCTCACCGAGCTGCTCGTAACAACGGCCGATGTTGAAGTTGATCTGCGGGTGCGGACGAATCGCGTACGCCTCTTCGAACTTGACGATGGCCTCGGCGTAGCGCGCCAGCTTGTAGAGGCGCTGGGCCGCCTGGGCAGCCTCCTTGGCCTTCGCCAGCTCGGCCGTCTCGGCGGCGGTGGCTGCTGGGGCGTTCGCGTCAGCCTTCGGAGCTGCAGCGAGCAGGGTGGCGACGAAGAGGGCAGAGATCATGGGTGTGCGCGGGATCAGCGTGAGCCGAACATGGGATTCTCGTCGGAACTTCGTCGAAGAACCAAGGGGTCAGCGTTTGGCCCCGGGCTTCTTCGTCGGCTGCTTCTTCTGAGCCTTCGCTGGCGTCTTCGCTGGCTGCTTCTTCACGGGCTTCTTCTTGCTCGCAGAGAACAGCACGCTCGCTTCGGCGGCGAGGCGATGCGTGTCGCCGAGGTCAGCCGCTTCACCCGCGGAGTACGTGTACGGCGTGTACGCGACGAACGGCTGCTCGCCCGAGACGTCGACGTACACCTTGAGCGCCGGGCCCGTGTAGTCGGGCGTCTTCACGTCGATGGTGTACGCCCACGCCGCGCCACGAATGACGCCATCACGCGCGTCGGCCTGGAGCGCTCCCACCAGCTGCATCTCGAGCTCGTCGGGATCTGCGGAGTGCGCGTCGACCGAGACGAGCGACGGCGTGCCCTCCGAGTCCGCCACCACCGCGTACGGGGTCAGCGTCTCGGCGAGCCGCAACATGAACGCGCCGGCTTCGAGCGCGCGCTCGAGCAGCACGAGGGAAAGAGAAGACTCAGCGGCCCTGGAAGGTGGGCGTGCGCTTGTTCGAGAAGGCATCGTAAGCCTCGCGGAAATCCTGCGTCTGCATGCACACCGCTTGCGCGCGCGCTTCGTTGTCCAGCGCGGCGAAGAGCTCCATGTGGAGCTCGGAGTTGAGGAGTTCTTTCGTCATGCCCAGCGCGAACGTCGGGCCCTTCGCCAGCCGCGTGGCCATCGCCATCGCCTCGGTCAGACATTGCTCGTGCGGCACCACGCGGTTGAACAGGCCGTACTTTTCGGCGGTGACGGCGTCGATGGTGTCACCCAGCATCAGCAGCTCGGTCGCGCGCGACAGGCCCACCACGCGGGGCAGGAGATACGCCGCGCCCATGTCGGCTCCGGCGAGCCCGACCTTCACGAAGAGGAACGCGATCTTCGCCTTCTCGCTGGCGACGCGAAGATCGGACGCGAGCGCGATGACGGCGCCTGCGCCTGCGGCCGTGCCGTTCAGCGCCGCGACGATCGGCTTTCGCAGCGCGCGCATGTTGCGAATGAGATCGCACGTCATGCGGGTGAACTCGACGAGACCGGGCATGTCGCGCCCGAAGAGCGGCTTGATGATGTCGTGTTGATCACCACCCGAGCAGAACCCGCGCCCTTCGCCGGTGATGACGACCGCGCGCACCGAGGGCTCCTTCTCGAGCTCGAAGAAGAGATCGGTCAGCTCGCGGTACACCTGAAACGTGAGCGAGTTGAGCGTGTCGGGGCGCGTGAAGGTGATGAGCCCCACGCTGTCCTTCACCTCGAACCGGAACGACGTCGGCTGCTTCATGTGCCCTCCAGCACGGCGGTGGCTTCGATCTCGACCTTCGCGGCGTCTTCCACGAGCGCGGCGACCTGCACCAACGCCATCGCAGGGTAGTGGCGGCCGAGGTGCTGCTTCCACGCGGCGCCGATGCCCTTGAGGCTCGCGAGGTATTCCTTCTTGTCGGTCACGTAGACCGTCATGCGCACGATGTCGTCGGCCTTGCCGCCCGCCGCCTTCACCACCGCCATCACGTTCGAGAGCGCCTGCGCGAACTGCGCGTCGAACGCCTCGGGGAAGGTGGCGATGGCCTTCGTCGGATCCCACCCGACCATGCCGCCGGTGAAGATCATCTTGCCGCTCGCGACGACGCCGTTGGCGTAGCCCTTCGGAGGCACCCAGCCCTCGGGTTGAATGAACGTGTGTGGCATCAGACGGTCTCTCCTGCGTCGATGGTGTAGTCGGCGCCCGTGATGACCGCAGCGGCGGTCGCGTCGCAGAGGAAGTGCACGAGCCCTGCGACCTCTTCGGGCTTCACCGCGCGGCGCATGGGGTTCATCGACTCGATGGCCGCGCGGGCGTCGGAGGCAGAGCGGCCGGTCGTCGCGGAGATGTTGTCCACCGTCGCGGCCATCATGTCGGTGTCAGTCCAGCCGGGCGACACGGCGTTCACGGTGACCTGCTTGCTGGCCAATTCCACGGCGAGCGCGCGGGTGAGGCCCAGCAGCGCGTGCTTCGAAGCGCAGTAGGCCGAGGTGTACTTGAAGCCCTTCTTCGCGGCGGTGCTGCAGATGTTCACCACGCGGCCCTTCGCTTTCACGAGCGCGGGAAGCAGCTCTCGCGTCAGCAGGAACGGCGCGGTCACGTTCACGGCCTGAATGCGCAGGAAGTCGTCGGTGCTCGTCTTCGCCAGCGGGGCCGAGAGCGCGATGCCGGCGTTGTTCACCAGCGCGTCGAGCGAATCACCCGCTGCCAGCACCGTCATCGCAGCGGCGAGCACCGACTCGGTCGAGGTCGCGTCGAACGACACGAAGCGCGCGTCACCCTTCTTCGTCAGCGGCGTCACGGCGGCCTCGGAGCGCGCCAGGCAGTACACGCGCCACCCCGCGCCAAGGAACTGCTCGGCGATGGCCAGACCGATGCCACGAGAGGCTCCAGTGAGGGCGACGGTTTTCACGCGGGGCTCCGGCGAGGGGTTGCTTCGCGTCTACCACGGCGTGGTAGGTCGGCCGAATGAGAGTTCTGCTCCTCGCGGTCGTTGCCCTCAGCGCGTGCGGCCCGCTCATGCCCATCCGAATGGATGGCGGCACCGCAGGCGGATCAGGCGGCGGCCTGGGCGTCGGCGGTGGCTTCGTCACGGGCGGCGGCTTCATCACGGCCGGGGGCAACGCGGCTGGCGGGAGTGGTGGCGGGTCGACGGCCGGCGGCGCTGCATCAGCAGGCGGCTCGGCGGGTGGCTCGGTCATCGCCGGTGGCAGCGCTGGTGGCTCCGTCGACGCGGGGCTCGGCAACTTCGTGTGGTCGAACCTCGGTGTGCAGCCCGCACCTGCATCGGCCTTCACCTCGGCCGTCGCCGTCGCGTCGCGGCCGGGCGAAGCGTGGGTGGCGCTCGACAACGGCAGGCTCTATCGCTCGACCGGAGGCGCGTTCACCGAGCTCGTCGGCTTCTCTCTCTCGGGCATCAACGATCTGTACGTCTCTCCGTCGGGCAAGGTCTTCGCGGTGACGCAGGGGCGCTCTGCGGCGCACTGTCTGGCGGCCGACTGCTCGATGGCGGCGAACTTCACCACCGTGATGCTCATGTCCGGTGGGACCGAGAACCTGAAGAGCGTGTGCGGCAGCGGCGAGCGCGTGATGGCGCTCGGTACACGTGACACCAACGGCATCGGCACGCTCTACGAGTTCGACCCGATGCTGGCCCAGTGGACGAAGGTGTCGAACAACCTCGGCATCTCGACGCCGCGCGGCTGCGTGATCGGCCCGGGTGGAGAGGTCTATGTCGCCGGCGAGCTCGGCGTCGTTCGGTACGAGAACGGCGCGACGACCCCCGAGCCAGTCGATCTCATGGGCCAGTCGACCGCGACGTGGGGGGGCATCGCGATGTGGACGACGGGCGGCTCCATCACCGAGGCCATGCTCGTCGGCAGCGGCAACGGTTATCGCTTCGCGCGGCGCAACAACACCGCGCAGACGTGGACCTCGCTCATGCCCAACGTCCTGGCCGGCTCGACCATGTACGCCGTGATCGCGCTGGGGCCTTCCGAGTTCCTCGGGGCGGGCTCGGGCGCGGCAGCCAACAAGTTCATGACGTGGAATGGCACCACGTGGGTGCCCGCGATGCCTGCTCCACCGAACACCGTCAGCACCGTGAGAGACGCGTGCGTGACTGACGCCCGTGAAGTGTTCCTCGTCGGCCTCGACGGCAGCAGCTCGTACAGCATCATTCGTGGCCGCCGCTGACGCAGCCGCTCGTCGCGTGCTAGGCGGTTTCGCATGAGAGCATGTGCACTCGCCCTCCTCGCCGTCGCTGCGTGTGGTCCGATCACTCCGATTCGAACTGACGCCGGAACGGGTGGGGGCACGTCTTCCACTGGCGGTGGCTTCGTCCTCGCAGGTGGCTCGTCAGGTGGCGGGTTCGTCACGGCTGGAGGCACGGTCGGCGGAGGCTCGACGGCAGGAGGCTCCGGAGGTGGTTCGACGGCTGGCGGTTCGACGGCTGGCGGTTCAGCCGCAGCGGGTGGCTCTGCAGGTGGAAGCCTCGGGCCGTTCACGTGGGTGAGCTTGTCGGTCATTCCGACGCCGTCGCCTTCGGGCACGGCTGCAGTTGCGGCACGCCCGGGAGAGGCGTGGCTCGCCATCTCGCCCAGCGTCTATCGCTCGACGGGAACGGCCTTCAACCAGGTCACGGGCGTCACGATCAACTCGATCAGAGACATCTGGGTCACGCCGATGGGCAAGGTGTTCGTCGTCTCGGGCAGCCCGAACTCGATGATCTGCACCGCCACCGATTGTTCGATGGGCGCCAATTTCACCTCGCAGCCGAGCGGCGGCTCGAGCGACTACTTCGACGGGCTGTGCGGCGCTGGCGAGGCCGTGTACGCGATCGGAAACGGCAACAACAGCCAGGCGATCCTCTTCGAGTTCAACGGCACGGGGTGGACGAAGATCAGCGACGACCTCGGGTTTCAGGGCGCCAAGCGCTGCATCGTCGGCCCGAGCGGCGAGATCTACGTGTTGGGGAAGACGTTCGCGATTCGGTACGAGGGCGGCGGCTTCAGTCAGGAGAACGTCGACCTGATGGGCCAGTCCCCCGCGGAGTGGAACGACTTCGCCTTCACCTTCGGGCCGAGCGTCGAGGGGGTCATGGTGGGAGGGCAGGGGCTGGGCGGCTCTGTCGTCAGCTATCGGTTCGCGCGGCGCAACGCGGCGGGCGGCGGGTGGACGGTGATGCCCATTCCGATGATGGGGTCGTCGCTGAACGCCGTGGTTCGCCTCGGGCCCAACGAGTACCTCGCGGCTGGCTCGTCGAGCGTGATGGGCACGCCGAAGTTCCTGCAGTGGAACGGCACGGCCTGGGTCGCTTCGAGCCAGCCGCCCAACGCCCTCTCGACGGTCACGCGGGCGTCGGCGGTGAGCGAACGCGAGGTGTTCCTCGTCGGCAACGCCTCGGCGGGTGGCTACGCGGTGGTGCGCGGCCGGCGTTGAACTTCTGGCTCCTCGCAGCATCGGGTGCGTCTGACGCGTTGACCTGCGTGCGGTGACGTTGTTACTCGCGGCCCATGCCCCGCGCTGCCGTCACCGACCTCTACCGCATCGATGATCTCCTCACGCCCGAAGACCGGGCCATTCGAGACACCGTCGCGCGCTTCGTCGATCAGGAATACCTGCCGATCGTCGGCAAACACTTTCGCAACCACACGTTCCCCTCGCAGGTCATTCCCAAGCTCGCCGACATGGGCGTCTTCGGCGCGACGCTGAAGGGCTACGGCTGCGCGGGGCTGTCGAACGTCGCGTACGGGCTGATCCTGCAGGAACTCGAGCGCGGAGACTCCGGCCTGCGCAGCTTCGCGTCGGTGCAGTCGTCGCTGTGCATGTTCCCCATCTACTCGTTCGGCAACGAGGAGCAGAAGGAGCGGTTCCTGCCCGGCATGGCGGCCGGAAAGATCATCGGCTGCTTCGGCCTCACCGAGCCTGACTTCGGCTCCGACCCCGGCGGCATGCGCACGCGCGCGGTGAAGCAGGGTGATCACTACGTGCTCAACGGCTCGAAGATGTGGATCACGAACGGCACCATCGCCGACGTGGCCATCGTCTGGGCGAAGGTCGACGACGGCGGTTCCGAGTCGATTCGTGGCTTCCTCGTCGAGAAGGGCATGCCCGGCTTCGTGGCGAAGGAGATCGAAGGCAAGTTCTCGCTGCGCGCGTCGTTCACGGCCGAGCTCTCGTTCCAGGACGTGAAGGTGCCGGCGAAGAACCTGCTGCCCGGCGTGCAGGGGCTGCGTGGGCCGCTGTCGTGTCTGAACAAGGCGCGGCAGGGCATCGGCTTCGCGGCCATGGGCGCGGCGGTGGCGTGCTTCGAAGGTGCGCGGGAGTACGCGTTGTCGCGTGTGCAGTTCGGCAAGCCGATCGCGGCGTTCCAGCTCACGCAGGAGAAGCTGGCCGACATGTTGTCCGAGATCGTGAAGGGGCAGCTGCTGGCCCTTCGCCTCGCGCAGCTGGCCGACTCGGGCGCGAAGGTGCTCCCCGAGCAGGTGTCGCTGTGCAAGCGCAACAACGTGAAGGTCGCGCTCGACATCGCCCGCGTGGCGCGCAGCATCTACGGCGCCAACGGCATCACCGACGAGTACCCGCCGGTGCGCCACATGCTGAACCTCGAGAGCGTGTACACGTACGAAGGCACGCACGAGGTGCACACGCTGATCCTCGGCAAGGCCATCACGGGCATCGACGCGTTCGGCGCGAGCTGATTTCCTGGAGCAGTTTCGCCGAGGCTGAGCCAGAGTCTGGCGACCATGCCCCGATACGAATTCTCCGAAGGCAGCTCGAACAAGTTCTGGGAAATCACGCTGCAAGGCACCTCTTTCAAGACGACGTACGGAAAGATCGGAACGCCTGGCACCTCGACGCTCAAGGAGTTCGGCGACGCGGGGAAGGCCCAGAAGGAATACGACAAGCTGATCGCCGAGAAGACCAGGAAGGGCTACTCGCTGGTCGGCGATGCCGCTCCGGCTCCAGTTGCCAGGGCTGCGCCTGCTGCCACGCCGGCTGCGAAGAAGAAGCCTGCCGTCGCCGCGAAGCCCGCGAAGGGCAGCGGTGATGGTGCGGCCAGGCAGCTCGACGCAAACCCCGACGACGCACAGGCGTGGGCGGTGTACGCCGACCTTCTGCAGACCAACGGCAATCCACGCGGAGAGCTCGCGAGCGTTCAGGAACATCTCCTCGCGAACCCGAAAGACAAGGCGCTGCTCGCCGCCGAGAAGAAGCTCCTCAAGCACTACGGTGATGGGCTGCTGCTCGGTCACCTCCGCAAGTACTGCGGCAAGGACCTTCCGAGCGTGACGGCCCGACCTGAGCTCGGCCCCGAGGCGCGGCAGGCTGATGGTCAGGAAGACCCGCTTCGCATTCGGTGGCGCGCCGGGCACATCGTGCAGGCGACTGTTGGCTACGGCGGCTACGACTGGTCCCCCGGCGGTGGCGGAGAGGATGACGAAGGCGGCGGTGACGACGAAGGCGAGCGTGACGTCGCGAAGCTGCTCGCCGAGCTCCTCGCGCACCCTTCGGCGCGGTTCTTGACCGACCTGAAGCTCGGCATGCCGAACAACCCGGAAGACGGCGAGTGCGACACGGCGCCCGTGATTACGAAGCTCGCCGCGAACGACGCCGCCTGTGCGCGCCTTCGCAGGTTCTACCTGGGCGACATCGCGCAGGAAGAGAGCGAGGTCTCGTGGATTCACCACGGCACGCTCGCCAGGCTCCTCCCCAAGATGAAGAACCTCGAATCGCTCACCATTCGTGGTGGCGGCTTCACCCTTGGCGCGCTCGACCTTCCCAACTTGAAGGAGCTGGTGATCGTCACCGGCGGTCTCAAGAAGGCGAACCTCGCGGCCATCTGCAAGGCGAAGTGGCCGAAGCTCGAGAAGCTCGAGCTCTGGTTCGGCTCCAAATCGTACGGCGCAGACACCACGCTCAAGGACATCAAGCCCATCCTCGACGGTGCGGCGTTCCCCGCGCTCACCACGCTGGGCTTGAAGAACTGCGAGTTCGCGAACGAGATCGCGAAGGAGATCAGCAGCGCGAAGATCCTCCCGAGGCTGAAGGCGCTCGAGTTGTCGAAGGGCGTGCTCCACACCGAAGGCGTGCAGGCCATGGTCGCGAAGAAGGCCGCGTTTGCGCACCTCACGCGCATCGACCTGTCGGACAACTTCCTCGACGCAGCGGCGATGAAGCTTGCCAGCACCATCATTCCTCAGGTCCGCACCAAGCCCCAGCGCACCACGTACGGGGAAGACACCGAAGACAATCGTTACGTCGCGCTGGGTGAATGAGTTCTTCCGGCAGTACCTCTTGCTGACACCGTCGTGAAGCTCCCGTGCCCATGAAAACAGCTCTCGCCGTCTCCCTGCTGATGGTCTCTGCCGGTTGTTCGGCGCCGGTGCCATGCGGTCCCTCGACCTGCACGGGCTGTTGTGACTCCAGCGGGCTCTGTCAGTCGCTCTCCAGCTCTGCGGCATGCGGCTCGAACGGCGCGGCGTGCGTGAACTGTGGAACGCAGTCGTGCAGCTTCGGCTCGTGCGTCGGAGGCTTCGGCCAGGGCGGAGGCTTCTCGGGCACGGGAGGCGGCTCCTCAGGAACGGGCGGAGGCGCGACAGCGGGTGGCTCGACGGCAGGAGGCGTCTCGTCTGCGGGTGGCTCGGCGAGCGCTGGCGGATCAGCGACTGCGGGCGGCTCAGCGCGAGCGGGTGGATCAGCTGCAGGCGGATCAGCAGGTGGCGCAGCCTCTGCTGGTGGCTCGGCCTCTGCCGGTGGTGCCGCCGCGAACGCACCCGACATCCTGCTCCTCATCGACATCTCGGGCTCGATGAACAGCCCCATCAACCCGAGTGAGCCGACCTGCGGCACCTGCTCTGGGTCGAGCTGTCCTGGCACGTGCCCCACCCGCGTGGTGATTCTGCGAAACGCCCTCACGGCCTACCTGCAGCCGAACGCGACGCTTGCGCGGTGGGGCCTCACCACGTTTCCCTCGGCGGCGACCTTCACGCCGAGCGGTTGTGCTCCCGCCTCGACGCAAACCGTGGCCATGCTCGACCCGTCGACCGCGACGACCACGGCCGCGCTCACCACCCAGTCGGCGCAGGTCCGCAACGTCGCCTCGGGCCTGGGCATCGTCACCACCATCGTCGGTGGAACGCCGACCGGTCCTTCGCTCCGGTTCGCCGCGACGATTCCTGCGCTCGCCACCTCATCGTCGGGCCGTGCTCGCGGCGTCGTGCTGATCACCGACGGCCTCCCGAACTGCAACCCGGCCAACCCGCTCTCGTGCATGTCGCAGCCGCCGCCTCCAGTCGAGCTCTGCACGCTCGGAGCGAACTGCGTCGCCAGCTACTGCCAGGCCGGCTACCTCGATCAGACCGGCACCGTTCAGGCGGTTGCGGCGCTGCGGCTCGCGGGCGTGAAGACGGCCATCGTCGTCATCGACAACGCTCCGACTTCGCAGGTCACCTCGGTGATGAACGCGATGGCCGATGAAGGTGGCGCCACCGCGTGCGCCTCGACGAACCCCGGCTGTCTGCAGCGCTTCTTCCCTGCAAATGATCAGACCTCGCTGCTCACCGCCATCACCAGCGCGGTGGCGCGCGTCTCGGTGCCGTGATGGTCGCGCGCCGTTCGCTCATCGTCGATCGTTTCGCTCCCGAAGCCGCCACCCTGCGCGCCCACTTCGAGCAGCGCTTCGCGAACCCGCGCGACACCCGCGACGATCGTTTCGTGTGGGATCTGTGGCACGTGCCGAACCAGTACACGGCGCTCCGCACGCCCGCGTACCTGTACTTTCCGCAGAAGCTCTACGACGCCTTTCATCAACGGCTCGTCTGGTGGGGCCGGCGCGTGCTCGGCTGTCACGACGTCTCTCCGCCGTGGATGAGCTGCTACGTGAACGGCTGTGAGCAGCGCCTGCACGGCGACCTGCCGCACGGCCAGTGGGCGTTCGTCTTCTCGCTCACGCCCTGGGCGAAGCGCACCTTCCGCGGTGGCGAGACGCTGCTGCTCGACGACGGCGTGCTCGACTTCTGGAGCGGCTTTCAATCGGTGCGCGAACAGGAAGAACCCGAGCTGGTCGAGGCCATCGAGCCGAAGTTCAACCGCCTGACCGTCTTCGATCCACGCCTGCCGCACGGCGTTCGTCGCGTCGACGGCTCGATGGATCCCCGTGAGGGCCGGCTCGTGATCCACGGCTGGTTCGTGCAGCCGCGCCCGTTCGTGGAAGGCCCGCTCACCACCACGCAGCTCGCCGAAGGCATCGAAGCGCTCACCACCGCGATCGCGCCGACCCTCGAAGCAGGCCTCTCGATAGCCGGGCTCCTCAGCCTCGGCTTCGAGGTGACTCCTGCCGGATCAGTGCGGAACCTGAAGCTGCTGTCGGACACCACCCGAACGATTGGCGTCGAAGAGCCGCACCGGAAGTCGTTGATCCGCCTGATCAAACGCACGGTCGGCGGTTTGAAGTTCGCTCCCCGAAAAGCGGCGTCGCGGGTGACCCTGCCGCTCGTCTTCGAGCGCTGAAACGCCACGTCGAGCGCTTCTTGCCCGCTGGAAAACCCGGTGCTAGTGCCGACCCCGCTTCACGGCCGTACGCGTGGAGCGGAAGCCCAAATACACACACGCCCGCTGTCGACGTCGGGTGCTCCGGGAGGCCGGAGAGGACGTCGAGCTCGTTGAACCGGGCGTGGAGGAAACAACCCAACCAGGCGTCACCAACGCCAACTGAAAGCCGAGACGAACCGATGAACGCAGAGACGAACACGCAGCAGACCGCAGCCGCCGCCGACACGCAGGGCATGCCCGGAGCCACTGGCATCACGATGCGCCAGATGCTCGAGGCCGGCGTGCACTTCGGTCACCAGACCAAGCGCTGGAACCCCAAGATGAAGCCGTACATCTTCGGCGCCCGTAACGGCATCTACATCATCGACCTGCAGAAGACGGTTGGCCTCGCCCGCGCGGCGCTGCGCTTCGTCTCCGACGTGACGGCCCGCGGTGGCGCGGTGCTCTTCGTCGGCACCAAGAAGCAGGCCCAGGACGTCGTTCGTGAAGAGGCCTCGCGCGCGGGTCAGTACTTCGTGACCAACCGCTGGCTGGGCGGCACGCTCACCAACTTCAAGACCATCAAGCAGGGCATCGACCGCCTCAAGGCGCTCGAGACGATGAAGGAAGACGGCACGTTCGACCGCCTCCCCAAGAAGGAAGTCGCGGGCCTCGAGCGTGAGCGCGAGAAGCTCGAGAAGAACCTCGGCGGCGTGAAGCAGCTCGCCCGCCTGCCCGGCGCCATCTTCGTGATCGACCCGAAGAAGGAAGCCATCGCGGTGCACGAGGCCAACCGTCTCGGCATTCCCGTGCTCGGCCTCGTCGACACCAACTGCGATCCCGAAGGCATCGACTACGTCATCCCCGGCAACGACGACGCGATCCGCTCCATCAAGCTCTTCACGGGCAAGATCGCCGACGCCTGCGTCGAGGGTGCCGCGCGGTACCGTGCGTCGGGCGCCGCCGAGCGTGACGCCGAAGAGAGCCGCCGCCGCTCCGAGGGTGGTGGCCGCCGTGACGACGACCGTGGCGACTCGCGCCGCCGTGCCCCGCGCCGTGAAGGCCGTGGCCCCGTGGTCGAGATGAAGGGTGGCCCGGCGAGCGCCGAGGGTGAGGCTGCTCCTGCCGAGGGTGGCGAGGCTGCTGCTCCGGCCGCGCCTGCCGCTCCTGCTCCTGCCGCCGAGTAATTTCCGCTCCCCACTTCGAGGAACGAACGAACATGGCTGAGATCAGCGCACAGATGGTGAGAGAGCTCCGCGAGAAGACCGGCGCGGGCATGATGGACTGCAAGAAGGCGCTCACGGAGACGGCGGGCGACTTCACGAAGGCCGAAGAGTGGCTCCGCAAGAAGGGCATCTCGAAGGCCGCGAGCAAGGGTGCACGCGTGGCCGCCGAAGGCCTCGTGGGCCTCGAGGTGAGCAACGGCGGCAAGCTCGGCGTCATGGTCGAGCTCAACAGCGAGACCGACTTCGTCGCGCGCAACGACGCGTTCGTGAAGCTGCTGAGCGGTCTCGTCGCGCACGTCGCGCGTCACGCGCCGACCTCGCTCGAGAACCTGCACGAGCAGGCGTGGACCGACGGCAAGAAGGTGAAGGACGCCCTCACCGAGCAGATCGCCACCATCGGCGAGAACATCTCGGTTCGCCGCTTCGAGCGCTACGCCGTCGAAGGCGGCAGCCTCGGCACCTACCTCCACGCCAACGGCCGCATCGCCGCCATGGTCGAGGTGCTTGGCAGCGACAAGCCTGAGGTGGCGACGCTCGCGAAAGAGCTCGCCATGCAGGTGGCCGCGATGAACCCCAAGTACGTCAGCCGCGAGCAGGTGCCGGCCGATGTGCTCGAGAAGGAGCGCGAGATCTACCGCGAAGAGATTCGCAACCCGCCGCCCCCTGCGCCCGGTGAGATCCGCAACCCGAACAAGAAGCCGCCCCCCGAAGAGCGCTGGGGGATGATCATCGAAGGCAAGCTCGGCAAGTTCTTCGAGAACGTCTGCCTGGTCGATCAGTTCTCGATCAAAGAAGACAAGAAGCGCGTGAAGGAGCTCGTGGCCGAGGCCGGCAAGGCTGTCGGCGCAACGTTGACGCTGGGCCGCGTGGTTCGGTTCGAGGTCGGCGAGGGCATCGAGAAGAAGAAGGAAGACCTCGCCGCTGAGGTCGCCAAGACGATCGGCCAGGCCTGAGTCGTCAGCCTGATTGAGTGAAAGACCGGGGCTCCGTGAGAAATCACGGGGCCCTGAGTCGTTCTGGGGGAGTTCTCATGATCGCGTTGTTCATCGCCCTCGTCGTCGCGCAGCCAGACCCTGACGAGGTGAGCGCGTCGCTCAAGCGCGCCCGCACCATCGAGGCGTGCCGGCTCGCGTACGGCCCGGCGAAGGACACGTACCCGACGTCGTCCATTCGTGGCGTGTTGGCCGAGGCCGAGCAGTGCACGAAGCGCGTGATGAACGCGAAGGTCGACGAGCTGTTGGTGCCGCTGAAGTCGTCGAACGCCGAGGCCTTCAAGCAGGGCATGGAGGTGCAGCGGCTCTTCAACGTGGCGGTCGCGAGCTACTGCGGGCGGTGGGCGAAGTACTACGAGGCGTGCTGCGTGACGTGTTCGTTCACCGAGCAGCCCGAGTGCGGCATGGCGTTTCACGAGGTTCGTGTGAAGCAGGTGAGCGAGTTTCTCTCGAAGAAGCTCGTCGCGCCTGCGCTGCCCGCGAAACGGAAGACGACGGCGGTGTTCCAGCCGTTCGCCGCGGCGTGGTGCGCGATGCTGGCAGGGCAGGGCGTGCTGAGCCTGTCGTGTGAAGCCGACGTGCTCGGAGGCCTGGAAGCAGGGCAGAGCGATGACGGCGCAGCGCTCTCGTGCACGAAGCGGGTTCGCCTGCCGTAGTCACTTCGCGACGACGAACTTCTGGCCCCTCACTCGAGGAGCGTCATCAGGCACCATTCATCTCGTCGACGGCTTCGAGCGAGTAGCCTGTCGCCCGGTCTCGAACCCGCGCGAGGTTCCATGGCGGACAACTACGATGTGAAGGTCGTCTCGAAGTTGGGAAGCCAGGTCGAGTTGGAGCTCCGGATTCGTCGGTTCGACTCGTTGGGATTCCCCTCGACGCCGAGCTTTGGGTTGATGCTCCTCTGGGAGTCGACCTACGAGCACGGCGGAGTGCTGGGCACCCAGGTGTCCATGGAGCAGCTCCTCGACACCGACTGGATGACGAAGAATGCAGCTGCCTTCGTGACCTCGGTCGTCCCAGGTGACTTCTCGCACCTTCCGGTGCCTGCCATGGTCGAAGCGCACAGCCACCGAGAATGGCGTGCCCCAGAGAGTTGGCCTCGATTGCGCCTCACGCTCGAGGTTACCGACGAAGCGTGGCTCGCTCCGCTCGAGGTTGGGGCTTCGTGGACCAGCCGCGCGTGATCAGCTTCAGGACTACTTCGCGACGATCGCGCCGGCGGGCTCCCACTCGTGGCCGGTCATCACGGTGACGGCCGACAGCTCCTTCGCGATCGACGCGAGCTGAGAGAGCGAGTCGACGTTCTGCGCGTGATCGCCGGTGAACTCGCCCGGCTCCACCTGGTTCTCCCACCCCCAGCGCGTGTGGCTGGTATCGCCCGCGAACAGCACGAAGCCCCTCGAGGTGTTCGCCACGTAGGCGAGGCTGCCCGGCGTGTGGCCCGGCGAAGCGATGACCCACAACGAGCCGTCGCCGAAGAAGTCGATGGCGTGCTTCACGCTGCCGATGGCGACGCCCTTCGAGACGTCGAGCTCGGTCGTCGCCTGCTGGCCCTTGAACAGGTTCGCGTAGGTGCCGCGCAGAAACGCGTTCTGGAACGACGTCGGCGTCGTCTCGCCCGGGCCCGTGTACAGCGGCGTACCAGCCGGCACGTCAGGCAGGCCGAGCACGTGGTCGAGGTGCAGGTGCGTGAAGAACACGCCCGCGAGCGGAGCCGGCTGCCGCTTCAGAATGCTCGCCAGCGACTCCTCGGGCTTCATCGCGCCGAGGAACGAGCTGACCGGCCACCCGATACCGCCACCCGTGCCGTCTTTCAGGCCCTGCGAGATGCCGGTGTCGATGATGAACGTGCCGCGCGTCGGGTGACGGAGCACATGCACCGGCAACACGATGTCCATCTCGTCTTTCGGCAGGTCCTTCGCCTCCGCGCGCTCGAGGTTGATGAGGCCCTTCCGCTCGACCTTCCACTTCGCCGAGAGCACTGGCTCCCACTCGAGCTGGGTGGAGCCTGACAGCGCGTCGCTCCAGGTCGCAGGCGTGCGGGGCGTGGTGATGCTCTCGGTCTTCGTCGGGTGCGTCGTGAAGGCGCAGGCCGAGAGCAGGAGGATCGCGACGGCGGGGACGAGTCGGTGGGTTGCGTTGGTCATGGACCCTTTGTACGCATTCAGAAACGGCGATTGAGGGCCATGAATGAAGACCAGCCATCCATTTTCGAATGCATCGTGGGACGACGTCAGGCTGTTCCTGGCGGCGCTGGAGCACGAGAGCTTCACCGACGCAGCGAAGGCGCTCGGCGTGGGGCAGGCGACGATGTCGAGGCGCATCGCGGCGCTGGAAGAAGAGGTCGGTCACGCGCTGTTCGATCGAAGCCGTGGCGGGCTGACGCCAACGCACGCGGCGCTCCAGTTGCGGCCGTGGGCCGAGGCGATGGGGGCGTCGATGCGAGATGCTGGCGCTGCGCTCGCGGGGCTCGAGTCTGCTCCGGAGGGACGCGTGCGGCTCACGTGCCCTCCCGGCGTGGCGGTCGACTTCCTGCCGCCGATGCTCCAGCGGCTGCGCGTGAAGTACCCGAAGCTCATCGTCGAGGTGCTCGCCGACGTGCGCGTCAGAGACCTCGCCTCACACGAAGCGGACATCGCCATCCGCTCCACCATGCCGGCCGCCGGTCCATTGCTCGTGCGAAAGCTCTGTGAGGTGCCCGTCGGTCTCTATGCCGCGCCGTCGCTCGTGAAACGTCTGCCGGCGAAAGCCCGCCTCGATCAGGTGCCGCTCATCGACTGGTCCGAGGAGGTGCCGTCTCTTCATCAGGCGCTCTCGATGCTCCCGTGCCCGCGCGTGATGGTGACCAACGAGTTCCTCACCATGTGCGCAGCCGCAGAGGCTGGCGTGGGCGCGATCGTCACCTCCAGCGCCCAGGCGAAGCTGCGTGGGCTCGTCGCCGTGCCTGCACCATTTCCCAACGTGCCGAACTCGCCGTTCCTCGTCGTCACGCATCAGGCGCTGCGGCACGTGCCGCGCGTGGTGGCGGTGATCGAGGCGCTCGAACGGCTCATCGCCGACCTCGGGCTCGCACAATCGACGGAGAAGGCCCCCACGGGGCGCGTTTCTCGCTCCCCAAGCGTGCGGGGCAAGGCTACAAGCCCGTCTCCGCCATGAGCGCCTCCAAGACGAGCAACGGCGGGTACAAGCGCATTCTGCTGAAGCTGTCCGGCGAAGCGCTGATGGGTGACGACAAGTACGGCATCAACCCCGGCGTCCTCACCGGCATCGCGCAACAGGTGCTGAACCTGCAGAAGGCTGGCGTGCAGGTCGCGCTCGTCATCGGCGGCGGCAACATCTTCCGCGGCGTGCAGGGCGCGACCCGCGGCATGGACCGCGCGAGCGCCGACTACATGGGCATGCTCGCCACCTGCATCAACAGCCTCGCCATGCAGGACGCGCTCGAGCAGCTCGGCGGCCAGACGCGGGTGCTCTCGGCCATCAAGATGGAGCAGATCGCCGAGCCCTACATTCGCCGCCGCGCCGTGCGCCACCTCGAGAAGGAGCGCGTCGTCATCTTCGCCGCCGGCACCGGCAACCCGTACTTCACGACCGACACCGCCGCCTCGCTGCGCGCGATGGAGATCAACGCCGACGTGATTCTCAAGGCGACCAAGGTCGACGGCATCTACGAGGCCGACCCGAAGAAGGTGCCGACCGCGAAGCGCTACCGCACGCTCACGTACATGGACGTGCTGCAGAAGAACCTCAACGTGATGGACTCCACCGCCATCTCGCTGTGCATGGACAACAAGCTGCCCATCGTCGTCTTCGACATGACCGAGACCGGGAACATCGAGCGCGCCGTGCTCAGGCCCGGAGAGATCGGCACCATCGTCGGCCACGGCGAGACGGCTTTCGCCTGAAGTTGAGCTGAACGCTTCTCACAAGGAGTGACACATGGCTGCGCATGACGACGTGGTGAAGGGCCTGTCGGAGCTGATCAAGAAGACGATCGACGCGCTCAAGGGCCACATGACGAAGATCCGCACCGGCCGCGCCAGCGCCGCGATGCTCGACCCCGTTCGCGTGAACTTCTACGGCACGCCGACGCCCCTCGCGCAGTGCGCCGCCATCGCCGTTCCCGAGGCGCGGCTCATCACCGTGAAGCCGTGGGACAAGACGATTCTCAAAGACATCGAGAAGGCGATTCACGAGGCCAACCTCGGCCTCACCCCGCAGAACGACGGTGAGATCATTCGCCTGCCGATTCCGCCGCTGACCGAGCAGCGCCGCAAGGAGATCGCCAAGGACGTGAAGGCGAAGGGCGAAGAGCACAAGGTCGCCGTGCGCAACGAGCGCCGCGAGGCCAACGAGAAGATCAAGGCCCTGCTGAAGGACAAGAAGATCACCGAAGACGACAACAAGCGCGCGCAGGAGAAGGTCCAGAAAGAGACCGACGCCGGCATCGCGCAGATCGACGACGTGGTGGCCAAGAAGGAGAAGGAAGTGCTCGAGGTTTGAGCCAACCCGTCCGTGCCTCCTCCGCGCGTCCTCGTCGCTGAGCCTTCGGCTCCCATCTGCAACGCCTTGCGCAAGTTCCTCGAAGGGCGCGCAGAGGTGCAGGCGGTGCATTTCCTCGACGAGGCCGTGCAGATCGTCCGCGCGAAGCCTCCCGACGTCGTCATCGCGTCGGTGTCGGGCTCGTTCGACGGTGAAGTGCTCGCGGTGCAGCTGCGCAAGCTGGTGCCCGAGCTGTGTCTGATTCTCGTGTACCCGCCCGAGGAAGACAAAGCGTTCGACCGCGCGACGGCAGTGAACGCCGACTGCTTCCTCAACGGGCCGCTGAAGAAGCCCGCGGTGCTGAACTCGGTGCGCGCGGTGCTGAAGCTGCGCGAGCTGCGCCTGCGAATTCTCGAGCTCGCGGGCCAGGTCGAGAAGCTGAAGGCTCAGCCGCCTCCGTCACCCGTGCCGAAGCCGCGCGGGCCGGGCGTGAACACGGCCGACGAGACGTTCTTCAAGAAGTACATGCTGCTCGAGGTGAAGCGCTCGAAGCGCTACGCCTACCCGGTGGCGCTGTTGCTGGTGAGCCTCGACAAGCTCGACGAGTACCTCGCGAAGGAGTCGAGCCCCGAGTTCCAGCGCGCGACGATTCGCTCCGAGGTGATGACGGCGATCAGCGAGCTCATTCGCGACATCGACGTGGCGATGCCGTTCGCCGAGGACAAGTACCTGGTGTTCCTGCCGCACACGCCGCGTGAAGGCGCAGGCATCGTGGCCGACCGCATCGTGAAGAAGCTGGCGGGCCTGCCTTCGTTCGAGAAGGGCACGGCGTCGCTGGGGCTCGCGAGCTTCGATCCCGGAGTCGATCCGACGCAGGGCGTGAGCTTCGGAGCGCTGGTGCGTGAGGCGTCTCAGGCGCTCAAGCGTGCGACGGAGTCGGGCGGCAACAAGGTCGACGCTCCCGCGATGCCGGCGAAGCCGAAGAAGAACCGCATCTCGATGGGCTGAAGCCATGGCGCGGGTGCGTTCGCTCGCAGGCCGCTTCGATGCCGCGGGCGTGCTGCGAGTCGAGACGCAGAGCCGGTTTCGCGAGGCAGTCGGTCACGGGAAGGCGATCTCCGTCGAGGCCGTCTTGTGGGCGGTGCCCATCGCGACGCTGCTCTTCCTCGTCGGTGCTTTCGTGCGGCCAGTTCGCGAGGTCGCGCTCGAGTTCGGCGCGCGCGTGCTCACGGGAGCGTTCGTTCCAGTGCTGATCGCGGGCCTCGCGTTTCTGCTCGTGCCCATCGCGGTGCTGATGAACTTTCTGCGGGAGGTGCACGGCGGCTCGCGGCTGGTGACGGCCACGGAGTTCGACGTCGACAGCGAAGCGGTGAAGTCGCGCCTGGTGTCGGGACAACTCACGCCGCGAGATCTCGTGCTCGAGAATGGTCACTGGCGAACGCTGCTCGAGAGCTCCGAGTTCGGAGAGGTGGCGGAAGGAATCGAAGCGGTCGCCCTCCGTCGCCGCCGCTACGCGATGGTGTTGCTCATTCCGCTCGGCATGGCGCTGATCGTCTTCGTCGGCGTGGTGATCAACGAGCTGCCCGACTGGATCATGCGCTCGGCCCACGACTGAGCCGACGGACGGCACATCGCCCATGGAGTGGAGGGGACGCCCCTGAGCAAGTCGACCGGCACTGGAACTCTGCGGGAGAACGGAGCGTCTCCTTCGCGTGAACCGCGCGACGCCGTTTCGCCTCGTCGTTGCGCTCTGCGGCTCGGCGGTGTCGGAGTGCTGACGCGCCTCGCCCTGTGTCTTGCCGTACTCGCGGGTTGTCCTCGTGCGCTCCCGACGCATTCACGCGAGCCGACCACCTGCCGCTACCGAATCGATCGCGAAGGAGACACCTGCTCCGCGGTCGAGTTCAGATGGACGCACACCGCCGATTCACTCACCGAGCTGGACTCCGTCGAGCGGTACTCAGTCGCGCCAGATGCCGGCATTGTCTGCGGCCAACTCCAGGCGTGCACGACGCCTCCGACCCGCTGTTCGCGGCTCGACCAGCGCGGCTTCACCATCGAGCATCGCGAGAGCTGCAACATCGAGGTGATGCCCCGAGCGTGGGGGGCATGTGAGGTGCGCTTCTGGTGCGGGTACCGAGGTGGAATCAGCGAGGGCTGGACGGTCGTGCCCACTCGGGCTGCTGCTCGCGTTGGCCCAGCGATCGTGCGCTGTCACTGCGACTGATCAGAACGCCAGCTTCACGCCGCTCGCCGACTCCACGCACTCGGCGATCCACGCGACGACCTCGAGGCCCTTCTGCTTGTCATCGAGCCAGCGCCCATCGGCCGTGAACGAGAAGTGCACGCCGGCGCCTTTGCCTGCGACCCAGATCTGCTGCACGGCGCGCTGGGTGTTCACGATCACCTTCTCGCCCGTCTTCGTGGCGGTGATGGTGACCATGTCTCCGGTCGCGTCGCACTCGATGACGTCGGGGTCGGCCGCGTCGACGGCCTTCACGAGCTTCTTGAACACCAGCGAAACCGCCGCACCGTATCCCGCGTCATCCATGCGAGCGGTCTAAGGGCGGGGCGCAGTGGCTGCAACCCTCAGGGCGTCTCGCGCTCGAGCACTCGAACGATCGGCTGGCCCGGCGCTGCGTAGAGAAAGAGCGTTCCCGGCCCACCGCCTTCGGGCCGCTCGATGCCGATGACGGTGCCGGGCGTGACGGGCTTGGGAAATGACGACATGCCCAGGAAGTGCGCCGCAGCTGCGCCCATCGACGGCTGGTGGCCCACGAGGATCACCGACTTGCCCTCGTTCTCGCCGAGCAGGTTCTCGAGCGCGCCGACCGGCCCATCGGGGAAGAGCATGCGCGTCGAGCGCATCGGGCCTTCGTAGCCGACGGTCTGCGCGAGCAACGTCGCGGTCTGCACCGCACGCACGAGCGGGCTCATCACCATCACGTCGGGCGTACCCACGATCGCCGCCACCGCCTGGAAGTGCCCAGGCAGGGTCGTGCGCGCCCGGGCCGTCAGCGCCCGTGCCTCGTCGTCCAGCCCGTCGGGAATGTCGGCATCAGCGTCACCGTGTCGGACCAGAAAAACTCGCATCGGTGCGCCGAGAATTAGGTCGCGGTTCCTCGCCGGTCAAAGCCGATCACACCCTCCGAACGTCACGGTGCGTCGTCTCTTTTCTCAGACAGGGTGAACCGAGAATCAGACGGTATGGTGGCCGCGATGAACAGGCTGCCGCTCCTCCTCGCGCTGCTCCTCGCCGCCTGCCCCGAGCGCAAGCAGGCACCTGTCGAAGCAGCAGCCGTTCAGCAACCGTCGATCGCGGCCGCCATCGACGCCGGCATCACGCTCACGCCCGCGAAGCTCGATGCATGGCTCACCTATCACCAGCGGCTGCGCGCGTTCGTGAGCGACGACGGTGGCGCGCTCGACATGAAGGCGAAGGCGAAGCGCGAGCGCGCACTGCGTGACGAGCTGCAGCTCTCGGAGCTGGAGCTCGACTCGATCGAAGAGCTCGTCGGCGCGGTGGTCGCGCAGCGCACCATCAGCCGGCTCACCGGCGCCGAAGCCGTGAAGGAGTTCGACAAGGTCACGCTCAGCCTCAAGGCCGAGCAGCGCGAAAAGGTGGAGCAGGCGTTCGGTGACGTGCGCACCCGCGCTCAGGCCGTGGCCTCGCTCGACGCCGAGCGCGCGAAGTTTGGAGCTGACGCCGTGTCGATGGTGCTCGCCCGCGAGGCCGAGGTCACCGCGACGTGGGACGCGCTGTTGGATGGAAAAGGAGAACGACGATGACGACCCGGAAGCAGAGCTGGTTCGAGAGTGAAGCGGCGTTGAAGCGAGTGTTGTCGGCGCAGCTGGGCGCCGCGTTCGAGAAGGCGAAGCCGCGCCTCGAGAAGATGGGTGATGGCGCCGCGAACGAAGGCGCGCGCTGGGCGCAGGAGGCCGATCACAACGGTCCGAGGCTGATCAACTTCGATCACACCGGCGCGCGCATCGACGAGATCGACTACCACCACAGCTACAAGGCCCTGCAGCAGCTCGGCTACGGCGGCGGCATCGTGGCGGCCACGTACAACCCGGCCCTCGCGGCGGAGCGTGGAACGGCTGGCAAGGCGCTCACCATGGGCCTCGGCTATCTCTTCGCGCAGGCCGAAGCGGGCATGTTCTGCCCCGTCTGCATGACCGACGGCGCGGCGCGGTTGCTCGTGAAGCACGGCACGAAGACGCTGCAGGAGCGCTTCGTTCCGCGGCTCGCGTCGACCGACCTCTCCACGCTCTACACGGGCGCGATGTTCCTCACCGAGAAGGCCGGCGGCAGCGACGTCGGTCAGGTCTCGACCGTGGCGAAGGGCGGCAACGGCACGCCCGGTGAGACGGTGAAGCTCTTCGGCGACAAGTGGTTCTGCTCGAACGTCGACGCCGACGTCATCATGATCCTCGCGAGGCCCGAAGGCGCAGGGCCCGGCACGCGTGGGCTCGGCCTGTACGTGCTGCCGCGCACGCTCGGGAACGGTCAGCGCAACGCGTTTCGCATCGATCGCATCAAGGACAAGCTCGGTGAGCGCAGCTTCCCCACGGGAGAGGTGACGCTCGACGGCGCCGAGGCGTACCTGCTGGGCGGGCCCGGCCAGGGCTTCCACCAGATGGCCGAGATGCTGAACCTGTCGCGGCTCTACAACGCGATCGCGTCGGTGGGCGTGATGCGGCGGTCGGTCGTCGAGGCGCTCGACTGGGCCGAGCAGCGCGTGGCGTTCGGCAAGAAGGTGATCGAACACCCGCTGCTCACCGAGACGCTGCTCGACATGGCGAGTGAGCAACGGCTCGCGCTGCTCTGGGCGTTCCGCGGCGTGAAGCTGATGGACACGGTCGACGCGGGAGGCGGCTCGGAGCAGGAGCGCCGCACGCTGCGCATGCTGACGCCGCTGCTCAAGTACGTGCTCGGCAAGTGGGCCGTGCGCGTGGCGAGCGAAGGCGTCGAGGTGCTCGCGGGCAACGGCTACATCGAGGACTGGCCGATGGCGCGCGTGCTGCGTGACGCGCAGGTGCTGCCGATCTGGGAAGGCACGACCAACATTCTCGTGCTCGATGCCTTCCGCGCGTTGCGCAAAGAGGGTGGCCACGAGGTGCTCTTCGCCGAGGTCGAGAAGTTCGCGAGTGAGGCGCCGGCCGATGTGCAGTCGCGCGTCTCGGCGCTGCTCGATGAGGCGAAGCACGCGCTGGTCGAGCTGAGCCAGGACCCGAAGGCCGAGCACGCGTTTCGCGACTGGACCGACCGCGCGGCGCTGCTGTGGATGGTCACGACCGCCTGCGCGAAGTCGCTCGGAAACGGCTCCGACACCGACGTTCGGGCGGCGCGGCGGGTGCTCGCTCGGCACGCTCCCGTCGGGCTGTTGCGCAAAGATCGCGCGACCGTGGACGACGTTCGTGCGGTCGCTTTCCGCTGATCTGCGCACACTCGCACAGGGGTCCAGCCGACCCTCCAATCCCCCGCATTTCATTCGTGAAATTGCAGCTGCAAGGTTGAAAGACGAGCGTCGACGTAACGGGGTGATCTCCCTCACTTCGTCGTGGGCATCAGGCTTGCTCCAGGCCGCGTCATGCTCGATCAGTTCCAGGTTCGCGACTTGCCGCTGTTCGATGTGGTGCTCGCCCTCGAGAGCACCTCCCTCAAAGACATCGTGGCAGCGCTCGAGCCGTCCGACTGCCGGGCGGTGCTCGTCATCGACGCCATCGGAGGGCTGCGAGGGCTGGTGATGCGGGACACGGTGCTCAAACACGCCCAGCGGCTGTCGGACATGCGAGTCGGTCTGCTGCCGACCCTGGGCGTCGTCGAGCTCAAGCCTGAGGCGCTGCTCAACGACGCGGCGCGCGTGGTGTCGACGGCCGGAGTCGGCGCGCTCGTCTGCCGTCGCTCCGATTCGGAAGATCTCAAGGCGATGCTGCGTGACGAGATGTTGAACCTGACGGACTGGGCGCCGCTGATGGACTTGCGAACCCAGCGGCTGGCCTCTGAGGCCGCCGCGATGACGCCTCGTCGTACGCCGCCGATGGTCATCGCGCTCTGACTTCGATTTTCGCTCCGGTGCGCGCTGCTCGATGAGTCGTTCCCGATGCGCACCGGGGCAACACGTTCCACTCTCCATGGGTGAGCCGCTTCGAGGGCCAGAGTCGCTGGTCGCTGCCGCCAAGGGCGACCAGCCATGCTGTCAACTTGGGCTGTCGCCGACTCGACCGGGCTACGGTATTTCTGCGTTCCGTGAGTCCCGACGACCTCGAGCGGTTCCTGCGGCAGTCCATCCCTGGGCTGGGAGAACGCCTACGAGTCTCCGGAGCACGTGTCGCGTTCGAGGTGGCTCACCTTCCGCTCGAAGCGACCTGGTCGACTGCCCGCCGCCTTGTTCCGGTCACCGGCTGCTGGCCAGTGTTGGGCGCGCTTCGTTGGAGCGAAGAAGAGGCAGACACCAACGAAGATGACGAGCCGGCCGTGTACCGTGCGCCCTGGGAGCAAGAGGCCACGGCCGCCATCGACGCTGCCTTCGGCGTTGGTGATGCCGAGCCCGAAGACGCTTCGGTAGACACCTTGCCTGCGCTGACCAACGGGGTGCTCAAGGTGAACCAGTCACGAGAGGCCTCACGCCATCTCGCGTTTGCGCCGACTGCGAAGGGCTGGGAAGTACCGCTCTCCCTGTGTGCCCCCACCGCGAACTCCGGTCCTGAACCTGAGCGGCACGCCGCGACGCTCCGAGAATTCCATCAGCGATGGGGTGTCGAGCTTGTGGTCTGCGATGCAGACCTCGTCGAGGTTCGAGTGCTGCAGCCGCCGCGGACGCTGCCTGAGATTCGCGAGGCCATGAAGTCGTACCGCGAGTACTGCAACACCGTCGAAGCCCTCTCCGGCGACCAGCTCATGCCCCGAGACGTGATGCGTCCCGTCTGGACCTTCTGGTGGGACTGAGGGCTTCGAAGGCGTGGGAGCGAGGCAGCGACTCAGTCGTCGACGACGATTCTGATCGGTGCGCTCGCCTCACGACCTCCAGCGAGCACCGCGCGAATCACGTGCGTGCCCGGCGTGAGTGACCACCGCGCCTCGTGCGGATACCCGACGCGCGCGATCGGCGTTCCATCGACGACCCACACCACTTCCTCCGTTGCAGGCTGCACGGCGGCAGCGAGCTTCACGGTCGACAGCTCCGGTGGCGTGTCGGGGTCGAAGAGGAACCGGCTCGAGGTCGCCGGCTCACGAATTCGCACGGTGCGAACCGTCGGATCATTCGATGGGCACAGCGGAGAGTCGGCAGTCGGCGCGATCGACAGGCGCTGCTTGCGGGCCCATGGCGCGTAGACCTCGGGCAGCGCGAGCATCGTCTTCGTCACCACCACACTCTGGGGACACGTCGGGCCGGCCAGCAACCCGGTGCGCGTGTCGATGCGCACGTTCGCGTGAAAAGGGCACGGCTCACTCGGCTCGGTGCCGCGCACGAAGTGTTCGGTCTTCACGTGCGGGCAGGTGGGCCCGGGCAGCTTTCCCGAGAGCGGGCACACGTCGACCGCGATCGACTGCGACGGCAACGGGAAGGTGAGGGCTGGTGACTGCCATGGCCTCACGTCGTCACTGATTCGATCGAAGACATCGTGCGCGGCGGGGGCGGCAGCGAGCGCTCCCGAGACGCCGTTCATTCGGCGCCAGTCGTGGTTGCCGACCCACGTGACGACGAGCAGCCGATCGGAGAACGCCGCAGCCCACGCGTCGCGATAGCCCTGGCTCGTGCCCGTCTTCACCGCGACCGCCATGTCGAAGTCGAGCGGCCCACCGGGAGGAAACGCGGGCCTGCGCGCCTCCGGGTCCGCGAGGATGTGGGCCGTCAGCATCGCGGCGTCTTCGTTGAGCAGGCGAACACCCGGCATCACCGGCTCGTCGGCGAAGCGCTTGAGCGGCACCGTCACGCCCTTGTTCGCGATCGCCGTGTACAGCTGCGCGAGCTCGAGCGGCGTCACGTGCAGCGAGCCCATCGCGAGCGTCAGGCCATACGCGTCAGGGTCGTAGTTCACCTGCTTCACGCCGCCGTGCTCGAGGCGCTGCACCACGCGGTCGACGCCAATCTCCGAGAGCACGCGCAGCGCGGGAATGTTGCGCGAATTGCCCAGCGCCTGGCGCAGCAGCATCGGCCCGAGGAACGTGTGCGTCATGTTCTCCGGCACGTAGAGCCCGCCGTTCGCAGTCGCGAACTCCACCGGCGTGTCAGGCAATTCGCTCGCGGCGGTGTGGCCACCACGCTCCATCGCCATCGCGTAGATGAACGGCTTGAGCGCCGAGCCCGGAGACCTTCGCGTCGTGAGGTAGTCGATGCCTCCGCGGTTCACGTCGTCGAAGTAGTCCGAGCTGCCCACGTACGCGCGCAGCTCTCCACCGGGCAGCTCCACCACCACGCCAGCCGTGTTCCCCGCTCCAGACGTTCGCAGCGAGTCGAGGTTCTTCCTGAGCGCCTGGTACGTCTCCCGCTGCAGATCGAGATCGATGGTCGTGCGGTGAACGACCGAACCATCGTTCGGCAGGCGGCGGCTCCACGCGAGCACCGCGTGCATCGACTCGACCGGCCGCAGGGGGTGCCGTGAGAGCGCGAGATCGGACGTCAGCGCCACGTGCAGGTCTTCGTCGCCGATGACGCCGCGCTCGTGCAGTTGATTGAGAATTCGCCGCGCTCTCGCCATCGCGCGTTCGTGTCCATCTTTCGTCCACGGCGACATGCGGCTCGGCTGCTGGGGGAGCGCCGCGAGGTAGGCCGCCTGCAGCCACGACAGGTCCTCGATGGGCTTGTCGAAGTACAGGTTCGCCGCGCGCACGATGCCGTGGGTGCGGTTCCCGTACGGCGCAATGGTGAGGTACTGCCGCAAGACCGCGTCGTGGCCGCGACGGTTGATGAGCAGCAGCCCTTCAGCAGCCTCGTGCACCTTGGCGACGATGGTGCGTGAGCGTGGGTGCTGCAGCCGCGCGACCTGCATCGGAATCGTGCTCGCTCCCGAGATGACGCGCGCGTTGCTGACGTTCTGCCAGGCCGCGCGCGCCACCGAGCGCCACGCGATGCCGTCGTGCTCGAAGAAGGTGCGGTCTTCGGTCTCGAGCGTGGTGACGACGACCTTCTCTGGCAGCGTCACCGGCAGCGGCCAGAAGCCGTACGCCTCGTGCGTGCCGGGCAGCTCTCCGAGAAAGCGTCCGCGCCGATCGAGCAGCACGTGTGACGGCTTGCGTGGCGAGAGCGCGTCGTCGAGGGAGCGCCAGAACACCACGCTCCCCACCACGCACGACACGAAGAGCCCCAGCAGCACCTGACGCCGGTGCGCCGAGAGCCACGTCGTCAGTGCCGTTCGCCAGCGCGCCATGACGTCCTCACTGCTGGCGGGTGCCGGTCACCACGATGCGCTGGCCGACGCCGCGCCCGCGGATCTCTTCGCGGTACATGAGCTCGGCCGTCGGAGGCGGGTGCACGAAGCTGCCCTCGCTCGACGCCCGCACGCGGAAGTGGAACGTGTGCGTGCCGCGCGGAAGCTCGGTGAACGCATAGCGGACCTCTCCATCGAGGCGCTGCACGTACGTCGGCGTGATGGAGTCGGCCTGAGAAGGCTTGGCGTCGCTGCTCGACGTCTCGAGGTTCGGGTTCATCGGCTCGAGGCCGGCAGCGAACGGCACGATGAAGGCGAGGTGCTGGCGCGCTTCGTCGGTCGTGAACTGCGCGTGAATCTCGATGACCTCACCCAGCGGCACCTTCAGCACCTGGCCCGCCTTGTCCTCGACGTTCACCGGCGCGCTGCCATCGGCCGGGTAGCGCGTGAGGCTGCGGCTGACGATGAGGCCCTGCTTCTTCGCCTCGGCCTGATCTCCCGGCTGCAGCGGCAGGTACTTCACCTGCATTCGCGCGCCGACCGGGCCACCCGAGACGGTGATGGTGGGCACCTGCTCGGACTCGGTGATGCGGCGGCCTGCCTTCTTCGCGTCGTCGAGCACCACGTCAGGCATGCCGCTGACGGTGATGGTCGACTTGCCTTTGCCGGTCTGCGCCTTCTCCAGGTACAGCGCGAAGGCCGAGATGGCGCGGCGGTTGTCGTAGGTCGAACCGAAGCCCGAGTTCGCGGTCGACTTCGCCAGCAGCGCGTCACGAATGAGCGCGTGCTTCTCGCTCGACGGATCGACCCGCAGCAGCGCTTCCCACACGGCGGCCACGGCGCTCGACGAGCTGCCCAGGTACAGGCCCGACCAGCCAACACGATCGCGGCGCATGCGATCGAACACCTGGTTGCCCTTCACCAGCTTGAACACCAGCTCGTCCCACAGCTCTCCCTTGAGGGTGCCGAGGTTCGACTGGAACACGTTCGGTCGATCAGCCATCGCCGAGGTGAGGTCGGCCAGTGAGGTCGAGTCCATCGCTGCGCGGCCGTAGAAGAGCTCGACGGCGTAGTTGTCATCGAGTGAGCCTGCGGTCGACAGCGCTCGAAGCGCCGCAGTCTGCTGGTTGTAGCGATAGTCCGACCAGAGCCCGTTGAAGTCCTTGCGCAGCACACGCTTGAGGCCATCGATGGCGCGGGTGCGCACCTTCTCGTCGACGCTGATGCCGGCCTTCTTCGCCATCGTCATGAACTCGACGGCCGCAGCAGTGAGCTGCACGTTGCCAGACGTGCCGGGCCAGTAGCCGACGAAGCCGCTCGAGTCCTGGTACTGGGCCACCTCGTCGAGCAGCTGCTTCGTGTTCTGCTGGACCCGCGGCGTGAAGCGCGTGTCGAGCTCGAGCTTCTTGAGCAACGAGCCGAGCACGAGGTCTGGGTACACCTGGCTCATGCGCTGCTCGAGACACCCGTGGGGGTATGCCGAGAGGTACTCGAGGCTCGAGGCGAGCTCGAGCACACCGGGCTGGTTCGTGAACACGTACGACTGCGTCGCAGTGCCGGGGCGTGCAGGCTCGGGGAAGGGCTTGAGCGCGGCGGTTCCGTTCTGGAGCGTGACGGTCGAGGCCGCGCGCTCGATGGCTCGGTCAGGGAGCAGCGGCAGCTTGACCTCGAACGCGTCGCCAGCCTTGTCCGAGAGCCGTGTCACATCGACTCGCACCGTCAGCGCTGACTCCTTTCCGGTCGGCACGTTCTTCACCGTCACCGGCGTCAGCACCGACTGCGCCTTCGTCGACTTCAGCTCGATGCGCTCGCTCGACTTCGCCTTGCCCTCGATGGCGCCGGTGATGGAGATGTCGACGCTCGCAGGGCCATCGGGTCCTTCGACGACGCGGGCCACGGCGCCCGGCCAGAACGAGTCTCCGACGCGAACGAGGCGCGGCAACTGCGGCTGCACGAGCACCGGCAGGCGGACACGCAGCGTCGACTGCTTCAGACCGAAGCGGGTCGCTCCCGAGACGGCCACGGCGCGCACGCGGAAGTTGGTGAGATCGTCCGAGAGCTGAATCGGCACGACCAGCTTGCCGCTCGGCGGAACCACCAGCGTCGCCGCGTAGAACGGCACGGTCTTGAACTCCTTGCGCACGAGCCGCTTGCCGCCCTGGCTCTCCTCGTCGCCACCGTCACCGCCGGGGTCTTCTTCCAGCTCGGTGATGCGGCCGACCACCAGGTTGCGCGAGTCACGAATGGTGATGGTGCGCGAGTTGCGACGAATCATCGCGGAGAGGGGATCGAGCGTGGCCTCCTTCGCGAGTGACAGCACCGCCTCGTCGACGAGCCACAGCGTGACTTCGCCACCGATGGGCTTCTTCTGATCGTCGGCCAGCGTGATGGTGAAGTCCTGCTTCGTGCCCGGCCGAGCCACCTCGGGGTGCTGCACGTTCACGGTGATCTGGTTCTTCGAAGGCTCGACCTCGAGCTCGATGCTGCTCGCGGCGGTCGCGGGCTTGTAGCGGGAGTCGTCGGTCTTCCCCTCGCCGATGCGCCCACGCATCAGCACCACGTGCACGGGAAGATTCGGCACGTGACGATCGGTGATGGGCACGTCGATGACGACGCGCGAGCCCGACACGTCCTTCCAGAAGTAGCGGTTGCCCATCGGGTCTTCGACGATCGCGAGGGCGCGGGCCGTGGCGTACGGGCTCTGCACGAGCAGGTGCGCGAGTTCACCGGGCACGTACGACTTCTTGTCGGTCTTCACCTCGAAGACGCCGTCGCGCGACTTCTGCCAGGACTGCGGCGTGTTGCCGCCGATGTAGAGGTCGGCCGAGAGCGTCTGCACGCGGCCAAGCTTGTCGCGCGCGAAGAGCTCGACGACGTACACCCCCGAGTCGGTGATGGGGAACACCTGCGAGATGGGAGCGTCGAGCGTCTTGAGCGTCTTCTCGGCGACCTGCAGGTCCTCCTGCTCGGTCTGGTACTTCGCCTGGCCGGTCGCGAAGCTCGTCTCACGCAGCGTCGAGTGCCACACGCGACGCAGCAGGCGAACGCGCACTTCTTGATCCTTGAACGGCTTGTTGTCGATACCGACCGTCACCAGCTCGGCCTTCAGCTCGGTGGCCTTCTCGAGATAGCGCGGCACCTTGAGGCCCAGCACGAACGGCGGCAGCGCCTTCACTTCCGTCGCGCTCGTCACCGGCTGTTCGTCAGGTCCGACGACCGTCGCTTCGAACCGGTACACCCGGCCCGAGCCATCGAGATCGAGCTGCGGGTTCATCGTGATGTCCGCGGCGCCGTTGTCGTCGAGCTCTCCCTGCTGAGAGGTGACGCCTGGCGAGCGCTGCGACTGGGGCCGCGCGAACTGCGCCGACGACGCGAAGAGGAACCCGTCGAGGCCTTTCGGAGACCAGCTGTACGGGCGCTGCGTGACGTTCCAGGTGATGGGCTGGTTCGCGACGTTGCCGCCCGCGTAGTACCGCGCCACCGCCTTCACCTTGAACGCCCCATCGTTACGCACGCGCGGAGCTCCGGTGAGCTGCACCTCGAACGTCGGCACGCGGTACGCCTCGATCTTGAACTGCCGCGTCGCGACGATGTTCTCCTGCTGGCGAATCGGCGCGTAGACGAGCTCGGCCGAGAACTCACCCGTCGGCAGGTTGTCCTCCTTGAACGTTCCTGCCATCGAGCTGAGCGGCGTGGTCGTCGACGTGACGGGGTAGACGGTGCCGTCGGGCCCACGAACGCGAATGAGGTAGCTGCCCAGGTTCTCGAGCTGCAGTGCACCTTCGCTCTTGCGCCGCACGAAGGCCTTCAGGAACACCGGCTCACCCGGCTTGTAGATGGCGCGCTCACTGAAGATGAAGCCGAGCGTGGCGTCGTTGGGCGAACGCGGAATCGAGGCGCCCAGGAGCCAGTTCAGCCAGCCGCCGTAGCTCGACCAATGGTTGTTCGCGAACGTGGGCAGCGTCTCGCGCGGGTCCAGCACGAGTACGTCGTCTCCCGAGCGCACGGAGACGCGCGTGATGGAAGACCAGTGGCCCAGCGGCATCAGCACCACGCGGCCGTCGGCGTCCGAGGTCTTCTCGACCGACACCGGCGAGCCGTCGTGATCGTCAGTGCCCTCGAGGCGAACCGTCGCGCCACGCACCGCCTCGCCCGAGTCGAGCGTGCGCACGTAGAGAATCGCCTGCGCGTTCTCTTCGATGCTCGTGAGCGTGAGGTTGGTGATCTGCACGCGCACGTACGCGCGCTCGGGCCGGCCCGTGAGGCGGCGCAGCCCGATGAGGTACGTGCCGGGGCGGTCGTCGACGAGCGGCTTCAGGTCGAGCCCGAAGGTCGTGGTGTTGGCTTTGTCAGCGAGCGGAAGGTCGACGAGCCGTGACACCAGCGGGCTGCCGAGCAACCGCAGGTGCTGCTGCAGTGACTGCGCGTCGAGCGCACCTGGAATGTTCGGCGTGGTCGGCTCTTCACCGGGAAACGGCGGAGCGCTCTGCTCGTCGATGACGATGGGCGACGAGGGGAACGGCCACAGACCCGAGTGCAGCGGGTCGACGCGGTACACGCGCACGTCGGCCTTCGCTTCGCCGTAGCCCTGGAGCGGCACCATGCGCGGACCACGTGCTTCGACGAGCGCAGTCGACTGGGTGAAGCGCAGGAACGACGTCTTCCAGCCGAGGTGGAAGTAGACGTCGGCCGTCTTCACGTCGCGCAGCGCACGGCCGGCGTCGTCACGAATCGGCGCAGTGCCGAGCGTCAACTTGTAGAGCGTGTCGGGCACGAACTTGCCGCCGAGCTGCACGCGCTCTCCGTACGGGGTGAAGCGCAGGTCGGGCACAGCCGGCTCGAGGTGCACGAGCTTGCGAAGGCTGGTGAGCGTGAGGTCCGCGACTGGAGCCGAGAACACGAGCTGCGGAAGATCGCCGCGGTTGCCGCAGCCGAGCGCGAGGTCCTTCGGCGTCGACGCACCGCCCACGAGCGGGAACTCGGCGTTGCCACACCGAACGCTCTGCAGCGTGAACGGCGTGCGCGTCGAGAGCCGGCCCGACCACAACGTCGTGCCTTCGGTGCCGAGCGCGAGGCTGACCGAGACGACCAGCTGCTTGCCTTCGGGCACGTCGTCTTCGAGCGTGATCGCCCACGAGGCCGGGTCACGCTGTGAGGCGCGAGGCAGCGGAGCGAGCGTGAAGTTCTGCACCTTCTTGCGCGGGCTGTCGGCGAGGCCGGGCAGATCGCGAATCTCGAGCGACAACATCTTCTTCAGCGAGGCGATCGGCAGCGCCTGGGGGAAGGTGAGGGTGACGACACGGAAGGGACGCAGACCTTCGCTCCCGGCAGCGGGCGCCATCGCTGAGGGCGCCGACATCATCGTCGTCAGCACCCGCTTGGTCCCACGCGCGTCGATGGCGAAGCGGGCGAGCGCGGGCCACGGCTCGGCAGGGCGGAACTGCATCGTCCGCTTGTCGACCCACGTGAACGCGCCAGGCCACGCAGGCGCGATGGAGAGGAACTTCGGGCCGTCGTCGGCGGGGCCCTTCGACGAGACCTGGTCGCCATCGAAGTAGACGGTGATTGGGTCGTACCCGCGCAGGAACGACTCGGGCAGGACGCGGGTGCCGCTCCCGGCTGGGCGCTGGCCATCGTCGGCGGCGGTGTACTGGGCGCTCGCGACGGTCGAGAGGAGAGCTGCTGCAACGGCGAAGCTTCGGAACAGGGGCGTCATGGTGGTGAACCGGAGAGAAGAAGGAGCGGGCGTCATGGCGTCATCCCCACGCGGCCGAAGAAGTCCTGCAGGTATTCGGGAGGAATGTCGTTCGAGTCACCCGAGAGGCCGAGCAGCACGGGCTTCACGGCAATCGGTGCAGCGCCAGACCGATTTGGGTTGCGCACCGTCAGCAGGAAACGGCCCTTGTCGAGCTGCACGTACTGGTGACAGCCCTCGCCGATGGCCTGGTAGCCGTCGTTGTAGATGGCGCACTCGAGGTTCTCGCTCTTCGCCTGCACGCCGAGCCCGACGCGGCCCTTGTTCTTCGTGTCGAAGGTGAAGAGCCGAACTTCGCCCGGAGCGAGCCACGTCTCGGCGCCGACACCTTCGGTCAACGTCATCACCGGCTCGGCGAGCCAGCGCAGGCTGCCGGGAATCGCGCGGCTCGCGAACGGACGCACCAGCAGTCGGTAGGTGCCGGGGTTCAGCACACGCACGAGCTCGCAGCCCGTGTCGATGCCGTCGACCGCGAGCAGGTCGTTGCCCTTGAAGAGTCCACAGACGCCGCTCTCGGCTGCGACGCGAACGACGGCGCTCTGTGAGAGCACCAGCGTGCGATCGATTCGGCCCTGCTGCAGCGGCACCGCGACGGCCGGCTGGAGCGCGGGACCTGCGACGACCGGCAACTCGATGCCGAGGCGCGCCCAGCGCTCACGACCCTGCGTGTGCACGAGTGCGCGCAACGCCGTCACGTCGTGCTCGATGATGAGCTCGGCCGTCGTCTTCGCGGGCAGCTTCGCGCGGCACTCGGCGACGCGCTCTCCCGTACCGAGCACGAGCGTGCAGCGCAGCGCGCCTTCGACGAGCACCGAACGATCCTGATCGGCGGCAGACACGGTGAGGCGAACCGTTCCAGGAGCGCGTGGCGTGTCTTCGTAGAGGCCGGTGAACGCGACCACGGCGGGCGCGGTCTCGAGCAGCACGGTCGTCAGGTCGGCCTGGCCATCAGCGCTCCCGATGAGCACGAGCTTTCCGCCCTGTCCCACGACCACACATCGGCGCAGCTCGTTCGTCGGCGCGCAGAGATCGAGCGCATTGCCGGCGTCGTCGACCAGCACGCCCCACGTGTCTTTCGGCAGCGTCGCTTCGACGCGCGAACGGCTGCTCGGCGGCAGCGCGAAGGCGCCGATGGAGGAATAGGTGACGCGTTTGCGGCCCGGCACCAGCGCCTCGACCTTCGACGGAACCGCGACCTCCCGACGCACGACCGTCGCGGGAACGATGGAGTCCGTCGCAGCCCAGACTCGCGCCAGCGCCTCGGTACCGACCTTGCTGACGGCGAAACACGACGACTCACGACGCTCGCGCACCGTGCCTGCTCCGTCGAACGCGCACGCTGGCGGAGCGGCTTCACCCCAGCCCGTCACGGCCGAGAGCAGGAAGAGCGACGGCTGGCTCGCGGTCACGGTCTGCAGGTGGGTCGCGCGAGTGAGCTCGAACGACACGGCAGCGGTGGACGCGGCGAACCGCGACTCGTCGAGTGGCACTGGCGTCGCAGCGTTGCCGATGCCCGCGAACACGACAGGCCCCGCTTCGAGCGACACTTCAGGTGCACACTTCTCGAACACGCCCGTCGGCTTGCCGCGCAGACAGAACGCCTGCGGCGACGTCTTGTAGCGGCCGGGCTTCGCGACGCTGGTCGACAGCGCCTGGGTCGACGAGATCTCACTGCCAGACATCGTGAGCGCACGCGTCTTGAAGGTCGTCGCGACGGGAGATGTGCCATCCGTCGTCCACAGACGCAGCGTCCACGCCTCCTGCTTCGGCAACACGAGCATCGAGCAATCAGTCACTCGTGACCGCCGCGCGGCCACGCCTTCAGGCCCGACGACAGCGCATGAGAACGGCGTCTTGCCACCGGCCTTCACGACGAGCTCCTGCACGGCGTCGCCTGGCGGCACGGTGAACTGCATCACCGACGAGCCGAGCGTGAGCTTCTGGCCATCGGAGAACGCGCCCTTCTCTTCGAGCGGCGGCAGCGCGAGCGACAACTTCGTCTCACCGGCCAGCTGCGTCTCACTCTCGATGACGAGCGTGTAGCGGCCCTTGAGCACCGGCTCGGCGAGCGCGCAGTTCCAGTCGGCGCCGTTCTCGCTGCCCTCGAGCACCAGCTTGCGCTTCTCGTCGAAGAGCCGGCAGCGAACGTCGGCGTCGCCTTCGGTGCGCAGGCGCAGCGTTCCATCACGGGGCACCACGAGCGGAATCGTCGTCGGCACTGGCAGCGTGCGGCTCATGCCGGGCATCAACACCGCCGAGCCGAAGTGGAGTTTGTACGTGATGCCCACGTCGCCCTTGCTGTGCTCGGCGACGACTTTGTAGTTGCCGGGAGGGAGCGTGATCTTTGCTCCACTTGGAGGTGGTGGAGCCGCGCGCATGGCAGGACCGCTTGGCGCTGCAGCGACGACGGGCTCTCCATCTCCTTCACCAGACTCGTTCTCGTATTCGCGTTCGCCCTGGTACTCCGATTCTCCCTGGGGCTCCTGGTACTCGGACTCTTCGGATTGCAAGTCGTAGGCGGACACCTGAGGCGCGATGATCTCGACGGCCTTCGGCGGCTGGTCCTTCTCGAGCTTGAAGATGCGGCCCTGCATGCCCTGCGTCAGCACGAAGTCGAGCGCCGTCTCGCCCTCGAGTGAGAACGTGAACTCGTCTTTCCCGTCCGCGCCGAGCTCGGCGTCGTACCAGGTGAACGCGACGATGCCGTGCGGCCTGTTGCCCTTGAGCACCACGGGTTCGCGCTGTCGCTGCAGCTTCGTGCGTCGCATGGACTCGACGGTGAGCGGCATCTGCGTCCACAGGTACGTTCCGGCGGTGAGGCTGCGCGCGCCGACGCACGGTGAGGGCACGGCCTCGACGGGCCAGCCCTGCGGGTCATCGATGCGGCACAGCAGGCTTGCTCCCTGTGCCGTCGTGCCGAGCTGAAAGTCGCCGCCCTTCGCGATGACGAGCTTCTGCTGCACGAGCTCGTTGGCGTCGACGCGGAAGAAGGACTCACCTTCGCCGCCGAGCCCCGCGTACTCCTTCGCCGGCTTTCGCAGCAGGAAGAGCGCCCCGCGGCCCCTGCTCTGGCCCTGCGTCGTCGCGCTCAGCAGATAGCGGCCCTTCTGCAGGTACGTCTGAATCAGGCAGTTGCGGCCGCGGCCTCCGCTCGCGTTCTTGGCGACGAGATCGACGACGGGCGTGCGCAGGCGACACGAGGTCGAGAGCAGGCCGAGCGTCGTGACGTTGTAGAGGCCAGGTGTCTCGACCTCGAACGTGGCCGAGTTGGTCTGGCTGCGATCGAAGTCGAACCAGGACGGCTGCTCGGGCGTGAGCTTCGGCAGCGGCTTGAGGGCGGGCGAGTACGACGTGAGCGCGCCAGCGGGCGGAGCGGCGACGGGTCGATAGAGCGTGACCTGCACTGGAAGGTCAGTGGGGTTCGAGAGGGTGATGGTGTCGCCTCCCGATTGCGGCGGCACGATGCAGTCCGAGGTGACGACCGGCGTCGACGCGCCCTGCGTCTGGCAGCCGAACCTGGCGCCGCCTGAGGAGCGCACGACGAAGGGAGCGCCTTTCACCAGCGGCAACGAGACCGTCTGCTGCGCGTCGATGGTGAGGTGGAGCGGCTGCGAGACGTCGACGGGCACCTCGGTGAGCGAGACTCCACGCGCCGTGATGTTGCCAGTGCGTGTGAGGGTCAATCGGTAGCGCCCTTCGGCGAGGTCGAGCGGCGGCAGGAGGCACGAGCTCTTCACCGCTGCCTTCTTCAGCTCGCGCTTCGAGTCTTCGCGCACCACGAGCTTCTCGATGCCTGCGTTCCCGCCGAAGAGCTGCAGCTGGTACTCGCCCTTTCCGAGCGAGAGCACCTGATCGCACACCGCTGCGTCGTCGGCCTTCGACTGCGTGAGCCGCTCGAGCGTGCCATCGGCCTTGTGACGGTAGACCTCGCAGCGGTTCTTTCGGCCGCCGTCGGTGCGCACGCGGTAGCGGTTCGACGACGTCACCTCGAACCAGACCACCGCGCCGCCTTCTTCGTAGTTGAACGACTTCTCGAGCGCCTCGCCGTCGTTCAGCTTCGTCATCGAGCGGGCGAGCACGCGGAAGGGAGCGTTGAGCCCGTCGGCCGTCTCGAGCTGGCAGCCCAGCGGCGCCGCGTCGGAGTCCACAGGCAGGTCGTGCGTCGACACCATCACGCGGCCGCGCATGCGCGTGGAGAAGAGGAAGTTGGTGACGGGCGCTCCGTAGTAGCCGCCACGCCACGAGGTGAGCCAGCCGAGGTCATTGTTCACCGCGTTCGCCCACTCGACGGTGCCCTTCGTTCCTCGCGGGCCCTTGAGCATCAGCACACGCCGGTCTGGCGTGGTGAACGTTCGGGTCGCGCACTCGGGCACGATCGCGCCCTTGGGAATGGAGCAGCTCCAGTTGAACGTGAGGGGTGAGTCGATGCCCACGTCAGCGAGCTGCAACGAGACCTGGGCCTCGGGCGCGCTGTCGAGCGAGACGTAGGCAGCGGTCGGGGTGCGCGGCAGCTCGAGCGTGAGCACGCCAGAGGAGGGCAGGGTGAACGAGACGGAGCGCTCCGTGGGACCTGGGCGGAAGCCGCGCTCGACGGTGAGGGAATCGTCGACGCTCGAGCCCGTCACGGTGACGCTGTCGCGGCCGTAGACGACGAGCTGGTAGTCACCCGCCTCGAGCACCTGGTCGAGCCACCACTCGTGCATCGGGTAGCCGGGCGTGTTCGTCGTCGTGCTGTGCCGAAGAGAGATCGGTTCGAGCCACTCTCCGTTGCGCCACAAGCGAACGTCGCCAGCGTGTCGCCCGTTGATGCGCACGTAGGGCACGCCGCGTGTCGGCATCGTGAGCCAGAACGAGGCCTGCTGCGTGGGCTTGAGCGTCGTCTCGAGGGCGGCTCCGTTGGCGAGCTGCACCGAGCCCTTGTTGATCTCGCTGAACACCGTCGCCGTGATCGCGACCGTGCCCTTGCCTTTGACGGGAGAGTCGACGCGCACCTTGTACTGGCCGGCGTCGAGGAGCAGGTCGAGCTCGCAGTTGACGCGTCCAACCGTGCCAGCGCGGGCGAACGGCCCACGCACGCGGTCGATCACCTCACACGAGGTGCCGCTCGGGCCGCGTGCTGACAGATGCACGGCCGCCGGAGCGTCGAGGGTGAGAATCGTCTCGGCCTGGCCCGTCGCCGGAACCGAACTCTGGCTCAGCGATGCTGCCTGGACGATCAACCACGGAAGAAGGGCTGTAGGGCTCATGCGCGCGGGGCACGCTACAGCAAGGCTCACGCCAGCCCATCGAAACCTCGAAGCGGCGTCTGACAGCCACGATCGCGAGAAAGGTGTGTGGTGTCAGACGCGCTGGTGAGGATGAATCGCCTCAGCGCTGCTGGAATTCGCTCTGGCGGAAGTGGCGCATGAGGCGAAAGCCGCCGATGCCGAGCGCGACGATCGACTGAATTCCGAGGAGCACCACGAAGTCGCCGAACGTGCTCCAGAGCAAGCCGGCCGCGATGACCATCACGGCTCCGCCGCCAGTCGCCAGCACTCCAAAGCGAAGATCAGCCGGCGCGTTGCGAGCAGTCATGCGAACGAAGTTGGCTCCGAGGACGAGGCCCGACGTGAAGATGAAGACGAACGAGAGGATGAGCTGCAGCGACATGGTGGGCTCCGGGGTGAAGGGGAGCCGCGCGAGGAAGCAGCCTCAGGGCCAGCCAACCTGCCGGGATTCGGGCGTCAGGGTCTCAGGGCAGCGACTGCAGTTCGTCCGCGACGCGGCTTCGCTCGTCTGATGGATCGCTCGCGAAGCCGATGACGAAGAAGAGCGTCGTCGCAGCTGCGAGCGCGGCGGTCACGATCCACGAGACCACGAGCGCGTCCTGCGCCTGGCGATAGCCGCGATCGCCCAACGGGTCACCAGTCAGCGCCCGGAACGTCTCGAAGTGCTGCACGGCCGCGAAGACGTTGCGCACCTCACGTGACACGCCGACACCGACGAGCGTGACGATGCCGAGCGTTCGGAGCGTTCTGGCGCGCGCGGCCTGGTCATCGAGGGCGCTCAGCCGCTGCTCCAACACGAGCCTCGGCGTCGCCTCCTGCGTGAGCACCAGCGCTGTCAGCACCCTCGCGAGCATCGGAGTGCCGATTCCTATCAGGGAACGACCACCCCACCTGCAGGCGTGTTGCGCTTCGCGAAGTCGGCCACCGCGTCGAACCAGCGCGCGACCTCGCCACCGGCCACGTCAGTGCCCGCGAGTGGATCGATGTGCGTGAACGAGCCGTTGGAGATCGCCTCGAAGCCGCGCGACTCCGACCGAGCAGCGCCCTGCTGCGGCCGGCCTTCACCCACCGCCGGGAGCAGCGCCTTGAGCTTGTCGTACTTCGTCACGTCGCCACCCAGAATGCCGGCCGCCTCGACCAGCACGGGTAGATCGATCGCGCGTCCATGAAGCGCGCGCACGCCATACGCGCTCACCGGCCAGTCATTCGGCGTCAGCGTCAACGTCGCGCCCAGCACCGTGTCGAGCGAGAGCCGCGAGGGGAAATACCACTCACCAAAGTCCGCTCCGGTGCGCGCCCACGCGAGACCGAACTCCGAGAGCGAGGTGAGCTCGTTCGGTTCGGTGGCGTCGAACTCCTTCCAGCGAAACGTCTGGTTGCTGCTCGCCGGCTTCTTGATGGTTCCTCCGAACGCAGAGGTCGAGTCGACGAGCGGACCATCGGTCGCTCCAGTGTTCACGGCAGCGATGCTCACGGGACAGGTCGCGGCATCGAAGGCGAGCCCGAACGCGGCGCGGTTCGTCATGCGAGGCAGATCGCTGGTGAGGAACAACGTCTCGAGCGCGTCGCGTCGCGGTTGGTCCTTCTCGATGATCTCGGGCCGCCACATCGCGCGCATCGCCGTGCCGACGCCGATGGGGAACAACTTCGCCTCGAGCAGAGGGAACGCGAAGTACCGATTCGTCTTGCGCACCAGCTCCAGGCTTGGCTTGCCGCCGAAGCCCGAGTTCACGAGCCCCGTCGTCTCGTATTCCTCGCGCGTCGTGGTGAGCGGCTGGCCTTCGTTGCCAGTGACGCCATCGATGAGCACGAGGCCCGCGAGCTCCGAGAAGCCGGCGACGCCATCGAAGTCCCACGCGGCGTACATCGAGGCCAGCCCCGAGCCGAGCGAGTGTCCCGCGAGCACCACGCGCGCCTTGCGTTGCTCGACCGGAATCGTCGCCACTACCGCGCGCAGATCGTTCATCGTCGAGACCAGGCCCCACTCCGACTCGAACGCGACGTCTTCCTGCTTCTTGAAGCCCGCGAACGTCTGGCCGTTCACCGCTTCGCCAGAGAAGTAGTAGCCGGTGAGCAGATCGGGGTTCTTCGCCGAGAGCGCGGCCTCGATGCCGGTACGGTCCTCCATCGCGTTGCTGCGGCGATCGATCGCCCACGCCTCGAGCACGTCGTCGCCCGTCGAGCGTCGAACGATGCCGCGCGCGAGCGAATCGAACGAGCCTGCGCCACCCATGAAGCCGGGCATCAACAGCACGATCGCGCGTGCGGGCCGTGGCGGCTTCGTGCCGGTGTCGACGCGGTAGCGGACGATGGTGACGGCGTCGAGCTCGTCGGGCGTCGCGCTCCCCGTGACGGGATTCGCAGGTGGCTTTGGCGCAGCGATGCGCACGAGGTCGCGGCGAATCGAGACACTGCCCGACTGCTCGATGACGTTCGGGTCGGGAGGCGGAGGAGTACAGGCGAGGGTGAACGCGAGGAGGGCCAGACGGCGCATGGCGCTTCGTGTAGGGAGCGGCTAGGGGTTTTGCACGACGTTCTGCGGCAGGAGTGACGATGAAGTGGGCCTCGACGCTCTCACGCGACACCACCGGAGCCGGCGCTGCCAGCCGCGCCATCGAAGTGCTCGACGAAGAGCTCGGCACCACGCCCGACCTCGTGCTGCTCTTCGTTTCGTCGGGGCTGTTGAAAGAAGCGCCTGCCGTCGTGAGCCGGTTGCGTGAGCGCTACCCGAACGCGACGCTGGTCGGCTGCTCCGGTGCTGGCGTCATCGGCGCGTCTCGCGAGGTGGAAGACGTGCCCGCCATCTCCGTCGTCGCAGCGTCGTTGCCGAGAGTGCAGCTCGAAGCGCGCGCGGTTCGCAGCAACGAGCGGCTGGAGTTCTCGCACGCTCCGAAGGCGGTGCTCCTCTTCGCCGATCCCTTCTCGTTCGAAGCCGAGTCCACGCTCGAGCAGCTCGACGAGTCGTTTCCCGGCCTGGTGACGATGGGCGGTATGGCGAGCGGCGGCAGCACGCCGGGTTCGCATCGGCTCTTCCTCGACGAGCGCGTGCACACCTCGGGCGCCGTCTGCGTCGCGTTGTCGGGAGAGCTCGCCGTCGAGCCGCTCGTCGCGCAGGGCTGCCGGCCGATTGGCACGCCGATGTTCGCCACGGCCGTCGATGGACACCTGCTGCTCGAGCTCGACGGCAAGTCACCCATCGACGTGATGCAGAAGCTCCACGCGGCCGCGCCTTCCGACGTACAGGAGCGCATGCGTCACGCGCTCGTCGTCGGCGTTGGCCTCAAGACCGGCTCCGTTCACGCCGACGCGCAGGAGTTGCTCATTCGCAACCTCGTGGGCCTCGAGCCGAAACGAAAAGCCGTCGCGGTCGCCTCGGTGCTCGAGCCGCTGCAGGTCGTGCAGTTCATGCTCCGTGACGCACGCGCGGCTGAAGAAGAGCTGGTCGCGAAGCTCGCCCAGGTGACGAGCGCTCCAGCCGGCGCGTTGCTGTTCTCGTGCACCGGCCGAGGCCGGGGACTGTTTGGCGTCGATGATCACGACGCGGGTCTGTTCGCCTCGAAGTTTCCCGCGACGCCGCTCGGCGGCTTCTTCTGCAACGGTGAGTTCGGTCCGGTGAGCGGGCGCACCTGGATGCATGGGTTCACCAGCGCGTTGGCGTTGTTCCGCCCGGTCACGCATTGATCCCTTCAATTCCCCGCCGCTCACGGCATAGTCGGCTCGTGCTTCGTCGCGCTGCTCTCGTACTCGTCCTCGCCACCGCCGCTTCGGCTGAGCCACCGACCGCACGTCAGCCCGCGACCGCGACGTCAGAGGCCACGCGGCTCGGCGCCGAGTATTTCATTCAGAAGGCCGGAGCGACGTGGACGTACCAGCTCCAGTCGGGCGCGAAGGGCCGCGTGTCGATCAACTCCTTCGTCGAGTGGAAGGCCGGCTTCTCGTATTCCATCGGCAAGAAGTCGGTCAGCGGCACCTGGCGCGTGAAAGAGGGCAACTGGCTCGAGCGCTCGTCGGCGCGCGCTGACGGTGAAGTCGTGCTGCTGCCTGCCGTGATGACGCGCGGGACCCGCTGGCAGGCTCCCGCGTCGATCGAGAAGGGCACGAAAGAGACGTCGCAGTACGAGGTGCTCGCGCTCGACGCGCAGGTCGATCTGCCCAACGGCATCGTCATCGATCACTGCCTTGCCGTGCTCGAGAGCGGCCTCGATGGCAGCGCGCCGTACACGCACTACTACGCACCGAACCTCGGCAAGGTGGGCGTGCGCAGCCCCGATGACTGGCTGTTCCGCCTCATCGAGTTTCGGCCCGGCTCGCGCGGCCATTCCGAGTGACGAAACGCGTCATTCCAATTCCTCTACGGCTGCGGGGCTAGACACCCCGGCGCAAGTCGTTAGGAAGCCGTGCGGGTTTTCTCGACAACCATTCACAGGAGCGAACGATGAAGCAGCTGATGATGGGCGTGGCTGTGTCTGCCTCGGTGGCGCTGTCTGGCTGTGCGACGCAGCACGCGGCGAAGTGGGACGAGAAGGTGACGGCGACGGGCGCGGTCGACGCGGCTGCGGCCGGTGATGCCGACTCGTTGTGGGCGCAGCGCAAAGACGAGACCAAGCACATGGAGGCGATCGCGAAGTGGGAGGCGCTCGCCGCCTCGTCCGGCGATGCGGTGCTCTACGCGAAGCTCTCGCGCGCCTGGTACTTCGCCGGTGAGCGTGCCTCGTTCGCCGAGAAGAACGACAAGCGCGACGAGGCCTACCAGAAGGGGCTCGACTGGGCGACGAAGTCGCTGAAGCTGTCGGCGCCCGAGTTCGCGAAGTCGATGGCCGAGGGCAAGACGCACGCAGAGTCGATCGTCAAAGCGCCGAAGGAGTCCATCGACGCGATGTACTGGTACGCCTCGAACCTCGGGAAGTGGGCGGCCGCCAAGGGCTTCGCCACGAAGCTCCGCTACAAGGACGACATCAAGGCCACCATCGACCACGTGAAGTCGTTCGACGAGAAGTACTTCTTCGCGGCGCCGTGGCGGTACCTCGGTGGCTACGAGGCGCAGACGGCCGGCCTGGCTGGCGGCTCCCTCGACAAGAGCGAAGAGAACTTCAAGAAGGCCGTCGAGCTCGCCCCCACGTACCTCGGCACGAAGGTGCTCTGGGCCGACTACCTGTGCGTGAAGCGCCAGGACAAGGCGACGTTCGAGAAGCTGCTGAAGGACGTCGTGGCCGCCAACCCCGCCGCCGAGCCCGAGATCGAAGCCGAGAACACGCTCGAGCAGGAGAAGGCCAAGAAGCTGCTCTCGCAGATCGACGAGAAGTTCTGAGTCACTCCGCAGAGCGCTCCGGTTGAAGTTCCGCTGGAGCGCTCCGTTCTTCTTCAGCACACCCTCGCGGCGACACGTGTGTCTCCGCCATCGGAGGTTTTCGTGAAGCGTCTGCTCGCACTCGTCGTCTGTTCGCTCCTCGTCTCGGTGACGGCGTTCGCCGAAGACCCGAAGCTCGTCATGAAGGTCGGCTCGGTCGCCCCCGAAGGCACGCCGTGGTCAGACTGGCTCGACGGCGTGAAGGCGCGCCTCGAGAAGGACTCGGCTGGTCGGGTGAAGCTGAAGCTCTTCCTCGGCGGCAAGCTCGGCGGCGAGAAGGAGATGGCCGAAGAGACGCGCAACGGAAACCTCGGCATGTTCGGTGGTTCGGCCGGAGCGCTCGCGACCTACGTGCCCGAGCTCGCCGGCATCGAGCTGCCCTACCTCTACGCGAGCGACGCCGAAGCCGACTACGTGCTCGACAAGATTCGTCCGCAGGTCAGCAAGCTGCTCGAGGCCAAGGGCTTCGTGATGGTGATGTGGGGCGAGAACGGCTGGCACGGCTACGGCATCAAGGGAAAGTGCGTCGAGAAGCCCGACGACATGAAGGGCCTGAAGATGCGCGCGCAGGAGTCGTACGTGCACATGGAGACGTACAAGGCCTTCGGCGCCGCGCCCGTCGAGATGTCGACGCCTGAGGTGCTCGGCGCGCTGCAGACCGGCACGGTGGACGGCTACTCGAACAGCCCGCTGCTGTCGCAGGCGACCAGTTGGTACAAGGGCGTCACCCACTACACGTACACGAAGCACATCTATCAGCCGGCGCTCATCGTCATCTCGAAGAAGGTCTACGACGCGCAGCCCGAAGACTTGAAGAAGGTGCTGCTCGATCGCAGCGACGAGCGCTCGGGCATCTCGGGCGTGCGCGCGCTCACCGATCCGCTGCTCGACAACTTCACCGCCGCGAAGAAGACGGTCTGCAAGCTGACGCCCGACCAGACGAAGCTGTGGGTCGAGAAGGCCAAGCCCGTGTGGGACCTGTATTCGAAGAAGAGCCCGGGCAACAAAGCGCTGCTCGACGCGATTCTCGCCGCGAAGAAGGACTTCGCCGCCGGGAAGAAGTGACGAAGACGTCTTCCTGAAGTTCCGCGCCGGTCGAGCTCACCCCTCGGCCGGCGTCGTCGTTCCTGCTGGAGAGCCCCCGTGAACTCGCTCCGCAAATCCATCGATCGCCTCGACGACGTCGTGCTCTCCATCGAGCGCGTGCTGCTGCTGGCCACGCTCTCGTTGATGACGCTGCTGGTGACGCTCGACGTCGTGCAGCGCACGTTCTCGCGGCCGGTGTCGAAGACCGCCACGTTGATGCTGAGCTTCATGACGGCGCCGTCGGCCGAGACGCAGAAGCTCGTCATCGAGACGGTGGGGCCCTGGGTCTTCAACCTGGGCTCGTTGCTGCTCGTCATTCTCGCGACGCACTCGGCGCGCGCCATCAAGGCCGAGAAGCTCGCGAAGCCACTGCCGTCGTTTCCGCCGTCGATCGGCATCGGCCTCGCGGTGTGGGCCGGCCTCGCGGGCTTCGTGCAGGCGCTGCTGTACTTCTTCCCCTCGAGTCTTCCGGGCGCGCAGAAGTTCTCGCTCGGCCTCATGTTGTGGAGCGGCATGCTGGGCGCCTCGATCGCCACGCGCCAGCGCCGGCACATCATTCTCGACACGGTGAAGAAGTCGCTCGACGCGAAGATGGGCAACCTCTTCTCGCTCATCGGCGGGGTGGTGACGTTCGCGTTCTGTGCGCTGCTCACCGTGCTCGCGCTCATTCAGCTGCAGGGCGAGTACGTGCTGTGGCGTGACGGTGACGGCGTCGGTGTGTTCGACGCGTTGCCGATTCCACGGTGGCTGGTGACGCTCGCGCTGCCCGTGACGTTCGGCACCATGGCGTTCCGGTTCCTCGGTGCAGGTGTTCGCGACTTCGTGTGGGGCCCGCCCGTTGGTGGCGTCGATGCCCACGGCGTCGACATGGATCAGCTCGCCAAAGAAGCCGAGCAGGTCGCGGTCGCCAAGGAAGGGGCCTGAGCGATGGACTTCTCGTTGCTCAAGATCCTCGCGTTCCTCGCGGTCGCCGCGTTGGCCGTGCTCGCGTATCGGCAGCGCAAGAAGGGCCTGATCATCTGGCTCTCGATCCTCACCGGGCTCTTCGTCTTCACCGGCAAGGTCGGCTTCCTCGTCTTCGCCATCATCCTGTCGTCGCTGCTGCTCGGCCTGCCGCTGTTCGCGCTGATGGGCGGCATCGGCATCATGTGCATCGCGCTGCTCACGAGTGACGACCTGCCGGTCGCCGTGCGCAAGGTGCTCGAGCTCGCGGGGAAAGAGGTGCTGCTGGCGATTCCGTTCTTCGTCGTCGCCGGAGAGTTGATGACGCAGGGCACGCTCGCCCGCCGACTCATCGACTTCATGCGCGCCGCCTTCGGGTGGATTCCCGGCGGCCTCGCGGTCTCGGCGGTCGCGGGCTGTGTCTTCTTCGCGGCGATCTCAGGCTCGTCGCCCGTCACCGTCGTCGCCATCGGCAGCATCATGGTGCCGGCGCTGGTGAAGGCGAAGTACCCGAAGGACTTCTCGGTCGGCCTGCTCACCACCGCGGGCTCGCTCGGCATTCTGATTCCGCCGTCGATTCCGATGATCATCTATTCGATCATGGTGTCGGGCTCGACGCCGGTAGACCCGACCGAGCTGTTCGTCGCCGGCATCGTGCCCGGCCTCTTCATCGGCGCGCTGCTGGCCATCTATTCGGTGACGCAGGGCGTGCGGTTCAAGATTCCCCGCGAGCCGTTCTCGAAGGAGCGCCTGTGGAACGCGACCCGTGAGGGGTTCTGGTCGCTCATGCTGCCCGTCATCATTCTCGGTGGCATCTACACGGGCATCTTCACCGCCACCGAAGCGTCCGCCGTGTCGGTCGTCTACGCGCTCGCCGTCGAGGTCTTCATTCACGGCGAGATGGACAGGAAGAAGCTGCTGTCGGTCGCCGAGAACTCGATGACGGTGATGGGCTCGCTGCTCGTCATCATCGCGCTGGCGCTCACGCTGAACTACGTGCTCGTCGATCAGGAAGTGCCCGAGAAGATGGTCGCGCTGCTGAAGGCGCAGAACCTCTCGAAGGTCGGCTTCCTCGTCTTCGTGAACATCCTGCTGCTCATCGTCGGCATGTTCATGGACATCATGAGCGCGATCCTCATCATCGCGCCGATGCTGGCTCCGATGGCTGCGGCCGTCGGCGTCGACCCGATTCACATGGGCATCATCTTCATCGTGAACCTCGAGATCGGGTACCTCACGCCGCCTGTCGGCCTGAACCTGTTCGTCAGCTCGACGTTGTTCAAAGAGAGCATCGGCTTCGTGATTCGCGCAGTCGTTCCGACCCTGATGATCATGCTCGTCGCGCTCGGGGTCGTCTCGTACGTGCCCGAGATGTCGACGGGCCTGGTGTTCGCGCTGCGCAACGAGGCGAAGGTCGAGGCGCTCCCGACGACACCAACGGCGAACACCCCTGCCGAGCCGACGGGCGAGAAGTCGCTGCAGGACCTGATGAAGGCGAACAAGCAGCCGCCCGAAGGCGACGCGCCCGAGAAGTCGCTGCAGGACCTGATGCGCGAGGCGAAAGAGAAGGCTGATGGTGGAGAAGCGACGGCACCAGCTCCCGAGAAGTCGCTGCAGGAGTTGATGCGCGAAGCGAAAGAGAAGGCCGCGACGCCGCCTGCTGAACCCCCGCGGGAGAAGACGCTGCAGGAGCTGATGCAGGAGGCGAAGCAGAAGCCCGCCACCGAGTGATCAGCTCTTCTCGAGCTCCCAGGCCGACACCTTGAAGCCGGCCTGCTTGAAGAGCTCGCCTTCGGCGCCGGCGTCGCTCGGCAGCGAGATGGCGATCACCTGACAGCCGCGCGACTTCAGGTACGCCTCTGCCTCCTTGAGCAGGCGTTCGCCGATGCCCTGCGACTTCCACCCCGGCGCGACCGACAACGTCAGCACGCGGCCCAGGGGCTGTCCCGTGAGGGGGTGCGGCCCGACGACACGCGCGACCGCCACGCCAATGGCGCGACCGTCGTAGTCGGCCACGAGCAGCCCTTCGGGCTCTTCCGACAGGCTCGACTCCAGCATCATGCGGAAGGTCTCGATCCACCGCGTTCGCGCGGGGAATCGCTTCGTCGTCTCGAGCTCGAGCGTCTCGAGCACCGGCAAGTCAGACACCTTCACCCTGCGAACGACCAACGGCATGGCAGGGTCACTCCTCGAGCGTCAGCTTCTTGAAGGTGTCGAGCACCGCCTGCGACGCGCGCGAGAGGTACTTGCCCTTGCGAACGAGAATGCCGATGGGGCGCGTGAAGGTGCCCTCTGCGAACGGCTTGGCGACGACCGTGCCCTGGGTGACCTCCTGATACACGGTCGGCTGCGGCAGCACCGAGATGCCCAGGCCCAGCTCGACCGCGCGCTTGATGGTCTCGACGTTGTCGAGCTCCATGGCGATGTTCAGCTCGAGGCCCTTGTCGCGGAACAGCTTGTCGATGCCCTTGCGTGACGGCGCTTCGCGATCGAACGAGATGAAGGGCAGCCCCGCGACGGCGCTCAGCGAGATCTTCGCCTTCGAGGCGAGCGCGTGGTTCGGGGGCAACACGACGGCCAGCTTGTCTTCGCGGAAGGGAATGATGTCGACGCCTGCGCGCTGCTGCGGGTACGCGACGAGCCCGAGGTCGGCGGCGCCGAGGATCACGTCGTCATAGACCTGATCAGACCGGCGGTAGTTGAGGCGCAGGTTCACCTTGGGGTGCGAGCGCAGCAGCTCGCGCTGCACGTTCGACAGCTCGTGCAGCCCGACGGAGTAGATCGCCGACACGTTGCACGTGCCCGAGATGTCCATCGCCTGTTCGCGAATCTCGCCTTCGACCTCGGCGAAGCGCGCCAGAATCTCTTTGCACCCGCGGAACAGCCGCTCACCCGCCGGCGTCGGCGTCACCTGCCGCGCGCTGCGTGAAAGAAGCCGCTGCTCGTAGCGTGTCTCGAGCGCCCGGATCTGCTGGCTCACCGCGCTCTGCGTGACGTGGTTGAGCTGCGCCGCGCGCGAGAACGAACCCGTCTCGACGACATCGACGAACATCTTGAGCGACTCCAACTGCATTGAGCACCTCGGCCTTTCAGGTCGTGCGGACGTAACGGCGTGCGCCCATTAGCGCAACTCACGCGTACTGCGATTCGAGAAAGTGATCGTTGAGGCTGGGGTCTACATCACCCACTGCAGTGCCACTGAACCGCCGAGGTACTGATCGGACGCCGACGGAGCCGTGAAGCGCGCGCCTTCTTCGGGGTTCAGGGTGAGAAAGTAGCGTGTCCAGTCGAAGGAAGCCCGCAGATGCAGGTTGTCGACGAGCTCGACCGAGACGCCAGCGCCCGCGTCGACGCCGAAGCCGCGCGCCCGCTTGAAGTACGCATCGGTGCCGAGCTCGCCGGTCGAGACGAGGAATGTGAAGCCGCCCATCGCATCGACGCCGACCGGTCCAAGCTTGACCAGCCGCACGCCAAGGGCGCCACGTGGGCCGGTGAACGCGACGCTCGGAATGTTGGGGCGCGGCGTGCCGTCGTTCGCGGCGACAGGGTCGATCGAGAAGCGCTGCAGCGAGGCTCCGGCGACGGCTTCGATCGAGAACACCGAGCCGAACGGCTGGCGAAACGCGGCGCTGATGCGGTAGCGGTCAGCGCGGGTGCCGAACTTCGAGGTGTCCTGCTTCGAGGAGACGCCGACCGCGATGTCGCCCGCGAACGCGACGCCGAGGTTCGCCAGCACACCAGAGGTGACGTGCGCGCCCGGATACCAGGTCGCGTCGAGCGCCACGGCCGGCGCGAAGTTGAGGCCGTACTTGGCGAGCGCCTGCTCCGGGTCTCCCGCCCAGGTGAGTGAGCGCCCGAAGCCGCGAAAGCCGAGGCCCACTCGAACCGCGGGCAGCGGAGAAGGCGTGGACGACACGCTCGAAGAAGATGAGATGGTCGTTTCAGTCGTGGTCGTCGTGGTGGTGACTTCCTTCTTCGGAGGCTCCGTCTTCGTCGCCGCGACCTCGGTCTTCTTTGCCGGCTCGGTCTTCGTCTCGGTGACCTTCGGCTCCGTCTTCGTCGGCTCTGGTTGGGGCGCTGCTTCTCCCGGCGGCGCCGAGCCCGTGGCGCACGCGAGCACGATGGCGCCAGCGACGTTCTTCGGCAGCGCCTTGAGCGGCTTGCGCGCAGCAGCGCGGAAGACCTGGTTCTCGAGCGGGGTGCCGTCAGCGCCGTTGAGCACGGTGAGCGACCACGAGTCGCCCGCCGAGCGCGCGAGCACGACCGCGATCGCCTTCGCAGGCACCGTCACCGAGCGCACCTCCTTCGCGGTCGGCGAGTCAGAGATGGCGTTGGTGTTGATGGTCACCGAGAAGCGCGCCCCCAGCGTGCTCTGAAGCAGTCGCGCCATCGCAGGCGGCGCGTCGACCACGACGGCGGGCTTTCCAGAGGCAGCCTTCGCGGCAGCAGGCTTCTTCTTCGGCCCGGCGAACGCACTGGTCGCCAGAAGCATGAGGAGCACGCAAGCGGGGGTGCGCATGCGCGCGATAATTGCCCGACTTCGACGGCACGTCGCGTGTTGTTCGCACGGAAGGTGTGCCTGGCTGCCACCTGCCGTGAACAGTCGGCCCTTGCGTCGCGCGCGCGGTTCGTCCTCAGCCGTTCATCGCGTCGAGCGTCGCGCGGGTGATGATCTCGAAGAGGCGCTGGCCTTCGTCGGCCGAAGCATCAGCCGGAGCGCCGAAGTACGCGTCGGGTCCGCCCGCTTCGAGGAAGTTGGTCGCGCCGCCCTTGATGGCGCCGGGCAGATCGATGTTCAGGGAAGGCAGCGCCCGTCGGGCTTCGTCGTTCACCAGGTGTGGAGCCGCTGCGAGCATGAGCGAGGTCTCGTAGCTACCCGCGTGACTGCCACCGTGCATGAACTCGTCACCGAGCAGTGGACCCGTTGGCTTGCGCCGGTGGTCGGGGACGACGACGCGGAACGCCGCTCCAGCACCGGCCTCGGTCGCCGCGGTGTGGACGACCTTGAAGTGCGCGGGCTCGAGGTGGTGGTTGATGACGCAGACGCGGGTGAAGCCGGCGCTCCCGATGCCCCGAATCACGTTCACCAGCATCGCCTTCGCGGTCTCGGCGGCGAGGCTCACGGTGCCAGCGAACGGCGCGGCGAAGTCGGTGAGGGAATAGGTGACAGCGGGGAACTCCACCGTCTCGAGCACGAGCCCGACGCGACGACAGACCTCCTGCGCGATGACGACGTCGACGTTGAGCGGCAGGTGCGGGCCGTGCGCTTCGGTGGAGCCGATGGGCAACAACGCCCACGCGTTCGCGGTGGCGAGCGCCTTCACGCGGGGCCACGCCAGGTGCGCTGCGAGGTGGTTCATGAGTCTTCGTCTTTCCGTTTCACGGCGGGGCGGCTGCCGCTGCTCTTCACCGCAGGCCGACCGGGAGAGCTCTTCACCGCGGGTCTTCCAGGCGAGCTCTTCGAGACGGCGGGTCTGCCAGGGCTGCTCGTTCGCGCGACCGCGGGTCTTCCCGAGTTGGTGGTGCGAGGCTTCGGCGCCGGTGGCGGCTCCGCGATCGTCGAGTCGCCGTCGTCCTCTGCTTCAGGCGCGTCGTATTTGCGTGGTGCCTGGCCAAGTCCGTCGCGCCAGCTGCCCAGCTTCTGCGCGTCGGCTTCGGCCTTCTTCAGGTTCTCTTCGTGTTCCTTCTCACGCGCCTTCTTCGCGCCGAACTGGCCGTAGACCCAGACCGCGATGATCAGCACGACCCCCGGAGACGACCACCACACGACGCGCTCGGGACCGGCGAGCAGCTGATCAGGTGCCCAGCCGCGATCTCTCGACCCGACGGCCAGCCAGGGTGAGCGCTCCTCCTCGACCCGCTGCGCGGCCTTCGAGACGAGCTCTGCCTTGCGCGCGAAGTCGGGGTTCAACTTGAAGCCGCGTTCGTCAAAGCGCCACCGCAGCCGCTCGGTGTGCGTCGCGAGGTCTTTGTTCTCTGGAATCAGCCGCGCCGCTTCGAGCACATGCCCGAACGCCGCTTCGAGCTGGGGCTGGGTGCACTTGCGGCCATCGTCGACGCCCAGCAACCAGAGGGCCTTCGCGTAGTGCTCGGCCGCCTGGTACTCCGGCGACTCCCAGTAGGTCTTCCAGATGTAGCCGAAGACCGCGAGTCCGTAGACCGCGAGCACGACGAAGAGCCCCCACGGCACGGGGAACTTCGGGCGGGGCGGCTTCTTCGGCGCGGCTGGGCGGTACTCGTGGACGGCCATGAGGGCTCAAAGGGAGTGTACAACCACGTCATGTCGTTCTCTGCCATGCCGGTGCTTTCGCCCGGCTCCCGTCTCGGAGTGGTGGCGCCGTCAGGGCCGTTCGACCGTGAGAAGTTCGAGAAGGGTCTGGCGGTGTTGGCCGGCCGGTATCGCGTCGAGGTCGCTCCCGAGGCCGGTGAGACGTTTCGCTATCTCGCCGGTCCCGATGAGGCGCGGGCTCGTGCGCTGCAGCGATGTCTCGATGATGCCGAGGTGGGAACCATCATGGCGGCGCGTGGTGGCTACGGCGCGATGCGGTTGCTCGAGTTGCTGAACTTGAAGCGCTCGGCGACGGTGGTCGGATTCTCCGATGTGACGGCGTTGCATCTCGCGTGGCAGGCGCGTCGCTGGCGCTCGGTGCACGGGCCGGTGGTGACGCAGTTGGGAACGCAGGCGGCCGACGTCGTCGCGCGAACGTTCGAGGTGCTCGAGGGGCGGCGGGTCGCTCCGCTGATGGGCACGGACTCCGTCGTCCCGGGCCAGGCAGAGGGTCCACTCATCGGCGGCAATCTGTCGTTGCTGGCGAGCCTCGTCGGCACCCGTTTCATGCCGTCGCTCTCGGGCGCGGTGCTGTTGCTCGAAGATGTCGGTGAGCGCCCGTATCGAATCGACCGCATGTGGACCCACCTGAAGCTCGCGGGCGCGCTCGAAGGCGTCTCTGGCGTGGTGCTCGGCGAGTTCACCGACTGCGAAGAGAAGGACGCGACGTTCACCAGCGCACAGGTGCTCTCGGAGTTGACGGGCGCGCTCGGCGTTCCGGTGCTCGCGGGCCTTCCCATCGGGCACGGTGCGGTGAATCAGCCCGTCGTGCTCGGAGCCCGCGTACGCCTCGATGCGTCGAACAAGCGGCTCGAGTGTCTCGAGGGCCTCGCGTGAAGTCGCTCGATGACCTGCTCGCGCGTGGCCTGAATGATCGGGTGTTCTCGCAGGCTCGCGCCGTCGTTCGTTCGAAGGGGCAGGTCATCTACGAAGGCGGCAACGCGTCGGCCGAGGCGACCTTCGATCTCGCGTCGGTGACGAAGGTGATGAGCACCACGGCGATGCTGTGCCGCTTGTCGGAGCGTGGAGCACTCGATGTGCGCGCGCCGATTCGGTCCCTGCTGCCCAACTTGCGCGTCGACGCCACCGTCGCCGATCTCGCGTTTCATCGGTCAGGCCTGCCTGCCTTTCTTCCGTTCTTCGCGCAGGTGTCGAAGGAGCACCCCGCGCTGTTCGAACGCCCGACGCCTGAGCTGCAGCGGCTCGTTCGCGCCGAGGTGGTCGCGCGCGTGCTCGACGTTCCAGCGGAGCGCTCCGTCGGTGCCGCAGCCGTGTACAGCGATCTCGGCTTCATTCTGCTCGGCGAGGTCATCGCGACAGTCGCGAAGAAACCGCTCGATGAGGCGTTCACGGAAGAGGTCGCCGCTCCGCTCGGGCTTGCGAGCTGCTTTCGACCACGCTCGCCGCACATCGTCGACACGGGAGGCACACGGCCGCGGGAACCCGCTCCGGGGCAGGAGGGGCTGTGGCAATGCCAGACGTGGCCGTCACGCCCCGGCGAAGTCGACGATGACAACGCGTGGGTGATGAACGGAGTCGCCGGGCACGCAGGGCTCTTCTCGACCGCCGCCGACGTCGCGCGGTTCGGTCAGGCCGTGCTCGATGGGTGGCTCGTCTCTCCGCTCGGGTGGAGCGTCGACTCCACGACGCCGGGCAGTACGCGCACCTTCGGCTTCGACACGCCATCGGCAGAGGGCGCTTCATGCGGTCCACGCTTCGGTCGTGCAGGAACACGCGGCGCCATCGGACACCTCGGCTTCACGGGGACGAGCCTGTGGATCGACTTCGATCGCGAGCTCGTCGTGACGCTCCTCACCAACCGCGTCGTGTTCGGTCGCGCGAACATTCAGATTCGTGCGTTCAGGCAGGCCTACCACGAGGCCGTGATCGACGCGCTGGGCTGATCGTCAGAACCACGGCTCGTCACAGCGGGGACACGAGCGCGCAGTTCCGTACTCGCTCATCGCGCCCTCGAAGCCGCATGACCGGCACCAGCGGGTTCCTCCCGATGGTGCTGGCTGCTCTCTTCGCACCATGGGCACTGGTGGTGGAGCTTCGGGGATCGGCTGACCCGGTCGCCACAGCACTTCTTCGCGAATCGCGTCGAGGGGCAGCGCCACGCCCTCGAGCACACCTGCGCTCAACGAGGGCAGTTCCTGCGCGCGGTGCACCTTCGTCTTGTTGTTCGGGTCGAGGCTCGCGCCCGAGCCCATCTGAATCACCACGGCTCCGAGCAACGGGCCAGCCACGGCAGTGATCGCGATCGAGCTGGCGAGATTGATGCGGTTGTCGCCATGCACCGGATCCATCTCGGACAGCTTGGGGATCTCGAAGGTGTCGAACAGCTTCCACGCTGGCCGCACCCGAACGGCGCGGGCCGACGGCGCTTCGGCTTCGACGAGCAAGGTGAGCGCGGGCTCGTCGGAACAACGCACGCACGGCAGATGGAGCCGCACCACGCGCCCATCATCGAGAGACGGAATCAGCGTCGTCGCGATCGTCTGGCCCTGATCGACCACCTGCAGCACGGCACCTGCGCCCGGCTTGAACGCGGCCTGCACGAGCACGGTCGCGACGCTCCGACGGCCATCGACGACCCGAACCCCTTCGAAGTGCACGTGCACCGACCCGAACTCACGAGGCGTGCGCCCCATCGTGTCGAGAACGTCAGCAAGCTCGTCGCTCATGGAGCGTGGACGATCCCTCGATCCCGTGATGGAACCAACCGCGATGACTGACTCAGACAACGGCAACGTGCTCGCGACGATCGACCCCTCGTCCATCAAGCGCATTCACCTCGTGGGCGTTGGCGGCACCGGCATGGGCAGCTTCGCCGGCATGTTGAAGGCCGCGGGCTACGAGGTGACTGGCAGCGACGAGAACGTCTACCCACCGATGAGCGACATGCTGCGCACGTGGGGCATTCCCGCGATGACGCCGTACAAGCCCGAGAACCTCGACGCGGCACGCGCCGATCTCGTCATCATCGGAAACGTCATTCGACGCGTGAACCCCGAGGCGACGTCGGCGCGTGAGCGTGGCGTGAAGCAGATGAGCTTCCCGGCGGCGCTCGGTTCGCTCTTCTTGAAGTCGCGTCACTCGGTCGTGGTCGCGGGGACGCACGGGAAGACCACGACGAGCTCGCTCATGGGCCACGTGCTCGCGGCGGCCGGGCGAGATCCCACCTTCCTCGTCGGCGGCGTCACCAAGAACTACTCGGGCAACTACCGGCTCGGGCGCGGGCCGCACTTCGTGGTCGAAGGTGACGAGTACGACACGGCGTACTTCGACAAGGGCCCCAAGTTTCTGCACTACCAGCCGAAGAGCGTCATCCTCACCAGCATCGAGCTCGATCACGCCGACATCTACCGCGACCTCGCGCACTACGAGTCGAGCTTCGAGAAGTTGATGGCGCTCGTGCCGGCCGATGGACACGTCGCGGTGAGCGCGGCCTGGCCGAGCGCGGTTCGGCTCGCGCGCGCGTCGAAGGCGAAGGTGACCACCTACGACGGACACGAAGGCGCGACGGCTGATGTCGTCGGCACGAATGTTCGCCTCGGCCCTGAAGGTGTTCGGTTCGTCGTCGTCGAAAACGGCATGGCGCAGGGCGAGTTTCTCTTGCCGATGGCTGGCAGACACAACCTCGAGAACGCGCTCGGCGTGTACGCGTGCGCTCGCGGCCTGGGGCTTTCGGCGGATGAAATTCGCGCGGGCTTCGCCTCGTTCGAAGGCGTGAAGCGTCGCCAGGAGCTTCGTGGAGAGCCCGCAGGCGTGCTCGTCATCGACGACTTCGCCCATCACCCGACGGCCGTTCGCGAGACGATCGCTGCGGTGAAGTCGCGGTGGCCTTCGCGCCCGCTGTGGGCCGTCTTCGAGCCGCGCAGCAACACGAGCCGTCGCAACCTGCACCAGACCGAGTACGCGAAGAGCTTCGAGGGCGCCTCGCGTGCGTCCATCAAGATTCCCGAGCGGCACGACAAGATCCCCGCGGGTGAAGAGCTCGACGTGCCGCGGCTCGCGAAGGAGCTGACCGAGGCGGGCATTCCTTCAGTGGCGGCGGCGACGGTGCCTGCGCTGCTCGACGAGGTGGCGGCTGGAGCGCGTCGCGGCGATCTCGTGCTCGTGATGAGCAACGGTGGCTTCGGTGGCTTCATCGACTCGCTGCTCTCGCGGCTCGGCGAGAGGGGGTCGTGATGCGCTGGTTGTTGGTGTTGACGCTGACGTCGTGTGTTCGCCTGCCGCCGCCGCCGGTGCTCGTCGAGTCCGATGGCGTGCGCCGCAGCCTCGTGCCGCGCGTCGAGGCGCAGCCGTTGGAGTTCGCCGTCACCCGCCACCCGGGAAAAGAAGCGTGGCGGCTATCGCAGGAACGCGGCTCGGTCGTGCTCATCGACGTCTGGGCGACGTGGTGTGAGCCGTGCCGTGACTCGCTGCCGTTCTACGACGACCTCGCTCGTCAATTCTCGGCGCGTGGGCTCAAGGTGTACGCCATGAGCGTCGACGCCGACCCGGCGGTCATCGGCCCGTTCATGCAGGAGCTCAAGCTGCAGCTGCCCGTGCTCCACGATCCCGAGGCAGCCGTCGCTGGCGGCGTGCTGAAGGTCTCCCAGATGCCGACGACCGTGTTGATCGATCGCCGCGGCGTCGTGCGTCGTGTTCACGAGGGCCTCAGCGACGACTTCTTCCAGCAGACGCTCACCGACGTCGAGACGTTGCTCGCAGAGCCCGCGAAGGACGAGAAGTGACGCCTTCGGAGTTGCAGGCGGTGGCAGCCGAGCTCGCGCGTTCGGCCGGCGCCGTGTTGCGGGAGCGGCTGAGTCAGACGCGGAGCATCGACACCAAGGCGACCGGCAACGATCTCGTGACGGACGCCGATCGCGCCGCGGAGCACGTCGTCTTGTCGGCGCTCCGCACGCGGTTTCCCGATCACGGCGTGTTGTCGGAGGAGTCGGGTGCGGTGTCGTCGGGAGGCCTCAGGTGGATCGTCGACCCCCTCGATGGCACCACCAACTACGCGCACGGCGTGCCCCACTTCTCGGTCTCCATCGCCGTCGAAGGGCCGTGGAACGATGGGCGCGCGGTGCTCGCTGCCGCGGTGTTCGACCCGATGCGCGATGAGCTCTTCTCGGCCGCGAGAGGGCAGGGCGCGACGCTGAACGGAACGGCGCTGTCGACCAGCAAGGCCACCTCGCTCGAGCGCTCGCTGCTCTGTTCTGGGTTTCCGTACGACCTGCCGGCGCGCGCCGACCTCGTGCTGGGGCTCTTCGGCCGGCTCGCCGTGAAGTCGCGTGGCATGCGCCGCTTCGGGAGCGCCGCGCTCGATCTCGCCTGGCTCGCGGCCGGCCGCTTCGACGGCTACTGGGAGTTCGGCCTCAAGCCGTGGGACGTGAGCGCCGGTGCGTTGCTCGTCGAAGAGGCGGGTGGACGCATCACGTGTCTCGATGGCTCCGCGTGGTCGCCCATGTTCGGTGACGTCGTGGCAGCAGCTCCTGGCGTGTTCGACGCGCTGTGCACCGAGACGTCGACCTTCGTTCGGGAGCGTGGCTTCGTGCCTGCGCGATGGTCGGCATGATCGAGCACGCGAAGGCCCTGCTTGGAAGAAACGACCTCGCCGAGGCCGAGAAGGTGTTGTGGGCCGTCATTCGCGGCGCCGACGTGCGGGCCCACGAAGCGTGGCTGCGGCTGGGAGAGCTGCACGCGGCCCGTGGTCACCTGCGCCGCGCCGTCGGAGCATTTCGTCGTGCTCAGGAGCTCGATGCGCGCGGTGAATACGCGTTCGTGTTGCACGAGGCCGTCAGCGCGCTCGGTCAGGTGCTGCATCGGCAGAGAAAGCCGTTCCTTCACCCGGCAGACGAGTTCGTCCGAAATCGTCGCTTGATGACGGGAGAGGTCGTCACGCCGCTGGGTGCGGCCGCGTGGCTCGAGACGGCAGAGGCGCTGCTGCCAACGCTCAACGCCGCCGGGCGCGCGGCCCTCGAGCAGGCCATCGGCTTCGTGCGAGGCGGCGTGCTCGATGAGCCCTGGTCGGAGCAGTCGCTCTCTCGTCAGCTCGAGCTCTCGGCCGGTGAAGAGGTCAAAGCGCTCGCAGAGTCGCTGCGCTCGTTGCACCTCGCCTGGTACGAGGCCCTGCTCGACCTGGAAGAGCGCTGATCAGTTGATGCAGCCGAAGGTCGGCGGTGACGACGTGTTGTTGTCGACCCGGCACTCGCGCACCGCGCCGGGAACGATTCGCGCCACGACCGGCGTCGCTCCCAGTGGCTGCATCGTCGACCACGAGAACGTCTCTGCCTGCGTCGGGCCGAGGCTGCGCGTCGTGAAGCTCGTCAGCACGTTCGGGTTGGCGCCGGGGTTCTCGACGAGCTCGACGCGCACGCCTGCGGGCAGCGTCGCCTCACCGATGTTGCGCACCGTGATGCGATAGCTGACGCCGTCGTTCACGCAGGCACCGGTCACGCTCACCACCGCGTCAGCTGCAGCGAACTCGAGCCCCGGCTGCTTGTTCTGTCTGAAGTTGTTCAAGCCCGGCACGGTCCAGTTTCGCGCGGGCCGGCGCGGCACGGTGCCGTCTTCTTCGATGTTCACGACGCTGTACGCGTGCTGATTCCACACGCGGCGCGTCACCACCCAGTTGTCGTCAGCGCTGCCGAAGACGCGAACGCCCGAGAAGCGTGTCGTCGGCGCCGCAGGACACGAGAAGGCGTACCCGTTCGCGACCACGATGAGATCGGCCTGCCCGTCGTTGTCGATGTCGGCCACCAGCGGGTACTCGATGAGGGTGCCCGAGGTGTTGCAGGTGGTGAACAGCTCGTTGCCCGTCGCCGAGTCGTAGACGTGCAGGTTCACCTCGTCGCCGTAGACGACCTCGACGCGCCCATCGCCGTCGAAGTCGAACAGCGTGCTGCCGGTCGCCGCCGACGAGCAGTCCTGGGTCTGGCGAATCCACAGCAGGGTCTGAGCGGGCGGCGTGACGCCATCCATCAGCTTCTTCCCGTCGAAGACCGCGTAGCCGACGCCGCCAGCCAGCGCGACGTCGGGGAAGCCGTCGCCGTTGAAGTCTCCGAGCGTCGGAGGCCCGCCACCGCCGATGTTGCCCGAGCTGCCGGCCGCGCAGAGTGAAGGAGACAACGTCGCGTTGATGTCGATGCCCGTGCGCACGAGCGTGCCCTTCGTTGGCGCCGTGGGGTCGTACGTCCACACGGCGAGCGTGTGGGTCGACGAGTTCACCGACACGATGTCGGCACGCCCGTTCTTGTCGAGGTCTCCGATGGCGACGAAACCGGCTGGGCCTGTGACGCGCGCCAGGAAGCCCCCGTCGAGCGTCGCGATGTCTGCTGCCGAGACGATGTCCTGCACGCCGTCTCCATCGACGTCTGCGGCGACGGTGTTGGCTCCGAAGGGCAGCACCAGCTTGCGAGCGCCCGTGCGGCCATCGAACACCTGGGTCTCGGTGATGACTTCCACCCGGCCGTCTCCGTCGAGGTCGGCGATCGAGAGCGTGGTGCAGCGCGTGCCCTGCGCCGTCCACAGCACGGTGCCGTCGGTTCCCCGGAGCAAGACTGGCCCCGTCATGCCGCAGCCCACGACCTCGTTGCCGGGTTGCCCGTCGATCTCACCCGAGGCGAGCTGACTGCTCGCGTAGATGACGCCCGGGCGGTTCCACGTCTCGCGGAGCGTTCCACCGCGCACCGTGAGCGCGTGCACCACGCCGATCTGCGTGTATGCGCCAGAGGTGAACGTCACGACGACGACGTCGGGTTGGTCCTGCGCCGTGATGCGGCCGTCACAGTCGTCGTCGCTGAGCTGAGTCACGATGGGCGCCATCATCACGTCGCTCGCGTACGGAGGCGTCGGGTCTCCCCACGAGTACTTCACGACAGGCCGGAAGGTCTGGGCCGAGCGGGTGAAGCGACAGCTCTCGAGGCAACTCCTCCCTGCGGCAGCGCCAGCGTCGGGCGGACACGCCGGAGGCAACGGAAGACACTGCCCCTGCGCCGGGGTGGCGAGGCAGGCGCCACCGTCGTTGGCCACAGGCTGCGCGTTGGCGAGATCGCAGAACTCGGTCGCGGCGCAGTCTGCGCTGTCGCGGCAGGCCGCACCCGGCGTCAGACAGCGTTGAAAGCTGCAGGTGGTGCCTGCGCCGCAACACGCGGAGCCGCACGCCGAGTTCGCTGCGCAACACGACCCTCCTGCGCAGACGCCGCCATCGCCACAGGGGTCGCCGTCAGCACAGCTCACTGTGAACCCGCCACCGGCGCCCCCAGCCGTGGAGCCTCCAGCGCTCCCTCCGGCAGCGGTGCCTGCGTCGGCGACCAGACCAGCATCGACTCCAGCGTCGCTTCCGCGGTCGCGGACCTGAATCTGGTTCGAACACTGACAGGCCCCGACCACGAGACAGGCCATCGCGAGGAGCGTGCGCATGGCGGTCACCTTCCAGCGGCGGCGGGAGACGAGTCAATGGCTCGCTGCCCGTCGCTGGCGAGCAGTCGTGGTCACCATGGCACCAACTCCGGTCGACTCCGTCCAGAGGCGAGCGCGTTGCCAGGACGCGAGTGCCGTCGCATTCCACAGCGCGTCGGGGGACGCTCGCGGATTCACCACACGCCAGTCGGCCGCCCTTCGGTGGCTCTCCACCTCGTCGGGAGCGCGGCGTCGTGGAGACGCTCGCGGATTCACCACACTCCAGTCGGCCGCGCCCTGGTGGCTCTGCACCTCGTCGGGATGAGGACGGCGTCGTGGCGCGCGAGCACCTCCGGCCTCGTCACGTCGCCGGTGATTCAGAGCGTGAGCGGGCTGCGCGGGCACGTGGGTGACCTGCGCGCGACGGTGACGCCGGCACGCGACGTATCGGCAGCATCTCTGCTACTCGTTGCCCGTGACTTCGGCCTCCCTCGCATGTCCCTGCGGCTCAGGCGCGACGCTGCGCGGGTGTTGCGGGCCTCGTCACGACGGTTCGCACCCTGCAGAGACCGCCGAAGCGCTCATGCGCTCACGCTACAGCGCGTACGTGCTCGGGCTGGGCGACTACCTCGTTCAGACGAACACCCGCGCTCCCCGCGAAGCAGAAGCAGCCGAGCTCTCGGCCTGGGGCAAGGCCGTGGGTTGGGCGGGCCTCGAGGTTCGTTCGAAAGAGCACGGCTCGGCCTCCGATTCAGCCGGCATCGTTCACTTCGTGGCGCGCTTCGTCGAAGGCGGTTCCCTCGTCTCGCTCGAGGAGCGTTCGCAGTTCAGCCGCGTCGACGGTCGCTGGCGGTACGTCGAGGGCCAGGCGACCTCGAGCCGCGTGAAGCTCGGCCGCAACGACCCGTGTCCCTGCCAGAGCGGCAGGAAGGTGAAGCAGTGTCACTCGTGAGCGAGGCCTTCCTCGAGCACCTGCGCACCAACAACTCCGCTGGCCTCGAGGCGGTCTGGGGCCGCTCTGCCGCCAGAGACCGGCCCGAGCTCGTCGCCACCATTCACGCGTCTGTGGCGTCGTCCGAGGCGCATCTCTTCCTGCACGCGCTCGTCGAGGGAACGAGAGACCCCGTCGAACAGCAGCGACTCGTGCAGGTGGGCATCGACGCACTGTCCGATCTCGCCTCGCGCGGCTCTTCCGACAGGGTCACCCGCCTGGCGCAGTGGGCGCGGGCCGGTGAGGTTCGCGAGGCGCTGCTGACGACGGCCGCGCAGCGTGGCGAGAAGGCGTCGAACGAGCTCGTCGAGTGGCTCGCCAGCGCCGATGACGACGCCCTCACCGATGCGTTGATTCCCGTCTTCCTCGGCGCCGTGGCCTCGCGTGACGGGGCGCGGCTCGAGCTGTTGTCAGGTCTGGCCGAGCGCTCTGGCCGCCTGCGCTCGGTGAAGCCCCGCTACGACGCGCTGAAGGGCCAGAGCCGCGACGAGTGGCGCAGCTTCGTCGGTGCGCTGGGTCTCGAGCAGGAGGCTCCCTTCTCGATGACGTGTCACTTCCGCGCAGGTGAGCCAGCCATCACGCTCGCCATCAACCCCGTGCGGCTGAACTGGTACCAGCTGACGTGGGGCCCGTTCGTCTGCGACTCGACCCGGCGGCTGGTCGAAGGTGTTCCGTTCGACACGACCGTGCCGATTCTCGAGTTGCCGACGCTGGTGCACGCCGCCATGGGCTCGCTCAGCCTCAAGGGCCGGCGCAAGCTGCACACGAGCGGTGGAGCGACGACAGAGGCACGCCTCAACGCCTGGCTGGCCCGCTCGAAGTAGCGCCTACTTCAGCCGCTTCAGCGCTTCGCCCGCTTCCGCCACGTCGAGCTTCTGCGCCGTCTCGTAGGCCTTGCGGGCGTCGTCCTTCTTGCCCTGGTCTTCGTAGAGCTCACCGAGCGAGAGCCACGCGTTGCCGAACGACGGGTCGACGCGGGTCGCGCTCTTCAACGAGTCCTCGGCCTGCTGCTTGTTGCCCTGCGCGAACTGGCACTGCCCGCGGTAGAGCAGGGCGAGGGCGTGGCGGTCGTCGCTGGTGAGAATCTCGTTCATCGTGGTGACGCAGCGGCCAGCGTTGCTGGCAGGGTCACCGCGGAAGAGCAGGAAGCCGAGCTCGGCACGCGCGTCGAGCAGCGAAGGATTCACCTCGACCGCCTTCTCGAGCGGCTCCAGCGCCTCGTTCGGCCGCTGCATGCGTGACTTCATCATGCCGAAGCGCATCAGCGCCTGCGCGTCGTTCGGGTCGCCCGCCATCATCTCCTTCAGCACGCCTTCGGCATCGGCGAAGCGGCCCTGAGCGGTGAAGAGATCGGCGAGGCCCAGCTTGGCGGCGCGGTTGGTGGGCTCCTCTTTGAGAATGTCGCGGAAGAGGGGCTCGGCCTGCTTGGCCACGCGCTTCTTCGTGTACGCGCGCGCGAGGTCGAGGCGGGCGTCGGTGCCGGGCTCGAGCTCGAGGCGCTTCTGAAACTGCTCCACCGCGCCATCGGCGTTGTTCTGAGCGAGGTACGCCTCACCGAGCGCCACGCGGGCCGACGCGTCTTTCGGCATCTTGTCGGTCGCGAGCTTCAGGGTGTTCACCGCGTCGTCGACCTTGCCGAGCTGCAGGTACGCGAGCGCGAGGCCGCGGTAGGCGTCGGTGTTGCGGCGCATCTCATTGCGCTTGAGCAGCGCTTTGAAGCCCGAGTCGGCTTTGTCCTGTGCATCCGAGAGCTCGATGGCCTTCTTGAATGCCTCGACCGCGCGGTCCTTCTTGCCCTGCTTCAGGTACAGCGTGCCGAGCTGCACGTAGGGGCCGGTGCTGCTGGGCTCGAGCTTCAGCGCCGCCTCGAAGGCCTTCGTCGCCTCAGCTGGCTTGTTCAGCTTCATCAAGCTCATGCCCTGGTTGAAGAACGCCTCTGCGAACGTCGGGTCGGCCTGACCGGCCTTCTTGAAGTACTCGAGCGCCTTCTTGGTGTCGGCCATCGCGTCCCACGCGACGCCGAGGTTGTTGAGCGCCTGGGAGTGCTTGGGCGTGATGGCCAGCGTTCGCTCGAACTCCTTCACAGCGCTCGAGGCGTTGCCCTCACGCATGAGGATGACGCCCAGGTTGTAGTGGGCCTCTGCGTCGTCGAGCGTGTCCTTGTTGACGGCAACGAGAATCTCCTTCGCTTCGCCGAACAGGCCCTTCTCCGCGAGCGCCTTGCCGAGGTTCACCCGCGCTGCCGTGAGGCTCGAGTCGAGCTCGAGTGCCTTGCGGTAGTTGGCGATGGCCTCGTCGAGGCGTGACGACTTCTGCTGGGCCTCACCGAGGTTGAAGCGCAGGTTGGCGTCGGTGGGCGCCAGCTCGATGGCCTTCGAGTAGTGCTCGAGGGCGACGGCGATCTCCTCCTGCGAGCGGGCGAGGGCACCACGCTCAGCGCGCAGCGTGACCTCATCGGGCTGCCCGAGAATGGCCTTGTCGAGCAGGTCCTTCGCTTTGCTGGCTTCGTTGGCGCCACGGTAGGCGCGGGCCAGCAACAGCTTGCCGTCGAGCGATTCGGGGTCTTTCTGAACGAGCATCTCGAGCGGCTTGATGGCGCGTTTGGCGTCACCGAGCGCGAGGTAGGCGAGCCCGAGGCGGTAGAGGGCCTCGGTGTCGTCTGGGCTCTTCTCGATGGCCGCGGACTCGAGGGCGACGGTGCGCTTGAGCGCCTCGGGGTCGGGCTTCTGGCCGAGCGAGAGCGCGAGGGCGATGGCGATGACGGTCATTGGCGGCTCACTCGACGAACGGCGATGCGCGGGCGTCGAACGTCTTCTTCGCGAGCGCGGAGCGTGCCTTCTCCCACTCGGCGCGCACGGCGTCTGCTTCCGTGTTCGTCTCCTTCAGCTTCTCTTTGAGCGCGGCGTAGTCGGCGTCGCAGTCCTTCACCTGCTGGTCGAACGTCGCCGGGTCGTAGTCCTCCGAGCCTTCGAGCTTGGCTTTACGGGCTGCGGTCAGCCGCGACTGCTCGTGGCGCGCGAGGGCGCACGTCATGTTCTGGTCGGCCAGCGACTCTTCACGAACGTTCACCCGCTGCCGGGCGCGCAGCCACTCGACGCGCGCGTCGGACTCGACGACGGCGAGCTCGGCGACGTCTTTCGAGAGGGCGTCTGCCGCCGCGTTGACCTCGCTCTTCGCGGCCGAATAGCGGTCCTTGGCGCGGCGAATCTGCTCTCGCGTGCGGGCCACTTCGGCGCGCGCTTCGTCGAGGCGGTCGACGGCGAGGGCGAGATCGTTCTCGCTCTCGAGCAGCTCGATCTTCGCCTCGTAGGGCAGGTTCTCGAGAATGGTCTGCGGCACGCGCTTGACGCCACAGGCACCCAGCGCTGCGAGGGCTACGACGAGGAGCAGGTTTCTCATGGAGGGATCACCTTGGCCGAGAACCGTCCGAAGATGGTCCGGCCTGAAGCCACTTCGATGCCGTTCTCGAAGGTGAGGTTGAACTCACCGTTCACCGTGTTCATCGCGACGCGATCGGGTTGGCGGTCGAGAAACAGACTCCCGACACGAAGGGGAGGGAAGGCCCGGCGCGGGTCGTTCAAGACGTTGCGCGACAGGGTGGTGCGCGACAGCCCGTTCTCGTCGAGGAACGTGAGGTCGAGGCGCTGGTTGGCTGGAGGCGCGTCGCCGGCCAGCTGGTACCCAATCTTGAGCACCATGTCTTCGCTGTCACCAACCATGGCCATGCCGCCGTCAGGGAGCGTGTCCGAGCCGAGTGGCCGCAGCCGCACGAACTCGATGCCGAGCGTGTCGGTGGGCTGAGGGTCGTTGGGGTCGTAGTCGAGCCGCAGCCGCGCCTCGTCGTACCCGAGCGCCATGAGCTGCGTGAGGCTGCCCTCGAGCTGGAACTTCGGCGGCGCCTGCTTGCCCGAGGACGCTGGAGAGCAGGCCATCAGCAGACCTGCCGCCACCAGCACCGGAACCAGCAGCTGTCGGGAACGCGTCGGCATCACTTGCAGCTCTTCCACTCCGGGTCGACATCGGGGCCGGTGAGCGACGAGACGTCCTTCAGCACGGCCACTTCGCGCTTGGCTCCCTCGACGTCGAAGAAGCGGCAGTGCAGGGCGGCCAGGTTCGCGCGCGCCTTGTCGTACGTGGGGTCGGCTTCGAGCGCCTTGCCGTACTCGGCGCGGGCGGCGTTGGCGTCGCCGTTGAGCAACATGGCGTAGCCGATGGCCGAGTGGACCGAGGCGCGGGCCTCGTCGATCTCGAGAGCGCGGTTGAAGTTGAGAATCGCGTTGTTCACCTGGCCTGCGCCGAGGAACGCCTGCGCGACCGCTTCGAAGTCAGCCGGGTTCTGCGTCTGCTCGGCCTTCTTCTGAAGCTCCTCGACGTTGACGGGGCGTTCGGCCGGAGGGCCACGCAACGGAGAGCTCGCCTCGTCGACCTTCTTCCGGCAGCCCACGACGGCCGCGCTGAAGACCTCGAGCGAGTCGGCTCGAGCGAGGCAGGTCTCGTAGGTCTGATCGGCCTGCTGCTTGAGCGGGTCGACCTGCTGCTTCACGGCAGCGCGGAATTCTTCGATCTCGTTCGGTTTGAGGCCGGCAGGAGGCGGCGTTGCCTCGACGGCCTCGGCGATGTGCTGCAGCGAGTTCGCGATGCGCCACAGCGACGCCACCGCCCACTCCGCCGACCCGAGGGACGCGGCCTGCTGGTAGAGGCCCTGCAGCTGTTGCAGCGAGGCGACCATGTCTTCGACCTTGTCGCTCGGAATCGCCTTGAACTGCCGGTAGAGAATCTCGGCGAGGTACCAGATGGCCTTGGCCGGGTCGTCTCCGCCCACGTTGGCCGAGTTGGTCACCGCCTGCATCATGGCGACCAGCGGCTCGACCTTCTCGCCAGGCGTGTTCGCAGCCACCTCACAGATGATGGCCGCGGCCGTCGCGTTCACCTTGTCGATCTTCATGATCTGCTCGGCGGTCGCGCGGGCCTTGCCGGGCGCCTTCATCTTCATGTGCGTCTGCGCGAGCAGGGTCAGCACCTCGACCTTGCGGGCGCCGGCCTGGTCGACCGTCGCCTCGAGCACCTTGATGGCGCCCGCGTTGTCGCCCATGGCCATGCGGAGCCGCGCCGACGAGATCAACGAGTCGAAGCCCGTGGCGTCACCCGCGAACTGCTTGCCCATCTGCTCGAAGTACGCGGCGGCGTCCTGGAAGCGGCCCGCTTCGGCAGCCTGCCGACCGAGCGTGATCATCACATCGGAGAGGAACTGCGACTTGTTGTACTCCTTGATGAAGCGCTCGCCGATCTCCCGGGCCTTGCGGCGATCGTTCTTCTCGCGAGACGCGCTGAAGGCGCCGTAGAGAGCCTTCTCACCGTTCTCGGTGCCTTTGTTCTCATCGGCGATCTGAATGAGGCCGAGCACGACGTCTCCCGTCGCGTTGGCACCTTCGATCGCGCGCTCTCCAATCTCGACCGACTTCGCGTCGGCGAGAATCTTCGGAACGTCGGCCTTGAACGCCGCCGGCAGATTGGCCGCGAGGAAGGCCTTGCCGGTCTCTTCGATGCCCTTGAAGTCCTTGCTCTGTCGGAGCGAGTCGAAGGCGAGGTTGGCAGCCACGACCGCGTCTTTGTGATCGGCGTGCGCGACGGCGAACTCTCTGAAGAGCTCGGCCGACTTCTTGTAGTCGCCGTCTTCGTAATAGGCGCGGGCGATGTTGAACTTCACCTCGAGGGAGTGTTCGTTCTTCGGGTAGCGGCCGATGAACTGCGCTCCCAACAGCTTGAGCGCCTGACGGGCATCGGCGACTTCGAAGGTCGTGAGCCGCTCGACCTCACCCGGCTTGAGAGAGGAAAAGTGGGCGAGGAGCGCGCCGTAGAGCGCTTCGTCGTGCGTCTTCGTGTCCGAGAACGTGCGCTGCGACTGCGCACCGGGAGCGCCCATCGAGGCGACGGCGGCGAGCTTGGCGTCCTTCGGGGCGTTCTTGTCCTTGGGGGCGTCCTTCGGAGCCGCAGCATCTTTCGGTGCGTCTTTGGCCGGCTCCTTCGCCTCCTTGGTGACGTCGACGGTGTCCTTCGAGGCGTCGGCCTTCTTCGCGGCCGAGTTCGGGTCCTTGATGTCGAGGTAGGTCGCCAGCTCTTCGAACTGGCGCGCAGCGTCGACGTAGCGACGGGCAGCGAAGAGCGCGTCAGCGCGGTTCTGCATGATGGTGGTGGCGTACTGCTTCGGGCGGAACAGGCCGAGGTAGCGCTCGTACGCGCCGGCAGCCTCGATGTAGAGCGGCTTGTCTTCCTTCTTCTGCGCCTGAGCGTGAATCGAGGTCGACAGGTCGCGCGCCATCTCTTCGAGCTCACCCAGCGTGCGTTTGCGGCTCGGCTCGTCCTTGGTCGGGTCGAGCTTCACCTGCACCGCTGAGCGAACGATGAAGTTCACGTCTTCGGGCTTGGGCTGCACCTTGCCCTTCGCGGCCTTGAGCGAGTCGTAGAGCTTGCCCACACGCTCGACCTCGAGCTCGGGGTCGGGCTGAATCTCGAGCAGCTTGCGCAGGGCGGGAATCGCGTACTCGTACTGCTGCTTGATGAAGTAGCGGTTCGAGAGCTTGTCGAGCGCGAGGGCGAAGGTGGCGCGCGACTCGGACAGCTTCTCGAAGTACTGAATCGCGCCCTTGGCCGGCCGCGCCTCGGTGTACGAGTACACGAGGTCGAGCAGCGCCTCGCGCTTCACGTTGAGCGCCTTGCTGAGGTCGGCGCCAGCCAGCGGAGCAGACGCCGCAGCCGCTTCGAAGAACGTCACCGCTTCGTTGTGGTTCTGCTGGTTGATGCGAATCCAGCCCATCTTGTAGCGGGCGAGGTCGTGCACCGGCGACGGCGGCGCGTCGAGAATGGCCTTGTAGTGGTCTTCGGCCTGCTTGAGGTCGGCCTTGTCGAACCAGTAGTCGCCGAGGATCTGCTCCGAATCGAGCCGCAGCTGCGAGCTCGGGTACTTCTTGATGAGGTCGGCATGCGTCTTCAGCATGTTGTCGAACTCACCCATCTCGCGCTGCTCATGCGAGAGGTAGAACGTCACCTTGTCCGCGTCCTTGAAGTCGGGGAACTCCCGAAGGATGCGGTTGTAGATCTGCATCGCCTTCTGTTTGTAGAGCTTGGTCTCGGGCGAGACGAGCGCACCCTTCGAGCCTTCCGGGCGCGTCTCGGCCTGCAGGTAATACACGTAGCGGCTCTTCTCGACGTAGAGTTCGGCGAGCCGGAACTGCAGGTCGGGCAGGTAGGGCGCGTTGCGGCTCTTCGCGATGAGCTTCTCGGTCTCGTTGATGCTGCGATCGACCTTGAAGATGTCGCGCCGCAGCTTGTCGACGAGATCCTGCTTCTCGCGTTGCCGCGTGACGAGCGGGTTCTCGAGCTTGGAAACGGGCGCCTGCGAGAGCAGGACTGCCGTCAGAAAAACACTCACCGCCGTCATCGCGCCGTCTCCTCGATGCACCGGGACTTGAGCGAGAAGCGGTAGGTCCGCAGCTCGTCGTTCCAGTACTCATCGGCGAACTTGAAAGAAACCTGGTTGGTCTTCAGCGGCTCTTCTTCGAGCAGCGCCACCAGCTTCGAGCCCTTCTTCACGCGCTCGTAGAGCTTGAGGCCGACCTCGTACTCCATGAGGCGAACCTGCTCGGCTGCGCGCAGCAGCTTGTCGGCTTCGACCCGCACCGATTCGGTCAGGCGCTGCTGGTAGATGCGCACGGCCTCGGCGCGCGACAGATCGTACACGCGCGTCATGTACCCGAACATGCGCTCGCCGAAGGTACCGGCGTAGCGGCCGAGCTGCTCACCTTCGAGCTCGAGCGACTCGAGGAAGACGCGGGCCCGACGGGTGCTGCCGCGGGCAGATGCGGCCCGGAGCAGACGCGGATCGCGAGTCAGATCGTCACGTTCACGAACTGCGTCCAGCGACTCGCTGTAGCGGCGCGTGAGCTCTTTCGCCGACCGCTTGGCCGGCAGGTAGTGACAGAGGTCGCGGTAGATGAGGGCCTTGAGCAGGAACTTGTCCGGCAGGAACTCCTCGCGGAACGAGGGCGCGTCGAGCGTGGTGAGCAGACCCATCGCCGCGTGCACCTGACCGAGCTGATACCGCGTCCACGCCTCTTCGAGATAGAGCGCCGCGCGGCCGGGGTCGAGCGAGGGCAGCTTCACCAGGTTGTACGCGTCGAGCGCTCCGGTGAAGTCGGCGAGCTCGTAGCGAAGGCGGGCAACGGCGAGCATCGCGTCGTTGCGCGCGTCCTGGGTGAGCTTGGGATCCTTCGCGAGCTCGAAGAACTGATCGATCATCTCCTTGGGCAGGTCCTTCTTGGCCTGCTTGAGGCGCGTGACGAGCATTGCGTACTTCGCGCGCGAGGCCTCGGAGCCACCCTCGGGCAGCTTGGAGAAGTGGGTGGTGGCCCAGCGCTCGTTGCCGACGCGGAGGTCGACGAGGCCCTGCTGGTAGTGCGCGTAGCCGGCGATCTCTTCGGGAAGGAAGCCGAGGTCGAGCGCGCCGAACACCTGCTCGTCGATCATCACCTCGTCGTGCGGGCGATCGGTGAGCAGCTGCAGCTCTTCGAGCGCCTTCGTCAGCACGGCCGGGTTGGTTCGCTCCCGCGCGATGCGCGCGAGGTACACGGCGCCAGCGTGATTCAGCTTCAGCTCGATGAGCGAGCGCGCGAGGAAGAACTGGGCCCAGGCGTAGTTCTCATCGGTCGAGGGAACGTTCTCGGTGTAGTCGAACAGCTTCGGGGCGGCGTCCTTCGGGCGGCCAGCGAAGTAGTCGTTGAGCGCGTCGTCGAAGAGCTTCGGGTCGATCTTCTTCGGCGCAGGCGCGGGAGCCGCGACAGGCGCCGCACCGGTGCCCGTCCCTGCTGTCGGGGCGATGGAGCCGACCCCACCATCAGAGGCCGCAGGTGCTGCCGTTGGAGCCGCCTGTGCTGGTTCTCCCGTGACGGGATCGGCCGGCTTGGTCGGCGGAGGTGCGCCCTGAGCGAGGGCCGCGACCGAGGCTGCGAGGAGACAGGACGCCAGAAGTCGAGTCACGGTCTTCATCAGTCGTTCCCCCCGAAGTTCAGGGCGAGGCCGAGGTTCACGGTCATCACGTTGCCGAAGCTCGTGGTGCCGCCACCAGTCGGAAGAACGATGTTGTGCGTCATGTCGAACCGGAAGCTGACGTACTTGTTCACGAAGATTCGACCACCACCGCCGAGGTTGATGCCGGGGCGGAAACCCGAGTTGGTGAAGCGGAAGAGCGTGGCTCCGCCGAGCAGGTGGACCTCGCCGTGAATCACGGCGCGGTTGAGCACCGCGAGCTTTCCGTAGAGCGGCTTCCACATCACGTCGGAGCCGACGAAGAACTGCACCTCGTCGTTTGCGGTGGGCTGCACGCCGTAGGTGCGCTCGAGCTCGCCACGAAGGGCCGTGCGGGCTGCGAGGCCGTAGGCTCCACGGCCCACCTGCCACGCGAAGCGATCGCTGAAATGGTACGAGTAGCTCAGCTGCGCGTAGACGCCGACGTAGAACGCGTCGAGCGGCAACACCCCCACCCAGATGTCGAGCTCGTGCAGCATGCGGTACGGCCGGTCTTGAATGGCCGACGTCACGCCAGGGTTCTCGAGCTCCTGGACCTGGGCAAGCGCCGAGCTCGCCAGCAACACACAGAGCACCAGTGAAAGTCGTCGCATGGCGCTCACTCCGTCCCGCCGAAGTTGACGGCCAGACCGAAGCTGATGGCCAGCACGTTGGTGATTCCGCTCATCGACCCGGGCGCCGCCAGCACGATGTGGTTCACGACGTCGAGCCGAAGGCTGGCGTTCTTGCCGAGGTAGAGCCGCCCACCACCACCGATGTCGACGGCCGGTCGAAGCGAAGGGACCTGGCCGTCGGTGAAGGCGAACGCACTCCCGCCGCCGAGCAGGTGAATCTCACCGTGAATGACGGTCTTGTTGATGACCGAGAGCTTTCCGTACAGCGGCCGGAACATGAGATCGCCGCCGACGAAGAAGAGCACCCGCTGAAACGCGGTGGGCAGAATCGTGAAGTCGCGTTCGAGCTGCTGACGCAACGACGTCGGCAGCGAGATGGAATACGCGCCGCGCGCCTGAATGCCGAAGTAGTCGTTGAAGTGAAAGGCGTAGCTGCCTTGGGCGAAGAGGCCCTTGGTGTACGGGTCCGACGGCAGCAGGCCCACCATCACGGTGAACTCGTTCTGCAGGCGGTACGCCCGATCCTGCAGCGCGTACACGCTGCTTGGTGGAGCTTCGAGTAGCTCTCCTTGTCCCCACGAGAGGACCGGAGCCAAAAGACTCAGCGCGAGTATCGCTCTGTGCACGTCACCCCTCCCGCGCACCTGACTGGCGAGCGCGAGCGTCGAGAAAAACGGCCGCGATGATAGGCCGCGGCCTTCGAAAACAAACGTTTAATTCATCGGTGAAGGCGTTCAGCACGCGCCATGCCGCTGACTGGAAGTCACGCGACGGTGACTCGCTGCCAGGGTCAGTAGCCGACCGAGTTGAACATGAAGGGGTAGGTGATGACGACGCCTGCGCCCTTCGCCGGTGGGAAGCGCCACGTCTTGAGCGAGCTGAGAATGCACTGCTCGACGGCAGAGCTCTTCATCGTCGACGACTTCGTCTTCGCGAAGCCAACGCCGCCCGAGGTGGTGATCTGCCACTCGAGCACGATCTTGCCCGCGAGACCGGGCTCCCTGAGGAGCGCGCGCTCGTAGCAGCTCGACACCTCGCCGAGGTGCGCGTTGATGGCCTTCGCCACCGCTTCTTTGTCGATGGTGCCCTGCGCTCCGACGTTGCGGCTCACCGCAGAGGTGACGGCCCCGCCGACCTTGCCCTTGCCGATGTTGCCCGCGCCGAGCGCGCCGATGCCCGCTCCACCTTTGCCGCGCAGCAGCTCAGCGCCCTTGATGCCCATGCCGCCGCCGCCGCCACCGCCGAGGCCGAACGTTCCGATGCCCGCGTTCGCGATGGGCGCCTTGCCGATGAGGCCCGAGAGCTTGAAGTCGTTCTTCGCGTTCTTCGCGCCAGGGCCCGAGCCGAGCTTGTCGACGGCGGCCAGCAGGTCCTTCATCGCGGGGCCCGCGGCGACCAGCTTCTCGACCGACTTGAGCGCCTTCTTCGTCTCCTGCGGAACCGCCTTGGCGACGACGGGCTTCTCGACCTTGGGCTGCTCCTTCTTCTCCTTCTTCAGCTCCTTGATCTTCTCTTCGATCTTCTTCTTCTCCTCCTTCTTCGGCGGCGCGATGAGGCGCACGGCGACGGGAGGAACGCCCTTCGCGTTGAAGTCAGCCGACTCGGGCTGGTACGCGAAGACGGCGAACGCCGCGAACGCGCTCCCGAACAGGCCGAGGAGCGCGAGCGCGAGCCACGGCAGCTGCTTGAGGGGGTTGACGAACGGGCGAGGCAGGGCTGGCTGCACGTACGCGACGAGCGTCATCTCCTTGTCGCCCGTGAAGCGCACGGCGTGACCCGTGCCCAGCGTCACGCAGCGGCGCTGACCGGGACCGACCTCGAGCGATTCGGCGCCGACCGGGTAGAACTTTCCGTCCTGGGCGCGGCGCTCGACGGCGGCCGTCGAAGGCACGAAGACCCGGAAGAGATCTTTTTGCTGTTCGGCGAAGACGAAGTCGCTGCCCTCGGTGCCGAAGCCCCACAGCGGCAGCGGCGCGTTGTCGTCGTCGCGGGCGACCAGCTTCTTCTTCGGGTCGATGCGATCGTGGGAGCTGGCGTACTTGCGCGTCTCGCCCCAGTACAGCTCGACGAACAGGTGCGGTCGGCCCTTGCCTTCGGTGGCTGGAGGAATCGACGGGGTGGGACGTGCACGGTGACCATCACGCCGTGCGGGCTGCGGTGACGCCTTCTTGTCGTGCTTGTCGTGCCGCTTCTCGGGCGCGTACGCCGCAACAGGCGCGGTCGCGGCAGCAGCGGGAGCAGGGGGCGCTGCGGGCCGCTCGGCAGGCTTGGGCGCTTGTGCGCGCACGGCGGGGGTCGGAATCGACGGCGGAGGAGGCGGAGGTGGCTCCTCGGTCATCAGCGGCACGGTCATCTGTGGGTCGGGCCGGATCTTCCCTGTTGGGTCGAGGAAGTCGGCTCCCAGCGCCACGCTCTCGGTCTTCTCCTCGTGCTCTTCGACCGGAATCGGCTGCACCGCTCGCAGCGCAGGTGTGGCCCTTGCCGTCACCGCCGAGTCCGAGTTCTGAGGAGTCGTCATGCGCCGCGCAGACACCACCGTTGCTGGCGGTCCCGCTTTCGCGGGGGCAGGGGTCTGTGGCGAAGACGCAGGCTTCGCTGCGGCCGGCTTGGGCGGCGGAGGCTGGGGGTTTCCCAGAAGCGCTGCGACTTCGGGCGGAGGGGCTGGTTTTCCAGCTGGCTTCTGCGCGAGCACACGAACCTTCAGCGTGAACGGCCCGCAGGCGATCTCGTCGACCGCTCGAACCTCGCACGCATTGACGCGGTGGCCATTGACGAACACCGAGCCGGTGCCCGCGTCCTGGATCGCCGCGCGCCCGTTCTGGAAGTAGAGCGTCGCGTGACTGGGCGCGACCGACACGTCGTCGAGCTTCAAGTCGACGGAGTCTCCAGAGCCGAGCGTGTACTGGCCGGGCACGAAGACTTCCGTTCCCACCAGCAGGCCGTCGCGCAAGATCACGACCTGGAGGACGGAGGGCTGTCCACTCACGTGAGAACTCCTTCAAGAAACCAGAACAGAGAGAACGTCAGCAGCGACACCGCGGAGGATTCCGCAGGCGCTCACGTGTCGTAGAGGGAGCCGACGATCTCGTCGCGGAAGTTGTCGCGCTTCTTGATCATCGATCGCACCTTCAGCTCCTTGCGATCGTACAGGTACACGGCGCCAGACTTGTTGCTCTGGCCCTGAATGAGGCGGTCGTCGAAGTCGATGCGCGTGGGGCCGCGAACACCCGTCCCGCCGCCTCCACCCCCGGGATCAGCAGCCGCTGCAGCAGGAGCCGCTTCAGGAGCAGGACTGCTTGGAGCAGCAGAAGGAGCAGGCGCTGCAGCAGCCTTTCCCTTCTTCTTCGGGCCAGCTTCAGCCACGAACGCGATCAGCAGCAACGAGCCAGCAATCAGGAAAGAGCGCATGTCGAGCCGGGGAGTTAAGCGAACGCCATGCCGAGGGGTCAAGGAGTACACGACAGCCTCATGCCGCCACCTGGTCGGGGACTTCCCACCACGGAGTGGGGTGGACACTTCCCCCATGTGGTACTTCCGCGCGAATGCGACGACATGTGGCGCTCCTTGGAGTGACGCTGCTGCTGGGCGGGTTCGGGTGCAAGCGAGCCGACACCGCTTCTTCTCCGGCGGTTCCCGACGCGGGGTCGGCTCCACAGGTGCGGCTCCTCACCGTGGGGCCGCGTCTTGTCACGAATGCGACCAACACCCCACTGACGATCACGGGAGTCGGTCTTTCGAAGGCGAAGGGGCTGGTGCTGGGCGCTCCTGCGTCGAAGACGCTGCCGCTCGTGGTGCTCGATGACGGTCATGCCTTCGCGAAGTTGCCGGCAGGCGTCGAGCTGGGCATCGCTCCGGAAGCGATCGTCGAAGCCTCGCTCGAAGGAGGAGAAGGGAAGACCGAGCTTCGATTCATCAACGACACCCGCTTCCCAGAGCTCGTTGCGATGGCGGCGACGGGCGATGGCAGAGCGCTGGTGGTGGTGAGCACGACCGAAGACCGCGTCTACGTGCTCGAGCTCGCAACGAAGAAGGTGACCTCGATCGCCGTGGGCGACGGTCCGTCCGCCGTGGCTGCGCTGGGGGCCACCTCGGTCGTCGTCACTCATCTCTACTCGCCCGAGCTGGTGGTGATCGATCTTGCTTCCACTCCGCCGCTCGTGACGAACGCTCCCGGCCCCAGACTCGCGGCCTCGGTCCTGGTCGAGGGGGAGCTCGCCTTCGTCGCCGAACATGCCCGCGACACGGTGAGCGCGCTCGAGGTGAAGAATGGCTTCAAGGAGAAGTGGCGCACGCCCGTCGCGATGAATCCGCGTGCGATGGCGATGACGTCTGCCGGCCTGGCCGTGGGTTCGTTGCAGACAGGAGAAGTCGAGCTGCTCGAGGTCGCGACGGGCAAGGTCATCGGGAGCACACAGCCGAAGCCGGGCACCCCCATCGTTGGCGGCACGACGCAGAAGTACGCGCAGTACGTGATGAACGGGAAGGCACCCCGCGCGCTGGTCGGGTCGCCGAAGCTGGGCCGCCTCTTCCTGTCGAGCATCGGGCCGAACATCGGGCCCAACCCCGACAAGATGGAGGTCAGCATGAACGGTGGCGTCGCCTCGCTCACCGTGCCCACGACGCAGAAGGGAAGTTCGCTCGCGTGGCAGCGACACCTCGGCTTCGGCGCTGGCGTGAGCGAAGCGCTGGCGATCGACGATGCGCAGGGCCTGCTCTACGCCTCCGACGTCGGGCTCGGGCTCGTCCGAATCATCGACGCGAAGAAGCTCGCGCGCTCAGACACCGACGCAGCGAAAGCGCTCGTTCAGGAGATCGCGCTGCCACCCCCCGAGCGCTTCCCGCACATTCGTCCCGACGAGGACTTCAACGTGAAGGGCAGGGCGGGCTTGTCGCTGCACTCGGGCCCGAAGGCGCTCGTGCTCTCGGCCGATCGCAAGTCGCTGTTCGTGTTGAACAGGTTCACGGGCACGGTCGCACTCATCGACGTCACGAACGCGGCGAAGGGCAAGGCGGCGTGGCGCGAACAGTGGCCCATCACCGACGTGCTCCAGCAGAAGACGCGACGGCTCGGCCAGGTCTTGTACTTCGCCGATCTGGGCCGTACCGCGATGACGTGTGATGCGTGTCATCTCGAGGGCCACGGCGAAGGCGTGCTGTTCGAGAAGACGATGCCGCTGCGCATCTACCGCTCCACCACCGTGCGTGGCAGTCGAGAGACGCCACCGTACTTCACGCCTGCGTCGACGCACTCGATGGGTGAGACCTCGAAGATCGTCGGCAGCCGCAACCGGTTCCAGAACCCCGTGATGACGCCTGAGGAGATCGAGGCCCTCACCATCTTCACCTCGCTGATTCCGACGTTGCCCAACCCGTTCGTGGGCGACGACGGTGCGCCGGTCGAGCAGCTCACGTTGCCCGATGGAAAGAGCGGCTCTCCGCGGCGAGGGCTCGGGGTGTTCGAAGGCAAGGCCGAGTGCGCGAGCTGTCACCCCTCACCGCAGTTCACGATGGATCAGGACCTCGCGACGCGAGATCGTTTCATCGACGTCGGTACGCCCAGGTTCATGCCGCTGCGCGCCGAGCTGCAGAACACGCGCTTCGAGGGCTTCGGCACTCCTGCGCTCGTCGGTGCGTGGGACGTCTTCCCGATGCTGACCACCGGCCTCGCCGGGCTGAAGGTGGCTGACGATGGCAGTGTCGTGGTGAACGACCGGTTCCCCCTTCGGGCTGCGGTGGAGGCATGGGCTCCGAAACACGGACGGGCTGATCAACTGTCGGAGCAGGAGCGAAATGACCTGCTGGCGTGGGTCTTGTCGCTGTAGTCGCAGGTCAGACACCTGGCTTCGTCGGAAGTCGGGCTAGAGTCCGCCCCCGCATGCGCGCTCTCCTCGTGGTGTCCCTTGCGTTGCTCGTTGTCGGCTGCACCGACGTCGGTCTCTACGCTGTCGGAGCGGGAGGCGCTGGTGGCCCCGATCGCGCCGAGTTCGAGGCGACCGTCTGCGCGCCCATCGCCGCTGGTGACGCCTTCCCCGTGAAGGTGCTCTTCGCGGTCGAGGGCGGCGCCGGCGTCGACCCGATGATGCGAGAGGAGATCGTTCAGGCGCTCACCGACACGATCACCCAGCAGTCGAACCCCGGCATCAGCTTCGGGCTCATTGGCTACCACTCCATCGCGAGCGGTCTGCAGGGGGCCTTCACTTCTGATCAGACTGCGCTGACGACGGCCTTCGCCAAGTACAACGCGTTCAACGAAGCAGGGCCCATCTCGCAGCGGTCTCCGCTCAAGCTGGCCGAGAGCATCATCGGCGGTGACATGCAGACGGGCTGTCGTGGGCAGGTGGCGCGCACGCGGTACTACGTCGTGCTGCTGATGCTGGGCGAAGACACCAGCTGCAACAACCCGACGTTCAACCCCGGCATCGATGGTCGCTGTGATCAGTTCGCGCAGGCTCGCGACATTCCGCGCTGCTCGGAGTGCGAACTCGCCCACGTGACCGAGTCGCTGCGGAAGCTCGCCGTTCGCTACAACGCCGGCGAGGTCACCGTTCAGCCGGTACTCGTCCGTCGAGCGTCGGACGACATTGCGCGTTTCCAGGCGAACGCGATCGCGCGTGCAGGCGGCACCGAGCTGCTCGAGACGAACCAGGGCGGCATCGTCGAGCGCATTCGCACGCTGAACTACGGCTCGCTGCAGCGCGCGCTGCGGCTCAAGCGCTTCATCGCGATGAACCGAAACGTGCGCGTGCGCGCGACGAAGGCGCCCTCTGCAGGCCTCGTCGACAGCGACGGTGACGGACTTCCTGACCAGGACGAGGCCAACATCGGCACCGATCCGATCCTCATCGATACCGATGGCGACGGCCTGGGTGATGGCGTCGAAGTACGCATGGGCCTCAAGCCGCAGCCTGGCAACATCGACGTCGTCCGCGGCTGCAGCTTTGCCCTCGACACCGATGGCGATCGTCTCAACGACTGCGAAGAGCGTGTGCTGGGCACCGACGCGTGCATCACCGACACCGACGGCGACTCGGCGCCCGACCTCGTGGAGTTTCTCGGGGGAACCAACCCCCTCATCGCGGAAGACCTGAACGACGACGATCGCGACGGTCTGCCGAACATCGGAGAGATCGAGTCACACACCGACCCGACCTCGGCCGACATCGAGTTCCGCCAGGACCGAGGCTACGGCTACGCGATCAAGGAGATCGAGGAGACCCCAGATGGGCGCAGCTGCTACCTGATCAACGCCTACAACATCGGGGTGATGGAGACGCTCCAGCGCGGCTCTCCGAACGACAGCGGCCGCGTGATTCTGAAGGGCACCAACGAGATCTATCTGTACTTCCAGGTCGGCCGCGAAAACGACCCGCGAGGCACGGGTGTGGGTCGGCTTCGCGTCGAGAATGTGCGCTTCACGGCACCTGCGACCCGCAGACCTCGGGGGCTGATCAAGCTGGCGGACGAGGCGTTCGAGAACGGGCTGTGATCGCAAGAAGTGTGGAGTCCCCTCCGCACAGTGGTTGGTTTCCACGCTCCAGGCCTTCTTGCCCTTACATGGAGGACCAACTTCAACCGCTCGGAATTGTTGCCCATCTCACCTCGCTGTTCGTTGGATCGAAGCTTGAAGAAGCCGTGATTCGGACTCGACGTTCCTCATTCGGGAGAACCCATGAAACGCACCTTCGCCCTCTTCTCAGCAGCGGTTGCCCTGGTGGCCGCGCCTTCGTTCGCGCAGCTGGGCAATTCAACCAACCCTGAGTGCCTCGACCCTTCGTGCGGTACCCCGAAGGAAGAGGGCGGCGGCTGTGGCTGTGGCTGCGGCTGCTCGGTGTGGGTGGCCTACACGGACGACGGCAAGACGCTGTCGTACACGGACGACGCTGACGGCGACGGCAAGGCCGACACGACGGACAACTGCCCGTTCTCGTCGAACCGCGACCAGATTGACGCCGACGGCGATGGCGTCGGCAACAGCTGCGACAACTGCTCGGGCCTGTCGAACTTCAGCCAGCTGGACACCGACGGCGACGGCTCGGGTGACACCTGCGACGGAGACCTCGACGGCGACGCCATCGACAACCTCGTCGACAACTGCGTGTCGATTCCGAACAAGGCCGTGAACGGCGCTCAGTCGAACATCGACGGCGACGCGTTCGGCGACGTCTGTGACCTCGACCTCGACGGAGACGGCTTCGACAACGTGACGGACCTCTGCCCGCTCATCCAGTCGGCCACCAACGTCGACCTGCCCGGCCAGCAGTGCCGCCGCGACAGCGACGCTGACGGCATCTTCGACCACCTCGACAACTGCGTTGGCCAGGCGAACCCGAACAACCAGGACCTCGACCGCGACGGCATGGGCGATGTGTGCGACCTCGACCTCGACGGCGACGGCATCAACGACAAGCTTCCGGACCTGACGGCCACGAACAAGGACAACTGCGCTGGCGTGCGCAACCGCAACCAGCTGGACGGTGACTTCGACGGCGAAGGCGACTCGTGCGATGCGAAGTTCTGCCTCGTCATCGACCCGTCGAACAAGGCTGACTGCCTCGACCCGAATGGCCCGTTCAAGGTGCACGCTGGTGGCCTCGTCACCCTGAAGCGCAACGACAAGTTCCGCCTGCCGCTGTTCGCGAACCGCAACGGCGCCGCCATCGAGTACACGTGGACCATCGTCTCGCGCCCCGCTGGCAGCACCGCGGCCGTCGAGAACCCGACGGGCAGCGTCACCATGTCGCGCAACTACGCCTACGCGTACACGGACAGCAACGTGCCGTCCTTCACCAGCGACGTCGACGGTGAGTACGACATCCAGCTGCAGGCGAAGCTCGCCTTCCCGGACCGCGCGTACCCTGAGAAGAAGGACTCGGTCTCGTCACTGAAGATGACGGCCACGCCGGACGGTGGCTCGAACAACACCGCGAAGGGCTGCAGCGCGGTTGGCTTCGACGCCTCGGTCGCCGGTCTCGGCCTCGCGATGCTGGCACTCATCCGCCGCCGTCGCAGCTGAGAGGTCGAGTGAAGAAATGCAGTCGTAGACACACGTGAAGTTGCTCGCCCCTCGCCAGCATGTGCTGACGGGGGGCGAAGCCGTTCGGTAGCATCATCACCGTTGGTCGAACCGGGAGTTCTCATGAGACGCGAAGCGCTACTCCTTGCCGTCGCATCACTGGCCGGCTGCTCCGATGCCTTCATCGAGAAGAAGTCGAAAGAGTCGATCAACGTCGATGACCGGCTCTCGATCTCGGGGCGGGTCTGCACCCAGCGCCCCGATCGCAACGGCTTTCCCGTGAAGGTGGTGTTCGTCGTCGACCAGTCGGGTTCGATGTGCGTGTCCGACCCGCCTGGTTCGCAGGAGTCGACAGGTTTCTGTGAGATGGCAACCGCGACTCTCAATGTCACCGGCAGCACCGTTCCTGCCCGCGTGCGCGCCCTCAACCGCCTGCTCGATGGGTTCCAGAATCAGCGGAACATCAGCGTCGCCGTGGTCCCCTTCGAGACGAACATCAAAGGCCAGTACCCAGCGGCGGGCTTCGCGTCTCCCGGCGACATGCGGCTGCGCGACCGGGTCAACGCGCTTCAGACCGAGCTTGGAAAAGGCACCGACTACCAGGGCGCACTTGCCGCTGCCTACAGCCGCATCGCTGCCGACATCGAAAACACGCAACGCACCTCACCCAACATGTTGCCGCGCACCCGCTACGTCGTCGTGTTTCTCTCTGACGGTGTGCCGTACCCGCGCTGCGCCGCCAACGACAACCTCACGCAGTACGCAGACGACCTGAACCCCGAGCTCGTGTGGCAGGACTCGCTGGGCGCCGGGACGTTCTGCAACGAGATCGATGCCGACATTCCGCCGGCCGATCGCATCATGACGTTCGTTCCGGGCACCGACCGCAACCAGAACTACCAGCTCTTCAGCTACGTCGATCAGCTCATGGAGCTGCGCGACCAGTACAACATCGGCGACATCCGCCTCCACTCGGTGTTGCTCTTCAACGAAGAGGCGGTTCGTGCGTGTGGGCCCATCTGTCAGGATCTCTACGGTCGGTATGTTCGCTGGCCCGGGCCGGTCGCCCTCGCCGATGGCCCCGCGGCTGCGAAGCGCATCTCCTCTTGGACGCTTCAACAGCTCGCCCAGCGCGGCAACGGCGTCTTCCAGGAGTTCAACAACTTTGCCGGCATCGCCCAGCTGAACCTCGGCGCGCTCGACTACTCCTCGTTGTTCTCGCGAAACGTCATGAAGTCGCTGTTCGTGCAGCCGCTCTCGAGTGAGCCGGGCCCGAGCGATCGCGAAGTCGACAGTGACGGCGACGGGCTGCCAGACGAGATCGACAACGACTTCAGCTTCAACACGAGCAAGTTCGACACGGACTCCGATGGCGACGGGTTCGACGATCGCTTCGAAGTCGACCGCAAAGCCGATGGCTTCAAGCCCGACACGCGTGACGGTCGTGGTTGCGACCCCACCTCGCCCCTCACGCGCGGCTGTCGCCCGAGTGATGCTGACGGCGACGGGCTCTCGGAGTACGCCGAGAAGTACTTGAGCACCTGGCTCGCCGACAACACGCTCATCGACGCCGACGCCGACGGAATTCCCAACGGCATCGAGGTTCGCTACGGCCTCGACCCGCTGGTTCCGCAGCGCGACCTCGATACTGACGGCGACAAGGTGCCCGACATCGAAGAGATTCGACTGGGCTCGCACCCGACCCGCCGCGACCTCGAGTTCCGAGAGAAGAACGGCCTGCAGTACGCCCTGAAGCAGACCGTCCAGAACGACGACTCGGTCTGCTACGACTTCACCGTCAGCAACCTGCAGATGGTGACGCCTCCCATTCGCGCGGGGTTCTCCCGTCAGGGGTTCAACCTCTTCAAGGTGTGGTTCGGCGAGGCGCCTGAAGCTGGCGTCGCCACCGACTACGGCACCTGGAAGACGGCCTGTGTGTGGTCTCAGTACGACCCACCCTCGGTGCGTGTGCCCGCAGGCCCCGAAGCGACGCCGCTCGTCAACGCGAACTTCGTCGTTCCAGCATCTTTGGTCGAGGCGGCGCACTATGACACCCGCTGCGTGGGGACAAACCCGTCTCGCGGCCAGAGTGGACCGGTGCCATGACCATGACGAAGACAGTCAAGCTCGCAGCCCTCGCAGCCTTCGTGGGTGGTCTGCTGCTGGCTGCGTGCTCCGACACGTATCTGTACGACGAGCGCCGCGAGCGCGAGATTCCCGCCGATCGCTCGGTCAGTCTGCAGGGTGAGTTCTGTACGCCCGGCAGCGACCAGGTCGTCAGGCCCATCAAGATCCTCGTCGCCATGGACGCCTCGCAGTCGATGGCGGTCACCGACCCCGATGGCGTGCGCGCTCAAGCCGTCGTCGACCTGCTCGACAACCTTCCGCAAGAGCGCGAGGTCTCGATCCTCGTCATGCTCTTTGCCGGCAGCACGACGGCGTTTCTCTCGAAGAACGGCCTGCAGAACTTCGAATCGGTGCTCGATTTCGATCAGGGCGACCGCGACATCCTTCGGCAGCGCGTTCTCAACTTCAGCGCGCCCGGGAACATGGCCAACCGCGACTCCACCGACTTCGTGAAGCCGCTCTCTGACATCTACGCCATCATCAATCGCGACATCGCGAACACGCGCCTCATGCGGCGCGGAGAAGAGACGCGCGCGCGCTACTCGGTCATCTTCCTGTCCGACGGTCAGCCGACCAACAACCAGGACGATGAGCTGCTGTGCGACACGGGTGGGAGCAACGTGGTGCGCCGCATTCGGCAGCTGAAGGATCTGGCCGATGACGTGAAGGTGAACACGGTGCACGTGTTCAACCCGACCCAGCCCATCAACTCGTCCGTGTGCGATCTCGACGGTGGTGCCATTCCCCCTCCGCCTGCTGGCTCGAGCTGCGAGATTCCGAACCTGCCGCCCGGCGCGTGCCCCCTCATCATCATCAGCCAGAACGCCGAGCGCCTGAACCGAATGGCGGGCCTGGGTGGCGGCAACTTCCGCGACTTCCGCAATGGCGAGCCGGTCAACTTCCTCAACTTCCAGTTCGGTCAGGTCCGTCGAACCTTCGTGTTCGATCGCGTCCTCGTCTCGAATTTCTCTGCGCCTGCAGGCAGCCCGCTCACCCTTGCGGACACCGACAGCGATGGCCTGCTCGACGAGGACGAGCTGCGAGCCCGAACCGAGCCATGGGTCGTCGATAGCGACTACGACGGCTTCTCGGACGGCATCGAGGTCTACTTCAACGCTCGCGGCGGCATGTTCAACCCCGTCGGCCGGCTGGCTGATGGTGGCGGTTCTGATCAGGGCTGCCCTCCCGAGCTTCGAGGGGTCGACAGCGATTGTGACGGTCTGCTCGATTGTGACGAGCAGCTCATCGGCACCAACGCCAGACGAGTCGACAGCGACGACGACGGCGTGCCCGATGCGATCGAGTTCAAGCTCACGACGCAGCCTGCGTCGAAGGACCTCGACGAGGATCCCGACAACGACGGCATCGTCAACGCGACCGAGCTTCAGCTGCACACCGACCCGCACGTGGTCGATGCGCAGAAGCTCTCGGTCACCGGCTATCGCTATGAAGTGAAGAAGCAGGGCGCGCTCGATGACCAGGGCCGCCAGTGCTGGGACCTGCGGGTCGACAACATTCTCCTCGCCAACACGCTCCCCGACATTCGTGACGCTGGTCCGGGCGATGTGCGCCGCGGCGCCGGCTACAACGACATCTTCGTGAGCGTGGCGATGCGGCCCGGCGACGATCCGAACGGCCGCTCGTTGCAGCGCACCTTCCGTCACACCCTCACCCGCTTCCCCGTCGGAGGCATTCGCTCTCCGCCAGACGGAATCATTCGGGTGAAAGACAGTGATTTCGTGGCAGGCTGCCCGGCGCTGCCGAGCGGCATTCCGGCACCGTGATTTCTCTTTGAACGTCGGAGGCGGCCGTCCTCCGCTCTGAACCCTCTCTCGAGCTCGACATGATGCAGACACTGACGCGGGTGGCCGTGGTGATTGGAGGATTGGCGGCGTTCGTCTCGTGCTCACCGCCACCCGTGCTGTGTGTCGAGGGCGATGAAGAGACCTGCGACGCGGGCACGCTGCCTCCTGACTCGTGCAACAGCGTCGAAGAGGGCAAGACCGGCCCGTGCACGCTCACGCTCTGCCAGGACCGCGAGGCCTTCATCTCGACGATGGCCGACGGGGGCGCCGACGTCGACTTCTACAGCGTGACCCTGCCGCCCAACCTCACCGCCCGCAGCCTGCTCACCCTCAAGGCCGGCTACGGCGGGGTTCCGCAGTCCGCGGTGAACTTCAGCCTCAACGTGTTGCGTGATCAGCCAGACGGTGGCATCGCCGCCATCGCGTCGGGGAACGACCAGCGCATGGGCGCGGCGGCTCCGAAGAACGTGGAGATCACCCAGCCCTTCGCCGACTCGAACGCCCAGCTCGTGCTTCGCGTGAGCGACATCGGCGGCGTGGTCATGCCGCGGGTCGACAATCGCAACACCTACAAGCTCAACGTCTGCGTCATCGACAACCCCGACATGAACGAGCCGAACGACGCCACGCCGACGCCCATCGCGCTCACGGGCTCGGGTGGCATTCAGCAGGGAACCGGCACTGGCTACCTCGCGACCGCCGACGACAAGGACGTCTTCTCGTTCCCCGTCACCGGAGCGCGGCAGATCATCTACCTGCGCATCTCGAGCACGATGATGAACCTCATGCCGCCGCTCGCGTACCGAATGGCCTACACGCTGAAGGACCCGATGGGCCGGCCGGTCGCCGAAGGCGTGATGGACAACCAGTTCCTTCAGGTCGACCTCTCGACCGCGCGCCTGTCTTCAGGCGATGGCACGTACACGCTCGAGGTGAATGGCTACAAGACGGCGCAGCAGATGACGCCAGCGCCTGGCGACCTGCGGCTCAAGTACGACGTCGATGTTCGGGTGATGCCCGACCTCGACATGAGCGAAGGCTCGACGGGGAATGACTCCGTCGCGACGGCTCGGGGGACGAACCTCGCGTTGAACACGCCCACGACGCTGAGCGGGCGCATCTCGTACATTCCCGACACCGAGTACTTCCGCCTGAACCTGCCTGCCGGGCGGCCGGGGCCGGCGACGCTTCGCTACGAACTGTTGCCGTCGTCGGGCCCCGGCCGCTTCCCGCCGCTCTCGACGATTCCCACGCGGCAGATTCGCGTCGTCCAGGAGATCACCACTGGGGCCACGGTGCAGGATCGCCAGAACGCCTGCGTCAACAACGCCACGGTGTGCCCGAGGAGCTTCAACACGCCGTCCAGCAGCGCCGGACAGCTGGTCTCGGGAGTGTGCCGGTCTCCGGGGATCGACCCGCCACACTGCGTGCTCGCCGAGCGCAACGAAGAGCACCAGATTGCGCAGCTGGCCGCTCAGAAGAACTTCGTCGGCGCGATTCCCGTACCCACCAACGTCACCTCGCTTCTCTTCTCGTACGGAGACACGGGTCGCGGTCGCCTGAAGTGGGCCGACGATCGAGACTGGTCGATTCGAGTCACGCTCGAGAATGACGTCGACGAGCAGCGCGTCGAGCCGGCCGACATCAACCTGACCACCGCCGAGTCGACGACCTCGGGCCTCATCTCGTACGGCTACGGCAAGACGATTCAGTTCGACGACCTGAACATGGGTCCCGGCGTGCGCGGGCCCAACGACTACGACGCGACCGAGACCGATGTCGATCGGTTCAGGCTCAGGTTCCCCAACACGATGGCCGGCGATCAATCGTGGGCCATCGACTGGACCTTCGGGTCTCCGGACTCGGGCTCGCCGCCAGCGGAACTGGCCTTCGAGATGACGTTCTGCCAGCAGACCCAGGCTGACGGTGGGTGCACCGGTCGGTTCGGCATTCTCGCGCCAACCTACGGCGCGTTTGCGCCCTGGTATCTGCCGCCCAACACCCTCGCGAATACACGCATTCAGTTCACCGCGCAGCGCAACGGAGGGCAGACGACCGTGCGTGTCGAGCCCGTTGCCTGCTTCTGCTTCCAGAGCAACGTGGTGTCGTCCGGCACCGTCTTGATGAGCGTGTTGGCCGTTGACCGAACCTCGAACGACCCGATTCCGTACACGATTCGTCAGTCGATCGGCACGTACCCCACCAGCTACCCCAACGCCGACGGAGGCCCTGGCATGACCTCGTGCCCGGGTCCGTCGACCGATGGTGGCGTGGGAGGCTGCGGCTTCAGGCTGGGTCAGTGACGAACGTGTCGTCGCCCGTCACTGCTGCATCGTCAGTTGCCCTCCGCCATCTTCAGGCGGAGCGGCACGACGTCGACCTTCACGAGGTACTTCGCGCGCGCGTCGGACTCGAACTCGATCAGGTGATCGCCGATGTCCGAGAGGTCGGCCTCGCGGCTCGTCCAGCCCTTCGTCTCGGCCTCACCGATGAGCGACCGGCCCGACAGCACGCGGCGCACCCGGCTCGAGCACTCGGTCTCGTAGAAGTTGATGCGCGTCTCTTCGCCCGTGCCGGCGATCTCGGTCAGGAAGAACGAGAGCGTCACGGTCGAGGGCTCGAAGAGCTGCACCGAGAGTTTGTTGGCCCCGGGGAAGCGGCCCTCGACGTAGCTTCGATCGCCGACGATGCAGCCCACCGTCGTGCGACACACCGGCCACTCGCCGTCGCAGTGATCCTGTACGCGGGTGCCGAGGAACTGATCTCTGATGCTCCCGCAGCCTGTCATCGCCGTCAGAAAAGCGACGGCCCCCACCCGTTGCAGTAGAACCTGCACACTTCTCTTGTTCGAACGAGGACGATTCATGAAGCGCTCGATTCTAGTCGCAACCATCGTCGGTGCCGTCACTGGAAGTTTCGTAGCCTGCGGGCCCACGAATAGGAAGGTGTGCGATGGAGACACCTTCGCCAACGACGCCGAGCTGTGCGTCGACCGCACGGCGCTGGGCTTCAGCACCGAGTTCGGCGCTGGCACGTTCCTCGGAGCGAAGCCCGTCGACTCCATCAGCATCACCAACCGCGGCCTCAAGCCGCTCACCATCTCGAAGGTGACCTACTCGGGTGAGACCGAGTTCAAGGTGACGTCGAGCTGGGGCGAAGCAGCGGTCGGCAGCGACATTCCGACGACGACGGTCAACGGCGGGCAGCGCGTGTTCCTGCAGGTCGAGTTCTCGCCGCGCGCCCCTCGTGGCTACGCGGGCACCATCACCCTCGACACGAACGCGACGAACATTCCCCAGCTGGTGGTTCAGCTGTCGGGCTGTGGCGTGCCCACCGATGGCGGCGTCTCGAACTGCTACGCCTGCGACGTGCTGGGCCAGGGTTGCACCAACCAGGTCGATGGTGGCGCGCGCACCTGTTACCAGAGCCCCTCCGGCGCGACGTTCTGCTCGTTCGAGACCGGCTCCAAGGCGACGGGCGAGACCTGTGATGCGCCGGCCGCCTGCGCGAAGGGCAACGTCTGTTTGTCGGTCTGCGAGCGGCGTGTCGATGGCGGCGCGTGTGCAACGGCGGCCGAGTCTCGCTGCTACCAGGCTTGCAGCGTTGACGGCGGCGCGACGGGCTGCAGCGGCGGGAAGGCGTGCCTCGATCTGACGAGCCAGGCCATTCGCGCTTACGGCGCCTGCGCCCAGCAGTAACGAGATCAGCTCGAAGCAGGTGACCGGGGCCGGGCTTCTTCGAAAGAGGCTCGGCCCTGCGTCTGTCTGCCCGCTACTTCGACTTGAGCGTCGGCGCTTCGTTGGGCTTCCAGAGGTAGACGCTGGGGGCACCGCGATCGTCCTGCGCCCAGGGATCCTGGCCGGGCCCGTCCCAGCCGTAGGGGTCGATGGGCGTCGGGCGGCCGCTCTTCGTTCCCGTCATGCGCCGCACCTCGAAGTAGAGCGCGCTCGTGGTCGCGCAGCCCGTCTTCCCCGCGACGCCCAGCCGCTGGCCAGCCACCACCTTGTCACCCGGCTTCACCGTCAGCTTCGCGAGGTGGGCGAAGTGGGTGACGAAACCAACACCACCCAGCGTGGTGTGCTCGACGTCGACCTCGAGCTGATCGTCGACCATGCGATGTGTCAGCACGCAGTTGAAGGCCGGTGCAGGGCCGGCGCGCACCACGTCGCCGTCGGCTGGCGCGAAGATGGGTGTGCCCTCGGGCATCGAGAACGCGTAGCCGGCGAACCCCTCGGCCAGGCCCAGCGCGTCGATGCCGCAGTAGGTGAGCTCTTTGTCGCCTTCGACGAAGGGTTTGAGATCGGACACGAGCGGCAGATCGTGATCGAACAGGTTCAGCACGGGGTAGTGGCCGTCGAACGGCCGCTGCAGCACGGGCAGTGCGGGGTTCTTCGGGCCGGGCTGGCCCGAGCAGCGCTGGGCTCCGAGCCTCGGCTCGCGTGGAGGCGTCCTGGTCGGCTCGTCCTTCGGGCAACCGAGCGAGAGAGACCCGGCGAGCAGGGCCACCACCGTGTGCTGTCGAGCCAGACGTCGCATGCGCTCCCTCAGGTTCCGCCCTTCTTCATTCGTTCGACGAGGCCCTGCGCCACGCGGAAGGAGTTGGCGACGATGGTGAGGGTGAAGGGGACGGCGCCCGAGGTGGGCATGAAGCTGCCGTCGACCACGTAGAGGTTCTTCACCGCGTGGGCCCGGCAGTCCTTGTTCAGCACGCTCGAGACCTCGTCCTTGCCGAAGCGACAGGTGCCGCCCTGCAGAATGGTGGTCTCACCAGCGACGCCGACCCGGTCGAGCTTCTCGGGCTTCATGGCCGCGAGCACCTCTTCACCACGCTCGACGAGAAACCGAGTCATCACGAAGTCCATCGGGTGGCGCTTGATGGTGATCGCCGCCACGGGGATCCCGTATTTGTCCTTCACGTTGTTGTCGACGGCGACGTTGGTGTCGTCGTTCGAGAGGAACTCGCCGTAGATCTCGAACTCGAGGATCTTGCTGTCGCGGTACTCGCGCAGCTTGTCCTTGAGGGCCTTGCCGAAGATTCCCGACTCGCCCTTCTTCGCCATGCCGACGGCCGCGAAGATGGGGTTTGGGTGCGCCCACATGAAGCCCAGCGTGCCGCCTTTGCGGAAGCCGAACTTGTCATCGGGCATCAGGTAGAAGTCCTGCATCGAGCGGTTGACGAACGGCGCGACCGCCTCGAGCCAGGGGTGGGTGGCCTTCTGCTTCCCGATGCGGAACGTCGCCTTCGACTGGCCGAAGCTCGAGAAGATGAGGTTCTTGCCGACGAGGCCGTTGTTGTTGGCGACGCCTTTGGGGAACCGCCCCGACTGAGAGTTGAGCAGCAGCCGCGCTGACTCGACGGCCGTGGCCGAGACGACGACGACTTTGGCGGGCTGCTCCTGTCGAACGCCGTCGGCGTCGAGGTAGACGACGCTCTTGGCCACCCCGGTCTTCTGATCGACCGTCACCTCGACGGCCATGCAGCGCGGACGAATCTCGACGTTCCCGGTGGCGACGGCCTGGGGAAGAATCGCCGCGAGTGTCGAGCTCTTCGCGTCGGTCTCGCAACCGAAGCTGCCGCAGAGCGCGCAGTACACGCAGGCACCACGGCCCTTGTACTCGGCGCTCGTGATGCCACGCGCGGTGGGAATCGAGTGGTAGCCGAGCGACTTGCAGACCTTGTCGATCTCGAGCGACACCGGGTGCTCACCGAGCGGCGGCAGCGGGTAGTTCTTCTTTCTCGGCTCGAGGAACGGGTGCGGCACCGCGTTGCCCGACACGCCCAGCTCTTCTTCGGCGCGATCGTAGAAGGGCGCGAGCTCGTCGTAGGTGATGGGCCAGTCGGCGATGTTCGAGCCCTTGATGGCACCGACCTCGCTCTTCAGCCGGAAGTCGACGGGCTTGAGCCGATAGAAGTAGCCGCTCATGTGAACGGTGCCGCCGCCGACGCAGTTCGCCGTCCACGCTTCGTTGGTGCGCGAGTAGGGCTTGTCGGGGCCCTGCCGCCACAGATGGGGCTCGTCCCACGGGAGCGGCATGAAGAAGTTGCGCCGCGAGTTGAGGATCTCGTCGTGAATGAACTCCTCTTTCTTGTACCAGGGGCCCTTCTCGAGGACGACGACCTTGAACCCCGCGCGCCCGAGCTCGAGCGCCATCGGCGCGCCACCTGCGCCACTGCCGACGATCACCACATCAACTGTGTCTTTCGCCACGATCAGCACCCCTTCCCGCCGCCGCACCGCAGTTGCTGCAACGCCTTCATGCCGTCGTAGCCGGGACCGGGGTCGGCCTTCGTCTTGTTGACCAGCGAGAAGCCGAGCGTCTTCCACCCGACCTGATCACGATTGCCGCCGTAGCTCGGGTCGCCGAGGTAGCCCTCGAGTGAGAGGACGATGAGCATCTCGTACCAGCGCGCTTCACCCGAGCTCTCAGGGCTGTTCTTGAAGATGGTGATGATCTCGTCCTGCTGCTCGGGCGTGGCCTTGGCGAAGCCGACCTTGAACATGCGCTCGCAGCGGCGATCGAGGGCCGCGAGCCCCGGCACGAAGTTCTTCTTCATGTTCTCGAGCTGAGGCGTCTGCAGAATGCGATCGATGTACTCGGGCACGTTGGCGTCGAGCGCGCCGGCGTCTTCGTCTTTGGGCAGCACGCGCTCGCACGCGGCCGAGATGATGGCGTAGTCGTCGTTGGTGAAGGTGAGGTGCGAGGTGGTGAGCGCCTGTGGCCTCGGAGGCGCCGCGACGACGGCTCCAGCATCGGGCCTGGCGGGCTCCTTACATGCGCTGCCGAGCAGCACGACGCCGCCACCCATGAAGGAGAGGCGGTGAACGAAGACGCGCCGCGACGGGTCGTCGAGGTCTTCGGTGGCAGGGGAGGAAATCGCTTCGGGCTCGTCGAGATCGCGCGCCATGGGGCGCGGAGCATTCCCCCGCACACGCAGCCACGCAACCCTTCGTTCCATCGCGTCGCTGGGGTGGACTGTTCCCCACACCGTGTCCTGAATGCGGTCATGCAGGCCGGGGCTTCGGTTGGCTAGAGTGGAACTCTCTCTCTGGCCGGTGTTCTTCCCGAAGAAGGATTGGTCGAAATGAACGCGCGCGTACTCGTCACGACTCTTGCGGTCGCTCTGGCTTCCGTGGCCTGCACTCCGCCACCTGGCACCAACCCGGCGGGCACGGGCAAGTCCGAGCTCAAGGCGATTGGCCCGGCGGGTGGCTCCATCACGGTCGAGCAGGTGACGCTCACAGTGCCCGCGAACGCGGTGCCTTCCGACGTGATGTTCAGCATCACCTCGTCGCCGACGGCGGCTGCGTCGAACTACACGGCGTACTCTCCGATTTACGTCTTCAAGCCCGAGAACAGCGACTACCAGACGCCGCTCACGGTCGAGTTCGACATCAGCGGCAAGACCGTGAAGAACCCGATCATCTACTGGACTCGCAAGGGCTCAGCGGTCTTCGAGCGGCAGGTCTCGACGGTGAACGGCTCGAAGGTGAGCGCGAAGGTGACGCACTTCTCGATGGGCTTCGTCGGAGAGGCCTCGACGTCGGCTGGCGATGGCGGCTCCACCACGACCGACCCGTTCAACGTGCTGACCATCGATCCCGCGGCGCGAGGCCAGGACTACATCGCGATGGCCATCGACCCGGGGAGCGGAAAGATCGGAATCGCGTACTACACGCCGCGCGGGACGATGACGGTCTCGACCGTCACTGACGCTGGCGTGATGGAGGGCGTGCCGGACGTCGATCTCAAGTACGTCGAGATCGTCAACGGCGTGGCGAGCGCTCCCGAGGTGATTCGGTTCGTGCAGCGCCGCATCGGGCTCTCGCTCGCCTTCGACGCGACGGGCGTTCCGGTCGCGAGCTACCTGGGCGGTGGGCAGGGGTTCAGACCGGGCGACTCCATCTTCTGGTTCCAGAGTGACTCGGTGGTCGCGCGCCGAACCGCTCCCGGCACCTGGACCGAGACCCTCGTCACCACCAACAGCAACAACGTCGTGTGCGGCAACATCGTGTCTGACAGCGGCTTTCTCGTCGGGGTCTTCCCGGCGATCGCCTTCGACTCGACCGGCAAGCTGTACCTGGCGTACCGCGACACCCACAACGGCCAGTTCCCCCTGCAGGACTGGGCCGGCTCGGACGTCGAGGTCGTCGAAGACGTGCTCGGTGCGCGGCGGTTGGTCTGCACCAAGCCCGGCGGCAACGACAAGGGGGCCTGGGGCGGCCGCATTCGCATGATCATCGGCTCGGAAGATCAGCCCGCCATCATCTACGACAAGGCCCTGGGTGGCGCCGACACGCGCGGCAACGACGTGCTCTTCCAGCGTCGTTCGCCCAACGGGACCTGGAGCGGTGCGGCATCGGTCATCGACATCTCGGACACGATGACGGGCGCCTCGCTGGCGTTCCACCCCAACGAGGGTTGGGGCGTCGCCGTCACCGACAAGGCCAACAACAAGCTGCTCTACCGTCGGAACCAGACGACAGACGCGGCTTCGTCCATGTGGGAGTCACCGCAAGAGGTCTACGCCTCGGGCACCGGCGGCTGGTACCCCTCCCTCGCGATGGACAACGACCCGCAGTTCGCCGGAGAGCCGTCGATCGCCTACTACGTCTGCTCGCTGCGAGATCAGGTCGCTCCGTCTGACTGCAGCCAGGATCAGGACGAGCTGCGGGTGGCGCGCCGGTCGGCCAATGTGTGGCGTGAGACGGTCGTCGACAAGGCCGGTGGCTATGCGCCGCAGCTGGGCTTCCTGCCGGGTGGCAAGCGCGTGGTGGCCTATCGCGTCCCAGCGGCGATTCGTGCCGATGGCTCCATCGAATCGACGGCGGGCGCGGTGAAGGTCGCGATCGAGCGCTGAAAGCTGGCGTCAGGCCCAGCCTGGCGCGCTAGCCTCTGGCCCCTCTCATGAGACGCGCACTCTCACTCGCGACGATTCTGGTGATGTCGGCCTGCACACCCGACAACACGCTCGGCGGCAGCCTGGGTGAGGTGATCGATCTCACCGTCACCGAGGTCATCGCCTATCGCAACACCGAGGCGCTGCAGCTCATCTACACGCGCAATCGCGGCGTGTTCCTCGACATCGTGATTCGCGTCACCATCTCGCTGCAGACGCAGGCCGAAGACGGCACCATCACGACCGTCGAGCCCGAGCCGGGGTCGCGCATTCTGCTGCAGGGTGATTGGCGGGCGGGCAACCCACGCACGACGGTGGCGCACGCGCCGGGTGGTGAGCCCATTCGCAACCTGCCGCGCATTCGCTCGGGAGACCTTCAAATCTCCCGCGGCGGCATGTCGGGCGGGCTCACCTCGGGCAGCTTCTCGATGCGCTTCGAAGACACCGGCGGCGACATCGGCTTCGGGCGAACGCTGAACAGCAACTTCGTGGCGAACCAGACGCGTGACGCGGGGTTCGGCGAGCTGCCCTGATCAGAACTCGATGCGAACGTTGACGGTCGTGCCGAGCACGACTTCGACGGTGCGTTCGACGGGCCGCGCTCCAGGGTACTCGGCGCGCAGCGAGTACTTTCCCGGAGGCAGCGAGATCGCTCGCGGCGTCTGGCCCTTGTTGCCGTTGAGCACGAACGACGCGGCGACGGGCTTGCCCTTCTGGGTGGCGATGACGCGCACGTGGCCCACCTTCGGCACGGGCGCCGGCACCGTGTTGGGACCGGTCGCGTCACGCGTGTGCATCGGCCCGACGTAGGTCGCCTCGGTCGAGAACAGCATCGTCTTGCCGGTGTCGGAGTCCTGCTCGATGGCGTTCAGCACGCTGACGACGTCTTCGTTGGCGGCGAGCGGCACCTCGGCGCTCTCGCTGCGGGGCGGCGGATCGGCGGGCTTCTCTTTCGGGACGTATTTCGGAATCAACCGCGTGCTGTCGGAGTCGATGGGGGGCGCGACGGCGGGCAGCTGGTCTCGGGTGAGCTTCTGGTCGCGCGCCTCGGCCTGCTTCTTCTTCTCGGCGATGAAGGCGAACGACTTCGCGAGGTCGATCTTCTTCACGCCGGCGGCGGCTTCGAGCTCGGCGGCGAACTCAGAGGCAGTCTCGGGCCGGTCGTCTCGCCGCTTGGCCATGCCGTGAATGAGCGCCTGGGCGACGGGCTTGGTGATGTTCTTCACCAGCGCAGCGGCGTCGGGCACCGCACTGTTCTTGTGGCCGTACAGCACCTCGAAGTTGTTCTGCCCGAGGAAGGGCGGCCGGCCGGTGAGCAGCTCGAAGGTCATCGCAGCGAGGGCGTAGACGTCGGTGCGGCGGTCGATGTCTTCGAGGCCGAGGATCTGCTCGGGCGACATGTAATAGGGCGTGCCCACCATCGCGCCGGGCTTGGTGAGCCCGGGGTTGTGCTGATCGCGCACGACGCCGAGATCGAGGATCGTCACGCGGCCGCGCGCGGTGAGGAAGATGTTCTGCGGCTTGATGTCGCGGTGCACGAGGCCGGCGCGGTGCAGAAACGCGAGGCCGGCGGCGATGGGCTTGATGAGCGCGACTGTCTCGGCGACGGGCAGCTTTCCGCCACGCGCCTCGAGCACCTCCGACAGCGTCATGCCGTCGAGGTACTCCATGACGATGTACGGGAGCGCGCGCAGCCGGCCGTGCCCGAGCAGCTGCACGATGTTCGGGTGGCGCACTTCCATCATCAGCTCGGCTTCGCGCTCGAAGCGGGCGAGCACCTTCGGTTTGCGGCAGTGCTCCGGAGCGAGCACCTTCACGGCGACGAGCGCGCCCGTTTTCACGTCCTTGCCGCGAAAGACGCTGCCCATGGCGCCCTGGCCGACACGATCTTCCAGGCGCCAGCGCTCATCGAGCACCTCGCCCGGCATCACGTGCAACACGACGGTGTGGTCTGCGGTGGGGCCCGACACGGCTTCCATGGTTGTAGCGAAATTCCTCGCGTCTCGCGTGAGGAGTCGCGACGCGTGCAGTCGCACTTGAACTCAGCGGCCGAAGAAGGCGCGTACGGTCTTGCCCGACACGCGGCTCAGGACACCGCCCGAGAGCTTTGCGAGCTTGAGGCGAGAGAGGAGGCGGGGCAGGGCGAGCAGGTCGCTGGGCCCGTCACCTGCGCCGCTCCCCAGCACGAGCCTGTCGGGACCGAGCGCGTGCACCATGCGTTCAGCGACGTCGACGTCGAGACGATCGGGGTGAAGCGTGAGGCCGGCGAGGTGGCCTCGGGCGAGCGCTGAGCGAACGGTTTTGAGCGTGAGGCCGTCGACGAGCGCACGGGCCACCGGGAACTTCGCGTCGAGGAGCGCGGCGAGCGACTTCGCGACGAGCGCTTCGTGGCGGGCGATGGGCGCGGTGACGACGACCGGCCGGGCGAGGTGTTTGGCGAGGGCGAGCTGTTCCTGGAAGAGCTCGAGCTCGTCCTCGGAGCCGCGGTGGAGCATGAGCGGGCCGAGCGCGACGACTCCGGGCTTTCCGAGGTGTTTGGGCAGCTCGGCGACGAGGCTGGCGACACCACGTTTGCCTGCGAGCGAGAGGGGAACGGCGCTGAGCGTGACGGCGTCGAGGCCGGCGTGCTCGAGGCGGGTGAGTTGCTGCCGAGCGGCGTCCCAGGCGTTGGTGACGTCATCGACCGAGAGCGCCTGCTGCGGAATGACGAGGGCTCCGGTCACGCCGAACTGCTTGAGCGTGACGAGATCGGCGTCAGACAGGCCGGCTGGAGTCAGGCGCGCGTCGAACATCGGGGCCGCCAGAGCACGAGAAGGAGCGCGAGCAACCACGGGCCCGGAATGGAAGCGCAGCCACCGCGCACGTTGTCGATGGGTGTGGGCATGGGTCCTGGCGCCGCGCGACAGACGCCCTCGAGGCAGACCATGTCTCGCGTGCAGACGGTGTCATCGACGCAGGGGCGGGAGCAGAACTGGAAGCCGCGCGGGTCCGAGAGACAGCGATCGCCAGCGCAGTCGGTGGGCGCGGTGCAGACGTCTCCGTCGAGGAAGCAGTCGGTGTCGGGCGTGGGGCAGCCGGAGCTCTGGCAGATGTCATTGGCGATGCAGTTGGCAGGGCAGTCGGGGTCGATGCGGCCGTCCATGCAGGCTTCGCAGCGATTGTCTGCGACGCAGGTGCAATCGGGATCGGCCGGTGTGCAGCCCAGCTGGCAGCGGCCATCGCCCGTGCACGCGGGTGGGTCGAACATGTTGAGTGTGGCGTCGATGAAGGCGAGCTCGGTGTCGACGCGCACGTCTCCGCCAACGCCGCACTGATTCGTGGTGCCGTACGAGTGCACGCCGGCGAGGCGGTTCTGCCAGAACGAGGGACCGCCGGAGTCTCCTGCGCAGATGCCGAGCGCGCCTGCCTGCCCGTACTCGAAGGTCTCGCTCATCGAGCGCGCGATGGTGGTGTTGAGCGTTCTGCGCGTGCCGGTGTCGCTGGCTCCGCTGGGCGAGGTGCGGCCGTAGCCGACGACGCGAATCGGCTGGTTGGCCCAGGTGGCCGGCGGCGTTCGCACGAGCAGCTCGGGCGTCACTCCCGGGACGGCGACGTCGAGCTGAAGGAGCGCGAGATCGTTCGCGCCCTGCCCGGAGTAGTTCGGGTGCCGGCGAATCTGCACGACGTTGCGCAGGTCGCTCATCATGAGCATCTGGTCGTTCGGCTCGTTCATCACGCGAACCATCACGCTCTGGGCGCCTTCGCGGGCCGGGTCGACGCAGTGGCCGGCGGTGAGAATGACGCGCGGGCTGATGAGCGTGCCGGTGCAGAAGCCCATCTGGCCGTTGTTGAAGGTGGAGATGACGAAGAAGACCGAGGTGCTGGTCGCGTCGGGAGTGCCCGCGAGAATGGCGTCGGCGCGCGTGTCGACGTCACCCGGCGAGGCAGGGGCACAGGCGATCAGCAGGCAGCCGAGGAGCCCCGCGCGCATGGCCGGCATTGTCACCCGGCGTGACGTCGCGCTCAATCGTGGCCGGTGGGCGCGCCTTCGTTTCTCGGGTCGCTGCCGCCGTAGCGGAGCTTCGTGACGGGGTCGACGAGCACGGCCTCGGCGTCTCCCCAGGCGTCGATGCGGCGGAAGGTGTGCCCCATCGCCTCGAGGGCCGAGAGCGTGGCGGGCTCGAGACCCGTCTTGTCGACCATGACGTCGTCGGGGAGCCACTGGTGGTGAATGCGGCCGGCTCCGACGGCGCGAACGGGGTCGAGGTTGGCGTCGATGATGCTCGAGATGACCTGAAGGACGGTGGTGGGAATGGTGGAGCCGCCCGGACTGCCGACGGCGATCATCACGTCTTTCGGCGAGTCCTTCATGAAGACGAGGGTTGGCGTCATGGAGGAGAGCGGGATCTTGCCCGGTGCGACGGCGTTGGCTTCGCCGGAGACGAGGCCGTACGTGTTCGGTGTACCGGGTTGAGCGGCGAAGTCGTCCATCTCGTCGTTGAGGAGAATGCCGGTGCCCTTGGCGACGAGGCAGGAACCGAAGGCGTAGTTGACGGTGGTGGTGAGCGCGGCAGCGTTGCCATCTTTGTCGATGACAGAAATGTGAGTGGTGTTTTGCGGTTTGAGGCCACCGTCGAGGGGCGCGTCGGGCTTCTTGAGCTCCGGAGGGAAGAGGGTGGCCGAGCGGGTGGCGCGTTTCGGGTCGATGCTGGCGAGCGTCTTGTCGACCCAGGCCTTCGAAGTGAGGTCGGCCGTGGGCACGGTCTGTACGTCGGGGTCTCCGACGAAGCGGGCGCGATCGACGGCCGCGCGGCGCAGGGCCTCGATGAAGGTGTGGAGCGTGTCGACGTCGCGGTTGGCCGGGCCTTTGGGTCCCTTTGCTTCGAGCACGCCGAGGACCTGGAGGAGCGTGATGCCTCCGCCGCTCGGGGGCGGCATGGTGAGAATGCGGTGGCCGCGGTACTGGCCTTCGAGCGGAGCGCGCCAGCGGGTCTTGTAGGCCTTGAGGTCGGCTTCGGTGAGTACGCCACCAGCGTCTTTCACGGTCCTGGCGACGGCCTTCGCGATGGGGCCTTCGTAGAAAGCGGTGTCTCCTTTGGCTGCGAGGGCTTGAAGCGTCTTCGCCAGGTCGGGTTGTTTGATGATGACGCCGAGCTCGGGGACGGAAGGAATTCCATCAGCGGCGGGGCGGAGGAAGATCTTCGCGGCATCGGGGTCCTTGCGAAGACAGGCTTCGCGCAGTTTTGCCAGATCCCGGTATTTCGGAGTGACAGGAAAGCCCTGGGTCGCGGCACGAATGGCGGGTGCGAGGACTTTGGCGCGCGGGAGCTTGCCGTATTTGGCGTGGAGCTCGAGATAGCCTTTGACGGCTCCGGGGACGGCGACCGAGAGGGCTCCGTCGGTGGAGCGGCCGGGGACGAGCGCTCCGTTCTCGAGGAACATGTCGTGTGACGCGCCAGCGGGAGCGACCTCGCGGAAGTCGAAGGCGAACTCACCTTGCGGCACCTTGATGACGGCGAAGCCTCCGCCTCCGAGACCGGAGTGGTACGGGCCGACGACTGCCATGGTCAGGGCGGCTGCGACGACGGCGTCGGCAGCGTTTCCACCTTGAGCGAGCATCTCGGCACCGGCAGCACTGCCGAGCGGGTGGGCGGCGGAGACGACACCTCCGCGGTACGGGCGGGCCGCGAGCGCGGGAAGGGCGAGCAGGACGAGGACGAAGGTACGCATGGCGGCGGCAGTTGAGCCGAAAACGCCGAGTGGGAATACTCCGAAGGTACGCACTCGGCGGGGTCTGGAGGCGACATGATGAGTGACCTTCTCGACCGTCTTCGTTCGTGGCCCGTCACCGAGATGACCCGCCCCGAGGTCTTCGCGGCGCAGGCATCCTGGCGCAGTCGTTTTGGGCGGCCATCACACGTCGGCTACGAGTGGCATGTGTTCAGCTTCGACGAGTACCCATCGGTGTGTGGCGAAGCTGCGCGACGGAAGTACCAAGCAGTCGTTCGTGAAGGTGCGCTCACTGTCGTGAGCGCCTGGAATTGCAAGGTCTTCGGCTTCGCCGTCGGAGGTTCCGGTCTTCCTGACCTCGAGGCAGGGGTTGACGTGCTTGTGTTCGATGAGTCCATCAGCTGGACGATGGCTTTCACACACTCTCACGGGCCCTACTTCGCAGTAGCTGACCCTGGGGTTGTCGATGACTGAGCCGACTGATCTGCTTGCCGACTACCAGCATGGCCAGGACGGGCTCGTTCGCAGCAGCCGAAGTCAGAGACCGAGTCGTGCGCTCTCGTGATCGGCATCGGAACAGGTCTCGAGGTGCGCACGTGACTGGAGGCACGTTTCGACTCGTTCCTGGTCTGCGTGTTCACGACTCGACAATGATCTCGGTCCAGCTTGGTGTCGTGAGCACCGTGGAGTTTCGCCGACTCGACGGGAGCCATACCCGACTCGTGATGACTGATTGTTCGGAGTTCGGTGCCGTGGGGCTCCGCAACTCCGCCATCGTGTCAACGGTTCAGGCCTTCGGGATGAACCAGCATGCTGAAGAGGTGACCGTCGACCACTGGCGCACGCTGGTTGGTGGCGACTTCGATCCGTCGGCCGCCGATATCGCGGGCCTGAGTCGCACCGCTCGGGTTCTGGTATCGATCGACTGCTCATTTGGTGGAGCGCTCGCGGTCATGTGCGATTCGGTTCGAGTCGAGGAGCTCTCTCCATGAGGCCTCTGGTGGCATCAGACTGCACGGCCATTTCGGGGGTTCAGGAATGGCTTCGTTCGGTTATCGAGTTGGACGAGGCACCGTTGGCAGCACACGCGCTCCGAAGGCTCGCAGCAGGGAGCAGGGTCTTTTGTCTGCTTGGGCGCGGGCTCGATAGCATCTCGGCGCTTCAGCCCTCTCAGTCGGCGATGCAGCTCGGCAGCGAATGGCTCGTGGACTCAGAGGCCGCACGACGAGACATGGCCACGAGGCTGCTTCGAATTGCGCTCGAGCGGCCGGGCTCGCGAGTCTCATCTTCACTGGTGTTCATGAAGCCGACCGATGAATGGCACCGCAGTGAGCCTCTCGTCGTCACGAACGGGCCGCTGGTATGGGCGACGAGTTCAGTTGCACCTTCCATCGACGAGGTCGAACACGTCCTCACGCTGGCTGAAGGATACCCTCCGGGGGTCGGAGCTGTTTCATTCCGGTGATCCGTGGTCGCCCGGTGAAGTACATGTCTTCTGCATTTCTGGATTCGACGGCGAAACCCAGCTGTGGTGGGAGTTGGCGCTTTCGAGGTTGCGTGGCGGGGGCGGAAGCCGTGAAGCCGTTCTTCACGGCCACCAGAGCTATCAGGAGGAAGATGACAATGCCGAGGGAGGTACGTCATGAGTCGCCCGAGTTCGCTCGCGACGTCGCTTCTTGTTTAGCCACAAGGTTGAAGGCAATCAAGCACCGTGGCGCACGGGTTGACTTGAACCTGGTGGAAGCGAGACCGGCAGATCGTCTGAGCGCTTCTGTCGAGGCGTCGCTCTCTTACGCTGTCGAGGGCGCAACCGTTCGGCTTCGCGTCATCGCGTGGGACGATAGATGGATTTGGGTAGATGCAAGGCGTCCAACGAAGCGGGGGTGGGCCTGGTCTGTCACTTGCCAGGGTCGATTCCTTGATCCATCCGGCCCAACAGGAGTGATTCGGAGAGTCGAGGAAACCATCTCCGCCACGCGCAAACTGGACGAAGAGGTTCCGAAACTCGTGCAGGAAATCTGGGTTGACTGTCTTGCGCAGGGCCCGCACTCCGTTCGCTAGATCAGTCAGGCCAGAGACGAGGGAGTGACCGAACCGGACACCAAGTGGCACGCTTGAGCGATGTTCGGACTCGGTGGCGAGAAGCTTGACGGCGGCTAGGGCAGTTTGAAGGCAGAAACGCAACCAAGACGGAATGCATGAGCATGGTCGCAGGACGCCGATGAGAGAGACGCCACAATGATCTCGAGACTGCAGGTTTCGTTTCTTTGGACGGAGCCTGAGAGTGGTTCGTTTGCAGATGCGATCGAGGTGACCCGGCGAACAGGTCGATCCGTTCGAGCGCGTCGTGACAATCTGACGCTGGCGAACGCGCAGCTCATGTCCTGGCGAATCGGCACGGAGTCGGCCGAGTTGCTGCTGTCGACTGGGCGAGTGCTTCGCGTCTATTGTGCAGACGACGTGGTAGATTGGGAGTTTCGTGAGGCGTTTGTTCTTCCAGACCAGCCACGCCTCTACGCGGACGAGGTTCAGCTCGAACTTCCTCATGGCCAGCTGATCGTCTGGCGTCCAGATGCGCTGATTCGGAGTCTGCAATCCAGTCCAGGACTGGGGTTGGCGCCAGCAGTCACTTTCGTGACATTGGAGGGGCGTGATCGTTGCGAACTCATGTTTGAGCGGATGGTCGACCATCTCGGACGGCCTATGCTCTGGTTTGATGAAGAATAGATGCCGGCTGGTCAATGATAGATGATCATGAGCTGGCGGAGTTTGCGGTCAATCTCATTCATCGGGTCGTCGATGCTGCCAATCGCCGTGACCGAGAGACAGTTCGCTCGCTCTCGATCCTGGGAGTCGGGACGGACGGCGTGGTTTCGCGCTACATGGAGTTTCTGGCGAAGGCGACTCCTCTCGAGGTCACGTCGAGCAGCATCGTCAGCATTCGTCGAGGTTGCTTCGGCCCGAGATGGGCCCCGTGGGTGCGGAACGATCGAGTCAGAGTCAGCGTTGCCATGAACTCAGCGACCGGGATCAGGCAGCGGGAGCTTGTTGTGTGGATTTACCACACGGACGAGGGCCTGCTGGGGCAACTGGCCGACCGACTCGCGTGACGGAGGTGTGTTCTGCCTGAGCCTGCTGCGATGATGGATGGATGACGCCTTCGCGGTTCCTCGTCACGCCTCAGGTCCGTGCACTCCATAGTTCGCGGGTCGACGACTTCGGAGCCGCGCTGCTGCGCTCTGACGTCCTCGCCGACGACGTCGTGCTCGCCTTCCGCGCGCTCCCGCACGGGCAGGGCTGGGCTCAACTGCAACGCGCGCTCGCCGGAGACCGCACCTCGCTCCACCCGGCTATCGCCACCTTCGTCGACTCCGCTTCCACCACGCCGACCTGGGTCGATCGCGAGACCGTCGCCGCTGCCGGAGCGCTCCTGCTTCGCGCCGGCCCGCTCGGTGGCATCGTGCTCGGCCTCTCGTCGCTCCCCACCGGCTACGCCTCGCCCGCCGGCAACAAGCCGCTCGCCTTCTCCGGCCGCCTTCAGGAACAAGCGCCGCGCCGCCTCATGGAGACCGCGCGCTTCGTCCACGCCGTCTGCTCTCCCGACGGCATGCGCCCGGGCGGTGAAGGCTTCCAGGCCACGCTCAAAGTCCGCCTCATGCACGCGCAGGTGCGCCGCCTGCTCTGGGACTCGGGCCGTTGGAACACCGACGCGTGGGGCCTGCCCATCAACCAGCACGACCTCGTCGCCACCACGCTCCTCTTCTCCATCGTGCTGCTCAACGGCCTGCGCACCTTTGGCCTCGAGATCTCCACCCGCGAAGCCGAAGCGTACATTCACCTCTGGCGCTACGTCGGCTGGCTCATGGGCGCAGAGCCCGCGCTGCTGCCCCCGACCGAAGCCGACGCGTTTCGCATCGGCGATCTCATTCAGCTCACGCAGGGCGAACCCGACGCCGACTCGCGCGCGCTCACCGACGCGTTGCTGCACTGGCGCCTCAAGGCCGCGAAGACGCCGTGGGAGCGCCGCCTGGCCGAGACCTCGCTCCCGTTCGGCCGCGCCGGTGCGCACCTGTTGCTCGGGAAGCGCCTGGCCACGCAGCTCGGCATCGAGCGCTCCATCGCCGAGCTCGGCATGCCGATGCTGCGACGAACCTTGAGCGGCATGGAGCGCGTGCGCCTCGTCTCGTCTCGTGCGCACGCCTTCGCCATTCAACGCGGTGACGAAGCCTGGCGCCGCGTGGTGGAGCAGGGCCTTCAAGGCGTGCCCGCCGAGTTCCGCCCGCCGTCGTCCCTCAGCGACCGCCGCGCCTGACCCGACGACGAGGCGGTGGCATCGGCTCGTCTTCCAACGCGGGCAACCCGTCGGCGAGCGCGCGCAGTGACATGAGCAGCGAACCCAGCTCCCGCGTCTTCACGCCCTTCAGCCATCGCCGAATCGCCGCTTCATCGCTCTCGTTCCTCGAGGCGAACAGCTTCGCCACCGCAGGTGTCGTCACCAGCCGGCACGCGCGCCCATCGTCTTCATCAGGCAGCTCCCGGATGAGGCCCTTGCCCTCGAGCGCGTCGAGCAGCTGGCGCACGTTCTGGTGACTCGAGCCCAGCGCCTCGGCGATCTCTCGCTGCCGCGGAGGCGTCTCCGCCAGCTCGATAATCGTCAGCACTGCCGCCTGCTGCGTCGTCAGCCCGATGTCCGACAGCCGCCGATCCATCAGGGCGCGCAGTCGCAGACCGAGCACGATCAACAGCCGGAAGACGTTCACGGAATCACTCGGGCCCTTGTCTCGGGACATAGGGTATATGTTACCTTGTTTCGAATCTCCCGCCACGGAGCCTCCGTGATCGCTTTCCTTCCCAACTGCGGTTTCATTTCAGAGGTCTCTCGCGCCATCGCGATCGCGAAAGCGTTGAAGGACCGCGGAGTGCCCGTCTGTTTCGCCTCGCGCGGCGGACCCTACGTCTCGCTCATCGGTTCGGCTGGGTTCGAGTGCGCGGCCCTGACGCCAGCGCTCGACCGCGACGGCTGTGCGAACTTCCTCGAAGCGCTGCTCGACATGGGCAAGGGCGACCGCCCGTTCTTCGCGCCCGGAGAGCTCGAGGCGAGCGTGACCGCCGAGACCGCGTGGCTGCGAGAGGTCAAGGCCACGGCCGCGGTGACCGGCTTCACGCTGTCGGCCACGCTCTCGACCCGCCTCGCCGGCATTCCGCTCGTGACCGATCACGGAGGCTCCTTTCTGCCGCCAGTGCTCGCGCGTGGGCTCTGTCCGGTGCCCGTCAATCCTCCGAAACCCGAGATGTCGCGCCTGCCGCAGGTCGTGCAGCGGTGGATGGCGAATCGAGTGCCAGCGTTGCTCAAGGCGCCGGTGCGGCAGCTCAACGCGCACGCAGACACCCTCGGTGTGGAGCGCGTGCCGTCACTCCTGTCGATGATGTGTGGCGACCTCACGCTCGTGACTGAGCTCGCCGAGGTGTTGGGGACCAGCGCGGAGTCGATCGAAGGCTGGAAGCCGAGCTGGCCGTTTCGCGTCCGCCGCGGCACCACGTTCGTCTGCACGGGCCCGCTCTACGCCAAGCTCGACGCGCCGATTCCGCCCGAGGTCGAGGCGTTTCTCTCGCAGCCGGAGCCTGTCGTGTACCTGGCTCCCACCAGCGTTCAGACCGCGTTCCTGCGTGAGCTCATTCTCTCGGCGAAGCGCGCTGGAGCCCGGCTGCTCGTCGCTGCGACCGTTCACGACGTGAAGGACCTCGGCGATGACCGAACGCTGATCGCGGGCATTCTGCCGAACCACCTCGTGTTTCCGCGCGTGGCCGCTGCCGTGATCATGGGCGGGCAGGGGAGTGTGCAGTGCGCGATGGCCTCGGGCACTCCCTTCGTTGGGCTGCCGTACCACGGGGAACAGGAGCTCAACGTCGCGGTGGCGGAGCGGCTCGGCGTCGCGATTCGTTTGGCACCGCATGCACTCGAGTCGCTCTCACCCGCAATTCGCCGGCTGCTCGATGAGCCTTCGTTCGCGACGTCAGCGAAGGCCGCTGCTGAGCGCTACGCCAGCGTCGATGGAGCGGCCCGCGCTGCACAGGCCATCGTCGACTACCTTGCACAACGAGCCCGTGCCGCGGCATGAACAGGGAACCGGGTTTGGCTCGCTGTACGGCGAGCGGTGATGGAAACCCGTCGGGATCGAGTCAGCGGTCGCTCGTGAGCAACTGCTGAACGCTCGCGAGCTGGGCGCCGGGCTCGCGCGCCATCGCTTCGAGCAGAAAGCGCGGCTCGTCTGCTCCGTTGTCTGCCAACGAGCCCAAAGCTCCGAACTTCGCCGCGAGCCACAACGCGAATGTCAGCAACCACGCAGGTGTCCGTACGAGCCCGTCGACGGAGCCGGGAGTCACCTCGAGCCCCCGCGCGCGAACGAGCCGAACACCCTCACGCCACGCCTGAACGACCGCTTTCGCGTCGCTCCACGTCAGTCGCGTCTGCGCGCGAACACCAGCAGCCATCAACGGAGCCATGACCGCGGCGTGCGTCGACAGCCACGCCTCCATGTCGGAGCACTCGACCGTGGGAATGCCGGCTTCTGAAAACGTCTTCGCCCAGCCATCGAGCCACGCCGGCCTGAAATCACGCAGCGCTCCGATGGTGGTGATCTGCACCCGCTCGAGCGCTCGAGGAACGACCTGCGTCTCCAGCTTCCCGTCACGCAGCGCCGCCACGATCGCCGGAAAGCCCCACGCGAACCGTTCACGTCCAATCGCGTCGCGCAATGCCTGTACACCGCGCCATTCGTTGAACATGAACATCACCGGAGCACCGCACGCCTTCAGCATCGGCACGACCGCTTCGACCTGCCACGGCTTCACCGGAACGATCACCAGGTCGCACGCCGGAATCGAATCAGAGATGCGCACGGGGATTCGCTGGCCGGTCACCGTCACGATCGCGCCATCGCGCCGCAACGCTTCGAGCCTCGACCCGCGCGCCACGACCGTCACGTCGTGTCCAGCGAGCGCCAACCGCATCGCCACCGTGCTGCCGATCGCGCCCGCTCCGAGAACGACGACGCGCTTCATCACCCGCCGTACAGGACGAACCCTGCCCAGTAGTACGGCGACTTGTACCGCTCCTGTGAGGCGAGTTCCTTCTGCGCGCGCGCCAGCGCCTTGTCCGGAGGCAGGCCCAATTGCAGCACACCGACGTAGAACGACTTCATCAGCTCCGACGTCGCCTTGTCGTTCACCTTCCACAAGCTCGCCACGACCGACCGCGCGCCAGCGTGCAGGAAACCACGCGCGAGTCCGATGAACCCTTCGCCGCGCACCTCTTCACCCAGCGCCGTTTCGCACGCGCTCAACGTCACGAGATCGGCCGGCAGCTTCAAGCCATACACTTCCGCGAGCGAGAGGAAGCCATCCACGACCTTCCCATCCGGCGACCGGCGAGACAGCACGAGGCCAGACCGCTCCGGGTGCTCGGTATCCAGCACGCCGTGGGTCGCGATGTGCACGATGCGTGGTTTGCCCGACGCGTTCAGCTTCTCTTTCGACGCATCGAAGTCGAGCAGCACCTTGCGCCTCGGCTCGGGAACGAGGGAGCCCAGGGCCTCACACTCGGCACGGCTCGAGATCAGCCGCTGGTAGTGCGCCTTCTCACCAGCGCGCAATTCCGCCACGCCAGCATCGGCCACTTCCTTGCCACTCAGGCGCGGATCATCGGCCTCGAAGACCGGGTCACCCACCGCGACCAACTCTCCGGTCGGAGGCGGGCGCTTCAACGCCCGCTGCGCCTTCAGCACGCTCAACGACGGCGTCGACTGCACGGGCAGTTCAGGCACGAGCGCCGCCCACGGAAGCAGGTGCAGCGTTCCATCAGCCACGATGACGAGCCGGCGCTTTGCCGCCAGCAGCGACTCGAACGGACCGATGAGCCCCTTGCGCAGCGACGTCTTCAGCTCCTCGGCCTTCGCATCGGCCCCCGCGATTCGCGCTGCCCGCGCCGCAGCGTTCTCACCTGCGACATCTTCGTTCCGCGCCGAGTACAGCTTGTGGAGCGTCTCGGCTTGCTCAGCGAGGTCCTTCGCCTCGAGCAGATACGCGCCCGGCGTCTTGCCTCCGAGCACCAGCGCATAGTTGCCATTGCGGCCCAGGTAGTACTCGACGACGAGCGTGTCGGCGCCCACCAGCGAGTCGACCTCGGCCAGCGTGACCAATGGCAATGATTGCAAACTCGCCACGCGCGGATCCGCCGACTGCAACTTTCCGTGAATCGCCTCGTATTCAGCCAACTTCAGCTCGAGCGTCGCTTCTTGCGGCGGTATTCCAGCATCGGCTCCAGCCGTCGCCTTGAACCGCCTCGCCGCGTTCTCGAGGTCACGAATCTCGGCGCGCAGCTTGTCCTCTTCGGCAACGAGGCCCTGCTGATCGGCGGGACGATCGAGGTCGACCAGCATGAGGAAGTCGAGCAGCGACCGCGCGCGCGCCCGCTCACTCGCCTCGACTGCCTTCTCGAGCCACTTCAGGTCCTTCTTCTCCATCGACTGCAGGGCAGCCGCGGCGACCCACAGGTCGTAGAACTTGCGAACCCCGGCCGTGTAGTACGCGCGGCGATCTTCACTCGCGATGCGCTCTCGCAGCGAGTCGGTCATCGCCAGCGACTTCTCGGCCCACACCACCGCCTCGGGGTAGTGCTTCGCCATCAACTCCGCGCGGCCGAGCCGGTAATACGTGTACGCCTCCCAGGTGAGATCCCCGAGCTGGGCGAACAGCTTCGCGGCCTGGTGGAGCGGCTCCATCGCCTCGGCGGGACGGTTGAGGCGCCCCAGCGCGCTCCCCAGCGAGCACAACGTCTGCGCTTCGCCACGCACCGTCTTGATCTCCCGCCGCAGAATCAACGCCTCGGCGTGGTGCTTGAGCGCGACGTCGTCGAGCAGCGTCGACTCCATCTCTCCCGCGGCGTCGAGGCTGAACGCGAGCCCCTGCCGATCTCCCGAGATGCGCCGCACCTCGACCGCCTTCAAATAGAACGGCAGCGCGCCCGCCCAGTCGGAGTTCACGTCGGACTTCATGCCGCCGAGATCGTGCAGCGCATGCCCGATGGCGCGCCCGTCTTTGGTGAGCAACGCCGCGGCGTGACCGCGCTCGAAGTGCTGTAGGCCCTTGTCCTTGTCGCCCAGCGACTTGTAGCCCCAGCCGATCGCGCTCTCGTACGACGCGATCAACTGCGGGTCGCCCTCACGGCGTACCAGCTCGAGCCGCGGCACCAGCTTGCCGACGCTCTGCGCATGTTCGGCGCGCTCGGCGAGGCTGTCGGACTCCGCGATGTCGATACGCGCGTGGAGCAGTTCATCGGTCCCCGCGATCGCCCGCGCGTCGGCCACGTGCTCCGCCGCGATCTCGAGCCGGCCCTGCTCATGATCGATGGCTGCGATACCGAGGTGCGCCGCCGCGACCGTCTCGTACACCGGGCTCGCCATCGCCTCGACGAAGCGCTGCGACGCCTCAGGCTCGCTCACGCGCAGCAGAAACTCCGCAGCCGTCACCAGGTGTTCACCCGCGCGCGCCCGATCGCCCAGCGCGTCTGCTTTCGTGGCGCCCTCCACCAACGTCGCTGCTGCCGTGCGCAGGCCTTCGCCCGTCGAGGGAATCGTCGACGTCACCGCCGCCATGAACGACTCGTCCAGCGCGGCGAGCTCCTTCACGTTCGCAGGCGCCGAGACCGTCAGCGTGAACGCCTTCACCGCGCGCAGCGGCTCGGGAGCAGCGATCTCCAGCTCGACCCCTTCAGTCGACCCAAGCGCGATTCGTTCAGGCGCATCACCCGGCCGGCGATCGACCACCGTGCGAGTCTGGCCCTTCACGACAATCAGCCGCGCCCCGCTGCGGCCACCCTCGAGCACCAGCTCGACCGGCGTCTCGGGCAGACGGAACCGCTGGGGCGTCGATGTCAGCTCTCCTTGAACGCGCTGGCTCGACTGCAGCCGCGCGGTCGACGGAGAACACGCTCCAAGGACGACAAGAAAGAGAATGGAAGTCGGCTTCACCGGGCCAGACCTCAGCGCAAACTCACTCGGGTTCGATCGTCAGCTCGTACTCGGTCACGGTCGTCCCGTCGCTCTGCAGGACGATGGAGTGACGCCCGCTCGTGAACACCGATCCCGGCACCTCTGCCTGCACTGCCACCGCATCGGCCTTCACCGGAGCTCCCTGCCACACCTCGCCCGACGGTCCCTTCACCACCACGTTCCACGAAGCGCGCGCCGGCTCCCCATCGAGGCTCAGCTCGAGCTTCACCGTACGAGTGCTCTGTCCGACCTTCAGCGTGCGCGCGTCGCCCTGGGCACGCACCGTGAGCGGACGAAGCGAGACTTCGGAGTCCGTCATCACCGGACGCGGCCACAGCACCATCACCAGCAGCACCGCCACCGCGAGGCCCGCCGCGAACACGAGGCGCGTGGAGAAGAGCTTCGCGAACCACGACTCCTTCTTCACCGGCTGCGCCTTCGCCTTCAGCTGGAACGCCCGGGCCGTGTTCAGGCGCGCGCGCAGCTCTGGGTCCGACTTCAGCTTCGTGTCGAACCGGTCACGCCGCGCCTTCGACAGCTCGCCCGACAGGTATGCGTCCATCAGCTCGACCTCGTACGCTCGCAGTTCTTCGAAGCGCTCGTCGTTGTCGAAGGCCTCGTCCTCGAGCTGGCTGGCCCGATCGTCGGGAAGCTCCCCGAGCAGGTACGCAAAGGCGATGTCGACGTCGATCGGCCGCATCTCACCAGCAGGTGTCACCGGGCCCGTTTTCATTTCTGGCCGCTTTCCAGCTTCGATTGCACGCAGCTCTCGAGGCGCGCCCGAATGCGAAACGCGCGCACCCGCAGCGCGCCCACCGTCGTGCCCAGTGAGTCTGCAAGTCGTTGACGTCCCTCGATTCTCGTCGAGCCCTCGTCCCGGTAGTACGTGAAGACCAGCTCACGCTCCGGCGGCAGCAGTCCTTCGAGACACCCGTCGAGCGCCTTCAATCGAACTTCAACATCGTCATCGTTCGCAGGCGCGGGATCAGAGGCGTGCTCTTCCAGCGGCACCTCGCGGCGATCACGACGCGCGGCCTCCAGCGCCACCATGCGTGCGACACCGAGAATGAACGCGTGCGGCTGCGCGGTGCGAACCTCGTTGGCCTCCACGCGTCGCGCGACCCGGTCGAACGTCTCGTCGGTGAGCCCTGCAGGATCGACCAGGCCCTTCCACCGAAAGAACGACTCCACCTTTTCCCGAAGCAGCCGATATCGCTCTGCACGGCGCGCGGGCTGATCAGCGCCCACGAAGTCGAGCAGCCGCTCGAACGTCGCGGCGTCGGGCTGAAACCGTTCCTTGGCCTGACGGGGAGCCGCCTGCGTCACGAGCGGCACACAATCGCAGTCGATGCAGACAGACAAGCGGTTCTGTCCCACTTTCGTTTCACACCAGTCGACACCGGCGGGTCATTGCCCACGTTGCAGGCAGGTGTGGCACGGGTGCCATGATCGTCACAGAGCGTCGGACTGGAATGACCCTCTAACCAATTGAATCGACGAGACCAGGCTGACGGGCATGTCCCTTGCTGACTGGCTGCGTCATACCGACTGAGGCCGGTCGGTGCATGAAGGAGCAGGCGATGGAAACCACGACGTTCATGAAGCCAAAGTTCGTGATCTCGGCGCTGCCGGGAACCGGCGTCATGCAGGTCCAGGTGAAGGCCTCGTGCGAGAAGCCCTCGCCGCGAACCGCCGTGCTGCAGACCGCCGCTGTTTCGTCGATGAGCTGAAGAGCGCTTCCTTCGCTGCCGTTGACCCCCGGCCCCGCTGTCTGACAGACGGGCCCACATGAACCCACCGCTCGCAGCTGTCGTGCTCTGTGCTGGCAAAGGCACGCGCATGAAGTCTGAGCTGGCCAAGGTGCTGCACCCGATGCTCGGGCGCCCGATGGCCTGGTACCCCATCACCCGCGCGTTCGAGGCTGGGTGTCAGCAGGTCGTCTCGGTCATCGGTCACCAGGGTGATCAGGTGAAGGCGTCGCTGGCGAAAGCGTTCGAAGGCCAGGCGCTCTCGTTCGCGGTTCAAGATCAGCAGCGGGGAACGGGTCACGCGGTCGCCTGCGCGCGCCAGTCGCTCACGGGCTTCACGGGCGCGGTGGTGATTCTGTGTGGTGACGTGCCGCTGCTCACTGCCGAGACGCTCACGAAGCTCATCACGGCGTTCCGCTCCAGCAAGGGCCCGCTCGCGATGGTGACGTGCCGTCCCCCGAACCCCGCGGGCTACGGCCGCATCGTGCGGGGCGCCGGCAACAAGGTCGAAGGCATCGTCGAGCACAAAGACGCGACCGAGGCGCAGCGGCAGATCGGCGAGATCAACTCCGGCATCATGGTGGCCGACGCCCGGTTTCTCTGGGGCGCGCTCGAGACGCTCACGCCCGCCAACGCGCAGGGCGAGCTGTACCTCACCGACATCGTCGCGAAGGCCGCTCAGCAGGGAGAGGTTGCGGTCGTCGAAGCCGACGCGCGTGAAGTCGAAGGCGTGAACGACCTCGCCGAGCTGGCCGAGCGTGCGGAGCTCCTTCGCGCGCGCATCAACCGCCGTCATCTCCTCGCCGGCGTGACGCTGCAGCACCCGGCCTCGACCTTCATCGACGAAGGCGTCGAGATCGGCCCCGACACCGTCATCGGCCCTGGCGTCACCATCTCGGGCGACTGTGAGATCGGCTCGCGCGTCACCATCGGCCAGGGCTCGGTGCTGACGCACTCGACGGTCGGAGACGGCACCACCGTGAAGCCGTACTCGGTGCTCGAAGACGCCGTCGTGGGCCCGCTCTGTCACGTCGGCCCGTTCGCGCGGCTGCGGCCCGAGACGGTGCTCGATGAAGGCGTGCACGTCGGCAACTTCGTCGAGACCAAGAAGACGCGGCTCAAGAAGGGGAGCAAGGCCAACCACCTCGCGTACCTCGGCGACGCGGAGATCGGCTCTGGCTGCAACATCGGTGCGGGCACCATCACCTGCAACTACGACGGCGTGAACAAGCACAAGACGGTGCTGGGCGACGGTGTCTTCGTCGGCTCCGACACGCAGCTCGTGGCGCCCGTGAAGGTCGGCGACGGAGCGTTCATCGCCGCCGGCAGCACCATCACCGAGAACGTTCCTTCGAACGCGCTGGGCATGTCGCGCGTCCCTCAGACGAACAAAGAGGGCTGGGCCGAGCGGCGCCGAAAGGTGCTCGCGGGTATGAAGTCGAAGGAATGAACCGGGAATTCGCCGGCGGGCACGAGGTTCGAGCCGCGGGAACCCACCAGCAGTCGTCAGGAGCCGTCCATGTGCGGAATCGTTGGCTACGTCGGTGACAAGCAGGCAGCAGGCGTGCTCGTGGGAGGCCTCAAGCGCCTCGAGTATCGCGGCTATGACTCCGCTGGCGTGGCGGTGCTCGACGGCAGCCAGCTCACCGTGCTCCGCGCCACCGGCAAGCTGCGGAACCTCGAAGGCAAGGTCTCGACCGAGCAGCCGAAGGGCACCGTCGGCATCGGCCACACGCGCTGGGCCACGCACGGCCGGCCCTCCGACGACAACGCGCACCCGCACACCTTCGAAGGCGTCAGCGTGGTGCACAACGGCATCATCGAGAACCACCTCGCGCTCAAGGCCGAGCTCAAGGGCCGCGGGCACGTGTTCTCGAGCGAGACCGACTCCGAGGTCTTCGCGCATCTGATCAGCGACGCGCTCAAGGCCGGCAAGTCGTTGCCCGACGCAGTGCGCGTCTCGACGAAGCAGGTGAAGGGCACGTACGCGCTGGTGGTGGTGACGGGAGCCGATCCCACGCGCATCGTCGCGACCCGTGAAGCGCAGCCGATGGTGCTGGGGTTGTCGGAAGGGCAGAACTTCGTCGCCTCCGACGTGCCCGCGTTGCTCGACCACACGCGCGACGTCATCTTCATGGAGGACGGAGATCTCGCCGTCATCGAGAAGAGCGGCATCACGCTGACCGATCGCTCCGCCACTCCCGTGAAGCGCAAGGTGACGCGCATCGACTGGACGCCCGGCATGGCCGAGAAGGGCGGCCACAAGCACTTCATGCACAAGGAGATCATCGAGCAGCCTCGAGCGATCGCCGACACCCTGCGGGGGCGTGTGCTGCGCAGCGAAGGTGACGTGCACTTCGACGGCTGGAACCTCGCCGAGGCGCAGGTGAGGTCGATGGAGCGCGTGTGGATTCTCGCGTGCGGCACCTCGTACCACTCGGGGCTCGCGGGCAAGTGGATGATCGAGTCGCTCGCGCGCATTCCCGTCGAGGTCGAGCTGGCCAGCGAGTTCCGCTACCGCGACCCGATCGTGCAGAAGGGCCAGCTCGCCGTCGCCATCAGCCAGTCGGGTGAGACGCTCGACACGCTCGCGGCCATGCGTGAGGCGAAGTCACGCGGCGCCACCACGATGACCCTCTGCAACGTCATCGGCTCCGCCATGACCCGCGAGGCCGACTTCACCGCGCTCACCAACGCCGGCCCCGAGATCGGCGTCGCCTCGACCAAGGCCTTCACCACGCAGCTCGCCGGCCTCTATCTGCTCGCCATCAAGCTCGGCCGGTTGAAGGGCACGCTCTCGGCGAAGGAGGCGCAGGGCCACCTCGAGAAGCTGTCGGAAGTTCCCAAGCTCGTCGAGCAGGTGCTGCACACCGAGGCGAAGGTGAAGGAGATCGCCCGCATCTACCTGCACGCGCAAGACTTCCTCTTCCTCGGCCGCGGCCCCATGCAGTCGGTCGCCCTCGAGGGCGCGCTGAAGCTGAAGGAGATCTCGTACATTCACGCCGAGGGCTACGCGGGCGGAGAGATGAAGCACGGCCCCATCGCGCTCATCGACGAGAAGATGCCAGTGGTGGTGGTGGCTCCGTCGGAGCCGCACGTGCACTACGAGAAGATCATCGGGAACATCGAAGAGGTGCGCGCGCGCGGTGGTCAGGTGATCGCCGTCGTCGAGGAGGGCGACGCCAACGCGAAGTCGCTCGCGAACCACGTGATCGAGATTCCGAAGACCAGCGCGCTCATCGCCCCCATCATCGCGACCGTGCCGCTGCAGCTGCTCGCGTACCACATGGCCGATCTGCGAGGCACCGACGTGGACCAGCCGCGAAACCTCGCCAAGAGCGTCACCGTCGAGTGAGCGGTGGCCAAGCCGATCTCGTTGCAGAAGGCGACGCGCGAGCTCGAAGCCGCCGTCGCGGGTGACACTCAGCAGCTGTGGAAGCACTGGCCGGCGCTGCCCGATGGGTTGCCGCTGAAGCTGGTCGGCCGCGCGATGAAGCGCATCGTGAAGCGCGATCACGATGTCTTCGTCATCGGTCGCGCGTTGCCGTCGGCGTACGTCGACACGTTTCTCGAGGTGTTGGGCCACAAGCCCTCGTGGCCGCTGGTGGTCGCGGCCCGGAGTGTCGTGCACGTCGAAGCGTCTCGGCGCTCGCTCGTTCTCGGCCGGGTGCTCAAGTGTCTCCGTCAGCTCGGCGTCTTCAGCGCCAGCCGGTCTCAGCTCGAAGCGCGAGTGCGGCTGTTCGTGAAAGACGAGCACCTGGTCGAGGCGGCGCGGCAGATCGTGCTGCACGGCTCCTTCGACGATCATCGGGACTTTCACCGGCTGATGCTGGTGAGCCTGCTGATGGAGGACGCGTCAGAGGCGTCGATGGACGCGCTGATCGCCGAGGCGCACTCGGCAACGAAGTCACCCGAGCGGATTGATCAGCTGCGTGAGTGTCTGAGGTGGCGCAAGAAGCCCAGCGCACGGCTCGAGCCCTTGCGCGCGCTGCTCGATGCTCGCACCGCCGAGAGCGTGGGGACGGCGATCGCCTCGCTGGTGAAGCAGGTGGGCCTCGCCAGAGCGCCGAGCCGGCTGAGGGCGTCGTTTCACGGTCAGGCGCAGACGAAGCGCGGGGAGCTCTCGGTCGACGTCCACTTCGACAGCGATGCGAGTGTGTGGTGGCACCTGCGCGCCGGTGTCGGCATGCCTCAGAAGCACTTCGTCACCGCTGCACCCGGCGTGAGCGAGCACGAGTGGCCGGGCGTTCCTGAGATCACCTCACCCCTCGAGTATCGCGAGTGGCTCACCGCCGTGTTTCATGCGGCAGGCGTGAAGCGCCTCGAGCGGATCCAGCTGATGCGCTCGAGCGTTCGTGGGGAAGATCGCATGCGGCTGCTCGCGTGGCTGTCGGGTGCCTGAAACGAAACGGCCCCGCTCCAGAAGGAGCGAGGCCGCGGAACTTCAGAGCAGGATGATCAGTGCCGCTCGAGCTGCTCGAGTCGGCGCTCCATCGCCTTGAGCCGCGCGTCGGTCTGCTCGAGCTGACGAAGCTTCTCGTCCTGCGCCTTCAGCGCCTCGACGAGCAGCGGAACGACCTTGTCGTAGTTCACCGTCAGCGTGCCGTCGGGCAGCGTGACGACCGCTTCGGGCAGCACCTTCTGAACGTCTTGCGCGAGCAGGCCGACGTCGCCGGTTGCGGTGGTGCCGAACTTCGCCTGTGCGTCCTTCGTCCACGTGTAGTGCACGCCGTGCAGAGTCCGGAGCAGTTCACGGGCGCGCTCGATGGCGACGATGTTCTCCTTGAGACGGGAATCCGACGGGGTGACGGTTCCAGTCGCGAGGATGTTGCCCACCACGTGCAGCTTCTGGGCGGGGGCCGCGATGCCGATGCCGACGTTGCCGGTGTTGCCGACGATTCGCATTCGCTCAGGTTGGCCGTTGCCCGCGTAGAACTCGATGTCGCCGTTACGAACGTCATGGCAGAGCCAGCCCTGACCGATGCTGTTGTCGCCCGCGTAGATCTTCACGCTGTTCTGGTCGGGTCCTGGACAGTCCGCGTTCGGTCCGGGGGTGCAGGCCGCAAGACCGCAGTTGTTTCCACCCGAGCGATTCGCATCGCCTGCACGAAGCTCGAGGGTTCCGCCTGATGCGCCGCCACCGCCTTGCAGTGCACCTCCAGCCGTCACCATCACGTTGGTCGGGACACCAGTGGGCCCCGCGCCAATGAAACGGTTCCCGCCCGAGTTCAGTTGCACGTTCGGCGCCGCGAAGGTTGTGCCGGCCCACCCGAAGGCCTGATCGATCTGAAGTCCGCCATCTGAGCCGACGTACGGGACGGCCCCGTTGAAGAAGCCACCGTCGGGGAAGCGCGGAGCACCACCACCACCTCCCGTGCCCGTGCCGTTCGTGCCGTTGCAGACGTACCTGGTGGCGATGCCTGCATCGTTGAACCCGAGGTTCACGAACCCGGTCGCCGAGATGCCTCCGTTCGCGCAGTTCGCCCCCGGGGGCTCGGTCGCGATGGTGACCGAGATGCCGTCGAGGCCGTTCATTCCGTTCGTGCCGTTGGTTCCGTTCATGCCCGGCATGCCGTCCAGGCCGTTGGCGCCATTGGTGCCGTTCATGCCATCGCGTCCCGGAGGACCGACCGAGGCATCGGGCGTCGAGCCAGCGCGGCCGTTGCAGACCACGCGGCGTCCATCGGTCGCGACCAGCTCGACACCGCCGGTCGGACAATCGGTGTTGCCCATCGGCAGCACGTTGACGCGCACCGGCTCACCAGCCGGTCCGGTCGCGCCGGGGTCTCCCTTGTCTCCCTTGGGGCCCTGCTCACCCGGCGCTCCACTGCCGTTCGCGCAGGCGAGGGTCACGAAGCACAACGAGGCAATGACGAGTTGTTTCATGGTCACTCCATGGCGGGGGAAGATCACAGACAGGCCTTGTTGAGGCAGGCGCGGCCGGTGGCGCAGGCGTTTCCACACGTGCCGCAGTTGCGCGCATCGATGGAGGTGTCGGTGCAGGTCGAGCCACACAGCTGTCGAGGCGCGATGCAGCCATTGACCGCCGCGCACACGCCTTCGTTGCAGTACTGGCCCATCGCGCACGCGTTGTTGCAGGCGCCGCAGTGCTTCGGGTCGTTCTTCGCATCGACGCAGGTCATGCCGCACTGACGAAGCGAGGCGCTGCAGCTCACCGCGCACGCGCCCTCGGTGCAGACACTGCCCGAGGAGCAGGCGTTGTCACACTTGCCGCAGTGGCGGGGGTCGACCTTGAGATCGACGCACGAGGTTCCACAGGCAGTGCACTCACGCGGAGGCTCACCCAGACAGGAACAGAGCAGCGCGAGCGCCAGCAGGGCGGCAGATCGGACGGGGGTCATCCACATGAGGCGAACGATAGCTGCTGTTTCCCTCGGCGCGAGTCGGAACTTCCCGTCGCTCGACGCACGGCTCCCAATGTGGCGGACTCCTCCCATGCGACTGCTCCTTCTCCCGATGCTGGTCCTCTCTTCGGCGGCTGCCGCGCAAGACGCCTGGAGCGTGGTGCTCACCGACGCAGGCCCGAACAAGATCCTCGTCATCAAGGAGCTGCGCACGGCGACGGGCCTGGGCCTCAAGCAGGCGAAAGACTTCGTCGAGGCACCGATGCCTCAGGTCGTGAAAGAGGGACTCGCTCAGGACGCTGCCTCGGCGATGGTGAGCGCGTTCGAGAAGGCGGGCGCGAAGGCCGAGCGTCGTTCCTCGAAGGGCTCCATCGAGAAGCCGAAATCGCCAGGCGTTCCAGTCGAGGGCTCGTACTCGGTGCGCCTCGAGTCATTTGGCTCGAGCAAGATCGGCTGCATCAAGGTGGTGAAGGACGAGACCGGCCTCGGGCTCGCCGAGACGAAGAAGCTGGTCGAGTCAGCGCCGGTGTTCGTGAAGGAAGGGCTCACGAAGGAGCAGGCCGACGCGCTGGTGAAGGCGCTCGTCGCGGCAGGTGGCACCGCGACGGCGGTGGGCCTTCGAAAGTAGCTACGCGCGCCGGGTGCGGCGTTTCGCGACGGACTCGGCCATCGGGTGCGAGACGTCTCCAGCCGCGCGGGCCATCAGACAGATCTGCGTCACCTTCGCGCCGAACCGCTCCCACTTGGCTTCACCGGTGCCCTTGATGCGGAGGAACTCGGGCCTCGTCGTGGGCAGGGCTGCAGCGAGCCCGTACAGCGTCACGTCGTTGAAGATGATGAACGGCGGCACGCCGAGATCCTGCGAGAGCTCGCGACGGAAGCGCTTCAGCTCTTCGACGGCCAGCACGCTGTACTGACCCGGCAGCGCAGACTTCGCGAGCGATGGCGCATCGGAGCGGCTCGACGACTTCGCCGGCACCAGCGTTCGGCCGCCTTCGCACACGTCACAGCCGCCACACGTCTGGCCCCACACGGTCTCCTCACCGAAGTAGCGCAGCAGAAAGCCGCGTCGGCATCGCTTCGTGTACGCGTACTCGGTCATGCGCTTCAGCAGGAGCAGCTGGGTGCGCTCCTGAGACCGCACGCGCTCGAGCGAGACGCCCAGCGAATCCCACGGCTCGTCTTTGAGCGCCTGAATCGTGCGCCCAGCGAACGGCCGCTGCACGGTGATGGAGCCCGCGCGCTCGAGCGCCGACAACCCATGGCGAATACGCTCTTCGTCGAGCCCGCAGCGGCGTGACAACAACGACAGCTCGGTGGAGCCGCGTGAGCCGATGGGGAACGCTGCCAGCAGCGCCGTCCACAGCGCCTTCACCTCGGGGCTGCGCGGGTGATGGCCGGCCGACTCGGGAAGAATCGTGATGCCGTAGCGGCCTTCTCCACGACTGCCGCGCGCGAGCAGGCCTTCACGCTCGAGCACCTTCAGCGCCGCCGAGACCTCGAACTCACTCGAGCCCAGCTGCGCCGCGAGCTGATTGACGCCGCGCTGAAACGTCGACTCCTGCCGCAGCACCTGCCAGAGATCGCGGAAGAGCGTCTCGGGCGGGTGGTTCGACTGAATCAACCGCTCCTGCGTGTAGACGTCGGCGTGGTTGAAGAAGAGCACCGCGTGCGCCGCGTTGCCGTCACGGCCTGCGCGACCGATCTCCTGGTAGTAGGCCTCGACCGCTCTCGGAATGCCGGCGTGCGCGACGAACCGAATACCGGGCTTGTCGATGCCCATGCCGAACGCGTTCGTCGCGACAGCCACGGCATCGGGCCGGGCCATGAACGCTTCCTGCGCCTCGCGCCTCGCGTCGTCCGCCATGCCCGCGTGGTAGAGCAGGGCGTCGACCTTCGCGGTGGTGAGGCCCTGGTGCATCGTCTCGGCCTGCTTGCGGGTCGAGCAGTAGATGATGCCGCTGCCTTCTTTTGCGAGCGTCACCGCGGCGCGGCGTTTGTCATCTTCACCGGCGACGTTCACCACCTCGAGGAACAGGTTCGGGCGATCGAAGCCGGCGACGAAGACCTGCGGCTCCTTCATCAAGAGCACGCGCGAGATGTCGTCTCGAACCTCTGGCGTGGCCGTGGCGGTGAGCGCGACGGTGCGCGGCGGACGAAGGCGTTTTCGCACCTGCCCGAGCAGCGCGTAGTCGGGGCGAAAGTCGTGGCCCCATTGAGAGATGCAGTGCGCTTCGTCGATGGCGTACAGCGCGATGCGGGCCTCGACGAGCGCCGACACGAAGGCCTCGCTGCGAAACCGCTCGGGCGCGACGTAGACGAGCTTGTACGCGCCGCCGCGCAGCTTGCGCTGCCGGTCCTGCCGCTCGTTCTCACTCAGGCTCGAGTTGATGAACGTCGCGGGAATGCCGCGCGCCGACAGGCTCTCGACCTGGTCCTGCATGAGGGCGATGAGCGGCGACACCACCACCGTCACGCCGTCGAGCAACGTCGCGGGCAGCTGGTAGCAGAGCGACTTGCCTGCGCCGGTCGGCATCACCACGACCGAGTTCCGCCCCGACATCACCGAGCTGATGACCTGTGCCTGCCCGTGCCGGAACGACGACAGCCCGAACGCTTCGAGGCCCTTCGTCATCTCGCTGTAGAACGGCAGGTCTGCTGACACCGCGCGCATGAGTGCACTCCCCTCGATCGCAGGTCAATCGACTTCGTCGGCGAACACCGGCCGCCGCATCGCCGAAGCGCCTCTGCCACCGTCGAGCAGGCCCTTCTCGAGCATCGAGACGTAGCCGCTGTCGGAGATGACGAGGTGATCGAGCAGCACGATGTTGAGCGTCTGGGCCGAGGTGCGCAGCCTGCGGGTGGTGGCCACGTCTTGAATCGAGGGCTCCGGGTCGCTGCTCGGGTGGGTGTGAATCAGCACGATGCCGCTGGCGCGACAGCAGACCGCTGGTGCCAGGGCCTCGCGCGCGTCGACGTGACAGTGGTCCGAGCCTCCCGTGCCCACGCGATCGAACCGCAGCACGTGGTTGCGCGAGTTGAGCGCGACGACCCACGTCTCTTCGAGCCGGTGCTGAATGAGCTGCGTGCGCGCCCAGGTCGCGATGGCGTTCGGGCTGTAGAGCCTCGGCCGCTCGACGCGCCGCGCGGGAACCCGCCTGCTCAGCTCGATGGCCGCGTGCAAGCGCGCCGTCAGCATCGGAGCGACCTGAAATGCGAGCTCGGGTGCGTCGAGCAGGTGCGCGAGCCCGTGCATCAACACCGGCTTCACGTCGGCCTCCGACGCCGCCACGCCGAGCACCGCCAGCAGCTCGACGTCGGTGAGCGCGCTCGCGCCCAGTCGTTTCAGCCGCGCAGTCGCCTCGTCACCAAAGCTCGAGCGCGTCGACTCGCCCGACGACACCAGCACCTTCACCTCACTCGCCTCGTACCAATCCCCGTCCATGCCCGCCTCCCGACTCAGCTGCTGAGCAAGGTGAGTGCCGGAGCGCGGCCAGCAGTCATTTCGCTGCGATCAGCGCGAGGCACATCCGCTTCATCGGACGAGCGTGGATGCTCCACCGCTTTCTCGCGTGTCGAGAACGTCGCGGGCAGTACGATGCGCCCATGTCGTTCACGGCCTCGCTTCCCACCATCTGTGCCGCGTGTCGAAAGGCCGGCGCGCTGCGCATCGTGCAGTCACTCGAGAAGGGCACGCTGACGTGGGCCGAGTCGTTCGCCTGCTCCTGTGGGCACGGCTTCGAGGCGAAGAACGCGGGGCTGCCGATGCCGGCGGCGCGGCAGGCGTTGATGGTGGCGCACGGGAAGTTCCGCGTGTTCGTCGACGCGCTGCCCAAAGGCGGAAAAGCGGTGAGCGTGTTGTCGAAGGTGCTCGACGCCAGTGAGGCCGAGGTCGCCTCTGCGCTCGCCACGCTGCCCGCGCTCGTCTGGGAAGGCACGGCGGCAGAGAGCGAGTTCATGGAGCAGGCGCTGAAGAAGGCTGGCGCCACCGTTCGCGTCGAACTCGCCGGAGCGAAGCCACCTGCACCACGCGCCTCGGCGAAGCGGCCGAAGAAGAAGTGACGTCAGCGCAGCGACGCAGCGGCGTTGACGACGTTCCACAGGGTCTTGCCCTCGAGCGCCACGCCGAGCGGAGCGCGCTCCTTCGAGACCTGCAGCAGCGCGGAGGCAAGCTCGAGCAGCGTGATCGGCTGGTACTTCGTCAGGCCGAGCAGCGAGGTGAGGGCGCGCGCACCCGGCATCGACTGGCCTTCACGATCCTGAAACGCCGACGGGCGCAGCATGGTGAAGTCGATGCCGCTCTCGCGAACCAGCGCCTCGGCCTTCGCTTTTGCCTGCAGGTACGCGCCGAAGGGACGGCCCGCGCCGACCGACGAGAGCAGCACGAGGTGATCGACGCCTGCCTGCTTCGCCGCGGCGACGAGGGAGCGCGTGGTGCCGATGTCGCTCGACTCGTAGGTGTCTCCAGCGGCGAAGCGCTTCTTCATGGTGCCGATGAGCTGCACCACGGTGGAGCAGCCCTCCATGGCCTTCGCGAGCCCGGCAGCATCGTCGAGCTCGATGGCCACCTTCGCGGAGTGGGTGAGGGTGGCGGCGCTCTTCGGCCGAACGTGTGGGACCACGGCGATCCCATGACGGTCGGCGAGGGGCACGAGCACGCGGCCCACGGCTCCGGTCGCGCCGGCGATGAACAGGCGACGCGGTTTCATTGAGCGGTCTCCATTCCTGACGTCTACTGTCGGCCCCGTTGTTTCACCACGAAGAGGACCTGCCCATCATGCGATCGCTCTCTCTCGCTCTCCTCCTCGCGCTCAGCGCCATCAGCTCGACCGCCTTCGCCGACGACGAGAAGCCTGCCTCCACTGGCGGCTCCATCGACCCGAGCTTGCGTGGACCGGGCTCGTTGTCAGACGCGAGCCCCCAGCGCCGGCACCCGATGATCTCGTTGTTCGTGGGTCTGCCCGCGGCGTACTGGGGCTTCGGCGGCTTTCCGTTCAGCGTCGGAGGCCGCTATCTGCAGCCGATTCTGCACGATGGGTTCGTGCCTTCGCTGAACGACTCCTTCAGCATCGAGGCTGGCGTCGACCTGTTTGCCATCGGCCGCGCGACGTTCGGCTTCGGTCTCGCGATTCCCATCGAGGCGATGTGGGCGCTGCACTTCTCGCAGCGCTTCTCTGGCTATCTGAAGCTGGGCGTCGCGCTCGAGCTGCGCTTCGGCGACTGGTGCTGGGGCAACGTCTGCGGCGGAGCGCTGGGCATCGCCCCCGGCTTCATCGGCAACATCGGCATCATGTACAAGCTGACCGAGGGCCTCACGCTGCGGGTCGAGGCGGGCTACCCCGGCCTCAAGCTCGGCCTCGGCTTCCCGATGTGACCGTCACTTCACCTGCGGCGCGGCGTTGTTCATGCCGCTGAGGCTGATGACGGGCTTCTTGCCCGAAGCGGCCTTCTTCCACTTCACCTGGTTGTTCATGCCGTTCGCTTCGATCTTCGCCGCGACGTCGGTGGTGACGACGCTGCCCTGACCGTTGACGACGATGTTCCGGCACGGCCCGGTGAGGGTGATGGTGTGGCCCTGGCCATCGAGGCGAACGTCTTCGTTGGCGGCGCACGCGTGCGTCTCGGTGCGGCCCTGACCCTCGACGATCCACGTGCCGTCCTTCGCGGCGGGCAGCGGGCCGTTCTGATCGACCTCGACCGTCTTCTCGTCAGCGTCGTCCGAATCGGTGGCCTCGACCTTCACCGAGGTGCCGCCGGCGTTCACCTTCACCTTGCCGTTGGCGTTCTGCACGTCGACTCCGCCAGCACCGACCTTGACGGTCTTGCCGTTCTTCCCGGTGACGGTGACCTGCGCGAAGGCGATGGAGGCGAGACACGACGAGATCAACACGAGACGGAACATGTGGGCTCCCCGAGTGAAGTGACGCGACAGTCGTACGCCCGAGTTCGTTGCACGTCGACGGCAGAACGATCCGATTGGATTCAAAGCGCGCGACGCAGCGCATCGAGCGCGGTGGCGGCGGCGAAGAGGCGCACGCGTGCACGATCTCCACCGAACCGGTGCTTCTCGACGAAGACGCGCTCGGGAGTCGCGACGCCGATGAAGACGGTGCCGACAGGGTTCACCTCGTCGCCACCAGTCGGACCCGCGTAGCCAGTCACCGAGAGTCCACACGAAGCGGACAAGACGGTTCGCACGCCCGTCGCCATCGCGCGCGCGACCTCTTCCGAGACGACCCCGTGCGCTTCGATGATCGAGGCGGGAACGTGCGCCCAGATGGTCTTCGCGCTCGCGGCGTAGGTGGCGGCGCCTCCGGGAAACCACGTGCTCGCCCCTGAGACCTCGGTGCACGCCGCGCTGATGAGCCCGCCCGTGCACGACTCGGCGACCGCGAGCGAGAGCCCGCGTTCCACCAACCGGGCCCCCACCACCTTCGCGAGCGTGTCGTCGTCGACGCCGAAGATCGACGCGCCAAGCACCTCGCGCGCGTCTCGTTCTGCTGTCGCCAGCGTCGCGAGCACCGAGCCTTCGTCCGAGCCGGTCACCAGCAGCTTCAGGTGATTCTCTGGCGCGTGGGTGCGGTAGCCGAAGGTGACGTTCGGGTGCCTGGCGAGCAGCGGCTGCACCTTCGCGTCGAGGTGCGACTCGGGCACGCCCATGGTCTTGAGCACGCGCAGCTTCGTGACGGAGGTGCGTTTCGCGAGCGCAGCCAGCCGGGGCACGACGAACGTCGCGACGAGGTGCCGGTACTCGCGCGGCACTCCCGGCACGAAGAAGAACGTACAGCTGCCCCGACGTTGAATGATGAGCGGCGCCGAGCCTTCGTCGTTGAGCACGACCTCACTGCCCTCAGGGATTCGGGCCTGCCGCCGGTTGTTCTCGGTGAGCGCGATGCCCCGCTTCTCGAAGCGCGCGCGAATGTGCTCCATCACGCGCTCGTCTTCGACGATGGCGACCTGCGCAGCCGCGCAGGCGCTCTCGATGGTGATGTCATCGGTGGTGGGGCCGAGGCCGCCCGAGACGAGCACCACGTCGCAGCGGGCCGCGAGGGTGTTGAGCACCTCGATCAAGTCGTCACGCACGTCACCGACGACCGTCGAGCGCCGCACCGTGAGCCCGCACTGCTCGAGCAGCAGCGTCTGGAAGAAGCGGCTGTTGGTGTCCGAGGTGAGGCCGGTCAGCAGCTCGTCGCCGGTGCAGAGCGTCTCGATTCGCAAAGCCACTCCGCTTCAGAGCACTTCTTGCTCGTCGACGTCGTCGGGCGAGTCGTCTTCTTCGTCGTCATCGTCGATGACCGCTGCCAGCGCCGCGGCCTTCTTCGCGATGAGGTGTTTGCGCAGCAGCACGACGGACTCGACGAGCCCCGAGACGAGGTAGAGGAAGAAGTAGGCGACGATCACCGAGGCGGGGTGAATGCGTGTCGCGATGAAGACGCCGCCCGCGAGGATGAAGAAGAGCACCAGCATCGACTTCTTCGAGAGCTTCAGATCCTTGAACGTGCGGTAGCGCACGGTGGAGACCATGAGGAGCGCCAGAAACACGACGACGCCGAACACGGGCCACTGGGCCGAGACAGGAATCGTCCCACCACGCGCGGCCTGCCACGCGATCACCATCGAGACGAGCCCGCACGCCGCGAAGGGAATCGGCATGCCGACGAAGAAGCTCGAGGCGCCACCGTGGGGCGACCGAATCGCGAGCACGTTGAAGCGGGCGAGGCGAAGCGCTCCACAGGCCGCGAAGAGGAAGGCGCCGAAGAGGCCGACGATGCCGAGCGGCTGCAGCGCCCACTTGAAGACGAGCAGCGCCGGCGCCGCGCCGAAGGTGACGACGTCGGCGAGGGAGTCGAGCTCTTGCCCGAAGAGGCTCTGCGTCTTGGTGAGGCGCGCCACGCGGCCGTCGAAGCCGTCGAAGAAGATGCCGAAGAAGATGGCGAGCGCGGCCTGATACAGCTGCGTGGGGCCGGCCTCTCCAGTACACAGCGTCATCGCGTAGAAGCCGCAGAAGATGGACGACACCGTGAAGAGGTTCGGCAGGACGAACATCAGGTCGCGCAGCTTCATGCCGGAACCACCATACCAGCCCCCGCCGCCATGACGACGCTGCTGATCATCGCCGGCCTCGCGGCCCTGTTGACGTCGTGGGTGACGCTCACCCGGGTCTGGTACCACCTCGGCGATCGTCCCCGCCTGCTTCGGGTGACGACGGCCGATGGCTGGTCGCTCTCGCTCTGGTACCGCGCGCCCCTCGAGCAACGCTTCGCCCAGCCCGTCGTGCTGTGCCATGGCCTGGGAAACAACCACGCCTTCTTCGAATTCCGCGGCCGCTCGCACCTCGCGCGCGTGCTCGCAGAGGCCGGCTTTCAGGTCTTCACCGTCGACTGTCGTGGCGCGGGGCGTTCTCGTGCGCCCGAGCCGGCGTTCGCCGAGGCCACCATCGACGATCACGTCGATCTCGACGTGCCCGCGATCCTCGACGCGATCGAAGCCGAGACCGGCCAGTCGAAGGTGCTCTGGGTCGGGCACTCGCTCGGCGGGGTGATTGGCGTGCTGGCGTCAGCGAGAAGGGCGCGCGGCCGGCTGCGTGCGCTCGTCACCATCGGCAGCCCGCTCTTCTTCTCTCCTCGTGCGCTCTTCGTTCGGGCCTTGAAGCTGGGCCAGACGCTGTCTCCAGCGGGCGCTTTCCCCGCGAGAGTGCTGACGACGATGTTCGCGCCGATCGCTGGCTGGTTCCCCGCGCCGACCATCGCGCACGTCACCGCGCGGGTGGACAACATCGATGGCGGCGATCAGCGCGTGCTGCTCGCGAACGTGTTCGCCGATCTCTGGAGAGGCGTGCTGGCCCAGCTCGAGACCTGGGTGCGCACGGGTCTGCTCACCCACGCAAACGATGGCAGCGACTTGCGAACGCCGGCGCTCGAAGTGAAAGACGTGCCGACGCTCATCATCGGCGGGAGCGTCGATCATCTGGCTCCGCTCGCGGTGTCGCAGCGGTTCTTCGACGAGGCGCAGGCGACGCAGAAGCAGCTCGTGCTGGTGGGCAAGGCCTTCGGTCACCAGACCGACTACGGCCATGGCGATCTCGTCGTTGGCCGCAACGCCGACCAGGACGTGTACCCGGCGATCGTCGAGTTCCTCTCCAAGCACGCGACCACGGTGTGAGAATGCTCCGGTTTCTCTCGGTGACGATGCTGTTGATCGGGTGCGCCGACTCGTTCGAAGTGCAGGAGCGCGCGCGAATTCGGCATCACCTGGAGGGCGCCCTGAGTCGGCTCGAGAACGCGAAGCCCGTGCTGTCCGCTTCGCAGGCCACCGCCCGCTCCGAGCTCATCGGCTTCCTCCGCGAGTACCTCGAGGCGGGCCAGTTTCCCATCAACGACGTCTCACCCACGCGGACGCCGATCTTCGTCGACCACTTTGGCAATCGGTGCGCGATGGCTTCGCTCATCGAGCGGAGCGGATCCCCAGAGCTCGTGCAGCGCATTGCCACCACACGGAATCTCGCGCGCGTGCGTGAGCTCGCCGACGAGGAAGCGCTCGTGGCCTGGCTCGACACGCACGGCATGACGCTCGACGAAGCCGCGCGCGTTCAGCCCTCGTACTCCAACGAATCGTCAGTTCATTGGAGTCCAACGGCGGCGGTGATGGCCACGGCCTCGACGGGAGCAACGCTCGGCAGCGGCTTCGAGCTCGCGGCCGGCCCGATGGTTCGCGCGGGCGTACGGCGAATCGAGTCGACCGACGGCGCCTGCGACGAGTGCGTCTATCGAACCGTCGCCTTGATGGTCGAGTACGCGCGCCTCATTCAGCTCGGGCACGCCGGCACCAACCAGCTCGGCCTCGTCGCGACGTGGGATCTGTGGCGCCAGTCTCGTGAACACCAGCTCTATGCACTCGCGTCCCTCGTCGGGACGATCGACGAGTCGGCACCGACGCAGCTGGGCCTGGGCGGGCAGGGCGGCATCGGCTTCAGCCACCGGCACGAGTTCGTTCCCTGGTTCGTCGAAGGGCTGGTGTCGGCGATGTGGCAGACGCGCGGGCCAGCGCTGCGGTTGGCGGTGAACTTCGGCGTCGGCTGGTAGTCACTTCGTCTTCGGCGGCTCGAGGCAGCGCAGCCGCGGCAACAGCGTGCCTTCGTCGACCGCGCCCACCTTCACGAACGAGCCAGACGCGCAGTCGGCCCAGACCGAGACGTCGCCGCCCTGCGCCGTCAGCCGCTTCACGTCGATGAAGCCGTCTTCTGGAGCCGCGATCGACGGGCCGCGGCTCCCTCTGGAGCTGATGACCTCTGCGACCAGCGTGCTCTTTCGCTCGACGACAGCGGCGCCCGTTCCCGAGCGCTTCACGTCGATGCGCTTCGCAGTCACCTTCGCGAAGTTCGCTGCGTAGACACCCGCTCCGTCGAGATCCTCGGCTGACAGCGTCCCGATGGAGACCTCGGCGTCACGCACCAGCAGCCCGTCACCGGTGACGATGGTCCCGTCGGGTTCGGTCTCTCCACGAATGCCCGAGACGGTCAGCTCGGCGATGGAGGCGACCCCCTTGCGAACCATCAGTCCGCTCGCGATGGCCTGCGTCACCACGAGCCCTTCGACGCGGCTATCGCAGTCGAGCAGCTGACCGCCACCCAGTGAGCCTGCGTGCTCCACCACGACGTTCCGGAGCGTCACCTTCGAGTTCATGAACGAGAACCCCGTCACGTGGGGACCTCGCGCCGAGAGCCCGTCGAGCGTGACGTCTGTGCCCGTGCCCAGCACCGCGTACTCGAACCCCGAGATGTTCAGCTTCGAGAGCCGCGCTGTTCCCTGCGCGAGGAATACGGCGTTGCGACGCCCGCCGGCTGCCTCGAGTTGGTCGATGGTGACGGCGCTTCGCAGCCCCTGAATGACCGTCGACTGGCCCTCCGCGCGAACCTGTCTGGCGGTCAACGTGGAGTCGGCGACCCTCACGCCGAACGACAGCGGCCCGTCGAGCTTCACGTCTTCGAGCGTCACCGAGGCGTTGATGGCGTCGACGCCGACGGACTCGAGTCGCGAGGTCACGTCGAGCGCGTGAGCGTCGATGCCCGCGTCGTGCACCTGCAGCGCGGCCACCCGATGCCCTGAGAACTTCACCTGCTCGAGCGTGGTGAAGGCCGTCGCCAGCAGCCCCACCGTGCCACCTTGAATCGAGACGTGCTTCAGCCGCAGCGGCTCGTTGGCCGTCACGACGGTGCCTGCGCCGTCGAGGAAGAGGACGGCCTCGCCATGGCCTTCGAGCGTCGTTCCAGCAGGGAAAACGAAGGGCCCTGCATACAGGCCGCTGCGCACGTGCAGTCGCGCCGCTTCCGTCAGGACGGGCATGGTCTTCAGCGCCGCCTCGACACCGCCATCACCGCCCGAACTCGCGAACGCATCGACCCAGAGCGACGGAGGCTCGACGGGAAGAACGGGCTGCACCGGTGCTCGCACACACCCGACCACCACCAGCGCTCCCATGAGGACGATCGCCAGTCGATCGATCGTTGCGGCGCCGAGATCAGGAATGTGCCATGAGCCCGTGCGGCTCCGAGGGGTTGACGGCGCGTCGTGATCCGACCCGGGAGTCCTCTGATCAGACATGGGTTTTCGTGTACAGTGATTCTGTATGTGATTGACCTCGTTGATCTTCCTCTGATACTTCCGCGCCCCTCGCAGCGGCGGCTGCGACCTGGGAGGGAGCACATGACGAAGGCAGAGCTGGTCGAGGCTGTGGCGCAGCAGACGCGGTTGACCAAGAAGGACGCGGCCCACTTGATGGACGTGGTCTTCGACAACATCGGCAAGGCCGTGAAGGCCGATGCGCGGTTCAGCTACCCCGGCTTCGGCACGTGGAGCATTCGCACGCGCAAGGCCCGTCGTATTCGCAACCCGCAGACCAACGAGCTCATGAAGCTCAAGGCCACCAAGACGATCGGCTTCCGGCCTGCCAAGGAACTCAAAGACACGCTCTGAGTCGTTCTGAGTGTCGTCTTCGGGGGCTCCGTTCGAAAGGACGGGGCCCTTCGCTTTTGGAGCACCGTCCATCACGTGCCCAGCAGCTTCGGGTCGCCGGTGCCGCCATCGCCATAGCGGCGGTAGAGCTCGTCGATCGACAGGTGCTTCGCAGCCGCCATCACCTCGAGCGCCTCGCCTGCCCTGATGAAGTGCAGGCCGTGGTCGGTGAAGAGCGAGACGAAGAGGCCCGGGGTCTGGTTGCCGCGAAAGCCGCGGCAGTGGAGGAACAGCACCAGCTTCGGCAGCGCGCTCGAGAGGAAGAACTCGTCGACGTTCGCCCTGGGAACGAAGAGCTCGTAGCTGAACGAGGCTGCACCCGACTCGGCTTCGACGCTCGCGCGCACGTCGTCGATGGCCTGGTTCGCCTGAGCGACGTCGGCCTGATGGAACGCGCGCTTCACCAACGCCTCGACGAGCGCAGTCATCGGGTCACCATCACTGCGCCGGGCCCAGGCAGCTCAGCTTCGGGGTCGAGCGACTCCCCATCGCGACGCAGCTCGAAGTGCAGGTGCACGCCGGTCGCGGTGCCCGTCTTGCCAGCCCAGCCGAGGACGTCACCGCGCTTCACGAACTCTCCCGGCTGAACCGACCACCCCGAGAGGTGGCTGTAGCGGGTCGAGACGTGTGCATCGTGCTGCAGCTCGACCTGTTTGCCGTGCCCCTGGTTCCACCCGGCGAAGGCCACGACGCCAGGCGCTACCGCGTAGACGGGCTGAGTGCGAACCGCCTCGAGGTCGACTCCGGCGTGAAAGCGGTACTCGCCGTGCACGGGGTGCAGGCGCTCTCCCCAGGGGCTCGTCACGACCACGGGGTCGACGGGCCAGCTGAAGGTCGCGGGGTTCGCAGCGACGAGCTTCTTGCCGCGGCTCGAGCTCACCAGCTTCATCGTGAGGCCTGCGAGCGTTCGCTGCGAGCGCGTGGAGACGTCGAGTGGAACGTCTCCGAAGCGGGCGCCGTCGGCCTCGAGCGCCGTCTGCAGCCACAACCGCGCGCGCACGAAGTCGAGCATGGTGGCGTTCGCGGTCAGCGCGTCGACGTCGTCGAGCACGGCGAGCCAGGCCTCGGCATGCGCCCGTGGCATCGGAGCACCGCGGGTCACCTGGGCGCGCGTCTTCTCTGCCTCGTCGACGAAGTGCTGCAGCCGCTCGAGCAGCACGACCGAGCCGACGGGCCCGGCCTTCGTGGTCGTTCTCGCGGCCCCCAGCACCTCTTCGGGATCGAGGCGATCGATCGGCGCCGAGGCGCACGCCGTCATCACGCAGAGAGTCCACCCGAAACGCATCTCGGGAAACCGTAGCAGTCAGTGGAGTGGGCCGCCGCTTTCGACCCTCGCGACGTGAAGGTCTTCTGGAGTAGGCACCTGTCCGCCATGTCCGTTCCTTCGCCCGGCTCGTTGTCGTCCCGCATCGAGCTGTCGGCCTCGGCCTTTCGCGCCAACGTCGCTGCGTTTCGCGCCACGGCAGGATCCTCACGAAGGGTCGGCGCAGTGCTCAAGGGCAACGCGTACGGGCACGGCTTCTCAGAGGTGTTGCCGCTTGCGCACGCCGCCGCCGACGCGCTGTACGTCATCACGCCCGGAGAAGGCCTCGCCGTGCGCGCGTTCGAAGCTCAGCAATCGGCCGCACGACGTGACGTGCTCGTCATCGGAGCGACGTCTCCCGCCGAAGTCGTCGAGCTCGCCGAAGCTGGCATCGACTGCGTGGTGGCTGACGGTTCGTACGACGCCGCGATTCCCCTGCTCAGAGCCAGAGGCCTCACCGCCTCCATCCACCTGCACCTCGACACGGGTCTGGGCCGCGAGGGCTTCACGAAGCAGCAGCTCGACGCCGGAGCCGCCGATGGACTCGCCGCAGCGCGCGACGTGCTGAACGTGAAGGGTGTGTTGAGCCACTTCGCGAACACCGAAGACGTGACGGAGCAGTCGTACGCGAGCACCCAGCTCGACGCTTTCGCCCGCTCGTTCGAGCTGCTCCAGCAACGCATCGGGCTCTCGTCGACGACGCAGCGTCACTTCGCCGCCAGCGCCGCCGCCCTCGTGTTGCCGCCGTCACGCTTCGACGTCGTCCGCGTGGGCATCAGCCTCTACGGCCTGTGGCCTTCGACCGAGACCCGGCTGTCGGCGAAGGTGGTGTTGGGCGAGCTGCCGGCGCTGCACCCGGTGCTCACCTGGCGCTGCCCGAGTCAGGTCGTGAAGTGGCTGCCGGCGGGGAGCTACGTCGGCTACGGCTGCACCTGGCGCTGCGGCTCCGACACGCGCGTCGCCGTGCTGCCCGTCGGCTACTGGGACGGCTACCCGCGCCTCGCCTCGGGCAAGGCGCACGTGCTGGTGAACGGCAAGCGCTGCCCGGTGCTGGGCCGCGTGATGATGAACCACCTCATCGTCGACGTGACGCACGCGGTGACGAACGAGGCTCCGCTGATGGCGACGCTGTTGGGCCGTGACGGCGACGAGAGCATCTCGGCCGAGACGCTCGCGGGCTGGGCGCAGACGATTCACTACGAGCTCGTCACCCGGCTGGGCGCGCACGTGCCCCGCCGCGTCGTGGAGTGACGAGACGATGCCTCGCGAAACCGCTGCTGAACGGCGCCACCGTGCGCTCTCCGTCATCGAACGCCTCGACGCCGCGATGCCCGAGGCGAAGATCGAGCTCGACTTCACCACGCCGCTCGAGCTGCTGGTCGCCGTCATCTTGTCGGCTCAGACGACCGACAAACGCGTCAACCTCGTCACGCCGGAGCTCTTTCGCGACTTCCGCAGCGCCGCTGACTACGCCGCCACCACACCGAAGGTGCTCGAGGGTTATCTCAAGACCGTCGGGCTCTTCCGCAACAAGTCGAAGGCGCTGGTGAAGCTCGGCCACGCGCTGCTCGAACACCACGGCGGCCAGGTGCCCACGTCGCGCGCTGCGCTGGCCGAGCTGCCGGGCGTCGGCAACAAGACGGCGGGCGTCGTCACCATTCATCTTGATGGAGAGAAGGCGTTTCCCGTCGACACGCACATTCTGAGGCTCTCGAAGCGGCTCGGCTTCTCGAGCTCACCAAAGCCCGATGTCGTCGAGGCTGACCTGCGTCGACTGTTGCCCGACACGCACTGGTTCAAGGCGCATCAGCTGATCATCTGGCACGGCCGACGCGTCTGTGACGCCCTCTTTCCCGGCTGCCACCGGTGCGTCATTTCGTCGCAGTGCCCGAAGCGGGGTGTCCCGAAGAAGAACATGCGCCCGAAGAAGTGAGGGCACAGCCCCACGCCTGTTCACTCGTGTGCACAGTTTTCTGGGGGCTCGACCCCACGTTGTGTTGACCGCTGTGGACACATTGCTCAGCGACTCACTCACGCGTGTCGACCTTGAATCCAACCGGCCTTTCACTCGGTAACATCAAGGTGTTCTGTCGTGAGCCGACGAGAATTCGAAGGGTCGGCAATCGTCAGGACGCTCGCTGGTTGCACGAACCGCATCTGTCGCGTGTCAAACAACGAGCGTGAATGAACCGGCGAGAATGGCCGGGCAGTACTGGGGGCCCCAGAAGGGTGACGCGCCGGCCGGGCCGCGTCAGTTCCGAGGTCGCACGAGTGAACGAAACAAGTCGAGATCGACAGCGCGAAGCAACGAGGCAGCGTCTCTACGAGGCGGCGTTGGGTATTTTCCGGCGTGATGGCTTTCGAGATGCGCGGGTCGACGACATCACCCTGGTCGCAGGCGTGAGCCGTACGGCCTTCTATTTTCACTTCCCAACCAAGGAGGACGTCCTCACCGAGTTGATGCGTCGAACCGAGCAACCCATCGCCGATGCCGTGGCGATGATGCCACCGCAGGCTGAGCTCAGCGCGGTGCTCGAGACGGTCGCAGAGCTGATGAACCGTGCGTGGCAAGACGAGCGAGCGCTCATCGTCGACGCGATGGCCATCGGCATGCGAATCGAGTCGAGCGCGTTTCCCAAGTCGCCGAACGGGCTCCGGGCGCTGCTGCTCCATCGCTTCGAAGCAGCCTCGAAGGCAGGACAGCTGGTCGAGACCCAGAAGGCGTGCTTGCTGGTCGATCTCTACCTGCTCAACTGCATGGCGGCGATGGCGGCCTGGGCCCAGGACGTCGATCGCAGTCTGTTGGACTCGTTGAGGACGGCCAATCGGCTCTTCCTCGATGGGGCGCGGCGGGCTTTCAAGAGCTGAAGTTCACGCTCTCGCGTCGTCTCAACGCGCTTCGGCTCCCGCGCCGGAGCGCTTCTTTTTTGCCTCAGCGGCCGCTTCCTTCTTGTCGGCCTCCTGCGCGGCCTGGAGCTTCTTCATGCGCTTGCGAATGAGCTCGCGCTTCAAGGTCGAGATGTGGTCGACGAACATCGTGCCCTTGAGGTGATCGGTCTCGTGCTGGACGGCGATCGCGAGCAGGCCTTCGCACTTCAACGTCTGCTCGACGCCCTGCTCATCGAGGAAGCGCACGGTGATGACGGCGGCGCGGTCGACGTCTTCGGCCTCACCGGGGATCGAGAGGCACCCCTCTTTGTATTCGATCTCTCCCTCGTAGGTGAGGATCTCGGGGTTCACCATCGCCAGCGGCTTCGCCTCGGGCTGGCGCGGCGTGGTGTCGAGCACGATGACGTTCTTCAAGACGCCAATCTGCGGAGCCGCGAGGCCCACGCCGTCGGCGGCGTACATCGAGTCGAAGAGATCTTTGATCAGCGCGCGCGTCGAGTCGTCGACTGCGGTGACAGGGTGAGCCTTCTGCTTGAGCACTGGGTGGGGCCACACCAGGATTTCGCGAACCATGGCTTCCTTGTAATGCCGAGGGGCGCCTTCCGCCAAGAGCGAGGCCCCGTCCATCAATCCAGCAGATGGCGGGCGTATTCGGCCCGGCGGCGTTCGTCCTCCAGCGCCCTGGCTGCCTCTTCGATGAGGGTCGAGACGACCTGGGCGCGCTGCTGGAGCGAGGCGTCGGGGTGGCCCGTGTACTTGATGGGGTCGAACTCTTCGGCCAGACGGCGGAAGGCGCGCTGCACGTCGTCACTCGAGGCCGAGCGCGAGAGCCCGAGAATCGAGAAGTAGTCCGCGTCCTGCACCTCGTCGTACTTGGCCTCGAGGCGGCGAATGTCGAGGTCTCCCGACACGACCGGCGCCGGCTTCTCGGGCGGCTTGACCTCGATGACGCCGAGCAGCTTCGCGACGAGAAGGGCCCGAAAGGCGTGCTCCTGCTTGAGGCCAGCGGCCAGCGTGAGGTCTTCGACCGAAGCCTCGCCGTCGACCCACGAGAGCATCTTGCGCTCCTTGTCGGTGAAGCCCATGGCGCGCAGATCGACGTCGTTCTCCGTCGCCACACAGACGGCCTCGGCGCCACCGAGCGTCTCCAGCAGAACGTCAGTGGGAACGGCGCGGCGCAGGGCTTCGGCGAGCAGCGGCAGGGTGGAGCGGGGCACCGCCACCAGCAGCACCTGAATCGACGGCGGCTCATCTGACAGGCGGTATTGCGTCGTCTCTTCGCTGAAGGCCTCGAGGGCGACGGCCTCGGTGGCGCGCTGAAGCAGGGGAATCGTCTCGATCTCCCGCAGGTAGCCGCGCGCCTTCATGGCCTCGAGCTGCTCCTGTGCGGTGGCGGTGCGGAGCAGGCGCAGCTCGGCCTCCTGCCGCGCATCGATCAGCCCGTCACGGCGCGCGCGATCGATGAGCGACTCGTGGTCGAACGACGACTCAGCGCCGTGCAGCGCGCCCTTCTTGAACCACAGCGTGCGGGTGCCGCCACGAACACCCAGCTCGAGCCGCACGTCGGCCTGGGCGGCGACGAGGGTGCTCACGAGCGTGGCGAGCTCTCCCAGCGAGACCGAGCCATTGCGGGGCAACCCCAGGGCCCGACGGCCGGGCAGGGCGAGGTTCATCACCTGCCGGTGCTCCATCGCCTTGAGCCGCTCGGTGGTGAGCTGGGCCAGCGCGTCGGCTTCGTCGGCGCGGGCCCGCTGGTTCTCGAGCGCTTCTTTGTGGCTGGCGACGTCGGTCGAGAGCGAGGCCGCGCGCGTACGTTCACCTTCGAGCTGCGACTCGAGCTCACCGAGGCGTTCGTCCTGCTCCTTCGTGGCGTCGAGCAGTTGCTCACGCTCGCGCTTGAGGTTCTCGATCTCGGCGAGCAGCGCAGGGCGTTCGCCCATCACCGTCGCGAGCTTCTGCGTCGCGTCGAGCAGTTGCTCACGCTCGCGTTTGAGGCTCTCGAGCTCGGCGAGCAGGGAAGGGCGTTCACCCATCACCGTCGCGAGCTCCTGCGTCGCGTCTTCGAGCTTCTGGCGGGTCTCGTCGAGATCGGTGCGAGCCGACTCGAGCTCGCCCTTCGTCACCGAGAGCGCGCCTTCCACCTCGCTGGCCAGCTTCAGCGCCGCTTCCGACTCGCCGCGCGCTTCGACGGCCTGGGCGACGGCCTTCTCGAGCTTGCTGGAGAGCTCGTCGCGCTTCTCTTCGACCTCCATGCGGGCGAGGCGTTCGTCGTCGAGCTGGTTGGTGAGCTCCTTCACCCGGCCCGCGGCGAGCTCGAGCTGCGCGCGCACTTCTTTCAGGTCGTTCTGCAGCCCTGCCTTCTCACCCTCGAGCTTCGCCGTGCGGACCTCGGCCTTGCGGGCGGCGTCCTGTTCGTGCGTCAGACTGGCGAGCAACGACTCGCGCTCGGCCGCGCGCTCCACGGCGGTCGCGTTGGTGACGTCGAGCTGCCGCTCCAGTGACTCGAGCTGCTTCTCGAAGTTGGCTGACTTCGTCGCGTGGGCGGCGATGACCTCGTCGCGGGCCGAGAGCTCGGTCTCGAGCTCACTCACGCGTGCCGAGAGGGCCGTCTCGTGATCGGCGTGCTGTTCGGCGAGATCGTTCAGGCGGGTGGTGAGCTCGGTCTCCTGCGCGGCGCGGCGCTCTTCGGCCTGCGCGCTGACGGCTTCGAGATCCGAGGCGAACCGCGCCTGCGACTCCACGCGCTCGGTGTCGAGCTGGCTGGCGAGGGTCTTCACCTCGTCGCGCAGCTCTTCGAGCTGATCTTCCACCGCGGCGCGGGCTTCACGTTCGCGACGAACGAGCTGCTCGGCGTGCTCGGCGCGGCGCTTGATGGCGTCGAGCTCGGACTCGGCGCGGCGGCGTTCGGCGTCGGCGGCCTGCCGTTGCGACTGCGAGATGGCCCGGCTCTCGTGGGTGATGGCCTCGGCGCGCGCGAGCACCTCTCTCGCGGTCGCGGAGTCGATCGGCGGGGCCATGACCGGAGGTGGAGGCGCGAGCGCCTGCGGCTCCAGTGGCGGAGCGGTCGGGTCGGGTGCGCCGTCGGGAGGCGTCGTGCTGACGTCTGCGAAGGACGTCTCGTCGGAGCTGGAGGAGTCGGTGAAGCGCTCGGTGTCGATCGCTGCTTCTGGCGCTTCGGCCCTCGGCTCGTCGAGGGGCTGGACGGGCGGCGGCGTGAACGCGGGCTGCACGGCCTGGGCTTCACGCGCGGCCCGGCGGCGGGCGGCCTCGGCGCGCACCTCGTCTTCGAGGCGCTGCAGCTCGTCGTCTTCGGTGGGCAGCTGTTGGAGCGACGACTCGACCGAGGCCATCGCCTGCGCCTCGACATCACGGTGAAGCTCGTCTTCGAGGCTCGGCAGATCGCCGAAGAGCCGCGTCATCACCGAGTTCGAGGCGAACGGCTGCTCGGTGGGCGGGTCGGGAGGCGTCGGGGCCGCGTCTTCGATGAGGTCCTGCGTCTGCGGGTGCTCGTCTGACGGTGTGGCTGATGGCGGACGGGTCGCGCGCCACGGCTCGGGCTCGTCGAGCTTCGGCGGCTCTCGTTGGGGCGTCGTCTCGGTCGGCGGCTCCGAGACGGTCCAGTCCTGGCCGTCTTCCGACGCGCGCATCTGCGACTGCACCGTCTTCGCGAAGTGGTCGGGGTCGATGGGCAGCGGCTCGACGTGGAACCCGAACCCGGGAATCGACTCGCCGAGCAGCACGACGTGAAGCAGCTGCGCGTCAGGGTGTTGCTGCAGCTCTTCGAGCACGACGGAGCCGCGCTCCGACTCGACCGTCGGCTGCAGAATCACCAGGCCGGGCAGGTGATGGCCCCAGGCGATGACGGCGTCGGCCGCGCTGGTCGCGAGAATCACCTCGTAGCCTTCGCGCCCGAGCACACGCTTGACCGAGGCGATGGTGGAGAGGTCGTCGGCGACGAGGAGAACCGGCGGAGCCATGGATGGGCGACACGTTGCTACAGGCATGCCGGGCTGTCGAAAAACCGGCCGCCCCGTTTTGTGGAACGCTCCCCGCGCCATCACGCGTCTCACCACCCTCGTGCGCCGACTCCTCATCGCCACGCTGAAGGTCTGCCTCGGGCTGCTCCTGGGCCTCGTCATCGCCGAAGTCAGCTTTCGCCTGCGAGATGGCGGCGCGTTTCCCCACGTGAACGTGTACCTGCCCGACGCCGAGCTGGGCGCGAAGCTCGAGCCGTTCGCCACGCAGCGGCTCGCGTTCACGGGAAACCCTGCGACGTCGCTGCGCATCAACTCCCGGGGCTTTCGTGGTGGCGAGTGGCCCGCGCCGGTGCCGGGTGAGCTGATCGTCGTCGGTGACTCGCAGGTGTTCGGGCTGGGCGTCGAAGAAGCCGACACGTTTCCGTCGCAGCTCGCGAAGGCGAGTGGTCGACAGGTCATCAACGCGGGCGTGCCGACGTACGGGCCGTTCGAGTACCTCGCGGTCGCCAGACGCCTGCAGGCCGAGCGGCCGGGCGCGAAGATCGTGTTCGTCTTCAACGTCGCCAACGACTTCTTCGAGCTCGAGCGGCCGAACGTGAAGCGTCACGCCGTGTGGGACGGGTGGGCGGTGCGGCGTGAAAATCACCCGGGCCGTGTTCGCGACTTTCCGGGAAGGCGCTGGCTGTTCTCTCAGTCGCACCTCGTCTTCGCCCTGCGGAAGCTGCAGCTCGAGCGGCAGCAGATTCACGGAGACTCCGAGGCGCTCGATGAGTTCGGCGCCACGGGTCGGGGCACGCCCAGTGAAGGCACCTGGACCGACCTGTTGACCGAAGCCGAGCGGCAGCAGCGCGCGCCTGCGCCGACGAAGCGTGAACAGAGCCCGGCCGATCTCGCGCAGCGCCTGGCGCCCCTCGAAGCGCAGATTCGCAAGAGTACGAAGGAACTCGATGCGCTCGCGAACGAGGACGACGGCCCGCACGGGCTTCGAAGCGAGCGTCTGATGAACGAGGTGCTCACCAAACAGGTCGGCGACGTGGTGCGCGACACCGGCAGCGAGATGGCGCGGTCGATTCCCGTGACGGCCGAGCTGCTCGCCACCGCCGCGAAAGAGAAGGAGCGCCTCACCGCGCTGCGCCGCCGCCTCGAGCTCGCGCGCGTTCCCCACGACGAGACGCTCGAACGCAGCTACGCCGAGCTCGAGAAGCTGCGGTGGGATCTGCCGGCCCCGGTGGTCGAGGCGAAGGTGGTGCCAGGCGCTGCGGTGCTCGACGCGCTCGCCAGCCTGCCCGACTCGACGTTGGTGGTGTTGCCGCTCGACGTGCAGGTCTCGTCGAAGGAGTGGGCCAAGTACGGCGCGCCACCCGTCAACATGGAGCCCACGCTCGAGCTGAATCACGCCTTCGCCGACGCCGCCCGCCAACGTGGCTTGAGAACCATCGAGCTCACCGACGTGCTGCGTGCCGCCGAACCCGGGGCGTTTCTGCTCGGTGATCTGCACCTGACGCCGAAGGGCACGAGCGCCGCTGGAGCCGCCGTCGCCGAGGCGCTGAAGACGGCTCCCGTTCGGCCTGTGCCGCCTGCGCAGGCTTCGCTCCCCTCGCCCCAGGAGTGGAACGCAGCGCCCGAACTCACCGTGAAGGGCAGCACCGAGGCCGGCTGCGAGACGAAGCGGGTCCATGACTGGCTGCGCGTGCGGTGCGAGTCGAAGAACCCGGGCTTCTGGTACGCCTCCATTCGCCTGCTCGAAGGGCTGCGCGGTGAAGCGCAGCTGGCCGTCGTTCGAAATCGCGCCTCGGCTGTGCTTCCGCTGCGCGTGGGCAGTGCGTGGCGAGTCGGCTTCGTCGTCGCCGGGTACGATCTGCGGGCCGAGCGGGTGCTGTCAGTCGCCTGGAGAGATGGCGCTCCGGTCGTCGAGCTTCAACGCGTGGCGAGCGACCCGCCCGAGAACCCCGAGCCCGTCGCCGAGGCGTTCCTCGAGTGTGAAGCGCGCCTGGGAGGACCAACGTCGATTCCGTGGGGCAACCTCGAGCGTGACTCTGCGTGTCTCGAGTACCCCGACTGTGTGCGGCGTCTCGCCTGTGCGCAGGGCCACCCGAACGCGAAGCCCACCTGTCCGAAGGGCCGCGTCAACGCAGGCGCTGACTTCAGGTGCCTGCGTCGATGCTCGGACGACGCCTCGTGCGTCGACGCGTTTGGTTCGGGCACCAGAGGTCGCTGCCTTTCGTCTGGCGACGAGCGCGTCTGCTTTTGAGCGTCACGCCAGCTGCCGCAAGACCCGCTCGAGATCTCTCTGGTGCACGGGCTTGGGGATGGTGTCGTTCATTCCGGCGTCGAGACATTTCTGGCGATCTTCGTCGAGCGCGCTCGCGCTGACCGCGACGATGGGCACCACATCTCCCCGGGCGCGGAGCCTGCGGGCCAGCTCGAAGCCGTCGAGCTGGGGCATGTGCAGGTCGGTGAAGACGAGGTCGACGGACTCGTGCGCGAGCAGGTCGAGCGCCTCCTGGCCGTCCTTCGCGACGAGCACCTCGACGCCGAGGTGAGAGAGCAGCCCTCGCGCCACCATCACGTTGACCGAGTTGTCGTCGGCGACCAGCACCCGGGCGTCGAAGCGCGAAGGGACAGGCTCGAGCGGCTTCACGGCGGGCTGCGCCGCAGGCAGCGTGACGTCGACGCGAAAGGTGGTGCCTTCCGACGAAGACGCTTCGACGACGACCGAGCCGTGCATCTGCTCGAGAATCTGCCGGCAGATGGCGAGGCCCAGCCCGGTGCCGCCGAACCGCCTGGTCGTCGACGTGTCGGCCTGCTCGAAGGGCACGAACAGGCGTCGGCGGTGCTCGTCGGACAGGCCGATGCCGGTGTCGATGACACGCAAGGTGAGCCGAACCGCGCTCCCCTCGGTCTCGGCCGCGACGACGAGACGAACGCCGCCGCGCTCGGTGAACTTCAGCGCGTTGGTGACGAGGTTCGACAGCACCTGCCGCAGCCGGGTCTCGTCTCCTCGCACCCAGAGCGGGCTCGCGTCAGCCCACACCGCCTCGAGCCCCAGCTTCTTCTCTGCGGCTTGTCCGAGGTGCAGGGCGACGATGCCGTCGACCAACGCGCGGACATCGAGGGGCCGCTGCTCGAGCGTCAGCTTGCCCGCTTCGATCTTCGAGAGGTCGAGCAGGTCGTTGATGATGGTGAGCAGCGAGCGGCCGGCTCCAGAGATGTTCGCCACGAGCTCGCGACTCGAGGGGTCGAGCTTTGCCCGCTCCAGCAGCTGCGTCAGGCCCAGCACGCCGTTGAGCGGCGTTCGGATCTCGTGGCTCATCACCGCCAGGAAGCGGCTCTTGGCGGCGCTGGCTGCCTGGGCCGCAGTGGCGAGCGCCTGCAGCTCGACGTTCTGGCGCGCGATGAGCTGGCGTTGGGCGAAGTCCTTGCGGTGCATCATCGCCGCCGCGAACGTCAACATGGCTCCCAGGACGGTGAAGGTCGTGGCGTTGGCCACGCTGGTGAGGCGAAGCGCCGGGCTGCCCTGAAACGATGGCAGCAAGGCCACGAAGAGGACGAGGCCGAAGAGCTGCGCTGCGATCGCGATGCGTGGCCGCACCCTCAGGAAGAGCGGCACCGTGACGTTGACGACGAGCAGGGGCGTCACGGCGGTGGTGACCAACTGGTCGATGGCCGCGAGCGAGGCGCCCAGCGTCGTGGCCCACACCACTCCGATGACAGGCAGCCCGACGACGACCGCGCGACGGTTTCGGCCGAGCGTCGCGACGAGGGCGATTGCCAGCGCCACCACCAGCCCGACCACGTGCGAGGTGCCGATGATGCTCCGCCACAGCGCGTTGCCGTCGGCCAGCGCGAAGAGCGCGACATGCACGACGTGAATCCCCGCGAGCACCAGGAAACCCCAGCGGGTGCGCTCGAAGTTGGTCGCGTCACGCTCCTCGACGAAGCGCTGCTCGTCGGCAGGGTTGAGTTCGACCCAGATCTTCACCTTCGAACGATAACGGCGCCCTCAGAGCATCGCGCCGGGATCGACGTCGATGATGACCTTCACGGTGGACGAGACCTCGTCCAGCGCGCGTTCGATGGCGTCGAGCGGCCCTGCGATGGCTGCGTGGGTGGGCCCTTTGACGACGAGCTGCCAGCGCGTCTTGCCCTTGATGCGCGAGATGGGCGCAGGCGCCGGCCCGAGCAGCCGAACACCATGCGACGACGGAGGCATCGCGCGCGCAGCAACGGCCGCGAGCTGCTGGGCCGTACGAGCGCAGAGCTCGGCGTTGTCAGACTCGAACCGAATCGACGCCATGCGCGAGGTCGGTGGCCACTGCAGCGAACGGCGGCGCGCCAGCTCGGCATCGGAGAAGCCCTCGAAGTCGTTCTTCAGCATCGCGGCGATCGGGAGCGCGTCGGGGTTGTACGCCTGCACGATGACGCGGCCTGCATCAGCGCCACGGCCCGCGCGACCCGCGACCTGGGTGAGCAGATGAAAGGTTCGCTCGGCGGCCCGGAAGTCTGGCAGCGAGAGCGCCGTGTCGGCGAGCACGACCGCCACGAGCGTCACCCCGGGAAAGTCGTGACCCTTGGCGACCATCTGCGTACCCACGAGCACGTCGAGCTCACGGCGCGCGAAGCTCGAGAGCAGATCGGTCAGCCGCTCGTTCGTCGTCACCGCGTCGCGATCGAGCCGGCCCATGCGCGCCTGTGGAAACGCCTCGGCCACCTCGGCCTCGATGCGCTCGGTGCCCACCCCGAGCTGCAGCAGTGGCCCATCACACTCGGGGCAGCCCTTCGGCAGTGGGTGCGCGCGCCCACAGTAGTTGCACTGCACGCGGCCGCTGGCGCGGTAGTACGTGAGGCACACGTCGCAGTCGGAGCACTTGAGGTTCTGCCCGCACACCTCACACGTGAGGAAGGTGGCGTGCCCGCGGCGATTCAAGAAGAGGATGATCTGCTGCCCCTTCTCGAGGGTCTCGCGCATGGCGAGCTTGAGCGGCTCCGACAGCATGGGCGGCTCGGTGTCGCGGGTCTCCATCGTCTTCGGCCGCTCGAGGCGCAGGTCGACGAGGTGCAGCGCGGGCATGGGGCGATCGTCGACGCGGCGGGTGAGCTTCAGGTGGCGGTAGCGGCCCTTGCGGGCGTTCTCGAGCGTCTCGAGTGACGGCGTCGCGCTGCCCAGCACCACCAGACACTTCGCCTGCATCGCGCGCATGACGGCGAGATCGCGTGCCTGGTAGCGCAGCTTCTCGTCCTGCTTGAACGAGGGGTCGTGCTCTTCATCGACGACGATGACGCGCAGATCAGACACGGGCGCCCAGATGGCCGAACGAACGCCGACGACGACCTTCACGTCTCCGCGACGAAGGCGTTGCCACGCGCGCAGTCGCTCCGTGTCGGTCAGCGCGCTGTGCAGCACCGCGACGCTGGGCCCGAAGCGGCTGCGGAACCGGCCCACCAGCTGCGGCGTCAGCGCGATCTCAGGCACCAGAATCAGCGCGCCGTGGCCAGCCGAGAGCGCGCGCTCGACGATGCGCAGATAGACCTCGGTCTTGCCGCTTCCGGTCACGCCCTGAAGCAGCACGGGAGCGAAGCCGCCCGCGTCGAGCAGCGCCTCGAGCTCGGCGCCGACGCTCGCCTGCTCCTCGGTCAGCTTCGCAGGCCGCGCGCTGCCCATGCCCTCGACGACGCCGTGCACGAGCGCCTGCGTGTCGATGCGCACCAGGCCCTTCTTCACGAGCGCGCGCAGGTGCTCCCTCGCGCCTGGAATCGCGTGGGCCACCTCGTCGACGTTCGCGCGCCCACCGACCGCGAGCAGATACGACAGCGCCGCTTGCTGCGCCGGAGCGCGCGTCAACGTCGAGGGATCGGCTCCGTCTTCGGCGATGGCGAAGTGCACGACCTCGGCGCGAGACTGCTTCTCCTCCTGCGCCTTCGTCAGCCCGGGCGGCAACGTCGCGCGCAGCACCTCACCGAGCGGGTACCGATAGTGCTGGGCGGCGAACCGGCAGAGTTCCACCACATCGGGCGTCAGCGCGGGCTCGGCCTCGAGCGTCGCGGTGATGGGCTTGAGCTTCTTGCGCACGGCGTCTGACGGCGCGGGCGCGGGCCCCAGGTAGAAGCCGAGGATCGTCGAGCGGCCGAACGGCACCTTCACGCGCAGGCCCGGCGCGAGCTTCGGCTTCAGCTCCGCGGGCACGGAGTACGTGAACTCACCACGAACGGGACGACCGACGGCGACGGCAGCAAACTCCTCGGGACCGAAGAGAGACGCCGTCACGGCCGCACGTCAGAACTTCGTCTTCTCGAGATCGGCGCGCGTGTCGGCGGTGAGGGCGGTCAGGCGCAGCTGCAGCTCCTGGCCTTTGTAGACCTCGACGACGCGGGGCAGCCAGTCAGCGACGGACGCCGAGCTGTAGTCGACGAAGCGCACGTCCCACGAGCCGCGCTCGTCGGTGAACCTGATGCGTGCCGGCATGAAGCGGTCGGGCGGTGTGCGATCGCGATAGACCCAGTACTGCGGGCTGCCCTCGGCGCGGTTGCCGATCGCGAAGGTGAGCTGCCCGAGGAAGCGCGCGTGCGAGACGAGCTTGGTGTCGACCTTCAGCGCCGCGAGGTGCCGCTCGATGCTCGCGCGCGTCTCACCGTCTCCGGCGCTCTTCACGGCGAACAGGGCGCAGACCTCTTCGAGCGCGACCTCGGCTGCCGCGAAGGCGGGGCCCTCGACGCGCTTCTTCCCGGTCGAGGTGGCGACGGTGAAGGTCTTGTTCGACTCGAGGCTGGTGAGGTCGAGGCGGCAGCGGCCCGGGTACTTGATGCTGAGCTGTGACGTGAGCGGCAGATCGCCCGAGACCCACGTCGACGACAGCGACGACGCCACCTCTCTGGCGATGGCGGGAGCGACGGCGGCAGAGCCATCGACCTTCAGGCTCGTGAGGGTGAGGTCGTCCCGGGTGCCGGCGTAGCGACGAAGAATGGAGTACGTCGGCATCACGTAGGCGACGACGAGCGCGGCGACGAGGAAGCGCATGACGGCTCCTTCATACCCCGCAACCGTCGGGGGTCGAGGGCGATCTCACGGGCGCAACTGCCCGGAAATCCGGCAGGGAACTCGACCGCGATCGCCTGCGTTGTACAACCCGCTGCAGCCATGTTGCGTTCGCTCCTGCTGCTCGTCGTGCTCTCGGCTTTCCCTGCGCTCGCGCAGGAAACCGATCAGCCGATGCCGACCCCCGTCCACCCCGGGCCCGACCTTCGCGACCTCATGCACTCGCGCAACATGGCGATGGGGGGCGCGTACATGTCGATGGGCTACGGCGCCGAGGTGATCGGCGGAAACCCCGCGGCCCTGTCGGCCTACAAGCGCTACCAGATCGAAGCCTCAGGCTCGTGGGACGTGCCGAACGGAATGGGCGTTGGAACGCTCGCGCTCGCGGACTCGACGAACCAGATCGCGGGAGGCATCAGCTACCACTTCGTCACCTTCGGTGGGCTCGAGCGACGGTGGGCGCACGTGACGACGGTCGCCATGGCCTACCCCATCGCCGACTGGCTTCACCTCGGCGTCTCGGGGCGCCACCATGTGATCGTCGGAGCCTCGAACACGAACTCGATCACGATGAACGCCGGCGTGCTGATTCGCCCCGCGAACTTCCTGTCGATCGGCGTGTCGGGTCACAACCTGATCAACAACTTCAACAAGGACATCACGCGGTACTTCGTGGCGTCGGTGAGCGCGTTGATCCTGAACCAGCTGACGCCGTGCTTCGATCTGCGCGCCGACTTCAACGAGGCGACGCCGCGGCTCGCGTACCAGGGCGGGCTCGAGTGGCTCATCGCCATGAGCTTCCCCGTGCGGTTCGGCTACCAGTACGACGGCATCATGAACCACCAGTACATCTCGGGTGGCATCGGCTGGTTCACCGAAGGCAGCGGCGTCGACCTCGCGTACCGCCATGAGCTCGGTGGTGCCGAGGGCCGGCTCATCTCGCTCACGGTGAAGATTCAGCTGGGCCAGTGAAGGCGCTCGTCGTCGGAGCAGGCGCTGTCGGCCAGGTCTTCGCGCTGCACCTCGTGCGCGCTGGCGTCGACGTGACGTTCGCGGTGCGTTCTCCCGAGAAGGTGCACCCGACGGTCGTGACGCGGCTGGGGTGGTTCGGTCGCACGACGCGGCAGGAAGTGTCGGTGCCCGCGGTGTCGTCGGTGGAAGGAGCCTTCGACCTCGCGTTCATCACGGTGCCTTCCGATGCGCTCCAGGGCGCATGGATGGCGTCGATCATCGGGCAGCTCGGGAACGCGATCGTCGTGGGCCTGCAGCCGGGGCTGGAAGATCGCGCGAGACTCCTGAAGCTCGGTGTCCACGAAGAACGGTTCGTGCGCGGGCTCATCAGTCTCGTCAGCTTCGCGACACCGCTGAGCCCGAGTGATCCGTTGCCCCCCGGTTACGCGTACTGGCTGCCGCCGATGTCGCCGTTCGCCTTCGATGGTCGGGTCCCGCTCGTCGAGATGGTGGTGGCGACGTTGAAGCGCGGTGACATGCCGGCGGTGCATCGGCATGGCCTGGAGGAGGACGTCATCTTCTTCACGGCCGCGCTGCTGGTGACGGTTCGTGCGCTGGAGCGGCATGGTTGGTCGCTGCACGCGCTCGCTGACGACCCTTCGCTCTCGGTGGCTGCGAGCGCGCAGGCTCTCGCCATCGTTTCGCGCCGGCTCGATCGCAAGACGCCGCTGGGGCCGAAGCTGACGACGCAGCCGTGGTTGCTCGCGCTGGCCGCGCCCATCGTTCCGCTCGTGGTGCCGTTCGACTTCGAGACGTACGCGCGCGTGCACTTCACGAAGGTGGCGCCGCAGTCACGGCTGTTGCTCGGAGAGTTGGTGACCGAGGGCCGCGCGTTCGGTCTGCCCGTCGATGCGTTGGAGAACATCCTCGCCGGGGTGTAGTGAAGCGCGCATGAGCACTCCGATGGAGCTGATGCGGGAAGTGTCGAAGGGAACGCTGTCGGACTACCTGGGCATCGAGCTGGTCGAGCTGACGAAGGAGCGCGTCGTCGCGCGCATGCCCGTCGAGAAGCGCGTACACCAGCCGTTCGGTCTGCTGCATGGTGGGGCGAGCGTGGTGCTGGCCGAGACGGTCGCGAGCATCGGCGCGTGGCTGAACGTCGGTGAGTCCGGGAAGAACGCGGTCGGGCTGGAGATCAACGCGAACCATGTGCGCGGGAAGCGTGATGGCATCGTGACGGCGACGGCGACTCCGCTGCATCTCGGGCGCGCGACGCACGTGTGGGAGATCAGGCTGACCGACGAGGCCGGCAAGCTGGTCTGCATCTCGCGGTGCACGATGGCCATCGTCGAACCGTGAAGCTTAGAATCTCCGCCATGCAGAGTTCGCCTCCGCCTCCTGCGACCGATCAGCTCATCACCATGCGGATGAGCTGGACCGAGTTCGAGTCATTCCTCCAGATCCGCGGCGAGTCGGTCAGTCCACGAATCACCTACCTCGATGGGGTGCTCGAACTCACGTCTCCGTCGCAAGCGCACGAAGGCATCAAGAGCCGAATTGGCCGCCTGCTCGAACTCTGGGCGGCGCTCGAAGGTGTCGCCGTCAGCCCGTATGGTTCGACGACACTGAAGAAGCGGCGAGGGAACGCGGGAGCGGAACCTGACGAATGCTACGTCGTCGGCCGCTCGCAGATGAGCACGGTTCCCGACATCGCGATCGAAGTGAACTGGAGCCGCTCCGGACTCGACAAGCTCGAGGTGTACGAGCGTCTCGGCGTTCCTGAAGTGTGGCTCTGGGAAGATGAACGCATCTCGGTCTTTGGTCTCAAGCCGAGCGGGTATGCGCGACGGAAGAAGAGTTCGTTCCTTCCGACCCTCGATCTCGAGTGGCTCGCGAGGTTCGTTTCGGATCCCGATCACACCCGTGCCGTCGCAAACCTGGTCGCAGAGTACCGGCGCAACTGATCGTCAGCGCCGCTCGCACGCCATCAGATCACGCACCACCTTTCGCGCCGCGGGAATGAAGTCCTTCCCCTTCACGGTCGGGTCGAGCTTCGCCACCAGCTTCAAGTCGGGCGTCAGGCGATAGAGGCTCTTCGACTTCTGCACGAGCATCGCCACCTTGTGCCCATCGAGCAGCGCGTCGGCGCCAAGCGTCACCACGATGCGGCCCGGCCCACCATCGAGTGACCGCAGCTGAAGCTCGCGCAGATCGATCTTCAGCATCATCAGCTCGTGCAGCGTGTCGACCTCGTCGGGAGCGTCTCCGAAGCGATCGACCAGCTCGGCGCGCAGATCGTTCAGATCGTCAGGGTGGGGCGCCTGCGAGAAGCGTTTGTAGAGCACGAGCCGCTGGTGCACGTCGGGCACGTAGTGCTCGGGCAGGTACGCGGGCACCGGCAGGTTCACCTCGGGCTCGATTTGCGTGCGCACCGGCTCACCACGCACCTCGGCGACCGCTTCTTCCAGCATCTGCGAATAGAGATCGAAGCCGACCGCCTCGATGCTGCCCGACTGCTCCTTGCCGAGCAGATTGCCCGCGCCGCGAATCTCGAGATCGTGTGACGCGATCGAGAAGCCTGCGCCCAATTCGGTGAACGCCTGCAGCACCTCGAGCCGGCGCATCGCGTCTTTCCCCACGCCGCGGCCCTGAGGAACGAGCAGGTACGCGTAGGCGCGCTCCTTCGAACGGCCGACGCGACCACGCATCTGGTACAGCTGGCCGAGCCCGAACTGATCGGCGCGGTTCACGATGATCGTGTTCGCCGACGGAATGTCGAGGCCGCTCTCGATGATGCTGGTCGAGAGGAGGATCTGCGCGCGCTTCTCGACGAAATCGAGCATCACCCGCTCGAGCTCGCCTTCACCCATCTGTCCGTGCGCCGTCGAGACGACCGCGTGTGGCACCAGCTCGTTGAGCAACTTCTCCATGCTGGGCAGCGACGAGATGCGGTTGTGCACCACGAAGACCTGCCCGCCACGCTGCAGCTCGCGAGTGATGGCGTCTTTGAGCAGCTGCGGATCGAACCGGTTCACGAACGTACGAATCGCGCGGCGATCGGCCGGCGGGGTGGTGATGAGTGACATGTCGCGCATGCCGCTCATGGCCATGTTCAACGTGCGCGGAATCGGAGTCGCCGTCAGCGTGAGCGTGTCGACGTTCGTCTTCAGCCGCCGCAGGAACTCCTTCTGCTTCACGCCGAACTTCTGCTCCTCGTCGATGATGACGAGCCCGAGATCGCGGAAGCCCACGTCGCTCGCGAGCAGCTTGTGGGTGCCGACGAGCACGTCGAGCCGGCCCTCCTGCGCGCGCTTCATGATGTCGCGCACCTCGCTCTGTCTGCGCAGGCCAGAGACGACCTCGATGGTGACGGGGTAGCCGTCGAAGCGGCGCTTGAACGAGTTGAAGTGTTGATGGGCCAGCAGCGTCGTCGGCACCAGCACCGCGACCTGTTTGCGATCGAGCACGCACTTGAAGGCGGCGCGCATGGCGACCTCGGTCTTGCCGTAGCCGACGTCACCGCAGACGAGCCGGTCCATCGGGGTCGACTTCGCCATGTCGGCGAGCACGTCTTCGATGGCCTTCTGTTGATCGACCGTCGCCTCGAACTCGAAGTCGGCCTCGAACTGACGGTAGTAGCGATCGGGCGGCGTGAAGGCGTGACCTGCGTGGGCGCGGCGCTCGGCGTAGAGGCGCAGCAGCTCGGCCGCCATCTGGAGCAGCTGCTCGCGAACGAGCTGCTTCTTCTTCTCCCAGCTGTTGGTGCCGAGGCGATCGAGCGCGACCTTGCTGGGATCTCCGCCGGTGAACTTCGAGAGCAGCCGCATGCGGCTGACCGGCAGGTAGACCTTGTCCTTCGCGGCGAACTCGAGGAGCAGGAAGTCGGCGTTGACGCCGTTGACCTGCATGGTGACGAGGCCGGTGTAACGGCAGACGCCGAACTCCGCGTGCACGCAGAGATCGCCCTCCTTGAGATCCTGAAAACTGGCGACGAAGCCCGCGACATCGGTGCGGCGCCGTCGAATGCGTCGTCGGGCCCGCGCGCCGAAGATGTCTTCGTCGGACAGCACCACGAGCTTGCCGGGCAGGTCGACGAAGCCGCTGCTCACTTCTCCGATGAACAGATGCGCGAGGCGTTTCTTGTCGAACAGCGCCGACGGCTCATCGTCGAACGCGCTCGAGTGCGTCTTGACCTTGACGCTACGCTCCTTGAGCAGTCGTTCGAGGCGCTCGGCCTGGCCCTTCGAGCCGCAGGCGATGGCCGTGAGCACCTGATCTTCGTGCCAGCGTTCGAGACGTTCCAGCAGCGGAGTGAGTGCGCCCTCTTCTCCGTGATGGGATCGGATCGCCTCGCGCAGCTCCTTCGTGCCGCCGAAGTGGAAGGCGAGCGGAAGGCGATCGTGAATCGTGCCTTCGATGCTGAGCCCGCCGCCTTCGAGCTGCCTGAACCGGCCCAGCCGCGAGAGCACCTCGTCTCGAGAGAGGAAGTGCGCGTCGACGGGCGTCGTGAGCTCCTGCCTTCGCGTCGCGTCTTCGTAGCTGCGGCCGAGATCGACGAAGAGATCATCCAGCAGTTGCGTCTGGCTCGCGGGCTCGTCGATCCAGAAGAGCGGGGCGTCGCTCCACGTCGCGAGGTAGTCGAACACCGTCGCGAGCCCACCTTCGAAGAAGCCCGGCAGCAGCGCCTCGAGCCCCGCCGACGCCATGCCTTCACGCACCTGCTCGATGCGCTCGCGAACCTTCGACGACGGCACGCGCTGGTGCTCGGCGATCTCCCGAATCGACTCGATGGCCCGTGCCTTGGTCTCGGTCGAGAGGAAGAGCTCCCGCGCGGGGAACAGCTGCAGCTCGGTCAGCTTGTCGGTGGTGCGCTGGGTCTCGGCGTCGAAGCGCTTCATCGAGTCGACGGTGTCGCCGAAGAACTCGATGCGCGTCGGCTCGTCGTGCAGCGGCGCCCAGACGTCGAGAATGTCGCCACGCAGCGAGAAGCAGCCCGGGTCTTCCACGAGCGGCGCGTTGCGAAAGCCCATGCCCGCGAGCAACAACGCGAGCGCGTCACGGCCGACGTCTTCGTTCACCTTCACGGTGCGCGACTGCGACTGCATCAGCTTCGGCGGCAGCACCTTGCGATGAAGCGCGCGCGCCGAGAGCACCAGCGCAGGGAACTTCGTGCCTCGCGCGAGGTGGAAGAGCGTGCACAGCCGCTCCGTCACCATGCCTGCGTCAGGGAGCAGCTCGTCCCACGGCAGCACCTCGTCGGCCGGTAGCCGCAGCACCGTCGGAGATGCCTTCGTGCCTTCGCCGCCGAGAAAGAACGCGAGATCGGAGGCCAGCGAATCAGCAGCGTCATCGTCGGCTGTGACGCAGACCAGCGGTGTCTTCAGGTGCTGAACGAGGCGTGAGAGCACCCAGGCGCGGGAGGCTCCCGTGAGACCGGTCGTGCGAATGCGCGTCGCGTGGCCCGGCGTGAGCGCTTGAACGAGCTGCTGGAAGACTTCGGCCACGACGGCGTGGGGTAAGGCGGAGCCCGCACCACGTCAACCAGAAGGACGGGCTACTTCGCGTCGCAGGCGAGCGCGGTGAAGAAGGCCTCATGCTTCGGCTTCAGCTTCGCGGCGATGACGCCGTTGTACTGAAGCCACTTGCACCACGGCTCCTTCACGGCGGCGAGGTCTCCTGCGCGGAGCGCGTCGCTCGTCTCGAAGACCTTCCGAACCAGGTCGGCCTCCGTCTTCATGATCGGCTTCACGCCCTGAATGTCGTTCCCCTCGAGGGCCTTCGAGACCACCGTCAGCTTCGCTGTGCCATCGGGCGCCACGTCGACGCGCGCCCACGGCGCCGCGACCCGTTCTCCATCATTCAGCCCGAAGTCGATGGCCGCTGCGAAGACCCAACGCACGATGGTGCTCTTCGGCGTCATCGGCCAGTCGGAGGGCAGCGGCGGCGCGACGCGGTAGCTCCAGCTCGGGCCGGGGCCCTTCATCGAGATGCCCGGCTTCACCTGCTTCCACTCGGGGTCGATGAGCGCTTCGAGGTTCATGGGCGAGGCTCCGAGGGCGAGCAGCAGCAACGTCATCATTCGCAGTAGCCGCTCGCGGCGCACGCTTGCGGCGCGTCGCAGAAGTCCTGAATGGTGGAGCAGTCGGGAATGCAGACGCCCGTGCCCGAGCCGTCATCTTCGCAGACGTAGTTCGCGCGGCAGGTGGAGCGGCCTCGCCGTGGTGCGGAGCAGGTGTCGAGACAGATGGAGGCCGCCTCGCCCGACAGACACTTCGAGCCGGTGGGGCAGGCCGCCATCGCGCAGTCCTTCGTGCAGTAGCCCTGCGGGAAGCCGGTGCCGCAGATGCCCTGTGGGCCGCACGTCGAGGCGTCGGTGCACGCGGTGCCGATGACGCGTGACTCGTCTCCGCTCAAGTTCACCTGCGGCGCGACGACGAAGTTGTTGCCCATGAGGTTGGCGCCGTCGGCGACGGTGATGGCCTTGGGCGAGTCGGTGTTCGGCCAGAGTCCGATCGGCTCGTTGTCTTCGAACTGGCCGTTCCCGTTCGCGTCCTGCGCGCCGAAGATGAAGTACGTGCCGGGCGGAGCAACGACGCCGTAGCTGAAGTTGTTGATGGCCTGCGCCTCGGCGACGCCTGCGACCTTCCACTCTCCATTCACCTGATGCACCAGCGCGACCGCGACGTTTCGCCCGCTCGCTCCGCCGGGGCGCAGCTTCACGCCGATGCTCGAGTTGCCGCCGTTCGAGGTGACGCTGATGGTGGCTGCTGCCGTCATGCCGTCCGGAAGCCCCGCGAGGCTCGCGTCGATGCGCACGTTCGCCGACTGGCCGACGGGCACGGTGACTGATGCTCCGCCCGGGAACGAGAGCTTGCTTCCCTGCGCGCCACCCGCCGCGAAGGTGGCCGTGAGCGGCATGCCGCCGACGTTGGTGACGCTGATGGTCTGGGTCGCGGCGGCCGAAGTGAAGAAGAGCTCCGTCGCGCTGAGCGACAACTTCGCAGGCCCCGTCGGCTGCGTTCCCGAGACGCGGAGGAGGGCGGCGTGAACGTTCACGAGCCCGGCGCCACAGCCTTCGGTGCAGCGTGAGCCGGTGTTCGCGGTGTCGACGAGAATCTGCTTCGCCTGCGCGAGGGTGAGGGCCGCGTTGCGCGCCTTCATGAGGGAGACGATGCCCGCCACGTGCGGCGTCGCCATCGAGGTGCCCTGCTCGAACGCGTACGTCGGCATGCCGGTCGCGTCGTCACGCAGCGTCGAGAGCACGCCGTCGGGGTTGCCGTCGCCGTTCGCGTCTTCAGCGGTCTCGCCACCCGGCGCCATGATGTCGACGCGCTGGCCGAAGTTCGAATAGCTCGCGCGTTTGCCGTTGAAGCGCGTCGCGCCGATGCAGAGCACACCCGTCTGGTTGCACGGCGTGAAGTTGGCAGCGTCGATGTTGTCGTTTCCTGCAGCGATGACGAAGATCGCGTTGCGGCGCGCGCCGTCGTCGATGGCGTCCTGGTACGACTGCTGCGCCTCGCCCTGACCGCCGAGCGACATGCTGACGACCTTCGCCGGGTTCGCGTTCGCCGCCATGCCGGGCACCGTGCCGCCAGTCGCCCACGTCATGCCTGCCGCGATGTCGAGGTCGGTGCCTCCGCCTTTGCCGAGCACCCGGACCGGGACGATGCGCGCGTTCCAGTTCACGCCGGCCACACCCGTGCCGTTGTCCGTCGCTGCGCCGATGGTTCCTGCGCAGTGCGTGCCGTGCCAGCTCGACTGGCCGTTCGGCAGATCGCGGCCGGGATCCGTCGCGTTCAGGTCTCGCCCATCGCCGTCTTGCGAACGATCGGGGTCGCTGATCATGTCGGCGCCGGGCAGCACGCGAGCGTCGAGATCGGGGTGCGAGACGATGCCGGTGTCGACGACGGCGACGGCGACCTGAGCGGTCGCGCCCTTCTCGATCTCCCACGCGGCCGGCATGTTGATCGACGTGAGGTGCCACATGGCCGGGTAGAGCGTGTCGTTCGGCACTGCCAGCGCGTGACGCACGTGGTTGAGCTCGACGAACTTCACGCCCCGCAGCCGCGAGAGGGGCGCGACCAGCTCACGCGTCTCTCCAGCGCTCAGCGGCTTGCCGTCTTCACGCACGTAGCGAATGAGGTGCAGGTACTCGGAGCCGAAGCCTCCGTGCGACGCGACGAGCCCAGGCAACGCGAGTCGCTTCACTGCCATGGCCGCCGACTCCTTCTCGAGCAGGCGAACGATCACCTCTGACTCGATGAAGCGTGGCGGCTCACGAACGCCGAGCAACCGGCCGCTGCTCCCCAGTTGGGGAAGCGGCTTCATCACGCGATCGACGAACGGCCGAAGGCTCGGAGCCGCGACGCGACCCTCGTTGATCGACGCCATCGCGGTCTGCTTCAGGTTCGCGTCGATCGCCTTCGCGGGGGCCTGCACCGAATCGGCTCCGCGAAACGGCGTCACGGTGCCGCTCACACGCCCCTGCGGGCCCGAGATACCGCCGCCCGTTCCGCCATCGGGCTCGTCGAAGAGGTCGTCACACGCGCAGCCGGGAATGATCGGCGTGAGGGCCAGCAGCACCAGCACCATGCTCCACGACGACTTCACTGCGCGCATGCGTCGATCTCCTTCAGCGTCTTCGCCTTCAGCACACAGGCTTCGTCCTTCTTGTCGAAGCGCTGGGGACAGTCCTTCTTCAGCTCGTTCAGCTTCGGGTCGGCGAGCGCCTCGCGGCGGGCGAGCTTCTCGGTCACCTCGCGCTCCTTCGCCGGCATCTTCTTCACCTCGATGTCCTCGGCGAGCGACTCGTTCACCGAGATCAGCACGATGTGCTCGATGAGCTTGTCGCACGAGGTGGCTGACAGCTCGGGCCCCTTGGGCTTCGCGGGCGTTCCACCATCTCGGGTCTGGGCGAGGACGACGGTCGCGAGGAGCGACAGCAGCACGAGGAGAGATCGCATGGAGCGCGTTATCGCTCAGAGCTTCGCGCCGGTCACTCCAGCAGGTACGCAATCACGGCGGTGGCGGCAGCTCCGGCTGCGAGCACGTAGGCCACGTTCGCCCCGGTCGCGTTCGCCCGCGCGGCGTCGGCCTTCAGCCCGAACTCCTGATCCGTGCGCGCTTCGTTCGCCTGAATCGACAGGTTGCGCGCGTTCACGCCGAGCCCCACGCCGACCGCGAGCGCGACGCCTGCGCCGATACCGAAGCCCATCGGCAGCGGGTGCTTCTCGAACACGCCAGGCTCCGTCGGCCCAGCCGGCACCTTCGGCTCGAGCGTCGTCTTCCTCGGAGCGTCGGGCGGCAGGTCGGAGTCAGGCATCGGCTCGGGTGGCGCCTGCAGCGCCTTCTTCACCTTGAGGAACAGGTCGACAGCCTTCGGGCTCGTGTACGGCGGAAGATCGGTCGCTTCGTCGATGCGCAGCGCCGTGCGGAAGTGCTCCGAGGCTTCTTTCGAGTGGCCGAGGTTGAAGTGACAGAGGCCCGAGTAGATCTCGATGTCGCGCAGCTCGTCTTTCGACGACTGCCACTGCGTGGTGGCCTGCCCGAGCCGCGCGACGCACTTCTCGAAGTCGAGCGTCTGGTACAGCTCCTTCGCCTGCGCGAGGAACGGGTTCGGCTGCGCGCTCAAGACGAGCGAGAGCACCAGCGCGGTCACGGCACGTCTCCCAGCACCGCGTCGGCGTCTTCGGCGAGCTGCCAGCTGTTCACCGTGACCGAGAACGGCCCACCATCGAGCGGTCCATCGAGCCGCATGATCCCGACGCGAAACCGATCGGGGGTCGCCGGCACGGTGCTCGAGGGCAGGGGCACGTCACCGAGCAGCTGGCCGTTGAGCCACACGGTGCGCGACTCGCCGCGTCTCCAGCGCACCTCGAACAGGTAGTCGCCGCGCTGCCACCCACCGTCGATGGGGAAACGGCTCGAGATCGCGTTGTCCGAGACCGTCATCGCCTGATTCGAGACGACCAGCTCGTTCGCCGAAGAGATGGCGAGCTGCAGATGCACCTGCGACGCCGTGTTCGACCCGAGCTCGACGAACGGCGCATTTCCCACGAGTCGCGGCGTGCTGCCCAGCGTGAGGCGGCCGCGCACCCGGCCTTCGAGCTTCGTTGGCAGTCGCAGCGGCGCCAGCACGTTCGCGCTCGCGGTGTCTTCGTTGTCCCTCGACGAGATGACGGACGAGACGACCAGATTGCCGCGCGAGGGATCGATGGTGGCCGTGCAGCCCGTGTCCTGCGTGACGTCGGAGAACCCGTGAAGGCGCTGTTGCCAGATGGGCTGCGGGCCTGCGTCGACGGCCACCGCGCTTCCACCAGCCGCTGAACCACCCGAGGCGACGAACCCACCGCCCGCGCTGCCGCCAGCAGCAGACCCGCCGTCGATCACGATCGTTCCAGCGTCGCGTTCTCCTTCAGCGAAGCAGCCTCCGGCCACACAGCGGCGAGGCTCCCGACACGGGTTGGACTCGTCGCAGGCCCGGCCGGGACGGTCGTCGAGCTCGACGAAGCACGAAGCGGCGAGCACCAGGAGGGCGCACCAGCCGAAGCGGGTCCAGACGGGTGACACGCCTGAAGACGTACCACCTTTGGGCGCGCTCGTGCGTTCCGCTGACCACGCGCTAGAACCCCGACCCGTGAGCCTCTCGGACACCATCAAGCAGGGCCTCAAGCAGTGGACGCTGGCGATGGGCGGAGAAAACCTCGACGACCGCCTGCGCGATGGCCGCCACGCCAACGAGTACGGCGTCGACTCGTTCGGGTTCTCCCTCGAGTACGCGCTCTCGGCCGTCGGCCCGTTCGTGTGGCTCTACAAGCACTACTTCCGCGTGCAAACGTCGGGGCTCGAGAACGTTCCGGCTGGGCGCGTGCTGCTCGTCTCGAATCACGGCGGGCAGCTGCCGGTCGACGGCGCGATGATCGGCATCGCGATGCTGACCGAGGCGAAGCCTCCGCGCGTCATCCGTTCGATGGTGGAGAAGTGGGTCGGCTCGCTGCCGTACGTGTCGACGTTCTTCGCGCGCATCGGGCAGATCGTCGGCACTCCTGAGAACTGCCGCCGCCTGCTCGAGAACGACGAAGCGATCCTCGTCTTCCCCGAGGGGCTCAAAGGCATCTCGAAGCTCTACTCGCAGCGCTACCAGCTGCAGGACTTCGGGCTGGGCTTCATGCGCCTGGCGCTCGAGACGAAGACGCCCATCGTTCCTGTCGCGGTCATCGGCAGCGAGGAGCAGGCGCCTGCCATTCTCAACCTCAAGACCGTCGGGAAGCTGTTCGGTATGCCCGCGCTCCCGGTGACGCCGTATGGGCTGCCGTTTCCCCTGCCGGCGAAGTACCGCATCACCTTCGGAGAACCGCTCACGTTCACCGGCCGCGCCGACGATGAAGACGCCGAGCTCGAGAAGAAGGTGAAGGTGGTGAAGGCCACCATTCAGTCGATGCTCGAGAAGGGCCTCTCGGAGCGGAAGGGGGTCTTCTTTTGAGCAGCGATGGCGTGGTGCTGGTGACGGGCATCTCGGGGAACCTGGGCCGGGTCGTGGCGAAGCTGCTCCACCGCACCGAGCGCGTGGCCGGCATCGATCGCCGCCCGTTCATCGGCAAACCGAAAGACGTCGAGCACTTCCAGATCGACCTGCGGAAGAAGAAGACCGATGACGTCTTCCGCAAGCTGCCCATCAAGGCCATCGTGCACATGGGCATCATGCACGACCCGCGCATGAGCGCTGAGGATCACCACAGCTTCAACGTGCTCGGCACCACCCGCATCCTCGACTGCGCGGCGAAGTTCGGCGTGAAGAAGCTGGTCGTGCTCTCGAGCGGGAACGTCTACGGCCCCTCACCCGACAACTCGAACTTCCTCTCGGAAGAGGCGCCGTTGATGGCGGCCAGCCGGTTTCCCTCGGTGCGAGACCTCATCGAGGTCGACATGCTCGCGCACGGGTTCTTCTGGCGGCAACCGAGCGTCGAGACCGTGGTGCTGCGGCCCGTGCACATCGTCGGGCCCACCATCAAGAACGCGCCGTCGAACTACCTGCGCCTCAAGCGGCCGATGACGCTGATGGGCTTCGACCCGATGGTGCAGCTCATTCACATGCAGGACGTCGGCGCTGCGCTCGTCGAGGCGCTCAAGCCCGGGCTCAAGGGCGTCTTCAACGTGACCGGCCCGGGTGAAGTGCCGCTCTCGTCGTGCTTCAAAGAGCTCGGCGCTCGCCCGATTCCCGTGCCGCACCCCATCGCGCGCGGCCTCGTGTCGTCGCTCTTCAAGTACCGCCTCGCCAGCTACCCGCCCGAGGAGCTCGACCACATTCAGTTCCTCTGCATGGTCGACGGTGGTCGATGGCGCAGAGAAACCCACTGGCAACCCGCGTTCTCAATTCGTGAGACCATTCGCGGCGTGCTCTCAGACCTCTCCTGATCCACATCGCTTTTCGTGGGACCATGACGTGTCTGTCACGATCAGTCGGCGGCATGTCGCAGTCTTTCGTGATGCAGCGCACCTAAGTCGATGATCTTCCGAAAGGAATGGAAGATCTCCTCCATGGCACCGGTGTTGCTCAGTAATCCGTTCGGTAAGGGGGTTCCATAGGGGAACTCCCGACGCCCGTCGCCTCGGCCGGCCCCGAGACGACGGGCGCTTTTTTTCTGCGGTGGTTTTCGTCGAGGCGCGCTCTGCCTCCGTAACCACCTCCACTGCAGCGCACGTATCTGCGGCGATGACAGCCCTGGCGTTGCCGTGGGATGCCGCGTTCGCGATGGCCGAGCCGGCACCCGACTCCGATGAAGGCCTGATGGCGCGCTTCCAGGGTGGAGAGCGTGCTGCCTTCGACGCGCTCTTTCGCCGCCACGCGGCCGCGCTCACCAGCTACCTGACTCGCATCACTGGCAGTGCCGCGGCCGCGGAAGACGCCGTGCAGCTCACGTTTCTCTCGGTCGTGCGTTCGCGAGATCAGTTCCGCGCAGGCTCGAAGGTGAAGCCGTGGCTCTACGCCATCGCCTCGAATGCTGCGCGCGATCGCCACCGCCGCACGAAGCGCGAGCAGCCGACCGCAGACGATCCTGTCGATGCAGGGCTCGACGCCGTTCACGGTGACGCGGGGCTTCGTCGGCGTTTGCTCGACGCGCTCCAGAAGTTGCCCGAGGCGCAGCGTGAAGCAGTGGTGCTGCACCGCCTCGAGGGCTGGAGCTTCGCGGAGATCGCCGAGGCCGTCGGCGCGAACGAGACGGCTGTGAAGGTGAGGGCCTTTCGCGGCACCCAGGTGCTGCGTGAGCTGCTCAAAGACGTCTGGGAGTTCGAATCATGAGCGCACCGCACCCGTTTGGTTCGCCACCACCATCGTTGCCGCCCGAGCTCGAGGCGCGGTTGTCGGCGTCGCTCTCGGCCGAGCTCGAGGTGCCGAAGAAGCCGTGGTGGCGAGACGCAGCGCTCTTCGTCGTCGCGTCGGTGGTGTTGTTCACGTGCGGCTGCTTCATGTTCCAGTCGCAGATGCCGCCGTCGGCGATTCCCTCAGGCGTGTGGATGCAGTCGCTCGCGCTGTTGGTGGTCGCGTTGATCGCGGGCGTCGCGGCGCTGGCTCCCTGGCCGCAGCGCACCTCTCGGCCGTGGATTCTCGGCGGGCTCGTCGCCGGTTCGGTGCTGGTGACGCAGGTGCTCTCGATGGAGTTCGGCGCCTTCTCGTTTCACCTCGGCTGCTTCGGCTGGGAGCTCGTCTGCTCGGCCATTCCCGCGGCGCTCGCGATTCTGGCGGCTCGGCAACATGCTCCGAGGCTCTCGCGTGCGATGGTGCTCGGTTGGGCTGCGGGCACCACGTCACTCGCCGTCATGCAGCTCAAGTGTCCGCACCGCGACGTCGGGCATCTGCTGCTGTTTCACGTGACGCCGCTGTTGTTGGTCGTCGGTGCGACGATGCTCGCCAGACGGCGCGTCTCGACCGTCAGCTACGCCCCGTGATCAGCTCCACCCGCCGCCGCGGGACTCGTCGAGACCGGTCAAGCTCCACGCCGTGAACGTCAGGAGACACCGTCGCTCCTGAAGTCACAGGTAAAGCTCATCGACCCTGCGCCAGCTACGCGTCCTGAAGTTCACCAGACGTCGCCGTTCCTGAAGTCGCAGGTGAGGCTTCCGCGAGCGTCGATCGGCGCCGTGACCGGCCACACGAACAAGCTGTCGTCGTCATCGGGCGTGCGCACGGGACCACTCGGCGTCTGTACCCACGTCGTGCCGCGCCAGCGTTGCCAGCCGCGTCGTTCGTAGAGCCGCAGCGCCAGGTCGGTCGTGCTCAGCGCGCCCAGCTCGAACTCGTTCTGAATGATCAACTCGACCTGCTCCATCACTTTGGAGCCCAGCCCCGCACGTCGCCGAGCTGGCGCGACCGCGAGCGCCTCGACGTAGCCGGTCTTCCACCGCCACTCCTGATGCAGCAACTCGCGCTCGACCACGCTCGCATGCGCGATCAGCTCGTTCCCGTCGAAGGCGAGCACGTGCTGCCCACCCAGCGCGTGGAGCCAATCGTCGTCACCGAAGTCACCGTCGTACGCGACGTCGAGCAGCGCCCTCAGCTTCGCCAGCTCGAGGTCAGTGAGCCTCGCGCTCCGGCGAACGATCACGTGCCTGCATCAGCCGCGGCTTTGGGTTTCTCGGGCGCGGGCTTCAGATCGGGGAACGGGCCCTCGTCCTGGCTCTCGAGCCACCACTTGCCTTCCCGCCACACGAAGATGTTCGTCACCGTCGCGGTCTTCTCGGTATTCGAGGGCAGGCGGTACCAGCTGATGCGCGAGACCACCTCGGCGATTCCGTCGGCAGAGATCTTCGCGTCTTCGAGCTCGAAGTTCGTCACGAACAGGTCCTTCTCGTCGCCGCCCCTCATGCGCGCCTTCACGAAGGCGGCGCTGCGCTCGGGCACGATGAGATCGGCGGCACCGCGAAAGTCCTTCCACCGCGAGCGCTGGTGAAACGCCTCGATGGCGGGCTTCAGCTCTTCGAGGTCGGGTTTCGCGCGAATGCCCGCGCAAGAGAGCAGGAGCAACAGGCATGAAGCGACCGTTCGCATGGTCGGGCAGGGTACCACCCGCGATCGTCGGGGCCAGTTGATGGCCGGTGATTGAGCAGTGGCCGCCCGCGCCGGGAAGGGTATGTTTCCGCGGCTGTTTCGCCCCGTTTTCCGACGAGCGCCCATGTCGAAGTCGATGGTTGAGAAGTACGAGCAGATGCTCTCGCAGGACCCCACGTCGACGGTGTTCGTCGAGCTTGCGCGGGCGTACCTGGACAAAGGCGAGAACGACAAGGCCATCGAGGTCTGCAAGCAGGGGTGTAGCCATCACCCCTCGTCCGTCGCGGGCCGCGTGCTGTGGGGGAAGGGCCTCATCAACAGCGGCAAGGCCGCCGAGGCGATGCAGCAGTTCGATGCCGCGGTGAACATCGATAAAGAGAACCCGCACGCGTACAACCTGATCAGCGAAGTGCTGCTGCGAAAGGGCCTGTACCGCTCGGCGCTCCCGATTCTGCGCAAGGCCTCGGCGCTGCAGCCGAACGACAACCGCATCAAGCAGTGGCTCGAGCAGGCCCGCACCGCGCTCGCCGGTGGACCCGCTCCGGTGCTGTACGACGAGACCTCGGTCAACACGAAGGCGCTCGCGGAACAGCCAGCTGCTCCACTCACCGTCGAGCCGGTGACCTCCGTCGCGCCAGTCGTGGCGGAGCCTGCTGCAAAGCCCAGTGGTCCTCGCACGCGCCCGGCGCCCGCTGCCGACCCGCCGCCCGCAGCGAAGCCCAGTGGTCCCCGCGCGAGACCCGCTTCCGAGCCGCCACCCCCTCCCACGCCGACGGGTGAAGTGCCGCAGGCTGATCCCGACGTGTTCGCGGCGTTCACTCCCGCGAAGGCCGACCCGCGCGCCGAGCCCACCGTTCTGATGTCGGCGTACACGCCTGAAGCCGGTGTTGGTGGCAGACCGACGCTCGAGGTGCCGACGCAGACGGCGCAGATTCCCGAAGCCTGGCCCTCGGCACCGCGCTCGATGGATCACAAGCCCGGCCCTCCCGTTCCGACGATGGAGCTTCCGTTGGTGCCGGGTGCTGCGAGCTCGAACCCCGACGACAACCGCCCGACGATGGAGATCCCCGTCGCGATGGGCACCCTGACGCCCAGCAGCCAGGATCTGCCGATGGTGATGGGCTCGATGGAGGAGCGTTCGTCGACCGCCGAGCTGCCGCTACAAGGGCCCGTCGCCGAGGCGCCAGACCCGTTCGCCGCGCTGGGCCGCAGCGAGTCGACCGAGACGTTTCGTGGCCTGACCAGCACCTTCCAGGCCCTGCAGGAAGCAGAGGCTGCGCCGTTGCCGGTGCCGTTGGGACCCAGCCCCAGCGATCCCTCGATGCCGTCGATCATTCCGTCGGCCGAGCTGCAGCTGCCCGCGTCGCTCCCGGCGGAGCCCGCGAAGAACAACCTGCTCGAAGACGTGGTGTCGGCGCAGAGCGAGATGCCGACGAGCGAGTTCCGCATGCCGGGCATGAACCCCGGAGTCGTGGGTGGCGCTCCCCCCGTCTTGAAGCCCGTTCCGTCGGGTGGCGGTGGATTGCTCGACGAGATCCCTGACTCGCCCCTCGAGCCGCCCTCGGCCCTCGAAGCGCCGCGCGTGGAGTTTTCGACCCAGGCGACGGAGGCGATCGCCAAGGAGTACGAGCGCGAGCTGCGCGAAAAGCTCAGCGCGAAGCAGCAGGAGAAGACGTTCTTCCAGAAGCACGGGCTCAAGGTGGGCGTGGCTGCGGTCGTGCTCGTCGTCGGCATCGCGCTCGCGACCTCGTTCGTCGTCACGCGCCAGAAGCACGGCGGCGAGAACCTCGAGACCGCGCTGGCCAAGGGCCTCGTCGCCATCAACGCCGACACGAAGGAGCAGTACACGCTGGGCGTTCAAGCGCTCGAGCAGGCGCTGTCGATGGACGAGTCCAACGTCGATGCGTGGGGCAACATCGCGCTCGCCAAGGCGATCCTCTACGCCGAGCACGGGGGCGCGCTGTCGGATCGTGAAGCCGCGCGCGCCGCCATCGAGAAGCCCAAGGTTCGTGAGGCGCACCCCGAGCTGGGCATCGTCGTCGACTACCTCACCGCCGACGCCGCCGAGCTGGCTGGAAGACGGCAGCAGCTGCTCAGCTCAGACCTGAACCAGAGCGTCGTCGAGGCGCAGGCTGGGCGCGTGCTCCTCTCGGACAAGAAGCTCGAAGACGCCTTCAAGCACCTGCAGAAGGCCACCGAGCTCAACAGCCGGAACCTGCGCGCGTTGGTGGCGCTCGGTGAGTACTACCTGGTCTCGGAAGACTACGAGAGCGCAGCACGCATTCTCTCCACCGCCGAGACGCTCTCGAAGTTCCACCCGCAGCGGGTGATGGGCCTCGCCGAAGCGCGGCTCGAGCTGGGGCGTGAGGCGCAGGAGGCGCTCGGCGATCTCGAAGGGCTGCCCGCGAACGCCGCGGTGCCCGACGCGCTCAAGGGCCGCTACACGTTGCTGCTGGGACGGGCGCAGTCGGCTGCCGCCAAACACGACGACGCCGCGAAGACGCTCACCGACGGCCTCGCTGCGAACAAGGAGCTCGCGTTCGAGTTCCAGATGGCGCTCGGCATGGCGGGGAGAAACGCGGGTCGCATGGCCGAGGCGCAGAAGGCCTACGACGAAGCCATCAAGGTGCGCCCGAAGAGCGAAGAGGCGAAAGAAGGCCTGGGGCGCGTGTTGCTCGCCCGCAGCCGCGAGAAGGAGCTGCTCGAGCGGCTCAAGGGTGACGCCGACCAGCGGAAGATCGCGCTCGTGCGTGGCATCGCCGCAGCGCGCATCGAAGACAACCGCCGCGCCAGGGCCGAGCTCGACCGGACCCGCGTGAACGGCAAGTACCCGGCCGAGGCCGTCGTCTATCTGGCGCTCCTCGACGCGGCGGAAGAGGGTGGCGACAAGGCGCTGCAGGCCCTCGAGAAGCTCGTCACCACCACCAAGCGCAACAAGTCGACGGCGCAGATCGCGCTCGCGCGCGTCTACATGAAGCGCAACGAGCTGACGAAGGCCCGCGCCCAGCTCGAAGAGGCTGCGCGTGATCCCCAGGACTACGAAGCCAACGCGCTGCTGGGTCAGCTCTATCTCGAGGCCGTCGACATGGGCGTGCCGCCCGAGACCGCGCTGGCTCCGCTGCAGAAGGCCGTCGAGCGCAACGGCAGCCACGGGCCGTCTCGCCACCTGCTGATCCGCACCTATCTCGCGCTCGGTCAGCTGCCCGAGGCGACGAAGCAGGTCGAGTCGTGGACGGCAGACAACCCGACCAGCGAAGACGCGTGGACCGACGCCGCCTTCGTGTACCTGCACAGCGGCAAGCTGAAGGAGGCCGAGGCCGCGATCGCGAAGGGCGTGAAGCCCGACTCCGATGACGTGCTCGCGTTTCGCGTGAAGGCGCAGGTGCTGTTCGCGCGTGGAGACGCCCGCAACGCGTTCGCCTCGCTCGAGCGCGCCAACAAGCTCAACCCGAAAGACGCCGAGACCTTCTGCGAGATCGGCAACGCCTTCGTGCGCCAGGGCAACACCGACACGGCCATCAAGGCCTACGAAGCGGCGCGCCGCGAGAACGCGAAGGTGCTCTGCGGGCTCGTCGGTCCCCACCATGCGAGGCCTTCGGCGAAGGGCGCGCGGCCGACTCCGAAAGAAGAGCTGCTCGCGTTGCAGAAGCAGGCGTTCTCGAGCTGGGACAAGGCCCTCGTCGACGCCTCGCTGGCGCGCGTGCTGCTCGAAGAGCGCGACCTGAAGAATGCCCTCGAGATGGCCGAGAGCGCGACGCGAACCGACCCGTTCTCTGCGCCCGCCTGGTTCGCCATGGCCGAGGTCGCGCGCAAGCAGAAGAACGAGACGAAGGCCCTCGAGAGCTACGGCAAGGCGGCCGAGTACGATCAGTCGTGGTCGGCGGCGCGGCTCTCGTATGCCGACGCTCTGATGCGAACCGGTGGCGATGGCGCGAAGCGGGCGCTGCCCGAGTACGAAGCGGTGCTGGGCCTCTCGCAGAACGAAGGCGATCTCGCGCGCGTGAAGAAGGTCGTCACCGCACTCAAGAAGCAGCTCAAGTGAGCGAGTCGTCTCAGCAGCCGACACCGCAGGAAGCCCCGATTCCCGTCTTCCGCATCAGCTTCGCGAACGCGACGTTGCTCTCAGGCGGGTACCTGCTCGTCGGCGCCATCGTCGAGGGCATTCGCCGCACCATCAACCCACGCTGGGCCGAGCAGCTCTCGTGGTCGATGGAGGCGTTCCCCGCCGGCATTCTGCGCACCGTCGGCCTGCTCAACCCGCTGCGTGATGCGTACGCGGCCGGCACGCTGAAAGAGACCCACGTGCGGCTCATCTACGCCGGCTCGGTGGTGCTGACGGTCTACGCCATCGGCCTCGGCGTCGGCGTGTTGATGTGGCTGATGATGCGCGGGCGCAAACAGCCTCAGAGCCAGTGACGCAGCTGAAACGCGAACCACGAGAGCAGCCGCCGAACCAGGCCGTAGCCCTTCACCGTCTCGAGGGTGATGCGCTCGCAGTGCGCGAGGTCGTCGAGGAAGAGTGACTCCATCGCGCGGCCGAAGTCGTGGTCGACGACGACGGCGTTCACCTCGAGGTTCTGCCGCAGCGACAACGAGTCGAGGTTCGAGCTGCCGACGGTGGCCCACGAGCCATCGACCACGGCCGTCTTCGCGTGCAGCACTCGGCCCTGCCACTCGTAGATCTCGACGCCGTTCTTGAGCAGCTTCGGGTACAGACCGCGCGCCCCCCACAGCACCAGCTTCACGTCGGTGGTGGCGGCGACGATCAGCGCGACGCGAACGCCACGGCGCACGGCTTTGTACATCGTCTTGAGCAGCTTCCCCGGCGGCAGGAAGTACGCCTGCGTGAGGAAGACCCTGTCCTTCGCGCGGCCCATGGCGTCGACGTAGGCCTTGCGAATCGCCTTCTGGTGCAGCGCGAAGTCGTTGCCCACCACGTTGAACGCCGCGCACGCCGGCGCGCGTGGGCGAAGGAAGCGCTTCTCGTCGAAGCGGGGGCCCTTCTGCCGTCGCCAGGTGATGAGGAAGAGCGACTCGAGCTGCAGCGCGCCCGAGCCTTCGATGCGCAGGTGCGTGTCTCGCCAGCCTTCGCCCCCATCTGCGACCGCGGCGTATTCGTCGGTGATGTTGAGCCCACCCGTGAAGCCGACCTCGCCGTCGACGACGAGCGATTTGCGGTGGTTTCGCCGCATCAGCCCCGAGGCGATCTTCTTCACGCCGGCCGCGAAGCGCAGCGGCAGAAACGCGTGCACCTTCACGCCTGCTTCCTGGAGCTCGGCGAGCGACTCGTCGGACACCGAGGAGCCCCACGCGTCGAACAACAACAGCACCTCGACGCCGGCCTTCGCCCGCTCACAGAGCGCGCGGATGAAGCGCTTGCCGGTGCCGTCGTCGCGAAGAATGTAGGTCTCGAGCGTGACGGTCGACTGTGCGGCCTCGATGGCCGAGAGCATCGCCGGGTAGGCCTGGTAGCCGTCACGCAGCAGCGAGACGCGGTTCGGTCCGAGCAACACCTCTGCATAGGGCTCACGGCCCTCGAGCAGGGGAGACCGTCTGGCCAGCGCGGGGTTCATCGGCGAACGGTGATGGTGACTCGGCCGGTGGTGGCGGGCTGCGTCGCGTCGACCCACAGGTAATACGTGTCGGGCGAGAGCGTCGCGGTGAAGGTCGCCGCCTGGTTGACAGCGGGCGCCACCACGCACTGCTCGGCCGTCATCGCGTCGCAGCTCGCCTTGCGCAGGTAGATGACTGGCACGCCGCCGCTGCCGGCCTCGGGCGTCGCCGTGAACGTGTACGTGCCGGCGGTGAGCACCGAGAAGCGGAAGACCTGATCAGGACTGCCTGAACCGCCACACGTCGCCTGGGCGTCATCGTTGCCGAGGCTGGTATCGACGAGCTGGCTGATCTCGGCGCCGGCTGCGGGCAGGGCGAGGTCTCTGGGCAGCGCGCAGGTGTCGTTCGATGGCGCGATGGAAGCGGCCGAGACGGTCGAGGTGAGCTCGATGCGGCCCAGCGTGACGGGGCCCGGCGTCTCGACGACGAGCGTGTAGTCGCCAGCGGGCAGGCGGCGCGCGATGAGGCGGCCGGTGGCCGAGCCCGAGGCGGTGCAGCTGCGCTCGCTCGGCGTGCGGCAGCCTCCCGAACGAAGCGCCAGCACGGGCTGCTGCGGCGCGGTGCCGGTGGCGTTGATGATGACGTCGGAGCTCTCGCTCAGCGTGAACTTGTAGAAGAGGTCGGGGCTGCGCGCGGTGGGGTTGCAGGCGAGCTGCGTGTCGTCATCGGCGTCGACGAGATCGACACGCGTGGTGCCTCCGTCGAGCGGCAGCGTCTGCGCCTGCAGGCACGTCTCGTTCGTGGAGCCCGTCGGAGGCAGCACCTCGACGCGCGCGAGCGTGGGGCCCGAGCCCGAGCGGTCGTAGCCCTGGAGCACGATGGTGTACGTGCCCGGCTGCAGCCGGCGCGCGCGGAAGATGCCCTGAATGCCGCCGCTGTCGACGCAGGCGAGATCGACGTCGGTGGTGCATTGAGTGCGAAGGGCCGCGACGGGCTGCGCTCCACCGGGGCCGGCGGCGACGCTCACGCGAACATCAGACGCGGTGCCGAGCGTGAGGCCGAACATGACGTCCGTTCCTCCGGCATCGGGCGCACACGCGGTCGTCACGTTGCGCGTCTTGTTCGCGAGGTTCACGTCGACGTCGAAGGTCTTCGGTCCGCAGGCGATGGCGACCTCGGCATTCAGGCACGTGTCGGCCGGCTCGATGGTGCCCGCGTCGCTCGGGTCGGCCACGCAGACGTTGCCCGTGCAGATCGGCGTCGGGCACGCGCACTGGGCTGCGGTGAGGCACTGCACACAGCGGCCCGTCGAGGGATCGCACAGCGTCGAGCCGGTGCAGCCCGGGTTGCACGCGAGCCCGCCGTCGGTGGCCGTGCCGCCGCCTGAGCCCGCGTCGTAGCCGGCAGGCAGTTCACAGACGCCGCTCGTCGGGTTGCAGGACTTCGGGCTTTCGCACCGCACCTTCGCGCACGGCGGATTCGTTGGGCCACACGCCTGCGCGAGCACGCCAGTCACGAGCGCGGCGCCGAGAGCGATGAAGGCAAGACGTCGGGAGAACATGGCCGGCACCTTATCGGGTTTTCCCCACACGTCAGCCAAGGCCGTGCGCGACGAGCCTCGCGAAGGAACCGTTCGCCTTCATCAAGGTGTCCCAGGTGCCCTGCTCGACGACGCGGCCCTGCTCCATCACCACGATGCGATCGGCGCTGCGCACGGTGGCGAGGCGGTGCGCGATGACGAGCACCGCGCGGTTCGTCATCAGCTCCGACAGGCCCGCCTGCACTTCCTGTTCGGTGCCGGCGTCGAGCGCGCTGGTGGGTTCGTCGAGCAGCAACAGGCTCGGAGCCTTGAGAAATGCCCGCGCGATGGCGAGCCGTTGACGCTGGCCTCCAGACAAGGTCGCGCCGCGTTCTCCGATGCGTTCGTCGAGGCCGAGCGGGAGCGCTTTCACGAACGTCGTCGCGTGCGCGTGCTCGAGCGCAGTCCACAGCTCGGCGTCGCTCGCGCCTTCCTTCGCCATCCACAAGTTCTCGCGCACGGTTCCCGAGAGCAGCACCGGCTCCTGTGGAACCCATGCAAGGTGATCACGAATCGATCGCCGCGAGCGCAGCTTCACGTCAGCGCCGTTCCACGTGAGCGTTCCCGACGAGGCCGACGAGAAGCCGAGCAGCAGGGAGAAGACCGTCGACTTGCCCGCGCCTGAGGCACCCACCAGCGCGACGTGCTCGCCGGCCTTCACCGAGAACGACACGCCGCTGAGCGCCTCGCGACCGTCGCCATAGGAGAAGCGCAGGTCCTTCAGCTCCAGCGCCTCGAGCGCCGTCACCGGCTCCGACCTCTCGGGCTCGACCACCGCGTCGAGAATCTCGAACAGCCGCTCCGCCGCGCCGAGGCCCACGAGCACCTGCGAGAAGTTGCCCGAGAGGCTCTTCACCGGCTGGTACATGAGCAACGCCGCGGCGAGGAACGAGACAAGATGGCCTGCGAGCGCGGGCTCCAACGCGACCTGCTTTGCGCCGAACACGAGCGCGACCGCGACACCCACGATGCCGAGAAACTCCGTCGTCGGTGTGAAGGCTCCGCGAATGAAGAGGGAGCGCTTCATCACCTCGAGGTAGCGGCCCTGCTCGGCGTCGAACGCGGCGAGGGCGGCGGGCTCGGTTCGATACGCCTGCACGATCGGCAACGCCTGCAGGTGTTCGGAGGCGAGCTGCGTCAACGCTCCGAGCGAGGCCTGACCCTTCGTCGCGGCCTTGCGCGCGCTCTTCGCGAAGCGGCTCACCGGCAACACCATTCCCGGAATCACGAGGAACGTGAGGAGGAACAGTCTTCCATCGATGCTCGCGCAGACAGCCAGCAGCGCCACCGTCTGCAGCGTGTCCTTGAGCCATGAGGACAACGACGTGCCGACCGCGAACTCCACCTGCGCGACGTCGGCGGTGAAGCGCGAGAGCAGCTCACCCGAGTGACGCTTCTCGAACCACGCGGGCGGCAGCGAGAGCACCCGGTCGTAGAGGGCCTTTCTCAAGGCCGCGAGCCCTCGCTGGGCCACGGTCGACATGAGCCCCGAGTGCGCCCAGGTGGAGAGCGCTTTCACCACTGCCATCGTCACCACGGCGAACGGAAGCTTCAGCGCGAGATCGGCCGGCTGGAACGTGACGCCGAACAGCGTGATGTCGCCGCCCTTGAGCACCGCCTCCAGCAGGGGGCCGAGCAGTCGTGCCCACGCCGCGGTGGCGAGCGCGGCGATGACTCCCGCGAGCGTGGCGAGGGCGATTTGACCGCTCCACGGGCGCACGAACCCCACCAGGCGCCACCACGAAGCCAGCGCTGAACGAATGGGTGGTTTCTTCACCTGGTCGAATACCCGTCACCCGTCGATTGCCCGGGGGAAGACCTGCGTTATATGCGCCGCCATGCCGGCTGGCTCGAAGCGCGACTACTACGAAGTGCTGAACGTCGACCGCAATGCGGACGCCGATGCTCTGAAGAAGGCCTTCCGCAAGCTGGCCATGGAGTTCCACCCAGACAGGAACCCCGGCGACAAGAACGCCGAAGAGAAGTTCAAGGAGATCTCCGAGGCGTACGAGGTGCTGTCAGACCCCGACAAACGCGCGCGGTTCGATCGTTTCGGCCACGCGGGCATGGGCGGCTTCCAGCCGGGCGAGGGCTTCGGCGGCGCGAACATCAACGACATCTTCGGAGAGATCTTCGGCGAGTTCTTCGGCGGCGGGCGCCAGCGACGTCAGCGCAACCGTGGGGCCGACCTTCGCTACAACCTCGAGCTCTCGTTCGAAGAGGCGGCCTTCGGCGCCGAGGTGACGGTGAAGCTGCCGCGCCCCAAGCGCTGCGAGCCGTGTGAAGGCACCGGCAGCAAGTCGAAGCAGATGCGCACCTGCCCGACGTGCGGTGGCGCGGGTGAGGTTCGGTTCACGCAGGGCTTCTTCGCCGTCGCGCGCACGTGCAGCCAGTGCTCGGGCTCGGGTCAGGTCGTCGCTGATCCCTGCAAGAGCTGCGGTGGCACCGGCAAGCTCGAAGCCACGAGTGAGCTGACGGTGAAGATCCCGCCCGGCGTCGATACCGGCACGCGCGTTCGGCTCGCAGGTGAAGGCGAAGTCGGCGAGCAGGGCGGGCCGCCGGGAGACCTCTACGTCGTCGTGCACGTGAAGGAGCACGCGCTGTTCCACCGCGAGGACCAGGACGTGTTCGTGGTGGTGCCCGTCAACTTCGTGCAGGCCGCGCTCGGTGCCTCCATCGACGTGCCCACGCTCGACGGCGTCGTGAAGATGAAGGTGCCCGAGGGCACGCAGACCGACAAGGTGTTCCGCCTGAAGGGCAAGGGCATTCCCAGCCTGCACGGTGGCGGGCGCGGCGACCAGCACGTGAAGGTCGTCGTCGAGACGCCCACCAACATGTCGAGCAAGCAACGCAAGCTGCTCGAGGAGTTCGCGGCGGTCGATTCTGACGAAGCCCACCCGCAGTCGAAGAGCTTCTTCGCGAAGGTGAAGGAGCTGTTCGGCGGCGCGAAAGGCTGACGCGCGTTCGCAGCGGTTTTTTCCAGTGAAGTTCGGCCTGTTTGCTTTTTGTGGCGGGCCGACGCCGCTGGTACAAGGAGGCGCTTTCACTCGCCTCCTTCGATGAGCCCGATGCCCTACTGCGCAGGACGAACCGACGAGGCCCCACGCCATGGCTGAGCTGGCGAAGGGCACCATCGTCGCGCACATCTACGAGGTCGAGTCGCCGCTGGGGTCGGGTGGCTTCGGCGCGACGTACCTGGCGCGCAACACGACGCTCAAGGGCGGGCAGGTCGTCGTCAAGCAGGTCGCCTCGGAAGACCAGGGTGAAGAAGAGGCGCAGGTGCTGGTGGGCCTGCAGAGCGCCAACGTCGTGCGCGTGCTGGCCTTCGACGAGAAGCACCGCGCCATCGTGATGGAGCGCGCGAGCGGAGAGCCGCTGGCCGATCTGCTGCCGAAGCTCAGCCTGGTCGACTCGGTGCGCATCGCGCGCGAGGTGGCGGTCGCGCTGAGTGAGCTCGAGGCGCGCGAGCTGGTGCACCGCGACGTGAAACCCGAGAACGTGATGGTGACGCTGCGGGGCGCCGATGGGCGGCTCTCGGTGAAGCTCATCGACTTCGGCATCGCGCTGAAAGCGGGCAAGCCGCTCAAGGGCGATCCTGTCGGCAGCCCGCTCTATTGCCCGTCGGAGCAGCACGAGCGTCACATCGCGCCGCACCCGGCTGACGACGTCTACGCGCTCGGTGGCGTGCTCTTTCACATGGTGACGGGCCAGGCGCCCTACGTGCCGCCCAAGTTGACCGAGGCGCAGCGCACCGAGTTCCTCGCCGGCATCGGGTACGATCCAGAGCTCGCGGACTCGGCGATTCTCGAGGCGCTGCAGCTGCGGGTGATGCACCAGACGGCGCCCCTGCCCAGCATTCTGAATTTCCTCGACGAGGCGCAGCAGGCCGCGGTCGACCCCGAGCTGTTGCAGACGCTCGATGAGCTGCTCCGGCGCATGTTGAGCAAGCAGCGTCAGGGCCGGCCTCGCGCGCGGGAGATCGAGCACATTCTCGAGCGCCTCGACGGGCGGTTCTCGAGTGGCGCGACGCAGGTCGGCTACAAGATGCGCTCGCAGTCCCTGCCGACGTCGACGCTGGTGTTGCCAAAGAGAATCGTTCCGAAGGCGACGAACCTGACGCCCGAGGGGTCGCTGGCTGTACCTGGGGTGACGACGGATCAGCTGGCGCAGCAGGTGCGGCCAAAGCTGCCAGTGACGGTGTTGCTTGGAATTGGAGCCTTGTTGCTCGGTGCAGGGCTGGTGGTTGCGTTCTGGCCCGCCCCCGTGCCGCAGGGAGACCCAAAGCCAGTCATCACGAAGACGGGACCGCCTGAGCCGCTCGTTGCAGAGAAGCCAGTCGACGCAGGGGCGCTCGCTCCGCTGGTGGTCGCGCTGGAGCCAGTCGACGCCGGTGGCGAGCCCGATGAGCTGACTGGCATCTCGAAGACGAACGGCAAGCCGACCGTCAAACCTGTCATCGCGGCGAACACGTGTGACGACCGATGGAAGCGGTCGGCGGATGCCGAGTTGGCCACGTTGCGCAAGCAGGTCGCAGATAGCCGTGACGATGCGCTCTGGACCGCGTTCACCAGGGACGAGGAGCGCGTCATGGAAAAGATGAGCGCCGTTCAGTCGGCCGCGACGTGCGCGGCGGCGGACGCAGCCCTCGACAAACTGCAGGCGAAATACAGCAAGTGAGGACCGTGATGCGTGGGCTCGTGGTGGGGGCGTGTCTGTTCTCGGCGGTGGCGGGGGCTCAGTCGACGGCTGCGACGGTGGCGCCATACCCTCTCGAGGTGCTGGTGCGTGGGCTCGAGCCCGCGAAGGTCGAGGAGCTGCAGTTGGTGAGCGGCCGATTGATGGTGAACGCGGGCGTGATCGTGCAGCCCAAGTTCACGATGAAGTCTGCGCTCGATCGGCTGAAGCGGCAGGACTGCTCGACGGAAGATGACTGCCTTCGGCAATTGGCCATTCTGGCGAACGCGCTCTACGGAACGTACGTGAGCGTCGAGGCGACGCAGAAGGCCGTGACGGTGGTTGGGCGCGTGGTGCGCGATGATGGAAAGCGCATCGCCGGGCCCGAGCGCATCGTCGAAGAGCGCAAGGCTGGGGAGGCGGTGGACCTCGCGGCGAAGCGGGCGTTGCCGAAGTTGTTCGCGGCGCTGAAGCTTGGCGAGCTGTCTGCGGTGCGCGAGGCGGCGACGCCTCCGGTGAAGGTTGATCCCGTGACGCCCGAGGTGAAGCCCGTCGTCGATGCGGGAGTGCCTGACGCCGGGGTGGTCGAGTTTCCACCGCCGCCTCCGCCCCCGACGCTGGAGTCTCCGCTCAAGCCAGTCGGCATCGTGACGGCCATCACGGGTGGCGCGCTGTTGGTTGGTGGTGGCGCGCTGGTGCTGGTCGGTCGTGGTGAGGCCGCGACGGTGTTGGACCCTGATGGGGCGTTGAAGCCCGGAAGCTCGATGGAAGATGCGAAGAAGGCGCGTTCGGCGACCTCGTTGCAGACGGTTGGCGCGACGTTGGCAGCGGTGGGCGTGGCTGCTGGAGCTGCGGGCATTGTGATGTGGCTGATGGCACCTGCCGAGCCTGCGAAGACGACGACATTGATGGTGGCTCCCGTGCCGGGTGGAGCCGCGGTGATGCTGACGGGGGAGTTGCCATGAAGCGGCTGATGGTTGCGTTTGCGCTGATGTCGGTGAGTGGCTGCCTTTGCGCGAAGGAGTGCAAGACAGAGAAGGACTGCGGAACGGGTCAAATCTGCGGCACTCAGAATCTCTGCGAGACGCCCGGTGGCTCCGCGGGTGGCTCTGTGGCGGGTGGCTCTGCGGCAGGTGGAAGAGCTGGAGGTGCAGCTGGCGGCTCGGTGATGGCCGGCGGCTCCGCTGGGGGCTCTGTGATGGGCGGTGGCACAGCTGGCGGCTCTGTGATGGCGGGCGGAGCGGCGCTGGCCGGTGGCGCAGCGGGCGGGGCGGCGATGGCGGGTGGTGCAGGGGGCGGAACGACGGCTGGAGGCTCTGGTGGGGGGATGGGCGTCTGCGCGTGTACTGAGTTCCAGCAATGCGTGTCAGGGCAGTGCGTCCAGGGAGCCCTGACGGTGCAGTTTCCTGTGGACGGGATGCCCCACCCAGCTGGAGCGCCGCTGGGAGTTGCAGCGACGCTGACGTTCGATGGAGGCGCGTGGCCAGTGGGGTTGGGGATTCCGTATACGGCGGCCTGGGGAGGAAGCGGAGTGCTCCCCGCAGACGGAGGTCTGGTGCTGGTTCCGGTGCCGACGAATCCACTGCAGCGCAGTATTGTCATTGGCTGGACGGATGGCGGCCCCGGGCCCATCACGCGCAACGTCACCTTCCTGACGTGCCAGCCCTCGGTGGTTGCCAGATGCGAGGCATACGAGCGGTGCGCGCCAGACGCAGACGGCGGAGTTTGTAAGCCGTTTCAGGTGGTGATGACGTGGATGACTCCGACGGCAGGACTGAGGATTGGTCCGATGAGTCCCAATGTGCCGCTCTCGCTGACAGTCGAGGTGGATGGGGGGCCTCTGCCCATCTCGGTTCCGATTCGCTTCGATGGCGGCCTGGTGGCGACGGCCAATCAAGTGGGCATGACGTCGACGTACAGCGCTCAGCCGATTCAGTTCAACTCGGCGTTGGCTCCGATGGACGGGTTGCAGGGCCTCACCGCTGGTTGGCCAGTGCAAGGTCCGAGCGTCACGCAGAGTTTCCGGTGGGATTCGACCGGGCCTGGCCTGACGATTCGAGTCCAGGACTCGCCGATGAGGCCGCCGACGTGGCCGAACACCATGATGTGGCGGAAGGACGAAGTGGCACAAGTTGAAGTGAGGAGCACCGAGGCACTGTCACAGCCACCCAGCCTCGAGGTGGTGGGGGCTGCCGATGGAGGCGTGGTTCGCGTTGGAACGGACGCGGGGTGCAGTTTCACGAGTGCGTGTATGCAGGCGCGATGTGACTGCTTCGAGGTCGACTTCGCGCGGATTCCACTGAACGTGGTGACGGGAAGCGTGGCCTTCACGGTGCGAGGTCAGGACCTCGTTTCGAATTCCGCTTCCGTCGCCGACTCCATTCAGGTGACGAGAGTGAAGTGGCAGACCTCGGTTGCTGGGCTGAGCGGCCCCGTGGAGCCAGCGTTGGATGTCGTGGGCAATGTGTACGTCGGCGGTGCGAGTGCGGCGACAACCGGATTAGTGGCTCAGGTGCGGCGAGATGGCGTTGTGGGGTGGGCTCAGTCCTACGGCGCAGTGACAGCGCCAGTGCTCTGGAGCCCGCTTGCCAGCCTTGGCGATGCGGGGGTCTTTGTCGCGACGAAGAATGGAACGCAGGCGCAGATTCGTGCGCTGGATGCGACGAATGGCACCGTGGTTGACCCGGGGCTGTGTGTCACATCATTGGCTGGTGCGCTGTATTCAGGCCGAATGGTGTCCCTGGGGGCGACGGTGGTGACGGCTCGAGAGAATGGCAGCAGTCAACAAGAGGCCTACATTGCGAATCCGGTGAGCGGGAACTGCACCCCCAACGGCACCATCTTCCTCACTGGCAAAGCGTCTCTGGTGGGCCGTGGCCTCGTGGGTGGAGGGACCGAGTTGTTCGCCGCGAGCAACGGCATCAATGGTCTCTTCCGCCTGACGACGAACGCAACGGGAACTGGTTGGACAGGTTCGACCGACGGGCTGGCTGGCATCACCGATCCAGTCGGTAGCCTTGTACTTGCTGGTTCTCGGGGCGTGTTGACGCGACCAGGCTCAAGTACGCAAGGTGTCTTTGCCCACAATCTGTCGCTCACGAACGGCTCTGTGACGGCGGCATTCTCGAGTGGTGCGACGCTGAATTGGACCGGAGCAACGGTGGGACCTGCGTCGACGACTGCTGATGTCTACTTCGCATCCCCTGCTGGGACGACTGCCGGTGAGTTGTTCAGGACGACTCTGACTGTCTCAGACGGTGGCTTTTCGCCGAATACACAAGTTGCTGCCAATCGCGGCGCCTTCAGTCCAACCGCTAACAGTTTCAGCCCGGCCCACGCTCCAGTTCTCGGGCAGGGTGGGCTTGTCTATACAGTGAGCACCAACGGTGACATCTCTGTCTTCTCGACGGGCGGGGGCCGGTTGTGGTCGGGAGTTGGGGTCGAAACACAGTTCGGCGCTGTGAGCGTCCCTCCGCTCCTCGACATCGCGCGTGATTCGGCTGGCAGCCGTCGATGCGACAGGCCGGGAATCCTGTATGTCGTGTCCAATAGCGGCACCGTCACGGCCTTCATCGTCGACAGCCTGGGGCTCGACCAGACGGCGGCTTGGCCCCGCTTCCAACACGACAACGCCAACTCCGGGAACGCAGACACCGACCTGAGTGCGTGGGGTTGTCCGTGACATGCGCGGACTGAACGTCAACGGCTTCATCGTCGTCGAGACGCTCGGCTCTGGTCGCTCCGGTTTGCTGTACCTCGCCCGTCACCCGACGACGGGTCAGGAAGCCATCATTCGTCTCGCCTCGAACGGAGAGAACGAGCTCACCGGTCAGGTCTTCCTCGAAGAAGCCGCGAGCCTGCTCAAAGACGCGCGCGATCTGACGCCAACCGTCGCCTCCGATGGCTCGCGGGTGCTGATGGCGGTGGCAAAACTGCCGGACCCGCACGCTGCGCGGACCCAGCCGCTCGCTCCGCCGGACCGCCCCAGAGGTGACGGCTTCAGCGAACACGCGAAGACCGCGCAGATGACTCATGCGCCCAGAGCCGCTCCGAATCGCGTCTCGCTCGTCGTGCTCTTCGTCGGTCTCGCGACGCTCGCGGCCGGAGTCACTGTTCTCGCGCTCGCCAATCGGTCACAGCCCGCGACCATCGTCGTGCCTGCGGCCGTCGTCGCGCCTGCTCCGCCAGTCGCCGTCGAAGCGCCACGGCCGGTTCCCGCTCCACTTCCTCCCGTCGAGCCTGCTTCCGTTCCTGCACCGGTTCCGGCGAAGGTCGCGAAGGCGCCAACCGCTCCTCGGCCGGTTCGAACGTGCGAACCGGACCAGCGCTGGCGCGACATGATGATGCTCAACCTCGATGAGCTCGAGGCGAAGGCGAACGCGATGGATCCGGTCGTCGTCTCGCGAGAGGTCATGCGCATCGGGCAGGCGACCGTCGACGCGAAGACCCCCGAGCAGTGCGGTCGCGTGGTCGACGACTTCGAGGCGGTGGTGAAGCGCGCCATCAAGTGAGCATCGGGTGAAAACGGGTTAGATCCGCTTCTCCAGCACTGGGGGAGCCGTGATTCGCCGATTCATCGTCTTCATCGCCCTGATGTCGTCTGCCTGTCCCGAGCCGATCGCCGATCGGTGTGGCGACGGGCTGCCTCCCTGTGCCACGGGCTTCATGTGCGTGGCTGGCCTGTGCGCGCGGCTCGAAACCGATGCTGGCCAGACGATTGATGGGGGCGTCCGCCCTGATGCCGGAACCTCCGACGCGGGAGCGACGGACGCGGGCTCGAGAGACGCCGGAGCCCTGTTCGCGTGTGATGGGGGCTGTGCTCCGTGGTCCGTGTGCGTGGCGTCGAATGTCTCGGCCACCTGCGTGAACGGGCGCCTTGAGGTGTCGGAGCCCGTCGATGCGACCACCCTTCGCGCCGGTCAGTCGGTGTCCGTGGCAGCCCGGTTCGTTCTGGTCGACGGCGGTGCCTGGCCGAACACGCTCGCCATTCCGGTACAGGCCAGCTGGGGGCCCCAGACGATGCTGCTCAGCGGCATTGCTGGCTCGGTCGCAGGGCTCAGCGACGCGGGGCAGGGCTCGGTCGTCTTCGGTTGGGATGGAGGGCCCGCCGAGCCACGCGCGGTGTCGTTTGCGGCCTGCGCGGCCGAGGTGGTCTCGTCGTGTGACGTGTTCATGGAGTGCGCTCCCTCGGCGAGCGGCGGCGCCTGCGTCTCGCACGGCTACGTCGTCGAGTGGGTGAGCCCTGATGCAGGCAGTGCGACGAACCAGTCGAGCGTGCTGGCTGAGCTCAGGGTGTCGAAGCCCGACGCCGGAGTCGTCACCCTGACCTCGATTCCTGTCACGGGAGCGACTGCGTTCGCGGGAGCTTCAGGCCGGTACACAGGCACGCTTCCCATTGCTGCACCTGATGGAATCAAGACGTTCACCGCCGGCTGGCCGTCCGATGGAGCGAGCAGCACGTTGACCATCGAGCGCGACACGATCGCGCCGTCGGTCACTGTCGTCGTCGAACCCCGAAATGGACCGGATCCCGATCTCGCGGCTCCGACGGCTTGGAAGAAGGACGAAAAGGCGCTGATCAAGATCACCGTCGATGGCGGTCGTCCCGCGGTCGCGGGCGATGTCCGGCCGCCTCCGAATGGTGTCGTCACGGCTGAAGCCTGTGGTGGCTGCTCGGGAGCGTGCCGTTGCTTCGGCATCGATGTGTCATCGACTCCGTTGAATGGGTTGAGAGGACCGATGGGGGTTCAGGTGTTGCCCATCAATGACCCGGCTGGAAACAGAACCGAGCAGAAGGATGCGGGGTTCGACGTCACCCGGTTGCGTTGGTTTCGCACGATGTCGATCGAGTCCGGCACGACCGCAACGCTCGCTCCTTCACTCTCGGTGAACGGCTTGGTTGTCTTCGCTGTCGGAAACCGAACGGGCCTGCTGCCTCGATTGCAGGTCTACAACCCCTCTGGGGCGTTGCAGTTGTCGGCTGTCACCAAACGCATCACAGGTGCCGCTGTTGTTGGAGCTGAGACGCTTTGGGTACCAACCTTCGACGAGGCCAACAGCACTTCCGCGATTCAGTCGGTGCTCCTTTCCGATGCCGGCACGGGCTCGGTGTGCGAACTCGCAGCTGCTCCATTCTCGGGCGTCGCCCTGGGTCTGTTCAACGCCGCAACTGAGGCTCCCATTGCGATGCGCAATGGACTCCATTTCGGTACACCGACTTGCCCCAGTCTCTCTATCGCCGCTCCCGCATCAGAGCCGACTCCGGTTGTCGTTCGACAGTTCGACGGTGGCAGTGATGTGTTTGTCGGCTACGGGTCCAGTCTCACGAGGGCGAGCACAAACGGGCTCGTTTGGAACGATCTCGGCGCTCGGTCTGATCCCGTCGTTACCTTCCGCTCTCTCTTTCTCGACGGCTACGGGCGGATTGGCGGTGGCGGTGGAGTCGTTGCTCTTCCTGGGCCTGTCAGATTGGTGAGTGCATCTGATCACCGCGATGGCGGCACACTCGCGACGTCTCCCCAGTTCGCATCTGGACTGGTCGTTGGCGCTGACAGAGTGTATGGCTCACCGATGTTCGGCAGGTTGGCGGCAATCGCCTACGGACCTACCGGACTCCCAGACTCAGGCTTCGAACTCGACGCTGGCGTACAGTCGTCAGACAGGCAGTTCGTTCTCGGGGCTGCTGATCGCCTTCTTGATGTCGCCATCCTGGGCGGCCCCCGTCCGCTGCCTGTCGTGGTTCGCGTGTCGCAGCTGCAGACCAGCACCTTCGTCGAAGACTGGTCGGGATTCCCACTCTCAACCATCGATGCCGATGTTCGGATTGCGAGCCCGGCGTTGGATGTCTATCGCAGCGCCAGCGGCGTCAAAGACTGCAGTCGGCCGATTGGTGTTCTATATGTTCCGGTCAGTGTCGATAGCTCCACGACGCTGTATTCGATTCTGGTTGATTCCAACGGGCTCGACCCCACCGCACCGTGGCCGAAATTCCAACGAGACAACGCCAATCGCGGCAATAGTTCTCTACCGACCACTCCCTGGACCTGCCCCTGAGGCATCATGGCTGTCATTCGCCCCGCTGCCGTTGCTGGTTCGTTCTATTCAGCTGACCCAACGGCGCTCGCGCGAACGATCGACGCACTGCTCCTCGGCGCGAGTCCCAGCTCATCCGCGCGCGGGTTCATCGTTCCCCATGCCGGGCTCCAGTACTCCGGCCCCATCGCGGCGACCGCGTACGCCTCCGTCGCCCGACTCAAGCCCCTCCCGACGCGCGTCGTCCTGCTCGGCCCGTCGCACCACGTCGCCTTCACCGGCCTCGCGCTCCCGGGAGCCGACACCTTCGAGACCCCGCTCGGCTCCATTCCGCTCGACGTCGAAGGGATGAACGACCTCAAAGCGCTGCCCTTCGTTCGCGACCTGCCGCGCGCACACGCCAAAGAACACTGCCTCGAGGTCCAGCTCCCATTCCTCCAGCGAGTTCTCCCGAGCTTCACCCTCATTCCACTCGTCGTCGGAGACGCCACACCCACTGACGTCGCCACCGTCATCGACCGCCTCTGGAGCGACACCACGCTCCTCCTCATCAGCTCCGACCTTTCGCACTTCCTTTCCTCCCCCGACGCGACGTCCCTCGACGCCCGCACCGCGAAGCGCATCGAAGCGCTCGACCCCACGCTCGACGGAGACGACGCCTGCAACTGCCGCGGCATCAACGGCCTGCTCGAGCTCGCCCGACAGAAGCACCTGCGAATCGAAGCCCTCGACCTCCGCAACTCCGGCGATACGGCGGGTGATCGCTCCCGCGTCGTCGGCTACGGCACCTTCTCCATCGAGGAGCCCTCATGAACCGCTCCGACATTCTGCTGCACCTCGCCCGCGCCACGCTCGAGCACCACTTTGGCGGCCCGAGACCCGAGCAGCTCGCCAACACGCCCTGGCTCGACGAGAAGCGGGCCGTCTTCGTCACCCTCAAGAAGCACGGCGAGCTTCGGGGCTGTGTCGGTCAGCTCACCGCCCGGCTCTCGCTCTTCGACGCCGTTCAGGACGCCGCCCGCGCCGCCGCCTTCCGCGACACCCGCTTCTCACCCGTCTCGGAAGACGAACTGCCAGCGCTGCACATCGAGATCTCCGTCCTCTCGCCCCTCGAGCCTGTCGACGTGCACACCGAGCAACAGACGCTCGACGCGCTCCGAGTCGGGGTCGACGGCATCGTGCTCACCTCGGGCACGCGCAGCGCCGTCTTCATTCCCGAGATGTGGAAGGAGCTGCCCGACCCGAAGGAGTTCCTCTGGTACCTGCGCCGCAAGGCACGGCTCCCCACCGACTCCTGGCCCGCTGACATGAAGGTCGAGCGCTTCACCGCCGACCTCTACGAAGAGCCCCGATGAACTCGCCCGCGCGCTGGTGGCATCGCCTCGACGACGGCCGCCTGCAGTGCGATCTCTGCCCACGCGACTGCCGCCTCGCCGACGGCCAACGCGGCTTCTGCTTCGTGCGCGCACGCGAAGGCGATCAGCTCGTCCTCACGACCTACGGCCGCTCCTCGGGCTTCTGCCTCGACCCCATCGAGAAGAAGCCCCTCAACCACTTCTACCCGGGCTCGAGCGTCCTCTCCTTCGGCACCGCGGGCTGCAACCTCGGCTGCCGCTTCTGCCAGAACTGGGACATCTCGAAGGCGCGCTCCGACGACGCGCTCCAGGACGAAGCGAGCCCCGAGCGCATCGCCAAACGTGCCAAGGCGCTCGGCGCGAAGAGCGTCGCCTTCACCTACAACGACCCGGTCATCTTCGCGGAGTACGCGATGGACGTGGCCGAGGCCTGTCATGCGCTCGACGTTCGCACCGTCGCCGTCACTGCCGGCTTCATGCACGCAGCGCCACGCCGTGACTTCTACGCCACCATCGACGCGGCCAACGTCGACCTCAAGGCCTTCACCGAAGACTTCTACGAGAAGCAGACGCTCAGCCAGCTCGCGCCCGTGCTCGAGACGCTCGAGTACCTCGCGAAAGAGACGCGCGTGTGGCTCGAGGTCACCACGCTGCTCATCCCGACGCTCAACGACTCCGAGGCCGAGATCGCGCAGCTCTCGGAGTGGATGGTCTCGCACCTGGGCCCCGACGTGCCGCTCCACTTCTCGGCGTACCACCCCGACTTCAAGCTCACCCACCTGCCGAAGACGCCGCGCACCACCCTCGAGCGCGCCCGTCGTCAGGCGATGCAGGCGGGCCTCCGCTACGTCTACACGGGCAACGTGCACGACGCCGAAGGTGACACCACGTTCTGCCCGACGTGCCGCACCGCCGTCATCGAGCGCGACTGGTACGAGGTGAACGCGTTTCGTCTGAAGCACGGCCACTGCCCGAGCTGCGACACGGTCATCGCCGGCCACTTCGACGCAGCGTCAGGCGACTTCGGACGACGTCGAGTGCCCGTGCGCCTCGCTCCCACCTGAGGCTCGCGCACGTTCTGCGCTGATCAGCGCCACCCTTGCCCGTGCGAGGTGGCATGTCGACTGCACAGGCAGACTCCGCTTTCGAGAGGAGCTTCCCCGTGTGCCTTGGCCTTCCCATGCGCGTGGTGTCCGGCGACGACCTGATGGGCGTCGTCGAGCGGGAAGGTGAGCGGCGAACGGTGAAGATGATCCTCATCGGCGCGCAGCCCGAAGGCACGCCGGTGTTGGTGCACCTCGGCTCTGCGGTGCGGGTGCTCGACGAAGACGAAGCGCAGGCGATCAACGAAGCCATCGCGAGCATCACCGGAGCCAAGACATGAGAGACACGCAGCAGGTCGTCGACGCGCTCCTCACCGCCTATCGCGCCATCGCCGTCGAGATGTCAGACCTGCCCATCGTGAACCCGCGCCTCTCGGTCGATGCGCTCGCCTTTCGCGAGTGGAACGGTGGGCACGCCGGCATCGTGGTGACGCCGTGGTTCATGAACGTCGTCATCGTGCTCCCCGAAGGCAGCGCGAAGGTCGAGCCGGGAACGCGCGTGCCCCGCCAATTCCCTGCAGGCCAGTTCGAGTTCGTCACCAGCGTGCTCGACGGTGTCGGACCCATCGAGGGCTGCTCGCTCTTCTCGCCGATGGGCCAGTTCCGCGACATGGCCCACGCGCTCGAGGTCGCGCGCGATGCCGCGAACGCGCTCTTCACCGCGCCGACCGTGACAGCGCCTCCCGCTCCAGTCGTCGAAGCGCCGCCAGCGAAGACCGAGCCCGCGCCTTCCCGCCGAGACCTGTTCCGTCGCGCCTTCTCCATCGGGTGACTCGTGGCTGCTGAAGGCCGCATCGACGTCACGCTCGAGCTCGTCGATCGCCGCGTCTCGGGTGTGTCGATCGCCTCCTCGCGTCCTCTGGGCGTGTGGAAGGCGCTGGAGCACCGCTCCGTCGACGAAGCGCTCAAGCTCGCGCCGTTGATGTCCTCCATCTGCTCGACGGCGCACGGGGTGGCCGGGCTGCGCGCGTGTGAACACGCACTCGGTGTGCAAATCGACGCCAGCGAGACCGCCGCTCGTGAAGCGCTCGTCGCCGCCGAGGTGCTGCAGAACCACCTCTGGTTCTGGCTGCTGACGGCGCCCGAGTTGATGGGCGAGCCGCCACGAATGGCCGAGCTTCGCCAGGTGCGCGCGCAGCTCGCCGAGGTGACGGCGTCGATGGGCGGGAAAGGCTCGTGGACTCGGCTGGGCGGTGTGGAGCGAACGCCCGACGAAGGACGTCTGAAGACCTCGCTCGACGCGCTCGACGTTGCGCTGGTCTCACTCGGCATCGCCGCAGCGCCGCCGCCCTTCTTCGAGCACCTCGCGCGCATCAGCGGCCCGGTGGGCGCCGTCTTCCGCACCGTGCTCAACGCGCCAGTCGCGATGGCTGGCGTGACCGTCGCGTCGGAGTCGAGCTTCGACGCGCCCGCCGTTGCCAGCGCATTGAGGTCTTCTCCCCAGTTCGCCGCGCGTCCCGGGCCGAGGGAGCTGGGCCCCATCGTCACCGCTCGCAACCACCCGCTCGTCCGTGAGGCCACTCGCTGTCTGGGGCACGGCGTGGGTGCGAGGCTCGTTGCTCGCTACGTCGAGACTTGCGCGGCAGCGGAGGCACTCCACCATTTCGCGCAGAATCTGCATGCCAGCGGGCTGCCCCACCTGACGCCCAATGCGCGCGGTCAAGGCTTTGGAGTTTCAGCAACCTCACGCGGGCCTGTCCTTCACGCCGTCGACGTTGAGCAAGGTCAGATCGTTGCGTGGCGGGTTGTTGCCCCCACGGAGTGGACCTTTCACCCCGAAGGGCCGGTCCGTGAGGCGCTGTTGGGGCTGACGGCACCCGATGTGCACTTGGCGGCGCTGTGGGCGCGGTGGGTCGTGCTGACGTTGGACCCCTGCGTCGAGTGCGGCGTGCTCGTTCGGGAGGCGTGAGATGCATGAAGTAGCGCTGGCCCAGAGCATCGTCGACATCGTCCGTGAGCAGGCTCGCGCGAATCAGGCCGAGTGCGTGAAGGCCGTGTTCCTTCGCATCGGAGCCCTCGCGAACGTCGAGCCGGAAGCGTTGTCGTTCGGTTTCGAGTCAGCGGCGCGCGGCACCATCGCCGAGGGCGCGTTGCTGCAGATCGAACGCACGCCCGGCTCGGCGTTCTGTGCAGGCTGTGGCGCCGACGTGCAGGTCGAGTCGCGGGTCGCGTTGTGTCCGTCGTGCGGCAGCGGGCAGTTGCTGATCACGGGCGGCGAAGAGTTCAGGGTCACCGAGCTGGAGGTGTCGTGATGTGTGGAACGTGCGGGTGTGCGGACAAGGCGAGCATCACGGTCGAGGGTGAAGGGGAGCACGTGCACGTCCTCGCGGATGGCAGCGTGGTTCAGCATCGCCACGGCGATCACGGGCACGACCATTCCCACGCCACCAGCGACGAGCACGAGCACCTGTTGCCCGATGGGCGCGTCATTCGCCATGCCCACGAAGGTGGCGGCGAACCGCACGGTGCGCACGCCGTGATGACGGGACACGATCACACGCCTCCGCACCAGCACGGGCTGCACGACACCGAAGTGCGCCGCATCGCCGTCGAGCAGGACGTGATGGCCAAGAACGATCGCGCCGCCGATCTCAACCGGGTGCGCTTCGCGGCAGAGAACACGTTCGTCGTGAACCTCATGTCGAGCCCGGGCAGCGGAAAGACCACGTTGCTGGTGCGTACGCTCGAGGCGCTCAAGGCGCGCGGGCAGACGCTGGCCGTCATCGAGGGTGATCAGCAGACGAACCTCGACGCCGATCGTATTCGCGCGACGGGCGTTCCCGCGGTGCAGGTGAACACGGGCAAGGGCTGCCACCTCGACGCCGAGATGATCCTGCGGGCGCTCGCGAAGCAGCCGGCTCCCGTGGGAGGCACGCTCTTCATCGAGAACGTCGGAAATCTCGTGTGCCCGGCAGGGTTCGATCTCGGCGAAGGCAAGAAGGTCGTCATCGCCTCGGTGACCGAGGGCGAAGAGAAGCCGCTCAAGTACCCCGACATGTTCGCGGTGGCCGACCTGGTGCTGGTGAACAAGATCGATCTCGTCGACGCGCTGGGCTTCGACGTGCCCGCGCTCGAGAAGAACGTGAAGCGCGTGAACCCGAAGGCGACGGTGCTGCAGGTCTCGGCGCGAAGCGGCGCTGGCTTCGATGCGTGGCTGGCGTGGCTCGACGCGGCGGCGCGGCAGCCGGTTCCGGTGAAGACGTCTCCTTCGAAAGAGGCGCGGCCTGCATGAGCGTGCTCCCTTCCACGAGGCTTCGCATTCGTGTGCGCGGGCTCGTGCAGGGCGTTGGCTTTCGTCCCTTCGTCTACCGGCTCGCGATGGAGCAGGGACTCTCGGGCTGGGTGCGCAACGACGAGCAGGGCGTGGTGATGGAGGTGCAGGGCTCGACGGCGAGCGTGCTGCCCCAGTTGATCAGGACGCAGGCTCCGCCGCTCGCTCGCGTCGACGCCGTGGAGGTCGAGGCGCAGGCGCTCCGAGATGAGCGCGGCTTCGTCATCGATGCGTCGCAGCATGAAGGAAGGGCCTCGGCGGCGATCGGCCCCGATGCAGGGCTCTGCGCGGCGTGCGTCGCGGAGATCTGCGACCCACGAGAGCGGCGGTTTCGCTACCCCTTCACGACCTGCACGCACTGTGGGCCGCGCTACACGATCACCCGCTCGCTCCCGTACGACCGGCCGCAGACGTCCATGGCCTCCTTCCCGCTCTGTGGCGACTGCGCAAAGGAATACGGCGACCCGAACGACCGCCGCTTCCATGCCCAGCCGCTCGCGTGCCCCGTGTGCGGGCCAACGCTGTCGATGCCGTTGGGCGAGATCGTCGCGGCGCTGCGTCGTGGCTCCATCGTCGCGCTGAAGGGAATTGGTGGCTTTCAGCTCTTGTGTGACGCGCGCAACGCCGACGCGGTGAAGGCGCTGCGGGAGCGGAAGCAACGTGACGCGAAGCCCTTCGCGGTGATGGTCTCGTCGCTCTCGTCGGCGAGGGAGATCGTCGAGCTGCCGCCAGCCGAAGCGACGCTCGTCTCGTCGTGGCAGCGGCCCATCGTGCTCGCGCGCAAGCTGCTCGACACTGGCATCGCAGAGGCCATCGCTCCCGACCTCGCGTGGCTGGGCGTGATGTTGCCGACCTCACCGCTGCACCTGCTGCTCTTTCACGAAGCCGCGGGCCGGCCGACCGGCACGAGCTGGCTGGAGCAGCCGCTCGACTTCTGTCTCGTCACCACCTCGGCGAACCCGGGCGGCGAGCCGCTGGTCATCACCGACGACGAAGCGCGAAGACGCCTGCGCGACATCGCCGACGTGATGGTGACGCACGATCGCGAGATCCTCGTGCGCAACGACGACTCGGTGGCCCGCGTCATCGATGGAGCGCCGACCCTCATGCGCCGCGCGCGTGGGTACGTGCCTGGTCCTGTCGCGTTGCCGCGCACCACCGCGCCGGTGCTCGCGCTCGGAGCCCACCTCAAAGCGACGGTGTGTCTCACGCGAGGGAGTGAAGCCTTCGTCTCGCAGCACCTCGGCGATCTCGATGACGTCGCCACGTATCGGTTCCTCGAAGAGACGATCGCGCACCTGACGAAGACGCTCGAGGTCGAGCCGCAGGTCGTCGCCCACGATCTCCACCCCGACTTCCTCTCGACGCGGCTCGCGCAGTCGCTGGGGCTTCCGGCCGTCGCCGTACAGCATCACCACGCGCACCTCGCGGCGGTGCTGGCAGAGCATGGGCGCACGGCTCCGACGGTTGGGCTCGCGCTCGATGGCTTCGGGCTGGGAACGGATGGCGGCTCGTGGGGCGGAGAGCTGCTGCACTTGAGCGGCGCGCGGTTCACCCGCATCGGCCACCTCTCGACGCTGCAGCAGCCCGGTGGCGATCGCGCCGCGAGGGAGCCGTGGCGCATGGCTTCGGCCGCTCTCCATCGGCTCGGACGAGGCGAGACCATCGTCGATCGTTTCGCGTCGCTCGGCCCTGCGGCGGCGGTGCGGCAGTTGCTCGAGAAGGAGCTCAACACTCCCGAGACGAGCTCGTGTGGCCGGCTGTTCGACGCGGCGTGCGGCCGGCTCGGCGTGAAGCCCATCGTGACCTACGAAGGCGAAGCGCCGATGACGCTCGAGTCGCTGGTGACGAAGCCCGAGGTGCTGCGCGGGGCGTGGCGCGTGACTGATGGTGAGCTCGATCTGCTCCCCTTGCTCGACGCGCTCATCGGCCGCTCGCCCATCGACGGCGCGAACGTGTTTCACGGCACGCTCGCCTCGGCGCTCATCGACTGGGCGACGCCCTACGCGGTCGACGGGGTCATCGCCCTCAGCGGTGGCTGCCTCATGAATCAGACGCTCGCCGAGCTGCTCATCACGGGCTTCAAGGCGCGCGGTCTCAAGCCGCTGCTCTCTCGTCAGGTACCGTCGAACGACGGTGGTCTCTCACTCGGGCAGGCGTGGGTCGCCGCGCTGGCCATGGAGGAATGAACGATGTGTCTCGCGCTCCCTGCGAAGGTGCTGCAGCTCGACGGTCCCGACCTGTGCACGGTCGATCTCGGCGGCGTTCGCCAGAAGGTGAACCTCGGCCTGCTCGATGACGTGAAGGTCGGTGACTTCGTCATCATTCACGTCGGCTACGCGCTGACGAAGATGGACCCCATCGAGGCCGAGAAGACGCTCGCCCTGCTGCGCCAGGAAGGCCAGCCCGTTCCCGCTACTGCCTGAAGGAGCCGTTCATGCGCTTCATCGAAGAGTTTCGCGACGGCACGGTCGCGCGTCAGGTGGCTTCGCAGATCGTCGCCGAGGCCAGGCGCGACCGCGACTACAAGATCATGGAGTTCTGCGGCGGACACACGCACGCGCTCTGTCGCTACGGGCTCATCGAGCTGCTGCCGAAGAACGTCGAGATGATTCACGGCCCGGGCTGCCCCGTGTGCGTGCTGCCCATCGGTCGCCTCGATCAGGCCATCGAGCTCGCGCGCCAGCCGAACGTCATGCTCTGCGCGTACGGAGACATGATGCGGGTGCCGGGCAAAGACCGCGTCAGCCTCATGCGCGCACGGGCTCAGGGCGCGAACGTGCGAATGGTCTTCGGTGCGAACGACGCGCTGAAGCTCGCGCGCGCGAACCCCGACAAGCAGATCGTCTTCTTCGCCATCGGCTTCGAGACCACCACGCCGCCCACCGCGCTCGCCGTGAAGACTGCGCAGGCCGAGGGCCTCGAGAACTTCACCGTGTTCGTGAACCACGTGCTCACGCCGAGCGCGATCGAAGCAATCCTCGGCAGCCCTGAAGCGAAAGAAGGCCGCATTCGCGTCGACGGCTTCGTCGGCCCTGGCCACGTCAGCACCATCATCGGCACGCAGCCGTACGAGCGCTTCGCGCGTGACTGGAACAAGCCCATCGCGGTGTCGGGCTTCGAGCCCCTCGACCTGCTGCAGTCGATCCTCATGATCGTGCGGCAGCTCAACGAAGGCCGGCACGAGCTCGAGAATCAGTACACGCGCGCGGTGAACAGCGCTGGCAACCTGAAGGCGCAACGGCTGACCGAAGAGACGATGGAGCTTCGTCCCTCGTTCGAATGGCGTGGGTTGGGAACCCTGCAGGCGAGCGCGCTCAAGCTTCGGCCCGAGTTTGCGAAGTGGGACGCCGAGGCGCGCTTCACGATGCCGTACGAGGCGGTCGCCGATCACAAGGCGTGCGCGTGCGGAGACATTCTGAAAGGGCTCAAGAAGCCGACCGACTGCAAGATCTTCGCGACCGCGTGCACGCCAGAGTCACCCATCGGCAGCTGCATGGTGTCTCCCGAGGGCAGCTGCGCCGCGTACTACCTGTATGGCCGCCACCGGACGTCGCCGACACCCGAGCCCGAGCGGAGGACCGCCTGATGCGCACCCGAAACCCGTTTCCGAAGAAGCTCGATTTCACCGGCCTCGTGGAGCTGACGCACGGCACCGGCGGCAAGGTGATGGCGCAGTTGGTGGAGCAGCTGTTCGCGGCCGCGTTCGACAATCGCTACCTCTCGCAGCGCAACGATCAGGCCGTGGTCGAGCCTCCCGTCGGCAAGCTCGTGATGACGACCGATGGCTACGTGGTGTCACCCATCTTCTTCGCGGGTGGAAACATCGGCTCGCTCGCGGTCCATGGCACGGTGAACGACATCGCGATGGCGGGTGCTCGGCCGCTCTATCTGTCGTCGGCGTTCATTCTCGAAGAGGGCTTTCCACTCGCTGATCTGAAGCGCGTGGTCGACTCGATGGCGAAGGCTGCGATGCAGGCGGGCGTGCCCATCGTCACCGGCGACACGAAGGTCGTCGAGCGCGGAAAGGGTGATGGGGTCTTCATCACCACGACTGGCGTTGGCGTGATTCCGGTAGGGGTGACGCCTCCGAGTGGTGATCGCGCGAAGCCTGGAGACGTCGTGCTGGTGAGCGGCTCGATGGGCGATCACGGCGTGGCGATTCTGTCGCAGCGTGAAGGCCTCTCGTTCGAGACGACCATCGAGTCCGACTCCGCGTCGCTGCACACGCTCGTGGCCGACATGGTGACCGTGTGTCCCGACATTCACGTGCTGCGGGATCCGACCCGCGGTGGGCTCGCGACGACGCTGAACGAGATCGCCTGGCAGTCGGGCGTCGGCTTCAAGCTCGAGGAGCGCGCGATTCCCGTGAAGCCTCAGGTCGCGGCGGCGTGTGAGCTGCTCGGCATCGACCCGCTCTACGTGGCGAACGAGGGCAAGTTGCTGGCCATCGTCGCGCCGCAAGACGCCGACAAGGTGCTCGCGGCGATGAAGGCGAACCCGCTCGGCAAAGACTCGGCGCGCGTCGGTACCGTCATCGAAGACGAGAACGGCTTCGTGCAGCTCGAGACCTCGTTCGGAGGCAGCCGCATTCTCGACTGGCTCGCGGGCGAGCAGCTGCCGCGAATCTGCTGATGGTCAGGGCAGGGACCAGTCGATCGGCCCGCGGCCCGCGGCGGTCAGCAGCTCGTTCGCTTTCGTGAAGGGCTTGTCCTTCGTGACGGCGTCGACGAACGCGAACTTGTTCAGCGGCGACGGGTGCGGCGTCACCAGCACGTGGTGCTTCGTCGCGTCGACGTGCTTCGCGACCATCGCTTCGGCGGGCTTTCCGAAACAGAAGAAGACGATCGGCCCGGGCAGGGTTGCGACGTGGCGGAGCACCGCTTCGGTGAACGGCTCCCAGCCCTTCTTCTTGTGCGAGTTCGCTTCGCCTTCGCGCACGGTGAGGATGGTGTTGAGCAGCAGCACGCCACGATCGGCCCAGACCGACAGATCAGCCGTCGTCGGCGCTGGAATGCCGACGTCGATGGTGAGCCCCTTGAACACGTTGCGCAGCGAACCGGGCGGCTTCACGCCGGGGCTGACCGAGAAGGCGAGCCCGTTGGCGTGACCCTTCTTCGGGTACGGGTCCTGCCCGAGAATCACGGCCTTGATGGCAGCGGGCGGCGTGCGCGCGAGTGCGGCGAAGAGCTGCTCCTTCGGCGGGAAGACGCTGGCGGTCGCGAACTCGGTGGTGAGGAACACGTCGAGCGCGGTGAAGGTGTCGGCGGCGATGGCAGCGGCGAGCGCGTCTCTCCACGCGGGCGGAATCATCTCGGCGAGTGACGACATGCGCGAACCGTAGCCGCTTCCCCTCGACCTCACGGAGCGGATTCATGAGACTCCGCGCGTGCGGCTGCTTCGCTTCGCGTGGGTGTTGGTGATGGCGCTTCCCGGCGCGCTGGCGTTGCTGCTGGTGCTCGTTGCTGCGACGTGGCGCGGCCATCTGTTCGGCGTCACCGCGCTCGGCGTCGTGATCACGCCGCTGCTGCCCCGTCGTGGTGCGCTCGTGGCGCTGGTCGCGACCCTGTTCGGTGTCGCGGTGCTCGCGCTCTCGGTGCCGACGCCGCGGAGTGGACCCGATGGCGCGTTCGCGGTGACGCCGACTCCGAATCACGCGCTCTCGCTCACCACGTTGCTGCCCGAGATCGATCAGCTCACGCTCGGCTCGCACCTCGTCTCGTTCGCAGATCCGTACCTGACGCGCGAGTCTGCCGCGCACGTGCGTCGGCTCTTCCTCGATGTGTATCGCCCCATGCTGGAGGACCCGCAGTTCGCTTCGCTCCCAACGCAGCTAAGTGAGGCGTACGCCGCGTCGTCGACCGGTCAGGCCTTCGTCTACGTGCCTGCTCACGCGCCTGGCGAGCGCCTGCCCTGCGTCATCTTTCTCCACGGCAGCGGCGGCAACTTCACGGGCTACCTCTGGGTGTGGAAGGCGCTGGCGGACCAACAGCGCTTCGTCGTCGTGGCTCCCGGGTTCGGCTTCGGCAACTGGCATCGACCGGGCGGCGTCGAGGCGGTGGAGGCTGCGCGGCAGTACGCGATCGGTTCGTTGCCGGTCGATTCTTCTCGCGTGGTCCTCGCAGGCCTCTCGAACGGCGGCCGTGGCGTGATGCGCACGGTCGAGACCAACGGCCGCGCCTACCGAGCAGTGGTGCTCATCTCGGCTGTCGTCGACGTCGAGCCAACTCCCGAACTCTGGCGCGATCGCTCGGTGCTGATGATTCACGGACTGAAGGACGATCGCATCAGCGAGAAGTGGTTCCGTCTGGCGGAGACGTCACTTCGAGAAACCGGAGCTCGCCTCACCGTTCACACGGACCCGGAAGAAGATCACTTTCTCATCTTCTCCAGGCGCGACGAGTTCGCGGCGTGGGTGCTTCCGTTCCTTCGCTCAGAGGCGGGCTTCGACGCCGAGCACGGGAATCGGGAACCCGAGCGGTGACGAGGCCGGCTTCGAGGTGCGGACTCCGGTCATGGCATCGACCGCGTACGAGCTTCCCGTCGGCTGCGCCCACACCGACAGATTCTGCACGTCGAGGAAGAGGGTGAGCTCGAGGGGCTGCGGGTTCCACGTCTTCGAGAAGCGCCCATCGACGCGCAGCCACGCACCTGCGCGCCCGACGAGATCACGATCGAGTGGCACCCACCGCGGTGTTCCACGAATCGGGTCGACGCCTTCGCGTTGCTCCTGACCGTAGAGCCCGCCGATCAGTGGAGCTCCGGTCTGCACGGTCGCTGTCGCCGCCAGCGCCCACCCGTTGCCGAACCGCCAGCCACTCGCGCCCTGAAAGAGATGCGTCTGATCGAACGCCCACGGCACCGTCGCCTGCACCTCGCTCGTCGGCAGTCCGTTCGCGCCGAAGCGCGTGATGGAGCCCGTCCGCCACGACGCGACGAGGCTGTACGAAGCGCGCAACCAGAATCGGTCAGACGGCGTGAAGCGCCACGCCACCGAGCCTCCGCCCGCGAAGCCGCTGCCGATGCGTTTGGCGATGTCTTCGTTCGACTGATTCACCTCGGGCAGGAACGTCTCGTCGAACGGGGAGAGCTCGATGGTCTTTCGCAGCGAGCTGCCGAACGCGCGCACGTCGAGTTGATGCGCTGGAGCCGCCTGAATGCGAGCCCACACATCACCCACGACCGCCTGCTGCAGGCCGTACTTCCACGACGTCGTATCGAGCACGGGCACGGGAACGAGCCAGGTCGCCGGTTGATGACGAAGCCCTGCGCTGCCACCGAGCGTCCACACGTCGCCGAAGTCGCGTTCGATCGACAGGCGTGGGTCGAGCGCGAACAACACGTCGGCGTCGAGCGGCTTCCAGAGATCACCGCGCAGCCCAGCGCTCCAGCGGAACGGACCGGCCGCGTCGCGCGCTTCGGCGAAGACACCGCCCGTGAACGCAGCGCCCAACACGCGCCGACTCGACGCCGTCACGCTCGTCGCATCGACGCCTGGCAGGGGAGGGAGCGCCGTCTCGCTCGCGCGGCTCAAGACCACGCGTCGCACCGAGGCATCACCGCCAACGCCGAGCGAGATCTCCTTCGTCAGGAGCGGCTTGAACGCGGCGCGCGCGGTGAGTTGCTGCTCTCCGCCGATCACGTCGTTTCTCGTCTGCGTTCCCCGAATCGAGAGCGCGATGGAGTCGTGACTGCCGGTGAGCCCGAGCTCGAGCGCGCCTGACGTCCATCGAAGGTCGGCGAGCTGACTCACGATGCGCGCCGAGATGGGAATGCCAGACACCGTGAGCGCGACGTCATCTGCTGCACCGAGCGCGAGCAGGCGCAATTCTCCACTCGCGATCGGTTGCGCGACCCGAAGCTGCCAGTCACCGAGCAGCGCACGCACCTTCAGGAATGATGCGGCCACGGCAGGAATCGTGAAGAAGCGCCCAGCCGCGAGCACCTCGGTCTTCGTCTGGGGAATCACGCCAGACACCGAGAGTCCTGTCGTCAGCACGTCGACGCGCGCCGTGCCGTGCCAGCTTTCGCGCTGCTTCGTCGGGAGCAACGTGACCGATCGCCCGATGCTGCGGCCGTGCTCAGCCGAGTCAGTAGCGCTGCCGACCTGAACGCCGTCGAGCCACGACGCAGGCAACGTCGAGGGACCGAAGAACCCATGCGCTGGCAGACGCAGCAGGACGCCGTCGAAGCGCGTGGCGGACGCGGCTGGTTGCAGTCCATCGAACGAGGCGGGGCTGAAGCCAGACAGAATCGAACGCGAGCCCGGCACCAGGAACACCGTTCGTGACGGATCCGCCCACGTTCCCGCTGCGTCGGAAGGAACGTCAGCTTGCGCGAGGACGAAAGCGAGCAGGAGCGCGTTCATGTGCGCCTCCGCAGGAGCAACCACGCCAGGAAGATGAGCGAGCCGCCAGAGGCTGAACAGCCCGAGCAGCCCGTGGGCGTCGGCTTCGTCGCGATGATCGGCGGGCCGCGCGGAGAATCAGGCGCGAGCCACACATGCGAGGTGACCGTGCGGGGCGCAGCTCCGACTCGAACCTCTGCGCGCGCGCGTGCCGAACGCCCTTCTGGCACCTCGAGCGTGAACTCATCAGTGAACGGATCGCTCGTGACCTGCACCTCTTTCACCGCCACGCCGTTCGCGACCCAGACGAGCGTCGTTCCTGCTCCTCGCGTCACCAGCGCCTGCAGCGTCGCCGACGTGCCGACGAGCGTGTCTTCGACGCGGGGCAGGGTGGTGAGGGTGGTCACGGTGACGAGCGGATCTTCTGGCCCGCGCAGCTTCACGACCGAGCGGCCCTCTCGAAGCGCACGCGTCAGACCAACGACCGAGAGCTCGCTCGCGTAGAGCAACGTCGTCGGCGACCCGATGGGGCTCTGCGTCTGGTTGAGCCCGACCCCGGCGCGGTGATCGTCACTGCCTCCGACGGCCGCCAGATGAATGCCCTGATCGGCCAGCGCCTCCCAGTACGCGATGGCCGACTCGTCGAAGAGCGCGCCTGTCTCGTCCCAGCCGCCGACGCCGATCTCGATCGCGCGGGTCAGCTCGGGAATCACCGGCTGCTGCCACGCGCACCCGATGCAGAAGCTGCCGAGATCGAGCGTCGGGTGGTTGATGGTCGCGATCGCGTCCTGCTGATCGAACTGTTGCAGCGCCTGCTTGAGCGTCACACCTTCACGGCCCAGCCAGAACGGCACGAAGCTCGAGGCTCCGAACGCGTTGAGGTGCCCCGCGTACGTCGTGAACTCCACCGAGGGAACGAAGAGCACCTTCGGGTGTCTCGCCTGCGCGGAGTTGATGAAGTCGTAGTGCGAGCTCGTGTTGTGATCGCTCAGGGCGACGAAATCGAGTCCACGGCTGCGCGCGAACGTTCCGATCTCGTCGAGGCCCGGCCGCGCGTCTCCGCTCTCGATGGAGTGCACGTGCAGGTCACCCGAGTACCAGCGCGCGTTCGTCTCGAGTGGAGCCGCGGGGGTGTACGACTGCCGATCCTGTGCTGGCAGCGACACCGTCGTGCGCGCGTCGATCTCGAGCCGGTACTTCGCGGGCCGCTGGCTGATCTGCGCCTTCCCGATGAGCACCTGCCACATGCCCGTCGGAATCGGCCCAGCGAGGTAGCTGCGGCTGGCGGCGCGAACGCCGATGACGGCCGGCTCACTGTTGCCACCGCCCCACCCGCGGAACGTGCCGGTCGGTTCGATCAGCCCCCAGTCGAGAATGTTCGCGCTCGAGAGATCGTCGTGACGAACCTCGAGCTCGGTCACGCCGCGGGGCACGGGGAACGAGACGGTGAAGAACGCTCCACCGTCTTCGGGAACGTTGCCTTCGAGCACGAACGGCGTGGCGCCCGCCGTACCCGAGAGAAGGAGCACCGCGACGAAGAGCCGCATGGCGCCGGTGGATAGCACGCGGGTTCCTGTGAAACTCGTCTGCGTGCGGAGTAGATGTCGCGCGCCCATGACGCTCAAAGCCCACTTCTCGCGCGTGCTCGCTGCTGCGCCCGGTCGACTCCACTTCGCCGCGCACAGTCATCACCCGTGGCCCGACGTGTCGTTCGAGGCGCACCAGCAGGCGTGGCTCGACGCGGCCAGCCACCTCGACCACAAGTGGGACGTCGTCTTCGGCCAGGTCATCCCCGAGGCGCAGCGGCATGTCGCGAGCGAGCTCGGCCTCTCTGAGCCCTCCACACTCGTCTTCGCGCCCAACACGCACGAGTTCGTGCTGCGCCTGCTCTCGTGTCTTCCCGACAAGCCGCGCATCGTCACCAGCGACGCCGAATTTCACTCGTTCGAGCGGCAGATCGCGCGGCTCAGCGAAGACGGGCTCGTGCAGGTCACTCGTGTGCCCAGTGAGCCGTTCGACTCGTTTCCCCAGCGGCTCATCGACGCCTCGAAAGACGCCCAGCTCGTCTTCGTCAGTCACGTCTTCTTCAACTCAGGCGCGGTGCTGCGCGACGTCGACGCGCTCGTGAAAGCGCTGCCGGCGAACGCGATGGTGGTGCTCGACGGGTACCACGGGTTCTGCGCGGTGCCGACGTCACTGAAGGCCATCGAAGACCGCTGTTTCTACGTCGCGGGTGGCTACAAGTACGCGATGGCGGGTGAGGGCGCGTGCTTCCTCCACGTGCCGAAGTCGACCTCGTTTCGGCCGCGCAACACGGGCTGGTTCGCGGCGTTCGGCGCGCTGCAGGAGAAGTCGAAAGACCGCGTGCCCTACGCGGGCAGCGGCGGCGCGTTCATGGGTGCGACGTTCGATCCTTCCGGCCTCTACCGGTTGAACGCGGTCATGCGCTGGAGACAGTCCGTCGGCTTCACGACCTCTGCAGCGCGCGCTCATGCGCACGCACTGCAGCAGCGCTTCCTCGCTGGCCTCTCCGAGTCTTCGCTCGTTCAAAGAGATCAGTTGGTCGTCGCCGAGGCCGGGCGGCGCGGGCAGTTCCTCACCTTCCGCACGAGTGACGCGAAGGCGCTCTCAGCCGAGCTCGAGACCCGAAACGTCTTCACCGATGCGCGAGACGATCGGCTCCGGTTCGGCTTCGGGCCCTACCAGGACGAGGCGGACGTCGAGCAGCTGCTGGGCCGTCTGCACAAGCCCTGAACGGGCGGCGGTTTCCCTGACACGTGGCCTGCTTTCCACGGCGGAAATCACTTCGCCCTCGCCTCGGTTTGCTATGTGGAACCCATGCTGCGTCGTCTCATCTGTCTCTCCTTCGTCGCCCTGCTCTCGGCCTGTCCGAAGACGGGAACCACGGGCGGAACCACCAAGCCCGGCCCCCGTGACGTGAAGTCGGTGCCGGCGGCCGACGAAGCGCTCCAGAAGGCCATCGTCGTGGCCGACTCGCGCACCCGCAAAGAGGGCATCGAAGCGCTCTTCGCCGTTCGCAAGACGTACCCCGACAGCACGGCTGGGCAGGACGCGCTCTATCGCGCTGGCGTGCTGGCCTTCGAAGAGGGCGACTTCGTCACCGCGCGCAAGGCGTTCACCGAGCTCGTCTTCGAGAACCCGCTGCACCCGCAGGCTGATCAGGCGCGGCTCAAGTCGGGCCTCGCGTCGGTCGAGCTGAAGGCGTGGCGTGACGCGTACCAGACCCTCTCGCCGCTCATCGACAAGCTCTCTGGTGCTGACAAGAAGCTCGCCGAAGAAGGGCTCGAGAAGGCCGCTGCCGGAACGCAGCAGTTCGGCGAGGCCCTCAAGCTGGCGCTCAAGGCCGTCGACTCCGCGCAGAGCGATGACGACAAGAAGGCCGCACTGGCGAGGCTCGAAGAGGTCGTCGAGACGAAGACGAACTTCCTCGCCATCACCGAGGCCTGGCACGAGCTGCCCGTGACGCACGCGGCGTGGCCGCTGCTCACCTTCAAGATGGCGCGCGTCTACTACCACCTGCGTGACTGGACGAACCTCGACCAGGCGCTGAAGTCGCTGCTCCAGAACGCTCCGAGCTCGCCGTACGCGCCCGAAGCGAAAGAGCTGCTCGCCCGCGTCTCCCGCCGTGCCGAGACGAAGCCCAAAGTCGTCGGCGCCGTGCTGCCGCTCTCGAGCAAGAAGTACAAAGCGTTTGCCGACACCGTGTTGCGCAGCCTGCAGCTGGGCTTCAAGGGCAGCGACGTCGAGCTCGTCGTGAAGGACTCGGCTGACGACCCCGGGCTCGCCGCCAAGCTCGTCGAGCAGCTCGCCTTCGACGACGGCGCCATCGCCATCATCGGCCCATTGCTCACCGACGACTCCCGCCGGGCCGCGCTCGTCGCCGAAGAGCTGCAGATTCCGCTCATCACCATGAGCCGCGCCGAGGGTGTCACCGACATCGGCCCGCACATCTTCCGCACCATGATGACGAACGCGCAGCAGGCCGACGCGCTCGCCGAGTATTCGATGACGACGCTCGGCTACAAGAACTTCGCCGTCCTCTTCCCCAACACGCCGTTCGGCACCGAGTTCACCAACGCCTTCTGGGACGCGATCGAAGCGCGCGGCGGCGTCATTCGTGGAGCCGAGACGTACCCGCACGACGCGACCACCTTCACCGACGAAGCCAAGAAGGTCGTCGGCCGCTACTACCTGGAAGATCGCGCCGACTACCTCGAGAAGGTGCGCGACATTCGCGACAACGAGACCGACGCGTTCCGTAAGCGCAAGGCGCTCGAGAAGGCCAAGGCAGGCCTGAACCCCGTCATCGACTTCGACGCGCTGCTGCTGCCCGACAGCTGGCAGAAGGTCTCGCTCGTCGCGCCCGCGCTCGCCGTCGAAGAGATGGTGACGAACGCGTGCGACAAGCACGATCTCGAGCGCATTCAGAAGACGACCGGCAAGGATCGCCTCAAGACCGTCACGCTGCTCGGCCCCTCGACGTGGACGAGCCCGAAGGGGCCCTCGGGAGATCCGCAGCTCATCGAGCGCGGCGGCAAGTACGTGCTGTGCAGCGTCTTCGTCGACGGCTTCTACGAGAACAGCGATCGCCCCAGCACGAAGGCGTTCGTGAACACCTTCCGCGAGACGTTGCAGGGTCAGTCGATCACCCTGCTCGACGCCGTCGCCTTCGACACCGCCGGAGTCGTTCGCCGCGTGATCGACACCTCCGCTCCGAAGTCGCGCGCGGCCTTCCGTGAGGCGCTGTCGAACTTGAAGGGCTACGAGGGCGCGACAGGCGCCATGTCGTTCACCGACAAACGCGAAGCGAAGCGCCAGCTCTTCATTCTGAACATCACCACCAGAGGCGTTCGCGAGGTGATGGTGACCAGGAAGCCGGAGGGCTGACCCGTGCGCCGTCTGTTGTTCGTCGCCCTGGCCATCGCCGGCGGTTGCAAGACGTTGCCGAAGACGTCGCCCGAGGTTCTGCAGGCGCTCCAGGCGAGGCCAGGCGGTCATCTCAGTGGCACCGTCGCTGCGCTGGGCTCGCCGCAGGTGCTGAACCGCGAGGACTTCGTCTGGGACACGCGGGCCGCTCCCGATTCGAAGTCGGTCGTCCTCTCGCGCCTGGGCATGCAGTCGTTTCATCTCGCGTTCTTCAGCCTCGACGACCCGAAGAAGGCGCGCGCCGACGTCGTGGTGAACCCCCTCGAGTTCAACGTCGAGGCGCTCGACTGGTCGCCTGAGGGCTCGCTCGTGGCGGCCGTGAGTCGCGATCGTTCGGTGCGGCTGTTCGACGGAATGAACGGAGCCCAGAAGGGCGCATGGCTGACCGACGAGGCGCTCACTGCCGTCGCGTTCAACCCTGCCGGCAACCTGCTCGCCGTCGCCAGCACCAAGGGGCTCGTGACGGTGTTGACGTACCCCGAGCTGGGCTTCGTGGCCGAGCAACGTGGTCACACTGACGAGATCACCGGCCTCGCCTGGGCCTCGACGGGAGAGCTGTTCTCCTCGAGCTGGGATCGGTCGGTCTCGGTGTGGAAGGTCGAAGCCTCGAGCGCCGACGCGCGTGTTGCCCGAGCCCGCTACGAGAAGAAGTCGGGCCTGCAGCTGTTCCGCGCGGTGTTCGATGGCAAGGCGTCGGCCACGTTCGTCGTCGACGCGCGGGTGCCGGTGGTGGTGATTCGCGGCTCCCTCGCGCAGAGCTCGGGCATCGACGTGCTCTCGTTGCCCGACTCGCTCTCGATCCCGACGGCGATGGGCTCGCAGATGTCGCGCGTCGCGAAGGGCAAGTCGCTCTCGTTCAAGGGCCTCACCGTTCGCAACGTCGACGTGGCGGTGTGTGACGCGTGCGTGCCGCAAGACGCGCAGGCGGTGCTCGGGCAGGCGTTCCTCGATCGCGTCGAGCTCGCCACCGACGAATCGACGCAGGAGTTCGTGTTCACGCCGAAGGCTGCTGCTCCTGATGTCGAGGCGACGTCGCCTCGCTCCCTCGTGCGGGCCCGCCGGTTCACCTTCGAAGGATCGGTCAACGACGTGTCGGTCGATGCGTCAGGCACGGTGCTGGGCCTCGCGTTGAGTGAGCTGAAGGGCGAGCGCACCCGTGACGTGTACGAGCGCGAGAAGAAGAAAGAGGTCGAGCCCGAGCGCACGTGGGACTGCGCCGCGCGCGTCGATGCAGCGACCGGCAAGGTGCTCGAGACGCTCAAGGGCCATCGCGGCGTCGTCTCCACCGTCGGCATCAGCCCCGACGGCAAGTCCTTCGTCAGTGGCGGTTGGGACAAGAAGGTCGTGCTGCACAAGTCGGTGGAGCCGCAGATCGAGAACTTCGGCTGGGCCATTCGCCGTGTGCGCTTCTCTCGTGATGGGCGCCTCGTCACCGTCGCCGCGTGGACGCCCCAGAACCCGCTGAGCGATCATCAGAGCGACCCTGCGGCCGTCGTCTACGAGGCTGTGTACTCCGACGCCTCCGTCGTGCCGTGAGCCGCTTCGAGAAGACGAAGACGGCCGACTTGCTGGACCTGCTCCGCTACGCCGCGCGGACGAAGACGAACCCGTTCTCGGTGATGGAAGCACTGGTCGACGTGCTCGCGCGTGGCGTGACGCCGCCCGAGCTGGGCGCGGCGGTGCTCTCGTTCGACGCGACGCTGGCGGCCGAGGCGCGTGACGCGCTCGAGAAGAACACCTCGCCCATCGCCCGGTTCCTCCAGGCTTCGGTGCCTGCCGACGTCGACGGGCTGCGGGTCGAGACCGCCTGGCAGTCGGCCGCGCACGCGCTGACGAAGCTGGTGAAGCTCGAGAAGAAGCCGAAGAAAGACGAGCTCGCCGCGCTCAAGAAGCTCGCGGTCGACGACGTGTTCCTCGAAGGCGCGCAGGTCGCGTTGTCGACGACCGATCCAGCGCAGGTCGAAGCGAACCGCTGGTTCCTGCCGTTGTTGATGCTCGACGGCAGTGACGTCTCGGTCGATGCGCTCTTGCCGCACGTCGACGCTGCGCTCTCGAAGGGTGGCGTGGCGCTCGAGGTGTTCGCGCCGCTCATTGGAATCGCCGCGAAGACGCCCGCGATGGAGCCGCTCGTCGCCCGACTCACACGCTGAGGCGCGGGTGATTCGACACTGGCTCGACGAGTGGGAGCTGCACGCCACGCTGCGCGATCCCGGCTTCGTGATCGAGCAACCAGCGCTTCAGCTCGAGTCCGCCCGCGTAGCCCGTCAGCTTTCCGTTCGCGCCGACCACGCGGTGACACGGCACGATGAGACTGATCGGGTTCTTCCCGTTCGCGAGCCCCACGGCGCGGGAGCCGGTCGGTTTTCCCAGTCGCGCCGCGAGCTCGCCGTAGGTGACGGTCGTGCCGTACGGAATCTCGACGAGCGCTTCCCAGACGCGCTGCTGAAACGCCGTGCCCGCTGGTGAGAGCGCCACGTCGAAGCGGGTGAGCCGCCCGTCGAAGTACGCCTCGAGCTGATCACGCACGCCGGTGAAGAACGCGTCGTTGCGCCGCCACATCGCGCTCATGATCGGCGGAGCGCGGTGCGTGTGCGGGTACAGGCCGGTGAGCCCGTCGCCGTCAGAGGTGAGCAGCAGCGCTCCGACCGGGCTCTCGACGATGCCGTAGGTGAGCACGTTCGCCATACGAGCCAGCGACCATAGCTGGTCACACGTTGAGGAACACTCGGGTAGGCGGCACCCCGGCGCGCGCGAGCAGCTCGCTGACCTCGTCAGTCATCTCCTTCTGACCGACGAGGAAGGCGACGGTGTTCGGCGTCGTGACGGCCGGAACGAGCGCCTGCACGAAGCCAACGTGGCCTGCCCAACCCGGGGAGCCCTCGGTCACCGCCGTGTGCACCTCGACGTGAGGGAGATCGAGCAGCTCCTCCAGCCACGGCAGCTGTCGCGGGCTGCGCTGACCCTGCACGAGCGTGACCCGCCCGAACTCCGAGCGACGCTGCGAGACGAGGCCGAGCACCGAGCGCAGCGGGGCGAGCGCGGTTCCCGTTCCCACCAGCAGCAGATCGAAGCCCTTCGCCGCCTCGAGCGGAAAGCCTGAACCCTCGGGAGGTGTCACCTCGAGCACCGTGTCGAGCGGCAACGTCGCGAGCGCCTCCGAGACGCCAGCGCCCCGGCGAATCAGGTAGTCGAACGAGGTCGTGCCGGGCGGTGAGGCGATCGCGAACATCGACTCCGAACCACCCACCTGCCTGATGCGGTGGAACTGCCCCGGCTTCGCGAAGGCCGAGGCCACGGGCGTGGGCACCTCGAGGCGCACCTGCACGAGTCCTTCATCGACGACGGAGCGCGCCTTCAGGTGCGCGGAGTGCCACGAACGCATCGGGGCGTGGCATAACGGCGCCACCTCGTCTCTGGCAGGGAAAAACGTGCGCGCGCTCCGAAGCATGGTGCTCATCAGCTTCCTCCTCACGGGCATCCTCGCGATCGTCGGCTCGGGGTGGTGGCTCTACACGGCCAACACGCTGCCGAATCAGATCGAGGGCGAGATGGACCTCGAGACGCTGCTCCGCCAGTCCATCGAGAGCGATCGCCAGAGCATTCAGTTCAACAAGCGCATCGCCGAGCGCGACAAGGTCACCTGGCTCAAGCCCGACTTCTCGAAGCTGCCGAAGAACCTCGTCGCGCTCTACATCACCGAGTGGGGCTGCCCGACGTACTTCCAGACGCCGCGTGAAGAGGGGTGGCCGTGGATGAAGCGGGTCCTCAACAGCGCGCGAGGCCTCGGCGGCGAGGGTGACGGCGCGTGCGAGCTCATCTTCGCGCGGCGCCTCTCTTCGCGTCTGGGCGCCGCCAGCCCTTCGCAGCTCGCCGTGATGAGCGATCGCATTCATCGCTTCCTCAAGAAGGACCAGCTGGTGGCGTACGACCTGCACGCCATGCAGTTCGATCAAGGCGTCATCGGCGTCGAGGCGGCCTCGCGCTACCTCATGCAGAAGGAGCTGCTCGACCTCTCGCTCGCCGAGCTGGCCGAGCTGCAGCTGGGCATTCCGCCGTACAACCTCTGGGGCGAGGTGAAGCTGTGCACGAACGCCGCGCAGATTCGGCTCGCGCGCGATGCGCTGCTGCAGAACCTCATCAACGTCGCGCTCGTCTCGGAAGAGCAGGGCAAGGCGGCGATGGCGCAGCCGGTTCGGTGTCTCGCCGTGAAGCGCTGAGATCTCACTCGAAGGACCGCAGGTCGTGAATCCACGAGGTTCGACTGGCGGGTGACTCGCACGGGGCGCGGGGGCCGTTTTCCCTCACACCCGGAGTCACCCATGAAGCTCGTGCTCGTCGCCGTCGTGCTGTCCCTGAACCTTGCCTGTGCCGTTGCCCTGAAGGCGCCTGCTCCCGCTCCCACGATTCAGCGCATCGAGGCCTCGTACGGCTCGAGCGTGATGCACTTCGGCGAGTACGACGTGAAAGGTGTCGTCTCGAACACCGTCGGCATCGGGGTGGCGCTCGGTGGTGGCCGCCTCGCGATGCAGCAGCAGACGGTGCGCTTCACGGTCCATCGTGCGGGCCGGGCCTTCACCGAGCTCTCGTGTGGCGCCGGGTCGAGCGAGCCGAAGCTGATGATGGGATCGTTCAGCTTGAACCACCCGAAGTACACGGTGCAGTGCATGGGGCCCGACTTCTCGCTCGTGCTCAGCGGAGACCCCGAGAAGCCGCTCACCGGCGTGGCCACCTGGCGCGGCGTTCGGTACCCGGTGAAGACCAGCTTCGACACGGCCGAGAAGGGCAAGAGCCCGCACCTCGGCTTTCACATCGAGAGCGATGACGGCTGGCTCGCTTCGTCAGACATTCAGGGCGCGACGTGGATCTCGACGGCGATGACGCCGGAAGCGCGTGAGGCCATCGTGCTCGCGAACTTCGGGTGGGCGTCGCGCCGCAACGTGATCATGGACGGCGCGGGCTCGGGCTTCATGGTCCTGCGCTGAAGCGACACTCGAGGCCTCGACAGCGGAGCGCGCTCATCGAAAGGTGGGCGCGCTCTTCGTCGTTTCAGGCGAGGTGGGCGGCGTCGAGGCTCGTCGACTCCAGCCGCTCGCCCACCTTCAACTGCACGCGGCTGCCGTCGATGACGAAGAACTGCGCGAGCTGAAACTGCGCATCACGCCCAAAGCGGGCCTTCGCGGTGCCGGTCTTCACGCGGGTCGAGAGCACGCCGTCGTCGTCGATTCGAAGCGCGGCGACGTCGAGCCACTCGGCGGTGCGATCCGAGAGGCGAACGCTCAGACGATCGCCCTCCGACACGTCGACGGTCACGATTCGAAACGGAGCGTCGTCGACCTCGATGAAGCACCAGTCGTTGCCGAAGTGCAGCGTCACCTTGCCGTCAGGCTCGATGCGCACGCCCTTGTTGAAGGCCTCGATGATGTTCGGGTGCTCGATGCGCTCGCCGTCGTGCCACCAGCGGAACTCACGATCGAGCCGAATGCCGCTGTCTTCCCGGGTGTGCCACTTCTTCGGCTCCATCGACGCTCCTTCGCTCACGGCGGGCTATGCTGGCGTCATGTCGACGGCTCGCGAGCTTCGCTACTCCTACGACGACTATCTTCGGGCCCTCGAAGCCAGTCCCTTCAAGCTCGAGTACTCGGCTGGTGTCATCTACGCCATGGCGGGTGGAACGCTGTCTCACGGAGAGCTCAGCGTTCGCGTCGCCTCGCTCCTGAGTCAACAGCTGCGGGATGCGTGCAGAACCTACAGCTCTGATGTGAAGGTTCGCGTTGATTCGAGCGACTTCGCCGCCTTCCCCGACGTGTCCGTCGGCTGCGGAGAGCGGACCACCTCGCGGGTTGATTCGAATGCGCTGACGAATCCGGCCGTGCTGGTGGAAGTCACCTCGCGCTCGACCGAGGCGTACGATCGCGGCGAGAAGCTGGCCCACTATCAGCTGCTCCCTTCCTTGAAGGCCGTGCTCTTCGTCTCCCACCGGGAGGCGCGGGTCACGCTGGTGCTGAGAACTGCGCAGGGCTGGACGACGCAGGACTTCGGCTCAGGTCAACGCATCGCGCTGCAGGACCCCGCCGTGAGCCTCGAGGTCGATCGCATCTATTCAGGGATTCAGCTCGACCCTTGATCGGACGTCGCGTCGTCCGTGAATGAGGCCGCCGAGCACCATGGCTGAACCCACCGCCATCAAGACGATTCTCCCCAACTTCCACTGAGGGCCGAACGCGGAGGGCGCTCCTGCGATGCAACCCGCAGCCAGTGGCAGCACCGCCGCCCACCACCACCGCCTGCCTGCTGTGCTCAGTCCCTCGACCTCGCGAGCGACAGCCCATGCAACCGCAGGCAGGCCGAACGCGAGCATTCGCTGGGTGTTGATCGCGATGGCACAGGCAGCGACCGCAGGAACCAGCGTCACCAACGCCAGGCCCGGCAGGCGGCGGTCTGTGCTTCGCCAGGCGGCGACCAGCCCCAGCCCCGTCACGAACCAGAGCGCGTTCCACTGCCCCAACGCATCGCCGAGCACACGTCCGTGCCCCTTGTTCATCGAGACCCGCTCGAGCTGAGAGGCGAACGACAGGGTCTTCACTGGCGCTGCGCTGGCAGGAATGGCGAGCCCCAGCGCAAGCCACACGGCCGCTGGCCACAGGAGCCACAGCCGATGCATCACCAGCCGCGAACCAGCTCGGTGTAGCCCCTGAACCCGAGCGCGCCCCAGAAGTTCACCAGCACGCCCAGCGCCAGCAACGCAACCGGCAGCGCCTTCTTCAGGTTCCACGCGCCAACGGCGAGCAGCAGCAACAGGTAGGGCGTGTAGTCGATGGAGAACCGGAACCCGAACTGGGCGTACCCGGTGTTCTGGTAGAAAAACCCCGGCAGCGCGCATGCGGCGACCGTCACCCACAGCGGCCAGTGCAGGCGCGGCTTCTCCTTCGGCATCACGAGCAGCACCAGCAGCGGCAGCGTGAGGAACAGCGACATGCCCCACGGCGAGTACTCGAGCTTGCCGTTGGCGAACTTCGGGAAGAGGAGAAACGCCGCCTCGAGGTTGCGCGACAGGTACGTCGGGTGGAACAGGCCGTAGGTGTCGATGTCCTGGTTGACGCGGTTCTCGAAGAAGAAGCGGTGCCCGAACTCGGCGATCGATCCGAAGCGCGTCTGGTTCATCACCATCGCGATGATGGCCAGCGGCGCGGCGCCCATGAGGAACGGCTGCACCTTCGTCTTGAAGACTTCACCCGGCTTCGAGAAGAACGCCGTGAGCTCTTCCTTGCGCTTGCCGGGCGTCGGGGTGATCGCCTCCATGAAGAAGAACACGCCGGTGAAGAGCAGCGGCGTGCGCGTCAGCACCGCCATCGACCAGAAGACACCTGCGAGGAGCGGTCGTCGCGCGCCCACCGCGTTGCGCACGTACAGACAGGTCAGCGCGACGCCCATCACCTCGGCCGAGAACCACACCTCGCCGCGAATCGACGCGTAGAAGAACAACGTGCCGAACCCGAGGATGAGCGCCAGCGCCGCGTTCTCCATCTCCTTGCGCGCCGTGCCCTCGTGCTCCGAGAGCAATCGCAGCACTGAGTAGAAGAGCGCGATGGCGAGGGCTCCGATGAAGACGCCGAAGCTGGTGTCGTTGAACTGGTACCCGTGCACCACCACGAACGGCGTCATCACCGCCGACGGGAACATCGGGAACGACGAGTACCACTTGTCCGTCATCGTCAGCGGGCGGCTGCAGCGCTGCTTCGCGCCGTTCACCTCACGCACACAGGCCCAGTCTTCGAAGTTGGGCAGCACCTCGGGGTCGATGTCCTGCCGGCCGTCGAGCCATGCCTTCGACTGATAGACGAAGTGCGGCGCCGCGCTCTGCCGAAGGAACCGCTGCCCCGAGAACATCGCGAGGGTGAAGAAAGACACCGCGAACAGCACCAGCTCGACCCGGTAGGCCTGAGCCCAGACCTTGAGGGCGGTCGTGGTGGCGCCAGGCGCCTGTGGAGCTTCGGGAGTGGCCTTGGCCGCGTCGCTCATGAGGGCCGCTTTTGTGCCGGTTTTCCCCGACGCACAACGGGGGAGTTCCGCCTGCGGAAGGTGGTGCGCCCGGGCCCCTCAGCCGCTATGAGCCGCGCGGTCCCATGGCCGTCGCGCTCATCGTCGGAATGAAGGTCAAGTACCTGCCTCAGCCGGAGTGGGGCACGGGTCATTTGTTGAGCCTCGAGGACGAGGGCATGAAGGCCGTGGTCGCGTTTCCGGCGCGAGAGAACGGCGCTCCGATTCTGGTGACGACGCGTGGTGGCGCGCTGGTGCACGCGGCGCTCGCTCCCGGTGACGGTGTTCGCACCGCGAAGGGCAAGGTCGGCGTCGTCGTTCGTGAAGAAGAGGGTGGCCGCGGGCTGCGCCGGTACGTGCTCGAGCTCGACGACGGCACCGAGACCGAGCTGCCCGAGACCGAAGTGCGCGCGCTGCCCCCCAAGCCCGATCTCGTGGCGATGATGAAGGAAGGCCGCATCGCCGACGGGAAGAACTTTCTGTTGCGCCGCGCCACGCTGAAGCTCGACGACGAACGCCGCAACGACGCCTTCGGTGCCCTGCTCGCCTCGCGCGTGATGGTGAAGCCGCACCAGGTCGGCGTCGTGCAGCGCGTGCTCTCGTCGCGCCGCCCACGCTTCGTGCTCGCCGACGAGGTCGGTCTCGGAAAGACCATCGAAGCGGGCATGATCTTCTCGGCGCTGCGCCTGGCCGGGCTCGCCAAGCGCGTGCTCGTGGTCGCGCCGTCTCACCTCACCGTGCAGTGGCTCGTCGAGCTGTTCCACAAGTTCAACCAGCTCTTCACGCTGATGGACTCGGAGCGCCACGAAGCCTCGCTCGACGAGGCGCCGACCCTGAACCCATGGGCGCGGTTCGATCACGTCGTCACGAGCCTCGAGCTGCTGCAGCGCTCGGAGCAGTTCCGTGACGAGGCCGGCGCCCCCGAAGCCTGGTGGGATCTCGTCATCATCGACGAGGCGCACCACCTGAAGGGCGAGAAGGCCTACGAGGCCGCGCAGGCGCTGGCGAAGAACTCGTACGGCCTGCTGTTGCTCACCGCGACGCCGATGCAGCTCGACCCGGGTGAGTACCAGTCGCTGCTGTCGCTGATCGATCCCGTCACGGCGCCCTCGGTGAAGGAGTTCGAGTCGCGGCTGGCCCGGCAGGAAGAGCTCTCGAAGGCGATTCGCGCGCTGCTCGAAGGCAAGCAGGCAGGGGCGGCCGTGAAGGAGCTCGCCGCGCGGTTCCCGAAGGACGAGGCGCTGCAGGAGATCGAAGACCCGGACGAGATGCTGATGCACCTCGCCGAGACGTACTCGTTGTCTGACCGGCTCATTCGCAACCGCCGCGTGCGCGTGGGTGGCTTCAGCGCCCGCAAGCTGCACGTGCACTCCGTCACGCTGCAGGCCGATGAGCTCAAGGCCCGGCAGTCGGTGTTCGACGCGCTCGCGAAAGACGGCACGGTGCACGGCGCCGCGTTGGCCAACCTCGTGCGTCGCCTCGAGTCGTCACCGGCTGCGTTCCAGGCCGCGCTCTCGAGCAACCGCGCGCTGCAGGGCCTGAAGATCTCGCTGCCTGATCAAGACGCGAAGTTCAGCGCCTTCGTGAAGGTGCTGAAGGACATCTGGGCGAAGGAGAAGAACGCCAAGGTGCTCATCTTCACCGAGGCGCGCGACACCCTCGAGCGGCTCCAGGCCCGGTTGCGGCTCGAGCACCTCGAGGCGCTCGGCTACCACGGAGATCTCCCGATGGTGGATCGCGACCGCCAGGTGGCGCGCTTCCGCGACCCCGATGGCCCGAAGCTGCTCATCTGCACCGAGGTCGGTGGTGAAGGCCGCAACTTCCAGTTCGCGCATCACCTCGTGCACTATGACCTGCCCTGGTCGCCCTCGACGGTGGAGCAGCGCATCGGCCGCCTCGATCGCATCGGTCAGACGCAGAACGTCGACATTCACGTGTTCGACGTCGAAGGCACCTTCAGCGCCGACGTGCTGGCCGTGCTCCGCGACGCGGTCGGCGTGTTCGGCGAGACGGTCGGTGGTCTCGACGCGGTGCTCGAAGAGGTCGAGCCGAAGCTGACCGAGCTCGCGCTCGCGCCCGCGAAGGAGCGCGCCGCATACGTCCAGGAGCTCAAGGACAAGGTCTCGGCCGCCCGCAAGCAGGTGAAGCAGGCGTACGACCCGCTGCTCGACCTGCGCAGCTTCGACGAAGACGCCGTGACCGAGCTCGTGGAGCGCGCCGAGAAGCGCATCGATCACGAAGCGGGTGACGACGAGTCGCTCGACGATCGGCTGCTCGGTCTCGCGCGCGATCTCGACGAACGGCTCGAAGAGAACATCACCGAGCTGGGCGAACGGCTCGGCATTCGCGTCGACACCGATCAAGAAGTCGACGCCTTCCAGGCGGCCTTCCACTTCGGGCACGCGCTGTCGGTCGAGGCGCTGCCGGGCTTCGACATCACCGAAGAGCGCACGGTGCTCGGCACCTTCTGGCGCGACACGGCCGTCGAGCAGGAAGAGATCGAGTACTTCGCCACCGGCCACCCGCTCGTCGAGTCGCTGTTCGGCTTCGTGAAGGACGGGCCCTTCGGTCGCAACGGAGCGCGCTTCATCGAGGTACGCACGCCCCTCAAAGCGCGTGGCCTCGAGGTGCTCTTCCACGTGAACCCGCCCGAGCCCGCCGACACCACGCCCGGCGCGAAGGTGCCGTCACGTCAGCTCGCGCGGTTCCTCGACTCCTCCCTGCTGCAGGTCGCGGTGGTGCGCCACACCGACGGCAAGCCGAAGGTCGACCCGAAGTTGCTCGAGGTGCTCAACGGCTCCGACGGCAAGTCGCTCAAGAGCAACGAAGTGATGGCGGCGTTCCCCGAGCTGCCGGGCTTCCTCGACGAAGCGGTCGCGCTTGCCACGAAGACGGCGCAGACCCAGCTCGAGAAGATGAAGGTCGGCGCTCAGCTGGCCATCGAAGACGAGCGCGATCTCTCGATGATTCGCATCAAGCTGGCCCTCGAGCACCAGGGCCTGCCGGCCGAGCGTGTCGAGAAGGCGATGCTCACCGAGCTCAACGCCTACGACTCGTTGCTTCAGGCGCTCGCGGGCGTGAAGGTGTCGCTCGACTCGGCCTGCGTGTTCGTCATCAACCGCTGAACTCAAGAAGGGCCACCCACCACGGTGGGCGGCCTTCCCTGGGTGGTTCAGCGCTCGCGGGCGCGCTCGATCTTGAGCGCCTTCTCACCGTGCTGCTTGCCGCCGAGCGACTCGAAGCTCGCGATGTCGGCATCGGCGACGTGAATGTACGAGTAGCTGCCGCGCAGCTCGGTCTTCGTCACCTTGCCAGCCGGAGCACCCAGCGCCTCGAGCGCGGCGGGAATGGCGCTCTCTTCAGCCACGCCGTCCATCTTGCCGAGGTTGATCCACAGACGGGCATGGCCGGGCTCGACCGGCGTCTCTTCACGGGGCTTGCGCTCGCGACGCTCGCCACGTTCACCGCGCTCGCCACGTTCACGACGGGGGCGGCCTTCACGCGCGGGCGGCGCTTCGTCGGCCGAGCCACCAGTCGGATCTTCGATGGGCGGCAGGGGCTCGCCGCGCTGGAGGCGCTCGAACAGCTCGCGGTCGGATAGCTTCGCGCGGCTCTGCACGGCGGCCACGGAGTGGGTCGGCGTCCCAGCGGCAGGCGTCACCGCGTCGTTGGCCGAGCCGCTCTTCTGCATCTTCTCGAACAGCTCGCGATCAGAGCCACCGGCGGGCCGACGTTCACGAGGCGCCTCGGCTCCGGCAACGGCAGGCGTTCCATCGGGCGAGGTCGGGAAGTCGTCCCGGGGCGCGCGCTTGCGATCGTCACGGTCGCGGCCACCACCACGGCCTTCGCGGCGCTCTCCGCGGCCGCCACGCTCGCCACGGCCACCTTCACGCTCACGCTCACGGCGCGGCGGGGGCGGCGCTGCTTCGGGCGCGGCCGCTGCCACTTCGCCACCCTCGGTGTGCTGCGCCTTCTCCATGCGACGGTGCGTGAAGAAGTTCTTCAGCAGGAAGGCGATCAGCTCTTCCGAGTCGGGGCGCTGCTTGATGCCCGTCGCGAGCGCCAGGTACGCCTCGTAGACCGAGCCCGACGCGGCCTCTTTGAGCTCGCGCACGTGGCGCTCGGTGAACAGCGAGTTGGCCTGCTCTGCGGTGGGCATCGTGCGGGTCTCGAAGGTCACGTTGTATTTCTTCTCGAGGGTGGTCAGCGTCGCGAGCTCGCGACCAGAGGTGATGTTGAGGGCGACGCCCTTCTTGCCGATGCGGCCGGTGCGGCCGACGCGGTGCAGGTAGACGGCGGCGTCTTCGGGCAGCGAGTAGTTGATGACGTGGCCGAGGTCGCTGATGTCGATGCCGCGCGCGGCGAGATCGGTGGCGACCATGAAGGCCACCTCACCGCGCTTGATGCGGCCCATCACGCGCTCGCGCTCCTTCTGCGGCAGATCGCCGTTGAGCAGCTCGGCGTCGAAGCCATTGCGGTTGAGCACCGCCGTCACCATCTCGGTGTCCGTGCGCGTGTTGCAGAAGATGATCGCGTTGTCGGGATCTTCGATCTCGAGCATGTAGAGCAGGTTGCGTGGCTTCGGGTACGCGTCAGAGAGCTCGTACCGCACGTGCTGAATGTGCTCGACCGTGTACACGTCGCCCGAGAGCAGCAGCGTCTCGGGGTCTTTCGTGTAGCGCGCGATGAGGCGCTGAATGTCTTCGGGCACCGTCGCCGAGAAGAGCAGCACCTGCCGGTCCTTCGGCATGTACTCGAGAATGCGGGTGACCTCTTCGTAGAAGCCCTGGTTCAGCATCTCGTCGGCTTCGTCGAGCACCGCGTGTTTGCAGGTGTTCAGCTTCAGGTTGCCGCGGCGAATGTGATCGAACACGCGGCCGGGCGTACCGACGACGATGGCGGCGCCGGCGCGCAGGTTGTCTTCCTGCTCCTTCATCGACGCGCCGCCGTAGATGCTCATCACCTGCACGTCGCGGTACTTCGCGAGCGAGGTCAGCTCGTGCGAGACCTGCAGGGCGAGCTCACGCGTCGGGCACATGATGAGCGCGCGCACTTCGCGGGTGCCCATCGGGATCTGATCGATGAGCGGCAGGCCGAAGGCGGCCGTCTTGCCGGTGCCCGTCTTCGAACGAACGATGAGGTCCTTCCCCTTGCGCGCGGGGCCGTAGGCCTTGGCCTGCACCGGGGTCGGGTGGGTGTAGCCGCGATCGGCGATCGCGCGGCGAAGCTCGGGTGAGAGCCCCAGGTCGTCGAAGCTCACGTCCGCGACGTACTCCTGCGGGCGCTCCGACGAGCCGGTGGGCATGACTTCAGAAGTCGAATCGGTCATTTCGCGGGCACGTGTAGCACCGCACGGGGGATGAGCAACGACGGACCGAACTCAGTTCCGCAGCAGGTCGAAGAGCGCCGCCGCCCCCACCAGCGTCACCACCGTGCCGACCAGCACCGAGAGCAACAACCCCGTTCTTCGCCGCTGCAGCCACTCGCCGCGTTGCGCCTGCTCGGCCTGGACCCAGGCGTCGGGCAGGGCGTCGCTCGTCTTCAATGCCGGCCACAACGCGTGCCTCGTGTCGCACTGCGGGCAGGTGATCTTCGAGAAGCCCCGGAACGCCGTGACGACGCCGATGATGAGCCCCAGCACACAGAACATCAGCGGCAACACGACGAGGGGCAACACGTCCCCCGCCTCGGGAGGACCCACCTTCTCGAAGCGCGGGCCCCGATAGCCGCAGGCCTCGCAGTGCATCCACTCCGAGCGGCGCAGCGCGTTCGCGCGGCGTTCGTCCTTCTCTTCACGCGTACGCTTCGGTCGACAGGGCAGACAGCGATCTTCCGTCCCATGAATCGTGCAGCCCTCGCACATGAAGCCGCCGCAGCGTTTGCAGGTGACGACCGCCTCGACGCCTTCATGTCTCGCGCAAGTCGCGGTCACGAGGCGAGTCCAGCGACGCCGTCAGCGCTCGTCAACACCCACCCGATCGACGAGCCCTGGTCGACCCCATGGCGAAAGCGCGGCGATGCGCTATTGGATGGCCTCCATGGCCGCGCGCAAGCCACAGCCGGAGGACGAAACGGCGAAGAGTGCCGAGGTCGTCGACGCCGAGATCGTCGAAGACGCACCCAAGGCGCCCCGCCCGAAACGCAAACGGGCGGCGGCCGTCGTCGTCGAAGCGAAGCCGGTGAAGGAAGGCGACGAAGAAGAGACCGACGCGACGGCTGAAGCGCCTGAACCCGAGGTGCTGGAGCCCGACGCGAAAGAGCTCGAGGCCGAGGTCGTCGACGAGACGGCGCTGGCTCCGACGGTGTCGCGCACCAGGCTCGCCAGAGGTGACCCGCTCTCGGCGTACATGGCCGAAGTGACGAAGCACCCGCTGCTCACGCGGGAGCAGGAGATCGAGCTCAGCAAGCGCTACCGCGACACCGGAGACGTTCGCGCGGCGTACACGCTCGTCGCCTCGAACCTGCGCCTCGTGGTGAAGCTCGCGCACGAGTACCACCGCAACCCGCTCGCGCTGCTCGACCTCGTGCAGGAGGGCAACATCGGCCTGATGCAGGCCGTGAAGAAGTTCGACCCCGAGCGCGGTGTGAAGCTCGCGAGCTACGCCGCCTGGTGGATTCGCGCGTACATCCTTCGCTACATCATGGACAACTGGAAGATGGTGAAGCTGGGCACGACGGAGGCCCAGCGGAAACTCTTCTTCAAGTTGCGTCAGGAGCAGGAGCGCCTCTCGAAGCAGGGCATCGAGGTGACGCCGAAGCTGCTGGCCGAGCGCCTGAACGTCACCGAGCAGGACGTCGTCGAGATGGATCAGCGGCTTGGCAATGACGAGGTGAGCATCGACGCTCCGTTGAACGTCGACGACGACCGCGAGTCGCGCGCCGATCGCCTGTTGCCCTCGACCGCCGCTTCGGCCGACGACACGCTGGCGAACTCGCAGCTGCGGCAGATGTTCAAAGAGAAGCTCGGCGACTTCGCGACGAACCTGAACGAGAAAGAGCGCTTCATCTTCGAGAAGCGCCTCATCGCCGACGAGCCGATGACGTTGCAGGACATCGGCACGCAGTACGGCGTCTCACGTGAGCGCGCGCGGCAGATCGAGGCCGCGCTGATCGGCCGCATGCGAAAGTACATGCAGGAGCACATTCCCGACTTCAATCTGCTCGAGAACGAAGGCAACTGAAGTCGACGCCATGGACATCATCGAAGCGCTGAAGACGAACCTGAACCTGCCGGAGAACGCGGCGCGCGGGCTGGCGGGGCAGTTGCTGGGACTCATCGAAGACACGGTGCGTGAGCGGGTCAGCTTCGGCGTGGCGTCGCAGATTCACACCCGGATTCCCGAGCTGTCGTCGTGGCAGGCGTCGGCGCCGACGTTGATCCCCGGTTCGTTGAACGTGAACGATCTCTCGGTCGAGCGCTCGGAGAACGACGACGTCGAGCTGATTCGGCTGCTCGAGCGGTTTCACGTCGATGCCTCGAAGGCGTCGGTCGTCGGCGCGCTGGCGCTTCAGTTCCTCGCTTCGCGCGTCGAGGCGAAGGTGCTGACGATCATCTCGTTCACGATGCCGTCACTGACCCAGAACCGGTGAGCGGTTCACTCCTCAGCGTTGCATCCCAGCTTGGAGTCACGTCGAGCGTAGGCAGTCGTTGCACCATCCTCGCCTGCGGTGTCACTCGTGCGATCGAGAGTTCCACACCGTTGGAATGACTTTGCAGTTGCGTAGGCGCGGGTGAATGGAATCGCTCCAACGCCCAGCGCCACACCAACTGCGAGCAGAACACCGGCCAGCTTTGCGCCAGAGCGCAATGGCTGCCCAGACCACACGCGCAGCAGCAGTGAGACTCCGGCTATCGCGGTTGCCGCGCCGAGAAACGCGAGCGCGATGCTCCCGTGTGAGAGCCACACAACGTTCTCGCCGGAACCAAACCGGCCGAGTTGGCTCCTGAAGATGTTTGCCGACGCGCTCGTCAACACGGTCAGCGCGGAGATGGCCAGAAAGCCGCCAAGGCGATTCACGATGCGGACGAAAGCACACGAGGGCAGTCAGTCGCACGTCTGCGCGAGCGACCACGCGTGCATCGTCACGTCGTTGCGCTTGATGTTGCCCGCCTGAAAACGGTCCCGTGTTTCGCAACGCTCGTAGCCGTGCCGATGCGCCCACCACGAGACGAGTGGACGAGATGCTGCCCAACCTCCGAGGCCGCCTGCGATGATCACGAACGCGAGCAGGCCGCTGCCCTGATCCCACGGGAGTCTTCGCACCAGATGCACGATCGCCGCGACGGCGAGTGAGATCGCGAGGCCTGCGAAGCCGAAGCCTGCTGCGAGGTATTTCGGGTTGAGCCAGACGGTCGCCGCGCCCGAGCCGAAGTCGGAGAACATCGAGCGCAGCAGCAGCACCGGCATCACCGCGATGATCACGACGCCAGCGAAGACCGAGAGCGAAGACGGGCGCTTCATCAGTCGTTGCGGAAGCGGAACATGCGCTGGCGATGGGTCGACCCGTCGAGCGCTTCGAAGAGGAAGCCGCGGAACACGGCGTAGACGTGCAGGAAGATGCCGAGCAGCAGGCCGCTGCCAATGGCTCCGAGCGTGCCGAGCAGTGACGACACTGCGGTGCCGAAGAGCATGCCGAGCACGACGAGCCCCAGCACGAGCCCGTTCGGAATGAACCACTCGACCCAGTTCTCCTGCATGAACGCGAAGCTGCGCGTGATGGTGTCGATGCCGCCGCGTGTGCCCTTCACGTAGATGGTCTCGGGCACCGTGTTCAGCGCGATGAGCAGCACGAGCGTCACGGGCATCACCAGGTTCGGGTTCGCGGCGAAGACCGGCGTCAGGAGCAGGCTCGCGATCCACAGCACGAAGAAGATGTTCAGCCACGACCAGAAGTACGTGCCGATGCTCGTCTTGAGTTGATCGAGGCCGACCTTCTGCTGCGCGACGAGGCCGCCGAGGAAGAAGCAGTAGATGCTGAGCGCGGCGCTGCGGGCGAGACCAATCACCATGCCGCCCGACCAGGGATCCATCGCGTTGCCGACGAGCGTGCCGAGGAACATCCACGCGACGGCGAGACCCATCGGCAACAGCAACGTCCACGCGTTCTTGAAGATCGCCGCGAGCGCATTGGTGAACGCCTGCCCGTAGATGCGCGCGTAGACCGTGATGACCTTCATGACGCGTCACGTAATCACTTTTCGGCGATGGGCCAATGACGACGTGGCTACACCGTCTGCCCATCTGCTCAGGGGGTTCACCGTGAAGAATCGGTACGCCGCGCTCGTGGTGCTCGTCGTCGCCTGCGCTCCCGAGATTCCCAACACGCCACCGGGTGAGTTCGTCATCGCGCGGTTCGATCCCTCGGCGGCTCCGCCGGTGGTGCCGACGCCGAACGATCTCGTCACCAACACGACGACGGGGCTGCTCACCGTTCCTGTCCCAGCCGAGGCGAGCGCTGCGGACAAGTGGTTCTACGACTGGCTCAACACGCTCAACGGTTTCCCGGCCGCCGCCGGAGCCTCGGTCACTTTCTCACACGCGCTCGATCCTTCGACGGTGACGGCATCGACCGTGCGGGTGATCGATCTCGACGCCTCGAACGTGACGGTCGACGTCACGCGCACGTACACCGACTCGATGAGCACGGTGGCGCCGGGGCAATTGGCGATCGCTCCGCCGACCGGCGGGTGGCTTTCGGGCCATCGGTACGCGATCGCGATCGTCGGAGGACTCAATGGCGTTCGCAGCAAGACCGGCCTCACGTGTGTCGGCAGTGCGACGTGGTCGTTCATTCGCAACGCGGGCGAGCTCATCGACTGCCCGAGCGATGATCTCGCGTCGACCTCGTGCCGGCTGACGACCGAGATCATTCCGTCGACGATCACGGAAGATCAGGGCCGGCGTGTGGCGGATCAGCTCGCGACGGCGAAGCGGCTCGAGACGCTGCGGCGAAAGTACAAACCTGCGATCGACGTGTTCGTCGCGGCTGGCGTGCAGCGGGCTGATCTCGCGTTGCTGTGGACGTTCCGCATCGACGACTCGGCGTCGTTCGTCTTCGACCCCACCGCGTCGAAGGTTCCGTCACCGAACAACCTGGCCATCAAGCAGGGGCTCGTCGCGTCGCCGATCGATTCGAACGCGTCTGCGGCCGCGCAGGAGTGGACGCGCACGTGGCTCAACACGCTGAACGGATTTCCTCCGACGACGGCGGCCGGCGCGGAGATCTCGCAGCAGGAACTCGACCCGACGACGCTGAACGAGCGCACGGTGCGCGTGGCCGTGCAGCAGGGCGGAGCGCTCGTCGGGCCTCCGACGGTCTCGTGGAACGCGCGGTTGAAGCGGCTCGTCATCACGCCTGCGTCTGGTTCGTGGGGTACGGCGAAGACGATCTCGGTCGCGGTGCTCGGCGGAGCGTCAGGCGTGAAGGGTCTCGGCGGAAAACGGCTGGTCGCGAGTCAGGTGTGGGCGCTCGTTCGCAGCGCAGCGCCGCTCGTCGACTGTGAAGTGCTCGGCCCTGCGTGCAACTCGTTCGTGAAGGCTGCTCCGATCAGCACCTCGCAGGCCATCGCGCTCGAGAGTCTGCGCCGCACGTACAAACCGCTGCTCGATTCGCTCGAGGCGCAGGGCGTGCCGCGTCGTGACGTCGCGGGAGCGTGGATCTTCTCGACGACCGATCAACCCGAGCTCGTCTTCGACCCCGCTGCGGTTCCGGCTCGCCTGCCGACGCCGACCGATCTCGCGCTGAACCCGGCGACGGGCCTGGTGAACGCTCCGATTCCGCCTGGGGCGTCACCGGCGTACGCCGAGTTCATCAGCGACTACCTCAACACGCTGAACGGGTTTCCGGTCGCGTCCACCTCGATGGCTGAGCTGAACGGCGACGTCGATCCTTCGTCCATCGACAGCAACACCGTGCGCGTCCAGGTGGTCTCTGGCCCCGCGCTCGTCGGTTCGCCGACCATCACGTTCGATTCGACGACGGGTCGTCTCTCGGTCACGCCGCCGAGCGGCAGCTGGGGCAAGGGCCGCACGATCGCCGTGACGGTGCTCGGTGGGCCGGCAGGAATTCGTTCACGCAGCGGCAAGCCGCTCGTCGCGTCGCAGGCGTTCTCGTTCGTGAAGCTGTCGAACACGCTCGTCGACGCGCAGTGCACGACGGTTGGACCTTCTTGCCGTTCGGTGACGCTGCTGAGCGACGCGCAGGCGATCGGCCTCGAGCCGGTGCGACGCGCGCTCGAGCCGGTCTTCGATTCCCTCGAGGGCACCGGCATTCCACGCGATGACGTGGCGGGCCTGTGGGTGTTTCGCACGGTGAATCAGCCCGAGCTCACGTTCGATCTCGCGCAGGGCGTGGTCCCGTTCCCCAACAACCAGCTGCTGCGCGGCAACACGTTGCCCGATGGCGGTGTGCAGAGCGGCTTCGTCGTGGTGCTGCCCGATGGTGGCGCGCCCGGTGACGATGCGGTGCCGGGTGTTCGGTTGTCGCTGCCGACTCCGCCAGGAGCGTCGCCCACGCAGGCTCAGCTGGTTGGCGGGCTCAACACGCTCGACGGCTTCTCGACGACTGCGCCAATCGTGAGTGAGAACTCGGTGACGCTGGCTGCCCTCGATCAGGGAACGATCGACGCGGGTTCGCTCGCGGGTGTGGGGCTGGTGAAGCTCACCATCGACGGAGGTGTGCGCGTCTCGAGCCTCGTCGCCTGTCTCAACTGCACCTCGTCGCCCAACGACGCGGGTGTGATGGATCAGCCGCAGCAGCTGCAATGGGTGCCGCAAACACCGCTCGACGAGAGCTCGCGTTACGCCGCGTACGTCACGACTTCGGTGAAGGACACGCAGGGCAGGGCGGTGATGGCGGCTCCGACGTTCGCGCTCGTTCGCCTGCGCAACCCGTTGGTCGACGGCACGGGAGCCAGCACGATTCCCGTCGTCGCGAACGCGCAGGCGCAACAGCTCGAGCCGATTCGCCGCCGTTTCAAGGACTGTCTCGATCGTCTCGAAGCAGCCGGCACACCGCGCAGCACCCAGGCGCTCGCGTTCTGTTTCACCACCCAGAGCATCACGGCTCCGATTCGCGGCATCACCGGCCTCGTCAACGCCTCGACGCTGCCCACCGCCATCACCTGGATGGCCGACGTCACCACCGCGACGCGCGCGACCCTCACCACCGCGGGAGTTCCGAACGCCGCCATCGGCGCCATCTTCGAAGGCGAGCTCGTGTTGCCCTTCGCGCTCACCGGCCCGGGCGGAACGTTCAACACCGCCTTCGAGGCTCGGCCTGCGCGCTTCACGCTGACGGTTCCGGCGGCTGCTGCGCCGATGAGTGGATACCCGGTCGTCATCTTCGGTCACGGGCTCACGCGCAGCCGCGCCGACTCGCTGCTCGCTGCCAACGCGCTCGCGACGGCCGGCCTCGCCACCATCGCAGTCGACACGCCGTTCCATGGCGATCGCTCCGATTGTCGTGGACTCGCTTCGCCAGACTCGGCCTGCACCGACGCCGTCGCTCAGACCTGCAGCACGACGACGGGCCGCTGCGTGATTCGTTCTCCCGCGACCGCAGCGCCATGCGACCCGATGACGAACGGACACGAGGTCTGCTTCGTCGCAGGGCAGGGGCGCTGCCTCTCGAGTGGAGCCTGTGAAGGTGGCCAGTTCGCCGTCGACGCCACCGGCAACGTCACCATCAGCGGCAACCAGTTCTTGAACCTCACCAATCTCTTCGCGACGCGAGACAACTTCCGTCACGCAGGGGCTGCCGACTTTGCGCAGGTGGTTCGGGTGCTCTCGGCGACGGGAGCCGGTTCGCTTCAGGCCCGCCTCGCGCCGCGCGTGCTCGACGTGACGCAGCTTCAGTACGCGGGGCAGAGCCTCGGCAGCTTCAACGGCTCGGTGTTCGCGGCCGCGAACGGCGCGCCTTCACGAGTGGTGCTGAATGTCGCGGGCTCCGATCAGACCGAGGTGCTGCTGACGGCGCCAGGCTTCGCCACGCAACGTGCTGGCTTCCTCGCAGGGCTCGCGGCGACCGGCGTCACGCCCGGCACGGCTGGCTTCGATTCGTTCATCGTCTTCGCGCGAACGATCCTCGATCCGGCTGATCCCCAGAACCTCGTGCGTGCCGCCCTCGATTCGTCGAACGCCAATCGCCGCGTCTTCGTGCCCTTCATCGAAGGCGATGTGGTGTTGCCGAACAGTGGCACCACGAAGTTGCTGCGCAGTGGACTGCGGTCGACGAACGCGTCGCGGCTCTCGTGGTTCGAGTTCACGCCGCATGCGGGCACGGCTGCAGCTGGCCGTTTCCCCTCGACCTGGCCCGTCAGCCAACGACACAGCTTCTTCCTGAACCCCGGTGGGCCACCCGGCTCTGCCACCATCAACCCCGAGTGTGATTCCACGAACGGAGCGTTCAATACCTCCACCTGCGCCACCGCCGTCGTTCAGGCCCAGATCGCGCAGTTCCTCTCGACGGGCGCTGCTCCCGCGAACGTTCCGGTGACGCCATGAAGACCCGCGCACTTCTCGTCGTGTTGTTCGCCTCGACCGCGGCTGCGAGTGGCTTTCGCCTCGAGACCCATCACGCGCGTGCGGCTGGCATGGGCATCGCCGTCACCGCGCTCACCGACGACGCGTCCTCCATCGTCTACAACCCGGCAGGGCTCGCGGGCCGGCGAGGGCTCGACGTGCAGGCCGGTCTGTCACTCGTGATTCCCTCCATCGTCTTCACCTCGGACGCGAGCGGCCAGAGCACGCAGACGCTCACGAGGGTGTCGACACCGATCAACTTCAACGCATCGTTCGGCATCACCGACGACCTCTCGGTGGGCCTCGGCGTCTTCAACCCCTTCGGCGCCGGAGCGACATGGCCCGACACCTGGGAAGGCCGTGGGCGCGCGCTGTCGTCGAACGTGCAGACGTTCGCGTTCAACCCGACCATCGCGTACCGCATTCACCCGAAGTTCAAGATCGGCGCGGGCGTGCAGATCGTTCGTGGCACCGTCGCCATCGAGCGCGGGCTGCCGTTCATCGACTCCGAGGGAAAGGTCTCGCTCGCGGGTGACGCGTGGGGCCTGGGCTGGAACGCGGGCGTGCAGGGAACGCTCATCGAAGATCGCCTCACGTACGGCTTCACCTGGCGCTCGAACGTGCCGCTCACGTTCCAGGGGCGCGCGCACTTCGGCACCATTCCGCCAGAGTTCCAGTCTCGCCTCGCCGACCAGGCCATCACCGCGAGCGTCACGATGCCCGACGTCGCCACCGTGGGAATCGGGTTCCTGGCGACGCCACGCCTCCGGCTCGGCCTCGATCTGAACGTCGTCATGTGGAGCTCGTTTCGTCAGCTCTTCATCGACTTCACGAACAACGAGCTCGACAACCCGCTGCCCAAGCGCTGGCACGACACCATGTCGGTGCACCTCGGCGGTGAGTACGACGTGACGAAGCACATTCAGGCCCGCTTCGGCGCCGTCTACGACCAGACCGCGACGCCGACCGACACGCTCACGCCCGATCTTCCCGATGCGCAGCGCGTGCGGTTCTGTCTCGGCGTCGGCTACCGGTTCGAGTTCGGCCTCAACCTCGACGCGGGCTATCAGCTCGTGCTGCTCGTGCCGCAGGCGAGCACGGCTCCGGGCTTCTCGGGCACCTACTCGGGCAGCGCGCAGGTCGTCGGGTTCAACGCCGGCTATCGCTGGTGATCAGCTGACCGTGGCGCGCGGTGAGTCGATGCCGGCGAACGTGGGGACGTCACCAACCGGATGGCAGCAGCTCACCGCTTGCGATTCGAGTTCGACGAGGTGTCGCGAGCGCGTCGAGTCTGGCGCTCAGCTCTCGGGCTTCAGATCGCCGAGCAGCTCCGAGGTCTGCGCCGTCAGCTCTCCGGTGCGGTCGAGCAGGGTGTCGAGCTCGGTGAAGATCGCCTCGACCTCCTTCATCGATTTCGGCGCCGGTACGTCACCCTCGTCACCGAGCCGATCGAGCAGCGTCACCACGCGCAGCAGGTGCTCGTGCGCGGTGAGCAGATCGCGCCCGGCCCGCGCGCCGACCTTCGTGAACAGTGAGCCCGTCGTGTACAGCTTGCCGATCGCCCGCTTGTTGGAGCGGATGACCCTGTCGAGCCGCTCTCGATAGGTCGACAGCCGCCGCGCCAGTCGCGCTTCGGCGAGCGAGAAGATCTGCGCTTGTCTGGGGGCACGGCGAGGCATCGCGCGCGCTCATACCTCGTGCTTCGCCGCGCTTTCCACTTTCGGTCGAAGGTTTGGCAGGGGAAAAAGGTATTCGCGGGTGCGCCGTGGAGCGCGTATTACGGTGCCCCGCTCGGGAGACCCATGTTCAAGAAGATCCTCGTCGCCAACCGTGGAGAGATCGCCCGCCGCATCATCACCGTCGCGCGCGGCATGGGCATGCAGACCGTCGCCGTCTACTCCGACGCCGACGCCGAGCTGCCCTTCGTGAAAGAGGCTGACGAGGCAGTGCGCCTGGGCCCCGCGCCCGCGAAGGACAGCTACCTGAACGTCGCGGCGCTGCTCGACGCCGCGAAGAAGACGAAGGCCGAGGCGATTCACCCGGGCTACGGCTTCATCTCCGAGAACGCCGAGTTCGCGAAGACCATGGCCGACAGCGGCATCGTCTTCGTCGGCCCGCCACCCGAGGCGATGCTGCGCATGAAGGACAAGAGCGAGGCCCGTAGGCTGGTCGCGGCCGCTGGCGTTCCCATCGTTCCCGGCACGAAAGACACCGTCGCCGACGTGGCGACCGCGCTCTCCGAGGCCGAGCGCATCGGCTACCCCGTGCTCTGCAAGGCGGCCGGTGGTGGTGGTGGCATTGGCATGGCGGTGGCGAACACTCCTGCCGAGCTCGAGAAGGTCTTCCGCGCCTGCGTCGATCGCGCGCGCGCCGCCTTCAGCCGCGACACCGTCTACCTCGAGAAGTACTTCCCCGCGCCGCGTCACCTCGAGGTGCAGATCCTCGGAGATCTCAAGGGTCACACACTCCACATCCTCGATCGCGAGTGCTCGATTCAGCGCCGGCACCAGAAGGTCGTCGAAGAAGCCGGTAGCCCGCTGTTCCTCGACGGTCAGAACACGGCGGTTCGTGCGCAGCTCTACGAAGCCGGCCTCAAGGCGGCGAAGGCCTTCGGCTACGCGAACGCCGGCACCGTCGAGTTCCTGTACTCGGACGGGCAGGTCTACTTCATCGAGATGAACGCGCGCCTGCAGGTCGAGCACCCGGTCACCGAGCTCACCACCGGCGTCGATCTCATCGGCTGGCAGTTCCGCATCGCGGCCGGTGAAGCGCTCACGCTGAAGCAGGAAGACATCACGCGCAAAGGCCACGCGCTCGAGTTCCGCATCTACGCCGAAGACCCGGTGAAGTTCTTCCCGTCGCCCGGCCCGCTCAAGGTGTTCCAGGCTCCGACCGGCACGGGCGTTCGCCTCGACGCGGGCTACGCCGAGGGCAACACGGTCACGCCGAACTACGACCCGATGATCGCCAAGCTGATCATCTCGGGCGACTCGCGTGCGCAGGCCATCGCCCGCGCGAAAGACGCGCTCGCCAGCTTCAAGATCGAGGGCATCAAGCACAACGTGCCGCTGCACCTGCGCATCCTCGAGTCAGAGGCCTTCGTCGCCGGCCGCATCGACACGAAGTTCCTCGAGCACCACGCGAAACCCTGACCTTCTCTTTCCCTGGAGCGACGACGATGGCTGACGTGACCGCACACATCACCGGTACGGTGTGGAAGATCGAGTGCAAGGTGGGGCAGACCGTGAGCGCGGGCGACACGCTCGTGATCCTCGAGTCGATGAAGATGGAGATGCCCGTCGAGGCCACTGACGGCGGCGTCGTGAAGGAGATTCGCTGCAAGGAAACGCAGGCCGTCAACGAAGGTGACGTGCTCGTCGTTCTCGGCTGATGCCCGCGTCGCTGCGGGTCGACGACAGGCCAGGTGGCGTTCGGGTGCTCACGCTCTCGAACCCCGGCCGGAAGAATGCCATCGATGGTTCGCTGCTCGACGCGCTCGACGCCGTGTTGTCGCGCTCCGATGACGTGCGTGCGTTCCTCGTGACAGGCGAGGGTGACGGCATCTTCAGCGCGGGGTGGGATCTGAACGATCTCTCCACGTACGCCGAGGGGGCGCGCCTTCCCGACGAGCATCTGAGTGACGTGCTCGATCGGTTGATGGCGCACCCGGCGCCGAGCGTGTCCGCGATCGATGGCCCGGCCTTCGGAGCCGCCTGCGAGCTGGCCATGGCCTGTGACTTTCGCGTCGGTGGTTCGCGCGCGGTGCTGTCGATGCCGCCCGCACGCCTGGGCGTCGTGTACTCGCTCAAGGGGCTCGACCGGTTTCGCTCCCGCGTCGGTGATGCCACGGCGCGCTACCTGTTCCTCACCGGCCGTCGCATCGGCGCTGACGAGGCGCTGCGTCGGGGGTTGCTCGATGAGGTCGCGGCCGCTCCAGTCGCCGCGTCCCAGCAGCTCTGCGCCGAGCTTGCGGCCAATGCGCCACTCGCCGTGTCAGGACTGAAGCGGGGGCTCGAGCTGCTGTCTCATGGCGGAGGATCGACCGAGGCCCGCACCGAGTACCAGGCGCTGCGTCGACGCTCGTTCAATAGCGCAGACGCTGCCGAGGGCCGCATGGCCATTCTCGAGAAGCGGGCTCCGAACTTCCGAGGCGAGTGAGACGAAGCTGAAAGCGAGCCTGAGGAGCGGCGGCCTTCATGACCGCCAGGCCGTCCGCGGCGACGTTGGCTCGCGAAGGCGAAGTCGAACTGGGAAACTCGTGAGACGAAGCTGAAAGCGAGCCTGAGGAGCGACCGCCAGACCGCCCGCGGCGGCTTCGTCACCAACCCGTCAATCAGACGTCGGCGAAGAGCTCGGCCATGCGCACCCGGAGCGCCGTGGCGATGCGGTACAGCGACGCGATCGACGCCGACGACTCGGCGCGCTCGATCTGCGACAGCAACGACACCGAGAGGCCCGTGCGACGCGCGAGCTGCTTGAGCGTGAGGTTCTGGCGCGTACGGCCTTCACGAATGAACCGCCCGATGCCGCGGTGCAGCTCGGCCTCGGGGTCGCGCGTGATGCCCTTCTTGTCGAGCACCCGCTTGACGGTCTCGATGAAGACGGTCGGCTCGACGGGCTTGCGCACGTAGTCGCTGGCCGCGTTCTTCAGGCTGGCGACCGCTGACTCCACCGTGGGGAAGCCCGTCGCGATGATCACCGCGATGTCGTCATCGAAGGTGCGAATCTTCTCGAGCACCTCGGTGCCGCTCATCTTCGGCATCATCACGTCGAGGATCACGAGGTGAAAGTCGTGCTCCTTGAGCATGCCCAGCACCTTCGTCGGGTCGGCGAGCGTGGTGACGCCGTACCCCTCGCGGGTGAGGAGCGTGTCGAACATCTGGGCGTTGTCTGACTCGTCGTCGACGACGAGAATCTTGATCTGTGGCGAGCCGCGCACGCTGGATGCCTCACTGAGTGTTCAGGATTTCCCGCACGCGCGGAATGCGCTTGTCGTCCTTCGGGCAGATGTTGAGGAACTGCTGGTACAGCGCCCGAGCACGCTCGTTGTCGACGTTGCTGTTCTCTTCGGTGCCCTTCTGCGCGTGGGTCGACGCCAGGGCGACGGTGCACTCGTAGTTCGTCTTCTCGAGCTCGATGCACTTCTTGAGCAGCTGAATGGCTGACGCGTAGCGCTTCTCTTTCTTGGCGGCCTTGCCCTCTTCGAGCAGCTTGGCCAGCTGGGCCTTCTTCGCGTCATTGGCGGCGACGGGAGGCGGATCGACGACCACCGGCTTCACGATCGGAGGCTGGTTCGCCTTCGCGGCGATGATCGCCTGAACCGCGGCCTGCCGCTGTTGATCGAGCTCGCGGTAGCGCGTCTGCAGCAACTTCGTTCCGCTCGCCGACTGGAGCAGCGTGCCCGCCTTGTCGACGTCTCCCTTGTCGAGCGCCTTCTTCGCCTCGTCGAGCACCTTCACCAGGGGCTTCTCGTTCGCGAGCTGGGTGAGCAGCTTCTCGGCCTTCGGGCAGGTCGACTCACCAACCTTGCACTGGCGCAGCCACGCCTCGGCGGTGGTGAAGTCGAGCTCTTCGATGGCCGCTTCGGCGTCGGCGATGATCTTGTCGTTCTTCGCCGTGGGGTCTTCCACCTTCACGGGCGGGTTCGCCGGGTTCTTCACCGGCGGGTCGACGGCGGGATTCTCGGGCTCCGTGCCGTTGGCCGGCGGGTTGTTGGCGACGGGGTTGTTGGCGACCGGAATGTTCGGCTTCGGCTTGGGATCGCCCGAGCCCTTGAAGATGGCGTAGCCACCGCCGCCCACGATCACGACGATCAGGGCGATGGCGACGGCGATGAGCGGGCCCTTCGACGAGCCCTGGCTGGTCTCGGACGTGACAGCAGACGAGGCGGCTCCCGGCGTCAGGGTGACGGCTTCACCCGCAGCCACGAACTTCATCTTCACGTGACCCAGCTCGAGCACGTCACCGATGCGCAGCGTGACCTGGGCGTACGACTCGCCGTTGACCATGAGGCCATTGGCCGACTGCATGTCGATGACCTTCCACTCACCCGAGTCTTCACGCACCACCTTGCAGTGGGTGCGCGAGAGCGAGCGGTGATCGATCGCGATGTCGTTGTCGTCGGTGCGGCCGATGCGCATCTCGGTGCGCGTGATGGGGAACTCGCGGCCCGCGAAGTCGGTGTTGAGCACCACCAGCCGCGGCGCGTCGTTCGCTTCGATGTTGGCGACGGTGCGCTGAGGGCGCGACCCGGCGATCTGATCGATGCGAATGACCGCGGTCGATTGATGCTTGGGAGGCTCGTCGCCGATGGGCGGGGCCTCTTGAATGTCTTCTTCGGCCGCCTCGGGCACGCTGACGACCGGCAAGGCCGGCATCGTCGCGCCTGGATCAGGCAGTCTCACCGTTGGCGCTGCGGAAGCCCTTGCGGACTCGAGCGGCACCGTCGCCGACGCAGCGCGGGCTTCTTCTTCGCGCTGAATGGCCAGATCGTAGTCACCGATCTGAATGAGGTCTCCGTCCTGGACGGTGACCTGACCGGTGATTCGGTCTCCATTGACCTTGATGCCGTTGTAGCTCCCCAGGTCCTCGATGAGGACGTGAGCCTGCTGCCGCAACAGGCGAGCGTGCCGGCGAGACACGTTTCGTTCAGTCAGGCGGATGGTGTTTCCCTCCTGACGACCGATCGTGATCTCGTCCCGCACGAAAGGAACGACGGTCTTCCGGCCCTCGTCGTCTTCGATGATCAGCTTCAGCACGCGAAAGGGTTTCTAGCACCACTGTACGGTTCCGCGCATCAACACACGCGTCGATTCCGACTGAATGTTGTGAACGACCCATTCACTGCTGGCGGAATGGCGACGTGTGGTCCTTGGTACGATGCTGCTGGTCTGCTGCATGGCTGCCCCAGTCACCCTCCGCACGGAAGTTGGCGACGAAGCGCTCGACCTGAGCGAGTTCGAGGCGCGCATCACGAAGGGCGAAGTGTCTCCGCAGAGCCTCGTGTGCATGCCTGCCGTCACGGGAGAACGCTTCGTTCCGGCGTGTGAGCTCGAGCTGTGGCAGCGCCTGCAGAACGGACGACGGGCGTACTTTTCGCGCGCCTTCTCACTGGGCCGATTTCCGTTCTTCACCTCGGCCGTGATCCTCGTGAACCTCGCCGCGTTCCTCGCGACGGCCCAGGGCGGGGTGCTCGAGCTCGATGACATGGTGCGCTACGGCGGCAAGGTCGGGCCGCTCGTTTTCGACCTCGGCGAGGTGTGGCGGCTGTTCACCGCCAACCTGCTGCACCGCGACGGCCTGCACCTGGGCCTCAACATGTTCGTCCTCTTCAACGTGGGCGGCATGATGGAGAACACCTACCGTACGCTCGACTACCTCTGGCTGCTCGTCTTCGCGGGGCTGGCCACGATGACGGCGTCACTCTTCCTCAATGAGGCGGTGACCATCGGCGCGTCGGGCATGGTGTTCGGCTGTCTGGGCGGCGTCGTCGCCTTCGGCCTCAAGTACCGCAGCTCGTTGTCGGCGTTTCACCGCAGCGTGATGGGCGACGCGGCGATTCCCACGGCGCTGGGGCTGTTGCTCATCGGCATCACCTCGCAGGGCGTCGACAACTGGGCGCACGGTGGCGGGCTGGTGGCGGGGTTGATCACGGGCTCGTTCATGCGGCCGCGCCTGCTCGCCGAAGGGCGACGCTGGTGGTGGGAGCCGGCCCTGCGCGCGCTTCCGTCGATCGGCATTCTGTTGATCGTCTTCCTCGGCCACCTCGTCTTCGCGGAGTTCCTTCCGCCCACGCGCATCGAGCGCGACGACGTCTACGGCTTCTCGATTCAGGTGCCGTCGACCTGGGGTCGTGGGGCGACGCCGCTGGGAAGAGTGGCCTGGTACAACGGGCTTCCGGGGCTCGGGCGAGCGAGCTTCGCCGCCGAGGCGGTGCAGATGACGGAGGGCGCCGATGCCATGGCCGCCGCGCACCGGTTCGCCGAAGAGCGGCTCACGGCACGCGCCCTCGGGGTCGAAGTGATTCGCGTGCGGGCCGAGTCTGCCGAGCCCGTGCGAATCGGTGACCGCGACGGCGTGCGCATTCGCGCGATGGTGGACGAGACGTCGGGCGCGACGCGGCTGGCGGCCTACTTCGTTCCTCGAGGGCGCGTGGTGTATCAGCTCGTCTTCCAGTGGTCGGCCGAGTTCCCCCGCTACGCGCACGTGGTGGAGCAGATGCTCGCGGGCGTTCGGTTCGAAGAGGGGCAGGTGTTGCGACTGGCGCGCGCCGAGGCGTTGTTGTTCCCCAACTCGGGGCCGGTGCTCACGCGGCTGGGGCAGGCGTTGCTCGAGCAGGGCGACTCGGTTCCCGCGGCCGAGGCGCTGGCAGTCGCCGTGAAGACCGACCCGTCGAACGGCATCGCGCGCGTGCTGCTCTCCCGGGCGTGGTTGTCGGCGGGAGAAGTGGAGCGCTCCTGCGCGGCAGCTCAGGACGCGGTCACCTACGCTCCCGATGACATCGACGCCCTCGAGGCCGAAGCGCGCTGCGAGCTCGCCCTCGGGCATCCGCGACGGGCGTTGCTGAAGCTGCAGGCTGCCCGGGGCCTCGAGCCCACCAACAAACGCCTCGAAGACGCCGAGCGCCGGTTGAAAGAGACCCTGCCCGAGTACTTCGGCGAGTGAATGCGGGCCGACGGCGCGAGTCGGAAAGCTGCGCCACCCTCTGCTAGACACCCGCCCATGCGACTCCTTCTCGCTTCTGCCGCGCTCCTCAGCTCCTTTGCCGCCCTGGCCGATGAATCGGCTGCCGACATCTCGAAGAAGTCGCGTGAGAAAGGGGCGCTCAACCTCGTGGGGCTGACGGCAGAGCTGAAGCTCGTCACCACCACCGGCGAGGGCAAGGTGAAGGAGCAGCAGCTGACGAGCTCGAGCCGCACCATCAACGGCAAGAGCCACGCGCTCGCCCGGTTCTCCGCTCCGGCCGGAGTCGCTGGCGTCGCGGTGCTCACCGTCGAAGGCGACAAGAGCGAAGGCGACGAGGTGTCGCTGTACCTGCCGAAGCTCAAGCGGGTGCGGAAGGTCGCGAAGAGCGATCGCGCCAAGTCGTTCATGGACACCGACTTCGCGTACGCCGACATCGCCTCGAACGGCTCGAGCGACGACGTGAAGAAGCTGGCCGACGAGAAGGTCGAGGGCCGCGACTGCTACGTGCTGCAGGGGAAGGGTGACGCCACCTCGGGCTACGGCGAGGTGAAGCTCTTCGTCGACAAGCAGACCTACGTGCCCATGCGCGTCGAGTACGCCGACAAAGAGGGCAAGCCCTTCAAGCGCTACAGCACGCTCAAGCTCAAGGCGTTCAAGGAGCGCGTCATCGCCGCCGAGGCGTTGATGGAGAACCTGCAGACGAAGTCGAAGACCCAGATGTCGGTGCTCAAGCTCGAGGACTCGTCACTGGGCGACGACGCCTTCACCGAGCAGGCGCTCGAGCGCGGCTGACGTTCAGCGCGGCGTGAGGTCGAGGCACGACGTCGGCCGCTTCGTCTTCAGCTCGGCCAGCGTCTCGTCGGTCGCTTCACAGGTGAGCTCGAGGCCCAGGTACTGACGGCGCCAGTGCTCCTCGTCGCCGGGCGCGTCCTTCTTCAGGTTCGCCACGAAGATGGAGTCGATCTGCGCGATGACGTCTTTGCGCTGCGCCACCGTCCACCGGTGCTTGAGCGGCATCTCGAGCAACAGCATCTCGAGATCCTTCACCTCGCGACGATGCCCCCACAGCTCGGGCGTGCTCGCGAGCGTCGTTTCTTCGGCGGCGACCGTGCCCATCAGCATCATGCGGTACATGCAGTCGCGCTTCGACGGGTCGTAGTTCTGCGCGCTCGCCTGCAAGGTCGACAGCTGCCGCTGCGCGAGGCTGGGCGGCATGATGCGCGTCGCCACGACTTTCGCCTCGAGCTCCTTCGTCGACTGCTGCCGGATCTCTGGCTTGTAGATCTCACTGCCCGGGCAGTCGGTCGCGGCCGCGGCGAGCAGGGTCGTCGGACCCGCCTTCGACAGCTTCCACAGCCCGAAGCCGAGGCCACCACCAAGCACCCCGAGGAGCGCCAGCACACCGAACACCAGGGGAAGCTTCGAGGGCGGCTGAACCTGCGTCGCCACGGGCGGCGCGGCGGGCTGGAACGCGGGCGTGGCGCGATTGGCAGCGACGACGGCGGGGCGCGCGCGTGAGCTCCACGGAGGCGTGGGCAGCGCCTTCATCGCCTGCACGAACTCCTTCGCCGACTGGTAGCGCTGCGCGGGATCCTTCGAGCACGCCTTCTTCAACACCTCGTCGAGCTCGGGGAAGTCGCGGCCTGGAGCGCGCGCAGACAACGACGGCATCGGCGTCGTCATCTGATCGACCAGCAACGCGGGGGCCGACGTCGAGGTGTACGGAGACAGCCCCGTCATCATCTCGAAGGTGACGAGCCCAAGAGCGTAGATGTCGGCGCGGCCATCGAGCGCTTCAGCGCGCACCTGCTCGGGCGCCATGTAGCCGGGCGTTCCGGCGATCGCTCCGTCAGCGGTGAGCCGCGCGTTCCCCTCGGGCCTGAACTTCGCGATGCCGAAGTCGAGCACCTTCACGTGCGTGCCGCCGAGATCGCGCCGCAGCCGAATGTTCTCGGGCTTGATGTCGCGGTGCACGATGCCGCGCGCGTGGGCCGCCGCGAGCACTTCTCCAACCCGCAGCGCGATGTCGCGGGCCTCGTCGAAGGGCAGCGCGCCTTCGTTCGAGAGCCGGGCGCGCAGGTCTTCGCCTTCGACGAACTCGAAGACGATGTAGAGCTGCCCCGTCTTCGGGTCTCGACCCGTGTCGAGCAGCTGCGCGGCGCCCGGGTGGGTGACCTCGAGCGAGACCTTCGCCTCCTGCTCGAAGCGCTTCACGAGTCCAGCGTCTGCCGAGAGCGCCTCGTTCAGGAACTTGATGGCGACGACGTTGCCGACGCCCATCTGGCTGGCCTTGAAGACCGTGCCCATTCCTCCGGCGCCGAGCTGTTTCTCGAGAATGTACCGGCCACCGATGATGCGGTGTTTGCCGCTGATGAATGTTTCCTGGTCGGGAGCTTCAGCCACGAGGGCACTCTCTCACAATCGTTCACCACTTCACGAGGTACCGCGCCAGGGCCCTCGCGTCGTCCCGCTCGACGACGTCGACCGAGTCGTTGACGCCGAATTGCTCGACGACGCCTTCGAGCAGGCCGTGCCGGTAGTCGATGAGCCTGCCACAGTCCTTCGGCAGCGCAGGAACGAACTCGTCGCCCGCTTTGACGAGCAGCTCGATGCCACGTGGCGGGCGCTCTTCGGCTTTCGTCACCACGTAGTTCGCCGAGGTGCGGAAGGTCTGCTGCATGCGCAGCAGCATGCGCTTGGGCCCGAGCAGCTTTCCCACCGTGACGGACGCCATGCCGATGTTGGTGTGAACCCAGCCCTTCACGTAGGCGCGACCGAGCAGCCGGTAGCGTGTGGCCGGCGTGCCCTTCTCCCCGAGCGTGCCGGCGACCACGTCGAGCGACGTGAGGAAGGTCGAGAGCGGGTAGGCGACCTGCAGCCTGCCGAAGTGCACCCCGGCCTCCTGAAGGCGCTTGATCGAGGCTTCGTCGAGGCGAAAGGCGCGCGCGAGCGCTTCGAAGGCGGTGGCGAAGACGACTGGCTCGAGGGGCTGCACGCGAGGCATATGAGAGCAGAACCGGCGCGGCTGGGCTATGCGGCCGATGGTGGCTGCCGCGGCGACACTCCTCGTCGTACTTCTCTCGCAGGTCGACGCCGGTGCCCTCGACGCGCCGGCGATGACCATCGAAGGGTTCGAGCCGATCGAGGCGTTCGTCGAGACACCTGCCGACGCGGGAATGTCTGCGCCCGTGCTGGAGTCCTTCGAGGTCGCGCCTGCGGCTCCGACCGTGCGGCTCTTCGGCTCGGTGCGGGCCGACCTGGGCGTCGACACGCGCTTCGATTCACCGCGCAACGTGCCGTTCGCCGAGAACGTGGCCGAGGGGCGCTTGAGGGCTTCGCTTGGCGTCGACGTGAAGGTGAACGACCGCGTACGGCTGGTGCTCGAGGGCCGCGCGCAGGTTCGCCTGGCCACTCAACGTGAGCTCGATCGCGCCAAGGGCTTCTTCGAGCCGCTGTTGGGTGATGCCTACGTCGACGTCTACTCACCGAAGATCGATCTTCGCGTCGGCAACCAGCGGCTGGCCCTCGGCGCGAACGCTGCGCTGGCCCCTGCCGACTCGCTCAACTCGCGCGACCTGCGTGAGAGCTTCGTGGCCGGCGAGCTCGAAGACACGCTGCTGCCGGTGCCGGCAGTGCGCGCCCAGGGCACCATCGGGCAGGTGAGCTGGCTGGCTGCCTACGTGCCCTTCTTCACGCCCAACCGCTACTTCGTCTTCGGGCAGGACGAGGCGCTGCTGCAGCCTGCGCTCGCGCCGTCGTTCGACACCCGCCGCATCGATCCCTCGGTCGAAGACTTCAGCCAGGAGCGGCTGCTCGAGACCCGCCGTCCTGCTCCGTTCCTCGGAGACGTGGCGCTGCGGCTCCGCTCGACGGGCAAGTTCAAGGTTGGCGGTTCGTGGGTGTGGATGAACGAGAAGATGCCGCGCGTGGTGGTCGACCCCGAGGTGCAGGTGCTCGCGTCGGCGAACGCGGCAGGGCGGCCGGTGCCTCAAGCCGTCGCGGCGTCGGTGCTGAACCGGTTTCAGGCGGGCGAGACGCTCTTCCGTGGCACGTATGCGCGCACGCACCTCTTCTCGCTCGAGGGCTCGACCATCGTCGGGCCGGCGCAGGTCGACGCCGACGTCACCTTCTCTCCACGGCAGACGTTCTTCGACGCCGAGTTCAGCCCGGTCGATCACGCGGCGGTGTCGTGGGTGCTGGGCATCAGCCAGGCGTCTGACTCGAGGCTCGTCTACGCGGTGAGCTACTTCGGGCTCGCCGTTCCGTCGGTCGCCGCGAACGAGCAGCTCATCTTGCTCGAGCCGTCGACCGCGAGGGGGGCTGCTCGTACCGCCTGGTTCCACCTCTTCGTGGGGAACGTCGGCTACACGCTGCTGGACGATCGCCTCGACCTCGAGCTGCGCGCTGCGTTCGAGCCCATCGGCCTGAGCTTCGCCATCGGCCCGCGCGTCACCTGGCAGGCCCTCGACTCGCTGAAGGTGTGGCTCGCCGCCGAGTTCTTCGAGGGCACCAGCTTCAGTCCGTTCGGTTACCTCTCGCGCAACGACAAGGTGATGATCGGCGCGCGTTACGAGCTGTTCTAGGGCCCTGCGTCAGCACCGAAGCCGGCCCGCTCGAGCAGCGACGTCACCTTGTCCCGTTCGCGCTGGGTGAGGCCCGGCAGGCCCTCGGTGAGCAGGGTGAGGCCGCGCTCCCTGGCTTCAGGGTTGGCCAGCAACAGGGCGCGGCCGAGATCGACCTTCGCGCGCGAGAGCCGCCGTTTGTCGTCGACATCGCCGAGCAGCTTGAGCACCTCTTCGAACTGCAGCACGGCCTCTTTGGGCTGGTCGAGCGCCAGCAGCGCGCGCCCGATGCCTGCTTTGTCGTCGGCGAGCGTCTCGTTGGTGGCGCTGCCGAGCCGCTCACGCATCGCCAGGGACTTCTCGAAGCCCACCTTTGCTTCGGCGCCCTTCTTCTGTTCGAGCGACAGCGCCGCGATGGAGTGCAGCACCACGGCCACGTCGGCCGACTCGTCGCCAGCCTTCCGCCGAATGCGCATCGCCTCGTCGAGGTTCTTTCGCGCCGCGTCCCATTGGCCCAGCCCCGTCTGCGCTCTCGCCAGCGTCAGCCGCGCGCGCGCCGTGAAGGGGTCGTCGGCGCCCTTCGACTCGATCGCGATGGCCAGCTCGCGCTCTCCCATCGCCCTGGACTCGGGCCAGTCTTCTCCGGCGGCGTAGAGTTCAGCGAGCAGCTCGCAGGTCGAGGCGACCTCTTTCGACTTCGGGCCCAGCGTGCGCTCACGCACCTCGAGCAGCTCCTTCAGCAGCACCAGCGCCTCTTCGCGGCGATCGAGGTGTTGGAGCGTTCGGGCCATGCCCTCCATCGACTTGAGTGTGTCGGCGTGTTCGGGGCCGAGCACCGTGCGGCGTGCGTCGAGGGCTCGCTGGAAGTGAATGAGCGCGTCGTCGTACTGGCCCTTTCGCCGAAGCGTCGCCGCCAGGTTGTGCTCGGCCGAGGCGGTCTGCGCGTGTGCCGGGCCTTCGAGCGCGAGGTGCAGCGCGAGGCTCTTCTCGTAGAACTCGATCGCCTCGTCGGGCTTGTTCTGGTTCGTCAGCGTCACGCCGAGCAGGTTGTACGTCTGGGCGACCTCGGGGTGGTTGGGGCCGAGGTGCTGCTCCTGCAGCTCGAGGGCTCGCGCGAAGCTCTTCTGCGCTGCGTCGTGGTTCTTCCGGTAGGTCGACAGAATGCCGTCGTTCAACGTCAGCTCGATCAGCACCCGCCAGTCGTCGGGCACCTTCGAGGCGGCTGCGTGGGCCAGGCGCATCCACACGTCGGCGCGGTTCACGTCCTCTTCGTTCTCGGCGACAGCGAGGCGGCTGAAGGCGGTGGCCAGCGCGCCCTGATCCTGCGCGCGCACGGCGTGCTCGGTGGCCAGGAGGAGCGACTGGTTCGCGTCCTTCGCGTTGCCCGCGCGACGTTGCAGATGCTCGAGCAACAGCAGCGCCTCGGTCTGCACCCCTTCACTTGCTTCGGGCGTGACGGCGCCGTTCAGCTTCTCGACACCTGCCGCGTACTTCGAGGCGTCGAACAGGGCGCGACCTTCGGCCATCACGCGGCGAAGGGCCTGCGAGGCGTCCCGCTCTTTGGGGTCTTCCAGGCGGCGGCTGACGGCGCGGGCATCGAGGCATTGCTGCGCAGGCTCGAGTGACGCAGACGACGAGGGTGCCGAGCTCAAGATGTCGAGATCGGCTCCGACGAAGACGTTCGTCTGCGCGCGCAGGTAGTCGAGCTTCTGATCGAGGCAGGCCTGTCGAAGTTCGTAGACCTCTTCGCTGTCGACCTTTCGCACGCGCGCCGACTCGCACGCGTCGCGGCTGGCGTTGACCCAGTCCAGCGTCCACCCGTCGAGGGAGCGCTCGACCTTTCGCCACACCTCCTCTGCGTAGGAGGCGCGGGTCGCGAGGAACGCAGCGTGGATCTGCTGTTTGCGCTGCTCGTCCCACAGGCCGCTGAGCCGCTTCTCGCTGCCACCACAGACCCGCAGCCGGCGCTGCTGCCACACCGCGAAGCTCGTCACCGCGAGCGCCAAGACCGCGAGGCTCGTCACCAACAGCACGAGCTTGCCCGAGAGCCCCTGTCTCGGTTCGAGCGCCTTGAGCAGCGACGCCATGTCGGGCCAGCGCTTCGCGGGGTCACTCGACAACCCCTTCGCGAGCGCGTCGTAGACGAAGTCGGGCACGGGCGAGCCCGAGGGCGGTGCGAGCAGGTGGCCCTGGGCGATCTCGCTGGCGTGCGCTCGCAGCGTCGCTCCGCCATACGGGCGCTTGCCGTAGAGCGCTTCGTAGAGCGCCACCGAGAAGCTGAACTGATCGCTGCGCGCGTCGGTCGGCAGCCCACCGATCTGCTCGGGTGCCATGTAGCCGGGCGTCCCCATCACGGCTCCATCGCGCGTGAGGGGCACGGCGAGGGTCGAGTCGGGAATCACGGCGTCGGGCGTGATGGGAACGGTCGGCGCGGGCGTCGAGGTGCTCTGTCTGGCGAGGCCGAAGTCGACCACGCGGGGACGCCCGTCTTTTCCGATGAGCACGTTGTCGGGCTTGAAGTCCCGATGCACCAGGCCCGCCGAGTGCGCTGCCGCCAGCCCGCTGCCTGCCTCGACGAAGGTCTCGACGATGGCCTGCCAGGTGTGATCGCCGCGCAGCCACTCGCCCAGCGTCTCTCCCTCGACGAACTCCATGGCGATGAAGACGCGATCGCCGAAGGTGCCGACGTCGTGCACTGCGATGACGTTCGGGTGCTGCAGCCGCGCCATGGCTTGCGCTTCGCGAAGCAGCCGCGCCTTGCCTTCTTCGGCCGAGAGGGAGCCCGCCCGCAGCAGCTTCAGCGCCACGCGGCGATCGAGCCGCGGATCGAAGGCGGCGAACACCTCGCCCATGCCGCCCGCGCCGAGCTTCTCGAGCAACACGTAGTGGCCCAGCGACATGCCGCGCGAGATGCCCGTCGCCGAGGTCTCGCCAGCGGGGCGATCGGGCCGCGTGTCTGGCCCCTGCGGCCCCGAGATGGGCCCGGCGACCGTCTTCGAGAAGACGATGGAGCTGATGTTCTGCTGCCGTTGCCGACAGTCGGCGCAGACACCCAGGTGCGCGTGGGCCCGCGCCTCCTCGTCGCTCGACAGGTTGCCGAGCGTGAACTGAAGAATGAGCTCTTCGTCGAGGTGGGCCATGGACCAGCAGGTGCGAGAACCCTATCCCAGCTCCAGAGGGAGGCTCGTTCTCGTCAACGCGTCGGCCGCCCGTGGATTCCGGCGCAGAAGTGGTAGAGCGCTCGGCGCATGGCGCGATGGCTCGACGCAAGGGTGGGGTTCGGTCTCGTCGCCGCGCTGTACCTGCTGTGTTTTCCCTACCACCCGGCGCTGCGCAGCCCCAACGAGCTCTGCCGGCTCTGGCAGTCACGCAGCCTGGTCGATCACGGCACCGTGGTGATCAACGAGACGCTGCGCGAGTTCGGCATGGTCGGCGATCTCTCGTGTGTGGCGCGCGTGAAGGTCGGTGAGGTGGAGCAGCTGGTGAGCTGTGTGCAACCGCCGCCCGCGGGCGCGCAGCTGATCGACATGAAGTACTACCCGTCGAAGGCCCCGATGTTGTCGTTCCTCGGAGCGCCCATCTACGCGGTGCTGAAGGCGCTCAAGGCGCCGGTGACCGAGTCCTCGCAGGTGCTGTTCTCGCGGCTCTTCATCACCGTGCTGCCGACGCTGGTGATGCTGTTCTTTCTGCGCCGGTTCCTCGCGGCCTTCGTCAGCCAGGGCACGGCCGACACGCTCGTCGTCGTCTACGCGCTGGGCACCATGGCCTTCAGCTACGCCGAGCAGTTCCTCTCGCATCAGCTCACAGCGGTGCTGCTGTTCGGCACCTTCTACGCCGCCTGGCGGGTGCAGCGCGGTGACTGGAAGGAGCGCGGGCTGCTTGTCTCGGGCGCCTTCGCCGGAGCCGTCGTCTTCACCGAGTACACGGGCGCCCTCGGCGTCGTCTGCATCGCGGCGTACGTGCTGGCTGCGCGGTGGAAGAAGTGGGCCGAGCTCGGTCGTGCGGTCGGCTACGTGATCGCGGGAGCAGCGCCGTTTCTGCTGGGCCTCATGGCGTACCACCAGGCCTGCTTCGGCTCCCCGCTCACGAGCGGCTACAAGTTCCTCAACGACGCCGCATACCAGGGCTGGCACCTGGGTGGCTTCCTCGGCATTCGGTTCCCCGACCCGCGCGCGTTCGTGCTCTCGGCGTTCTCGCCGCTGCGTGGCTTCTTCACCATCTCGCCGTTCCTGCTGCTCGCGTTCGTGGGCCTCCCTGCGCTCAAGGCGGCCGAGAAGGCGCAGTGGGTGATGGTGCTCGTGCTGCTGGTGGGCAACGCCTACTTCACCTCGTCATTCACCTATGACTCCTGGGGGTGGACGACAGGGCCGCGGCATCTCACGCCCGTCATTCCCTTCTTGATGTTGCCAGTGGCCCTCGGCCTCGAGCGCCTGCTGGCGAAGTCGCGCGTCTCGTTCTCGCTCGCCGCGGGGCTGTGTGTTTCTTCGGTGGTGGCGATGTCGCTGGTGACGCAGGTGAACTACGTGCCGAACGATCTCGAGTACACCGATGCGCAGGGTGTCTCGCACATCTCGACGTCGTTGTTCGGGCTCGCGGTTCCGCTGGTTCGAGAGGGCGTGTGGCCGGTGTCGTGGCTGAACGCGCTGCTGCCGAACCCCGGGCCGGGTGCTCTCATCGTGCTGCTCATCGTCGTCGTCAGCGCGTGGGTGTTCTCGCGGTTCCGCTCGGTCAGCGCAGTTCCCGCGCTCGTGCTGGTCGCGCTGGTGGCCCACCTCGGGCTGCTCGCGTTGGTGACCGATCACCACTCGGCCAGCGTCTCGGCGAAGAACTTCCTCAAGCAGTCCTGGGCAGCACCCTCGGGCCAGCTGTACTCGTGGTGGTGAATGCCGCGGCGTGACTTCCGGACCGTCGCCGAGCAGCTGCCCACCGTCGTTTGGGAGACCGACCCTCGCGGCGCCTGCACCTTCATCAACGCGAAGTGGACTGAGCTGACGGGGCAGGGCACGGCTGACGCGATGGGCATGGGCTGGCGATCGCGCATCGACGCCCACGATCTCGTGCTGGTCGACACGGCAGCGCGCGACGCGTGGACGCACGGGGTGCCGCTCGATCTCGAGGTGCGCCTCCAGACCCTGTCCGGCGGGGCTCGCTGGGTTCGCATGGTGGCGTCGGCCGACGTTCGCGGGAAGGTGCTGCTCGGCTTCGTCGGGCTGTTGCTCGACGTGACGCCGGCCCGCCAGGCAGTCGCCGAGCTCGGTGAACGCGAGAGCCAGCTGCGGCTGCTCGAGGCCCGCAACCAGGCGCTGCTCGAGAACCTGCCCGACATGCTGTTCCAGTTCGACGCTGACGGCTGCTTCGTCGACTACCAGGCGACCGCTTCGGCTGCGTTCCTCGTCGCTCCCGAGCGCTTCCTCGGCAAGCCGGTGCACACGATTCTACCGCCGCAGATCGGCGACGCCGCGCTGGCCGCGATGCACCGGGCGCGCGCGACCGGCCAGCCCCAGCGCCACGAGTACGATCTCGACGTGCACGGCCGCGGCCGGCGCGACTTCGAGGCCCGCATCTCTCCGATGAAGTCGGGTGGTTTTCTCGGGCTCGTGCGTGACGTCACCGAGCTCAAACGCTCGGAGCGTCAGCTCATCGCCGCGCGCGAGCAGGCCATGAGCGCCTCGAGCTCGAAGAGCCAGTTCCTGGCGAACCTCTCGCACGAGATTCGAACGCCGCTCAACGGCATCATCGGTGTGACGCAGCTCTTGCGAAACCTCACCCTGCCCGATGACGTTCGCGAGTACGTGGGCGTGCTCGAGACCGCAGGCGAGTCGTTGATCGAGCTGGTGAACGAGGTGCTCGATCTCTCGAAGATCGAGGCCGACAGGCTCGAGCTGCAGATGGCTCCCTTCGATGTGTCCCTGCTCCTCGCCCAGGCTGCCCGCTCGTTCGTCGCCGAGGCGCAGCGCAAGCAGCTGGAGCTGATCGTGGAGTGTGACGTCGAGCCGGGCCTGGTGATGGGCGACGCCGGCCGCGTTCGGCAGATCGTCAACAACCTCGTCGCCAACGCGCTCAAGTTCACCGATGCGGGCAGCGTGAAGGTGCAGCTCCGGCGAAGCCCCGAGGGGCTGATCGTTCTCAGCGTCGTCGACACGGGGCCGGGCGTGGCCGCATCGCTGCGCGAGACCATCTTCGAGCCGTTCGTGCAGGCGACCGGGCAACGCAGACAGGGCACGGGTCTGGGTCTGTCGATCGCGCGCCGGCTCGCGGTGCTGATGGGCGGCGACCTGAGGCTGACGAGCACCGAGGGGCGGGGGAGCACGTTCGAGGCGAGACTGCCGCTCGCAAAGGGTCCTGCCGTGGCCCCGGCCGTTCGCCAGCGCACCGTCACCCAACCGCTGCGCGTCCTGCTCGCGGAAGACAACGCCGTGAACGCGAGGCTCACCAGCGCGATGCTCGCGTGGCTCGGGCACGACGTCACGGTCGTCGCCGACGGCAGAGCGGTGCTGGAGGTGACGCTCAGCCGTGCCTTCGACCTCGTCTTCATGGACGTGCAGATGCCGCACCTCGACGGGCTCGAGACGACGCGGCGCCTTCGCGAACGCGAGCGCAACACGGGGTCGCGGCTCGCGATCGTCGCCCTCACTGCCAACGCGATGAAGGCCGACGAGCTGGCCTGCCTCGAGGCAGGCATGGACGCCTACCTCGCCAAACCCGTCACCGTGGATGCCCTGAACGACGTGCTCGCCTGGTTCAGCGAGCGCGTCAGGGGAACGACACCGTGAACTGGTAGGACGATGGACCCGCTTGCAGGCTGTTGCCCGCTCGGAGCTCCCACGTCGCGTTCGTGGCTGGTGGCGTCATCATGCCGCCGTCAGGAAGGGTCACGGGAGTCTGCGCTGTCGGCCCGACGAGGGTCATGGTGACTGCGGGCGGGGTCGTGCGCCAGTCTCTGAAGCGATAGGTGCGCAGGCAGCGAATGTCGGGGTAGCCCGAATCGGGCTCCATCGGGTTGCACAGCCCTTCTTCTGCCAGGACCACTCCGCCGTCAGAGACCAGGGCGCGAACGGCGAAGTATCTCAGGTCGTGACCGAAGCTCTCGCCTGAGATGGCCGAGGTCGAGATCGTCGCTGCCCCTCGCGTTCCCGCAATCTGCGTGATCGTGATCGCTGCGGAATCGGACGAGAAACGGTTGAAGAAGGCGTCTGTCCAGGTGACGGTCACCTGCCGCACGGCGTCGTTGGGCACGAAGGACGGAATTGCCGGGCTGAAACGAAGGAAGTCGGGGGTCGCGGGGCCCGGACCTGCGCCGTACACGATGTGGGTCGTCTTCCAGACCTGGGTCCTGCGATCCCAGCAGCCATTGGGTCGGTCCCATCGGTTGTTCTTCGGCTCGACCTGGCCCGTCGCGCAATTCACACGGTCGGTGTCGATGAACGGCTCGAGAGGGTCCCACGTTCCGTTGTCGTTCGAGTCGACGAACGGTTCGGGCAAGTCGACCCAGTACTCCCCCGGCTCCCATTGGCCGTTCGCGACGCCGTTGCTCGAGCCCGAGCCGTCGTAGAACTCTTCTTCACCCTGAACGGCCGCGATGATGGTGACGAAGTTGTCGCGCGGGTTGCTGGTGCCAGTGAACGGCTCGGCCGGCGCGTTGAACGGCGGGCCGATGGCCGGCAACGGTGTCGTGGGCACAGGCAGCGATCCACCCGTGTTGAACATGGCGCTCACGCTCGTCGCTCCGGCCGTCGAGGTGATGGTGGGAGGAATGCTGCCGGCCTCGGTCTGGAACGAGACGTTCAGCGCGAACGGGGGGTTGAGGCCGTTGCGGTCGGCCAGCACCACCGTACACACCGCGTTCTGATCGATGCGAGGCGGAGTCGGCGATTGCAGCGCGCCGAGCGTCGTTCGATTGCAGCTCAGCTGCATGCGACCCTCGTTCACGCGGCCGATGACGATGTTGAAGCCCGGCGATGGCGTGTCGGGCAGGCTGAGCACTCTGGCGATCACCGTCGCCGTGCCCTGAGAGTCGCCAGCATTCAGGGTCGTGCGAACGATGCCCATGGCGTTGCTGCGGTCGCGGAGCGGAAGCACCGTGCAGCCGGCAGCCGAGTTGGCCGCGATCGAGAACTGCACGTCGACTCCTTCGACCGGCATGCCCTGAGCGTCTTTCACGCGGAAGAAGACGGGGGTCGAGGTGCTGTCGCCTGTCGAGCTGACGGCCAGGGTGTTCCGCGTCGTCGGGTCGACGAGGTACTCGGCGCTCGCCACGGTCACGGACCGCAGCTGCTGGGTCACCTGCGCGTCGAGCGCCGTCGCGACGACCGAGATGGTCGCCCGCCCGACGGTGCCTGAGTAGACGGTGACGGTGAAGCGGCCGCTGGCGTCGGTCATTCGCGTCGTGCTGGCCATCGCCATACCCGCAGCCAGCGACGTTCCCTGGTCGACGGTGATGGTCGCCTGGGTGTTCGCGATGGGGTTCATGAAGGCCGAGTTGAGGGTGAGCAGGAAGGTGATGTTCACCTGATCAGAGACGCCAGAGAGCAGGGTCGGCTTCTCGACGTCGACGACCGACAAGCGGTACATGCCGAAGAAGCCGCCGTCGAAGGAACCCGCGTCGAGAATCGCGCCGCCGTCGAGGGGCATGCCCGCGTCGGAGCCGCCGTCCGCCCCCGCATCGGCAGGTGAGCCCGCGTCGACGCCTGCGTCCGCTCCGCCGTCGCTGCCGGCGTCAGCCACCACGGTGGTGATGCTGACCGAGGCGCTGGTCTCGACGAGCTTCATGTTGCTCGTCCATTCGGCGCTGATGCGAGCCGAGCCTCGACACTCGGTGTCGGTTGCCACGCTGCAGGTGAAGTCGATCTCTCCGACGCCGTTGGCGAGCTGCACCGTGGCGGCCTCACGCAGGCTGCCGATGGTGCTGCGAACGCGCACCGAGCCCGTGCCGGGTTTTCCGACGTTGTCGGTGGCGGTGATCGACAGCACCGACTTCTGGCCGTCGGAGCGGATCGACCGCGGGGTCGCGGTCAGCTCGAGAAGGGGATCCACCATCTGGGGACCACACGACAACCCGACCATCGCCACACAGGCCGAGACCAACCACAGCTTCCAATTCATGAACTGCTCCCCTTGTTCGCCGAAGGACGAGACCGTCGCGGCCGCGAGTCTCGCCCGGCACGACGCCGAGTCAACGACTTCGCCAAAGCCTAGGCCACCACGGCCCAAACCGTCACGGCGCCTCTGGAACTCGTGTGTTACGAGGTGCGCCCATGAACTTCTCGCTCAGCGATGACGTCAAGGCCCTGCAGGAAACCGGTCGCAAGTTCGGTCGTGAGGTGATGCGCCCGAAGGCGGCCCACTACGACGAGACCTCCCAGTTCCCGAAGGAGATCATCCAGCAGGCCTGGGAGCTCGGCCTGATGAACATGACGATTCCCCAGGAGTTCGGCGGCATCGAGCTCTCGCACCTCGCGCAGGCCGTCATCGCGGAAGAGCTCGCCTGGGGCTGCTCGGGCATGGCGACGTCGATGATCGCCAACGACCTCGCGCTGCTGCCGATCGTGCTCGCAGGCACGAAGGAGCAGAAGGAGAAGTTCCTCAAGCCCTTCACCGAGAAGTTCCTGCTCGCGAGCTTCGGCCTCACCGAGCCCGGCGCGGGCAGTGACGTGGCCGGCATGCGCTGCACCGCGCGCCGCGAAGGCGACTTCTACGTGGTGAACGGCCAGAAGCAGTGGATCACCAACGGCGAGTTCGCCGATCAGTTCTCGCTCTTCTGCACGACTGACCCGTCGAAGAAGCACAAGGGCATCATGTGCCTCGTGGTCCAGGGCCGGCCGAAGGGCCTCACCATCGGCAAGCACGAGAACAAGATGGGCCAGCGCGCCTCGAACACGGTGACGCTCACGTTCGAAGACGTGAAGGTGCCGGTCGAGAACCGCATCGGCCAGGAGGGCGAGGGCTTTCTCATCGCGATGAACACCCTCGACAACTCGCGCCCGCTCACGGCCATGTTCGCCGTCGGCAACGCCCGCGCCGCGATGGAGCACGCCATCGACTACGCGAAGCAGCGCCAGCAGTTCGGCAAGCCCATCGCCGACTTCCAGGGCATTCAGTTCATGCTCGCCGACATGGCCAGTGAGATTCACGCCGCGCGGCTGCTCACCTACGAGAGCGCGTGGAAGCTCGACGCCGGTGAGCGCAACACGCTCGTCTCGAGCTACGCCAAGCGCTTCGCCGCCGACATGGCCATGAAGGCCACCACCGACGCGGTGCAGATCTTCGGTGGCTACGGCTACTCGCGTGAGTACCCCGTCGAGAAGCTCATGCGCGACGCGAAGCTCATTCAGATCTACGAGGGCACCAGCCAGGTGCAGCGCCTCGTCATTGCGCGCGAGCTGCTCAAGGGCATCTGACCCGTCTTTCGAAGCGCACGTGATGGGTGCGACCGCTCGCGCTCATCACGCCATGGGCCCTTTCCCCTTGCCGGCCCACTCGTTGACCCCTAAATCAACGAGCGCCGCATCGCGTCATGCGACGTTCACACGTGGCCACTGGAGGGCCCGACACCATGCCAATCAAGATCCTCGTCACCGCCAAGCGGGTCGAAGACTACGAGTCGAAGATCAAAGTGAACCCTGCAGGGAACGGCATTCTCCCCGACGGGCTCAAGTACAAGATCAACCCCTTCGACGAGATCGGCGTGGAAGAGGCGCTGCGTCTGGTCGCCAAACACGGCGGTGGCGAAGTCGTGGTGGTCTCGGTCGGCACGAAGGACGTCCACGAGCAGCTGCGCCACGCGCTGGCGATGGGCGCGACCAAGGCCGTCTGGGTGAACCACACGGGCCCGCTCGACCAGATGATGATCGCCGGCTGTCTGCAGAAGATCATCGAGAAGGAAAAGCCCGACATGGCCATTCTCGGCAAGCAGGCCATCGACGACGACCAGAACCAGGTCGGCCAGTACCTCGCCGAGTGGCTCGGCTGGTCGCAGGCCACCTTCGCGTCGAAGGAAGAGTCGCTCGAGTCAGAGGCCGAGAAGTCGAAGACGCCCGCGCTCAAGCTGTCGGCCGACCTGAAGACGCTCACCGCGCTGCGTGAAGTCGACGGCGGCCTCGAGACGCTCGAGTGCACCATGCCGGCCCTCGTCACCACCGACCTGCGCCTCAACCAGCCGCGCTACGCGTCGCTGCCGGGCATCATGAAGGCGAAGTCGAAGCCCATCGAGGAGCACACCCCCGCGTCGCTCGGCGTCAGCGCCACCTCGAACATCACCATCACGAAGATGGAGCACCCGCCCGCGCGCAAGGCCGGCATCAAGGTGCCCGACGTCGCCGCCCTCGTGGACAAGCTGAAGACCGAAGCCAAGGTCATCTGACCCTTCGACACTGAAAGAGAAAAGGAACTCACACCATGTCGAACGTTCTCATCGTCGTCGAAGCCCAGCCTGACGGTTCGCTCCGCAAGGCCACCCTCAACGCCATCACCGCCGGCAAGCAGATCGTCGCGAAGACGGGCGGAGAGCTGCACGCCGTCGTGCTCGCGAAAGACGCGGGCGCCCTGGCCAACACCGTGAAGGAGTACGGCGTGAAGGTGGTGCACGCGGGCAGCGCAGCCCACCTCGAGCACTTCACCGCTGACGTCGTCGCTCCCGCGGTGGCCGACATCGCCACTGCCATCAAGGCCGAGTTCGTCGGCGCTGCCGCGACGCAGGCCGGTCGTGACGTGATGCCGCGCATCGCCGCGCGCCTCAAGGCCGCGATGGCCTCCGAGATTCTCGGGGTCGTCGGCAGCTCAGGCGCAGACCTGCAGTTCACCCGCCCGATGTGGGCCGGCGCCGTCATCGCGACGGTGAAGCTCGGCACCGCCATCAAGTGCTTCACCGCGCGCACCACCGAGTTCCCCATGGCCGACAAGGCCGGCGCGGGCGAGGTGAAGGCGTTCGCTCCTGCGGCTCCTGCGAAGGCGCTTCAGAAGGTCGTCGCGTTCAAGGAAGTGAAGTCGGCTCGCCCGGCGCTCACCGAGGCGAAGGTCGTCGTCTCGGGCGGCCGCGGCACCAAGGGCGACTTCAAGGAGATCGACGCGCTGGCCGACGAGCTCGGCGCGGCGGTCGGTGCTTCGCGCGCGGTCTGCGACGCGGGCTGGCAGCCGAACGATCTGCAGATCGGCCAGACGGGCAAGGTCGTCGCACCGAACCTGTACATCGCGGCCGGCATCTCGGGCGCGATCCAGCACATCGCCGGCATGAAGGGCTCGAAGACCATCGTCGCCATCAACAAGGACGCCGAGGCGCCCATCTTCCAGGTCGCCGACTACGGCCTGGTCGCTGACCTCTTCAAAGCGCTGCCTGAGCTGCGCGCTGCCGTGAAGGCCGCGAAGTAACGGTCCTCACGTCTCGTTTTTCACGCGGGCGGGTCGCTCCACCTCAGGAGTGCCCCGCCCGACGTGTTTTCGCAGTGTCCATCGCTCTCGGGTACGATCTCGCCCGCGATGATTCAGATGTTCCACGTCACCAAAGCGTACCCAGGCGACCCGCCGGTGCTGGTGGACATCAACCTCGACATCGAGAAGGGCGAGTTCGTCTTCCTCACGGGCCCCTCGGGCGCCGGCAAGTCGACGCTGCTCAAGCTCATGTTCCTCGCCGAGCGGGCGAGCCGCGGCCAGGTGCTGCTGGCCGGCCGCAACGTCGCGCGCCTGCGTGAGTCGGGCATTCCGTTTCTGCGGCGGAACATCGGTGTCGTGTTTCAGGACTTCAAGCTGCTGCCCACCCGCACCGTCGCCGAGAACGTGGGCTTCACGCTCGACGTCCTGGGCACGCCACGAGACGAGGTGCGCGATCGCAGCCTCAAGATGCTCCGCCGCGTGGGGCTCGAGCACAAAGCCGACGTCTCTCCGCTCAAGCTCTCGGGTGGTGAGCAACAGCGTGTCTCGCTGGCGCGCGCACTGGTGAACGACCCGGCGCTGCTGCTCGCCGACGAGCCGACCGGCAACCTCGACCCGGCGTTGACGGTCGAGATCATGGATCTGCTCACCGACGTGAACGCGCGCGGCACGACGGTGGTGGTGGCGACGCACGACGCGACGCTCATCGAGCGCTACCAGAAACGAACGCTGCGGCTCGAGAAGGGCACCATGGTCGCCGACGAGCGGGGCGCCAAGGCCGCGCGGTTGATGTCCCAGTCCGCATGAGCGCTCCGGCGAAGCTCGCGTACTTCGTGCGTACCGCCGTGGGGAGCATCGTTCGCTCGCCCTTCGTGCACGTCATCGCGGTCGCGAGCCTGATGCTGTCGCTGGTGGGCTTTGGCGTCGCCCGCATCGCGCGGACGCAGCTCGACGCGCTGGTCGATTCGCTGGGCGGTGAGGTCGAGCTGACGGTCTACCTGACGGAAGACGCGGCACCCGAACGCGTGACCGAGCTCGAGCTCGCGCTCACGCAGCGCACGGGGGGCCAGGTACATCGCGTCTCTCCTGCGGAAGCACTGGGCCGCCTGGTGACGCAGCTGGGCGAAGACGGGAAGGGCCTCACCGAGCTCTCCGACAACCCGCTGCCGTGGAGCCTCGAAGTTCGGCTCCCCAAAGCGGCGCGTGATGCCCAGGCGCTGGCCGATCTCGCCAAGCGCACTCGCGCGCTGCCCTTCGTCACTGGCGTCGACTACGGCGAAGAGGCGCTCGAGCGGCTCACGTTGATCGCCCGCGCGCTCGAGATCGCCAGCCTCATCGTCTTCTCGCTCGTGTTCCTCACCGCCGTCATCGTCGTCTCCGCCACGCTGCAGCTGGCCATCTTCGCGAGGCGCGAGGAGATCGAGATTCAGAAGCTCGTGGGCGCGACCGACCGGTTCGTGCGTGTGCCATTCCTGCTCGAAGGGCTGCTCCAGGGCGTCATCGCTGCGGGCCTCGCGCTGGCGGCGGTGTACGGGCTCGTGCGGTGGCTCCAGTCGGGCGACGGTGGGCTGCTCGCCTTCGCGCGTCTCGACGGAAAGCTGCTCGTCGACTGGCCTCGGCTCGCGGGTGAGCTGTTCGGCATCGGTTGTGGCCTCGGGCTCATCGGCAGCTTCATCGCGGTGCGGCGCTTCACGAGGGTGTGACGGGTGCTCACGCTCTTTCTCGCGGTCGCGCTGTCAGCCTCGCCTGAAGAGCTGGCGGAGGAGCGCGCCGAGCTGCAAGAGCGCCTCGACGCCGAGAAGAAGGCCTTCGACACCATCGGCTCCGAGAAGAAGGAGCTGCTCACCATGCTCGACACGCTCGAGCGGCTCTCTCGAGACTCCACCCAGCGCGTGAGCTCGCTCGAGAAGCAACGGCTTCGGTTGGAGCGTCAACGCGCCGAACTGACGGTCGAGCTCGAGAAGAACGGGAAGGCCGTGAAGGAGCAACAACGCCTGCTCGCCCCGCGGTTGCTGCTGCTGTACCGCTTGCAGAAGCGCGACGCGCTGGGCTTCCTGCTGCAGGCCGATGACTTCTCGACGCTCATCAAACGGCAGCGCGCGGTGGGAACGCTCGTCGCGTCAGATGCGCGCGCGCTCGACGATCTGAGCACGCTCACGAAGTATCAGGCGCTGGTGACGCGTCGGCTCGACCGGCTGGAGCAGACCCAGGAGCGCTACCTTCGCGCGTTGCGCACCGAGCAGGCCGTCGGTCAGGCCCGGCTCTCACGGTTCTCCGATCTGCTCGCCTCGCTCGGCGCCGAACAGAACCGCATGAGCCGCGTCATCGCCGAGCTCGAGGCGAGCGAGAAGGAGCTCTCGGCGATGGTGGGTGACCTGACGCCCGCGCAGCACCAGGGCTTCCGCGCACGGAAGGGGCAGCTCCCGTTCCCTGCGAAGGGCGTCATCGAGGTCGGCTTCGGGAAGGTCGTGAACCCGCGCTTCAACACCGTCACCGTGCAGAAGGGCATCGACCTGCGCGCGGCGACCGGCTCCGGCGTCGCATCGGTCGGCACTGGCACCGTCGCGTTCGCAGGCTGGCTCAAAGGCTACGGCAACCTCGTCATCGTCGACCACGGCTCGGGCTACCACTCGCTCTACGCACACCTCGCCGAGGTGCAGGTCGAGGTCGGCAACGAGGTGCAGGAAGCCGAGAGCATCGGCACGGTCGGCGACACGGGCAGCCTCAAGGGCTCGTACCTGTATTTCGAGATTCGCAAGCAGGGCCAGGCGATCGATCCGCTGCCGTGGCTCAAGGGTGAAGAGGAGGCTCCATGAAATGGGCGCTGCTGCTGTTGACGCTCGCCGCCTGTGCGACCGAGCCGCCGTGTGTTCCCTCGACGTGTTCCGGCTGCTGCGTGGTTGGGAACCCCGATGGCCTGACGGGCTGCAACCCCGGCACGACGGACTTCGACTGCGGGAGCGGGGCGCAGATGTGCAACCGCTGCAGCGCCGGCACGACCTGTCGAAACCAGCGCTGTCTGCCCGCTGACGGCGGCTGAGTCAGCTCTTCTTCGGCTTCGGGCCCAGGCCAGCCTTCGCGCGCGCCTCGAGCAGCTTCGTCAGCTCCGTCGACGGCAGCGCCGCAACCGTGCCCAGCCCACGCGCGATGGAGAGGATCTTCGCGTAGTGCTCCACCAGCTCCATGCGCAGCAACGCCTGCTCGAGTGACGCGCCGAGCGTGAGCGCGCCATTGCCCGAGAGCAGCATCGCGTCGACCTTGCTCGCTGCGGCTTCCACCGCCTTCACCAGCTCGGGTGTCTTCGGCATCAGCCGCGGCACGGTGGGAATCGAATCGCCCAGCGAGACGGCGATCTCGGGCATGGCGACGGGAGACAGGTCGAGCCCGACGAGCCCAAACGCGGTGGCGTGTGGCGGGTGTGCGTGCAGCACCACCTCGACCTCGGGCCGCGCGCGATACGCCGCGAGGTGCAGCTCGAGCTCGGAGAACGGCTTGCGGCGGCCTTCGAGCACTTTGCCGGCGAGATCGACGACGATCAGCATCGAGTCGTCGACGTCGATCTTCGAGACGGCCGTCGGGGTGATCAGGAGCCGATCTCCCGTGAGCCGAACCGACACATTGCCGTCGTGGTTGGCCACCCAGCCCATCTGGTGCAGACGACGGGACACGGCGACCAGCTCAGCACGCAGCTTCGGCAACGGAGGCGACGGCATCAGCTGGCTCCGACGCTCACCTGATCGACGACGCCCACGATGAGGTGCCGCACGGCCGCCATCTTGTCCTTGAGGATCTGGCGAACGCCGTTGCCGTCACCAAGCACCAACACGAGGTCGCCTTTGCCGGCCGACGAGGTGTCATCCATCGCGACGAACGAGTTGCCGATCTCCTTGAGCGCTTCGTCGACGGGCTGCACGACGAGCAGCTTGCGGCCGTTGAAGACGGGGAGCTTCTCGGTGCAGACGACGGTTCCGAGCACGCGGCAGAGGTTCACGTGTCCACCTCGTCGACGAGGCCGACGATGGCGCTGTCGACCGGCACGAACCAGGGGTCGCACGCGAGCGCGGCTTCACGGCTGCCTTCGAGCATCACGAAAGAACCCGGGCTGGCCGACGCGCGATCGACCGCGACTTCGGCAGGGCCGTACGGCTTCTTCGCGTGGTTGACGGGCTGCACGACGAGAAACCGCGCCCCTTCGAGCCCTGCGACGCGCTTGGTGCAGACGACCGTTCCGATGACGACGCCGAGGTGCATGCGGGCGCGCACTGTGGAACGCGCGACCAGCCGATGCAACGGTTTCTCAGCTCACATGCTGACGCCGACTTTGAGCGGCACCTGCACTTCGGTCTCGGCATCAGAAGGCGGGAAGACGATGCGCATGCCTGACTGGATGATGCACGTGCCCCAGTCGCTTGCTTCGTGCTGCTTGGGCGTGATCGTGGCGCTCTTCACCTTCCCCGAGCCACCCACCGTGAGCGCGACGGTGATCGCGCCGACCTGGAGGTTGGGGTTTCGGCGCAGGGCGTTCTCGATGCAGAGGTTGAAGCCCTTCACGTTGTCGGCGACGACCTTCGCGGCCACCTCGTCCTTCAAGCCCGCCGTCGCCACCATGTTCGGGTTCTTCTCGCGGTCGCGCGGCCCCTTGGTCGTCTTGTTGGGGTCGTCGAGCATCGCGTATTGAAGCGCCATCTTCGGGTCGACAGGTTTGGGCGGCGGATCGTCTTCGGCAACCGCAGCGCCTCCCGCGGTGTTCGCGGCCAGCGCACGGGCCTTGGCGGCTGCGAGGGCGGCAAGCCGGTCCTTCTCGCGCTGCTCGGCCTCCTGCTTCCGCTTCTTCGCGTCGCCCGTGAGGATGTCCTTGAGGCCCGTGACACCGCCAGCCGAGAAGAAGCTCTCCTGCACTTCCTGGCCGTCTTCCGTCGTGCGCGTCACCTTGGGCAGCTCGACGACCTTGAAGCTCGAGAGCAGGTACAGCACCGCGGTCGGCAGCCCGATGAGGCTCAGGGCAAAGAGGGCGATCTTCCAGGGCGGGTTGCGCTTGTTGACGCCGGCCTGCGCGATGAAGAACTTGGTCGCTTCTCCAGGAGGCGGAAGCTCGGCGTCACTCGCTTCACCCAGCGCGGCGAACGGGTCGACCTCTCCCGATTTCGGCTGGGCCGACTGCTGGGAAGGCGTCTCAATCAGGCCGCTGGGGCCGCTGCCGGGCACGTGCTCGGGCTGCGAGATGTCGCCGAAGAGATCGTTGAGTGGCTGCTCGGCCTTCACTTCGACCGGCTGGGGCGTCGGCTCCGGCTCGGGTTGCGGCTGGGCGACCTGTTGCGGGCGGCTGACGCCGGAAGGCCGGGTCGCGGCAGGCATCGGCTCGGTGCCGAGCTGATTCGAGGGCAGGGGATCGGCGACGTTGCCACCGCGAGGCTTCGTCACCTCGGGTGAGGGCATCTCATTGGCGACCGCGACGTCCTTGCGCGCGACGGCCTGCGAGTTGCGGGTGACGGGCTTGCTGACACCTGAAGGGCTCGAGGAGGGCCCCGCGCTTCCGTTCGAGCCGGCGAAGATGGAGCTCACTTCAGGAAGATCGGAGGCGCGCTTCCAGTCGCCCATGCCCGCCTTCCACAGGTAGGTGCGCAGGGTGACCTCGCCCGCGGCGACCTTGCCCATCAGCGTCTTCACGTCGAAAGGCCCCTGCTGAACGCCGGCGATCATCGCGTGCCACTGCGCGCTCATGTCGAGCGCAGGCATCGCCTTGGTCGCTTCGTCTTCCCAGGGGCTCTTGGTGGGCTGCTGCACCGCTGCCATCGCCACCGCTCCGCTTCCGCGTGAGGCATGCGGCGGGCTCGAGGTCGCTCCACCACCCACTGACGCCTGTGCAGCGACGTCGATGGAGATGAGGCTCTGGCACTGCTTGCAGCGGATTTTGACAGACGCCTTCCCCGCGACCTTGTCGTCGGAGAGGACGTACTTTTTACCGCAGTTGGTACAGGAGACGTTCACGGGTCGAGCCGGCCCTTTGAGGATAACGCGGACCAGCCTAACGCGGCCATCGTTGACATGGAACCATCACAACACTAGGCAGCGCGACTCATTTTTGAGTTCCCAACGAGGGGATCGGACTCCGCCATGGCCGCGAAAGATTTCGGTACCAAGTTCGTTTGCTTCAAGTGCAGCACGAAGTTCTACGACATGAAGAAGCCCGACCCGATCTGCCCGAAGTGTGGCGCAGATCAGCGCGAGGCCACCGCGACGAAGGCCTCTGAAGGCCGTCGCAGCCGTCTCTCGGCCGCGCCGAAGATCATCGAGCCTGTCGAGCCAGTGGAAGGCGCTGAGCCGGCTGCTGAAGACGAAGAAGTGGAAGTCGAAGCCGACGAAGAGATCGCCGCAGACGAAGATTGAGTTCCAGTCGGAGCGGCCCGCCCTGCCTGCTCAGGCGGGGTGCGGCTGCGCAAGCTGTCGAATCGTGACGGTGACCTGAGCCCAGGCCGCCGCACTGAGGGTCTTCACCGACCGCACCTTCTTGCGGGTTCCGGGACGCCTGGTGTGGGTGGTGGGACGCATGGGCTACCTCCGAACAGCGACTGAGCATCAGTGCAGCAACGAGCCTGCCAGCTTCAAACGCACGACCAGCCGCGGGGATTTCAGGCATCTGGCGGACGGGTGAAGGTGGTCGGCGCTGACACACGTGTCAGAGACGCGTCGCTTTGCTGACAGCTCACCTCGGGTGAAACGAGTGCGTGACAGCAACCGTGAGACGAAGCCCTGAATGACGGCCGAACAGAGCCACGGCGAATGTGGCTCGCGGGAGGCGGAGTCGAACTGGGAAAGCTGTGCTAGCAGCGACGGCGCTGGAGTAGCTCGGGTGAACGCCGGTCACTGCAGGACGGGGTGGCGGGAGGAAAGTCCGGGCACCGCAGGGCAGGGTGCTGGCTAACGGCCAGTCGGCGCGAGCCGCAGGAAAGTGCCACAGAAAACAGACCTCCCGTCGCAAGGCGGGGAAGGGTGAAACGGTGCGGTAAGAGCGCACCGCGTGACTGGTGACAGTCGCGGCACGGCAAACCCCACCCGGTGCAAGAGCCAATAGGGGAGCGTTCCTCCGAAAGGAGGGACACGGACGGCCCGTTCGATGCTCTCGGGTTGCTTGCTGTCGAAGGCGTCGGCAACGGCGCCTCTAGATGAATGTTCGCCGGCCTCGGGAAACCGGGGTGCACAAAACCCGGCTTACAGAGCTGCTCCAGCGTTTTTTCGTTCTGGGTCGAGCACGGTGTGGCCGCGCAGGTCGTCGACGAGATCGACGACGCCGTCGTCTGCGATCGCCAGAGACGAGACGCGAGCCTCGACCGTGAACTCGGCGATGGGCATGAGGCGTTCGAGATCCCACACGACGACTTCGGCGGACGAGGCAGACGCGGCGCGAGTCCCACTGGGGCTCACCGAGAACGCGCTGATCGACTCCGTGTGCGTTCGAGGGAGCGGGGCCCCATCGAGCTCGACGTCGAGGGTTCTCGGCACGACGAGCCGCTCTTTCGAAAAGCGTGGCGATGCGCTGACAGGAACGGGGCGGGCGAGCTTGAACGGCTGGGGTGCTTCCTTCGCGGCCCAGCGCACGCCGGCGCCCCGCCGCTCGAGCGCGATGACGGTGCCCGCATGTGAGATGCACACGAAGGCGCGTTCGGTGAGCTGAGGGCAGGGCACGCGCTCGATCGCGAGCGAGTTCAGGTTCACGCGCTCGAGAGAGAGGGCGCCCGCGGTTCGTGAGAGCAGCCCGAGCCACTCGCCGTTCAGGTGCGCTCTCACGGCTGGGAACTGGGCGGTCACCACGTCGATGACCATCACTTCCTCATTGCGGAGCAGCGCGACCCTCGCACCACCGCAGAGCAGCTCACGAACGCCGTCGACCTGGTGCGTGCTCCAGCGAGCCGTCCCTGCCGCGTCGAGCCGAATGATCGCCGCGCCCGCGCGCATCACCTGCACGACCGGCGTCGTGAGGCTCGTGACGCTGTCGGTGATCAGCCCGGCCGGAGCGCCACCGCGTGACGCGAGAAACAGAATGCTCCCGTCGGCGCTGAAGGCCGCGAGCGCGAGGTCGTCGCGAAACGGCGCGAAGGTGGCCCCGCTGCTTCCGGTGATGAGATCGACGATTCGCACGCCGGTTCCCTCGACGATGGCGACGCGGCGTTCGAGGGGATGAAGGCAGAGGCTTCGCCAGCGCGCCTTGCCGAGTGGCGCCGCGTGGCGCACGCCGTCGTTCAGGGAAATCCAGGCCGGTGCTTCTGCTGCGAAGTCGAGCGCGAAGAGCGCACCTCCGCTGACCAGCGTGCTCGCGCCGCTGCTGCCGATGGTCTCCACGGTGCTGTCTGCCGGCGAGACGCGCAGCACCGAACGATCGGTGATGGCGAGCAGATGCCCGTCGTCTTCGCTCCAGGCGAGGGCGTGAAACGTTGGCTGCTTCGCCCGCTCCGCCAGAAACGAATCACGAGCCCGTTCAATCGCCCGTTCAGCGTCGCGAAACCGTGCGCCCGCCGGGCCTCGAGGGTCGTCGGGGAAACTGTCGTCGTCGCCGACCGTCTCCATCACCGCCTCTTCGGCCTCTGCGAGAGCAACGTCCAACGCGAGGAGCCGATCGACTGGAGGCGTGGGCTCGGTCCACAACCTCGTGCTCCAGGTCTCACGAACACCAAAGTCGCCGAGCTCGAAGCGCGCCAGCCGCCCGGCGGCGCCGACGAAGAGCGCGGGTCCACTCGCACAGAGCACCTCGAGCGTGGTCTCGAGCGACGCCGTCACCTCCAGGTCGTCGAGGCTCCGCGTCTCGATCGCGACCTGCGGCAGGGTGAGCCCCTCGAGCGCACGGGGGTGCTCCTCGGCATTCGCGGGAAGGTGCCGCACGGTGACGAGCCGAACGGGATCTCGGAGCAGCACGAGGTGGCTGACGGCGCGAACGGCCTTCAGCACCCTGACGACGCCGTCGAACCCGACGACGGCGATCCGTTCACTGTCACGAACGACGACGAGCTCACGCTCCTGCAGCACGAGCGCGTGCGTCGCTACACAGGGGAGCGCGAACCGGCGCTCCATGCATCACATCGCGCCCGCGCCGGGCATCTGACCGAGGCCGCGAACGAGCACTTCGCGGGGCTTGGCTCCATCGGCCATGCCGACGACGCCGTCACGCTCCATGCGCTCGATCATGCGCGCCGCGCGGTTGTACCCGATGCGCATCTTGCGCTGGAGCATCGAGATCGAGACGTTCTTCATCTCGCTCACGATGGCGATGGCCTGGTCGTAGAGCTCGTCGGACAGCTCGTCTTCGACCTCTTCGCCACCCTCGTTCTCCTCTTCGCGCGCCTTGAGGATCGACTCGTCGTAGACGGGCTTGCCCTGGGCCTTGAGGTGATCGACGACCTTCTTGATCTCGGTCTCGGACACGAAGCAGCCGTGCACGCGCTGCAGGTGAGCGCTCGTCGGCGGCATGATGAGCATGTCGCCCATGCCGAGCAGCGCTTCAGCGCCGACGGTTCCGATGATCGTCATCGAGTCGGGCTTGCTGCGCAGCATGAAGCTGATGCGCGTCGGGAAGTTCGCCTTGATGATGCCGGTGACGACGTCGGTCGAGGGACGCTGGGTTGCGACCATCAGGTGAATGCCGGCGGCGCGGGCCATCTGCGCGAGGCGGGCGATCGACGTCTCGACCTCCTTCGAGGCGACCATCATGAGGTCGGCGAGCTCGTCGATGATGACGACGATGTACGGCAGCTTCTGGCGCTCCTCGGGAGCGGGCGGCTCGGCCGACTCGGTCGACGCAGCTTCGGCGAGTGCAGCAGCTTCCTGCTCCGAAGGCGCCTCGTCGACGGCGGGCTCTTCCACGCGAATCTCGGCCTCGGTCTTCGCCGCCTCGACGGCCTTGTCGAGGTCAGCAGACGCGGTGACGGCCTCGCGGATCTCTTCTGGCGGCTCGGCAGGCGCGGCGACCCCGACGTCCATCACGGGCACGGTGGGCGCGGCGGCCTCGACGGGAACGACGTTCTCCTGCGACGGCGTCTCCTGGCCATCGCCGACGTCGACGATGAGCAGCTTGCGCTTCTTCTTCTTCGGAGCCTCGGGCGGCGCGAACAGAGACGGAGCCTCTTCGGCTTTCGCTTCGGCGACAGGCTCCGCGGCCTTCGGCGCCTCGACCGGCTTCGGCGCTTCGGCCTTCGGCTTGATGACGGTGGGCTTCGCTTCGACGGTCGACTTCGCGGCGGCCTTCTTCTTGGCCTCGGTCTCGACGAGCGTGTTGTAGCCGGTGATGTTCCGCACGCCGGCTTCCGACAGCAGCTTGTAGCGGCGGGTCATCTCGTCGACGGCCCACTGCAGCGCGACGGCCGCCTTGCGGGGGTCGGTCACGACCGGCAGCAGCAGATGCGGAATGCCCTCGTAGATCGAGAGCTCGAGCATCTTCGGGTCGACCATGATGAAGCGCACTTCTTCGGGCGTCGACTTGAGCAGAATCGACATGATCATCGCGTTCACCGACACCGACTTGCCCGAGCCCGTCGTACCGGCCATCAGCAGGTGAGGGGCTTTGGCGAGGTCGAGGATGTACGGCATGCCCTCGATGTCCTTGCCGAGGCACATGGTGAGGCGCGACTGCGACTTCTGAAACGCGTCCTGCTCGCCAATCTCCTTGAGGAACACCATCTCGCGTTCCTTGTTCGGCACCTCGATGCCCACGACGCCCTTGCCGGGAATCGGAGCGACGATACGAACGCGCATGGCCTCCATCGCCATGGCGAGGTCGTCGGCGAGCGAGGCGATGCGGCTGATCTTCACGCCGGCCGCGGGCTTGAACTCGTACATGGTGACGACTGGGCCCGGGCGAATCTCGACGACTTCACCTTCGATGCCGAAGTCCTTCAGCTTCGAGGTGAGGCGCTCGGCCGTGACGAGGAAGGCGTCTTTGTCGAGCACCTTCTTCTCGTTCTTCTTCATGTCGAGCATGTCGAGGGGCGGCAGATCGAAGCCGGTGCGGCCCTCGCTGAACTCGAACTGCTTCGTCTTCTCGACCTTGGTGGGCTTCGGCGGTGCCTTGGGCTCGATGATGAGCGGCACCTTGGCGAGCGCGTGCGGAGGCATGGCGGCGAGCGCCGAGACCTGGGCTCCGACGGCGAGCGCACCCGACGCGGCGGGCGCGAGTGACGACGCCGACATGGCAGCAGGCATTGGAGGCATCGAGGCCGACGCGGCCTTCGACTCGTTGACGAGCATCGCGGCATCGACCGGCTCGGGAGGCATCGACATCGAGGGCGGCGGCGGAGGAGCAGCCTCGACGATCATCGGCACGCGCTTCTGTGCGGCGGCGACGGGCGGCTGGGACGGAACCTGAGGCGCGGGCGGCATCGACTGCGGCGGCGGGGGAGGCGGCTGCTGCTGCCCGAAAAACGACATGGCCCACGCGGGATCGCCGTTGGAAGGCATGGCCTGCTCCTGCGCCGGACCCGGAATGTGCGTCTTCGCTTCGTCGAGCAGGCCGGGCGTGATGGCCGCCACCGACTGGGCGCGCTGCTCCTTCTCCTTCATGCGCGCGGACTTGAGGGCTTCCTTCGCCAGCCGCGCGGCTTCACGCTCGACGGCGAGGCGCTCACGCTCGAGGCGCAGCTTCTCCTTCTCGGCGATGGCGTGGGCGCGGGCCTGTTCCTGGCCCTTCTGCAGGCGGTCGGCTTCGTCGGCGGCGGCTTCGGCTTCGGCGGCGGCCATCTCGAGTTCAGCGAGCTCGGCCTCTTCCTCCTCCAGCTCGGAGAGGAACGTCTCTTCTTCGGCCTTCGCCTTCTCGGCCTCGAGCTTGCGCTCTTCCATGCGCTTCTGCTGCTCGGCCCAGAACGTGAGGCTCCATGCCTTCGCCTGCTCGAGCAGCACGAGCGACTTCTCGTACGCCCAGCCGCAGAAGCGCAGGAACGCGAACTGGGTGCCGACGATGGCCGCGGTCGCGGCGATGGCGCTGACGAGCACGACCGTGCCAACGGTGGAGAACAGCGCGGTCATGATGCCGCCGAGCTCACGGCCGATGAGCCCGCCCGGAGCGTGCGCCCAGCTCGCGTCTTCCTTGAACATGAGCTGCGCGAGAATGGCGCCAGAGACGAGGAAGAGGCCGAACGAGACGAGCTGTGGCCAGCGCTTCTTCTCGCGATCGCCGACGAAGAGCACCCCAGCCGCGTAGAAGCCGACGATCGGCACCACCAGCGCGACGATGCCGAGCAAGCCGCGGAAGGCCTCTCCGATGGCGTGACCGACGGGGCCGATGGCGTTGCGGAAGCCTGGACCTACCCGATCGTGCGCGTCGAAGGTCGCGATCGAGAGGAACGACAGCACCGACGCCGCGAGCACGAAGACGCCCACGATGGCGCGCCGCCCGGTGTTCGAGCTGCCCATCTTCTTCTCTTTCAGGGCCTTTCGTCGCGCGACGATGTCCTGCTTCGAGAGCAGCGTCTTTTCCTTCGGTCGCTTCGCCGTCGTCATCACCAACACCTCTGGATCGAGATGTTGCGGAGTGTAGGGAGGGGGACCCACTCGGCAATTTTTCGACCGGCGCCAACGACGATTCATCGAAGAGGGGTCAGGAAGTTGCGTTCCCGTGGGCGGGAGCCTGATCTACGGTCGAGGCCTCCCATGGACGTGCGCTGTCCAAGATGTCAGTCGGAATACGAGCTCGAGGACGCTCGCGTCACCGATGACGGCGTGACCGTGAAGTGCTCGGAGTGCGCGCACGTCTTCCGCGTGAAGAAGAAGTCGCTGGTGATGACGCTGCCGGTGCGTGACGAGCAGGCGGCGGCTGCGATGTCGGCGCCGTTGCCTCCGACCGCGGTGCATCGCGAGTGGAAGGTGCGGCAGCCGAACGGGAACATCTACCTGTGCCGTGAGCTGACGACGCTGCAGAAGTGGATCATCGAGCGCAAGGTCGGGCGCGATGACGAGATCTCGCTGACCGGCGAGACGTGGAAGCGCCTGGGCAACATTCCCGAGCTGGCGAGCTTCTTCCAGGTCGTCGACGACGCCGTGAAGGGCCGCGCGTACGACGCGATTCGAGCGAGCCAGGTCGACTTGCCGGCCGTTCAGCCTCCGCCTCCGCCGCCGCCGTCCATTCCGCCGGGCGCACGCATTCACGAGACGTGGAAAGAGCCGAACTTCGCGATGCCGGCAGAGCCTGCCTTGCCGCCGCTCCCGCCACCGCCGGCTGCGCTCGACCCGCTGAAGGAGACGATGAAGGCGCCGTCGTTCAAGACGCCACCTCCACAGGCAGCGACTGCGAAGCCCGCCTCCCGTCCGTTGCCGCAGGTCGAACCAGTCGACGACAAAGAGCTCGAGAAGGCCGTACGCGGTGGTGGTGGCTTCAAGTGGCTGGTGCTGATCCTCGGTGGGTTGTTGGTCGGTGGCGGCGCTGGCTACTACTTCGGGTTCTACGAGCCGGAGCAGCAGGCGAAGGCCGATGCCGAGCGCATGGCCGCGCAGAAGGCGATCGAAGACGCGGCGCGGGTGAAGGCCGAACAGGAAGCGGCAGCGCGCGCGAAGCTGGAAGCAGAAGCGAAGCAGCGTGAACTCGACGCGCTGGTCGATGCAGGCGCGCCCGACGCAGGTGCAGACGCAGGCGTCGGTGACGCGGGCGTGGCCGATGCTGGAGCGCCAGATGCGGGTGCAGCTCTGAACGTGAGCCCGGTCGATGCAGGTACGCCCAAGGTCGCGACGGGAGCGCCTGGCGGCCGCTCGTACGATTTCTACATGGAGCGCGGTGACGCGCTTCGTGACGCGGAGAAGCCGAGCTCGGCGTTGAGCTTCTACGGCAAGGCCGCCGACTTGAAGCCGGACCGGGTGGAGCCCGTCGTGGGCCGCGGCTTCGCGCTCTTCGACATGGGGCAGATGCTGCAGGCCGAGGCGTCGTTCGAGCAGGCGTTGAAGCTGAACGGCAAGTACGGGCCCGCGATCATGGGCATGGCCGAGACGCTCAAGGCGCAGGGCAAGAAGGGCAAGGCCGTCGAGTACTACCAGCGCTATCTCGATGAGCACCCGACCGGCTCCGAAGCGAACGTCGCGCGCAACGCCATCGAACGTCTGAAGTAGCGAGCATGAAGATCCGGGCGCGCGTGAAGGCTCACACCGCGAAGGTGACGGCGCTGGCGTTCGCTCCCGATGGCAAGACGTTGGTGAGTGGTGGTGAAGACGCGTCGCTGGCGTGGGTCGACGTGGCGAAGAAGAAGGTCATCGCGAGAACACCGCTCGGTGAGTTCAATCCGCATCCGCTGTCACTGGCGGCGATCTCCTCCGAAGACGTGTGGCTCACGAAGTTCCCGTATCCGCGCGCGCGGGTGCAGCACTACGGCAAGACCGGGCTGATGGCCGAGCTGGGCAAGAGTCATCTGGCGTTCGCGCAGGTGCGCGTGGCGAAGAACCGACGTGTCGCGCTGAGCGGTGGAACGAAGAAGGACCTGTTCGTCTGGGATGTCGCGACGTCGAAGACGACGGGCGTGCTGCCGGGCCTGCGTGGTGCGTCAGACTCGTTCGAACTCTCGCCTGATGGCACTCGCGCGGCGACGCTCGGGTACAACGATCATCGCCTCACCTGCTGGGACCTCGAGTCGTGCAAGGCGCAGTGGTCGGGCGACACCACCAGCTCCGGCGCGGTGGCGTGGTCTCCCGATGGGCGCACGGTCATCGAATGCGCTGACGAGCTGATCGCGCGGTCATCAGAGACGGGAGCGACGCGCTGGTCGCAGCCCCAGGTTCAGGGCGCGGCGTTTCTCTCGTGGCCCGCGAAGGATCGGATCATCGCGTTGAGCCGATCGCGGGTGAGTGCACTGCGAGGCCGTGACGGTGAAGAACTCGAGCGGCTCGAGCTTCGCGCGACTGCGTTCGCCGCGACCGAAGACGTGCTGGCGGTCGGGAGCGAAGAGGGCATCGTCTCGTTGATCTGGTGACCCGCTGGACGGCGATCGTCGAAGTTGGCTATCGAGTCGCGCCATGCGCGCGTGCCTGCTGGTGTTGGTGGTGCTCACGGGATGTGGCCGGTCGGACATCGGCGAGTCGTTGCCGACGCAGACGACGCCGCAGCCGGTCCTGGGCTGCAAGTCGACGTGCACGAGCAGCCCGTCAGGCCTCGGGACGCCACTGAGCCTCACGGCGGGTCGGCCGCTTCACTGGCAGACGTGCGCTGGCTGCATTCGGGTCTCGTACGACGCCGCGCTGACGCCTTCGGAGGCGCTCGATCTCTACGCGGCGGTGAAGGCGTGGAAGACCGCAGCTGGAGACAGCCTGTGTCTGTCGATGGACATGACGTCGTCGGCACCCCTGTCGGAGACCGATCGCCAGCGCATCTTCGTGAAGCACATTGATCCGCGCGCTGGTCAATCGAGCCTCACGACCATCACGTTCGATCAAACGACCGGTCAGATGCTGCGCGTGCTCATCGAGTTCGGAGCGACCCTTCCAGTCGATCGCCAGCTCGCCTCGGAGTTCGGCCGCGCGCTCGGTCTCGTCACGGGCACGGACGGTCAGAGCGCGGTGACGCCGAATCCGAAAGGGCTGACGGCTCCGGGTCCGGGCGACCAGACGACCCTTCGCGCGATGTACGGGGACAAGCCGTGGTGCAGCCCGCGCTGAAGCCGATCAGCCGCACTTGATCAGCAGGGTTGTCGTCGTTTCCACCTGGCCGGAGAACAAGGAAGAGGTCTCGGCGCTGGTGTTGACGAGCCGGTAGCTGCCCCCACAAGCGCTCGACGCCTCCGAGTAGCACCAGTCGGCAGAGAGGCACGAGATGAGCAGGTGCTCCGAACCATCGGGACCAATGGCCTTTCTCGCTCGCTCGAGGGCGGTGCAGCCGGCGGCGAGATTCATCAACGTGAGCAACGCAGCGAGCATCGAGAGACGTGGCATGGGGCCTCGGGGTGAGAACTCATCTTTCGGAACACCCCCCGAACCGAAAGGTCAAAGCAGGCTGAAGCGGCTCGGGCGGGTGGCGGTCATCGGGTAGAACCCGCTCCATGAAGCTGACGGAACACCAGGTTCAGCACGTCGCGCGGCTTGCTCGACTCGCGCTGACGCCAGATGAACTCTCGAAGTACGGCGCGCAGCTCTCGGCCATTCTCGACGCGGTCGATGCGCTCTCTCAGGTCGAGACGACAGGGGTCGCGGCGACGTCGGTGAGCGGCGCGTCGACACCGCACCTGAGAGAAGACGTCGTCGCCGGCGAAGTCGGAGCGAAGGCCGCGCTCGCCAACGCTCCGCAGGTCGAAGGCTCGTCGTTCGCGATTCCGAAGGTGATCGAATGATCGCCAGACTGGGAAAGGCGCTCGCCGAGAAGTCGACGACCTCACTCGAGACGACGACCACCGCGCTCGCCGCTGCAAAGCGCGACACGTTCGGCGCGTTCCTCGCCATCGACGACTCAGGAGCGCTCGCCGCCGCGAAAGCCTCTGACGAGCGGCGCGCGCGTGGAGCAACCCTCGGTCCACTCGACGGCATTCCGGTCGCGCTGAAGGACAACATTCTCACTGAGGGCGTCGTCACCACCGCGGGCTCGAAGATGCTCGCGAACTTCACGCCACCGTACGACGCGACCGTCACTGCGCGCCTCAAAGCCGCGGGAGCCGTCATCCTCGGCAAGACCAACCTCGACGAGTTCGGCATGGGCTCCTCGACGGTGAACAGCGCGTTCAAGCCGACGAAGAATCCGTTCGACGTGACGCGCACACCGGGAGGCTCGTCGGGTGGCTCTGCCGCCGCGGTCGCTGCAGGCATCGTCGCTGGATCGCTTGGCACTGACACCGGCGGCTCGATTCGTCAGCCTGCAGCGTTCACGGGCCTCGTCGGTTTGAAGCCCACCTACGGTCGCGTGTCGCGCGCTGGAGTCATCGCGTATGCGAGCTCGCTCGATCAGGTCGGGCCGATGACGCGCACGGTGGAAGACGCAGCAGTCATGCTCGAAGCGATCGAGGGCTTCGACGCTGCCGACTCCACCTCTTCCGATGCGAAGAAGACGAGCTGGAGAGAATCCCTCCGCAGCGGCGTGAAGGGGCTGCGCATCGGTCTTCCGCGTGAGTACTTCGTGGACGGCATGGAGCCCGAGATCGAACGCTCCGTGCGAGCCGCGGCGAAGCAGCTCGAGGCGCTCGGAGCCTCCATCGTCGACCTCTCGCTCCCGCACACGAAGTTCGCGCTCGCCACGTATTACGTCATCGCTCCCTGCGAGGCGTCGTCGAACCTGGGCCGCTATGACGGCGTCCGTTACGGCCACCGCGCCCCCGACGTGAAGCAGCTCAAAGAACTCTACGAGCGCAGCCGAAGTGAAGGCTTCGGCTCCGAGGTGAAGCGCCGAATCATGCTCGGCACCTTCGCGCTCTCGTCGGGCTACTACGACGCGTACTACCGGAAGGCGCAGCAGGTTCGCACGCTCATCACCCGTGACTTCGAGCACGCGTTTCAGAACGTCGACGTCGTGCTCTCTGCGACCTCGCCCGTGCTGCCGTGGAAACTCGACGAGAAGCTCGACGACCCGCTCGCGATGTACCTGATGGACGTGCTCACGCTGCCCTGCAACCTCGCAGGCCTGCCCGGGCTCTCGATGCCGTGCGGCGTCTCGGCTTCGGGCCTTCCCATCGGCGTGCAGTTGCTCGGCAAACGGTTCGATGAAGCGACGCTCCTTCGCACCGCGCACTCGCTCGAAGCGGCCCTGAACCTGAAGCTGGAGGTCCGCTGATGCCTCGCGCCGACTTCCAGGTCGTCATCGGGCTCGAGGTGCACGCGCAGTTGCTCACCACCAGCAAGCTCTTCTCGGGCGCGGGTACGTCGTTCGGCGGCGCTCCCAACGCGCACACGTCGATCGTCTGTCTCGGTCTGCCGGGCGTGCTTCCCGTGCTCAATCAACACGCCGTCGAGCTCGCGATTCGCACCGGCCTCGCGCTCGAGTGCACCGTCGCCGAGCGCAGCGAGTGGTCGAGAAAGCACTACTTCTATCCCGATCTCCCCAAGGGCTATCAGATCACCCAGTACGAGTTCCCCGTCTGCCTCGGAGGCCGCGTCACCTTCGACGGCCCCGACGGCGAGAAGTCGGTGCGGCTCACGCGAATTCACATGGAGGAGGACGCCGGCAAGCTCGTGCACGAAGCCGCGGTTTCGCTGGTCGACCTCAACCGCGCGGGCACACCGCTGCTCGAGATCGTCAGCGAGCCCGATCTGCGAAGTGCTGACGACGCGGTCGAGTACCTGAAGTCCCTGCGCGACATTCTCGTGTGGATCGGCGTGAACGACGGCAACCTCGAAGAAGGGTCGTTCCGCTGCGACGCCAACGTGTCGGTGATGCGTCACGGCTCCACGACGTTCGGCACGCGCTGCGAGCTGAAGAACCTGAACTCGTTTCGCTTCATCAAGCAGGCGATCGAGATCGAAGCGACGCGGCAGGTGGAGATCATCGAGAGCGGCGGCAAGGTCGATCAGGAGACGCGCCTCTTCGACCCTCAACGCTCAGAGACCCGCAGCATGCGCTCGAAGGAAGACGCGCACGACTATCGGTACTTTCCTGATCCTGATCTGCCGCCGCTGCTCCTCTCGAAGGAGCGCATCGAAGGTGAGCGCGCGAAGCAGCCCGAGCTGCCGCGTGCTCGTCGTCGCCGCTACGTCGAGGCGCTGGGACTGCCAGCGTACGACGCGGGTGTGCTCACGGCCGATCGCGCGATGAGCGAGTTCTTCGAGCGCTGCCTCGCTGAGGCCGGTGACGCGAAGCAGGTCTCGAACTGGTTCATGGGTGAGCTCTCTCGCCTGCTCAACGAGTCGAAGTCGACGATCGCGCAGGTGAAGTTCACGCCCGCGCAGTTCGGGGTCGTGCTCAAGGCCGTGAAAGACAGCGTCGTCTCCGGCCCCGGCGCCAAGGAACTCTTCACCGAACTCTTCGCGACCGGAAAAGATCCGAGCGTGATCATTCAAGAGAAGGGGCTCGCGCAGGTTAACGACGATGGACCGTTGCTCGAAGCGATCGCGGCGGCGATGGCGGAGTCTCCAAAGAACGTCGAGAGCTACCGTGGCGGCAACACGAAGATCGTCGGCTACTTCGTCGGCCAGGTGATGAAGAAGGTCGGCGGCAAGGGCAACCCGAAGCGCATCAACGAGCTGTTGGTCGAGAAGCTGAAGGGATGAGCCGCGTCGAGGCGCTCGAGCGTGCGGTCGCGGCGAGCGGGGCCTCGAACTGGCTCGGTGCGTACGAGGCGCTCGAAGACGCGTGGGCCGTCGACAGACACCCGGACCTCGTCGAGGTCGGCTGGGCCATCGCGAATCAGCGCCTCGGCCTCGAGCCGATCGCCGAACGACGGGAGCGCGACACCGAAGCGGCGTGGCTCGCGGGAAAATCGAACGACGCGCTCCGATTGCGGTTGATCGCCACGCCCTGGCCACGACTGACGAGTGATGCACGCGCGCGAGTCGATGCGATCGTCGCGGGCGCTCCGGCGCTGGGTTGGACCGCGTACCTTGCAGCGCTCGCGCGCAGCGATCCGTACAAGAGCAACCAGAGCCACCTCATGCTGCGGGCGATTCTGCGGTGGCTGGTGAAGAACGATGACGCGATGGCGGGCCGGTTGATCGCCGATCTGCGCGCGGCCGATTCAGGGCCGGTGCGTATCGATCTCGGCGCGGTCGAACGGCGCCAATTGCCACGCGCGGAGCCGCTGAGTGAACGTGAGACCGCGCTCCTCGATCTCGTGAGACGTGCCCTCTCGAGCAGGCGCGCTGACGTCACCTCGCTCTTTCGTGATGTCTACGCGAACCCGTTCGATGACGGACGGCGCGCGGTGTTGGCCGATGCGCTCACCGAGACGGGAGACCTTCGTGGCGAGTTCATCTCGCTCCAGCTCGCACCCTCGAAGAAGCATGCGCGTCGCGTGAAGGAGTTGCTGCGCACGCACGGCACTGCCTGGGTCGGTCCACTCGCGCCCTTCATCGATGTTCCCGCCGGCGCCGAGGGCGTCTTCACGCGCGGCTTTCCGTCGTCGGTTCGCCTGCAGCTCGATCAGACGCCGGAGATCTTCGGCAGAACCGACGCCTGGGGCACCGTCGAGACGCTGCGAGTCGGCCACGACTTTCAGTTCGAGTTCCACCCGCACCTGCGCGCCCTCAAGACGCTGCTCAACGTGCACGACGCCGGCACCACGCGCATCCCGCTGCTCGATCGACTCGTCACCTTTGCCGACACGCCGCTGTCCCGTTTGCCGCTCGAGGCGGTGACGGAGCTCGGACTCATCGCCGAGTGGGACGAACGCGAGCTGGTGCTCAAGACGGTCGACTTCTTCGAGAAGCACGCGCCGTGGTTTTCGACGGTGAAGCGCCTCTGCGTGCCCGGCACCTCGCGCGACCTCGACTTCGCGCGTGACGTGATGAACCGGGTGAAGGCCGTCGAGGCGGTGGTCTGCACCTCGGAGCTCATCGGCCGGAACCTGCTGTACCCCTCGGCGTGGGTGATCGCGCTCGATCGCGAGCAGCGCGTCACCTTCACCTGGCAGGGACGAAACTGGTCGGGAGAGCTGCCCGAGACGATTGCGGGCTTTCTGACCTCGAAGCGCATCGCCGGCCTCCGTGAAGTTCGAATCACAGAGGGCCTCAAGCTGACGCCGACGCAGCGCTCACGTGTCATCAAGACGATGCGTGAGGTCGCGTTCGATTGGCCAGACTCAGTCTCGCTCACGCTCTTCGGAGAGGACGGTCGTTCATGACGCGCAAGCTGGTGTTCGAGCAGTTCGCAGAGGGCCGCGGGGTGGTGCTCTCGGAAGAGGCGGCGCGGTCGCTCCACTATTCGCCCGAGTCGGTCCTCGAGCGCGAGTTCTTCCCAGGCGATCGGCTCACGCGCGAGCTGCCCGGCGTTTCCGACGAAGATCGTGCGCACCTCGACGCCGATGGCCTCGTCCGAATCGGTACCGACGTTCGACCAGGAATGATTCTCGTGGGGCGCGTCGCGGTGTCGAGACGCGCAGCGGCGCAGTCCGAAGATGAGGAAGAGGAAGACGTTGTTCTCGAAGACGAGACGCCTCCCCAGGAACTCGAGCGTTCGTTGCGTTGTTACCCTGGCCTGTTCGGAGCCGTCGTCGCCGTCGATCGCGTGAAAGGGAAGGGCAAGGCGCCAGACGTCGTTCGAGTCACCGTTCGCCGTGAGCGTCCACTCTCGGTGGGTGATCTGCTCTCGATCGATGGTGGTGAGCCGCGGCTGTTCATCGGCACCGTCGAGCTCGAGTCTGGAGACGGGCGTTGGTCCGGACCAGCCGGCGAATGGACCGTGAAGCGGGTTGCTCCAGAAGCAGCCGATCTCGTTCATGCGCGCTCCATCGGGCCGTACTCGCTGGTGACCCAGCAGCCGCTCGGCGGTCGTGATCAGTTTGGCGGGCAGGTGCTCCACGAGGCGCAGGCCCTCGCGTTGATCGCCCGCGGTGCGATCACGACGGTGCACGACTGTCTCACGCTCAAATCCGACGACGTGACCGGGCGGGTTGCGCTCTACGAATCACTCGTGACTGGCGAGCCGGTGAAGAAGCGTGGGCTGCCGCAGTCCGTCGCGGGCGTGGAGCAACTCCTTCGCGCCATGGCCTTCGATGTCGATCTTACCGGTGACTCCGTCGGGCTGCGGCTGATGACGGACGAGCGTGTCGTCGAGCTGGGCCCGCATCGGGTGAAGAAGCCCGAGACGCTCAACTACCGAACGCTGAAGCCCGAGAAGGGCGGCCTCTTCTGCGAGGAGATCTTCGGCTCGCTCGACGACGCTTCTGCGCGGTTCAGAACACTCGGTCACATCGCGCTCGCCGTGCCGCTCGTGCACCCGTGGGCGAAGGCATCGATCGCGCAGTTGCTCGGGGTCGACGTGGAGCGCATCGAGCAGGTGATGGGCTGTGAACGAACGCTCGATGGCCGTGAGCCGGAGGACGCGGACGACGTTGGAGGCCCCGCCATCGCCCGCGCGCTCGCGCAGGTCGATCTCGACGCCGCTCCGCCGGAACTCGCAGCCGCGCTTCGTCGCTCTGGAATTAGTCCCGCGGCGTTCTGTCTGACGAAGTGGCCGGTGCTGTCTCCCGAGCTGCGCCCGCTCGTTCCCCTCGACGGTGGCCGCTTCGCGACGAGCGATCTGAACGATCTCTATCGCCGGCTGATCAACCGCAACAATCGCACCGCGCGACTGATGGAGCTGAACGCTCCGGCGATCATCATTCGCAACGAAGTGCGCATGCTGCAGCAGTCGCTCGGCTCGTTGCTCGACAACCGGCGGGACGAGGGCGCCATCGTCGGACCCAACAGCCGGCCGCTGGTCTCACTCGTCGAGTTCTTCATGGGGCAGTTCGAGAAGACGACCACCAAGCGGGTCGACTACTCCGGTGTCGCGAGGGCGGTGTTCAACGCGCGCCTCGAGGGCCGGACCGCGATCATTCCCCGCTCGATGGCGCGAGAGCTGCTGAGGCCCAGGCTCTATCGCTGGCTCGAAGCGGCCGGCCACGTCACGACCATCAAGGGCGCGAAGAACATGGTGAACGCCGAGGCGCCGCCTGCGAACGAAGCGCTCGAGATCATCGCTCCGACGGTGCCGATGCTGTTGATGCACGAGTCGGAGCCCGGCGGCGTCGGGGTCGACGTGACGCTGGGTGACGGTGACGCCATCGTGATGTCTCGGGAGGTGTTCGACGCGCTCGGGCTGCGTGAAGGCGACGTCGTCATCGTTCACGTTCCAGTGACCGAGGCCTCCGAGCGTGAAGTGCGTTCGCTCGGGCTCGAGCAGCTCGCCGTTCCATCGATGCCGTCGTCGGGTTGGCTGGGGAAGCTGCCCGGGCTCGATGACCCCGCGCCGTTCCTGCTCGAGACTGCGCTGGCCGGCGAGGCTGACCCGCTCACCGATCGATTGTCGCGGCTGATGCTCGGCCGCCTGACGACCTGATTCGCTCACTCGTCGCGGTCGACTGCGGCCTCGCGACCGCCTCATTCGCTGGGTCAGCCCGCGGTCTCGAGCGAGAACTTGTGCACCGTGAGCGCCTCGGGAACGCCAGCCTTCACGTCGCGCAGCGGAACGATCGCGCCCACCGTCGTGTAGAGCACCGCGCCCGTTCGAGTCTTCGTCGACTTGAGCGGGTACTCCTTCGTGCGCGGAATGAACCAGTCACGCACCGCCTTCAGGTTCAGGCAGTGCACCTCGCGCGCATCGAGGAAGACGTAGATGAGGAGATCTGCGGTCGAGTACAGAAAGCAGCCCGGAGAGTCCTTCTCGGCGTTGCTGATCAGCTCGAAGAAGTAGTTCCCGCGGCGGCGGCCCTGACGATCGCCTTTCACTTCGACGCCCAGCACGTGGCCATCGCCTTTGTCCCAGAGCAGATCGACCCCGCGGTGTTGAAACCGTGGATCGACCTGCACGTCGTGAACGAGGCTGCCCGGCGCCTGGAGCTGCAGGAAATCGGTCGCGAGGCGCACGGCGCGTTCAGCGGCGCCCATCACGCCACGCATCGAGTACGCGCGGGACATCAGTGCTCCTGCATGGACGACGTCCCGAACGAACAAGCGGCAGGTCCGCACGCTGTGAGCAGACCCGCCGCCAGAATGAACCACCGATTCGGCACGCTGTTCAGCGGCGCAGCTCGACGCCCATCGCGACCAGCTGAACCTCGCGGTACTTGCCGTCCTTGCCCTTGGCGACCTTCGCGCCTTCGGACTCGAAGTGCTTGGCGCGCTCGGGAGCCAACTCGGCGACCTTCACCATGCCCTCGACCTTCGCCGTGCTGCCAGCCGAGTCGAGCGGAACGAAGAAGCCGTAGTCCTTGAACGTCACGCGAACGCCCGGCCCCTTGTCCGTCGGAGCGAGCTCCATCCAGCAGCCCTTCTTCTCGCAGGCCTTGCGAACCTTCGCCTCGACCTGAACTTCCTTGCCCTCGAAGTCGCCAGGCGAGGTGAGCAGCTTGTCGAGGGTGACGACGGTGGCGCCCTTGAGCTTCTCACCGCGCAGCATCACCGAGCCGTCGGCCTTCGCGGGAGCAGCGGCCTGCGCGTCGTGGCCGTGGCACTCGGTCGCGCCAGCAGCGGCCTTGTCGTGCTTGCCGTCACAGGTGGTCTTGCCGTCGGGTCCAGGAGCACAAGCGAGAGCGATGGAGAGGAGGATCGTGTTCATGGCGCACGAGGTAGCGCAGGCGCCGGTATCTCCGCAAGCGGTCGCACTGGTCGACCTGCTGGCGCGCTGGGCCTGACTCAGCTCAAGACGTCGAGCTTCTTGCCCTCACGCTTGCGCAGGCCGGTCTTCTCGGGCCCTTCGGTCTCGAGGCCCAGCGCCATCTCGAGCAGATCGAGCAGGGCTGCGCGCGAGTCGGTGTCGTCGGGAGAGAGCACCGTCACCTCGATGGGCAGGCGCTCCTCGGGCGTCACGGGTTCGGGATCGATGGGTTTTCCCGACTCGTCCAGGTCTTCGACCAGCAGGTCTCCATCACGGTGAATCGAGTAGCGGCGGTACATGCTGCACACACTATCGGCGCGGAAATCCGGGGGCACGTTTTCATGGTCACGTGTACAGTTAGAGCGTGTCGATCTCGCTGTCCCAGCTCATGCGTCAGCTCGTGCTGAAGCCTGATCAGCCGCTCGTGAAAGCCCCGGTGTTGCTGTGGGAAGCGCCTCCTTCCGAGTCCTCTCCCGACGAAGACTGGGCGCCGACCGACGCGGGCTTCAAGACCCGCCCCACCGCGAGTGATCCGCTGGTGTTCGTGATCGAAAAGGTGCCGGGCCGGCCAAACCCGTTCGCGATGGGCGTCACCGTGGGCCGTGTCGAGAGCAACGACGTCATCGTCGACGACGGCTCGGTCAGCCGGTTTCACGCGTGGCTGCAGTTCGAGGCGCGCCAGAAGCACTGGTGGCTGTGCGACGCCGAGTCGAAGAACGGCACCTTCCTCGGAGCGCAGCGCCTGACGCCGAATCAGAAGGTTCAGCTCGTCGACGGCGCCCGCATCAAGTTCGGTGAGGCGCTGATGCAGTTCCTCATGCCCGACTCGCTGGTGAAGACGATTCGCGAACGCTCGGGCGGTTACGGGTCGAAGCGGTAACCGAGCCCACGCACCGTCGAGAAGTGCGCTGGTTCATCGGGCGCCTTCTCGAACTTCGAGCGCAGCTGGCTGACGAAGTTGTCGACCGTTCGCGCGGTGCCTTCGTAGCCATAGCCCCACGCGGCCGAGAGCAGCTCGTCACGGCTGAAGGTGCGGCCGGGGTTTCCGACGAAGTGGGCGAGCAGCTTGAACTCCTGCGCGGTCAGCTCGATGGCCACGCCCGCGCGCGTCACGGTCTTCGAGCGCAGATCGATGCGCGTGTCGTCGAAGGACAACCACTGCGGCTCGTCGCGATCGCGCCGCCGGAGCACGCTGCGAATGCGCGCCAGCAGCTCCTGCAGACTGAACGGCTTCACCAGATAGTCGTCGGCGCCGAGATCGAGGCCGATGACCTTGTCGCGCTCCTGCCCGCGGGCTGAGAGCACGATGACTGGCGTCTTGCTCTCGCGTTTGCGCAGCTCCTCCATCACCTCGTAGCCGTTGAGCTGCGGCATCATGATGTCGAGCACGATGAGATCGGGCGCCTCGTCGAGCGCCTTCTGCAGGCCCACCTTGCCGTCCTGCGCCTGCAGCACCTCGAAGCCCTCGTAGCGCAGGCTCATCGAGAGCCCGGTGAGGATCGAGAGATCGTCTTCGACGACCAGAATGCGTTGGCCCTTCTTGTCGGTCATCGCGCGAGCTCCAGGAGGGCGGTTCTTTCACTGCTCGAGCGGCAGGTGAATGCGAAACGTGCTGCCCTTTCCGACGGTGCTGTCGACGCTGATGCGGCCGTCATGCGCTTCGACGATGCGTTGGGCGATGGCGAGGCCCAGCCCGGTGCCCTCGGTCTTGCGGGTCGCGAGCGAGTCGACGCGGTAGAACCGATCGAAGATGCGCTTCTGCTCCCGCCGCGGAATGCCGAAGCCATTGTCTTCGACCTCGATCACCACCTCGTCGCCGTGCACCTGCGCGCGCAGCTCGATGCGGCGATCGTCTCCCGAGTACTTGAACGCGTTCTGCAGCAGGTTCAGCACGGCCCCGGCGATGGCGCTGCGATCGAGCGGCATCGTCGGCAGCCCCTCGGCGGCTTTCACCGTGAAGTTCATGGTCGCGCCCACCCGCTGCGCGCGGAACGCTTCGACGGCGTCGTTCACCACGGCGGCCAGGGCGACGGGCTGCAGGTCGTACTGCTTCTTTCCCGACTCGATGCGCGAGAAGTCGAGCACCGTCTCGATCATCGTCGAGAGCCGCGCCGTCTCCTTCACGAGCAGATCGAGCACGGTCTGCATCTCGGCCTGATCCTTCACTCGGTTCGTCGCCAGCATCTCGATGAACATGCGAATCGAGGTGAGCGGCGTGCGCAGCTCGTGGCTGACGAGCGAGACGAAGTCGGTCTTGAGCCGCGAGAGCCGCGCCTCGCGGTACAGCGTGCGGCCCGTGAAGATCACCCCGAGCGCGAGGGTGATGTAGAAGATGCCGAGCAGCACACCGTAGACGGTGCGGTTGCGCGCCGAGGCCTTGCCGACGGGGTCTTCACCGACCGCCTGCGCGACGAGCCGGAAGTCCTGCATCGGGTTCAGCAGCGCCAGGGACGCGAGCTCGGGCGGGCCGAGCGCGGCCTCACGCACTTCACTCACGCCAGATTGGAGGCGCGCCAGCACGCCTTCAGCGGGAATCGGCTTCACCGGCAGCAGCGCCAACTGAGCAGGCTCGCCACCCGTCAGAATCGGGGCCCCCGCCGCGCGCACCAGCCGCTCCATCGCGTCAGCCGAGACGACGCCGCCATGCACCGCGCCGTTCGTTCGTCGCGCGACCAGCAGGAACACCCCTTGCGGCGTCGACGCGGTGAAGAAGACAGGTCGCTGGGGAACGGCCGTGAACTGCGGCACCAGGCTCTTCACCACGGGCACCAGCTTCTCGTCCTGCGCCGTCACCGACTCGCCCACCACGTCGAAGGTCGACTCGATGAGCGAGATGTCACCGCTCTTGAGCGCCAGCGGGGCCTCTGAAACGACCTCGGCCGCATCGAGCCGCGCCTTCACTTCGATCCACACGGAGTTCAATCGTCCTGACCAGGTCGCCTCGAGCCGCTTCTCGACGGCCGCACGCTCGTTGATGATCGCGACGACGCCAAAGCCCGACAGCCCCGCCGAAGGCAGCACCACCAACAAGATGAGGAGCGTGAACGTCCTGCGGAAGCTCAGGAATTCAACGGTTTGTGGGTTGGCCATCGGCGATGCGCAACGGTCTGCTCACGGGTGGAGGAAAACTGCACAGTGAATCGATCAGATCGGCGTCCGTTGGCAACGTCTCCCCAGTGGAATTGCGGGCGGGCAAGGCGGGGCAGACAGGCACACCACCTGCACAGCGGAACGCGCCGGCGGGTTGAAGCGGGGGAAGCAATCGTCGAAACAAGGACTTGAGTGGTTTCTGACGCGATCACGACATTCATGGCAGGGCGTAGAAGTCAGGCGCGCTGCGAAGCAGAATCGAACGAAGTCATCAGTACGCAAGGGGAGCGAATGAACTGGTTCAAACGAACGATGTTGGTCGGTGCGGTCGCGGCGGGGTTTCTGCTCAACGCCTGTGTGGCGCCAGTGCAGGGAAACGGTTCGCGGTCGAGCGGCTCGCTCGCGCTGTCGTCCGATGACTCCACGCTCTATGCGGTCGACAGCGACAACGGCCTGCTGGCCGTGATTCCGCTCGCGAACCCGACGAAGGAGAACATCGTCAAGGTGAACGTCGGCAAGAACCCGGTGCGCGTCATCCTCGGAACCGACGACACGGCGTACGTCGCCAACCGCGGCAGCAACACGGTCTCGGTCGTCCGCAAGGGTGAGGCGTCGGTCTCGGCCACGCTCATCACCGCGCTCGAGCCCACTGGTCTCGCGCTCTCGGCTGACGGCAAGCAGCTGCTCGTCACCTCGAACACGGCGCGCGATACGGCGGCGCATGGCGTGCTCACCGCGTTCGATACCGCGACGCTCCAGCAGCTCTGGGAGCTTCCTGTCGGCGAAGAGCCCCGCGCGGTCGCGGTCGTCGGCCACACGGCCCTCGTGTCGCTCTTCAAGCAGGGCGAGCTGGCGACGGTCGATCTCAACAAGCAGGCCGTGACGTCGGATCCCTCACGCGCTGCCGCCTACACCGAGGCCAACGCCACGCGGCTCAACCCCTCGTCTTCGTCCACGTTCTCGCGCACCGGTACGTTCTCCAGCTTCCGGCCCCGCGCGGTCTCCGACATCATCACCACTCCCGACGGCACCCGCGCGTTCACGCCCGTTGTCTGGGCCCGTGAAGATGCCATCGCTCGTCGCCCCTCGTCGGCTGGCGGCTATTACTCCGCAGGCGGCCCGTGCAGCATCGGCGCCGTCGCGACGGCCGGCATCGTCACCTACGACACGCGCAACGAGGCGCAGCCCACCGCGCTCGTCGACGACCTCACGGCGTGCGCGTCGAGCGGTACCAACACGAACACCACCAGCGACTTCCCCGTGTCGACGTTCTCGTCGAGCCGCGGCGGCATCGAGAGCGCGGTTCAGGGCGCCACCGTCGGCGTCACCGACCCGACCGGTGCGTGGGTCTTCGTCGTCAACCGCGAGTCGCAGAACGTCGCCATTCTTCCGGCTGACCGCCGCAGCGGCACCGACATCGACTTCAACTCGACCGGCACCTCGATTCGCTCGCTGGTGCGGGTCGGCCCCGGCTCGGACGGCATCGCGATCTCGAAGTCCGGCAACAAGGCCTACGTGTACAGCCAGTTCGATCACACCGTGAACGTGCTCGAGGCCAAGGGCAGCGGAGACTCGGCCGTGGTCGTGAACGTCAAGGCCGCTGAGATTCCAGTCGCGGGTGACGTGCTCACGGCAGAGCTCGCCGAAGGCCGCAAGATGTTCTTCAACGCGCTCGACCCGAAGATGAGCTCGGCGCAGACGAACGTCGCCTGCTCGACCTGCCACCTCGAAGGCCGCGAAGACGGCCACGTGTGGATGTTCCCCGATGGTCCCCGTCAGACGCCTGCGCTGGCTGGCCGCGACCTGCTGAAGACGGCTCCGTTCCACTGGAGCGGCGAGTTCCCCACCATCGGCGACTTCAACGTGCACACCATTCGTGAGCGCATGGGTGGCGTGGGCCTGGGCACCGAAGATGCGAAGAAGCTCGACAACTACATCGGCAGCCTGCCGACCGCTCCGTCTCCGGTCGCCAAGGAGCTCGAGGCCGTCACCCGCGGCCGCGCCGCCTTCGACAAGGCCCAGTGCTCGACCTGCCACGCGGGCGAGATCATGACCGACAACACCAACCGCGACGTCGGAACCCTCAACACCCGCAGCACGGTTGCGAACGAGCGCGACAACGGCCTGGTCGAGCGCCAGGGCTTCAACGTTCCTTCGCTCAAGGGCATCGCCCGCTCGGCGCCGTACCTTCACGACGGCAGCGAGCCGACGCTCGAGGTTCGCGTGTTCGGCAACAAGAACGACAAGCACGGCGCCACCTCGGGCCTGACCGAGCTCGAGAAGAGCGACCTCGTCGTCTTCCTGAAGAGCCTCTGAGCCAGCTCACGCGGTGAAGCCCGGAACGCTTCCCTCACGCACGGGGGAGGCGTTTCGTGTTTTGAAGCCTCGAGGCCTTCATGAGACGCGCACTCCTCTCGCTCACGCTCATCTCGACGCTCGCCCTCGGCCAGAACCAGCCCGAGGAGGAGTGGCAGAGCCTGCCCAACGCGCCGAAGGTGCCGGCGCCCGCGCCCATCACGCCGCCACCGCCTGCGCCGCCGCCTTCCATCCAGCCGCTCCCCACGGCGCCGCCACCACCTTCAGCGTCGCCTTCCATCTCGCCAGACGTTCGCGCCCGCCTCCGCGCCCGCGAGCAGCCCAACACCGTGTCGATGTTCGGCGCTCCTGCGCTGGGTCAGTGGAAGCGGGGCCAGGCCTTCGTGCTGGGGTTTCCCGTGTTCCAGCTGCGCGCCAGCATCGGCGTGCTCGAGAACCTCGATCTCGGCGTCGGCTACGACTCGTTCTACCTGTTGATGAACGAGGTGCGGCTGCTGGTGAAGTACGGCTTCGGCAAGGGCGCTGGCGTGAACTTCGCGTTCGCGTTCGAGGGCGGCGGCGCCTTCTTCAATCAACGCGCGAGCAAAGAGACGAGAGGCACGCGGTGGATCAGCGGGCGGCGGAACTTCAACTTCGCGCCGGGCCTCATCCTCTCGTATCAGGGGCCCGCGTTGCGCGCGGCGCGGCTCTTCGCCGACGTGCGCTACATGCTCACCGTCGACACCGAGCCCTTCGCCACCACGCCACTTCAGGGCGTTCCGGCGACGTTCCTCATCGGGCACAACATCCTCTCGAAGTTCGGCGCCGAGCTGCCGCTCTCCGAGCGCACCAGCTTCCTGTTCTCACTCGGCCTCGACATTCACTTGCGTGGCGATGACAGCCCGGTGATGCCGTCGGTGGCCGTGGGGCTCATCACCGGTTTCTGACGCGCGGCTTCGTGATGCGGGTCGACCTGAAGGCGGGTCGGGGACTAAGCAGCCGACTCCATGAAGAAAGCGACCGTCTTCGGTGCAGGCAGCTTCGGTACGGCCATCGCCTCGGTGCTGGCTCACACTTTCGACGAGGTCATTCTCTGGGGGCGTGATCCCGCCACCATCGCGGCGCTCAACGAGCAGCACGAGAACCCGGGCTACCTGCCGGGCCTGAAGCTCTCGCCGAAGATTCGTGGCACCACCGATCTGCAGGAGGCGGCGCAGGGGGCCGAGCTGGTCGCCGTCGCCACGCCGTCGCAGGCCACGCGCGATCTCATGTCGAAGGTCGCCACCTTCGTGCCCTCGCACGTGCCCGTCGTCTCGGTCGCCAAGGGCATCGAGAACGACACGCTGCTGACGATGACCGAGGTGCTCGAGCAGTGCCTGCCCGAGTCGTACCACCCGAGCATCGCGGTGCTGTCGGGCCCGAGCTTCGCGAAGGAGATGGTGCTGGGCATGCCCACCGTCGTCACCATCGCCTCGCGGTGGGAGAAGACGGCCAAGAAGGCGCAGGCCCTGTTCTCGAGCGAGAAGTTCCGCGCGTACACCTCGACCGATGTCGTGGGCGTGCAGGTCGGCGGCAGCTTGAAGAACGTCATCGCCATCGCGGCCGGCATGGGCGACGGCATGGCCCTGGGTCACAACACGCGCGCCGCGATCATCACCCGCGGCCTGGCCGAGATCTCCCGCATCGCGATGCGCATGGGCGCCAACCCGCTCACGCTCTCGGGCCTCGCTGGCATGGGCGACCTGGTGCTCACCTGCACGGGCGAGCTCTCGCGAAACCGCAAGGTCGGCATGGAGCTCGGCAAGGGCCGCTCGCTCGACGAGATCCTCAAAGAGATGAAGCAGGTCGCGGAAGGCGTGAAGACCGCGAAGAGCGCGAAGGATCTCTCGACCAAGCTGGGCGTCGAGCTGCCGATCTGTGATCAGGTCTATCGAATTGCTTACGAAGGCAAGAGCCCGAAGGCCGCGGTGCTCGACCTCATGGTGAGAAGCCCGAAGTCGGAGCTGGTGTGAACATGAACTCTCGTTTCCTGTCGGCGTTGGCAGTGCTCGTCGTGGTCTCTGGCTGCGACTGCGGAGGCGCGGTCAAGCGCACGTTCGCGAAGATCGAAGTGCTCGACGACATGGGCGCCGATCGCTCGACCATCGACTTTGGGCAGGTGCAGCTGAACACCACCTCGACCGCGCGCATTCGTATTCGCAGCTCGGGCACGGCGCCGCTCAACATCACCGCGGCGACCTTCACGAACATGAAGTTCGGCAACGGCGAGACGCTGCCCATCACGCTCTCGCCGAACGGCGAGCAGATGTACGCGTTCACCTTCAAGCCGACCGAGCCCGACCTGCGCGAGATGGGCACGGTGACGCTCACCACCGACGATCCCCAGCGGCCGATGGTGCAGATCACGCTCTTCGGCACTGGCATCGCGGCCGTCGCCACCGTCATGCCGCGCACGCTCGACTTCGGAGAGGTCTACGTCGCCGAGGACAAGTCGCTCGACGTCACCATCACCAACGCCGGCTCCAACACGCTCGACGTCACGAACGCTGCCCTGAACCCGGCGTCGCCCGCGGGCCTGTCGGGCGATCTCACGCCGCTGAAGACCTCGCTCAACGCCGGTGCCACCGCCAAGGCGACGCTGAAGTTCGCGCCCACCGTGACGGGCGATCTCACGGCCACCATCGACATCACGCTGGGTGGCGGGCTCGACCCGCTGCGCGTGAACGTGCGCGGAAAGGCGATCGAGGCCGTGCCGAAGGTGTGCTTCAAGTTCGATGACTCTCCGATGGAGACGTGCGGCGATCGCGCGACCACGACGCTGCAGTTCCCGTTCGGCTCGCTGTGCGACAACCGCCTCTTCCCTGCCGATGGTGGCCAGCGGTGCAACTCGAATGATGGCGGCACGGCGGCCTCTTCGCGGTCGGGCCGGCTCTACGTGCGCAACGAAGGCAACACGCCGGTGCAGTACGCGTTCAACCTGAACCTGCTCGCGGGCGGGCGGTGTGACGCGGGCACGGGCATCGACTTCGAGTTCTCGAACGCGCCGGCTCCAGACGCTGGCCGTTTCATGGTGCCGACCTTCAAGCTGCCGAACCAGGTGAGCGATCCGAAGCCGTGGGAGACCGCACCCGTCAACATCACCTATCGCCCGAGCTCGCGCTGCCGTGATGACGCCGCCGATCAGGTTCAGATCTTCTGGACTCGTCAGGGCGAGCCCATCGGCAACGCCACGCGACAGCCGCAGACCATCACCATGGTGCTCAACGGGCAGTCGCTGCTGCCACGCGGCGTGACCTCCGACCTCAACATCAGCCTCTCGGGGCAGGTGACGTCGGTGACGCAGAACTACAACGGGCTCTCGAACATCGGCGACGCGCCGCTCACGATTCGCACTGCGCAGCTCTGGCAGGCCTCGTTCCTGGCTGATGGTGGCACCGGCACCGAGCCGTTCGAAGAGTGTCTGCCGGGCGCAGGCGGAGCGTGCCGCTTCTTCTGGTGGTCGACCCCTCCGACGCTCCCGACGACGCTCGCTGGCGCGACCACTCCTTCGGTGCCCGTCAACCGGGTGCTCGGGCAGATCGGCTTCGGCCAGCAGGACGGTGGCGTGATCGCTCCGCAGGTCGGCACGCCCTACCGCGTGTTCGCCGTCTTCGAGACCGACGATCCCTACGGCTCGCCGTGCCCGTACCCGACGACCGGCAGCTGCGTGATCTCGAACCTGCGCGCCATCGCCCAGTAAGGGCGGTGTCGTCGGTCAGATGCCCTTCATCTTCCACGTGGTGATGCGCCGCGTGTCCGTACGCGACTCGAGAATGTTGTCCTTCTGCATCTCCTCGAGAATGCGCAGCAGCTTGAGCGACGGAATGCCGACGGCCTTCGAGATGGTGTCGGCGGTGAGGCCGTGCACCTCGCGGCGAAGCTCCTTGATGATGTCGCGCTTGAGCTCGGCCTTCTGAAGGCCGTCCATGTCTTCCGAGCGCCACGCCTGGAGGATGCCGAGGACGATCAGCAGGAGCACCAGCACCGCCAGCGCCGGGTAGACGAGGTGCGTGTTGTTCTCGAGCAGCTCGATGTAGCGGGGGCTGGTCGCGCTCGGCGGGCGCACGTAGTCGGGGGCCTGGCCGGGCAGGTCGATGAGCAACGTCAGGGCGCGGAGCGTCAGCACGGTTTCAAAAGTGTACCTCTGTCACGGCGTGAGCCAACATGCTCGCCCGCCGTGGAGCTGCTCATTCGCAACGCCGCCGTCGTCACCATGAACGCCTCGCGTGAGGTGTTGCGTGACGCTGACGTGTTGATTGATGGCGATCGCATCGTCTCGGTGGGGCCGCACTCACGCGCCCGCCGCCGGCTGGCCACGCGGGTCATCGAAGGGAAGGGCCTGGTGGTGTTGCCGGGGCTCATCCACTCGCACCTGCACGCGTGCCAGACGCTCTGCCGCAACCACGCCGACGGGCTCGAGCTGCTCGACTGGCTCCGCGAGCGCATCTGGCCCTTCGAGGCGTCGCACGACGCAGCCTCGATGCGCGCCTCGGCCGATCTCACCTTCCTCGAGCTGATCACCTCGGGCGCGACCGCGTGCCTCGATATGGGCTCGGTGCGCCACTACGACGCCGTCTTCGAGTCAGCGCGCGACGCGGGGCTGAGGCTCGTTGGCGGGAAGTGCATGATGGACGCGGGGCAGGGCGTGCCTGCGGGCCTGCGTGAGACGACCGAAGCCAGCATCGCCGAGAGCCTTCGCCTGCTCGAGAAGTGGCACGGCGCCGAGAACGGGCGCCTCACGTATGCCTTCGCGCCGCGCTTCGTCCTCTCGTGCACCGAGGCGTTGATGCGTCAGGTGGGCGAGCTCGCGAAGGCGCGCGGCGTTCGAATTCACACGCACGCCTCCGAGAACCCGACGGAGTGCGATCTCGTTCGCGAGAAGACGGGCCTCGACAACGTCTCGTACTTCAACTCCCTCGGCATGCTGGGCCCGCACACCACGCTCGCGCACTGTGTCTGGGTGACGGCCGAGGAGCAGCGCGTGCTGCGAGAGACGCGCACCTGCGTGTGCCACTGCCCGAGCGCGAACTTCAAGCTGGCGTCGGGCGTCGCGAAGATTCCCGAGCTGGTGCAGCAGGGCATCACCGTGGGCCTCGGCGCCGACGGCGCGCCCTGCAACAACACCCTCGACATCTTCCACGAGCTGCGGCTCGCGGCGCTCATTCACCTGCCGCGCGTCGGGCCGACCGGCTTCTCGGCGATGAAGGCGCTCGAGCTCGCCACGGTGAACGGCGCAAAGGCGCTCGGGCTCGAGAAGGACATCGGCTCCATCGAAGTGGGCAAGAAGGCCGACCTCACGCTCGTCGACGTCTCGGGCACGCACCTCACCCCGATCTCCGACGACCCCGTCGCCACCATCGTCTACTCGGCGCAGTCACGCGACGTTCGCCACGTCGTCATCGACGGCCAGATCGTGCTTCGTGATCGCGTTCCCCAGACGATGAACGTCGAGGCCGTGCGGAAGAGCGCCGCTACTCACGCGGCACGGCTGCTGAAGCAGCTCGACTGAGCCCTGCAAACCGCGAGAATCGCGGCGGTATTTTCCTATCGCTGCCGTGCTTTCTTCTCGATGCGCAAGAATTTTCATAAGAACGACGGGCCCTTGCGCGATGGCGTTGCGTTTGCTTGATCGCCGTCGCATGTGATGCGGCTGTTTGTTGCCACATCGACCCGGGAGCAGACCGTGGTGAACCGAACGTCGAGCGCGATGGTGCTGGTGGTGTCGGCGGCCGCCGTGTTCGTGGCGTGTCCTCCCGCGTCCATCGCGGTCCCCGACCCTGCCTACGAGATCACCATCGCTGGAACCGCGCGCGACGCCGGCCGTCCTGTCGTCATGGTGGCCGATGCGGGGCCAGCTGAGCCCGACTGGGTGGCGGGAGAGCCCTGTCCTCCTGAGTCCTTCGGTCGGCTCGTGTTCGACGATGGCGGCGTGGAAGAGACGCCCGATGGCGCGATCGTCTTCGGCCTCTGCGCCGCGGTGCGCACGGTCTCGGGTCAGGCGCTGCTCGATGCGCGACCTGCGAGCGGGTTCAAGCTGCAGTTCAAGGGCGCCAGCGCGAACGGCGAATACGAGAAGCTGCTGCCGCCGACGGGCCAGTACGACGTGAAGGTGCTCCGCAGCAACTACGACATCTTCTACTACCAGCCTGCTGGCGTCTTCTCGACGCACGAGGGGCTGATCGACTTCGGGCGAATCGATCTGCGCGAAAACCAGAGCCGCAAGCTCGAGGGCCGCACGCACACGCTCGCGGGCTCCGCGCTCTTCGGCGGGCTGCCGTTCACGCCGACCCGGCTTCCGAATGACACGGGCCTCGAGGTCTATGGCGCGTCGCGGCTCGGCTACGCAGCGGCCCAGCGCGTCAGCACGCAGAGCCAGGCTGGTTCGTATGAGCTCAAGCTGCTCGAGGGCCAGTTCGCGGTGTACCTGAACGCGCCGCCTGCCGCGCTCTACGGCACCGAGCTGCGCCGGTTCATGGCGCACCCGACCCAGATCGTCTTCGATCGCGATCAGGCGCTCGACATCGACATCCCGACGGCCACGCTCGAAGGCGAGATCACCATCGATGGCATGCCGCTCCCCGATCGTCGTCAGGGCACCGACTTCTCGCTGAACTACACGATCCCCGGAGAGCGCGAGGCCACGGTGCTCACGCACCACGAGGGCGGCTACCGCACCATCACCGGCATGGTTCCGAAGGCGGAGTACGGCATCACGTTGAGCCTCGTCGGCACGCCCGACAAGACGTACCCCGCGGAGATCTACAGCGTGCCGCTCGTGGGCGCGCTCGACCTGCGCCGCGATGGCCGGCTCACCGCGAACCTCGGCACCGAGTTCATCGAAGGCAGCATCAGCATCGACGGCGTGCCTGTTCGCCCCCGCCCCAACTACAACTGGAACATGTTCATGTACGGGTTCGCGGGAACGGCGAACTCGCAGAGCTTCCTCGAGTACCGCGTGCCTCTGGAGTCGGCCTCGTTCCAGCTGCGCGCCTTCGCAGGCAACTACTACACGGTGCTGCAGCTCTCGGACGAGTTCGCCGAAGATCTCGTCGACGGCTGGTTCGTGGTCGATCGCTTCAAGCAGGTCCAGGGCCCGACCCGCATGCCCATCGACATCAAGACCGGCTACTACAGCGGCAAGGTGCTCATCGACGGCAAGCCGCCGCCGGCCGGTCAGGCCGCGGGCACCTTCTTCTTCGCCAACCGCTCGCCCGAGTACCGCAACAGCTTCTTCCGCCGCCGCCTCGTCGCTGCGGAAGACGGCCAGTTCCGCATTCGGCTGCCCGTCGGCGACTACGACGTCTTCTTCATCATCGAGCGCGATCTGTACCCGGAGTACGCGGCCGGCTGGCGCCTCACGGCGACGCAGCTGCTCATTCGCCAGTCGGAGATGATCAACGACAACATCGAGTACAACACCGTGCTCGTCACCGGCCCGATTCGCGTGGGTGGCCAGGTCGTTCAGAAGCTCATCGGCGGCGAAGAGGTCGGCGTTCGCATGGAGCGCTTCGACGGCCGCATGTACGAGTGGGGCTTCAGCGGCGGTGGACCGAACTACCGCATGCGGGTGCCGCCCGGTGACTACAAGGTCGACTTCGTGATCAACCGCGGTGGCATCGAGGGCACGGCCTGGGGCGCGGCTCCCTTCGGGCCCAAGCTGCACGCCGGTAGCCCCGACGCACCTCCGCTCCCGCGCCAGTAGCCTGCTTTCAACCCTTTGGTTCACGGGAACGCCGGGCAAGCTCCCGGTGTTCGTGCCTTGAAGGCTGGAGACGCAATCGCACTCCAGCGCAAGACGTGTTGAACGAAGGGCTGTACACTGTGTGGGTGGTCGGGCCGCTCAATGGCCCGACAGATCAGGGAGATCGAGCCATCATGTGGCAACGCTTCAAGCGGGCGATGCGCAGCTTCGTCGGGTTCTTCGTCAGCACCATCGAAGATCCAGAGCTGATCCTCGAGCAGAACATCAGGGACCTGAACGATCAGGTCCCCAAGATGAACGAGTCGATCGCCATGGTGCGAGCGAACGTGACGCTGCTCGAGAAAGAGAACGCCAAGTACAAGACCGAGGTCGGCGATCTCACGGCCAAGGTGAAGGCGGCCATCTCGGGTGGGCGTGACGATCTCGCCGCCCAGTACGCGACGCGCCTGCAGATGGAGAAGAGCGCGCTGGCCCGCAACGACGCGCAGCTGCAGACCGCGCGCGCCGCCTACGACAAGGCCTTGAACGTGAAGAAGGCGTTCATGCGCGAGAAGGACAAGAAGACCGCCGAGGCGATGGCGGCCATTCGCGACGCCCGCCGCGCCAAGTGGCAGTCGAAGGTCGCCGACGCGATGGAGTCGTTCGAGGTCGCCGGCATCGACGCCACGCACGACGAGATGCTCCGCAAGGTCGAGGAGCAGACCGCCGTGAACGAGGCGCGCATGCAGATGGCGCTCGAGTCGGTCGATCACGAGCGCATCAAGATCGAAGAAGAGGCCGAGCAGCTGCAGGCGGCCGAGCTCGTGAAGCAGTTCAAGATGGAGATGGGCCTCGACAGCCCCGCCCCCGTGTCCGACGTCTCGGCGACGGGTGAGAAGACCATCGGCAAGAAGGTCGAGGTGAAGTGACGGGCCCATGCGCGGCCGTCGCTTCATCGCCACGCTTCTCTTCCTGAGCCTCGGTGCCGGCGCGCTGCTGGCGCTGAGGCTCGGTTATGTCGACCGCCTTCGAGACCGGGTGCAGGGCCGTGCGCCGAAGCTGACGGCGGGCGATTTTCCCGCAGGCGTCACCGCTCCGGTCGACGACGTCGCCTCGATTCCCACGCGGGCCGTGCTGGTCGGCGTCGTGCCGCGCGGCACCGTGGCCCCGCTCGTCTGGGCTGCTGGAGACGAGGCTCGGCCAGGGCTCTTCCGCTCGGCCTACGCGCTCGACGTGAAGGTGGTGCGCTTCGAGTCGGAAGACGCGCTCCGCCGGGCGCTGGTGAAAGGCGCCGACAACGGCGGCGTCGATCTCGCGGCGCTCTCGGTCTCGACGCTCGGCATGTCGTCGACACCGCTTCGAGACGCCGCGCCACGCACGGTGATGCTGCTCGGCCGAAGCCGCGGGCAGGACGTGCTGGGCACGCGCAGTGGCTCGCTCGCTCCGGCGCAGCTGGCGGGCAAACGCGTCGCGACCGAGCCCCGGAGTCCCGGCCACTACTTCACTCTCTGGGTGCTCTCGCGCGCCGGCCTCTCGATGCGCGACGTGACGTGGGTGCCGCTCGAGTCGTCGCTTCAGGCAGGTGCGGCGCTGCAAGCGGGGAAGGCCGACGTGGTCGCGGGGTTCGTGGGAGACGTGCACCCGATGGTTCGAGAGCTTGGTGGCTCGCTCGTTTCGACGACCGCCGACGCGCCGCATCTGCTGGCCACCGTGCTCGTCGCCCGCGGTGAGTTCTCGGCCCGCTACCCCGACGCGGTGCGCCGGTTGATTCGTGGTTCCCTCGACGCGAGCGCGCAGGTGGTGAAGGCGCCTGAAGAGGCCGCGCGCGTGCTGGGAGCGTTCGCGCCCGAGCTGGGCGACCCGACCGAAGCGATTCTCGCGGCGCCGCCGGCCACCATGCGCGAGAACCTCGCCTTCTTCGGGCTCTCTGGAGAAGCGCCCGTGACGTACTCCGAGCTGTACCAGTCGGCCGTCTCGCTCGCCCAGAAGCTCACCGGACCGGGCAGTGCGCCGAGCGCCGAAGAGACTGCGGACCTCGGGGCGCTGAAGTACGTTTCGGCGACGCAGCGCCCGTGAGCAAACGATCTCCCAACTACCTGAGGGCCGCGCTGTTGATGCCGGCCAACCTGTTCGCGCTCGCCGCGGGCGGAGTCGCGTCACTCATCATGGGTGATTGGGTGCCGCTCGCAGCAGCGGGTGGCGCGTCGGCGGCCTACCTCGCCTTCCTCTCCACCATGCCGTCGTTCCGCCGCGCCGTCCGCGCCAACTCGGAAGCGCAGACCTCGGCCGAAGTCGCGAGCCCCGAAGAAGAGCAGGCGTTGCTGGCCGAGCTCGCGCCGAGCCAACGTGAGCACTACGAGCAGCTGCGCGCGCTCAAGCAACGCATTCTCGACGAGTACGGCAAGCTGCCCGGCGGTGGCGTGCTGCAGGCCTCGAGCGAGCAACGCCTCGACACCTTGCTGACGTCGTTCCTCCGGCTGGTCACGACGCTGAACAGCTACCGGAAGTTCTTGAATGCCGCTGACAGGCAGGCCGTCGAGCGTGAGCTCAATGAACTCACTGCCGAGGTCGAGACCGAGAAGAACGAGCGGCTCAAAGAAGTGAAGAGCCGCCGCGTCGACATTCTGAAGAAACGCCTGGCCCGCTTCGTTCAGGCCGAAGAGAGCCGGGAAGTGGTGAGCCACCAACTCGCGAGCATCGAGGACCTCTTGCGCCTGACCCACGAACAATCCATCGCCATCAGAGACCCGCAGACCGTCACGCGGCAGCTCGATGCGCTCTCGGCCGAGGTGGCCGCCACCGAAGAGACCGTGCGCGACATGGAGTCGTTCATGGTCGTCACCGAAGAGCTCTCGTCGACGCCGGGTTCCCAGGCCGTGAAGGTGCGCTCATGACGAGGCGGGTGTTGGTGCTGGTGCTGCTCGCGCTGGCGGGCTGCTCGAAGTGCGGGAAGAAGCCCGAAGCGGCGAAGGGTGGCATCGAGCAGGTGCTCCCGCGCGGAGCCATCGCTGTCGTGGTCGTGCCGTCGTTGAAGGACTCCGGCGCGAAGCTGACGCTGCTCGAGCAGGTGAAGGTCGCAGGTTTCGTCGCGCCGCTGCAGGGTTTCGCCAGCGCGAAGGCGTTTGCAGACGAGGTCGTTCGCCAGCTCGGCGTCGACGTGCGCAGCCCCGCCGAGATGGAGAAGGTCGGGCTCGATCCCTCGCGCGCGATGGGGGCGGCCGTGCTGCTGACGGGTGATGTGTATCTCGTGCTGCCCGTGAAGGACGCGTCGTCCCTCAACGCTCGCCTCGAGGGTATCTCGGTGAATCGGTTCGGCGCGGGCGCCGGTGCCGAGCAGAAGCAGGGCGAGATCACCGTGAAGACGTTCTCGACGCAGCAGGGCCAGCCCGCGCGGCTTGGCTACGCCATCGCGAACGGCTGGGCCTTCGTCGGCCGGGACTCGATGATTCCCAAGCTCGGCCAGGCGGCGTCGTTGGGAGAGACCGATCGCCTCTCGAAGGACGAGCAGCTCGCGGAGGCGCTGAAGACGGCGGGCTCCCACGATCTCTATGCCTGGCTCGGGAGTGGAAGCCCGGTGCTGCAATCGACGCCGCTGCTCAACGCGTTCGTCACGATGTCACTGTCGAACACGGCGCTCGAGGCGCGCATCTCGGGGCAGTGGAAGGACAAGCCCGAGCTGCTCGCCGCGCTCACGCCGCAGAGCGCACAGGACTTCTCGGGCGTGCTGCCGGCCGACGCGTTCCTCACGGCGCGCTACACGGGCGACGCGAAGGGCCTGAGCGTCATCTCGCGACAGCTCATCGGCCCCAACCTCGCGCGTGCGTTCGAAGTGGGCGGGTTCGACCTGAAGACCGAAGTGCTCGACCGCTTGCAGCCCGGCAGTGTGTTCGCGCTCTCGCTCGCCGACCGCCCTCCGATGGATCGTGGCGTTCCCACGTTCGACATTCGCCAGACGAACCCGTTTGCCTATGCCCATCTGTCGGGGGTCGCTCCGGTCGCGTCGGCCGACACCATCATGCCCACCCTCACCAAGGTGGCCGAGGTGGCTCCGCGGTTCGGGGCCAAGCTCGAGAAGCAGCAACGCGAGGGCAAGGACCTGTTCTTCACGACGTGGTCACAGGGGCAGGGCGTGCACTTCGCGCCGAAGGGTTCGCTCGTGGCGTTCGCGTCACCGGTGCAGCGGCTCGATGCGGTGCTCGCGTCTGATGCGGCTCCGAAACCGGCAGCTGTGACGGCCGAAGCGTTCTCGATGTCGGTCGATTTCACGAAGCTCGCCAACTCGGTGCGCGGGCTGCCCGAGAGCGCGTGGGGGCTCGGTGGGTTCGCGCTCAAGCCGACGACCGTGCGCTGGCTCGACGCGACGGACGACTTGAAGGGGCTGACCGTCACCGCCGGCGCGAAGGACGGCAAGGTGCTGACGACGGTGAAATTGTCGCTCGCCATCGCCGCGCCCGCCGCGAAGGTGCAGTGAGCCGTGATTGAAGCGAAGGACATCAGCCGTGAGTACGACGACGGCGCCAAGGGCCGACTCAAGGTGCTCGACGGCGTCTCGCTGTCGGTGGCGCAGGGCGAGTTCGTGGCGATCGTCGGGCGCTCGGGCAGCGGCAAGTCGACGTTGCTGCACGTGCTGGGCGGGCTCGACACCGAGTTTCGCGGGCGCGTGACGGTCGCGGGCACGCGGCTCGATGGGCTGCCAGACCCGGCGCTCAGCCGCTTTCGCAACGAGACCGTGGGCTTCGTCTTTCAGTCGTTCCACTTGATGTCGGGCGTGTCGGCGCTCGAGAACGTGCTGTTGCCTGCGCGGTTCTCGGCCACGCCGGTGATGGACCTCGAGGGGCGGGCGAAGGCGGCGCTCGAGCGGGTGGGGCTGACGAGTCACGCCGCGCGCAGTCCCGGACAGCTCTCGGGTGGAGAGCGTCAGCGCGTGGCGATCGCGCGCGCGTTGTTCTCGTCTCCGAAGGTGCTGCTGTGTGACGAGCCGACGGGAAATCTCGACGCCGAGACGGCCGACGGTGTGGTGGCGTTGTTCAAGCAGCTCAACGCCTCCGGGCTCACCATCGTCGCGGTGACGCACGAGGACCGGCTTCGTGGCGCCGCGAGCAGGGTGCTGACGCTCTCCAAGGGCGTGCTGTCATGAGCGCTGTGTTCCAGGAGGGCGCTGCGTTCCAGGATGTCGCTGCGTTCCACGACGGCGCTGCGTTCCAATACAGCGCTGCGTTCCATGGCGCTGTCACCGACGCGTCGAATCGGTGGATGCCTGCTTCGGTGGTGCGCCCATGAGCGGCTCACTCTGGCCACTGGTGAAGCTGTCCCTCTCTCGCGACCGCCGGAGCGCCGTCTCGTCGACGTTCGGCCTGGCCATCGGAGTCGCCTCGCTCGTCTTCTTCGTCTCGCTCGGACTCGGGGTCGGCCGCATCGTTCGCGAGAAGGTCTTCCCCGTCGACACCAGCCTCGTCGAGGTCGTGCCGGCCCAGCTCTCGTTCGGGCTGCTCGGCGGCGGCGCGTTGGACGAGCCCACGGTCGCGCGGCTCGAAGCGCTGCCCGGTGTGAAGCGCGCGTACAAGAAGATGAACGTGCGGGCTCCTGCCGTCACCATCTACCGCGGAGACTTCTTCGGCCGACCGCTGCACATGGGCCTCGAGATTCTCGCCGTCGGCGTCGAGCCCGACTTCGTGAAGGCGGACCTGATGCTCGGAGACTTCGCCGACCCGGGCCCGGACAAACCGATTCCCGCGATCGCGTCGACGCGGCTGCTCGAGATCTACAACAAGAGCTTCGCGCCCCAGCGCTCGCTGCCACAGCTCTCGGGTCAGATGCTCGCGGGCTTCGTCTTTCCCGTCGACTTCAACCGTTCGTTCGTCACCAGCACGAATCCGAACGAGTCGGCGATTCCCGCGCAGGCCCAGCTCGTCGGTGTCTCCGACCGCGCCATGCTCGCAGGCATCACCATTCCCCTCGACGTCGCGCGCCGGCTCAATGCTGCAGCCAACAAAGACGCGAAGACCTTCACCGCCGTCACGCTCGCCGCGACGGACCCGTCGCAGGTGCCGCAGCTCGTCGCCGCCGTGAAGGCGATGGGGCTTCGGGTCGACGATCAGGATCGCCGCATGGCCGAGAACGCTGGCGCCGCCGTGGCCATCAGCACTTCGAGCCTCGCGCTCCTCTCGGTGCTCATCTGTCTGCTCGCGGCCTTCAACATCGCCCACGCGTTCTCAGCGTCGGTGCGCGCTCGCGAGAAGGAGCTCGGCGTCATGCGCGCCGTCGGAGCGAGTCGCTCGGCGCTCTTCCGCCTGGTCCTGGTCGAGGCGCTGCTCCTCGGCCTGCTCGGTGGGGTCATCGGCACCGCGCTGGCGCTGGCAGCGGGCATCGGGCTCGACGTGGCGGCGGTGCGGTTCGTGCCCGAGTTTCCCTTCAAGCCCGAGACCTGGTTCGAGCGGCCGCTCTGGCTGATGGGTGGAGGGGTCGTGCTCGGGGTTCTGGCTGCGGTCGCTGGCGCCTTCCTGCCAGCCCGTCGTGCGTCACGCACCGACCCGGTTCGCGTGCTGGCGGGCTGAGGCGTTCCTCTCCACACCCGCTCCCACATCCGGAGAATGGGTGATGCGGTTCGTTGCCCGGTTCTGGAATCCGTCGGGTACGCTCGTCACGTTTTCAGCGTGCATCGACGTCGAAGGACTCCGTGACTACCGCTCCGAAACGCCAGCCGATTCCGTTCGGGAAGTACCTGCTGCTCGACCGCATCAACATCGGCGGTATGGCCGAAGTGTGGCGCGCCAAGACGTTCGGCGCCGGTGGCTTCGAGCGCCTCGTCGCCATCAAGCGCATTCTTCCGAACATCGCGGAGGATGAAGAGTTCATCACGATGTTCATCGATGAAGCGAAGATCACGGTTCAGCTGAACCACGCGAACATCGCGCAGATCTACGAGCTGTCGTCGATCGCGAACTCGTACTTCATCGCCATGGAGTACGTGTCGGGCAAGGACATGCGCGCGGTCTTCGATCGCTGCCGCAAACGTGGAGAGCCCGCGCCGATTCCACTCAGCTGCTACCTCATCGCCCAGTGCTGTGAAGGGCTCGACTACGCCCACCGCGCCAACGACAAGAACGGCCGGCCGATGGGCATCGTGCACCGCGACGTCTCGCCGCAGAACGCGCTCGTCAGCTACGAGGGTGAGGTCAAGGTCATCGACTTCGGTATCGCCAAGGCCGCAGGCAAGGCGACGAAGACGCAGGCCGGCATTCTCAAGGGCAAGTTCGGGTACATGAGCCCCGAGCAGATTCGTGGCCTGCCGCTCGATCGCCGCAGCGACGTGTTCGCCATCGGCGTGTGTCTGTACGAGATGCTCACCGGCGAGCGCTTGTTCGTCGGCGACTCCGACTTCTCGGTGCTCGAGAAGGTGCGCAAGGTCGAGGTGCTTCCGCCTTCGCACTTCAACCGCAAGATCCCCGACGCGCTCGAGAAGATCGTCATGAAGGCGCTCGCGAAGGACGTCGACGAGCGCTACTCGTACGGCAGCGAGCTCGGCGAAGACCTGCGCAAGTTCCTCTACACGTCGGGCTACTCGTTCGGCCGCAAGGACCTCGCGGCGTTCATGAAGGCGACGTTCGCCGAAGACGTCGACAAGGAGCGCTCGCGCCTTCAGGAGTACAACGACATCAAGCCGCCCGAGGGCATGCTGGCAGCCGCCGAGATGGGGTTCGGGGTTGGGCACGTTCCCAGCAATCCGCAGATGGCGCTGAACCCGAGCGCCGTCACGGCCATGCCGACGATGGCACCTCCGTCGGTTGCTCCTGCGCAGTCGCAGATGGGCTTGCCTCAGATCGTTCGCCAGGTGCCGCCGACGCTCGCGCCACCTCCGCCGCCAGCCCGCTCACCGAGCCTGCCGCGCCTCACCGCAGCGCAGGCGATGCACACCGTGGGCAAAGAGGAGCACGAACAGACGGTGCTCGCCGACGGGCTCAGCGACGACGCCACGAACCCGGGCCAGGACTCGACGAAGGCCATCGACGTTCGGAATCGGCCCGAGGCTGACCCGGCGACGGACCCCGGGCGGCCCGTGCTTCATCGCGGCGGCATGGTGCCGAACATGGCTGGCGGCGATGCGATGACGCAGATGGGCGCGGGCATGTCGCGCCCCGGGCCTCCGGTGCTGATGAACGACGGGCTTCCCCCGAACGCGCGCCGGCCCACGAACGGCAACCAGCCACTCCCGCCGCGCATGGCGGCTCCGATGATGGTCGAGAGCAGTGGCGTCTCGAACCCGTCGATTCCTGCGCTCCAGTCGAGCGGCGACACGTCACCTCAGCTTGCCGTCTACAACCCGAGCCCCAGCAGCGCGGCCCTTCCCCAGGTGGGCGGAGGGTCGAGCAACAAGACGGCCTTTGCGATTCTCGGCGCGGGCGTGCTGGTGGTGGCGACGCTCATTGGTCTGGCGGTCGCGTTCAAGCCGGGCCCGAAGGGCTTGCTCATCATCGACGTGCCGAGCGGCGCCAGCGGAACCATTCGCGTCAGCATCGACGGCAAGGATCTGACCGAAGGCGATGGCACCCCGATCAAGGACTGGCCGCAGGTGCGTGAGGTGCCGGCGGGCAAGCACATGGTGATGCTGAAGATCCCCGGCTACGAGACCCTGACAGAGACCGTCGTCGTCACCGAGGGGAACGAGCCCAGTCCGCTGAAGGGCACCCCCAAGAAGAAGAGCGCCCAGTAGGCGCGCTCCTGCTTGACTCAAGAGACCATGGCAAAGACCCGGAAGACCGATGATCCCCTCGCTGGGTTGCCAGCGTGGGCGCAGAAGCTCGCCCAGCGGTACTACACGCGCACCGTCTCGACCTTCGTCGTCTACGGAGCCGTCAGAGATCTTCAGCCCGTCTCGAAGGACGATGGCGGCAGGGACTTCGCGAACCTGAAGACCTTCCTCGGCGCCGAGCTCTTTGGCGGCCGCGATCACGTCATCTATTACGATCGCTCTTCGGGCATTCGTTCGCAGGCGCCCGAGACCCAGCAGGACTTCTCGCGCGCCATGTCGTCGTACGACGCGATGTACGGCACCGACTTCGCGCGGGTGATGCCGAGAGATCCCGGCCGGGCGCTGCAGATCATCGAGAACTACCTGCGGCTGCGCGTGAGCGACGGCAAGTCGATGGCGCTGGTGATCGACTTCGCAGAGACGATCGCTCCGGCGGGCGACATGGGCTCGCTGTCGGCAGAAGATCGCTTCACGCTCGCGACGCTGATCAAGTGGTCGCAGGATCCCCAGTTTCTGCAGGGCGATCTGTCGATCGTGCTCGTCGTCGAGAACCTGAGCGACATCTCGGCGCGGCTCTCGCGCAACCCCTACGTCGCGAACATCGAGATCACGCTACCGGGTGAAGAAGAGCGCCTCGACTTCGTGAAGTGGAAGCTCGAGGGGAAGAAGTTGTCGTCGGTGTCGGACGTGGGCGTGCAGGCGCTGGCGAAGATGACGGCAGGCCTCTCGCGCATCAACCTCGACCGCGTGCTGACCGAGGCCATCGAAGCGGGCCACCGCATCACGCCCGACACGCTGAAGGACAAGAAGAAGGAGATCATTCAGGCCGAGTGCCATGGCCTGCTCGAGTTCATCGAGCCCGCGTGGACACTCGACGTCGTCGCCGGCCACGCGAAGGCGAAGAAGATGCTGCGCGATGCCTCGATGATGCTGAAGAAGGGGCGCATCGAGGTGATGCCCATGGGCTACCTCGTGTCGGGGCCCGTCGGCACCGGCAAGACGTTTCTCGTCACCTGCTTCGCCGGAGAGATCGGCATTCCGTGCGTGAAGTTCCTCAACTTCCGCAGCCAGTGGCAGGGCGTGACCGAGTCGAACCTCGAGAAGATCTTCAACCTGCTCAAGGCGCTGTGGCCGGTCGCGGTGATGATCGACGAGGCCGACGCGTTCCTCGGCGATCGCGACGCGGGCGGAGACTCAGGCACCTCGAGCCGCATCTTCGGCTCCATCGCGAGCTTCATGGGCAACACCGAGTACCGCGGGAAGATCGTCTGGTTCCTGCTGACGTGCCGGCCCGATCTGCTGCCCATCGACTTGAAGCGGCAGGGCCGCGCCGAAGAGCACCTCGCGCTGTTCTACCCGCAGACCGATGCCGAGCGGGACGAGCTGTTCAAGGCGATGCAGAAGAAGACGAAGGTGCAGGTCGACGTGCCCGACTTCTCGAAGCTCACCAACGGGCACCCGTTCTCTGGCGCAGACATCGAGGCGATTCTCATTCGCTCGAAGTTCAAGGCCGCGACCGACTCACGCGATCAGGTGACGCCCGCCGACGTCGAGGCCGTGGTGAAGGACTTCGTGCCGCCCAGCTACCCGCTGGAGATCGAGCTGCAGAACCTGGTCGCCGTGCAGGAGTGCACGAGCCGCGAGCTGCTGCCCGAGAACTTCCAGAAGCTCGAGCGCGACGAGGTGACCCGGCGCATTCGTGAACTCAAGGTGCTGCTCGAAGAGCGGTGATCGTCAGGGCCGAGCCGAGAGCACCCGCGTCAGCACGCGTTGCAGCTGGGCGACGTCGACGGGGAGCCCGAGGTCGGCGAGCACCTGACTGCCGGTGACGACCGAGGCCACCATCATGGCGGCCTCGTCAGCGTCGACGTCAGTCCTGACAATGTCGTTGTCCTGGTCCATTCGAAGGCTGGCGGCGATGAGGTCGCGCCCCGAGGTCACCAGCAGCTGGTAGTACGCGCGAACCTGTTCTGAGCGCGCGCAGGCCTCGAGCAGCTGGTGCGGCTTGAACCGCGCCTGGCCAGGCCTGGGCGCCATGAGTGGATAGCGGCCAGTGAGCACCTCGGTCGTGAACCGCTTCGTCAGGGCTGCAAACTGGCTGGGGTTCGTGGTGGCCGAGGTCTCGACCGCGTCGCTCAGGGCCTGCGTGAACGAGTTGCCCAGCTGCTCCATCACCGCGACGATCAGCGCGTTGCGATCTTCGAAGTGCACGTAGAGGGCTCCGCGCGTCACCCCTGCATGCTCGGCAATCGCGTCGAGGCTCACCTCGAGGCCCCTGGCCGCGAACAGCTCGGTCGCTGCTTGAATCAACGCCTGACGGGTCTGCGCCGCTGACTCTGCACGTGGTGTGGGTGGCTTCTTCTTCTTCTTCGACACGAGGCCTTCATTACCACGGCGCCTCCCACGAGCCCGTTCCGGTTTGACATACGGAGTCGTATGTCAGATTCTGCGCACCCCGACCCCCGCGAAGCAGGAGCGCTCACATGCCGAAGATCGATCAGTCGACCCGTCTGGCCTTCCCTGTCCTGTCGAAGGCGAAGGCGGTTGAGCCGGAGCTCGCCGTGCCAGCGACGCCCGCACCGGCGGCGCCCGGGGCGTGGGGTGCCTCCACGACGGGAACGGCGAAGGCGTTCGTTCCACAGACACCGCAGACCGCCGCGGCGAAGCTCGAGGCCGTGAAGCTGGAAGCTCGAATCGCCTCGATGCCCAACGCAGGAAAGATGAGTGCGCTGCGGGCCAATCAGGCCGACGCACCAAAGGTCGCGGCGGCGCTCAAAGCGGGCCTGCTCGACCCCGAACGTCGCGTCACCGAGAAGGCACTCTCAGGGCTGCAGGTCGCGACCGCGTACTCCGAGATCTCGGCGCGGCAGAAGCAGACGCTGGGCGCGGCGGGCTACCCCAAGCAGTCGATGATGGATTTCCCGAAGGTGGAGGTGCGCCTCGACGCGAACGAGACGAAGCAGCTGCTCCAGAACCTGAAGAGCCAGGACCCCACGGCAGTGGCAGCGGCGAAACGAAGTGAGGCGAGCGGGCTGATTCGCACCGATCCTCCGAACGCCATCGCGCAGGCCGTCACCTCGAACGCGCTCAAGGCGTCGGGAGACGGTCAGCTTCCCGGCAGCCAGGGTCGCGAGCTGGCCAGCGGCGTCGGCGTGAAGACCTTCAAGCAGGAGTTCACGAACGAGGTGTTGCCGGCGAAGAAGAACCTCGAGACGGTGATCACCGAAGTGTCACGGCTGAACTCGAACGACCCGAAGGTCGACCAGCTGCTCGACGACCCCGAGTTCCAGAAGGCGATCGGCACCGACGCAGGAAAGATGGAGGCCCACAAGTCCGCCATCCAGTCGGGCATGACCAAGTGCCCAATGGGGCGGGGCAATCACGCGAAGGGTGTCTCGCTCGACAAGGCGTCGATGAAGCTCGACCCTGGCGCGCCGCCCTGGCTGAAGGAGGTGCTGGGCAACAGCCTCGAGAACGGCAAGGTGCGCGTCTCAGAGAGCCACTCCGACCCGCTCGCCGGCGGGAAGGTGGGCCACATGCCGGGCATTCGGTTCGACTTCCCCGTCGGAGACCAGACGCTCAGCATCACCGCGAACGGCGGCGCCACCACCCACGAGGCGAAGTCGATTCGTGAGCACACCGAGTTCTCGAACCACGTGTCGAAGCCGCTGCGCGAGGGCATTCTGGGCAAGGCCGAGCTCGCCGGGCGCATCGTGGGCCGCGTGCTCGACGTGCGGAAAGAGAACCTGGGCCTCTCGCTCGACGCCATCAAGACGACGGTGGGCGAGGTGAAGGGCCACGTGGGGGCGGTGAAGAACGCGGCCGAGACGTCGAAGCAGGTGCTCGGCGAGAAGTTCGACGAGACGACCTTCTACGCGCGGCACACGTACAACATCGGCGGCCGCAACGTTCAGCTGTTCCTCAAGCCCGTCGACAACGGGTACGCCGACTCGAGCGGCAACCCCAGCCCCACCGCCTACCTGCAGACCGTCACCGACCATCTCAAGACGAAGCCCGTCGAGATGGAGGTGTACATGGTCGAGATGGGCGCCACCGACGCGCCAGAGCTCATCGAGCAGGAGAACTGGCAGAAGCCGGCCGTCGCCATCGGCCGCATCACCGTGCCTCCGCAGAACGCCACCCTCGAGGACCCGACCAAATCGCGGCGCGAGACGCAGGCCGAGTCGTACTTCGAGAAGACGCCCTTCATCCCCGGTGGCAACGACAAGGTGGCTCAAGGCATGGGCGTGTTGGGCCGGGAGCGCGTGGTGGGCTACGCGATGAGCGCCGCCGAGCGAACGGGTCGCCCCATCACCGACTTCATTCAGTTCGATGGTGCGGTGCCGGCCGAGCTCAACTGACGGCTGGTCGAAGCGAAGCAAGGCACCGCATCAGCGCCATCGCGGTGGCCTGGGTGACGTCGCTCACGGGTGACGTGACCGAAGCGATGCACACCCGCCCTTCGTGAACGCGCAGCACGCAGTATTGGCGAAGTTCGCCGCGGTCGGAGCTGAGGCGGCAGGAGACGACGCTGCCCTTTCCTCCGTCGTCGAACGCCATCTCGGCCTGCGCTGCATTGCTGACACCGGGAACGTTCGCCAGCTGGGACAAAAGCTCGGCGCCCAGCGATTCGGCGTTCTCTGCCTCGGAGACCTGCCGACTCTGCACGACGATCGTGGGGCCGCCGGGCGCTTCCTCGAGCCGTACCTCGTTGGTTCGGAAGGAGGCGGGCTGCTCGAGCCTGAACCCGTCGACGTCGATCACCGAATCACCCAGGCCTTCGGCACGAAGGTCTTCGCGCGATCGGCGCGGTACTCGACCGACAGTGTCGTGGGTTGCGCCTGGAGCTTTCCAGCGAGCGTGGGAATCACCTTCAGCTTGCCGGCCCACGTGTCGCCGCTGCTCACCTGCGGCAGGTGGAGCGTGATGGCACCGTCTTCGGTCTCGTAGCGGGTGATGGTGCCCGCGGTGACGAGCGCGTCGAGTGACGGCGTGTCGTGCTGAACGCCCGCGGGCAGGCCGAGGCGCAGCTTCATGGTGGTGCTGCCGGGATAGGCGGCTGTCATCGAGAGCTCGGCGGCCTGGCCAACCGTGAGCGGCTCCGAGAGCGTGGTCTCGAGCTCGAGGCCTGCTTCGCTCGACGGCTTCCACGGCACGTAGGCGACGAGGCCGAGCGTGTAACCGAGGCCGGGCACTGGCGGCTCAGCGGTGACGCTCCACGAGTGATTCCCCGAAGAGCCCGCGGCCTCGGCCTCGAGCACCAGCACGCTCTTGAGGGTCTCGGGCGTCAGCTCGCCCGTCGAGAGCACCTTGCCGTCACGTGAGAGGGAGATCTTCACGCCCGGTGGCACCTTGTCCTTGAAGATGGTGGTGATGGCGCGAAGCGCGAGCAGGTTGGTGCGGCCGTCACCCCAGCCCATGAAGGGGTCGTAGGCACCGAGCAGCGTCGTGCCGAGATCGGCCATCGGCGCTTTGGGATCGCCCTCGAGCGCGAGCACCGCCAGCGCAGTGGCCTCGATGGAGGAGGGCACGAGACCATCAGCGCGCACCACACCCGAAGGCACGGTGAGCGAGGCGCCTTCGCCCCCCGACGCAATGCCCGCGAGCACGATGGCCTTCAGCTTGTCGGCGACCGTTCCCGAGACGGCGCCTGAGGCGAGCGCTGCCGCAGCGGTGTACGGATCATTGATGCGCCCCAGGTTGCGCTCGTACGCGCCTGCGGCCTTGAGCGAGACGGCGGTGAAGCGCTGCTTCGCGCGAGGCGTTCCCTGCGAGGCCTTCACGGCGCGAAGGCAGTCACCCGTCGTCACCAACAAGCGCTGCAGCGTCCAGCCGTCGGCGCCCTGGCAGGTCCCGTCGGGGCGCTGAGCCTGGGCGACCTGTGTCGCGAGGCGTTCTCCGAGCCGCGCGAGCACCGGGTTCTCGGGGTGGGCGAGGGCGGCTTCGGCGAGCAGCGTGGCCGAGTCGACCGACGGCGCGCGGGAGTGACGCATCACTCGCTGGGTAGCGAGCACCGAGAGATCACGAATGACGGTCACGTTCGGCTCTTCGCCCAGGGCGCGCAGCAACGCCGGAGCGCTGCCGAGCAGCTGCAGCAGGTAGGCATCTTCGGCGACACCGCCACGACCGGGCGCAGCCGAGAGCTCGGAGCGCACGAGGCCCAGCGCTCCAGGGAACACGCGCAACACGACCTGCTCACTGCCGGGCAGCGCGTTGGCGGGACCCGAAAGCGAGAAGGTGCGAGGGGCCGCGAGCGTTCCGCCGTGCGTCACGGTCTCACGCTGGCCAGCGGGCTTCACGTCGATGACGCGCTCGACGGCGTCGGTGCTGCCGAGCGTCGCCTTGAGCGTGAGCGGGCCCGGGCGTGGCGCAGTGAGCGAGACGTTCTGCACGACGTTTCCACCTGCGGCGACCTTCACGGTGCTGCCACTCGAGCTGAGCACTCCGGAGGACTCGAGGCGGAGCGGGCTCGAGACTTCACGCTCGGTGGTGTTGACGACCTGAATCGGGAGCACGACCTGATCGCCTGCGTAGAGCATCGGGGGAACGACGGGCTCGACATACGTGGGGAGCGTTCCGAGGAAGCTCGTCGCAGCACCCGCCTGGCCACCCTGTCGTGAATGCGCGAGCGCGAGCACCCGCCACGTCGTGAGGCGATCGGGCACCTTCACAGGCACCGTCGCGCGGCCATTTCCATCGGTCACCACGAGCGGCTCGAACAGGAACGTCTCGGGGAACCACGCGCGGGTCGGCGCGGGGGCTCCATCGCCGCCCTCGTCTTTTCCGTCGGCAGGTTTCTCTTCAGCCACCTTCAGGTTCATTTTCGGCGAAGAGGCCTTCTTCGCGGCCGAGCCGAGCAAACCCATGCCCGAGCCGTAGCCGCCAGTGCCTCCGCCTCGACCCTTGGTGCCGATGCCGCCGATTCCGACGCCACCGGCTCCAGCGAGCGCGTCAGCGAGGGTCGACGGCTCTGCGGGGGGCGGCGCACTCGGCGAAGCGGCGTACGCCGCCTCCTCTTTCATCTCGCGGTCCTCGAACTCCATCGCCAGACGTTTGTCCTGCGAGCGAACGCCCAACACGCTCGAGGTCACCGCCATTGGACTGCGGCTCGATGCGCGCGTGCTCAGGAAGAAGAGCGCCAGAATCGCGAACCCCGTCGCCAACAACACGAGAACCTTCTTCATGGCTTCTCCTTCGCGACCCACAGGTTCCAGTTCTCGGAGTCTTCCGGCAGCCGCGTGCCATCGACGACGACCTGTCGCGGCTCGGTGAGGGCCAGCAGATCCATCGGCAGGCGATGCAGGCGCAGGCGGCGGCCCCAGAAGTCGCGGTTCGACTCCTTGCGCTGCTCCATCGCGTCGAGCGACTTCTTCCACAGCGAGGCCATCACCTTCGGCGTCATCTTCTCGCTCGCCGGAGCGCTGGCTTCCCATTCCCGCGTCTGCACGTGCAGCTCCGAGAGCGCGACGTAGAAGCGATCGACCAGCGTCTCGTTCGGGTCGATGACGGTGCGGGCGCTGGCGACGACGGGCGTGTCGATCTCGGGCGGGGGCGGCAGCTGCGACACCTTCAGCAGCGTCGCGGCCTGCGCGTTCTTGCCACGCACGCGCCCCTGCGAGAGTGCCTGCGCGTCGATGCCGGGGAAGGCCATCTCTCCCGTGACCTTCGGACGCAGGCCGTCGAGCTCACCCGTGCCCGGAAGTGGAACCAGCTGCGAGAGGCTGTCGTCGACGCCGAAGAGGCCGACGGCTGCAGCGCCACCGACGCCCCCGATGCGGGTCTCGATGTCGAGGCGCGCGAGCTGGCCGGGCGCGTAGCGATCCTTCTCGGGCTTCACCGTCACGCCGAGCACGTTGCGGGGCCGCGAGTAGATGAAGACCTCGGCGCTCTCGAACTGCACCGAGAACCAGCCCTCGACGTCGGTGGGCAGCTCGAACGAGACCGACTTCTCCTTCTCGTCGAACTTCGACTCCCAGGTGCGCGCGCCCTGCCGCAGCCACAGCTTCTCGGGCAGCGTGCCGCTCCAGTTGGGGCCGCGGAGCAGCTGAACCGTCACCTTCTCGCCGGGGTTCACCAGCTGGCTCGAGGCGCGAAGGCGAATGTCGGGGATCGTGCCAGGTCGCATGCGCAGCTTCGTCGACCCGAGCACTTCATTGCCGGCCTTCGCGACGACCGAGAACTCGTAGCCCTCCATGATCGTCTCCTGGGGACGTTCGGCCTCGTACTTCTCGGGCGCGTCGACATCGAAGGACACGAAGCCGACGGCGGCGAAGTCGTTGCCGGCTTCTTCGTCAGCGTTCGTCGTCGGCCGGTTCAGCTTCACCTTCGAGAGGCGCGAGGTGATGCACGAGATCGCAGCCTCGGGCACCCGGCCGCCGTTCTTCTCGGGCACCCAGGTCAGGCTGACCTCTTTGTCTCCGGGCTGGTAGTTCCAGAAGGCCATGCGCTGCAGGCTGTCGGACTGAACGGTCGAAGGCAGGCAGTCGCGCACGTCGAGCATGGCGTCGGCGAGGGCCTCGTCGAGCAGTGGTGGAACGTTCGGCACGCCCTCGGCGCTCTCGTTGAGGCGCGGCAGGTCTTCGTCGTTGAACTGGAAGCTCACGGTGAAGAGGCGCTCCTTCGCGGGCGCGAACTTCAGGCCGCGAATGACCTTCTCGACGCAGTCACTGAGGCGTGAGGGCGAACCGGCCAGCCCGGCGATGGCGCCTGAGGCGCGCACGTGAAGACCGAAGGAGACGGCTCCGGCCTCCTGTCCGACGTAGCGGGTGCAGCTCGCGAGCGTGGTCTCGGTGCGATCGAAGGTGAGGCGATCGGCGAGGCTGACTTCATCGTCTCCGAGGCGATCGTTGAGATCGGTGCGGGTGACGGGGTCGGCCTTCGGAGGCGGGCGGAAGGGCAGGGCAGGAATGATGACGTTCACAGCTGGGCCAGGGTCGAGCTGCAGCGTGGCGACGCCGTCTTCGTCCGAGGTGGCGATGACGCCCTTGTCGGTCGGCTCCCAGAGGCGCTTCACGAGCAGGTCGGTGTTCGACAGCACGCGGCCGTCGGCAGTGGTGGCGCGCAGGTAGAGGCGGTTGTTGAAGCCCTCGACGAGGCCGTCACGCAGCTCGCTCACGGCGGTGACGGCGATGGCGTCTTCGCTGAGCATGACGTCGGCCGAGCCCTCGACGCGATCGCCAGAAGGGTCGACGGCAGAGATGGCCGCCGTGAGGTGCGCCTCGCCCTGAAGGTCTTCGGGAATGGTGGGCAGGTCGACCGAGAACGAGCCGGACTTGTCGGTCTCTGCCTGCTTCGGCAGCGCGGAGCCATCGACCCACGACGTCGGCGGAGGCCAGGCGCCCGAGGTGCTCCACTGCAGCTCGATCTTCGCGTTCGCGACGGGAGCGCCAGAGCTGTACCGCACCTCTCCACGAAGCTCGGGGCGCTCGTTGCGGCGGTAGTACGGCTTCGAGGTCGAGGCCTCGACGCGGAAGCGGGGCAGGGTGAAGGGCTTCACGGTGAAGGAGCGCGATTCCGAAGCAGGGCCGCTGCTCCAGCTGACGTTCCACGTCCCGCTCTGCGCCTGCGAGTCGAGCGGGAAGCTGCCGCGCACGATGCCCCAGTCACCTGCGGGCGCCTTCTCTTCGAGCAGCACTTCACCGTTCGGGTCCGTCACGCGCCAGACCCCGGGTCGGTCATCGAGCGGAGCCAGCGTTCCCGCGTGCAGCACGACCGCACGGAACTGCACCGTGTTTCCAGGCTCGAACAGTGGGCGATCGGTGAGCACGTGAATACGCGCGGGCGCGAAGAGCGGCAGGGCGGCGTCGACCGAGGTCTCACCGAGTGACGAGTTCACCTTCGTGCGCAGCAGATAGTCGCCGTCATTCACGGTCGGAATCGTGATGGTCGCGGTGCGCACCGCGCCGGTCTCTTTCCAGCCATCCTTCGGGGTGAGCACCTGTTCGCCCGACGGCCCGACGAGCGAGAGCTGTGGCGTGAAGCGCGACATGCTCTCGGTCTGCTGCAGGTCTGAAGGGCCGACGGTGTACGCCGCGAAGACCTCGACGGTGACGGTGCCCTGCGCGCCACGAACGAGCGAGCTGGTGTTGAGCTGCACCAGTTGGCGAAGCTCTCCGTCAGGGCATTCGTCGAGCCACAGCCCGTGCGCGAAGCCCGTCGACAGGCACGTTCGCGAGGCGATGACGGCGAGGACGAGGCCGATGATGGCGAAGGCGATGAGCGGGCCTTTGCGCACCGCGCCGCGGAGTGGATAGGTCATGGTGGTTCCCCTCGAGCTGAAGCGCCCGAAGTCTATGCGCAGGACGCCGCGGGGTGTCGGGAAGTTCCGGACGAGGGCAATCACCTGTCAGGCATGTCGTAGAAGAGGTCATGCGGCCTCTGCTCAACCTGCTGTGGGCTCTGCTCGGTGGCGGACTTCTGACGGCGCTGGAGTACGTGCTCGCCGGCCTGGTGCTCTGCCTCACGATCGTGGGCATTCCGTTTGGGGTGCAGTGCTTCAAGCTCGCGGGCCTGGCGCTGTTCCCCTTCGGGAAGGACTTCGATGACTCGCGACCGCGTGGCGTGACGAACCTGCCGCTCAACATCATCTGGCTGCTGCTGGCGGGGATCTGGATCTGCATCACGCACCTGACGCTCGCGCTCGGCCTGGCGGTCACCATCATCGGTATTCCGTTTGCGCTGCAGCACCTGAAGCTGGCGATGCTGGCGTTGATGCCGTTCGGAGTGACGGTGCGCGAGGTGCGGTAGTCAGCGCCAGGCGCGCAAGGGCTGTCCCTTGAGGTCCACCTGAATCGGACCATCGAGGAACGGTCTGGCGGCCTCGACGATGAGCTCGATTCGGGCGGCGCCGCACCACGCGTCGTCTGCTCCGCGGCCGTCGAGCACCATGTGACGAAGCCGCTGCAGCATCGGGTGCGTGAAGAGAATCGGAAGGTCCTTCTCGAAGTCGCGCCACGGCTCGAGCTGCAGGGTCTCGTAGAAGGCGCAGACGTGAACGCCAGAGAGCGCGCGCCGGGCAGGAATGGCGGTGCCCCCGAGGCGGCTCCAGGGTTCGAGCAGCGCGTCGAGGCTTCGCTGGCTGGTGGCGGTCGAGAGGATGACGTCGTTGAACCCGAAGCTGGTGGTTCCGACCGAGCCGATTCCCGTGAAGCAGCCGGTGCTCGAGCCCGTGGTGGTGGCGGCGGTCGTCGATGCCGGTGCGGAAGTCGTTGACGTCGGGCCTGCGGTAGACGATCCCCTTGCGCCGATCACACCGAAGCCGAAGGTGACGATCCCGAAACCGAAGCAGCCCGCGTGCGAGCCGAGCGCGGTGTGGAAGGAAAGACGTCAGGCCGACCTTCAGGAGATCGAGGAGAAGGCGAACGCCATGGATCCGGTCGAGGTGAAGGACCAGGTCATGGTTCTGGGCGGAGCGGTTCAGGCCGCCGCGACGGCTGATGAGTGCGCAAGAGTGGCGGGCCGCATCGAGGCGTTGGCCCGCAAAGCTATCAAGTAAGGAGACACCACCGTGCGAGGGGCGTTGTTGTGCGCGATCAGTGTGTTCGCGTCGGTGAGTTGGGCGCAGGGCGGCCCGACGCTGGCGCCGTATCCGCTCAAGGTGCGACGGGCGCCTTCGGACTTCACGGCAAAGACCGAAGATGCGCTGCAGGTCGACTTCCGCAAGGTGCTGCGGGACGTGGGCGTGCAGGTGCCGAACAGCTTCATGCTGTCGTCGGCCTTGAGCGATTTGCGGCGACAGGACTGTGACCGTGAGAACCAGTGTCTGACGTTGCTCGCGGTGAAGGCAGACACGCTCTACGCGATGTACGTGTCGGTCGACTTCGACGTCGCGCGCAACGTGACGGTCTCGGGCCGTGTGGTGCGGAATGACGGTCAGGCGATGGGTGAGCCGAAGACCATCACGCTCCCGCAGGGGAAAGACACCTTCAACGCGGTCGCGAAGGTGCTGTTGACGCGGTTGATGCGTGACGAGCTGAAGCTCGGGGCGTTGCCGGTGGCCAAGCCGGTCGCTGTGAAGCCTCCAGAGGTGACGCCGGTCGTGGACGCGGGTGTGCCAGTCGTCGCGAAGGCGGAGCCGGTCGATGCGGGAGTCGTCATGACGCCTCCGCCACCGCCGCCGTTGGAAGAGAGCTCGATGAAGACGATTGGCTACGTGGCGACTGGGGTTGGAGCTGCTGGAGTTGTCACGGGCGCGATCTTGTATGGAATTGGGTCGGGCTCGGCGCGCGCCATCGCCGATGGAGCGATCGTGCCGAAGTCTGGCGAGACACCGGAAGAGGCGGCGAGGTCGTACAAGCAGGCCCTTGGCCTGCAGCCAGCTGGTCTGGTGACGTTGACCCTCGGAGCGGCGGCGGCGGCGGCTGGAATCGTGATGGTGATTTTGGCTCCGTCCGCGCCCGCGAAGGTGTCTGTGATGCCATTGCAGGGTGGTGGGGCCTTCGTTGGCATTGAAGGAGAGTTGCCATGATGCGGCGTGTGTTGAGTTTGACGGTCGTGGCGCTGAGCGCGTGTCAGCAGCCGGCGAAGACCTGCGCGATGAACTCGGAGTGTCCCGCGGGCTCGCAGTGTGTCGAGTCGCTGTGCGTGCAGAATTCAGGCACGGGTGGTGGGGCTGGTGGTGGAACGGCCGGCGGCACCGTGGTTGCGGGTGGAAGCGCCGGTTCGATGGGCGGCGGGGGCGGTGGCAACAGCGCAGGTGGATCGAGCGTCGGCGGTGGAGTCGCTGGTGGTGCGGCAGCAGGCCAGGCGGGTGGCGCTTCAGGGGGCGGGGCCGCAGGTGGGATGGCCGGTGGTGCCGCTGGAGGAATGGCCGGTGGAGGTGGCATCGTTTGTAGCTGCATGCCCTGGCAGACCTGTGCGGAGAATGGGCGTTGCGACGACGGAACACTGACGGTCATTGCACCTGTTGACGGATTCGAGGTCGCGCCAGACGGTTCAATTCCGGTACAGGCTCTCATGCTCCAGTTTGACGGCGGCACGTGGTCCGGAGCTGCCATTCCGTTGTCCACCAGTCTCAATGTGATGGGCTCAGTCGACAGTGGTGTTCCAGGCACGACGCCTGCGGGAGGTCAGACTCAGTTCGTCACCGTTCGCTTCGGCTGGCCTTCTTCCTCCATGATCAATCGGACAGTCAGCGTGGTCGATTGTGCGCGCCGCGCTGCGAACCTCCAGCCGTACGAAGAGTGCTCACCAACCGTCGATGGAGGGGCCGCGTTCAATGCTGGTTACGTCGTGGAATGGCTCGCACCAGATGCGGGCGCCCGCCTGAATGGTTCGAGCGTTCCAGCGCAGGTGCGCGTCAGTAAACCCGACGGAGGGCTTGTTGCTGTTACGCAGGTTCCCGTCAGCCCGTCTGGCACGCTGATGGGCACCGGCGGCAGTGGTCTGTCTGCCGTCTATTCGGGAACTCTCACGCTCAGCGGGGTAGACGGAACGAAGACCTTCGTCGCTGGATGGCCTGACGGAGGCCCAAGGGCCACAGCCAGCCTGAGTGTCGAGCGAGACACATTGCCCCCAACGGTCGCTCTGAATGCGATGACACGGTCGACCTTACTGCCTGTCGCCGATCCACTATTGCCCTCCGCTTGGGTGAAAGACGAAATTGCCTACGTCTCGCTAACTGTGAATGACTCGACCCGCTCCCCGACTGCGGGCGATGTTGCCGGGCTTGGATTCAATGCGCTCTCGTCAACTGCCGCGGGCAATTGTGGAACATGCGTTGCTCCAAACTGCATTTGCGTCGCGGTCGACCTCAAGGATGCGCCGCTGGAGAGCTTGCGAGGGGATGCTGGATTCACTGTTGACGCTGGCGCGTTCGTGGATTCGGCGGGAAATCAGTCTCTGATTCAGATCGCTCAGATGGGCGTCACGCGCGTAAAATGGCTGCGACTGCTCGCTCGGCCAACTGGGTCATTGTTCGTCGCGGCTCCAGCTGTCGACACTCAGGGTAATCTGTATGTTGGAGCTTCGAACAACATCGACAATGTTGGCTCCTTGATTTCGCTTCACCCGATCGATGGCGGAATTCGGTGGCAGAACGCGTCACTTGGGGCCGTTCAAGCATTGGCCACCGCGAACAGCACGACCCAGACGGCAGGTTTGCAGGATCTTGCCTACGTTGCCTCGAATGAGGATAACACTGGTACCAAGATTGGTAGACTCAGGGCCGTTCGAGCTGACGACGGTGGCGTTGGCGGTTTGTCTGCATCCATATGTCAGGATGCTGCGCGCCCAATGTTCTCTGCACCCGCGCTTGTAGTCGTCGGTGGTGGGTCGGCTGGAAACAGCCAGCAGGTCGGTGCACTCGGGATCTTCAACAGCGTCACCTCGCCGACAGCGGTTTCTGGCGAGGGCTGCATCTATCGACCGGCAAACGGTGCTCAGAGTTCAGTGCAAAAGCCGGAATTCGCATTGCCTGAAGTTCCGACTCCCGCGTCCTCAGTGGCGAACATCGTCAGTACTGGCACCACTCATTTCAGTGTGAACTCCGACTTCAGCATTGAGAGTTGGACCTGGACCAGCACGATGGGCTTGAGTGCCAATGGCGGTCTTGGCCGAATCAGCGGACCCACACAGACCGGTCTGCTCGTGTTGGGTGGAGGTCCCGGCTCCTTTCCTCTCCTGACAACCCAGATTTCGTCGACGCCGCTTTCTGCCATTGGCGCGGGCTTGATGAATCCCGCGAGTATCGGCGCCTCGGGATTCACCAGGGCATCGCCAGCGGTCGTTCTCCCCGGCATGGGCTCCTCTGTCTTCGTTCTCGCTGGCGGTGATGACAGCGGAGGTGGCGGTTGGCTGAGACTCAGCCAGGTGAGTCTCTCGGTGTCGTCCATGCCTACGTTCATAGGGACACCGCAGGCGGTTTCGAGTCTGCCAGCCGGAATCGAGTCGCTTCCGACGAGCCCTATCTATGGTGACGCCAATCAGGTGTACGTGGTCACGCGCGGTGGTCGCTTGTTCGTTCTGAATGCAACCACGAGCGGATTGACCTTCGCCTGGAGTGCTCAGCTCACGGCGCAGGGCGACGTGCTCGCTCATCCAACCCTGGACTGCAACCGGTCGCGGCCTGGAGCGCCGGGTGTCTTGTATTCAATCTCATCTCAGGGAACGGTTTCGGCAGTGGTCGTCGACTCACGCAGGCTGGGTTCATCGGTGTGGCCGAAGTGGCAGCGGACCGCAGGGAACGCTGGCAGTGTCGGCTCCGCCAGTACTGACTTCCCGCTGAACCCCGGGTGCAACTGACCCGATGCGGGGGCTGAACGTCAACGGCTTCATCATCTCCGAGACGCTCGGCTCTGGTCGTGCGGGGTTGCTCTACCTCGCGCGCAACCCTGGTACAGGACAAGAGGCCATCATCTGCCTGACCTCGGGCGGAGACGACGGCCTCACGGCGAAGATCTTCCTCGAGGAAGCCACCTCGCTCCGCCCCACCACCCGCGAGCTCTCGCGCACGAAGACGTCCGATGGGCGCGCGGCCATGGTGGCTGTCGTTCCCTCCGAGGAGAAGACGGTTCCGCTTCCCGTTCCGGGCGCAGGCAACACGCGCCACGCGAACACCGAGCTCCTTCCCTCCCGTCGGCCCAATCGGTGGCCCCTCGTCGTTTTCTTCGCTGGGCTGCTGATGCTCGGCGCGGGGCTCTCGCTCGTCGTGCTGCAACGCCGCGACGCGAGCCCTTCCGTCATCGTCGTTTCCGAGCCAACGCCAGCGCCAGTTCCGGCTCCAGCTCCCACGCCGACGCCTTCACCCATCGTCGCAACGCCCCCTGCCCTCGAGCCGATCGTCATGCCCGAGCCGGTGCCGAAGCCGGTGGCCGCTCCAAAGAAGTCCGCACCCACCATCATCTGCGACGCCCGCTGGCAACGCGCCGCCGAGTTGGATCTCGCGAACCTCAGACGTGTGGTGGCCAACCACGAAGATGACCGCCTCTTCATCCGCTACTCCAAAGCAGAGGAGGCCGTGATGATGCGCATGCAAACGATTGGCTCTGCGACCGAGTGTGCTCAGGTCAACGCCGCCATCGACGCGCTGCTGACTCAGTACGGCAACTGACTCACGGAGCCGCAACCACCAACACCTGGCCCCGCTTCAGCTTGCTCGTGCCCAGGTTGTTCCAGCTCTTCAAGTCAGACACCGACGCGCCGTATTTCTGCGCGATCGACCACAACGAATCACCCGACTCGACGGTGTGCTTCGTGCCCTTCGTCGCCGCCACCTTCGGCGCTTCAACCTTTGCAACCGGAGCAGCAGTCGTGGGGGCGGACGTCACCGCGCTCGTCGTCGCGGCCGGCGTGGTCGACAGATCGGCCTTCGCTCCCGGCCAGATCACCAGCGCCAGACCGACCTTCAACCGATTGCTCGTCAGCACCTCGTTCCACGCCTTCAGCTCCGCGACCCGCACGTCGAAGCGGCGCGCGATCGTCCACAACGAGTCGCCCTTCGCCACCCCGTACGTCACCTTCGTCTTTCCACCCTCGGTCGCGATGGTCAGCGTGCCGCCGGTCACGGTCTTCCCCGAGCCCGTCTGCGTTCCTGCGGGAATCTCGTCTTCAGGTCTCGCCGCCGACAGGCCACTGCGCCGAGCGCGCGCGACCTGCCGCTCCAGCGCCGTGTCACTCTTGCCAGCCTTCATCGCCGACGCGCTGGGCACCGGCACCACGAGATCCGTCCCCAGCCGGAGCGACCGCGCGCTCGTCAGTCCATTCATGCGCATGATCGCCTCCTGCGCGGAGTGGTGCTTCAGCGCGATCTTCGACAGCGTGTCGCCCTTCTCGACGCGGTGAATCTTGAAGTGCAGCCGCTCCTGCGGCGCGTACTTGCCGAACGTCTCGTCGAACGCGGTCTTCCGCCCCTTGGGAATGCGCAACACGTAGGGCTGCTCCGGCGTCGCGGGCGGTGTGCACCACCGCTTCAGCTCGGGGTTCAATTCGCTCAGCGCCTCGATGGTCACGCCCGCGCTCGTCGCCAGCACTTCGAGATCGACCGAGTCGTTCAGCGCCACCTCGTCGAACTCGAACGGGCTTTCAGGCTCGAACTCGTCGGCAGAGAAGCCGAACGCCTCGGGGTGCCGCGCCACCAGCGCACAGGCGATCAGCTTCGGCACGTAGTGCTTCGTCTCCTTCGCGAAGCCGTGCTTCATCTCGGACAGCTCCCAGAAGTCGCGGGTGCCCGAGCGCTCGATCATGTTCCGCACGCGGCCGCCGCCCGTGTTGTAGCCGGCCCACGCGAGGTACCAGTGCCCGAGCGTCTGGTAGAGCAGGGCGAGGTAGTCGGCCGCTGCGTGCGTCGCCTTGATCGGGTCCCGGCGCTCGTCGACCCAGAAGTCCTCTTTCAAACGAAACATCTTCGCGGTGCCAGGAATGAACTGCCACGGGCCCACCGCGCGCGCCCACGACTTCGCCTGCGTGTTGAAGCCGCTCTCGATCATCGCGAGGTACACCGTGTCGCGCGGCAGCCCCTTCGACTCGAGAATGGGCTGCATCAGCGGAATGTACCGATGGCTGCGGCTCATCCACCGGCGGAACCACTTGCGGCCCGGGCCCTGGAAGAAGCGAATGTACTGCGCCACCAGTGGGTGCATCTCGACGGGAATGTCGTAGCGGTCACGCACCAGCGAGACGTCGAAGGTCGAGACATCGCCGACGACGCCGAGCTCGAAGGGCAGCTCTGCGCCGCTCCACTCGGCCTGGTCGAGCGCCTGATCGAGGCGATCTCGCAGCAGCGACCCCGTGCCCAGCTGCTGCACGGTGTTGCGAACGGCGGTGTCGGCCGAGATCTGCGCGGGTGCTTCGATGGACTGCTCCTCGAGCGCCTTCAGAGCGTCGAGCTCGGCGTCTGGATCGTCTTCATCGTCGACCGGCCCAGGCGCCACAGGTGCGACCGCAACCACCCCTGCATCGCCCTCGACGGTCGCCTGCGCGACGACCCGCATGCCTGGCGGAGGCGGCGGCATCGGCACGTCGGGCACGGCCAGGAGGAAGAGGACGACGGAGGCGAGCATCGGAGGGCGGAAAAGCAGCTTACGGAAGCGCTGTCACACCGCAAACGCACGACCCGCCCGTTTCACTCCGCGGCGCTCACCCATGACGACGCGGTTTCGGCCTTCGTTGTTTGGCCGCCGGAACTGATCGTCGAACAGCCGGTCGTCTCGCGCGAGCGTAGTGCGCCCGAGCTGCGTCGTTCGGGGTCACGTGAGGTTCGGCCGCGAGCGCAGCCGTCAGACGCTCCGCTGCTTCGAGTGCTGGTGGCATCGAGGTCTTTGAGGAGCACGACGAACTCATGGCGACGTGCTGGGTTTCGAAGATCCATTCGGACTCTTTGTCTTGGAGTTTCAACGGGTTCTGTCGACACCTTGCGTCTGGAGGGAAATGTAGGCAAACGCCCACCACACCCTCCCGGTTGGCGTGCCCATGAAATTCTCCGTTCGAATTGAAGTGCTGGTCCTCGCGACGTTCCTCTCTGCCTGCGACTGCGGAACGGCGGGCACGCGCTGCCAGGCCGCGAGCGATTGCACCAGCGATCGTCCCTTCTGCGCGCCTGCCTTGCAGAGCTGCGTCGAGTGTCTCTCGGACGACCAGTGCGGCGCGGGCTTCGTGTGCGATCCCTCGGGAGCGTGTGCTCCGGGGTGCCGTGACGAACGCGGCCGGTGCGAGCTGGGCCAGTACTGCAAAGAGGGAACGGCCTGTGTCGAGTGCGCCAATGACAGCCACTGCGGGCCCGGCCAGCTTTGCCAGAACAACGCCTGCGTTCCCGGCTGTTCTGCACAACACCCGGTCTGTCCGTCTGGCCTCATGTGCGACGCGACGGCGGGCCGTTGCGTGACGTGCACCACGAACGCGCAGTGCACGCTTCCCGGGCTTCCCGTCTGCAACGCGGCGACGAACACCTGCGTCGGCTGTGTGATGGACGGAGACTGCACCACGCCGGGAAAGCCGTTCTGCGACCCGTCGACGAAGACGTGCGTCGCCTGCGTGAACGACCCCCAGTGCCCGCGCGGTCAGGTCTGTCAGTCGAACGTCTGCGTGAACGGCTGCAACGCGAACCAGCCGTGTCCGATGGGCCAGGTCTGCAGCGCGACCGGCCAGTGCGTGCAGTGCACCATGGATTCGCAGTGCGGCAGCGCGACCCCGAAGTGCGACACGTCGAGCAACCGCTGCGTCGCGTGCCTCCCCGGCCCTGCTGACACGTGCCCCATGGGCCAGTACTGCCGCAACGACTTCACGTGCGAGCGCGGCTGCAAGACCGGCACGGACTGTCCCTCGGGAGTCTGCCTGTCCAACCACTCCTGCCAGAGCTGCACGGCCGACTCGCAGTGCGCGGCGGGCAACGTCTGCATCAACGGCACCTGTACCGCGGCGTGCAGCGCGACGAACGCGTGCGGCTCCGGGCGTGACTGCTGCAACGGGCGCTGCGTCGACACCCGCAACGACGGCGCGAACTGCGGCGCATGTGGAACGGCCTGCGGCGCCTCGGGAGCCTGCTGCCAGAGCCAGTGCAAGTCGCTGACGACGCCGACCGACTGCGGCGCGTGCGGAGTGGCCTGCGGGACGAACTCCACCTGCTGCAACAACGCCTGCACGCCGACGAACTCACTCACGAACTGCGGTGGCTGTGGCATTCGCTGCGGCGCCGATCAGTTCTGCGACGGCACCGTCTGTCGCAACCAGACGTTCCCCGAGTTCTGCGCGAACCGAAACGTCTACGCCATCGCCGACGGCCGGCCGCTCGACGACGCGGCGACCAACGTGCTCGCCAGCACCATTCGCGCGAACTGCTCGAGCCAGACGACGATTCAGTACGGCCCGCAGACGAACGCCTCGTGGGTCGATCAGACGAACGGCGCGCTGCTGCTGGGCGGAGGCTCGACCGTCGTCACCGCAGGCGGCCCGTTCCCCAACAAGCCGGTGCAGTGGCTGGAGCGCACGCGGCAGGTGACGAAGGTGTTCTTCGCGACGAACAACCTCGACACGTTCTACTTCCGCAAGCGCAGCGACAGCTCGACCATCGTCACCTTCGCGCAGTCGAGCTGCAGCCCGAACCGTGACGTCTTCCTCGTCGAGCTCACCACCGACCCGACCAGCGGCACGCTGGCACTCATCAGCTACGGGCTCTGCTCGGGTGGCTACGGCACGCAGACGGGCGCCTGGTACTGGGCCAACGTCATGCTCCCCAACCGCACGAATTACCCAGACAGTTGGTACATCTACGAGTGGGTGGACACGAACATGAACACCCAGCCCGACATGACCGACTCCTTCACCCTGCGGGGCAGTGGGCGCTGACCACTTCTGTTTGCACCTGTGGGGTGGGGTGTGGGTTCACCAAGACGTCATGTGGACCGCCCTCGTCATCGTCGCCGTCGGAATCGCCGTGGTGCTCTGGTTGCGGAGCGGCCGCCGCGCGTTCGTGCTTCGCGCCGTGAATGGTGAGCTTCGCGTGGTGAGCGGGTGGCTGCCCGGCCCGATGCTGGCCGACTATCGCAGCGCGCTGCGCGGACTCACCGGTTCGGTCGAAGGCCACTTCGAAGAGGGCGGGCTTCGCGTCACGGTCTCTGGGGGCATCGACGAGTTCGTCGAGCAGCGCCTTCGCAACATCGCGCGGCTGTACCCGCTGGCGTCGTTCCGCGCGTCACGCAAAGCCGAGCAGCAGGTGCTTCGCGGGACGGCGGTGGTTGCGTTGACGAGCGCCGTCGTTCGTCGCGATGACTGAGCTCAACGCCCGAGCTGATTCGAAGCGCTCACGCCTGGGCGGTGGTGAACGTCGGCTCGATGCCCGACTTGTCGGCCTTCACGTCGAAGTGCGCGACTCCGCCGTTCTTGAGCGCTCCGAAGAGCAGCGCCTCGGCGAGCTGCTTCTTGATGGACTGATCGACGAGGCGACCCATCGGCCGTGCGCCGAACTCGGGCTCGTAGCCGTGCTCCGCCATCCACTCCCGCGCGGCCTCCGACAGCGCCACCTTCACGCCCTTCTCAGCGAGCAGGGCGTCGAGCGCCTTCACTTCCTTGTCGACGACCTTGAGGATGATCTCTCGCGACAGCCCACCGAACGGCACCACGGCATCGAGCCGGTTGCGGAACTCGGGTGAGAACGCGCGCTCGAGGGCGTCCTTCGCGCGGGCGGGATCGACCATGGGCCGCTCTCCGAAGCCGACCGACTTGGTCTTCATCTCTCGTGCGCCGGCGTTCGTCGTCATGATGACGATGACGTTGCGGAAGTCGGCCTTGCGCCCGTTGTTGTCGGTGAGCGTGGCGTGGTCCATCACCTGGAGGAGGATGTTGAAGAGCTCGGGGTGCGCCTTCTCGATCTCGTCGAGCAGCACGAGCGAGTGCGGGTGCTTTCGCACGGCGTCGGTCAGCAGCCCGCCCTGGTCGAAGCCGACGTAGCCCGGGGGCGCGCCGATGAGCCGCGAGACCGTGTGGCGCTCTCCGTACTCCGACATGTCGAAGCGCAGAAACTCGATGCCCAGCACCTTCGCGAGCTGCTTGGCGAGCTCGGTCTTGCCGACGCCGGTGGGGCCCGCGAAGAGGAACGAGCCGATGGGCTTCTCGGGCGAGCGCAGGCCCGAGCGCGACAGCTTGATGGCCGCCGAGATCTCTCCGATGGCGCGATCCTGGCCGAAGATGACGGCCTTCAAGTCAGTCTCGATGCTGGCCAGCGCCTGGCGCTCGTCGACCGCCACCGTCTTGGGCGGAATGCGCGCCATCTTCGCGATGACGGCCTCGACGTCGGCGAGGGTGACCTTGCCCGTGCGCGGCTTGCGCAGCTTGTCGATGGCGCCCGACTCGTCGATCACGTCGATGGCCTTGTCGGGCAGGAACTTCTCGTTGATGTACTTGGCCGAGAGCTCGGCGGCGGCCTTGAGTGCTTCGGCGTCGTACTTCACGCCGTGGTGCTCCTCGTAGCGGCTCTTGAGGCCCTCGAGGATCTTCACCGTGTCTTCGACCGAGGGCTCTCCGATGTCGATCTTCTGGAAGCGGCGCGAGAGCGCGCGGTCGCGTTCGAACGAGGCCTTGTATTCCTGGTAGGTCGTCGAGCCGATGCAGCGCAGACGGCCAGAGGCGAGGGCCGGCTTGAGCAGGTTCGACGCATCCATCGAGCCGCCGCTGGTCGCGCCCGCGCCGACGATGGTGTGAATCTCGTCGATGAAGAGCACCGCGTCTTCCTGCTGCGACAGCGCCTTCAGCACGGCCTTGAGGCGCTCTTCGAACTGGCCGCGAAACTTGGTGCCGGCCAGCAGCGCGCCCATGTCGAGCGAGAACACCTTCGCGTGCGCGAGCGCGTCGGGCACCTTCTGCTCGAAGATGGCGAGCGCGAGGCCTTCGGCGATGGCCGTCTTTCCGACGCCAGCGTCACCGACGTAGAGCGGGTTGTTCTTGCGGCGACGGCACAGCACCTGAATCGTGCGCTCGAGCTCGGGCTCGCGGCCGATGAGCGGGTCGATGCGCCCGGCCTTCGCCTCGTTGTTCAAGTCGGTGCAGTAGGCCTCGAGCGGGTTCTTCGCAGGGCCGGGCGCGTCATCATCGTCGCCTGCGCCAGTGCCAGCCGACTCGCGCTCTTCACCCGAACCGGCGCTCGCGCCCTCGCCGTCCTTCTTGATGCCGTGCGAGATGTAGTTGAGCAGGTCGTACCGGGTGATGCCCTCTTCCTTGATGAAGAAGAGCGCCTGGCTGTCGACCTCGCGGAAGAGCGCGACGAGCACGTCGGCCGAGTCCATCACCTTCTGCTCGGCAGACAGCGCGTGGTACGCGGCCCGCTGGAGCACGCGCTCGACCGACATCGTCTGCTGCGGCTCGGCGTCGACGCCTTCGGGCAGCTGCTCGACGGTCTCGGTGACGAACTTGTCGAGGCGCTCCTTCACGCGCTCGGGCCTGGCGCCGCACGCCTTGAGCACCTCGACGGTGCGTGGGTCGCGGAGCAGCCCCAACAGCAGGTGCTCGAGGGTCAGGTACTCGTGCCGCAGGCGTTTGGCTTCGGCGAGAGCGAAGCGGATGGAGGCCTGCAGTTCCTTCGCGATGATCGGGGAAGCCATCAGGGGTCCTCTGGTTCGATGCTGAGCTTGAGGGGGTACTCGTGCTCTTTGGCGAGCGCGTGCGTCTTCTGAACCTTCGTCTCGGCGACTTCGCGCGTGTACACGCCAGCCACACCCATGCCGTTCTTGTGGATGTTGAGCATGATCGTGACCGAGTCCGACTCCGACTTGTGGAACACGCTGCGCAGCACGAAGATCACGAACTCCATGGTCGTGTAGTTGTCGTTGTGGAAGACGACCGCGTAGCGCGGAGGCTTCTTCAGCGACTCCTTCTTCCTCGTCTCTGTCGCGACGCCCGTGTCGCCATCGTCGGCTCCGGGCCGTTGCTTCGTCGCCATGGTCGAACAAGAAGGTAACAGACCTCGGCTGGCTGCCTCGAAGTCAAAAGGTCAGGTGCCTGACCGATCGAACGAGGCCAGCTCGCTACAGCCCGCGACACGCCCGCTGCAGGGGCCCTGTCGAGGGATTCAACCCGCGGGCGGTCGTTTCAATCCCACCCGCCGCGGCGGTTCTGCTTCTTCTCGGAGGTGTGGCGTTTGCCCTCGAGGCGGCGGCGTTTGGCGCCCTTGCCCGGCTTCGTCGCGATGCGTTTGGGCTCGACGTACGACTTCTTCACCAGCACAGCGCGCAGGCGCTCGAGGGCCTCACCGCGGTTCTGCAGCTGGCTGCGGCGCTCGGTGGCGGTGACGGTGATTCCGGTGGGGCGGTGGGCGAGGCGAACGCCTGTCTCGGTCTTGTTGCGGTGCTGACCGCCGGGGCCCGAGGCGATGAAGAAGGCCTCGTCGCACTCCAACAGGAGCGCTTCGTCTGAGAGCGCGGCAGCGCGGGCGAAGTCTTGAGGCGTCGTCATGGCGGTGGGTCGCTGAGAGGTCGTGGAAGCTGACGAAGCGGACTCTACTTCGCTTCCTTCTGGGCGTCGGCGGCGACCATGCGGTCGATCTGCGCGGGCAGCGCACGCTCCGAGAAGCCAGCGATGAAGACCAGCGCCGTCAGCAGCTCGCTGGTGGGGTGGGTGGTGTTGACGAGCAGCGCCATGCCGAGCCCCGACGTCGCTCCGAGCGCGATGCGCCCGAGAATGAGCGTGGAGTCGACGATGACTTGAGGCCGCTTCGAGGCGTTCGAGGTGATGGACGACAGCAGCGCCGAGCAGACGGCACCGAGCACGCCGATGAGCGGCGCGAGCCTGACGAGGCCTGAAGGGAGCCCGGCCCAGCCGGTCACCTCGACGGCGAGCTCGAACAGCGTCAGCACTCCGAGGCCCAGCACGGTGAGGAGCACGATGCGCTGCTGCACCAGGCGCGCGCGGTCGAAGTAGGCGTCGTGGTGCTCATCGAGCAGCTGGGCGACCCCGGCGATGGCGTGAGCGCTCGGCACCTGGCCTTTCTCACCCATCAGGTCCTTCGCGGCCTTCAGGCGCCAGCTGCGCAGCTTCTCGGTGGCCTCTTCGCGCACCTGCTCCCAGCGGGCCCGAAGCGCCTCGCCCGACATCGCCTCGAGCTGCGTGCGGCGCGCCTTCTTCAGCATCGCCCAGCCCAGCTCGGGGTCCTCGAAGACGTTGCGCTGTGCCTCGGCGAGCTGCCGTCGCGCCTCGATGGTCGCGTTGGAAGGAGAGGCCTCGAGCACCCGTTGATCCGCCAGGGCCTGCGCGAGGTGACGGGTGAGCTGTCTGGCCGAGAGGTGCTGGCCTGAGAACACGAGCGAGGCGTACTGCCAGGGCGTGGGGTGCAGCGGCTGCGGTGAGGTGGGCGCGAGGTGACCGGCGAGCAGTCGACGATCGGCTTCGTCTGCCAGCAGCGACAGCGCATCGCGTGGTGTGACGAAGGCGACGCGCCCCAGCTCGGTCTCCCACGAGTCTGGCGTGCGCCTGGTGAGCTCGGCGTCGAAGTAGAGGCGACCGTTGGGCGGCAGCGCGCTGGCCTCGACGAACCCGACGACCTCGACGGGCTGGGCGAGCGCCTGCGTGGCCAGGCGGCAGGCCGCCTCACGCAGCGGCTCGTCAGGGTGGGCCTCTCCTGCAGGCAGCACCCAGCGATCAGGCGCGCCGCTCGGCTGCAGGAGCGCGACGCGCGGGTCTCCTGCGCCGGTCTTCCAGACGAACGTCGCGATCGATCGGTGCATGCAGCTCCCCCTCGTTGGAGGGCGCAGCATAGCCATCAGCACCTCACGCGCGGCGCCACGTCTCGATGGCACGCGACAGCCGCTCGGGATCCAGCGGCTTCGACACGTAGTCCTGCATGCCGGCCTCGAGGCAGCGTCGGCGATCGTCGGCGAAGGCGTGGGCGGTGAGCGCGATGATGGGCAGCGTGTCGAAGCGGCGATCGGTGCGCAGCCTGCGGGTGGCCGAGAGGCCATCGAGCACGGGCATCTGCAGATCCATCAGCACGAGATCGAAGCCCGTCGGTTTCTCGTCGAGCACGCGCAGGCACTCGGCGCCGTCTTTCGCGAGCGTGGCGTGCATGCCGCTCTTCTCGAGCAGCCGCAGGCCGAGCAGTTGATTGACGGCGTTGTCTTCGACGAGCAGCACGCGCAGCCCACGGAGCGCGGTGGACAAGCTGCCTGTCGTCCGGCGGGCCGGAGGGTCGCACGCCTGCAGTTGGGCCTCGAAGAAGAAGCGGCTGCCCGTGCCGGGGGTGCTCTCGACACTCAAGGTTCCTCCCATCAGCGTGGCGAGCTCGCGGCTGATCGAGAGCCCAAGCCCAGTTCCACCGCGTCGGCGCGAGAGACTGCCGTCTGCCTGCATGAACGGCTGGAAGATGGCCGACTGTTGCTCGGGGCTGATGCCCTCTCCTTCGTCGCTCACCTCGAAGCGCAGCCGGCCCTCGTTCACCCGCGACACCGCCAGGCGCACCACGCCGCGCTGCGAGAACTTGATGGCGTTGCCGACGAGGTTCATCAGCACCTGCGCCAGCCGAATCGGGTCGCCACGCAGCCAACTCGCAGTGTCTGCTCCCGCCACCTCGAACGAGAGGGCGCGCTGCTGGGCCTGAGGTTCGGCCACGTTCTTCACGCGCTCGAGCACGTCGCCGAGAAGAAAGGGCGTGGCCTCGAGCTCGAGCGTGTGGGCCTCGAGCTTCGAGAAGTCGAGCACGTCGTTGAGAATGCCCAGCAGCGAGAGCGCGGCCCCATGGGCCTGCTCGACGTATTCGTGCTGCTCGGGGCTCGCAGGTTGATCGAGCGCGAGCTGGGTCAGACCGATGATGGCGTTCATCGGCGTGCGCACCTCGTGGCTCATGTTGGCCAGGAACTCGCTCTTGGCGGCGCTGAGAGCCTCCGAGTCGTGGCGGGCTTTGACGAGCGCGGCTTCGGCTTCCTGCTGCTTCGTCACGTCGCGGCTGATTCCGATGATGGCGGACTTCCCGTTCCACTCGCCCAGCACGGCGCTCGTTTCGACCGCAAAGACCACGCCGTTGTGTTTCCGAAGAGGCACGGTGCAGGTCGACCGCTCGCCACGCACGACCTCTCCGAGAACGCGCTGCACTTCGGCGAGCTCGTCGGCGGGGTGCACGTCGGAGACGGGTCTTCCGATGTAGTCGGCCTCGAGCACCTCACGCACTGCACGATTGTGATGAACGATGATGCCGCCGTGGTCGACGACGAAGAGCAGATCTCTGATCGCGTCGAAGGCCTGCACGAAGTTGTCATGCTCGAGGGTCGCGCGGCGCTCGGCCTCGAGCCGCTTGAGCGCGTGCCCGAAGTGCATCTGCTGGGTCTCGAGTGCCGAGAGGATGAGCGGAGAGAGCCGGTCGAGATGCCGGCCCGCGAGGTTGAGGCAGGCCCGGGTGACGCCGTCGACCTGAATGGGCAATACCACTCCACAGCGAAGCCCTTCAGCCGCGCCGTGTGGCGACGAGATGATGCGTGGCTCGACGACGAAGCGGTCGGGCGCCTCGAACGACACCACCACCTTGCCTCGCCCGATGAGGCCGGCCTGCGCGCTGCCTGCAGGGACGAGCCTGACCGAATCGACGAAGGCGCTCGAGAGTTCCCGGTGATGAACGAGCTCGAAGCCACCATCGGGTTGGCGCGAGTAGAGCCCGCCCGCTTCGAGCCCCGGAAGCTGCACCGCGAGATCGAGAATCGCCTCGAGCAGCTCGAGGGTGGAGGACTTCGAGACGAGCGTCAGGGCGAGCTCCCGCTCGGTGCGCGCGATGAGCCTGGCCGTGCGCTCTGCGGTCACGTCACGAAGCACCGACAGAACGCCGACGGCCGAGCCGTCCCCGCGACGCACCAGCGACTTGGTCGCGTGCACGAGAATGGGCTCACGCTGCCGCATCGTCGAGGTCCAGACCTCGAGCGCGGTGGTACGGCCGGTCTCGAGCACGACCTGATCGGCTTCACGAAAGGCGTTGGCCTCCTCTGGGGGCACGAAGTCACGAATCGTTCGGCCCAGCACTTCGTTGCGCGGCAGGCCCAGGGCCTTGCAGTACGCCTCGTTGACCTCGAGGTAGCGCCCGTCGGGAGCGATGACGGTGACCGGCTCTGAGAGGTGCTCGACGAGAGAGCGAAGGAGCGCATCCCGGTCTTCGCTCGACGCCAAGAGCATGGTGATTCGTAACGCCGCGGTGTCGTGGCGTCCCATGCTCTTCGTCATGCGTCAGGCAGATTTCGGCTTGATGAAACGCAAGCCGACTTCAGCGCGGCTGGATGACGATCAGCTCGGTTTCATCGGGAGCCGTCTCGGAGCGGCCTCGGCCGAAGGGGAAGTTGTTGTCGTTCACGATGACGACACGGCCATCGGGCAACGTGGTGACGCCTTCGATGGTCCAGAAGGGAAACGTGAAGGTGCCGCCATCAGGGAGCGCGAGGTCGAGCAGATCGGCCGCCGTCGTCTTCGTCACCGTCGCTCCCACGACCTCGGGCAGGGTGAAGCGGACGAGGCGTTTGAAGCCGTCGGTTCGGCGCTCGGTGTCGTCACGCTCGAGGGCGTAGCCGAAGCGATCGTTCACCAGCGTGACGTCGCCGACTGCCTTCGCGCGCTCGTCGAGGGGAAAGCGGAACGCGAGCCCGGCCCAGCGCTTCGTTTGCAGCTCGAACCGAAACGCGAGGCAGTCCTTCTCGCCGGGCAGCGGCTTCTCGAGCATCGCGATGAGGAACTTGCCATCGGCCGTGACGGCGAGGTTCTCGAAGCCCGAGCTGCGGAGCACGTTGATCGGCGCCGACCGCTCGGGCCACGCAAAGCCCAGACGCGTCTCTGGCGGAGCGCGGATCGTTCGATCTCCGTAGAGCGCGATGGTCTCGAGCCACGGCGCTTCGGCATGGGCGATCTCGAGCGATCGCCAGTCGAATGACTGCAGCGTGACGCGCGCACCGGCATCGGCTTCTTGCACGCGCTTGATCAGCAGCCGCGTGAGCCACAAAGCGTCGTCGTGCGGCAGACCGGTGCCGTGGAGCTTCGTCTCGATGTTGAGCCGCCCGGGAAGCCTGAGCGCCTCGGTCAAGGTCATCGGGCGTGTCGAGCCGCCGTCGCGTCGTTGAAGCGGAAAGTCGGCGAGCAGCCCGTTGCACTCGACGCGGCGCAAGACCTCGAGCTTCGTGGCGGGAATCAGGAGCCCACCATCGGGCGCACGCGGGCACTTCGGTGGAGCCAGGGATGGATCGTGCCAGACCAGCGCCTCGTCATCGGCTGTCGCGGTGAGATCGAACTCGAGCACCGTCGCGCCAGCGTCGAGGCCGAACGCAAAGGCGAGCGGCGTCTCTTCGGGCGCGAGCCCACGTGCCCCGCGATGACCGTGCAGCGCTTTCCCTGCGTCGCGAACGGCGGCTCCGAGGTCGGGCCGGTCGGTGATGATGCCGTCGACGTTCCAGCGCAGCAGCTCCTCCATGCGCGCGGGCTCGTTCACCGTCCACGGCACGACGCGAAAGCCGGCGGTGTGCAGCGCCTTCACCTGCTCGGCCGACGTGAGCCAGCGATGGTCGGGCGAGATCGTGCGAGTGCCGGTCGAGACCTTCAGCGCCTCGGCGCTTCGCAACATGAGGTTCGCACGGAGAAACGGCGAGTCGGCGCCGAGCAGGGCGCCACCATCGATGGGGACTTCAAAGGGCGGCTCGAGCACACGGCCCTGTTCATCGACGTGCACGAGAAACGGTCCGTGTTCATCGCCGAACCAGAACGTTCCATCGGCGACGCGAACGAACGACTCCGGGTCGAGATCGGCTCCGGTGAGCAGGCGGGCTGTCGTGTTTTCGTTGACGATGGGCCACGGGAGCTGGCGCTCTGGATCCGACAAGACGAAGAGCGTCGTCGCCTTCAGCACTCCGCTCGTCAGGTCGGGCTCCAGCTTCCACGCGCGCAGCAGAAAATCGGCCGAGGTCTCGGGCACGCCGTAGCCGTTGTCGCTGATGCTGAGGAAGCCGCTCGGCGTGAGCTGCAGCGCCGAGAACCCCTGCGCGGGCTGCGAGGGAAACGGTCCACCCTCGACCCGAGCACCGCTTGGTGGGCCCTCGACGAACGTGTTCGCAGGAAGCACGGCGCGACCCACGAGCAGCGCGCGCTCAGGCCGCTTCACCTCGGGGATCACGGGTTTCGAGGAGCAGCTCGCGAGGAGAACGATCAGCAGCCGGCGCATGGCGCGCACCGTACCCCGGGAACCCGTGCCGCCTCGCGGTGTCAGGTGCGCCATGACGAACCGGAAGCTGCGCGCCGAGGTCGAGGCCGAGACGGGGGAGCTGACCCTCGTGCCGTACCTCGACATTCTGATGAACCTCATCCTCTTCATGATCCTCTCGATGACGGGTCTCGGCGCGATGAAGGTGATCAACGCGACGCGCGCCACGGGGCAGGGGAGTGGTGCGGGCGCTCCGGTCTCGGTCGTCATCGACGAGTCGGGCTACGTGATTCGCCAGGGAGAGAACGTGACGACCGTTCCGCGACGTGACGGCGAGTGGGATCAGCCCGCGCTCAAGACGGCGCTCGAGCCGCTGCGCGGAAGCGCACGACTGTTGCTGAGCGCTGCCGTCGGAGTGCGCTTCGAGGTGCTCGTGGCGACGATGGACGCGGCGCGCACGACCTCCGATGGAAGGCCCCTGTTCCCCGACGTCACGCTCGAGTGATCAGAACGCGATGCCCCATGCGAGCCGCAGCTCGGGAAAGAACGCGGGCCACTTGCGTACGGTGCCGCCTCCCGTGAGCTGAAAGGTGAGCCCTGCGTGCGCGGCGAACCAGTACGTGAGCTCGACCGCGCCCACGAAGTGAAAGCCGAAGAAGCGCTCGTTCGTCAGCGCGACCGACTTCACGCCCGCCAGCGCCGACAGTCGCAGTGTGGCGCCATGGTTCGACTCGTCGCGCCAGTCTTCGAACAGCCAGCGAGGCCCGCCCCGCGCGTACCAGCTCTGCGCGAAGACGAACGCCGACGCGCCACCTTCGAGATCGACGTACGGAATGAGGTGAAACGAGCCTGAGACGCCAAGCACGTCGGGCAGCCCGGTGAAGGTCGACACGCGCACGCTGCCGATGAGTCGCGGCCGCTCGACCTCGCTCCCAGCCAGCAACAACAACAGCAGAACGGCCTGGGTCACCGCGGCTCACGGATCAGAGCGCGAAGTTCGGCGATGGCCTCGCGGGCGTTCCTGACCTTGCCCTGCTCGACCTGCTTCGTTCCCAGTTCGATGATCTTCAGCAGCGCGAGGGTCTCGGCGTTCTCAGCGGGCACGAATCCATCCTACTTGATGAGACCGATCTCACGCAGCCGCTGGCGAAGGAAGTCGTCGGCGGTGATGTCGGGGTACTTGCGGGGATTCTCGGGGGTCACGCACGCATCGAGAATGCGCAGCGAGCACTCGGGGAACGGGTGCACGAAGAACGGCATCGAGTACCGCACCTCGTCTTCGGCCGAGGTCTTCGGGTTCACCACGCGATGGGTCGTCGAAGGAATGACCTCGTTCGTCACGCGCGAGAGCATGTCGCCCGAGTCGACGACGATCTGCCCCTTCACCGAGTCGACCGCGAGCCACTCCTTCTGGCGCGTGAAGAGCTCGAGGCCAGACGAGGTCGACTCGCAGAGCAGCGTGATGAGGTTGATGTCTTCGTGCTCCGCGGCGCGGACGCCGCCGGGAATGAACATGTCCTTCAGCGGCGGGTAGTGAATGATGCGCAGCACCGAGTTGCCGTCGTGCGCCATGTCCGAGAAGGTGGTGCGCGGCAGCTTGAAGAACTCGGCCAGCGCCTGGAGCATCACCGCGGCCGCGGCATCGAGCGCGCCGAACAGCTCGAGCGAGTTCTGCTTGAACGTCGCGAGCTCGCCCGGCCACACGTTCTCGCCGTAGATCGACTTCTTCGCGTTGGTGGGCGGCAGGTCGCGGCCGACGTGCCAGAACTCCTTGAGGTCGCCGACCTTGCGGTTCTTCGCGTGCTCCTGACCGAAGGGCGTGTAGCCGCGCTGCCCGCCGCCACCGGGAATCACGTACTGCTGCTTCACGTCCTTCGGCAGCGCGAAGAGGCGCTCGGCGTCGGCGTAGGTGCGGCGAATGAGCTCGTCATCGACCCCGTGGTTGACGATCGACACGAACCCGAACTCGGTGAGGCCTTCGCCCCAGGCCTGAATGAAGCGTTCACGCTCGGCGGGCGTGCCGCGGGTGTAGTGCGACAGGTCGAGGACGGAGATTCGCTTGGTCACGACGCAGTTCTAGCGCGCCTCACACGACGCACCAGAGAACGGCCCGCTATACTGCTGCGCCCGTGAACCCCATCTCTCTGGAGGCCGTCGCGACGCTGGAGGTGTCTGCCGCGAGCGGCTGTGTCGTGAAGGACGGCCGTGTCTACGTGGTGGCCGACGACGACCCGCATCTGTGGGGCTTCTCCATCGAAGGCGCGCGCGTCGAACGGCTGCGACTGCTGCACGGAGCGTTGCCCACCGACGCGAAGGCTCGCAAGGCCGTGAAGCCCGACTTCGAAGCGCTGGCGGCGCTGCCCGACGGCTCGCTCTTCGCGCTCGGTTCGGGCTCGACCGCGCGACGTCGCAAGGCCGTGCTCGTGAAGAACGGCCACGCCACCGTCATCGACTGCACGCCGCTCTTCGTGGTGCTCGAGCAGCAGTTCGACGCGCTGAACCTCGAGGCCGCCGTCGTCGTGGGCGATCAGCTCGTGCTCGGTCAACGCGGCAACGGGCCGGCCTCTCAGAACGCGCTCATTCGGCTCGGCCTGAACGAGGTGTTGATGGGCTTCACCGCTGGAGAGCTGCCGTCGGTCGCCATCGAGGGCATCGACCCGCTCGAGCTGGGGAAGCTGCAGGGCGTGCCGCTGTCGTTGACCGATCTCACGCTCTCGCTCGATGGGCGCGTCTGCTTCTCCGCGGCCGCCGAGGACACCGACGATCCCTATGTCGACGGAGCGTGCACGGGCTCGGTCGTCGGCGAGTTGTCGGGCAATCGCGTGCTCTGGCAGACGCCGATCGATCAGGTGGTGAAGATCGAAGGCCTCGCGCAGTACGACGCGAATCGTTGGGTGATGGTGGCTGACGCGGACGATCCCTCGGTGCCGGCGAAGCTGCTGGTGGCTCCTGCGAAGGCGATGGCGCGGCGATGACGGCCCGTCACGTCTGGGGCTGGGGCCACGCCGAGCAGGCGCTCGCGCTCGACGACGTTCGCCCACGGGTCGAGCCATTCTTCGGTGAAGCGGCGGAGCTCAAAGGCGCGTCACCTCGTCTGCCGACGCCACGAGTCCCGGTGCCCGAGGCGTTGAAGTCGTTCGCGGCTGCGTCTGAAGAAGCGCGCGCCAGCCACGCGATGGGCAAGGCGTACCCCGATCGTGTTCGTGGGTTTCGTGGAGACTTTTCCAGCGCGCCCGATCTCGTCGTCACCCCGGCGGACGAAGCCGAGCTGCTCGCGACGTTCGAGTGTGCGGCCAGGCTGCGGCTCTCGGTGACGCCGTTCGGTGGTGGCTCCAGTGTCGTCGGTGGCGTGGAGCCGAAGCTCGGGCCCGGCAGCAACGGCACGGTCAGCCTCGATCTGTCGAAGCTCGACAAGGTGCTCGAGGTCGATTCGGTCTCACGGCTCGCGCGGGTGCAGGCGGGCGCGTTCGGACCGGCGCTCGAACGCCAGCTGGCGGAGCACAGCCTCACGCTTCGTCACTTTCCACAGTCGTTCGAGTTCTCGACGCTCGGCGGGTGGATCGCGACGCGCGCCGGTGGCCACTTCGCGACGGGCCCGACGCACATCGACGACCTGGTGCACTCGGTGCGTTTGGTCGCGCCTCGCGGCGTCATCTCGACGAAGTCGTTCCCTGCATCGGGAGCCGCCGTGGATCCCAACCGGCTCGTCATCGGCAGCGAAGGCGTTCTGGGCGTCATCACCGAAGCGTGGATGCGGGTTCGTCCACGGCCGTCCTTCCGTGCCTCGGCGAGTGTTCAGTTCTCGGAGTATTCAGCCGCCGTCGCGTGCGTGCGCGAGCTCGGCCAGTCGGGCCTGTTGCCTGCGAACTGCCGCCTGCTCGACCCGATGGAGGCGATGGTGAACGGCGTCGTCTTCGATGGCTCGTCGGTGCTCGTGCTCGGCTTCGAGTCGGCGTCGTATTCGATGAAGTCCTCCATCGACGAAGCGCTGCGCATCACCGCTCGGCATCAAGGCCGATGCGAGAAGGGCGCTCAGCTGCGTGAAGGCGCTTCGGAGCGCGCGAACGATGCTGGCGAAGCGTGGCGGCGCTCGTTCCTTCAAGGCCCGTATCTGCAGGACGCGCTCATTCGGCTCGGGCTCATCGCCGATACCTTCGAGACGGCCTGCACGTGGAGCCGCTTCGACGCGCTCTACGCAGGCGTCACGGGTGCGATGAACGAGGCGCTGCAGAAGGAATGCGGTGGCGGCGTGGTCTCGTGCCGCTTCACGCATGTGTACCCCGACGGTCCCGCGCCGTACTTCACCTTCATCGGTCGTGGACGAGAGGGCGCCGAGCTCGAGCAATGGCAGGTGCTCAAGCGCGCTGCGAGCGACGCCGTGACTGCGCACGGTGGAACGATCACCCATCACCACGCCGTCGGGCGAACGCATCGGCCCTGGTACGAGCGCGAAGTTCCGGCTCCGTTTCTCGACGTGCTGCGCGCGGCGAAGAAGACCCTCGACCCCGACGCGTTGCTCAACCCGGGAGTGCTCTTCGACTGATCAGGGGCAGTTGTCGGCGAGCTGCAGGTTGCAGCAGGTGATGACGTTCGAGGAGCCGCAGCCCGTGCCGTCGCGGAGGCTGACGAGGACCTTGCCTGCAGGACAGGTCGAGGTTCCACCGCAGTTGAAGGCGGGCTCCTCGAGGCAGTTGACGGTCGAGAAGCACAAGCGACCCGACCCCGACACGCCGCCGGTCGCGCGGAACCTGCCGCCAGTCGAGAGCGACGCGATCTGCACGGCGTTGGCGACAGTCGTGCCTGCGAAGAACGTGAACCCACCGATGCCGCTCCCGCGCAGGTTCACGAAGTCGGTCTCGCCCTGGTTGGTGGAGCGGTTCCAAGCCACCTGCGTGCCCGAGTTCGCGTCGGTCGCGTTGACCCGAAGCGAGCCCGTCGCGTTGATGTTGGCGGCGTTGAGGGTTCCCGTGGTCGTGAGATCGGCCGTGCCGACGGTGCCGACCTTCTGCTGCACCCAGGTGACGAGCTGCTGAAAGTTGCCGTTCACCTCGGAGGCGAGCGCGGGCTCGTCGGCGCAGAGGGTGACGAGGGGCGAGGGGAGTGTCTGCGCACAGGTGCCGGCGGCCATCACGCGCGGCGTGAGGAGCACGAGCGCGATGCCGACGATCGCTCCCAGCCACCGCTTCTTCGACGAACGTGAGACGTCGCGCCGGGCAGCCTCGTAGACCGAACGCCATGCGACGAGCTCGTCCACCGACATGCCCAGCTCACCTGAGAGCTGCTCCAGCGGTCGGCCAGAGGCGATGGCGCGGTTGACGGTCTGCAGACGCTCGAGCGGGGAGTTTGGGGACATGGACATGGGTGTTACCAGCGGGTGGCGTTCAGGCGGAGGACGTTACTTCGGCACGCTCATCGAGCCCGGGTTGACGCCGACGCCTCTGGTGCCGTAGGCGGCCCGTGCTTTCGGGGAGGCCCGGTTCTGCTGAACAACTGCCGCATCACCTGTGCCTTGCTCTCCGTGCTCTGCCGCGTGGCCGCCGCCCAGGGCCAGCCCGCCGCTCCTTCCGACGACCCCGTTCCCGCCGAGGCCACCACCGCGACCCGCTCGCTCACGCCCACGTTCACCCCAGACGCAGGAGCGCCGGCCACGGTCGAGAAGGACCGGCCGCGCGGCTCCCAGGGCTTCGTCGAAGCGCGCGGCGGCAGCGGCGAGATGCGCTTTGGCGGGTTCGACTTCGGCTTCACCACGTTCTTTTCGTCGGGCCTCTTCTTCGCACCCGAGTCGTACACCGCGTCGCTCACCTTCTGGCTCGAGCCTTCGTGGCGCTTCGGCTCGAAGCTCTTCAAGGGCACCTGGTTCGAGTCGATGTCGGTGGCCGCGCGCCTGCCCATCGAGATCGAGTTCGCCGGCAGCGACCCGCGCTTCCGCGGTGCGGCCTACTCGAACGCCTCGTTCTTCAACGTGCCTGAAGGCCTCGCCGCACTCGCGCCGCAGGTTGGTGTCGTCGACGGCCCCGCGCGCACGCCCGTCATTCTCGGAGACACCTGGCTGAGCCTCATTCAGGGCAAGACGCTCACCATTCCGGTCGTCGGCATCACGCTCGCGAACAGCCTGCGCGTGGCGCTGCCCACTTCGATCGGGAGCCGCAACACCGGCTTCATCAGCTCGGTTTCGCTCGGGTTCATCTTCGACAAGGGGCTCGGGCCGGTGCACCTCACGTACGTGTTCCGGCCGTCGAAGTACTTCTACTCGTCGTCGTCGCCGCCCCGCAGCCACGGCCCGTCGAGCTTCACGCTCAACGGCAAGACCGAAGAGACGTGGGCGCCGCAGAGCACGGGCCTCGCAAACCCGGACTACGGCTTCATCAACGGCCTCTCGGCGTCGGTGGAGCTGCCCGCCGGCTTCTCGGCCTCAGCGTCGTACTTCCTCTTCAACATCATGCCGTTCGCCAATGGTTCGTGCTCCGTCGCGGGCGTGCCCCAGGCCAATTGCGCCGAGCAGCCGAAGTTCGGGGGCTCGCAGTGGCGAAACGATCACTGGTTCCTCGCGTCGGTCGACTGGGCGAAGGGCCCCGTGAGCCTCTCGCTGGGCCTCTCGACGTACCGGTCGATCAACCAACTCGATGGAAAGCCGTCGCAGCCCTTCATCGAGGTGAACCGGAACAACGCCACCACCTTGTACCTGTCGTTCACGACGAGCGCCGAACAGCTCGTCGACAGCTTCACCCCGGAGAAGAAATGAAGCGCGCGCTCCTCTGTCTCGCAGCCGTCGTCGTCTCGTGCGGCACGCCCGTGCAGCCCCGCAGCACCGTGCAGCACGACGCCCTCGCCAAGAGCGATCTCGAGGGCGTCTGGTACTTCCGCCAGACCGTCGTCGGCGTTCCGTTCGCGACCGGCTTCACCTTCCCCGGTGAGCAGGGCGAGAACGAGATGGAGAAGATCGTCTGGGACATTCAGGAGAACACGCTCATCGCGCGGCGCGCGTACGAGTTCGTGCGTGGCTCGGAGAAGGGCACCGACGCCTTTGCTTCGGGCGCCGAGCGCAAGTACCTGGGCGCGCCTGTCGCCGCCTTCAAGATCACGAGCCACTTCGACGTGATCCGCGAATACAACGCCTCGACCGGTGAGGAGTACGACAAGCTCATCGAGAGCCAGGAACGGAAGTGGTTCGAGCGAAAGTTCATTCGCGTCGACTGGTCGAAGAACGAGGTCACGAACTTCAACTTCCTCGCCGACTGGTCCTCGCCCTCGATTCAGCCCATCAAGCAGGACGCGGTGCCGTACTACGTCAGCGACCCGAACGACCCAGACGCGTTCCGCATCGAGCGCACGGGTGAAGAGCAGGCGAGCTACCTCGAGGTGACGCAGAAGATCGTCGCCAGCCCCGAGACGGTCACCTTCGAAGACGGCTCCAGCTTTCCCCTCTGCTGGCTCGAGTACTCGACGAGCGACTGCGCGAGCCAGGAGATCCGCGTGCGCAACGCGTTTCGCCGGGTGACGGAGCGCGACTACGAGCCCCGCGTGTACGACGACAAGGACATGGAGCGCTTCGGCTACTTCTCGACCGAGCGCCGCTCGTACAACCGCCAGTACGGACTTACCGAGACGGGCCGCGAGCGCTTCATCAACAGGCACAACCAGTGGTGGCACTCGTTGTCGACCAAGCGGTGCCAGCTCGACGTGCACTGCGGCGACACGTCTGCGGGCGTTCGCTGCGTGACCGAGATTCCCTCCGCGACCGTCGAGAGCGACGGCAAGGTGACCGGCGTCTGCTCGCTGCCGTACTCGGTGCGCAACCGCGCTGATCCCGCCGACCCGTCGAGCACCGATCTCGGCGCGCGCCCCATCGTCTACTACCTGAACCAGGGCTTCCCCGAAGACCTCAAGGGCGCCGCGAAAGAGCTCGAGCGCCAGTACGACGTCATCTTCAAGGGCGTCATCGAGAGCCTGCAGGGCCGGCCCGTCGTCGGTCAGGCCTTCGTGGTGTGCGTGAACAACCCGGTGCGAGACGGCGACCCCGCCGTGTGCGGGCAGCCCGGCACCACCGTGCGCATCGGCGACATTCGCTTCAACGTCCTCTACTGGGTCGACGAGCCGGTCTCGGCGGGGCTGCTGGGCTACGGCCCCAACTCGAACGACGCCGAGACGGGTGAGACGGTGGCGAGCTCGGCCTTCGTGTACGGCGCGCAGATCGACACGTACTCGGCCATGGGGCGCGACATCGTTCGGCTGGTGAACGGCGAGCTGCGGCCCGATCAGTTCATCGAAGGCGTGAACGTGAAGGAGTGGCTGGCCGGCCAGCAGTACGGCAGGCGGCGCACGTTCACCCAGGCCGAGGTCGACGAGATGGCGAAGTCGATGGACGTCGCCTGGACGAAGGGGCTGCCGAAGACGCCGCGCATGACGAAGGGCTCGGCGAAGCAGCTCAAGCAGCAGATGGCGACGCGCGCGCAGGCACTGGCCGCGACGCAGGTGCTCGGTGGGCAGGCGGGGCAGACGACGCAGCGGCTGATGAAGCTGCGTGGCTCCGATCTCGAGCGCAAGCTGGTGACGCCCGAGGTGCTCGTCGCGCACCGGCAGGATCCCCGCACGCCCGTGACGAAGAGCCTGCTCGAGCGCATGAGCCCGCTGACCCGCTACACGCCCGCGCAGCACCGCCTGCAGCAGTCGCAGCGGCGCCGCCTCGGAGCGCACGGTGTCGACCTCGCCGAGGCCACGCTCAACGACGCGGTGCTCGGCTTCGCGCTCGGCCAGAAGGGTGCTGACCCGCAGGTGGTGTGGAAGCGCATTCGTGAGCAGGTGTTCCTCTCGACGGCGCTGCACGAGGTCGGTCACACGCTGGGCCTGCGTCACAACTTCGCGGGCTCGTACGACCCGATGAACTTCCCGAAGACGTTCTGGGATCTGCGCACGGCCAACGGCACGAAGCAGCCGAAGCCGCGCTACCTCGACCCCGAGTCCGACGCCGAGCTGCAGGGCGTGACGGCACCGAGCGGGCTCAAGGCCGGCATCAGCGAGTTCATGCAGTCGTCGATCATGGACTACGGCGCGAACTTCAACTCCGACATCCAGGGCCTCGGCCGCTACGACAAGGCCGCGCTCAAGTTCGGCTACGGCAACCTCGTCGAGGTCTTCGAGAACGTGAAGGACGTGTACCTGCTCGGCGCCGTGCAGGCGGTGAACGCGTACGGTGACGCGCTGCCGTTCCTCATCAGCTGCGATGGCAACGACTACACCTCGCTGCACTACACGAAGCTGCCCGACGTGGTGGACATCGACCGCCGCGTCGACGTGCCCTTCTCGCAGATGACGCGCAAAGAGCTGGCGACCCGCTGTGCGTTCCCCGATCTCGTCGAGGTCGACTCGCGCGATCGCCCGCTCGTTCCGTACAAGTTCTGCTCCGACGAGTTCGAGTCGGCGTCGACGGGCTGCGAGGCGTTCGATCGTGGCGCCGACGTCTTCGAGGTCGCCGAAGCGAAGATGAACGACTACCGCTCGTACTACCTCTTCGACGCGTTCCGCCGCGACCGCCTGTCGTTCGATCCGTGGGAGTCGGTCGACCGCTCCTACTTCCGCTACTTCGCCTCGCTGCAGACGATGATGCAGTTCTACGTGCTCAACCGCGGCGTCTACGCCGACCTGATTCCCGACGCGCCCAACGACCCGAACAACTTCTGGCGCTCGCCTGACAAGTGGGGCCCGTACACGGTGGCGGTGACGAAGAGCTTCGACTTCTTCGGCGACGTCATGATGATGCCCGAGCCCGGCCCGTACGATCTCGAGACGCAGGCCGACGGCCGCGACCTCTACGTGATGGACGAGTTCTGGGATCGCCCGAAGTTCACCCTCGGCCTCGGTGAAGGCCGCTACTTCGAGTCGAGCTGGGAATATGACTCGGGCTACTTCTGGTACGAGCGCGTGCACCACGTCGGCAGCTTCAACGACAAGGTGTCGGCGATGATGCTCATGTTCGACTCCGAGACGTTCTTCCTCGGCAAAGACGTGGCGGCCGACTCCCGGCAGTACGCGATCAACTACTGGCGCATCTTCCCGCGGCAGATGCTCGACCTCTTCGGAGCCTCGATGACCGATCGGTTCGATCGCATCGGGCCCATCTATGACGGCACGAAGTTCGTCACGCGCCCCATCTCGGGCACCATCACCATTCCGCCGATGGGTCAGAACGCGGTCGATCCGAAGCTCGGCTTCACGCTCCAGCTGTGGATGACGGTGCTCGGCAACGCGCTGATTCCCGCGACGTACGATCAGACCTTCTCGAACTCGTCGCGGCTGTGGCTGCAGGGCACGGGGCAGACGGTGACGAGCACGCTGCCGACGGTGACCTTCGACGACCCGTTCAGCGGCAAGACGTTCGTGGCCATCAGCTACCGGGTCGGCATTCTCGAGACGGGCATGGCGGCGCGCATGATCTCCCGCGCGAACGAGCTCAAGGCGAGGCTGGTGCCAGGCGACGCCGCGACCGAGACGCCGCTCAAGCAGTACATCGAGCTGCTCGAGTCGCAGCGCACCGTCACCGATGTCTACGGCGGCGGGGTGTTCTGAGGGCTACGGCCGAACGATCAGCACGTCGTTGGTCGCGTGTGACAGCACCCACTCGGCGACCGACCCGACCAGGAAGCTCTTGAGCGCCGTCTTCCCGTGCGTTCCCAGCACGGTGAGATCGGCGCCCAGCGACTGCGCCTCTTCGAGCACCAGCGTGCGCGCGTCCCCACTGCGAACGATGGGGTGGAACTCGACCGCGGGGAGCTTCTTCAGCAGGGTCTTGAGCGCCTTCTCGCCGTCCTTCACGAACTTCGCGCGCAGCACGGTGCGCTCGTCCGAGTCCATCGAGATGAAGTCCTCGTACGGAATCGGCGTCGCGTGGAACACGTTCACGCTGCTGGTTCCCGGCTCGAGCAGCGTCAGGCCCTGCTTCACCACCGACAGCGCCTTGTGGGCCGTGTCGATGGCGAAGAGTGCGTGCTGGTAGGGCCCGGTCGCGGGCGTCTGCACCAGCAGCACGGGGTGATCGGTCTGACGCATCACGCGCGTCGCCGTCGAGCCGACGATCAGATCCATCACGCCGCGCCGCCCATGACGCCCGATGCAGATGACGTCGGCCTCGACCGTGTTCGCGCGCTTCATCACCTGCTGCGCCGCGTTTCCTTCGACGACGTCACCGACGAACTGAGCCGGCGAGAGGCCACGCTCCACCGCGAGCGATCGCGCCTGCGCGAGGTGCTTCTCGAGGCTGCGCTCCGAATCGGCGATCGCCTCTTTGCGCAGCGCTCCCGGAATGTCGGACGGCAGCACGTGGAGCAGGGTGATCTTCGCCTTCGGCGCCAACGGCAACCGCAGCGCCCTCTCGAACGCACGCTGCGCCCCCGGCGAGAAATCGGTCGGAACCAGAATCGACGACAAGCCCTTCGAAGCCATGAACCCTCCTGAGGGCGCGAAGTGTGCCCGCGCGCTTCATCGAGTGTCGGAAAAAGGGCGGAATCCGCACGCAGAGCGCCACTCGGTCGATTCCCGTGAAGGTTTCCGGGTGGGTTGGACACTCACCCGTCGGGCTGTATGGTCCCTCTCCGCTGGCGTGGCCGAGCGCCAATCGCGCAGGACATCGTCGACATGTCGTTCAGCACCACCGTCGTTCGTCACCTGATCGCGCTCCTCGGAGCGTCGATGCTGGCGGCGTGTTTCCAGCCCGTTCGCGAACCCGACTGCCTGTTGGACGGGACGTGCGAGTGCAAGAAGAAGTCTGACTGCACGCCCGAGAAGGACTGCATCGGCGGCTTCTGTCGCGTGCTGCCCGACGCGGGGTTGCCAGGCGATCTCGGCTGGCCCTGCGCGACGAACACCGACTGCCGCTTCGGCCCCTGTCTTCCGAAAGGCCCCGGCAACGGGCTCGTCTGCTCAGCGGCGTGTGGCGTCGACGGTGGCTTCACCTGCGAGAAGGGTTGGGAGTGCAAGCAGTCGACGATCAGCCCCGGCTTCCTGTGCGTTCCCCCGTTCCGCGCGCTCTGCAACGAGTGCGTGAAGGACAGCGACTGCAACGCGGCGGGCGATCGCTGTCTCGAGCTCGACGGCGGCCGGTTCTGCGGAACGGACTGCTCAGTGGTGGCGTGTCGCGCGGGCTACTCGTGCCGTTCGCTCGCGGTCGATGGCGGCGTCGCGCGCCAGTGCGTGCCTGACACCAACTCGTGCCTCTGCAACCCGAACACGGTGGGGCTCACCCGTTCCTGCTCGACCTCGGCGTCGCTCGGCCGCTGCTTCGGTGTCGAGACATGTCAACTCAACGGCACCTTCGCTTCGTGTGACGCGCTCATCGCCTCGCCCGAGGTCTGTGATGGCATCGACAACGACTGCAACGGGCTCACCGACTCCGCTGATCCCGGCCTCGATACGTCGGGCGTCACCGGCTTCCCCAACTGCCGCAAAGGCGTGTCGTGCACTGGCAAGTACTCGTGCGGATCGAAGGGCCCCGACGCGGGCTTCGAGTTCCTCTGCTCCGCGCCCGACCCGGTGGAAGAGCGGTGCAACGGCGTCGACGACGACTGCAACGGCACGGTGGACGATGGCCTGCGAGACTCCATGGGCCGGTACTCGAGCCCGCGCGCGTGCGGAGGCTGCAACACCGACTGCTACGTCACGCTCAACGGCCTCGAGGTCGACGGTGGGCCCGGCGCTGCGTCGTGTGTCGATCGCGCGGGCCAGTTCTCCTGCGTGCCTCGGCGCTGCGCGAAGGGCTTCTACCTCTTCCCCTCGGCGAGCGATCCCGCGCGCTGCGAGCCGGTGCCTGACACGCAATGCGCGCCGTGCTCGTCGAACGCAGACTGTCGCGTTCCTTTCGACGTCTGCGCGACGGTCGGGAACGATCAGGGCCGCTCGTGTCAGCAGTCGTGCGCGCCTTCGAGTCAGCGGCTCAACTGCACCGGCATCGTCGGCTCGCAGGACTGCTGCCCGATGGGGAACACCTGCCAGAATCAGGGCGGCGCGCTCGTCTGCGTTCCCACGACGAACTCCTGTGAATGCGCGACCGCGCGGCAGGGCTTCTCGCGCAGTTGCTTCGTCACCTCGGGCGCGTCGACCTGCGTGGGCCGTCAGCTCTGCGAAGCGACGGGCATGTACTCGACCTGCGACACCTCGATGACGACGGCCGAGCTCTGCGACGGCGCCGACAACGACTGCGACGGCCTCGTCGACGACGGCTTCGTGAACACGCGGGGCACGGGCACCTACGACTCCGATGAGCACTGCGGCATGTGCCAGAACAACTGCCGCGCGCGCTGGAGCCCGACGATTCAACACGCCATCGGTGGCTGCCGCGCTGATGGCGGCGTCGGTTGCACCATCGTTCAATGCACCACCGAGGCGGTCGGCGGAGACGGTCAGGCCTGCCGGACCAACGCCGAGTGCGCGAGCGGCACGTGCGACCCGCTCTACGCCGTGTGCGTGCGTCCCTGCTCGATGGGCTGCACCGGCAACACGGTGTGCGTCGGCTCGTTCTGTTCTCAGCGCTGCAGCAACGACGCGCAGTGCGGGAGCAACGGCTCGACCTGCCAGAGCTTCGACGGCGGCGTGCGCGGGTGCGCCATCACCGCGCAGTTCAACGACGTCGATCGGGAAGAGACGAACGGCTGCGAGTGCCCACGAATCCCCGGGGTGATGGACGCGCCTGATGTCTCTCCGACCTGGCCGACCGCGGGCGATCGCTACATCGATCGTGACTGCGACGGCGTCGACGGCATCGCGGCGAGCTCCATCTTCGTCTGGGCGCAGAGCCCCAGCAGCCTGGGCACCCGCACCAACCCGTACCGCACCATTCGTGAAGCCATCGCCAACCGAGGTGGGCGCAGCACCATTCTCGTCGCGCAGGGCACCTACGTGGAGCAGGTCGTGCTCGAGCCCGGCGTCGCGCTGCACGGCGGCTACTCCAGTGACTTCTCGCGGCGCGACATCATCACCTTCCCCACGCTCATCGAGGCGCCCGAGCCGGACTTCACCGCTGCCACCTTCAAGCGCGGCGCAGTGAACGCCGAGTGGCAGGTGCCGTCGGCGCAGGTCACCATCATCAGCGGCTTCACCATTCGCGGGTACGACGTCACCTCGCGGCCGGCCTCGGGCCTGCGCGGTTTCAACAGCTACGCGATGTACGTGAACGTCCCCGGCGGGCTCACGGTGCAGAACAACCACTTCGTCGGTGGGCGTGGCGGTGATGCGACGCCAGCGGCTCCAGGAACGGCCGGCGCGAACGGCGGCAACGGCACCGACGGTCTGCCCTCGAAGGAGTGCAACACGCCGCAGTGTTCGGGCGAGTCGCAGGCAGGCGGCCCCGGTGGAGCGAACATCGCCTGCCCGGCTCAGACGAGCGGCAACCCCGGCGGTGGAGTGAACCCGCAAAGCAACCCGCAGCAGTACACCTCGGGCGCGAACGGCAACGGGCAGGGCGGCAGCAACGGCCGCTACGACAACACCTTCGGCATGCAGGTCAACCTCTGCAAGTACGACTGCGTGGTGCCTCCCAACGGACTCAACGGTGGGCCCGCGTCGAACGGGAATCAGGGCGCGTCGGTCGGCGCGGCGCAGGGCTGCAGCAACCCGCTCGGCGCGATCGTCGGTGACGACTGGGCGACCAACGTCGCGAGCGGCGGGCAGAGCGGAAGCAACGGGCGCGGCGGTGGTGGTGGCGGCGGTGGTGGGTGTGTCGACAACGCGAACTCTCCGATGTGCACGGTCGGCCGGCGCGTGGGCGATCTCGGCGCGACGGGTGGTGGCGGTGGCGCGGGCGGGTGCGGTGGTGGCGCGGGACTGGGCGCGGCGAGTGGTGGTGCCTCGTTCGGGCTCTTCATCGTCAACGCAGGGGTGACGGTGACGGGCAACCTCATCGACCTCGGCTTCGGTGGAAATGGCGGCAACGGTGGCGCGGGCGGCTACGGCGGGCTCGGTGGGCAGGGCGGCCGTGGCGGAACGCAAAACTCAGCCGCGTGGTGCGCAGGTATGGGTGGGCCCGGTGGGCGCGGCGGCAACGGTGGTGGTGGGGGTGGTGGTGGTGGCGGGTGCGGCGGCCCCGTCTTCGGCATCGCCGGTCGCGTGAACACGATGTCGATCAGCTCGGCCAACACCTTCGCGCCGACGCCGATGAACGCGGCAGGCGCGGGTGGCATTGGTGGCTCATCTCCAGGTGGCGCGGCGTTCAAGGGCGCTGATGGTCAGCCTGGCGTCGTGCAGACGGTGAGGGCGTTCTGATGCGTACGACTTTCTTCGCCCTCCTGCTCCTTGGCTCTGCATGTGGCCGCACCGTGTTCTTCACGCGGGTCGAGCCGTGCGTCTTCGACAGCGACTGCTCGATGGGCCTGCGCTGCGTGAATCAGGAGTGCCGCATTCTCGACGAGGTCGACGCCGGCCCTCGCCGCGGCATCAAGCGGTTCGGAGAGCCATGTGACGGAGGCGCCGAGTGCGCGTCGTCGTTCTGCTCCAACGGCCCGCAGGGAACCTTCTGCACCCTCGAGTGTGGCGCGGCTGCCGATGCCGGCTGTCCGCTCGCGTTCACGTGCAAGACGATGCCTGAGCCAGACAGCCGCCCCGACGCCGGTCTCACGCGCGCGCTGTGTGCGGTGCCTCAGCCGTTGCTCTGCCAGGACTGCCAGCGCGACTCCGAGTGCGGAGCGACGGGCGCCGACAAGTGCCTCACCCTCGAGGGCGGGAACTTCTGCGGCCGCGATTGTTCCTTCCTTCCATGCCCGAACCTCTACCGCTGCGACGCGCGCCCCGACGGCTCGAAGCAGTGCGTGCCCGATGGCCGCACCTGTGACTGCACCCCCGACACGCTCGGACTCGAGAAGGGCTGTCGCGGCCCTGCAAACCCATTCGGTCGCTGCGAAGGCAATCAGGTCTGTCAGGCCGACGGAGGCTTCACGCCCTGCGACGCGCCGCCTGCGCTTCAGGAGACCTGCAACGGCGTCGACGACGACTGCAACGGCCGCATCGACGACTTCACGGCACCCGAGTGCACGAAGACGGTTGGTCTGCGCACGTGTCGCGGCCCACAGGTGTGTCTCGCCACGGCCGGCCTCGTCTGCACCGCACAGGATCCCGAGATCGAGGCCTGCAACCTTCGCGACGACGACTGCGACGGCGTCGTCGACAACGGCTTCCTCGACGCGCAGGGCAAGTACACGCAGCTCGCGCACTGCGGCCGCTGCGGAAACGACTGCTCGAAGATTCCCAACGCGACCGCGACGACGTGCTCCGCGAACCCGATGGGTGTCTTCCGGTGCCAGGTGACCGCCTGCGCGGCCGGCTTCTTCCCCTCCGCTGATCGCACCTTCTGCCAGGAGCTGCCCGACACGCTCTGCCGCGCCTGTCAGAACGATGTCGACTGCATCGGCCCCAACGCGCGCTGTCTCGCGGTCGACGGCCAGCGGGTCTGTGGCCGCGATTGCTCCGCCACCTCTGCGTATGGAGCCGCATGTCCGACCGGCTACGTCTGCCAGGCGGGAACGCTGCAGTGCGTGCCGACGACCAATACCTGCACCTGCTCGACCCGCACCGTGAACTCGACGCGTTCGTGCACCGTGACGGAACCGGCCGGCACCGCGATGTGCCGCGGCTTCGAGACCTGTCGCGCTCCGGGGCCCGCGTGGTCGGCGTGCGACGTGAACTCCTTCAACCCCGAGATCTGCGATGGCCGCGACAACAACTGCGACGGCCGCGTCGACGAGGGCTTCCGCAACCAGACCTCCGGCCGCTACGAGGCGCTCACGCACTGCGGGTTCTGCAACAACGACTGCTCGAAGATCTGGTCGCCCGCGCTGCAGAAGACGAACGGCATCTGCGACACGTCGCAGGCGATGCCTCGCTGCGCGATGGGCCCGTGCCTCACCGAGACGATCGCCGGGACGACCTTCGAGTGGGTGAACGTGAACGGCGACACGTCGGACGGCTGCGAGTGCCGGCGCGTGCAGGGCAACCTGACGACCGATCTTCCCGACCGCACCCGCGGCACCACGGCGTCATGGGTCGACGAGAACTGCGACGGCATCGACGGCGTGCAGACCGACGCCATCTTCGTCTCGGCCACGGGGCCGGCGATGGGCAACGGCTCGCGCACGGCTCCGTTCCAGACGATCGCGCAGGGCCTCGCGGCGCTGGTCCCGCAGAACAAACGCTACGTGCTCGTCGCGCAGGGGCTCTACCGCGAGAACGTGCGGCTCACCGAAGGGCAGCAGCTCTTCGGCGGCTACTCGAGCGACTTCTTGAAACGAGACCCGGTGCTGCACACCACGTTCATTCAGGGCGTGACGCCGACGGCCCAGAGCGCGGGCGCGGTGCACGTCGAGAATGCGGGCAGCGGTGCGGTCGATACGGTCATCGGTGGCTTCACCATCGTCGGCTGGGACGCTCCGCCGGCTGCGGTGAACTCGGCTGGTGAAGCGAGCATTGGCGTCTACCTCTTCAACACCGGCGCGCGCGTGGTGGTGGCGTCGAACGAGATCATCGCAGGCCGTGGCGGGCAGGGCGGCAACGGCAGC
>CALRPN020000002.1:0-343905 GCA_943370055.1 Archangium gephyra
GTCTTGCCCTGCCGTCCCTCCCACTCCCGTGACGGCCAGCGCCTCTCCTTCCCCAAAGTGGTACCGCCGACTCCTCGCCCCTCCCTCCCGCAGCACGTACTTCCCGTCTCGAGTCGCCCCGCCGCGTCGTACGTGCGCGTCTCTTTCAGCCCGTTGCCGTAGTCCGTCTGCTTCAGCAGCCCGTCTTCGAAGAAGTCGTACGTCGCCACGCCCACTGGCGTCGTCGCCGTCTTGAGTCTGTCCACCGCGTCGTACGTGTACGCCGTGGAGACTCCGTCGGCGTCTCTCACCAACGTCCGGTTCCCCTTCACGTCGTACCCGTACGTCGTCTCGTACCCGTCGTACCGCTGCGTCCGGGTCCGTCGCTCCAGCCCGTCGTAAAAGTGTCTCGTCACTTCCGTCACTGCACCCGCCGGAGTCGTCTTCGTCTCACTGCACGTCTCGACTTCTCCTTCTCCCCGGTACGCGTACCCAATGGCGTCGATGGACGGCAGCACCCTCGGCGCCGCGTGCCCGCTGTACGTCACCGTCACGAGCCGCTTCAGCACCCCGTACTCGTGGTGCTTCGTCTGCCCCTTCGCGTCGACTTCATCTTCCAACTGCCCATTCCCGTCGTACGTCCACTGCGTGCGCAGCGTGCCCGTCGTGAAGCCCGCATTCGGAGCCACGTACACCGGCAGGCTGTCTCTCGCCGGCAGCGTCTGGTTGTTGCCAAGGTGCTGCAGCTCTTCAGTCCGCTGGTTTCTCGCGTATTCGCGTCGCCCACGAGCACGCTTTGGCCAGCTAAGTGACACCAGCATCCCCAGGTCGCGAAAGGCTCAGAGCCTTCCCATATCTCTTGATCCAGTCAGAGACACACCGACCGCAGTACGGGTCACAATCGAGCTTCGAGATAGCTTCATCTGAGAACCCATCGGAGCGGCCGCCCCCAGCCTGCTCGTACAAGGCATTACATTCGGCACACAGAACATATCCAAGCCCATTCGAACTCCAAACCGCCCTAGGCTCAGCCATATCGAGGTCAGCCTCTACAGCATCAACAAAATGAACACACCCGGGCACGAAGAACGTGAGACCGTGACGGGAACATTTATACACGAAACAACCTCACTTTCCGAGCGACTTAATCTTCTCAAGTATATACTTGGTCTGCTCTTCGGGCTTCTGAGGAAGACCTGCGCCACCCATGTTGGCTATCTCACAGGCCTTCTGGATACAGTTGTTGTCTACTTCGTTCCACTTGGGCCACTTTTCCGTCCCCATCCATTCAGCATGCTGGCTGGCGGCCTCCGGGTTTTCGAGTGGAACTTCATACTTGCCTTTCACTGCACCGACGTCTGGTGCGACAGGCTCGATGGCGGATACCTTTCGCCCGTATGTCTGGTGCCATTCCCCCAGCGACTTGCCGTCTTTGCCCACGATCTCAACTGTGACGTGTTTCGTGGCGGGGCCAGTGGCATCGGGAGGCGGCCGGTGCTTGAAGATTGCCTTGCCAGCTTCCTGCGAGCCGCTGCTGGCCTTCTCTGGGGACCCTCCTGCGACAAACTTCGAGCCCGGCGTGAGGCTGGTCTCAACTGGAGCAACCGCAGGCGCCCCACTGGTCATCGTCGGCGATCGGGTCTTCGTTGCCAGCGCCCGTACGCCTGCGGCATCGGCAACTACACTCGGGCCGCTGACAACATCAACAGCTGAAGCCAGAACGCCAGCACAAGAGACTTCGTCCCCGCCGACACACTGAAACGCATTCAACCCGAGGCTCCCGAAGTCGAGAGCTGTCTCCCCCGCAAGACTCAGACCGACACCCGGCGCCCCAACCTTGAAACCAGTGGCAATCGTACGCGTGGTCCAAACTGCGGCTCGACCCAGCCCAACAACCCCATCTACCAGCCCGGCAGCGACGCCTGTTTCGACTGCAACGGCGGTAGCTGCTGCGACCCCCATGCCGATGGCCACACCAGTGCCAATCTGATTCGTGAGCCAAGAGGCATTGTCGTACTCCTGACAGTCGCCGGCGCGGCAATCAGCCCGCGCCTGCTTGAGCGCGGGGTCGTAGAACGGCATGTCGTGGTCAAGACGTCTGCCGCTTGGGTCTCGGTAGCGCAGCGGATTGTTGTGGGTGTAGGCAAATCGATGCAGCGACGGGGCGTCGCCAATCACGCCCTCGAAGGAATCGCGACTCAGGAACACACCCAACTTCGAGTCGTAATACCTCGCACGCGCGTACGTCAGCCCTGTCTCGAAGTCGAATTGATGGCCCGTGTACCCAAGCCGCGTCTCATTCGCCGTCGGAGCCGTGTTATTTCTGTAATTCCCCCACGCATCGAATTGCCGCGCCGTCACCGACATCGCCGTCGCATCCGCCTCCGTGACGACACTCCCCAGCGCGTCCGTCAGCAGCCACCTGTCTTGCCCTGCCGCCCCTCCCACTCCCGTGACGGCCAGCGCCTCTCCTTCCCCAAAGTGGTACCGCCGACTCCTCGCGCCCGCCTCCCGCAGCACGTACTTCCCGTCCAACACGTACTCGACATGCCCTTGTACCGTGTCCGCCTTCACCCGCTGCAGCTTCGCGTCGTAGTCGTACGTCCCCACCACCGTGGAGCCGTCTTCCACCCTCGTCAGCGTGTCTCGAATGTCCCACGAGTATGTCTTCGTCCCCTCTGTCGTCCGGTTCCCATTCGCGTCGTACGTCAACACCGTCGTCGTCGACGCCTTCACGTCCACCACCGCCGTCACCCAGTCCACCGCGTTGTGCTGGCGCTCCACCGCCGCACTCGCCACCGTTGGACTCAGCGCTGCAAACGCTGCCACCGTCAGCGCGGCTACCACTCCTGACGCTGCGCGCTTCTCTCCCGTCCGGTTCCCCACCGCGTCTACCTGGTACAGGTGCGTCTCCGCCGGGTACTCCACGCCAATGAGTCTATCAGCCTCGTCGTACCCGTACGTCGTCGTCTCTCCCGCAAGCCCTCTCGTCTCCACCTGGCTCACCCGGTTGCCATTCGCGTCGTCCCCGTACTCGAAGCGGCTCACCGCCTGGCCCACCTTGTCCACTGACAGCGTCTCGAGTCGCCCCGCCGCGTCGTACGTGCGCGTCTCTTTCAGCCCGTTGCCGTAGTCCGTCTGCTTCAGCAGCCCGTCTTCGAAGAAGTCGTACGTCGCCACGCCCTGACTGCCCACGGCCGCCCGACGCCGGCGAAGGCACCTCGAAGGGCTTCGACTTCGTAGAAGCGCCGTTCCTCGGAGGACCGCACTGCCAGCAACGCGACGTAGTGAGTCCGGGGAAGCGGAGAGACTTCGCAAGCTGTGCGAGCAGGCCAGATTGTGCAGGCAGTGCCCGCACAATTCCCAGCGACCTCCAATTCCGCAGACGCTGTCTGCACAATCTCCTGTGCTCGAGGAAGACCGCCGGCATCAGCTCATCGGTCGCCGGATCTTCGAGGGCAGTAGGGCTTGTTGCATTTGGGCCACTTTGGGAGCGTGCGGCTGCATGCGCGTCTTCGGCCTGTTGCTCCTGTTGGCGTCACTCCCTGCGACCGCGGGCGACCGTCGTGGCTTGAACGAGCCCGGCCCTCGCCAGGTTGCCGCGTTCAGGCGCCAGGAGAAGGTGAAGTTCAAGGAGTGCACTGACGAGAAGTGCATTGAAGCGGCGTTTCAGTCGTGTTCTCCCGCCCACCTCGTCTCAGCGTTCGAAACGATCGAAGGAACGCCTGCGGTGTTCGATTACTTCGTGGTCAGCCGCGCCGAGGGCTGTCGCATCGTCGAGTTCGGCGACTACTCGAAGGACTACTGGGGCGGCTGCGCGGTTCGAAAGACGGTGTGCCCGAACTTGAACGCGGCTCACAGCAACAGCCCCGAGAGCCTTGGCTGTACGCCCAGTGAGGTGCTCCACAAGCCGAAGATCTGCAAAAGCCCCTCTGCCGTAGAGACCTCGGTGCTGTGATCGTCGATCCCGCGTCTGAGTGAATCACCCGAGTTGGGGCTCAAACAGAACGACACGCACACCGGACAGAGGAGCGAACGCCTCGACGATCATCGGACGAACGATGCCCCAGTCGAGCCCGCCCAGCCCGCAGCCGAGTGGCGGAATCGCCAGCGACTCGATTCGATGCAGCTTCACCTGCTCCACGAGATCGATCAGCCCCGCTTCGATGAACTCGAGCTTCGACGGCTTCCGCCAATCGTCTTTCGTCGGGAAGTTGATGACGAACCGTGGCGAACTCTGCCGCTCAACCACGTGCATCTGACCGATGCGAACGCCGCCCGCGTCACACGCCGCCTGATACGCCGCGAACACCTCGGGAAAGGTCTTCTTGAACTGCAGCGCGAGGCCCTTCCCCATCACGCCGCGGCAGTTCACCGCGTTCACCAGCGCGTCGACGTCGGCACGAAGCAGATCTCCGACGCCTCGCTCGATCATGGTCGCACCTTGTTCCAGTCCCGCTGTCATGTGCCACTGACAGTGCAATTCCCAACGCTCTGACCGATCGACTGGCCTATCTTCACCGCTTCATGCGGTCGCGCCGTTTCCCCGCCCTGCTTCGCACACTGCTCGCGGTGCTCGTCTGTTCCGCTCCCGCCTGGGCTCAGGAGCGCGGCTTTCGTCTTCACCGCTACGACGGCCCCACTGCCGGCAGCTGGACCTTCCTCGTCGATCGACCCTGGTACTCGGGCACGCGCTACGGCGCTGTCGGCATCACGGCCGACTACTCCCGCAACCCGCTCGTGCCGCGCCTCGCCACCGGCCGCACCGAGATCTCCCCCATCGTCAGCGACGCGCTCCTCGGCCACGTCGATCTCGCCGGCTCGCTCTTCGATCGCGTGGTGCTCAGCGGCTCCGTGCCCGTCACCTTCCTCGAGCGCGGGCGCACCGAGCTCGTCAGTCAGGTCGGCCCCGTCTCTGGCATCGCCGTCGGAGACCCGCGTGTCGGCGTGATGGTTCGCCTCTTCGGGCAGACCGAGACCGACGCGTTCTCGCTCCACCTCGGTGGCGACGCGTGGGTTCCCATCGGAGCCGCCGCCACGCACCAGTCCGACACCGCGATGCGCTTTCGCCCTCGCCTCGTCATGGCCGGAGCGTTCGGCGTCGCGCGATGGACCTTCGACGCAGGCTTCCTGATTCGCTCGTACGCGTCGCTTGGTCCGCCGGCGCTCGGCATGACCGCAGCCTCGGAAGCGCAAGCAGGTCTCGCGTTCGGCGTCTCGCTCTTCGGTGATCGCCTCTACCTCGGCCCCGAAGCGCAGTTCGGCATGCAGGTCGTCGGAGCCAACGCCTTCGCCACCAACGGCATGAACCTCGAGGTGCTCGGCGGAGCGCACTTCCTCATCGCCGACACGATCCTCGTCGGTGTCGCTGGCGGAACTGGATTCCTCGGCGCGGCAGGCACGCCCGATCTTCGCGGCATCGCGCGCATCGCGTTCGCTCCACGCCGATCGACGACTGACGAGAAGCCGATAGACGAGCCGAAGGTCGTGGAGAATCCGTCGACCACCGACGCCGATCTCGACGGAGTCTCCGATGCCGACGATCGCTGTCCCTTCGAGCCCGAGACGAAGAACGGCATTCGTGATCGCGACGGATGTCCCGAGTTCGCGATGGAGGCGGGTTCACCGATCGCGCGAGTGCTCGCTCCTGTCGCCAATGCGCCTCCTCGCGCGGCTCCCGTCGATGCAGGCTCCGTCATCGCCGGCGTCACACCCGTCGACGCAGGCCTGGTCATCGTCGATGCGGGAGTCGATGCCGTCGTCGCCACCTTCACGACTGCCGACTCCGACAACGACGGCGTTCCCGACGAAGCCGATCGCTGCCCGGTCACCAAAGAAGATCTCGACGGCTTCGAAGACGAAGACGGTTGCCCCGAGCTCGACAACGACGACGACGGCACGCCAGACGTGAAGGACCAGTGCCCAGCCGAAGCCGAGACGCTCAACGCGATCAAAGACGACGACGGCTGCCCCGACACCGCGCCTGACGCCGACAAAGACGGAGTGGCCGACACCATCGATCGCTGCCCCTACGAGCCCGAGAACCTCGACGGCGTGCGTGACGACGACGGCTGCCCCGAGTTCCCGCAACCCGCACAGCTCGCCCTCGCGCGACTGCTCGCTCCGAAGCCCGAGCACGCAATGCTGCTCCCGCCCACCGCCACTTCCGAAGACGGTGTGAAGGCGCCCGCTCCCGCAGACAGCGACAAGGACGGCGTCGAAGACGAAGCCGATCGCTGCCCGATCACCGCCGAAGATCGCGATGGCTTCGAGGACGAAGACGGCTGCCCCGAGCTCGACAACGACGACGACGGCATCGCCGACAAGAAGGACCGCTGCGCCGAAGAAGCCGAGACGATCAACGGCTCGAAGGACGACGACGGCTGTCCCGACGAAGTGCCCGACGTCGACAAGGACGGCGTCGACTACGAAGACGATCGCTGCCCGCTCGAGCCGGGGAACTCCGACGACGGCTGTCCGCACGAGCCGCTCCCTGCCCTCGCGCTCGACGGCTTCCCCGGAGCACCGAAGACGACGGAGCCGAAGACGCCCGACGCTCCCGAGCCTGTTGCGACCGCCACCACCGACTTCGACAAAGACTCGATGCCCGATGAAGCCGACCCGTGCCCGATGACGGCCGAAGATCGCGACGGCTTCGAAGACGAAGACGGCTGCCCCGAGCTCGACAACGATCACGACGGCATCGAAGACGCGAAGGACAAGTGCCCGTACGAGGCCGAGTCGATCAACGGCAAGAACGACGTCGACGGCTGCCCCGACCCGGGTGAAGGCGCGGTCGTCGTCGAGAAGAAGCAGGTCATCATCAAGGGCGTCATCGGCTTCAAGAGCGCGGCGGCGACGTTGCAGCCCGCTGCGGTGCCGTTGCTCCAGCAGGTCGCGTCGACGTTGAAGGCCGCCTCGACGATCTCCCTCGAGATTCAGGGCCACACCGACGACGTCGGCGCCGCGAAGAAGAACATCGAGCTGTCGAAGCGCCGCGCCGAGACGATTCGCCAGGTGCTCATCAAGAACGGCGTCTCACCCAAACGCCTCATCGCCACGGGCTTCGGCCCCACGCGCCCACGCGCCAGCAACAAGACTCCGGCCGGCCGTGAGCAGAACCGCAGAGTCGAGTTCCTGATCATCGGAGAAGCGAAATGACCAAACTCCTCGTCACCCTCGGAGCCCTGCTTGCGGGATCGGCTGCCGCTGCCGATCGCTGCGGCGGTGTGAAGCTCGAGGCGGGCTTCATTCGGCTCGGAAAACCCGTCACCGAAGCGTGGGCGAAGACCGCCGAAGGCCAGGGCTGCTTCTCTGATCTCGCGAAGGAGATCGAAAAGTACCGCCTCGTGCGCGCGGTCACCGTCGCGGCGATCGTTCCCGATGCCGAGCGCGCGAATGGAAAGGGCCTCGCTTCGGCGAAGGCCATCGCGGCCGCGCTGGTCGAGGCCGGTCTTCCCAAGGCGCGTGTGTTTGGGCTTGCACCAGCTCCACAGCGAACCGACTCGATGGGCATCTCGCTGCGGTACGTCGAGCGGGCTCCCGATGAGGTCGTCGCGCGCATCGCCGCCGCCGCCGGAGCCACGTTCCTCGGCGCCGACGAGACCTCACTCAAGCCCTGCGAAGCCGGCATGCCAGTGCTCGTGAACGAGTTCGTCAAGACGGGCCCGAACTCGAAGGTGACGATCCACCTGAAGGACGGCAGCGGAATCGAGGTCAAGCCCGAGTCGATGATCAAGATGGCCGTGCTCGCGATTCCGGCTGGTGGTGATCGTCAGGTGAAGATCGACATCCTCACGGGCGGCATCGTGGCCGACGTGCGCAAGGCGGCGCAGGGCTCGCGGTTCGAAGCGTCGAGTCGAGTGGCTGTCGCCTCGGTGCGCGGCACGCAGTTCCGCTTCGGGGTCGATGAGAGTGGTGGCTCGCGACTCGAGACCCTCGAAGGCGTCGTCGCCATCGCGCCCTCGAACGATCCCACCGCGAAGCCGATCGAAGTTCCGGCCGGACAGGGCACGGTGATGTCGGTCGATGGGAAGACGTCACCGCCGTCGAAGCTGCCCGAGGCTCCGCTCATCGTCGGTCCCCTCAAGGGCGCGCTGGGAGCCGAAGCCCGCTTCGAGTGGCAGCCCGTCGCCGAGGCCGCGTCGTACAAGGTCGAGCTCGCGCGTGACGCCGACTTCCTCGTCGAGCTCTCCTCGCAGACGGTGAACGCGACGACGCTCTCGTGGCCCGAGGCGCTGCCCAAGGGCAAGTGGTTCTGGCGCGTCAGCGGCATCGACTCGAAGGGCTTCGAAGGCGCGACGTCGAAGGTCTACGCCTTCACGGTGGGGAAATGACCAACCGCCGCGCCGACGTCGCCGGGCTGTCGTTTCTCGCCATCGCTGGAGCCGCGTGGCTCTGGCGTGACGAGGCGGCCCTGGCTGCGACGACGCGGTTCCCTGCGCTGGGCTTTCCGCTCGCGGCGTTGTTGCTGCGAATCGGCGCGATGCTGTTCGCGGCCGTCGCGCTCTATCGCCTGCGCTCGTTCTTCTCGGGACTCGCGGCAACGGCGCTCGCGCGCCTCGACGCCGTCGAAGATCGAGTCGATCAGTACCCGGCGCGAAAGGCCCGGGCGATTCGCGCCGTCGCGGTCGGCGTCATCGTGGGCGGACTCATCGTTCCCATCTTCACGTGGACGAGCATCGACGCGTACCTCGAGACCCGCGCGCTCGATCTCTTCTTCCGCTTGCGGTTCCCAGAACGCTCGCAGGCCGAGCTCGCGACGGGCCGCGCCACGCCGTCTGCGGTGAAGCAGGAAGACGTCGTGGTGCTCGCGATCGATGACGACACGATCACGCGGCTGGGGTGGCCGATGCCCCGCTTCAACTACGCGCGGCTGATCGACGTCGTGTCTGCCGCAAAGCCCGCGAGCCTCACGTTCGACGTCTCGCTCGTCGATCCCTCGCGCGATCACCCCGAGTGGGACACGGCTGTCGGAGAGGCTGCGCGACGCGCCGGCAACGTCGGCTTCAGCTTCACCATCGCCCGCCTGACGGGAGAGACGCGGCCCGTGATGTCGGAGGTCGCGCTCAAGGCGCTCGATGCGAACTCGATTCCCTGGCACGAGTCGGCGGCCGGGCTGCCCGAGTACACCGAGATCGTCGGTGGTGACGCGGCTCCGAACCCGGTGATCGATCCCGTCGCCCTCTCGGCCCAGTCGATCGCGATGGCCAACGTGGTGCTCGATGGAACCGATGATGTCCTTCGGCACTCGCTGCTCGTGGCGCGAATGAAGGAGCGCCTGCTGCCCTCGCTCTCACTTCGGCTCGCCGCGCAGTCACTTGGCGTCTCGCTCTCGTCGATTCGCATCTTCCCGGGCTCGCACGTCGATCTCGGCGGCAAGCGGCGCATTCCCATCGACCAGCTCGGCCGCACGCTCGTTCGTTATCAGGGCCGGCACGACACGCGCGGGGATGGACCGATTCGCTACGTGCCGATCTGGACGCTGGTGCGCGCTGACTCGACGCTGACGCTGACTGGGAATCCGCTCGGTGACGATCAGCGCTTCAAGCTCGACGATCAGACGAAGGTGACCCGCGACGGCGTGATGCTGCCGCTCTCGGCGATCGATCCCGCGAAGCTCGACGAGGGCGCGCTGATTTCAGGAAAGGCCCGCTACTCGCCCGACCCGGGACGGATTCTGGAGCTCGAGTTCAACAGCGACGCCGGCATTCCGCCGGAGCCCGAGTTCGAGATGATCGACGAGCAGACGCTGCGCTTCACCACGACGATCGCGACCACCAAGAGCAACGGCGGCGATCCCTCGATGCTCACCGGCAAACACGTCTTCATTGGTTCCACCGCCCTGGCCGCGGCCGACATGCGCACCAGCCCGTTGGGAGAGATGCCCGGCGTCGAACACCACGCGACGATGCTGGCGAACCTGCTGCACGACGACTTCTTCCATCAGGCTCCGGGCTGGTCGAACGTGGCGGTCGTGCTGGGCGCCTCGCTCGTCGCCGCCATCGTCGGCGTCACGGCCTCGACCGGCGTCGCGCTGCTCATCAACGCGCTGCTCATTCTCACCGTGCTCACCGCGTCGTTCCTCGCGTCATCCTCCGGCTACTACGTGCCGAGCGTGAGCCCCGCCGTCGCCATCGGTGGAAGCTCGCTGCTCTGCCTGATCATGGGTGCCCGCGCCTCGCAGCGTGCCCACGCGAAGGCCGAGAGCGAACGCGAGTTCGTGCGCCAGACCTTCGGCCGCTACCTCACCGAGCAGGTCGTGCAGCAGCTGCTCGACTCGCCCGACGGCCTCAAGCTCGGCGGTCAGCGCGACTTCGTCACCATCATGATGACCGACCTGCGCGGCTTCACGAGCATGTGCGGCACCATGGAGCCGGAGAACGTGGTCAAGCTGCTCAACCACTACCTGGAGTCGATGACCCGCATCATCACGAAGTACGGCGGCACCATCGACGAGTTCATCGGTGACGCCATTCTCGTCGTCTTCGGCGCTCCGCTGCCGCTCGAGAACGCGGAGAAGCGCGCCGTCGCCTGTGCGATCGAGATGCTCAACGCGATGCCCGACATCAACACGTGGAACGTGAAGAACGGCCTGCCCGCGGTCGAGATGGGCATCGGCGTTCACAGCGGCGAGGTCGTGCTCGGCAACATCGGGTCCGAGCTGCGCGCGAAGTACGGCATCGTCGGCTCGACCATCAACCTCACGTCGCGTGTCGAGTCGTTCACGGTCGGTGGCCAGGTGCTGATCTCGGAGCAGACCCGCGAGCGTTGTGGAGATGGCCTCACCATCGGCACCTCGCAGACCGTCTCGCCCAAGGGCGTGAAGGGCACGATGACGATTCACGAAGCGCTCGCCGTCACGGCGCCCTTCGACGTCAAGCTGCAGAGCGCGCACGAGGCGTTCGCTGCACCAAAGACGCCCATCGAGCTGCGGTACGCCACCGTGAAGTCGAAGCAGGTCGGTGAGCTCACGTACGTCGCGCGCGTGGAAGCGCTCTCGGAGCTCGGCATGGAGCTGCACGTCGATCAGGATCTGCCCGCCCTGAGCGATCTGCAGCTGCGCATCGTCGAAGGCGACGGCCTCAAGCCAGGCGAGCTCTACGGCAAGGTGATGCGCGCGAACGTGCGCCCCAACGTCGTCTACTTGCGCCTCACGTCGGTGGCTCCCGAGCTCAAGCCCGTGCTCGAAGCCGCGCGTGGTGGCCCTGCTTCGGAACAGGTGATGGCCGACTCTCCGCTGGTGCCGACATGACGAAGGGACGAATCGCGCTGCTGCTTGTGTGTCTGACGGGGTGCCCGCAGATCCTGCCGCGCCCGGCGAACTGCACGAATGGCTCCGTCGATGGCCGAGAGACCGACGTCGACTGTGGTGGCGGTCAGTGCCCGGGCTGCACAGTGGAGCGGCTCTGCATCTCGGACTCGGACTGCGCCTCGAGCGTCTGCACCGTGAATCACTGCGCGGCGCCAACCTGCCGCGACGGTGTTCGCAACGGCCAGGAGACCGGCATCGACTGCGGTGGTTCGTGCGCTCCCTGTAATCAAGGGAGCGAGGACGCAGGGGCGTGCCCCGATGGTGGCTGCGCGATGCCCTCGTGCACCAACGGAATCCTCGACGGGCTCGAGAGCGACATCGACTGCGGTGGTGACGCGTGCCCCGGCTGCGATCCCGGCGAGTTCTGCGACTTCAACACCGACTGCGCGATGGGTGTCTGCAGCAACGGCCGCTGCGGAGCGATGTGCCAGATGCCGTTGCGCGCCTGCAACATGGCCTGCGTCGACTCGCGCTTCGATCGCACCAACTGCGGCATGTGCGGCAACCAGTGCCCACCCAGTCAGCTCTGCACCAACGGCATGTGCACCTCACCCTGTCTCGGCGGGACGACCTTCTGCGGCGGCTCGTGCGTCGATCGCAACTCGAACCCAGCCCACTGCGGCGGCTGCAACAACGCGTGCCCGATCGGCAACTCCTGCATCGGCGGCAACTGCGTGCCTCAATGCCCTCCAGGACATGGGTTCTGTGGCGGCACGTGCGTCTCGATCGATCGCGACCCGCTGCACTGCGGCGCCTGCAACAACCCATGCGGTCCCGGCGAATCGTGCATCGGGCGCAACTGCGTCACGGGCTGCCAGTTCCCGCTCATGAGCTGCGATGGCGGCGTCTGCGTCGACCCGCGCACCGATCTCGACAACTGTGGCCAGTGCGGCCAGCCCTGCCCTCCGCCGCCACACGCTGCGCCTGCCTGCGCGAACGCCACCTGCATCATCGGAGCGTGTCAGCCCGGCTTCGAGGACTGTGATGGACTGATCAGCAATGGCTGCGAGGCCGAGCTGCTGGTCTCGCCGATGCACTGCGGCCGCTGCAACGAACCGTGCAACTCACAAGAGATGTGCACCTTCGGGCAGTGTTGCCAGCCACCACCGGTCGGCCCGTACCAGATGACCTGCGCGATGTGTCAGGCCTGCGGGGGCGTGCTCCAGTGCATCTGCAACAACGACCAGATGATGCCAGTGCCGGCGAGTCTGCCGCTCGGGCCGTGTGCTGAGGCGATTCGAAACTGCAACGGAGTGCTCCTGTGCACCAACGCCTGTCCCTGATCATCGCCCTGCTCGGTCTCGCGGGCTGCGTCACCAGGCCGACCTGGACCTGCGATGACGGCGTGAAGAACGGCCAGGAGAGCGATCTCGACTGCGGTGGCCCCGACTGTTCCCCCTGCCAGCTGATGGCCGCGTGTCTCACCGATGGCGACTGCACGAGCGGCACCTGCGTGAAGAAGGTCTGCGCCGGCCCGCGCTGCACCGACGGCGAGAAGAACGGCAACGAGACCGACGTGGACTGCGGCGGGGCGTGCCCAGAGTGCGGCGTGGGCAGGGCGTGCGTCGCGGCGACCGATTGTGAGACGGACTCGTGCGTGGGCAATCGGTGCGTCGCGCCGAGCTGCAGCGACGGCGTGTTCAACGGCTTCGAGACCGACGTCGACTGCGGCGGTGACTGCCCGTCGTGCGCGAAAGGAAAGGACTGCTGGCTCAACGTCGATTGCGTGACGGGCTCGTGCATCGACGGCACCTGCGTCGACCGCTGCGCCGCGCCGCTCATCTCGTGTGGCCAGGCGTGCGTCGACCCCCGCTACGATCCGGGCAACTGCGGAGGCTGCAACCAACCCTGCCCCATGGGCCTCGCCTGCCTCGCGGGCAGCTGCGGCCTCATCTGTCCCGTCGGGACGCAGCAGTGCGGCCCGCTCTGCGTCGACACCAGCCGTGACGTCCTCAACTGCGGCGGGTGCGGCATGCCGTGCGCTCCAGGGAGCCGCTGTGTGGGCTCGACCTGCGTTCCTCCGTGCGGCGGCGTTCAGACCAACTGCAACGGCGAGTGCGTGAAGCTGCAGAGCGACGTGAACCACTGCGGCATGTGCGGCATGCCGTGCGGCCAGGGCCAGCTCTGTGTGATGGGGCAGTGCCGCGCCAACTGCGCACCACCGCTCCTCGCGTGCAACGGAGGAACCAGCTGCGTCGACCCACGCTTCGACCCCGACAACTGCACTGGCTGCGGTCAGGTGTGTCCACCAACTCCGAACGCGACCCGCCTGTGCATCATGGGCATGTGTGGCCGATCGATCTGCAACTTCGGCTTCGGTGACTGCAACGTGTCGCCGGTCGACGGGTGCGAGGCGAACTTCGCGACCAACCCGATGGCGTGTGGCGGGTGTGGCAACGTCTGCATGCTCGGCCAGACGTGCGTGAGCGGTATGTGCCAGTGACGGGAGAGACCACGTGAGCGACCAGGTGCGAGGGCTGAAGGACAAAGCCACCGAGCTGACGACGAAGGGCAAGTTCCCCGCGGCCATCGAGGCCTGGCAGAAGGTCGTGGCGGCGGCTCCCGATGACGTCGGCGCGCTGCAGAAGGTCGCCGAGGTGATGGCGAAGGCCGGCAAGAAGTCCGACGCGCTGAAGGTCTACGAGGACGTCGCCGATCGGTATGCGAAGCACGGCCTGTTCTTCAAGGCGTCGGCGGTGTGCAGAGTGATCCTCAGCCTCGAGCCCGGCCACTCGCAGACGCAGGAGAAGATCGCCTCGCTGTTCGCGCGCGCGACGGCTCCGAAAGCGCCAGTGCTGCCGCCGAAGGCCCAGGTTCCACCGCCTCCGCCGAAGGACGCGGTCGCCCCAGCCGAGATCGACCTCGAGATCGAAATCGAAGCCGAGCAGCCCGCGACGCGCAGTGGGCTGCCTTCGATTCCGCTGTTCTCGACGCTCACCGAGACCGAGCTGAAGGAGATCTTGAGCACCGCGATGGAGGTGCGCTCGTACAAGGCGGGCGAGACGATCATCGCCGAGGGCGCACCGGGCGATTCGATGTTCGCTTTGGCCGAAGGTGAAGCAGGCATCTTCCGCGGGTTCGGAACGCCGCAGCAGCGCCGTGTGGCGAGCGCGAACGCAGGCGACATTCTTGGCGAGGTCGCGATGGTGTCGGGCTCTCCGCGGGTCGCGAGCGTGGTGGCCGACGTCGACACGGTGGTGCTCGAGATCACCCGCGACGCGATGGCGAACGTGGTGACGAACCACCCACGCGTGAAGCAGATGCTGATTCAGTTCTATCGGGAGCGCCTGCTCGCCAACGCACTGCGTGCAAGCCCGCTGCTTCGCGCCTTGCCAGAGGCTGACAAGAAAGCGCTCTCCACCAGCTTCCGGCCGGGCGCGTATCCGGATGGAGCGACGATCATTCAAGAAGGGCAGCCCTCTGAGTTCGTGCAGCTCGTGCTGCGTGGCTCGTGTGCAGCGTCGCATCGCAGCGGCGAGCGCTACCCGGATCTTCGCGAAGGTGATCTCTTCGGCGAGGTCTCGATGCTCACCAACGGCGTCGCGACCGCTACCGTCACCGCGCTCGGGACGGTGCTCACGCTCAAGCTCTCGGCGCAGGACTTCAAGGCGCGCGTGCTTCAGGACTCCGCGGCGATGCTGGCCGTGAAGAAGGTCGCGCAGGCCCGGCTCGCACGCACCGCGAAGCTCGACGCGCAGATGCTCGAAGAAGCAGACCTCGTCGAAGACACGCGCGTCTGACGATCACTTCGCCGCAGACAGCACGCGAACCCGCTCGGCCAGGTTGTGCGTGAACAGCTGGTAGATGCGCAGCGCCGCGGTCGGAGCGCCGTAGACGTACTGGTGAAACGCGTCGCGCGAGATGAAGAGCACCTTCACCTTCGACCGCGCCGTGACGCGCGCCGAGGTCGGCCCGTCCTGCACGAGGGAGATCTCACCCACGTACCCGCCGACGCCGAGCGTGTTCAGCAGCCGCGCCTGCGGACCAGACCCCGCGAACACCTCGACCTGCCCTTCGACGATCAAGAACAGGCCTTTGCCCGGCTGGCCCACTTCGATCAGGTGCTGACCCGGTTCGTACGCCTGCAGCGCGCACACGCGGTACAGCGCCTTCATGTCGTTGAGGGTCAGATCCGCGAACATCGGCAACGCCTTCAGGAACCCGTACGCATCGGCACCGGGCGTGGCGGCGACCGGCGTTCCCGTGATGATCGGCGGCGCGTTCGACTTCGGCAGCTCCTGGAGGCGCGCGCGCACCTTCGCGGCGGTCGGAGCGTTGCCGATCGCCTCCAGCGCCGTCGCCAGCAACGTGAGGAAGCGCACGTCGTCCTTCGAGGCGGGAGCGCGTCGGGTCGTCTCCATCAGCAACTGCGCCGCGGGTTCCGCGTGCCCGTGCTGGAGCATCAGCTCGGCGAGCCGTGACGCGATCTCGACGTTGGTCGGCTCAGCGGACAACCCAGCCCGAAGGATCTCGACCTCTGCGTGCGTGTTGTTCAGCCGGCGGAACTCCTTCGCGGCGTCGAGGTGACGGTTCCCTCTCGCGAGCGTCTCGGCCGCGCGCTCGGGAGCACCACCGCGTCGATACAGCTCGAGCGCCTGATCGGTCTTGCCCGCGCGCTCGTACGCAGCTGCAGCCTTCAGCACTTCACCCGAGCGCTCCCAACACGCCGCCGCCGCAGCGAACTCACCCGCCTGCTCGAACGCCGCCGCCGCTTCCGTCTCGAGCTTCGCGTGTTGGTACACCCGCGCCGCAGCACCGAAGTCGCGCGCCTTGCGGAACATCAGCGCGATCGATCGTTTCGTCTCGAAGGACGCGTTGGCGGCCTCCTCGAGCAACCCGTCACGCGCGACGGCGCCGGTCTCTTCGTAGTGCTTGGCGGCGTTGTCGATCTCACCCTTCGCCACCATCTGCCGAAGCTCGACGACCGGTCCGCCTGTGGCGACGAACCGCCCGCCCTGCTCGTCCTCGACGAAGTCAAAGTCAGCGTGCATGCATCAGAAGGTTAGCGTCGCTGCGTGCGCCGGCCACGTTTTCACGGCACCCAGTGCACGCGATTTCGCCCTGCGCGTTTCGCTGCGTAGAGCGCTTCGTCGGCCCGGCGCATGAACACCTCGACCGTCTCTCCCGGGCGGTACAGCGTTCCACCCATCGTCGTGGTGATGCGAATGCCGCGCTCGTTGCCGGGGTGCGTGAACGAGCCGATCGCCGCGCGCAAGGACTCGGCCCGGTTCTTCGCAGCCGCCTCGGTGAGATCGGCCAGCAGAATGATGAACTCGTCACCACCGACGCGGCACGGCAGGTCTGTTCGGCGAATCTGACCGCGGAGGATCTTCCCGACCTCCTTCAGCACGAAGTCGCCGGCGGCGTGCCCGAGCGTGTCGTTCACCGGCTTGAAGTGATCGAGGTCCATCGCGATGAGGGCGAGGCCTGACGAGATGGCCTGCGCGCGCTCCATGAACACGGGGAGTTCGGCATCAAAGCAGCGCCGGTTCGACAAGCCGGTCAGCCCATCGGTGCGCGCCGTCTCTTCTTCTTCGGTCAGCCGCTTCCGCGTGAACTCGAGCTTCTTGATCGTGTCGACGAGCTCGGCGTTCTGCCGCCGCAGATCGCCCACCAGGTTCCGCTCGGCGTCGACGAGGAACGCGCAGGTGCGGCGCATGAGCGTGAAGATCGCGTTCGGGTGGCTGACGAGCAGCGCCTGAATGCTCTTCTGATCGAGCACCTGCAGCCAGGCATCGGTGACCGCGACGATGGTGGCGCTGCGCTTGTGGCCCGGGTTGATGAACGAGAGCTCACCGAAGTACGCGCCCGAGCCGTAGCTGCGAACGGTGCGGGTGTGCACGCGGGCTTCGGCCTGCCCTTCGATGACGAAGTACATCGAGTCACCAGCTTCCCCCTCGGTGACGATCGGCTCTCCTGCCACGCACATGCGAATCGAGCCCGCCGCGAAGATCGCCTTCACCTCGTCTTCGGTGAACGCGTGGAGCGGAGAGTCGGCTGGGTAGCTGGCGCGCATACACGCTGATTCTCCGTCACAGACCGGGGCTGGGGAAATTGCCAACCGAAGTTCCGATGCTACGGATCAGGGCATGGTCGAGACTGAGTTGGCCCTCTGGAAGCCGCCTGCGAGCGCGGTGACTGCAGAGGACGAGCTGGCGACGCTGCGCGCGGTTCCGCTGTTCAAGGACTTGAAGGACAGCGATCTGAAGCGCGTCATGAAGGTGCTGCACGTGCGCGAGTACGCCCCGGGAGAGGTCGTCTTCCGCGAGGGGCAGACCGGCGCGGGCATGTACATCATCAAGTCGGGCTCGGTGGACATCGTGATGCACCTCGACGACGGCAACGAGAAGCTGCTCGTCACGCTCGGTGAGCGGCAGTTCTTCGGCGAGCTCGCGCTGCTGGAGTCGATCGCCCGCACCGCCTCGTGTGTCGTGCGCAAGCCGACCGTGCTGCTCGGCATCTTCCAGTCCGATCTGGAGCACCTGCTCGATCGCGACTCCCGACTCGGCGCGCGCATCGTCTGGAACCTGGCGCGAATCACGGGCGCGCGGCTGCGTGAGCTGTCGGACTCGGTTCGTCAGACCTCGAAGACGACACCGCCCGTGCTCAAGAAGCCGGGAGAGAACACGTGAGCGCTCCCGGCTCTTTTCCGGCGGGCACGCTGATTCCCCCGCTGAAGCGGCTGACGCTGGGCGAGAAGGTCGTGCAGGCGATCGTGATCGCGCTCGCGATCGCGGCGGTGATCGGCGTCGGGTGGGTGCTGCGCTTTCTGATCGCCCCGGTGATCGTCGCCGTCGTCTTCACCTACGTCGTCGGTCCCCTCGCCGACGTGCTCGAGAACCGCGGGGTCTCACGCTCGAGGGCGGTCGCGATCTGCTTCGGTGCGCTGCTCGGCGGCCTCGCGTTGATCGTCGCCGGCGTCTGGCCGTCGCTGGAGTCGTGGCTCGAACAGGCGCCGCAGCCCGGTGAACGGAGCGCCTTCGAGATTCAGCTCGAGGAGCGCCTCGACGGTTGGCAGACCTCGCTCAGCGCCCGCTACAAACAGGTCGACTGGCACGCGGCGTTCGAGAAGCTACGCCACTTCCTGCAGGGGCAGCGCAAGTCGCTGATGGAAGGGCTGCCCACGATGGCGCTGGGGCTGCTCTCGCAGGCCGGCAGCGTGGTGCTGGCGCTCATCATCGCCTTCTTCCTGCTGCTCGACGGCACCGCGATGAAGCGTGCGGTCGTCTCGTTCGTACCCAACCGTCACTTCGAGAACGCGCTGGTGATGATCGATCGCGTCGATCGGCAGATCGGCTCGTACCTGATCGGCACCGCCGTCGAGAACCTGCTCGTCACCGTCCTCGTCGCGATTCCGCTCTGGCTCGCGGGCATGCCGAACGCGTTTCTCTTCGCGGTGCTCTTCGGCCTCGCCAACGTCATTCCCTTCGCCGGCCCGTTCATCGGTGCGTCGGCAGGCATCTTCTTCTCGCTGCTCGATCCCAACGCGCCATCGATCGGCGTGCTCGTCGCCATCTACGTCATCGTTCACCTCATCGACGCGATGGCGATCGGCCCGATCGTCATGGGGAAGAGCCTCGACATGCACCCGATGACGGTCATCGTCGGCATCAGTGTGGGCGGCACGCTCGGAGGCGTCGTCGGCATGCTGGCCGTCATTCCCCTCATCGCCGTCGCCAAGGCCATCGCGAGCACCGTGGCCGAAGGCATCAAGAACGCCGCAACCGAGTAGAGTTCACGAATGCGTCGCTTTGGCCTCGTGTTGTCCGATCTGCATCTGGGCACGGGGCACAAACGCGGCCGCATCAACATCTACGACGACTTCAAGGAAGACGACCGGCTCGCACAGCTGCTGCTTCGCTACTCGACCGGTGAACACGGAGACGACGCCGTTCACCTCGTGCTCAACGGAGACATCTTCGATCTGTTGAAGGTGCCGGTGATGGGCCGCTTCCCCGACGCGATCTCGGAGCGCCTCGCGAAGATCAAGCTGTACCGCTGCATCAAGGGCCACCCCGAGGTCTTCGCCGCGCTGACGCGCTTCATGGAGAACCCGCGCAACGAGCTCACCTTTCAGCCCGGCAACCACGACATGGAGTTCCACTTTCCCGGCGTGCAGCGGCTCTTCTGTCACGCGATCACGGGCGAAGACGAACACCCGCGTGTGCACTTCTCGACCGAGCACCCGTTCTTCACCCTCGACGGCGTGCAGTTTCACCACGGGCACCAGTTCGAAGCGCTGCACGCGATGGACTGGAAGCGCCTCACCCTGCCCCGCCCCGGCCGCGACCCGATTCTCAACCTGCCCTGGGGTTCGCTCTTCATTCTGCACGTGGTGAACGAGCTCGTTCGCGAACGGCCCTACCTCGACAAGGTGCACCCGTTCTGGCCGCTCTTCGTCGGCGGGCTCATCTTCGACACCGGCTTCACGACGCGCATGGTGGGCATCAGCCTCGCGGCGCTGGTGCAGGCGCGCTTCAACCCGGCGTGGTGGAAGAAGCGGCCGTTCGAGAAGCTGACGAAGTTCCTCCGGCAAGACGTCGGCTTCTTCGAGCACCTCGATCGGTTCGCCGAGCGGCAGATGAAGACCCACCCATCGGTGCACGCGGTGATCATGGGCCACACGCACGTGCCCATGCTGCGCACCTTCGCCAACGGCCGCGTGTACGTGAACACCGGCACGTGGATTCCGATGGTCGATCTCGGCCTCGGCCGCCTCGGTCAACGCCTCGAGCTGCACTACGCGTTCATCGAGTGGGGCGGTGGGCCGCCGCGCGTGTCACTTCGCCGCTGGCACGGCCGCAAGCCCGAGAGCGAAGAAGTCATCGCCTGAGTTGGCGTCGCTGACATTTCGACAACGAGACGAGGAGCAAGCGCGTTCAACTCCCTGAGGAGACGACGAGGCACGACCGTTGTTCAGCGCCGCGGCTCCACCTTCACCAGGAGCCACCATGCGTCACTCCCGCCGTCGCGGCATGTCGTTGATCGAGATCGTCGTCGTCATCGCCATCATCACGATGCTCATGAGCGCCGTCGGCATGTACGCGATCGGCCAACTGCGTGAGTCGCGCGTCACCACCGCGAAGAACGAGCTCAAGACGCTCGAGAACGCGCTCGACTCGTACCTCGCGATCACCGGCCGCTATCCCGACGTGGAGCAGGGCTTCACGCCGTTGCTCGAGCGCCGTGTGCTGCGAGATCCACCCGTCGACCCGTGGGGAAATCCCTTTCGCTACGCGCTCGTGAACGGAGTGCCAGTCGTCTCGACACTCGGCGCTGACGGACTCGAAGGCGGCACCGACGACGCGACCGATCTCTCGACGGCCCGAAACGCGGTGAGATGAATCGAGCTGAAAAGCAGAAGGCCGACTCCGTGAAGAGCCGGCCTTCGAAGACTTCAGGGCATCAACGACGCTTCAGCGAATCGACGCCTCGTAGATCTCCTTCACCAGCTTGGGATCGACGAACGGGTTGCGATCGTTCTTGCCGGTGAACGCGGCCTCGGTCTGCGGGCGCCAGAGGAAGTCGGGGTTCGGGCTGGTCGGGTCGTAGCCGCCGTTGACGAACTTGCCGCCCTTCTCCTCGAGCCAGTAGCGGTACGTCTCAGTGCCACCGCCACCGCCGAGCGACACGCTGCGCTCGACCCAGGTGATCTTCCCGTCGCCAGCAGGGCCCTTGAAGCCCTTCTTCAGCAGCTCGTCGTTCGCCCACGAGGGCTTGAGGCCGTCTTTGTAGAGCGTGTCGTCGGCCTTGTAGAAGTTGTAGTTCCACACGTGATCGCCCGAGTCCTTGTCCATCACGGCAGGGCGGCCCGACTTCAGCCACGCCTCGATGGTCTCGTGCATCAGGACCGGGTCATCCCGCTTGTCTTCGCGGGCGACGTAGTTGAGCTCTGACTTCTTGAACGTCTTCTCGGTGCCGTCGAGCAGGCGCATCTTCACCTCGTCGGGCAGCGCGGTGCTGTTGATCGTCCAGTCCTGCTGGCCGCGGGTGGCGAACTCGAGCTCGGTGACGATGGTGCCGCGAACCTGCTGGCCGTTCTTCAGCGCCACCACGTCGGGGTTGGCGTCGTAGCGGTTACCCACGAAGTCGGAGCCGCCGCCCTGGCTGTCGGCGAGCACGGTGAGCAGGCCCTTGATGTCCTGCGTGGTGAAGGTGACGCCGTTGAGCACCACGTCCTTCTTGGGCTCCTCGAAGAGAATGCCGGCGCGCGCGACCTTGTCGCAGCTGCCCCACCACCCCACGCTCATCGAGCTGTCCATCTTGCCGTCTTTGCCGAACTGGCCGTTGCCATCGATGAAGTCCCACGCCACGTCAGCATCGATCTTGCCGTTGGCGTTGAAGTCGACGCCCGTCGTGCGCTCGGCGTCCTTCTCGTTGAGCGACGAGTTGGGGATGTAGTGGCCCGACTCCTTGTTGATGAGCCAGTTGAGCGCAGGCTTCAGCTCGAAGTTGCGGGCGCCTTCCGTCTGGCCACGCGCCTTGAGCAGCGCGTCGAACTTCGCCATCGGGCCTTCCTTCGCCCAGAGGTTCGACGACGCCGAGCCGTCGGTGTTGCCGCCGTAGCCGGCCATGGGCCAGTAGGTCGTCGTCCACGGCATGCGGGTCGCCTCGTGCGTCACCTTCACGGGCTCGTTCGTCGGCGCGGGAGGCGGCGGGGGCGGCTGCGGCGAGGTGCCCAGCAGGCGCGAGAACTCGGCCTTGGCGGCGACGCTGAACTTCGAGCCGTGCGTCTGAAGAATCGCGGCCAGCTCGGCCTTCTCGCCCGCGTCGATCGTGTTGCCGTCTTTGGCCGCGGTGAACAGCTTGCGAACTTCGTCTCGCGTGATGCTGTTGTTGCGAAGGGCGGTGTTCAGCGAGCTGCGAATGCCGTCGATGCTCATGGAATCTCCGTGGAGGGGCAGGTGCGTCTTTGCCTACATTGTCGGATTGGGCGCCGCGAAGTTTCTCATGATCTCGCGACCGTTGGGATTTCCCATCAAGGACCCTCGTGATTCTGGGTGGTTCCGCTGGTAAAAAGACGCGGTGCCGCCGCCGCGAAAGCCGCTGAAGAAGTCTCAGCTGCCCACCGTGGCTGATGAGAGCACGCGGCTCACGCGAAGCCGCGGCGCATTGCTTGGGCTCGCGGTGGGCGAAGCGATGGGCATTCCCAACGAGCTCAAGAACATCAACGCGCCCGACTTTCCGACGTTGGCCGAGTACCCGGTGATGGAGCCGATGGGCGGTGGCCGCTTCGAGCTCAAGCGCGGGCAGACGACGTGGGGCACGCAGATGGCCGTCGCGCTGGCCACGGTGCTGAGGAAAAAGCACGTCTATGAATTGAGAGAGGTCGCGAAGGCCTACCTCGCGTGGATGCCGTCGGCCTTCGATCTGCCCGATACGTTCAAGGCGACAGCTGATCAGATCCTCGACGGGCGCATGCTCGAGACGCTGGGCCTGCGGGTGTGGCTCGAGCACGGGCAGACACCGCGCAACAACATGGCGCTCGCACGCACCGGTGTGCTCGGCGTCTTCTTTCAGCAGCCCAAACACCGCGACGCCCGCTTGCGCGCGACCCTCGACGACACCTCGCTGACGAACTTCGCGCCGATCTGTCAGATCGCGTCGGTCACGGTGAACGCGGTGATCTCGGCGGCGATCATGGCGCAGGGCGAGCGCATCGACCCGAAGGAGATCGTCAAGGTCGCCGAGACGGAGCTCTCGTACGCCGCGGCGACGCTGGGCCGCGAGCAGTCCGACTGGGTGCAGAAGATCAAAGAGGCCGCTGACACGCTCCGCGAAGACCTGAAGATCGCGCAAGACCCCGACCCGCAGCTCTATGGACCCGAGCTGTCGTTGTTCCTCAACCCCACCCAGGTGCGCATCGCGTTTCGGCTGGCGTTCTGGGAGGTGCTGCACGCGCCCTCGTTCGAAGAGGGCGTTCGTGACGCGGCCAATCGCGGTGGAGACGCCGACACGAACGCGGCCGTCGTCGGGGCGATGCTGGGAGCGATCTTCGGCGAGCGCGCGATTCCCACCGAGTGGGCCGAGCGGGTGCTCGAGGCGCTGGGGCCGATGAACGAGTCGACGCTGTGGTCGGTGTACCACCCGCGCTTCCTGCTCAACCTCGCGGGCGCTTCTCCTGACGACGCGCCCCCCGAACCCGAGTGGTGATCAGCGGACGATCAGCACCGGCTTCGAGCAGATGTGCATGAGGCGATCGGTGTTGCTCCCGAGGAGGACCCGAGACACGGCGTTGTGTCCCTTCGCGCCGATGACGACGCCCCACACCCGCTCTGCCACGGCGAGATCGGCCAGCGACTCGGCGGGGGCTCCGTGAATGGTGATCAGATCGCACTCGAGGCCCGCGGCCTTCACCAGCGCCTTGCCCTTCTCGAGCGCAGCGGTGGCCATCGCGGCGTTGCCCTCTTCGAGCTTCTTGATCGTCTCGGCGTACGTCGAGGGCGGCAACAGCACCGGAGGAATGACGTAGACGAGCTCGAGCCTGAGGCCCAGGCCTCGAGAGAGATCGATGGCGCTGGCGACGCCCTTGAGTGACGGCTCGGACCCATCGACTGCGACGAGAATGGTCTTCATGTGTGCCTCCTCGATCACCCTACTCCCCGGCCCGAGACGCGCACCTCTTCTCCGAGCGTGACCGTCCCACCGCGCTGGACACGCGCGATCAGGCCACGACGTTGATCTGCCGCTTTCACGAACGCGCGCTCGATCGGCCGGCCGGTCTTCGCGGCGATCACCTTGCCCACCTTGAGGCAGGGCTCGTTCTCACCTTCGAGCGCGAGCACGACGCCGCCAGAGAACTCGAGGAGCGCGCCGCTGGGAACGAGCGTAAGCTGGTCGACCCCTTCGAGCGCGACGTTCGCCGCGAGCCAGGTGAAGTCGAGCCGCTCGACTCCCAGCGCCGAGGCGATCACCTTCGACTCCTCGACTGAAACCAGCGACACCTGCCGTGTGTTGGGAAGCACGGTGCCGCGCGGAACGCCCTTCTGCCTGGGGCCCGCGACGAGCGTCGGGCCTGCGTGACGATCACCGACGATGCCGAGCTCGTTCAGTGACAGCGAGAGCACGGCGCTCGACTCGACCCGGCCACGCTCGCAGATCGCGAGGCCGACGACCTTCCCGCTCATCGAACGACGAGCACGGGCTTCGTACAGGTGTGCACGAGCCGATCGGCGACGCTGCCCAGCAGCATGCGCTTCACGGCGCCTTTGCCCGTGCTGCCCACGACCACGAGATCGAAGTCCTCGGCATCGGCGAGCTCGCTGATCGTCTCGGCAGCAGGCCCCAGCACCGAGCGCGTCGACACGGTGAGCGGCGTCTGCCCTGCGGCCGCGAGCGTCTCGGCGAGCACCTTCTCGCCACGCTTCAGCTCGGAGGCGTGGATCTCGTCCATTCGGGCCCACGGCGCGTCACCCGGCAACACCATGGGCGGCACCACGTAGATCAGCGTGACGGCTGCTCCGAAGGGTTTGGCCCACTCGAGCGCTTTGCGGGTGCCCTTGAGCGACGCATCGGAACCATCGACGGCAACGAGGATCTTCTTCATGGAATGCCTCCGCGCTTGTTCTACAGCGTTCCTCCATGAGCGACGAGCGATTGAACGCGGCCGGCTGGAACGAGCGCTACCTCACGAAGGACATGGGCTGGGACAAGGGCCGCTGTGCTCCGCCGATCGCGCGAATGATCAAAGAGGCGATCATTCCCCGTGGAGCGCGCGTCGCGGTCGTGGGCGCCGGGCGTGGGTTCGAGGCGTTCGCGGCGGCCATCGCGGGCTACCAGGTCACCGCCATCGACTTCGCGCCCGAGGCCATCAAGGCGATGCAGGAGCGCCTGCAGGGCAGCAACGTGTCGTTCGAGCTGCTCCAGGCCGACGTCTTCACGCTGCACGAGAGCCACCCGCGCGCGTTCGACGCCGTCATCGAGCACACCTGCTACTGCGCCATCGACCCCTCGACGCGCGATCGCTACGTCACCGCCATCGAGGGCGCGCTGGTGCCTGGAGGGCGAGTCGTCGGGCTCTTCTACAACCACGGGCGAACCGGTGGGCCGCCGTTCGACACCACCGAGGCCGACGTGCGCGCTCGTTTCACGAAGTTCACGTTCGAGCGGTTCGTGAAGGCGAAAGACAGCTTCCCCGGCCGTGAGGGGGAAGAGTGGGAGGCTGTGCTCCGCCTGCGGGAATGACAGCAAGCACGGGACATGCGAGAGGGCGCGGCCATGGCGTCCTTTTCCATCGTCAACGTGTCGAAGGGCTACGGCCCCAAGAAGCTGTTCGAAGAAGTGAACGTCGCCTTCTCGGCGGGCCGTCGCTACGGCCTCACCGGCCCGAACGGCGCAGGCAAGTCGACGTTCATGAAGATCCTCGCGGGTGACGAGGAGCAGGACACCGGCGACATCATGCGCCCGCGCAAGCTGGGCATTCTTCGCCAGGATCACTTTCAGTACGAAGAGACCCGCGTGCTCGACGTGGTGATGATGGGCAACAAGCCGCTGTGGGCGGCGACGAGCGAGAAGAACAAGCTGCTCGAGAAGGCCGATCTCTCCGACGCCGACGGGCACCGCCTGGCCGAGCTCGAGGGCGTGATCGCCGAAGAAGACGGCTACGTGGCCGAGTCCGACGCGGGCGCGCTGCTCGAAGGTCTGGGCATCGAGCAGTCGTTTCACGAAGGCCCGCTGAAGAACCTCACCGGTGGCTACAAGCTGCGCGTGCTGTTGGCGCAGGCGCTCTTCGGCAAGCCCGAGGGCCTGCTCCTCGACGAGCCCACGAACAACCTCGACCTCGAGTCGATTCGGTGGCTCGAGACGTTCCTGCACGAGTTCGAAGGCGTGCTGATCACCATCTCGCACGACCGGCACTTCTTGAACGCGATCTGCACGCACATCGCCGACATCGACTACGAGGCGATCATCACCTACTCGGGCGGCTACGACGACATGGTGCGGCAGAAGGCGCAGGTGCGCTCGCGCATCGAGTCCGAGAACAGCGAGAAGAAGAAGAAGATCTCGCAGCTGCAGGACTTCGTGGCCCGCTTCTCGGCCGGCACGCGCGCCAGCCAGGTACAGAGCCGCAAGAACGCCCTCGAGAAGCTCAAGGTCGAGGACGTGAAGCGGTCGAACATCGCGCGGCCCTTCATCAAGTTCGAGCAGAAGGGCGCGAGCGGCAAGCAGACCGTCACCATCGAGGGCATCTCGAAGGCCTATGACGGGCACGTGGTGATTCCGGCGTTCAGCGCGCTGGTCACCAAAGGCGAGAAGATCGCCGTCATCGGCAAGAACGGCGTGGGCAAGTCGACGCTCGTGAAGATGCTGACCGGCGCCGAGACGCCCGACACCGGCACCGTCACGTGGGGCCACAACGCGATGGTCGGCTACATGCCGCAGGATCATCACGGCCTGATCAAGAAGGGCACCACCGTGTACCAGTGGCTGCGCGATCAGGACGTGAAGATGTCGAACGAGGAGATCGGCGGCCTGCTCGGCCGAATGCTCTTCTCGGGTGAAGAGCGCATGAAGCCGACCGACACGCTCTCGGGCGGAGAGACCGTGCGCACCCTGCTGTCACAGCTGATGATGCGCAAAGACAACGTGCTCATCCTCGACGAGCCGACGAACCACCTCGACCTCGAGTCGATCTCCGCGCTCGGTGAAGGCCTCGCCCGCTACGAGGGCACGGTCATCGTCGTCACGCACGACCAGCAGCTCATCAGCGAAGTCGCGACGCGCATCTGGGCGCCGCGCAACGGCAAAGAGGTCGTCGACTTCACGGGAACGTTCGAGGACTTCCTGGTGAAGCACGCAGACGTCGCGGCGCACCACCGCTGATCGTCACCAGCGCAGCGTGAAGAGCAGCACGCTGCCGTCGACCTGACACGAGACGATCTCACCCTTCGCGCGCGCCGTGTCGAAGACGTAGCGGCAGGCGCCCCGCCAGAGCGGTTCGACGGTCGCTCCGCCCAGCCCCGCGGGGTACTCGATGCGCAAGGTGCCGCTCGTCGAGCCCGTCGACTTCCACTCGAAGCCCACGCCACGCACCGAGGTGCTCGCGAGATCTCCGATGCGCTCGAAGAGGGACGAGGGCTTGAGCCCGAAGATCGCGCCGATGACGGAGATGAGCGGCGTGATGATGGGCCCGACGCTGTTGCGCGTGGTGAGCAGCCCGGCCTCTTCGAGCTTCGCGGCCCCGTGAACGTCGAGGGCTGCCCGGGCGAGCTTCTCGGACTCGTCTCCGGGCCACCAGCCGCGCGAGTAGGCCGAGGCCACCATCGCGCGCTGTGACTCTCCGAAGCGACGCTCGACGTCTGGCGTGAGCAGCCCGACCGCGCGCAGTGCCTTCACGAACCCGCCCACGTACGTCGAGCTCGTCTCGTAGTTCGAAGGTCCCCCCATGAGGCGCAGCCTACTTCGAGCGCGTCATTTCGATCATCGTGTCGCGAAAGCCGAGGCTGCGGAACAGCGCCTGCGCCTGCGGGTTCGACGTCGACGTCGAGAGAACCACCTGCGCTGCGCCCTGCCCTTCGAGCGCTGCGATGGCCGACAGCATGAGCGCCTTCGCGACTCCGGCCCGACGAAAGGCTGCGTCGACGAAGACGTCGTGAATCGCGCCGTGGGCGTCGAGCAGCATCGCCCAGTCACGATCCTCGAGGCTGCCGTAGACGTAACCCGCGATCGCGCCGCCGACCTCGGCGACCTGCAGCACGACGCCCTCTTGATCCAGCTGCTTCGCGAACCACCACTGGTAGCCCTGCTCCACGCCTTCCTCGAGGAAGAAGCGGCGCGGGTCCCACGCGTGGTGCAAGCGCACGAGGGCACCGGCCAGCTCGCCGACGCGTGGCAAGTCGCTCTTCGTCATGTTCCGCACGTGCACGTCGCTCATGGAGCCTGTGCTACGAGGCCCGCCGCGAGGACGCAACGAGATGACGGGCAGGTGCCTTCAAGGAGACTCGACGAGCGCTGAGGCGTGGAAGCGCCTGCTCGAGGGTCGTCGCGCCGACGCGCTGATCACCGATCCTCCGTACTGCCTGCTGGTGCGGCGGCGAAAAGGCGGCGACGAGCGAGATCCCAAAGGGCGGAAGATCGACAGCGGCCCGGTGCGGCGCTTCGAAGACGTGCGCGAGTATCGCGAGTTCACGAAGCAGTGGCTGTCGCTGGCCGTCGCGAACCTGGTGCCGAACGCGCCGCTGGTGATCTGGACGAACCTGCTCGGCCGGGAACCGATCACCACCGTGGCGAAGTCACTCGGCTACGCGCATCAGCTCGGCGAGTTCGTGTGGGGGAAGCGCACCCGACAGTCGAACAGCGGTGAAGAGATTCTGCGGGTGGTCGAGACCGCGCTCGTGTTCTCGACGTCGGCACCGATCGCTTTGCCTCCCGATGCGCCGGCGATTCCATGGTCGGCCGTCGCTGGCTACGACGACGACGGCGAAGCGCAGCGGTGGGGCAATCACCCGAACCACAAACCCTTCGGCGTCATCGAGCCGCTCATTCGCACCTGGTCGAAGAGCGGGCAGCTGGTCGTCGACGCGTTCGGTGGGAGCGGGTCGATTCCTTCTGCGGCGGTGAAGCTGGGCCGTGAGGCGGCGTGCCTCGAGCTCGAGCCCGAGTGGGCCACGCGTATTCAGGAGCGCCTCTCGTGAAGCCGACCGTGTTGCTGTTCGACATCGATGGCACGCTGATCACCACTGGCGGCGCGGGTCGTCGGGCGATCACCAAGGCGTTCTCGGTGATCTACGGCCGCCCCGACGCGTGCGATCACTTCTCGTTCAGCGGCATGACTGATCGCGCGATCGTTCGACTCGGGCTCGATCAGATCGGGGCCACCGCCACCACCGAGACCATCGACGAGCTGATCAACCGGTACGTGGAGCTGCTCGAAGAAGAAGTGTGGAAGGTGGACGATCAGCGATACCGCGTGCACGCGGGAATGACGCAGGCGATCGACGCGGGGCACTCGGCAGGCTGCGCGGTCGGGCTCGGCACCGGAAACGTGAAGAGTGGAGCGATGGCCAAGCTGAAGCGGGTCGGCATTCACGAGCGCTTCGACTTTGGCGGGTTCGGAGACGATCACGAGCTGCGGCCCGAGCTGATTCGGCGTGGCGCTGAGCGAGGGGCCGCGAAGCTCGGCAAGGCGCTGAACGACGTGCGCGTGGTGGTGATCGGTGACACCCCGAAGGATGTCTCGGCCGCTCAGGCGATTGGCGCCGAGAGCATCGCGGTCGCGACGGGCGACATTCCCCTCGAGGTGCTGAGGGCTGCCGGCCCGACGCACGCGTTCGAAGATCTGACCGCGGCTGGCGCACTCGACGCGCTGCTCGGCTGAGCGTCATTGTGTGGGCAGCGTGAAGGTGCACTCGGAAGGCGGAGTCTTGCGGTCGGCTGACAGAGCTCTGGCGCAGCCTCGGGCCGTTCCAACGCAACCATCTCAGCGCAGCGGAAGCAGGAACGCTTCGAGGAAGACCTCGGGCAACGCGTCGATGTCACCCGATTCGTCACGCAGGTAGCCACGCGCTTCGTAGAGCCGCCGCACGCCGACCGCTCCACGACGAACGTGCAGCAACACGCGCTGCGCACCCGAACGGCGCGCCCACGACTCCGCCACGTCGAGCAATTGGCCCGCGACGCCCTGCCCTCGCACGCTCGCGGCGATCGCGAGGTGACGCAGGTCGCATGACTCGGGGATCCACGCTTCCGAGCCCTCCGCGCCCATCGGCCACACCGCGACCGTTCCGACCACGAGGCCGTTCGACTCCGCGACCCACACCTTCGCGACCGCGCGTTTGCTCTCGACGTCGCGCAGCTCGCGTTTGCGACGATCGGTGACCTGCACCTCGGGCAGCTTCTTCGCGTATTGCTCGACGAACGACTGCACGAGCAGCTCGCCGATCGCCTCGTCATCTGCCGCGACTGCTTCGCGAATCGTCACCACCGGCATGGCGCGCGTGTGCCATACGGAATGGCGCATGGCCAGCCGACGCGTCGAGGTCCCCAAAGGTGAGAAGGTGGCGCTCGAGAAGTTCCTCGTGCGCGCGCTCCCAAACGCCGACACCGCGAGAGTGAAGCAGCTGCTCGATCAGGGCCGCGTTCGCGTGAATGGCAAGATCGCCAAGGCGGGCCGCAAGACGTGGGGCGGAGAGACTGTGGAGGTCGAAGTGCCGCCGCCTCCACCCGCGCCGAAGGTCGAAGGCCCGACGATTCCCGTGCTCGCGCAGAACGAGCTCGTGCTGCTCATCGACAAGCCATCGGGTCTCACCGTCGAGCCCGAGCCTGGGCAGGTGAGTCTCGTCGAGTTGATCGCGTCACAGCACGCGGGCTTCGACGTCGCGGGCAAGGCGTTCCCCGGAGTCGTTCACCGCCTCGACAAAGAGACCAGCGGCTGTCTCGCGCTCGCGAAGTCGGATGACGGCGTGAAATTGCTCGCCGACGGATTCGAGCAGAAGCGCATCGACAAGACGTACCTCGCGTTCGTCGCCGGTTCGCCGCCAGACACGGGCTCGATGGATACGCCGTACGCGAAGGGCACGGACGGGAAGTACACGACGAAGCTCGAGTCTCCGCGGCGGGCGCGGCTGTCGTGGAAGGTGCTGGAGCGGTTCAGTGATGCGGCGCTCGTCGAGGTCGATCTCGATACCGGGCGCACCCACCAGATTCGCGTGCAGCTGTCCGAGAGCGGGTTTCCGGTCCTGGGCGATCGCATCTACGGGAAGCCCTTTGACCGGGTGCGTCTTCCCCGCCTGGCGCTGCACGCGGCGCGGCTGAAGCTCGATTTACCGGCCTCGGCGCTCTCGGTGGAGTCGCCCCTGCCAGAAGACCTCGCCCAGCTGCGATCGGCCCTCGCGGGCGGGTGACCCACAGGGCTGTTGAACGTGCTACATCGCCGCGCCCATGACGATGAGTCTCGCGGAAGCGTTCGACGTGGTGGCCTGGTCGCAGACCCTGCTGGAGCGGCTCGAAACCGCCCAGGGTGAGCTCTCGAAGAAGCAGGGCCTCAAGGACGAGAAGGGCTGGCTGATGCTGGCCATCGATCGTCTGACGGCGGCGCGCGGCGAGCTGGGCGATTTGAACCAGCGAGCGATGCGGTTGCCCGAGTTGGAAGGCGCGCGTGAAGAGCATGCGCGTGGGCTGCAGAACACCGCGGTCGATGCGATCGAGCGGCTTCAGGCGGGCATCACGTTCGTCGCCGGTACGCGGGCTCCGTTGCTCGAGGCGCTGTTCGGCAAGGTGAAGCTGCCCGCGGCGCGCCGGGTCGATCGCGAGGACTTCGAGCGGTTTGCGGCTGACTTCGAGAAGAAGCTCGGCAGCAGCTACTGCAAGCGCATGCTGGCGGAGTCGTCGTTCACGCCGATCGTTCCGGTAGTCGAGCAGGTTCGCAACACGATCGCGGCGTGGCGTGGCGGGTTCTCGCCCGAGCCGTTGTTGCCGAGTGAAGAGATCGCGCTGCGGGAAGAGATCGTCGGGCACGCGCGCAGACTCGAGCTGCCGATGCGTCAGGCTCGGTTGCTGGCCGAGGCGGCGCTGGCTCCGCTCAAGAACGCGTTCGAAGACTCGGGCATCGGGCAGAAGCCGAAGCGGCGGAAGTTCGACGCGAGCGCTGAGCCTGAGGTCGAGGCGGCGGAAGTGGCCGAGGCTGACGAGGAGTCGGAGGTCGAGGCGGAAGTGGAAGCCGCGCCCGTCGAAGAGGCTCCCGTCGAAGCCGCGCCTGTCGTCGAGGCGGTGGCTCCGAAGAAGCGCAGCAAGAAGGCCGCTCAAGCCGAGGCGTGAAGCACTGGTTGCTCGCGTTGGTGACGATCGGGTGCGTGACGCACCAACCCGATCTGTCGATCAGGCGAGGCCCGCGACCACAGGGCATGGACACACTCGCCGATCCGTTCGCGGGTCGACGGGATGTGGCGAGCACTCCGCTCCAGAGCGTCACCTCCGATGGTTGCACGGCCGCGGTCTACGCAGGCCCGCGCGCGTGCTTCGTTCACGTCGAGCACTGGCGGAAGGAGCAATCGTGCACGCCGGTGGCCGATGGCGGCTGCAGGTCTGTCGATCTCGATCCGCCTTTCCCGAATCCAGCGAGCGAGTACTGGCTCGACTGCGGAGAATCGGCGTCGCCGTGCGATCACACGCTTCGATGTGAGTGCGCTCCTGTGATCGACTGAGCCGGGAACTGAAGTCGGGACTGGAGCGATCAACGCTCCGTCGTGAATCGCGCAGTTCTCATCGTGCTGTTCGTCGGCTGCGTCACCCAGATGCCCGACCTGTCCGTCCGGCGTGGGCCTCGAGGGCCGTGGCAGAACGCGGCCTCCGATCCATTTGCGAGTCGGCGCGACGTTTCGAGCACGCCACGCCAGCACTTCAGGGACGGTGAGTGTTCTGGGGCACTGTTCTCGGGGCCACACGGGTGCTTCGTCGGTCTCGTTCATGAGCAGCAGCCCTGCCGACCGATCACCGATGCCGGCTGCTTCACAGTGGTGGGCATGCCCCTTCAATCCGATTGGGCGCACGTGGAGTACTGGCTCGACTGCGACGAAGAGGCATCGCCCTGCGGTCGGTCTGTTCGGTGCGAATGCGGTCCGGTACGCGACTGAGCGCTCAGCAGATCCACGTGCCGAGGAAGAACTGGCACTTCCTCAAGTTCTGCGGCGACAGATAGATGCCCGCGTCGGGCGACAGCGGCTTGTTCGGCGCGCCGCCATCACCCGGCAACGCGAAGCAGGCTCCAGGTGATTCGCAGCGCGTGCCTTCGTTGCAGGCCTTGCAGCTGCGCCCGTCGTAGCCGCACGCGGAGTCCTGATTCCCTCCAAGGCAGACGTTGTTGAGACAGCACCCGGTGCACGTTCGGGGGCTGCAGACGAAGGGCCCCGCGTCGACGGCCGCGACCTCCGCGTCGGATGGCAGCGCCGGCTCGACACAAGCGGTGAGCAACAATCCGAGTCCGAGTGCGAGGCGCATCGAGTCTCCTGTTCTGGAGCATGACGGAGGTTGCTCGGAACGTGCCAGCCGCCCTCGACGATTTCCTGACGCCGGCAGCGTTTGCCGCCTGCGGCACAGTTGACCGACCTGCCGACGGGCAGTAGCGCCACCACAGATGCAGTTGCCCATCGACAGCCTCCTCTCCGACATCGTCGGCGCCTTGCGTACCCGTGAAGCGCTCGTGCTCGAGGCGCCGCCTGGCGCGGGCAAGACGACGCGCGTGCCCCCTGCCCTGCTCGCGGCGGGACTGGCGGGCCAGAAGGAAATCGTCGTGCTGCAGCCACGGCGACTGGCGACCCGGCTCGCAGCGGCACGCGTCGCCGAAGAGCGCAACGAGCGGCTGGGCGAGACGATCGGCTACCAGATTCGTTTCGACGACGTCTCTTCGGCGAAGACGCGAATCCGCTTCGTGACTGAAGGCCTGCTGACGCGGCGGCTCGTTGGAGATCCGCAACTCCGTGACGTCGGCATCGTGGTGCTCGACGAATTTCACGAACGGCACCTCGCCGGCGATCTCGCGCTCGCGATGCTGCGACGGCTGCAGAAGACGACCCGGCCCGATCTGAAGCTGGTGGTGATGTCGGCCACCCTCGACGCTGCTCCGATTGCGACCTGGCTCGACGGAGCACCCGCCCTGCGCAGTGAAGGCCGGCGCTTCGACGTCGCCCTCGAGTACCTTGAGAAGGAAGACGATCGACACCTCGAGCAGCAGGTGCTGGCCGCGTTGAAGCGACTCATTCAGGCCGAGCTCGATGGCCACGTGCTCGTGTTCCTCCCGGGAGCTGCCGAGATTCGTCGCGCGCAGGAAGCGTGTTCGGAGTTCGCGCAGCGTCACCAACTCGAGCTCGTCGTGCTGCACGGAGATCTCAGCGCGGCGGATCAGGATCGTGCGCTGAAGGCGAGCCCGAAGCGGAAGGTGATCCTCTCGACCAACGTCGCCGAGACGAGCGTCACCATCGAAGGCGTCGCGGCCGTGATCGACTCGGGCCTCGCGCGCGTCGCGGCACATTCTCCCTGGAGCGGGCTGCCGACGCTCAAGGTGCAGAAGGTCTCGAAGTCGTCGGCGATTCAGCGCGCAGGCCGAGCCGGTCGAACGCGCGCGGGTACCTGCGTTCGGCTCTACACGCGGGGTGACTACGAAGGCCGTCCGATGTCCGACGCGCCCGAGATTCGCCGGCTCGACTTCGTGGAGTCGTCACTCTCGCTCCGCGCGCTCGGTGTGAACGACGTGCGCTCGTTTCCCTTCTTCGAGCCACCGCCGCCGTCGGCCATCGACGCCGCCGAGTCGCTGCTCACGCAATTGGGAGCCCTCGAGAAGAACGGCGCGCTCACGAAGGTCGGGCAGCGACTGCTCACCTTTCCCCTGCACCCTCGCCTCGCGCGCGTCGTCGTCGCGGGTGAACAGCGTGGCGTCGCTGAGGAAGCCGTCACCATCGCGGCGCTGTTGAGCGAACGAGACATTCGGCAGGAAGCGCGCGCCCGTTTCGGTGATTCACGCCGTGGCAACGACGCGCTCGCGGGACCGTCCGACGTCCTCGAGCTGTTGGAGCGTTTCAAGGAAGGCCAGGCGACGAGCGCGCGAAGTGCAGGTCTCGATGCAGGCGCGATGCAGTCGGTCGATCGCGTTCGCAAACAGCTGAGCCGCTCGCTCGATCGCCGCGTTCACGCGCCGACGTCTGATCGCGCGCGGGAAGAAGCGCTGCTCCAGGCGGTGCTCGCGGGCTACCCCGATCGCGTCGCCAAACGTCGTCGTCCCAAGTCGCCCGACGTCGTCTTCGCCTCGGGTGGATCGGCGTCTCTCGATCCCACGTCGGTCGTGCACGAAGCCGAGCTGATGGTAGCGATCGACGCGGAAGAACGTCGTGGTGGCGTCGCCGTTCGCATCGCGTCGCAGGTCGAAGCCGAGTGGCTGCTCGATCTCGCGGGTGACTCGCTCGGTGAAGTCGACGCCCTCGAGTGGAACGCCGATGCGAAGCGCGTCGATCGCGTGACCCGCATGACCTTCGGCAACGTGGTGCTCGAAGAGACGCGCAACCCCGCTCCCGCATCTGACGAGACGACGAAGCTGCTCGCGCAAGCGGCGGTCGAAGCCGGCGTACGCACCTTCGTCGAGCCCGAGGCTGTGAGCGCGTGGCAATGCCGAATCGACGCGCTCCGGGCCGCTTTTCCCGAGGCCGGTTTTCCGGTCGCCGACGAAGCGTTCGTGAAGCAGCGCCTCGCCGCGCTCTGTGAGGGGATGCGATCGTTCAACGAAGTGCGCGAGGCGGGGCTGCTGAACTCGCTCCAGGCGTCACTCTCGGCGCAGCAGGCACGGCTGCTTCACACCGAAGCACCTGATCGCATCACGTTGCCTGGAGGCCGTTCGGTTCAGGTGCACTACGAGCCCGCGCGCCCACCGTGGATCGAGTCGCGCCTGCAGGACTTCTTCGGCTTGCTGAAAGGTCCCGCGATCGGCCGTTCACCGCTCGTGCTGCACCTGCTCGCGCCGAACATGCGCGCCGTGCAGGTGACGACCGACCTCTCGGGCTTCTGGGATCGCCACTACCCGGCGATTCGCAAAGAGCTCATGCGGCAGTACCCGAAGCACTCGTGGCCGGAAGATCCGCGCACGGCGGCGCCACCACCTCCACGACCGCCACGACCACCGCGACGCTGACTCACACCATGCGGCCGTAGCCGTTGATGACCGACGAGTCGGCCGGGTACGTCTTGCGACGAACCTGATCACCCGAGTTGCCCTCGATGGTCTGTACGTAACGCTTGCCGTTCTGGGTGAAGACCTTCTCGACGATGCCAACGTGATCGGCCCAGCCGTGGCTGCCGTCCCAGCGGAAGGTGACCGCGTCGCCGGGCTGCGGGTTGCTGCGGCCCTTCCACGTGCCCTTCTGCTGCAGGTAGTTCGCGACGCCCTGCGCGCTGGCGGTGTTGACGTGAAAGCCGGCCTTCTTGCCGACGTAGCTGACGAAGTCCGCGCACCACGCCTCGGCAGGACGGCCGAGCGCCGAGCTGAACTTGTTCCGATTGCCAGCACCCTCGTGGTACCCGAGGTGCGAGCGCGCTTCGTTGAGCATCGTCTGAACCTTCGACGACGTGGGCGCGCTGGGGTTGTTGGTCACTGGACCAGGATTCGACGGACGCGAGGGCGAGCCACCAGGCTCGAAGCCATCGGTCTGCATCTTGCGCCACGTGTTGGGGCCGACGATGCCGTCAGCAGAGAGGTGGTACTTGCGCTGGTACGCGATCACCGCCGCGCGGGTCTTCGGGCCGAAAGCACCGTCGATGGGGCCCGGGTTGATGCCTGCCGCCTTCAGCTCCTTCTGAACCCGGGTGACATCGTTTCCGTGGCTTCCGTTGCGAACCAGCATGGGCGACTCCTTGTCGGCAGGACTGGAGAAGTGTCGGACGAAGTCGCTTTCGCGTTCCCCGAGAGGAGCGCCAAGGCCCCTGACAAATCGGGTCGAATTTCGATGGGAATTCCGGTCCGGGGTGGCGCGACTCCAGGGAGCCCCGGAGACCGGAGGCTCCACACCCCACCCTCGACGAGATCGTCGGCACTTCGACGGGCACGGCGGCTGCGATGGCCGCGTCGCATGAACCTGCTCAGCCATGCCATCACGACGACTGGTCGGCGCTCGAACAACGAAGACAACCTGTGTGAGGCGCCGGCCCTCGGCCTGTTCGCGGTCGCCGATGGGCTGGGCGGCTATGAAGGCGGCGAGGTGGCCAGCGCGCTCACCGTCGAAACCCTGCAGCGCTTCGTCGAGCGGAATCGGCGCGACCCGGGCGGCACCTGGCCGTGCAAGGAGGACAAGAAGAAGTCGCTCTCCGAGAACCTGCTGCGGGCGGCCGCGACCGAGGCGCACCTGGCGATCATGGACAAGCGCGCCGGCCGGCTCGGGCAGATGGGTTCGACGATCGCGTCGATGCTGATCGTCGAGCAGCACGCTGCCATCGCGCACGTCGGAGACAGCCGCGTCTACCGCCTGCGCAACCGCGTCATCGAGCCGCTCACGAGAGATCACTCCGTCTACGCCGAGATGCTCGCTGCTGGGCGCGACCTGCCGCCACGTCATGACTTCCCGTTCAAGAACCAGATCACGCGCGCGCTGGGGCTCTCGGGAAACTCGAACGCCGACACGAGCGTCACCGATGTGTGCATCGGCGATCGATACCTGCTCTGCACCGACGGGCTCTACGACCCGTTCGAAGACGACGCGCTCGGCGTGCTGCTCCACGAAGGAGATCCCGCGGCGTGCTGCAAGCGGCTGGTCGAGACGGCCTTCGAAAAGGGCAGCGCCGACAACATCACCGCGGTGATCATCGACGTGCCGGCTTGACCTTCGAGTACGCGAACACGATCACGTTCACGCCGGGCGAGGGCTGAATGAGCACCGTCTTCCCCTTCTTCGCGAGCGCCAGCGCGGGCGGGAACCAGGGGAACTTCAGCAGCTCTTCGTCGGTGTCGACGTACTCGGGCACGAGCAGATCGAGCTCGACGTAGCCGCCGCGCGTCTCCTTCTGCAGCGACTGGCCGAAGGTGTACGGCGCGTCGGAGGCAGTGGGCGTGAGATCGTTGTGCAGCGCGCCGCCGTAGAGGATCAGCATCTTGCCCGGCAGCCCGCCCTCTTCTTCATCGCGCACCTGCGTGGCCTTCTCTTCGACCTTGCGGCGCATGAGCAGCAGCGACTGCTCGGCGTCGAGCTCACCGTCTTTGTCGAGCATCGACTTGTAGTCGTCGCAGTTGATGAGGAGCGTGTGGTTCTTGAGCCCGAGATCGTACGCGCGGCCCATCATCGTGGTGACCTCGTCTTCGGTCTCCTTCGGGCGCTGCGTCGTCTTCTCCACCGCCTGGGCGGCCTGCTTCTCCACCTGACCGCAGCGGCCGTTCAGCATCCACGTCTCGACCACGAGCGAGGTGGCGCCGCCGTCGAGAATCGGAAGCGCTTCGTTCGTGAAGTGCTTGATGGCGCTGGGCACCTTCGGAGCACCTTTCAGCTCGTGGTACTCGCCCACGCCGAGGATCTGCGGACGCATCGCGAGCACGTACGCGAACGCGTCTTTCGGAGACGAGAACGTGGTGATGCCACCATCGGTCGCGCCCACCAGCATCGTCGCCAGAAGAGCGAGCATCAGTCCTCGTCCGGCCCGTCGAAGAGGTCGTGCTTCTTGAGCAGCGTGCGCCAGTGCTTTCGGTCGACGCCGGCTTCACGCGCCGCGGCCGAGAGGTTGTCGCGATGTCTCGCCATGAGATCTCTCAGGTAGGTGCGCTCGAAGACCTCGAGCACCGCCTCCTTCGACTCCTTGTACGGAAGATCGGTTCTCACGCCGAGCACCTCGCCGGTGCCGACGGACGCCTCGAGCGAGATCTTCAGCTCTCCGAAGCGACGGGAGCCGGGAGACAGGACCAGCGCGCGATCGATGACGTTGCGCAGCTCACGGACGTTGCCAGGCCAGCGGTGGCTCTTGAGGCGATCGAGGTTGGGGCCTTCGATGCCGTCGACCTCGAGCCCTCGGTGGCGCAGGAGTTCACCGACGATCAACGAAATGTCTTCTCTTCGGCTGCGTAGAGGCGGCAGCTCGAACGCGAGCACCGAGAGCCGGTAGTAGAGGTCTGAGCGGAAGGTCCCGCTGGCGATCGAGGCGCTCAAGTCGGCAGGCGTGGCGGCGATCACCCGCACGTCGACTGGGCGCTCCGAATCTGCGCCGACCGGCTTCACCTTTCGCTCCTCGAGCACGCGCAGCAGCTTCGCCTGCACGGCCGCGCTCACCCGTCCCAGCTCGTCGAGAAAGAGCGTTCCACCATCGGCGCGGAGGAAGGCACCTTTGCGATCGTTCTGAGCTCCGGTGAACGCGCCCTTCACGTGCCCGAACAATTCACTGTCGAGCAGGCTCTCGGGCAGCGCGCCGCAGTCGATGGCGACGAAGGGTCCCTTTCGTCTGGTGCTCGCCTCATGAAGGGACCGCGCGATCAATTCCTTGCCCGTGCCGGTCTCTCCCGTGACGAGGACCGTGGCATCACTCTGAGCCGCGAGCTCGAGCACCGCGAAGATCTCCCGCATCGCCAGGCTCTCGCCGACCAGCTCTCCGAACCGGCGTGCAGCGCTCGGGCGAACGTCGAGTGCGCGCGGCTGCGGCTCGATACGCAACGTCGTGCGGCCCAACTTCAGCGACGCGCCTGGCGAGACCTCGAGTTCCTGAACCTTCGAGCCTTCGAAGAACGTGCCGTTCGTGCTCTCGAGATCCTTCACGAGGAAACGCGCGTCGACCGGCGTGATGCGCACGTGCTTCGACGAGACGCGTTCATCCGTGAGCGACAGATCGACCGAAGCCGCCGTGCCCGCGACGCGGGGGACATCGAGCGGCACCGCGCGACCTGCATCGGGTCCATCGACGACCAGCAACTGGCAGCGAAGCGGAGAGCCGGTCTCATCCAACTGCGTCGACAGTCGCGTCTGGGCCACGCCGTGAATCTGGCACAACCTTCGCTTCAGCGAATCGAGGCCGTCACCCATTGCTCCATCGCCGCACCGGGAAGCACGCCGGCCTGTCGCGCCACCTCACGCCCGTCCTTGAAGACGATGAAGGTTGGAATGCCGCGAATGCCCAACTGCGCCGACGGCTGCGGGTGCTCGTCGGTGTTCACCTTGATCACCAGCGCCTTTCCCGCGAGCTCGTGGCCGACCTTCTCGAGAATCGGCGCGGCCATTCGACACGGCCCGCACCACGGCGCCCAGAAGTCGACGACGACGGGAACCGGCGAGTTGGAGATCGCGCGCGTGTACGACTCCGCGTCGACCTCCTGGGGCTTTCCCGAGATGTCGAGATCACGTTTGCAGCGGCCACACGTCGGCGTTCCCGAGTGACCAGCCGCGACACGATTGAAGGCACCACACGAAGGGCAGCGGAACATGTCTTACGAGTAAGCAGTCTCAGGCGACCGTCAGCCCGGGCTTGCCCTTCTCGAGCCAGCCGATCGGCCAGGCATCGACCTTCTTCGCGGCCAGCAGGCGCAGGGCTTTCGCGGCGTCTTTCGATGGCACGGCGGCGAGCAAGCCACCGTTCGTCTGCGCATCGGCAAGCACGTGCTTGATCGCGTCTGGCAGCCCATCGGGGAAACGCACGCCCTTCGACGCGTGCTCGAGGTTCGTCTTCGTTCCACCTGGCACGACGCCCTGCTCCGACAGGTTCGCGATCTCGGGCAAGAGCGGCACGTTCTCGAGCTCGATCACCGCGCGCAGCTTCGCGCCTCGCGCCATCTCGAGCCCATGGCCCAGCAGGCCGAACCCGGTCACGTCGGTGAGCGCGTTCACCTTGAACTTGCCGCTCGCGAACACTTCTCCCGCCGCCTTGTTGAGCGTCGCCATCTGCTTCGTGACGCGCTTCACGAGCTCCTTCGAGGCGAGCCCGCGCTTGAGCGCCGTCGTCGCGATGCCGGTGCCGATGGGCTTGGTGAGAATGAGCACGTCGCCAGGCTTGCCGCCCGCGTTGGTGAGGATCTTCTTCGGGTGAATCACGCCCGTCACGGCCATGCCGTACTTCGGCTCGGGCGACTGCACCGAGTGCCCGCCGAGAATCGGAATGCCCGCCTCCTTCGCCTTCGACGCGCCGCCCGCGAGGATCTCGTGGAGGATCTCGATCGGCAGCTCCTTCGGGAACGCGACGATGTTGAGCGCGAAGATCGCCGTGCCGCCCATCGCCCAGATGTCGCTCATCGCGTTCGCCGCCGCGATCTGTCCGTACTCGAACGGGTCGTCGAGCACCGGCGGGAAGAAGTCGACCGTCTCGACCACCGCGAGATCCGGCCGCAGCTTGTAGACAGCCGCGTCGTCGCTCGTCTCGAAGCCGACCAGCGCGTTCTTCACTTTCGTGTTCGAGATTCCAGCGAGCACCTCGTGCAGCACGTCAGGGCGAAGCTTGGCGGCGCAGCCTGCGCAGTTGGACAGCTGGGTGAGCCTCGGCAGCGGAGCGTTCATGATGACGGCTCCATACCCCCGTGGCAGGAACCGCGCACACCCCGCATTCCTGTGGAGCTGCCATTGAAGATCGTGAAGACGAACGAGGTGCCGTGGACCGACGCGATGAACCAGGGCGCGTTTTCGCAGCAGAAGAAGTCGCTGACGAACTCCGCGCTCGGCGCGAGCCTGTGGCGCCTGCCGCCGGGAAAGAAGTCGTTCCCCTTTCACATGCACCACATCACCGAGGAGTCGCTGTTCGTGGTGTCAGGTACCGCGAAGGTCCGCACGCCCGAAGGCCTGACCGCGATCGGCCCGGGAGACTGGATCACCTTCGAGCCCGGCACCGGCGCGCACCAGCTCGTCAACGATGGCGCTGCTGACTTCGTCTACGTCGGCCTCTCGGTCGGCAAGGGCGTCGACGTCGTCGAGTACCCCGACTCGGGCAAGGTGGCTGCGGCCGTTGGCGCGCCTCCGACCGGTCAGCGCTTCATGTTCAAGAAGGACACTCAGGCCGGTTACTTCGACGGAGAAAAGGACGCCCAGTGACGCCGCTCGGTCAGTGACCGTCTCGCCGAAAGTCATGGCGTTCATCCCGTAACGAAAGAGGATGACGCCATGGCCAACGCACGAAACCCGCTCCCCGAGGCCCAGATGGGCCCTGCCGAGAAGCTGCTCGATCTCATCCTCTCGAGCTCGGCGCACCTCTGGCACAACCGCCCCGGCATCGAGGTCGCCGGCACCTGGCAGATGCGCCCGAAGAAGGGCACCCCGCTTCCGCGTGGCGCGAAGGAGATCAAGCCCGGCCTGCACGTGACCGCGGCTGATCGCCTCTACACGCGGCTGCTCGAGATCTACGCACTCAACCAGGACCTGTTCGCGCACTTCGCGAGCTACGCGCTCAAGGAGACCGACTGGCGCGATCTGAAGGTCGCGGCCGCGGCGCTCATGCTCGTGCAGAGCCGCTCGGGTCAGCCCGTGAAGGACGACGACGGCTCGGTCGCCTTCGTCGACGACGACTTCCGCCGCATCGGCGAGGCGATGCTGCTGTTCTACGAGAAGAAGTCACAGCGCATGATGACGCCGAAGGCCGTGCTGCGCGTCGCCGAGCTGCTCGAGACCGACGAGATCACCAAGCTCAACCGCAAGGCCGGCTTCGGTGACCCCGCGTCGAAGAAGGCTCCGATGGGCCGCTGGAAGCGCGCTGCCCAGAAGTGGCTCGAGTACCGCGAGGCGAACCCGCAGCTGCTCGAGGGCCTCGTGAAGGCCGGCTTCAAGGAGACCATCAAGGCGATCGCCCGCAAGGCTGGCTACAAGCCCAAGTCGCAGCGCTTCTTCGAGGTGCTCGGCTGGAAGCAGAAGCAGGCAGACGGTGGCCACCGCACGGTCGGGCTCGGCGCGCTCAAGCTCGAGAAGAAGGACCGCTTCGACGGGCTGTCCGAGGTCGAGATCTGCGAGGCCATCGAGACGCAGCGCCTCGCCTACAAGGACGTGGTGGGCCGGCTTCCGAAGGACGTGGGTCTCACGCCGGCCATCATGGCGACGCTGGTGCCTTCGCTGTCGGATCGCGACCTGCGCATTCTCACGCCGACCCTCGAGTCGCTCGGTCTCATGGCCGACGCCGAGATTCGTCAGCGCTGGGAGAAGGCCATCGCCGAGTCGACCGACCAGCGCTCGCTGAACGTGGCGAAGAACGTCCGCTCGCAGGCGCTGAAGGAGAAGCTCGTCGAGGCCGCTGACAACGCGACGAAGAAGGCCGTCACCGAGGCGACGAAGGACGTCGACGTGCGCGTGATGTTCCTCATCGACAAGTCGGGCTCGATGGAGGGCGCGATCGAGCAGTCGAAGGAGGCGCTGACCAAGATCCTCGCCGGCTTCCCGGTCGAGAAGGTGCACATCGCGACCTTCGACACGGTGGGCACGGTGCTGGTGCCGAAGGCGGCGAACAGCGCGGCGGTGAAGCACATGCTGCAGTCGATCAAGGCGAGCGGCGGCACCGTTCACGCGGCGGCCGTGCGGGCGATTCACGCGGCCGGGGTTCGTTTCCCCGACACGGCGCGGCTGGTGGTGATCGTGGTGGGTGACGAGGCCGGTGAGGCAGGCGATCAGTTCGCGCGCTGCTTCCGCGATCTCGGCTACTCGCCGTCGGCCATGGCGATGCTCGTCTCGGTGGCCGGTCACGGCGCGCGCGGCAACTCGGTGCGCTCGGCGGCGACGCAGATGAAGGTGCCGTTCAGCGAGGTGAACGCGAGCTCGTTCGATGACCCGTACCAGGTCACGCGCGTGCTCAAGGCCATCCTCGATGCGCCGGTGGCGGTGGGTGCGGCTCCACAGCAGGGTTGGGTGGAGCGGGTGATGCGCACGCCGCTGCTCGAGCTGAAGTGATTCTGGAGAATCGATGGTCGACTACCGGCGGTTCCTTGCGAAGACCGAGACACTCACCCTGCCGTGGCTGGGTGGGCGCGACGTCGACGCAGGGGACCGCCGCCTTCGTCTGAACGGGCCGCCGCCACCGAAGCCCGGCTGGTACGCGTTCGAGATCGCTGGACGCAAGGCGACAGTGAAGGGCCCGGCCGACGCTCCCGATTTGTCGAAGGTGCCGAAGGTGCGTGGCTGGCTGCGTGGCGATCGCCTGTTCCGTGATGGTGGCGTCGTCGAGGTCGTGCAGCTGATGCCGGAAGAAGAGCCCGCGGCGTTCAGTCCTGTCGTGGCGCGGCGCTGGAGTCCGACCGTGTTGCTCTTCGAGTCGCTCGAGTTCGAGAGCGAGGCCGAAGGCGCGGTGCGTGAGGCGCTGGGTGAACGAAAGCCGCTGCGTGAGGTGAAGGGCGTGCCTGCGCCGGTGCGTGCGGCGTACGGGCTCGCGCTGCTCGAGCGGGTCGCGCGCGATCAGAACGTTCGGTTTGCGCCGCAGGAGATCTGGAAGTCGCTGGGCGCGATTGGAGAAGACGGCGTTCCGAAGGCAGAAGAAGTGCTGCGCGCGCTCGAGGAAGAACGAGAGCTCGCGCGCCGGGAGCTCGCCGAACTCGAGCGCCGTCACCAGGAAGAGCTCGTTCGGCAAGAGGTCGAGCTGCAGCGGCAGTTGCTCCGTGCCCAGCGCGAAGAAGACGCGGCGCAGGCCCAGGCGCAGATCGAAGCCGTTCGATTGCAGATGGCACGCGGTGGCTTTCGGCTCCGCAACGTTCCTGATGCTCCGGGGCGACGACGTGACGCCCAGGGCCGGGTCGAAGAGCGGGCCGAGGCGGCGCTCGAGGCTGCGGGCGCGACGCTCGAGACGCTGCGTCGATTGGGGCCAGATCAGCTCGAGATCGTCTTTCAGTACAAAGGCGAGCGGTTCATTTCGATCGTCGATGCGGCGACGTTGCAGGTGATCGACTCCGGCATTTGTCTGGGTCACCCGCCGCGCGATGATCTCGTCACGCTCGAGTCGTTGATCGGCGTGATTCAGGAGGCGATGGACACGGGAGCGCTGGTGATTCTGAGGTGGCCATGAACGCGCGCGAGGTCTTCCTGCTGATCGGTCGCGGTGGTGCGGTGCTGTGGAGCGATGCCTCGCAGGACGCCCTCGCCCTGCCCGACTCCCGCGCGCGGTGGGAAGCCGTGTGGCGGCATCGCGAGGAGATCGAGCTCGTCGTGCACAGTCACCCCGTCGGGCCGCACGCGTTCAGCGCCGAAGACGAATCGACGATGACTGCGGTGGAGGAAGCGCTCGGGAAGAAGCTGGGCTGGGCCGTGCTCTCGCCGACGGGCGTGCTCGTTCGTCGAGCTGGCGTCGAGTCGACGCTCACGGAGACCCCGTGGTGGGCCGGCCTGCTGCGCCTCGCCTCGGGAATGGCCGCGATCTGAAGCACTTGCAGCACGCCTTGCGGACACTGCAGCTGCGAGTTTATAAGTTGGTCAACCAACTTACTTACCATGCCCCGACCACCGAATACCGACCAACGCCGCGAGCAGATCATCGACGGGCTCCTCAAGGTGATGAGCAAGAAGGGCTACGAGGGCGCGTCGATTCAAGACATCGCGCGCGCCGCGAAGTTGAGCCCGGGCCTCGTGCACTACCACTTCGGGACCAAGGCCGAGATCCTCGAGGGGCTGATGAAGCGGCTGATGGAGCAGCACCTCGCCGGCCTCGACGAGAAGATCACCGAGGCTGGAGACGACCCGCTCGATCAGGTCGACGCCTTCATCGAGCACCACCTCGCCACCGGCGACACGGCCAATCCCCACGCGCTCTCGGTCTGGGTCGCGCTCGGGGCCGAGGCCATCAAGTCGAAGGACGTGCGCACCCGCTACGCCGCCGGCCTCGAGGCGATCATGGAGCGGCTGCTCACCATCATCAGAGCCGGCATCGACTGCGGCCGCTTCGGCGACACCCTGCCGCGCGTCTCGGCGTCGGCGATTCTCGCCACCATCGAGGGCTACTTCGTCGTTGCCGCCACGGCCCGCGAGCTCATTCCCCGCTACACCGCCGCGCCCGCCCTCAAGAAGATGGCGCGTGGCCTTCTCCCGGTGAAGTCATGAAGCCGACTCGCCTCTTCGGATTGCTCGGAGCGCTCTACTTCGCGCAGGGCCTGCCCTTCGGGTTCTTCACCCAGGCGCTGCCGGTGATGCTGCGGCAGGCGGGCGTCTCGCTCGAAGGCATCGGGCTGACGTCGCTGCTCGCGCTCCCGTGGGCGCTCAAGTTCCTCATCGCGCCGAGGCTCGATCGAACGAGCTCGCGTCGGCGGTGGCTGCTGGCGCTCCAGCTCGGAACGGCGGCGTTGCTCTTCGTCGCGTCGTTCGTCGAGGTGCTCCCGTTCGTGCTGGTCACCGTCATGCTGGTGAACGCCTTCGCTGCCACGCAGGACATCGCGACCGATGGCATCGCGGTCGAGCTCGTTCCACGTTCGCTGCGAGGGCTCGCGAACGGGCTGCAGGTCGGCGCCTACCGCGTCGGCATGATCGTCGGAGGCGGCGCGCTGTTGATGGCCTTCGACCTGCTCCAGTGGCGCGGCGTCTTCCTGCTCATGTCGGTCGGCGTGCTGCTCACCACCCTGCCCGTCTCACGTTGGAAAGAAGCGCCACGACCGATCGCCGCTCGCGCCAGCCTGCGTGAGTTCTTCACACGCTCCGACGCGTTCCCCCTGCTGACGTTGCTCTTCGTCTTCAAGTTCGGGGAAGCGTTCGGGGTGGCGATGCTCAAGCCGCGCCTCGTCGATCTCGGCATCGGCCTTCCACAGATCGGCCTGCTCGTCGGCACGGTCGGCTTCCTGGCCGGTCTGATTGGAGCGGTGCTGGGTGGGCTGCTGATCGGTCTCATCGGACGACGCCGCGCGCTCTTCGGGTTCGGCGTCACTCAGGCCGCAGCGGTGCTCGCATACGTCTTCGTCACGCCGTCGAGTTCGCTCGCCAGCCTCAGCGCCGTCATCGCGTTCGAGCACCTCGCGGGAGGCCTCGCGACCGCCGCGCTCTTCACCTGCATCATGGACTGGTCTCGCCGCGAGCACTCCGCGACCGACGCCACCGTGCAGGCGTCGACGGTCGTGATCGCCACAGGCCTCGCGAGCGCACTCAGCGGCTGGAGCGCCACGGCTTTCGGCTACACCACCCACTTCCAGCTCGCCGCCATGCTCGCCCTCGCCGCCGCTGCGCTCGCCTTCGTCCTCTTCCCCCGCATCACCCAGCAGGAGTTCCCATGCAGCCCCGACGAGTTGGCGTCTACGCCGGCAGCTTCGACCCCGTGACGTTCGGTCACCTCGACGTGGTGACCAAGGCGGCCGATCTCGTCGACGAACTGCACGTGCTCGTCGCGGTCAACCCGAAGAAGGTGACGTGGTTCACGCGAGACGAGCGCGTCGAGCTGCTCCGCAAGGTCTGTCCACCGAGCGTCGTCGTCGCATCCACTGAAGGCTACGTCGTCGAGTACGCGAAGAAGGTCGGCGCCACGTGGCTCGTCCGCGGCGTTCGCACCACCACCGATGCGGCTGCAGAGCTCGAGCTCGCCGGGCTCAACGCCTCGCTCGCTCCCGAAGTACGGACCTTCTTCGTCACCGCCGACCCGAAGCTGTCGGGCGTGAGCTCCTCGGGCCTCAAGACGCTCGTCGAAGCAGGTGCACCGATCGATCACGTCTGCCCTGCGCCGATCGTCGCTGCGATTCTCGAGCGTCAGCGCTCACGGCTGACACGCTGACCGGCCTCCTCAGAAACGAGAACGGGGGCTCCAGCACCAGGCCGGAACCCCCGCGCACCTCATGAAGGATGTCGATCAGAACTCGTAGTTGGCGGCCTTCGCCTTCGACGTCGCCGACTCGATCACCGCGTCGTCCATCGACTTCGCGCCGTCCTTCGCCTGCTTCTTGAGCTCGGTGTTCACGTACGTCTCGCGGTCCTTCGCGAGCTTCGCGATCTTCGCCTGAAGCTCGGCGCGCTCCTTCGACTTCTCTTCGACGAAGGCCTCACGCGCCGCGGGAGCCATCGCCTGCATCGGAGCGGGCAGCGCAGCGACCGGCATGTCAGCCACCTTCTTGCCTTCCTTCTTCGCGTCGACGAGGTCCCAGTCGGCGTTGTTGTACTGCACCGACGCCTTCGCCGCGGCACGGGTGGCCATCGAGCCCGCCGACATGCCCTTCGCGTTCTTGTCTTGCGCCTGCTGCCGCGCCATCGCCTCGTCACCCTGCGCGCCAAAGCCGATGTACGTGCCGTTGAGCTTGTCGTTCAGCTTCGCGAGCTCGGCATCTTGCGGAGCATCGACACGGGCGATCGCTCGGTTCTGATCGATCGTGAGGAACGCGCCGTCAGCCAGCTTCGCCGCGTCTTGCCACTTCTGCGAGACGCCGGTCGCCTGGTCGCCCGCGTGAATCGTGTTCACGACGATGCCGCGCGAGATGGCCTGCTTGACGATCTCCCGGTACGCGATCGGGCCCTGATCGAACGGCTCGTTGCCTGCGATGTAGATGAGCTTCAGATCGCTCGGGTTGCCGCTCCACTCGAGCTCCTTCATCGCGTGCTGAATCACCGCGCCGCACCACTCTTCGCCACCATTGGTGCGCAGCGCGAACAGCTGCTCCGAGACCTTGTCGAGGTTCGAGGTGAGGTCCGACATCTTCTGCACGTAGTGGTTGCTCGAGCTCAGGCTGTCGTTGCCGTACTGGTAGAGCGCCAGCTCGAGCTTCGCGCGCTTGCCGTCACGTTTGGCCGTCGCGAAGGTGTTGACGATCTTCCACAGCTGCTCACGCGTCTGGTTGATGAGGCCGTCCATCGAGCTCGAGGTGTCGATGAGGATCGCGATCTGAATCTTCGGATCCGGCTTCGACTCGGCAGCGAAGCAAGGGACGGCCATCAACGCCGCGAAGCACGCGGCGAGCAGAGCATTGCGTTTCATGAGGTGTGGCTCCTGCGAAGGGTGTGAGCCTTCAACGCGGGAGCCGGAACCGCGATCTACCCCCTGCGGAGGAATCTCGAATTCCGCAGGGGGAACAGCCACTTACTGACCGAGCATGCCCTTCTTCAGGCCGTCGTCGACCGGCGACTTGCCGAGCCACACCGAGATGAGCGCGTCAGAGAAGTCCTTGCCGGGAATGAACGTCGCCTCGCCTGCGCCGACCACGCTCGTGCCCTTGCCGGGAACGTAGGTGAGCGTCAGCGTCTGGCCTTCCTTCAGCGCAGGAATCAGCGCGCAGAACTTGTCGAGCCGCTCCTTGAGCGCGCCCATCTGAGCGCCGGAGTTCTTCTCGAAGCCCGTGCGAATGGCCTCGACGATCGTCTTCGCGTCGAGATCGCGCAGCATCTTCATGTCGACGCGCCGGGCCTCGTCGCTCTTGAGGATCGTCGCGGGATCGGTGCTCTTGTTCTCAAGGTACAGCCCGGCCACGTAGACGCTGACGATGAACTTCACGCGCAGGCCCATGCCGTTGAGCTTGAGCGCCTTCCCATCGACGGTGACCTCGTCGGGCATCTTGACGCCCTTGAGCTCGCCCGCGAACGCCAACGACCCGACCATCAGACCCGACAGCAGCACCAGACGCTTCATGTGAGGACTCCCCGTTGAGAAAGGTGGCGAACGCTAGACTCAGCCCTTCGACTTCGCGAACGACTTCATGAACTCGACGAGCGTGGCCACGTCTTGCTGCGACACGGCGTTGTACGTCGACGCGCGGATGCCGCCGGTGGTGCGGTGCCCCTTGAGCCCGACCATGCCGGCCTTCTTCGCCTCCGCGACGAACTGCTCTTCGAGCGCCTCGGACGGCAGGCGAAAGACCACATTCATCGTCGAGCGAGACGCCTTCTCGACAGGAGCCGAATAGAAGCCGGCCAGCGCGTCGAGGCAGCCGTAGAGCAGCTCGGCTTTCGCCCGGTTGCGCTGCTCCATGGCCGGAAGCCCGCCCTGCTCCTCCATCCACCCGAGCACGTTGCGCATCAGGTAGATCGCGAGCGTCGGAGGCGTGTTGTAGAGCGAGTCGGCCTCGGCGTGCGTCTGGTACCGGAAGACCTTCGGAATGTCCTTTCGGGCCTGGGCGAGGAAGTCCTTCTTCGCGACCAGCACCACGACGCCCGACGGCCCGAGGTTCTTCTGCGCGCCGGCGTAGATGAAGTCGAACTTCGACACGTCCATCGGGCGCCAGAGGAAGTCGCTGCTCATGTCGCACACGTGCGGCACCGCGCCCGTGTCGAGGAAGCTGTGGAACTGCGTGCCGAAGAGGGTGTTGTTGGACGTGGTGTGCACGTACGCCGCCGACGCGTCGAGCTGCACCTCGGCCTGGGTGGGCACTCTCGTGTAGCGGCCGTCGGGGTTTCGAGTGCTGCCGGCGACGCGCGTCTTGCCGAGCACCTTCGCCTCGTCGAGCGCCTTCTCAGACCAGCCGCCGGTGAGCACGTAGTCAGCGCTTTTGCCCGCGTGGAGGAAGTTGGTGGGAATGAGGGCGAACTGCATCGACGCGCCGCCCGTCGAGAACACCACCTGGTGCGTGTCGGGGATCGACAGCAGCCGCTTCAGCCGCGTGATCGCCTCCTGGTGCACGGCCTCGTAGTCCTTGCCGCGGTGCGAGTGCTCCATGATCGACATGCCTGAGCCGTTGAAGTCGATGAGCTCGTCACGAGCGCGCTCGAGCGCGGGGAGCGGGAGACCAGCAGGACCAGCGTTGAAGTTGATGACTCGCATGAGGCTCCTCAGACCGCCTTGTGAACGGCTTCCTGAAACAGTGGCGCGACGTGATCGGCGTCGTTGAGACGCACGACCTGCAAAGACTCGAGCGTCTCGCCAGACAACACGTTGAGCGTCGCGGGGGCTTGCCGGAACGACCACACCCGCTCGAGCGGCAGTCCGAGAATGCGGCACAGCAGCACGCGATTGACGGCGTCGTGCGCGACGACGAGCACGGTGTCATTCGAGCCGAGGCCTTGCACCGCGCGGCCGAGCGATGGCCACGCGCGATCGAGCACGTTCTGCAGCGACTCCGCGTTCGGCCCGGCCTGCAGCGTCGCGGTCGGCTTGTTCTTCCACGCCTCGAACAGCTCGGGGTGCGAGACCGAGATCTCGCTCACGGTCTTTCCTTCCCAACCGCCGTGGGAGATCTCCTTGAGGCCATCGTCGAAGCCCAGCATGCCAGCGCGCGAGGGCCCGAGAATGAGCTCGGCCGTCTTGCGCGCACGCACCAGCGGAGAAGCGATCGCACGAACGATCTTCACCTCGGCGAGCCGCTTGCCCAGCGCCTTCGCCTGCCCTTCTCCACTCTCATGGAGCGGAATGTCGGTGTGACCCTGGTACCGGCCTTCGCGATTCCACGGCGTCTCACCGTGACGACACAGCAGCACGTTCATGTCGCGGTGCTGCCACACCAGGGTCGCTCGTTCAATGCACGTGGCAGTGACGGCACCTTACGAATAAAGGTGTGGCTCGATGTCTCTCGGGCGCCTGGTGCAACGACGGCTCATCATCGTCACCGGCAAGGGCGGTGTCGGGAAGACCACGCTCACGGCCGCGCTCGCCCGGCACTACGCCTCGCAGGGCCGTCGGGTGCTCGCCGCCGAGATCGTTCCCAACGCCGAGACGCCGTCGCAGCTCGCGCTCGCGCTGGGCGTGAAGAAGCCGACCGAAGAGCCGGCGGAGTTGCTCCCGAACGTGTCGGTCGTGCTGGTGACGCCGACCTCGGGGCATCACCGGTTCCTGCAAGACAGCCTGCCCATCAAGCTGCTCGCCGACACCGCGATGCGATCGCAGGCGCTCAAGAAGTTCCTCTCGGCAGCGCCGGGCTTCAGCGACATGGGCGTGATGTACCGAATGCTCGATCTCATGAAGCGCGAGAACCCGGCTGGCGGGCACGCGTACGAGATCGTGCTGCTCGACTCTCCCGCGACGGGGCACGCGTTGGCGCTCGCACAGATCCCCGAGTTCCTCATTCGCATCATTCCCGGTGGGCCAATTCGCCGCGTCGCCGAAGAGGGCCTCGCGGTGCTGACGGATCCACGCATCACCGGCACGATGATCGTCACGCTGCCCGAGACGTTGCCGGTGACCGAAGCCATGGAGCTGCAAGCCGGGCTCACCAGTCATCGCCTGCCCGTCACCGCGATCGTCGTGAACCGCGTGCCGCGAGATCCCTTCTCGAAGGATGAGCGGGAGGCGCTCAGGACGATGCTGAGCGGCACGACGACGACCGTGCTGGGGACGCGAGAGCTCAAGCGCATCGAGCGTGCAGAAGCCGCGCTCCTCTTCTTGAAGGAACGGGCTTCAGCCGAACACGTGGTGCTCTCAGAGGTCGATGGAGCCGGCAGCCAGGCGACCCTCAACCTGGTTCCGTCGCTTTGATCAGACCGAAGCCGTGAAGCCGGTGAGCTTCTCGCTCTCGACCCACAGCCGCTGCGCCGCCGCGTCGTCTTGCGCCTGCTGGTTGGGGATCTTCGGCTTGCACTTGTCGAAGTACTTGCCGGTGACGCCTTCCACCTCGGGCGACGTCGCCAGGTAGATGCTCGTCTTCGCGCCCTTCTCCGGCGAGAGCATGAACACGCCGGCGACCTTTCCGATGACGCCGTAGATGCCGGGCTTGCCCGCGAAGAAGTTGGTGCTCACCACGCCGGGGTGCAGGCTGTTCACCGTGATGCGCTTCTTCTCGAGGCGCTTCGCGAGCTCACGGCCGAAGAGAATGTTGGCCAGCTTGGAGCGGCCATACGCCTTGAACGACGAGTACGGCTGGGTCATCAGATCGTTGAAGTCGATCGTCGCTCCGCGGTGCGCCTCGCTGGCCACACACACCACGCGCGACGGAGCTGCCTTCTCGAGCGCCGGCACCAGCAGGTTCGTGAGGAGAAAATAGGACAAGTGATTCGCGGCGAAGGTGAGCTCGAACCCGTCGACCGTCTTTTCTGGTGTCATGTTCACGCCGCCCGCGTTGTTCACGAGCACGTCGAGCCGGTCGTACTTCGCGAGGAAGTCGGCGGCGAGCTTCCGCACGGCAGCCATCGACGAGAGGTCGGCGAGCATGAACGAGATGTTCTGGTTGCCCGAGGCGGTCTTCAGCTCGTCCGCGACCGTCTTCGTCTTCTCTGCGTTACGGCCGACGATGATCAGCTCGGCGCCCTCCTTCGCGATGGCCTTCGCCGTCTCGTAGCCGATGCCGCCCGTCGCCCCCGTCACCAGCACTCGCTTGCCCGTCATCGATCCCATGTCGTGTGTCTCCGTTCGTGCGCGATGTAGTGAGCCGCGATCGTCATCGCAACGAAGGCTGCTGATCGTTAACATCACTTCACGATGCCGGCTGGCGAGCTGCACACCCTGGTGACCACGAAGAAGGTGATCGTCGCGTGCGGGGCCGGAGGCGTCGGCAAGACGACCACGTCGGCGGCGTTGGCGCTCGCTGGAGCACGAGCGGGCCGGCGCGTGCTGGTGCTCACCATCGACCCCGCGAAGCGGCTCGCACAGGCGCTCGGTATTCGGGAACACATGCGCCACCCGACGCCGCTCTCGAAAGAGACGCTCGCCGAAGCAGGCGTCACCACCGGCACGCTCGACGCGTGGATGCTGAACCCCGACGTCGTCTTCGAGAGCCTCGTGCACCGCATGGCGCCGTCGACCGAGCAGGCCGAGCGCGTGCTGCAGAGCCGGCTCTTCCGTCACCTGTCCGAGCTCGTCGCCGGCATGCAGGAGTACACGGCCGCCGAGGCGCTCTACGACCTGTCGACCAGCGGCAAGTACGATCTCGTCGTGCTCGACACGCCGCCCGCTCGCAACGCGCTCGACTTCCTCGAAGCGCCGGGGAAGCTCGCCCGCTTCCTCGACGAGCGCATCATCAACATCTTCCTGCCGAGCACCGCGCGCGGCTTCTTCAAGAAGGCGCAGGAGCTGATCGGCAGCGTCTTCAGCCGCGTCTTCGGTACCGAGTTCTTCGCCGAGCTGCAGGAGTTCCTCTCCGCCTTCTCGGGCATGTTCGGTCCGATGCGCGCGCACGCCGAGGGCGTTCGCAAGCTGCTCATGTCGAAAGACGCCGCGTTCCTGCTGGTGACGAGCCCCGATCAGGCGGCGCTCGAAGACGCGCGCTATTTCCGCGATCGCATCAAGTCGATGGGGCTGCCGTTCGCCGGCTTCGTGCTGAACCGCTCATGGGTGCGCACCGACGGGTTGCTGCAGCCAGACCAGCTCACGCTCGCCGAAGTCCCCTGCGCGAAGACGGCCATCGACAAGCTCAAGCTGCTGGCGACGCTCGAACTCGAGCGCGTCGAGCGTGATCGCGCGCTGCTGGCCCAGCTCGCGGCCGAGGTGCCGTCGACCGCCTTTGCGGTGGCCACGCCCTATCTCGGTGACGCGATCGAAGACGTGAAGGGCCTCGCGCAGCTGGCGCATGGCATCGTGGCCTGAAGCGCTCACGAATCAGCAGAGGCCCGAAGTGGGTTGCACTACGCTTCGGCGCCTCAACGCAGCCCTCACTGGAGAGTCACATGTCGCTGAAGATCGAAGACCTGAAGGTCGGCACTGGCGCCGAGGCCGTCGCCGGAAAGCGCGTCACCGTTCACTACGTCGGCACGCTCACCAACGGCTCGAAGTTCGACTCGAGCCGCGATCGCGGCACGGGCTTCTCCTTCGGGCTGGGCGCAGGTCAGGTCATTCAGGGGTGGGATCAGGGCGTCGCGGGCATGAAGGTCGGCGGCATGCGCAAGCTGACGATTCCGCCCGAGCTCGGCTACGGCGCCGGTGGGTACCCGCCTGTGATTCCTCCCAACTCGACGCTCATCTTCGAGGTCGAGCTGCTGTCGGTCGGTTGATTCACACGCCATGAACGAGAACGCGCTCAACGCGAACGTTGGCCACCGCCTGCGCGCGCTCCGGCTGTCGAAGACCATCAAACAGGCTGACGCCGCGCGTGAGCTCGGGGTCAGCCCGGCGTACCTGAACCTGATCGAGAAGGGGAAGCGCGTCACCCCGTTTCCCCTGTTGTGGAAGGCGCTGCGCTTCTTCCAGGTCGACCCCGAAGAGTTCATGGCGCAGATCGGCGATGGCCGCGTCGATCAGGCGCTCGCGAGTCTGCTCGACGAGCCGCTGCTCAAGACGCTCAACCTCGATCAGGAGTCGCTGCAGTCGCTCTCGGCCGAGCCCAAGCTGGCCGGCACCGTCGCCGCGCTGTTCAACCTCTACAAGAACACGCGCATGCAGCTCGAGAACGTGATGACGCAGCTCTCGAGTCAGGAGCACCCACCCGCGGGCTCCGATGGCCGGCTCGACTACTCGCCCTTCGACGAGACGACCGACTTCCTCGAGTCGCACGGCAACTACTTCCCCGAGCTCGAGGCTGAAGCCGAGGCGCTGCGGCAGGACTTCGCCCTCGAACGCCAGCTCGTCTCGACCCAGATGATCCGCATGGTCGAGGAGCGCTTCGGCTACCAGGTCTCGTTCGAAGACTCTCCGTCTGGCAGCTCGGTGGTGCGCCGCCTGGACAAAGAGAAGAAGCAGCTGAAGCTCTCGCCGGGGCTGACGGAGCAGACGCTCAAGTTCCAGCTCGGCGCCACGCTCGGCCTGCTCGCGCTCGACAAGACGCGTCTCATCGATCGAATCATCGGCCAGCGCACCCGCCACGCCGAGACGCCGCGCCTCGTGAAGGTGAACCTCGCCAACTACTTCGCCGGCGCGCTCATGCTTCCCTACGGCGACTTCTTCAAAGAGGTGCAGCGCACGCGGTACGACATCGAGCTGCTCACCAACATCTTCAACGTCACCTACGAGACCGTCGCGCACCGCGTCTGCAACCTCGCCGACCCGAAACGCAAAGGCCTGCCGTTTCACTTCCTGCGCTGTGACATCGCCGGGAACATCTCGAAGCGCTACTCGGGCACCGGCCTCAAGTTCGCGTCGATGGGCAGCTGCGCGAAGTGGGCGGTGCACCTCGCCTTCCTCAACCCATCGCAGATCACCCGGCAGTATTCGCAGATGCCCGACGGCACCACGTACTTCGACTTCGCCAAGGTGCAGCTGCAGCCGGTCGAGGGCAGCATCGTGCGAGGAACCGCGTACTCCATCGGCCTCGGCACTCACGCCGAGAACGCGAAGTACCTCGCCTACGGGTTGCCGATGCTCGAGCTCAAGCGCGACGCCGTGCCTACGGGCATCAGCTGCCGGTTCTGTGAGCGCACCGACTGCAACCAGCGCGCGGCAGCCAGCTACCGGTTCGCGTTCTCGTTCGACGAGTACACGAAGAAAGACTGCTTCTTCTCTCCGCTGGTGACGAGCGATCGCGAGCCGCAGCCGAAGAAGAGCTGATTCAACGAGGAGTCCGCATGCGCAAGCTGGTGCCCCACTCGCGGTTCGGTGACTACGAATTGGAGCGCAGGCTCGGCATCGGCGGCATGGCCGAGGTCTGGCTCGCCTACCCGCTCTCACCCGGGCATCCCTCGCCGCGCGTGGTGATCAAGGTGATGCACGAGCACCTCGCGCAGCACCGGCACGTGGTCGATCTCTTCCTCGAAGAAGCGCGCCTCGTGCAGCGGCTCGATCACCCGAACATCGTGCGTGTCTTCGATTCCGGCCAGGCGAACGACGATTGGTACATGGCCATGGAGTACGTCGATGGCATCGATCTGCGCTCGGCGAGCGTCTCTCACGGAGGTCCGCTGTGGCCCGCGATGGCGGCCTCGCTCTTCGCCGACGCTGCCGCAGGCTTGCACGCCGCTCACAGCCTCAAGGGCCCAAGCGGAGCGCTGCTCAACCTCGTCCACCGTGACATCTCGCCCGACAACCTGATGGTCGACCGGAACGGCCGCGTGCGCGTGCTCGACTTCGGCGTGGCGCGCGCGGAGGACACCGAGCACACGACGCTCACGGGCAGCCGCAAGGGCAAGGTCCGCTACATGGCGCCCGAGTATCTGGTCGATCATCGCGCGAACGCGTCGACCGACGTCTACGCCCTCGGCGCGAGTCTCTTCGAGGTCGTCACCGGGCATCGCCCCTTCGAGCACGCGCAGGGCACTGCCGAGCTGCACCTGGCCGTCGCGAAAGAAGAGCTGCCGGCCGCCAGCACCGTGCGGCCCAGTCTTCCTGCTCCGCTGGTGGCGATCATTCAGCACGCGACGCGGAAGGACCCCAACCAGCGCATGTCGAGCGCGAAGGCGTTCGAGCGGCAGCTGCGCACCTTCCTCCAGCAGTGGCCGCCACCGACGGCCGAGCAGATCGGTGACGAGGTGCGCATCTGGCGGCAGCGTCAGGTGGTCGAGAAGCCCCTGCGACGAGAGGCGGGCAGCTTCGGTCAGCTCGAGACGACCGAGTTCTTCAAGCTGGGACCAATGCCCGACGACACCACCGAGCCACGCGCGCGACTGATGAAGGACGAGGTCTCGGAGGTGAACATCGTGCTCGCGCCAGAGCTCGAGTCGGCAGCCGTGCGAACGCGCTCCAAGGTGCGCCGCCGCACGAAGACGAAACGAACGACGGGTCGAAAGTGAACCGCCTGCTGCTGCTCCTCCTGCTCGACGGCTGCACCTGGACGGTCCAGGGCGCGACGTTTCGAACCAAAGAGGCCGACACCGCCTTCGATCGCACCGTCGAGGCGGTCAACGCCCACTGCAACGGTGCACGCTTCGTGAACCCCGACGCGCAGATCGTCACCAGCCACTGGCAGGTCTTTCATTCGCGCGATGGCGCCTTTCTCGTGCGCTGTCAGGTCTCGCTGGTGAAAGCAGCAGACGAGCTGGGCGCCGAGGTGCGGGTTGCCGTCACCATCAAGCAATGCCCGCTGGTCGATCTCGCCGAGCTCGATGCCCTCGGAGACTCCGACACCTGCCAGGTCGCCTTCTCGATGCCCACCGAAGTGGCCAACGCCCAACAGGACGCGGTGCGAAAAGTGGAGTACGACGTGCGCCGCTGACGGGCCGGTGTAACAAAGGCTGATCATGCGAACGTTTCCACTCGTTGGGCTGATGCTGCTTGCCGCGTGCGGCCCTCAGGGCCCCTTCCCGCTCGAGCCCGTGCCGAACGCCATCGTTCCGGCGCCGACGCTCACCGTGACGCCGAAGCCGGGCCCGTTCAACGGAACCGTCACGCTCACGATCGCCTCGGATCAGAAGAGCACGGCCTTCTGGAGCTCGGACGGCAGTGATCCGCGCACGACGTCACGCGGACGCACCGAGGCAGAGGCGCCGGCGACGCTCACCCTCGACAAGACGACCTCGCTCAAGATCTTCGCCAGCAACGGCGGCAAGGACAGCGAGCTGTTCGAAGGCACCTGGGTGCGGGCGGGCGGTCCCGTCGGCTCGATCAGCGGCACGGTCGTCTTCGGCGCGTTCTGCTCGAACAAAGAGATCGGCATCGGGCGCAACGGCAACATCAAGAAGCTCGGCAAGGCGCCGATGATGGCCGGCACGTTTCCCTTCACCTACGAGGGCCTGCAGTCGGGAACGCACCGCCTCACCGCGTACTGCGATCGCAACGGCGACGGAAACCTCACCCCGTTCCTCGACTTCAACGGAGACACCGTCAACGTCACGCTCGATCTCACCGATCCGTTCAAGGCGAGCGCCGAGGACGTGAAGGTCTTCGTCGGAGCGTCGGGAACGGGCCTCGGCACGCTGCGTGGGACGATCATTCTGCCCAGGCCTCCGCCGCTCCAGAACCTGTCGATGTCGGTGCTGCCGGCTGACGCGCTCATGGGCGGGCTCGATCCACAGGTGCTGCTGCAACAGCTGCAGAACGGCTACCGCATCTTCACCAACCAGATGGACACCGAGTACCCGTACGTCGTCACCGATCTTCAGCCGGGTCGCGTGTTGCCGGTACCGTCACTCATCGGCTTTGGCGGTGGTGGCATCGCGATCAACCTGCTCGCGAATCCGCTCTCGCCGACGCTCATCGAGGCCGACAAAGAGACCGTGAAGGACTTCGCGTTCGGGCCGGTGACGCTGAGCGGGAACATCACCGTGGCGTCGGCGAGCGCTCCGACCGGTGGGCTCGCGTTTGGCATCGTCGCCGCGCGCATCGTGTCGATTCAGGACGGCGTGCAGGCGATTCTGATGCCGGTGCTCTTCACGCGTGACCCGATGACGATGGACTCGCGCTCGACCTATTCGGGAGCGGCGCTCAAGGCGAACCAGACCGTGACCCTGCGGGTGTTCACGAACGCGGCCGGCGCGAACCCGATCACCGACGCGCTCACCTGGGTCGTGAACCCGTTCTCGAGCACGCCTGGCCACGCGACGGTGAACATCACGAACGTCGATGCGACGCGCGACATCGTCATCCCGTGACATGATCGGCCGATTGAATCGCGCAAGCCGCCACTGTTCGACGATCGTCGCCGTTCTCTTCCTCGCATCGTGCGGGCCGCAGCTGCAGACGATCGCTTGCGCGTCCGACATGAACTGCCCAATTGGCCTGGTGTGCGGAGCCGCGCGAGTCTGCGTTCCGAGCGACGGCGGGGTCATCGGAGGTGGTTCGGCGAGCGCAGGTGGTTCGGCGAGCGCAGGTGGTTCGGCGAGCGCGGGTGGTTCGGCGAGCGCAGGTGGATTGGCAAATGCTGGTGGAGCAGCAGGCGGATTCGCGACTGCAGGTGGATCTGTAATCGCGGGTGGTGTTGCGAGTGCCGGCGGAGCTGGGAGCGCTGGAGGAGCGGCGACGGCAGGTGGCTCCGCGAGCGCTGGTGGCAGTGCGGGAGGCTCCGCCTCGACTGGCCGGCTCGTCGCCTACGTTGGGAGCGGCAACGGAAACATCACGGCCTACGCCGTCAACGCCACCACGGGTGCGATGACGCTGCTGGGCTCCACGAACGGAGGAACCAACCCCAGCTTCCTCGCCTTCGACGTTCCGCGCGCCCGTCTCTACGCCGTGAACGAAGGCAGCCCCGGACAGATCGCGGCGTTCGAGCTTCGAGCAGATGCCGGGCTTTCACTCATCAACCGGGTCAGCTCGCAGGGCGCCGGGCCTGCGCACGTCTCGGTTCATCCGTCTGGCCGGTTCGTCATGGCCGCGAACTACACCGGCGGCAACGTCGCCATTCTCCCGGTGCGTGACGGCGGCCTCGGAGCAGCGACCGACACCGATCCGTCGGGAGGCCAGGCGCACCAGATCATCTCGGACGCGACGGGCCGCTTCATCTACGTGCCCTGCAAAGCCGCCGATCACGTCGCGCAATACCGCTTCGACGCCGACGCGGGCACACTGAGCGCGCTCGCTCCAGCGACGGTCTCGACGGCGGCTGGCGCGGGGCCAAGACACCTGGCCCTGCACCCTGGTGGACAGTGGGCGTTTCTCATCAACGAGCTCGCCGACACCATGACGTCGATGCGCGTCGCGGCTGATGGAAGGCTCACGGCGGTGGACACGAAGTCCACGCTCCCAGTGGGGTTCTCGGGAACGAACACGTGCGCCGAAGTGCAGGTGCACCCGAACGGGCGCTTCGTCTTCGGGTCCAACCGCGGCCACAACTCGATCGTCACCTTCTCGTTCGACGACACGACTGGAGCGCTCACCCTCGTCGGTCACGCGCCCACGGGCGGCAACACGCCACGGCACTTCGAGCTCGATCCTTCAGGGCAGCTGCTGCTCGTCGCGAACCAGGGCTCGGGAACCGTGCACGCGCTGAGGGTGGAACCCACGACTGGCGTGCTGACGCCGCTCGGCCAGCAGGCCACGGTGAACTCGCCAGCCTTCGTGGGAATGACGCTCCTGCCGTAGTCCGCCTGCAGGCGCTGACTCCCCAGGTCAGTGAGCAGGTGAGCTCACGAACTCGAGCGGCAGGTCGACGTTGACCACGCCTCCATCGAGCGGCAACGGAAAGACACGCTGCCGGACGACGTTGACGATGCAGGCCTCGAGGTCCTTGTTGCCCATGCTGCTCCGAGTGACCTTCGCCTCACTGACGGTGCCGGTCGCGGTGATGTCGAAGTCCACCTCGAGCCTGATGGGACCTGCACCAGCGTCGGCAGAGACGTGCAACGTCGAGCACTGCTTCAGGAGTCCGAGGTGCGCCCGAAGCACGCGACGAACGAGCGCTTTGTCGAGCGGCCCGCGCGCGACGATGGCGCCGATGCGCACTGGCATCACTGGCCGCACGCCCGTGCCCAGGCCGGCTGGGATCAGGACGGGGCTCGGAGCCCCTGTGGGCTCGATGAGTGGTGTGAGGGGAAGCAGTGCTGACTGAGCGACACCGGCGTCACGGCTTCCGTCGCCGGCAAACGCAGTCAGCGCAACGAGCCCCCACGCGACGGTCAAGGATGAGAGCCGCTTCCGAATCACCACCACGATCATCGCACGCCGGACGTGAGCCGTCAGGCGGCCTGCGGCTTCGTCACCTGCTCCGGCGACCCCTCGGGACACACCTCGAAGAGCTTGAAGCGCGAGCGTGAGCCGAAGTTGTTCCGCCGAATCATGCTGCCCAGCACCGTGAGCACGTCGCGCGTGTGGTCGAGGCTCTTGTCGAGCGAGGCGAACACGTCGATGCCGGGGCCGCGATACAGCTCCTTCGCCGTGAGGTGACCGCCGAGGCTCGCCTTCAGCTTGCCCAGCGGAGAACCGAGCGCGAGCGCGTACAGATACATGCCGCGCACCCAGCCATCGACCTCGAGCTTCGACGGCGCGTCACCGAACGCTTCCTGCGACGACACCCGCATGAGCTCGTACAGCCCGCGCCCGACGCCCTTCGCGCCGCTGGCCTTTCGAATCTGCATCTTGGTGCGAATCGCCGGCGTGCCGACGAGCGGAGAGCCGTGAAGATCCTGCATCAACGCGAGTGACTGCGCCCACTCGATGCGGTGCCGCGCGGCCGAGCCCGACTCGCCCTGCTTCGCGTGACTGACGACGAGCGACTGCACCAGCGGCTCCATCACGCGACTGACGCAGAGCTGCGTGAAGTAGCCCGCGACAAAGGCGAGGCCCGCTTCAGTGCCCACGAGCGCGCCGTTGGAGACCAGCTCAGCGGCCTTCAAGCCGAACGACACCGGGGCCCGCTCGCGCATCAGCCTCGCGAACGTCGGCGCCCTGCCGTGACCGAACCAGGCATCGAGGCCCAGCTTCCACCCACCGAACCAGGGCAGCTCGACGAGCGTCGCGCCGAAGCGCGCGTACTCGAGGTCTTCGCCGAGGGCGCGGCTGAACTCCTGGGGCAACGAGTTGACGTGCGCCGAGAGCCGCTCGACCGCCGTCAGGTACGTCAGAAACGCGGGCATCGCGTCACGACTGTACCTTTCCACTGGCCCGGCTCCCACCCTTCGGTAAGGTCCGCACGCGTTTTTCCCTCGAAGGAGCTGCACGTCTCATGAACTTCTCGTTCGGCACCGGCCACGCCTCGACGGCGAAGGCCGACGTTCTCGTCCTCCCGCTGTTCGACACCGATCTCACTGACAAGAAGAACCCGCCCTCGGCGTGGGTGAAGACGGACAAGAAGATGAAGGGCCTGCTCGTGAAGACGGCCCAGCAGGAAGGCTTCAAGGGCAAAGGCGAGCAGACCTGCGTGATTCAGACGCACGGCAAGCTGAGCGTGGGTCGCGTGATCCTCCTCGGGCTGGGCACGCGCGCGAAGTTCAACGCCGAGGTGCTGCGCATGGCCATGGGCCGCGCGGTCAAGGCCGCGAACAAGCTCAAGGCGAAGACGGCCGTCATTCAGCTGCCCGGCGTGCGTGAGCTCGACGCCGCGATTCAGTCGACGGTCGAGGGCTCCATTCTCGGCTCGTACCGCTACGACAAGTGGCGCACGACGAACAAGGACGAGAAGAGCGCGCCCCGCGTCGACAAGGTGCAGCTGCTGCTGCCTGACGGCGTGAAGAAGGACAAGTCGATGGACGCGACGGCGGGCCTCGCGAAGTCGATCGCCGAGGCCGCCAACTTCTCGCGCGATCTCGTCAACGAGCCGGCCGGCACCATGACGCCGACGATCCTCGCCGAGCAGGCGAAGATCATCGCGAAGGACTCGGGCCTCGGCCTGCACATCTTCGATCGCAAGAAGATCGAAGAGCTCAAGATGGGCATGTTCCTCGGCGTCGCGCGCGGCAGCGTGGAGGAGCCCAAGCTCATTCACCTCTCGTACACGCCCGATGATGCCGAGGCGGCCAAGCGCGCCCCGATCGCCCTCGTCGGCAAGGCGATCACCTTCGACTCCGGCGGCCTGTCGCTCAAGCCCAGCGACGGCATGCTCGACATGAAGACCGACATGGCCGGCTCGGCCGCGGTCCTCGGAGCGATGCGGGTCATCGCGAAGCTCAAGCCGCCCTTCCCCGTGCACGGCTTCATGGGCGCCTGCGAGAACATGCCCTCGGGCAACGCGTACCGGCTCGGCGACGTGCTCATCTCGCGGCTCGGCAAGACGGTCGAGATCACCAACACCGACGCCGAAGGCCGCCTCGTGCTGGGTGACGTGCTCGCCTACGCGAACGAGCTCAAGCCCGCCGCCATCATCGACCTCGCGACCCTCACCGGCGCCTGCATCGTCGCGCTCGGCCCGTGGGTGGCCGGTGCGTTCGGCGACGACGATCAGCTCATGTGGAACGTGCTCGAATCCGCCCGCTCGGCTGGCGAAGACATCTGGCGCCTGCCGCTCACCGACAGCCTCAAGGACGTGCTCAAGAGCGACGTCGCCGACATGAAGAACGCCGGCGATCGCATGGGCGGGTCGATCACCGCCGCGCACTTCCTCAAGGAGTTCGTCGGTGACACGCCGTGGGTGCACCTCGACATCGCCGGCCCCAGCAACGTGAACAAGGACAAGGGCTACATGTCGAAGGGCGCGACGGGCTTCGGCGTTCGCACGCTCGTCGAGTTCGTTCGCCGCCGCACGGCCGAGCTGAACGCCGCTGCTGCCGACGAGACGATTGCTCCTGAAGAGGAGTGATTCGCCTCACGTGTTCCCAGTTCGACTCGGGCGCTGAACCACATTCGCCGAGCTGCGTGACCTGAGCCAAGGTGGCGTCGCTGTTGCGCGGCGCCGCTTCGACCTGCACGGATTTCGCTCCCGCCGTCGCGCAACCCCTCGGAGCTGCGTCGTGTCTGCCTCTTGCATTGAGGTGGGGCACGAGGCCACTCCATGCGGCAGAAGCCGACAGAACCGCTCGACGACCGGCTGACGTCGCTGCTCTCCACCGAGCAGCGCCTCGAGGCGAAGTCACTCGAAGCGGAGCGATCGGCGAAGGCGTTGGTCGAGGCTGCGCGTCAGACCCTGGGCCGCGCGAAGGCTGAAGCGATGGCCGAGCTGGAGGCCGAGGCGGCAACAGAAGAACGCGCTGCCCTCGAGGCTCATACCCGTGCGTTGGAGGCGATCGAGGCTGAACGCGTCGCGGCCCTCACGAGGCTTGGTGCGATCTCTCCCTCGCTGATCGACGAGCTCTGCTCTCTGGTGCTGGCGCGACTGCTCGAGCCCGGAGGCGGCCCGTGATCGTCTCCATGACCCGGGTGAGACTGGCGGGGCCCGCAGCGCAGCTCGAGCGCGTGCTGGCCTTCGTGCAGGACCTGGGCGTGCTGCACCTCGTCCGACCGCAGGTGCCGGCCAGCGAGAAGCTGCAGCAGAGCAAGCCTGAGCGGCACTGCCGGCGAATGCTCTCGGACGTCGAGGTCGCATTGAGACAGCTGGGCATCGAGCGGCGATCGCGCACGGTGGTAGCGAAGCCGGAATCGGTGATCGCAGCGGCCCGCCTGGCGCGCAGGCTCCGCCGAGCCTCGAGCAAGGTGATGAAGGCCCGCGCCGCGCTCGACGACGAGCGCGTGATGTTGCTGCGCTACCGTGAGTTCTTCTCGGCCTTCGAGTCGTTGATCGGGCACGAGCTGACCTGGCCGGACGGAAAGGCGTTCTACGTGGTGCTGCGTGCCGGCTCGGCGACGGCGCTCGGAGAGTTGAGAAAAGCTCTCACGAAGGCGGTGGGTGACGAGCTCGAGCTGCTCGATCGGCCGCTGGCGAGTGGTGAGCTGGCGGTGTTGATCCTCGTCTCGAACGAGGCGGCGCCGAAGGTCGCGAAGTTGCTCTCGGACTCACGCGTTCAAGAGCTGCCCGCACCCGCAGGCCTGGGCGAGACGAACCTGCTGCGCGCGATGCCGGCGTTGAAGGCGCGGCTGGCCGCGATTCCCCGCGCGATCGAAGAGCTCGAGACAGAGCGCAGACGCCTGGCCGAGGGCCACGCTGCCACCCTGAACCGGCTGCGCTGGTGGCTGCGCGACGAGCTGTTGGTGCTCGAGGCGCGAAATCAGGTGCATGCCGGGCGTCATCTCTTCGTGCTCGAGGGCTGGCTGCCCGACACGAAGCGGGAGGCCCTCGTCGAGCAGGTGGCATCGCTCGGGCCCGAGATCGTCGTCGAGTTCCTGGGCAGCGAGGCGTGGAAGGCGAACGCTCCCGTCGCTTTGACGAACCCTGCACTGTTTCGACCGTTCGAGATCGTCACGCGGCTCATGCCGCTGCCCCGCTACGGCACCATCGACCCGACGCCGTTCCTGGCGATCTTCTTCCCAGCGTTCTTCGGGCTGATGCTCGGCGACGTCGGCTACGGCCTGCTGCTGGTCGGCATCGCGGTGCTGCTGCGCTTCAAGTCGAGGCCTGGCACGACGCTGCGGTCGGTGTCGGTGATCGCGGGCGCGTGCTCGATCTTCTCGGTGCTCTTCGGTGTGCTGTTCGGAGAGCTGTTCGGCAACCTCGGCCACGGCGTCGGCATGAAGCCGCTGTGGTTCAACCGCGAAGAGGCCATCGTGCCCTTCCTCGCGCTGTCGGTGGCGATCGGCGTGGTGCACATCAGCCTCGGTCTCGTGCTCGCGGCGATCACGGCGTGGAGGCGGGGGCACACGCGCGAAGCGGCTGGACGCGGTGTCGCGGTGCTCATGGTGCTGTTGACGGTGGCGGCGCTGCTGGCGGCCTTCAAGTTGCTCCCGTCTGGGCTCATGACGCCCTTCGTGATCGCCCTGCTGGTCGCCTTCCCCGTGCTCATCGCGCTCGAGGGCATCGTCGCCGTCATCGAGCTGCTGTCGACGTTCGGCCACATTCTCTCGTACGCGCGCATCATGGCGCTGGGCACCGCGTCGCTGATGCTGGCCGTCGTCGCGAACCAGATGGTGGGCACCTTCGGCAGCGTCGTCGTCGGCGTCGTCTTCGCCCTGCTCTTCCACGTCGTGAACTTCGCCATCGGGCTCTTCAGCCCGACGATTCACGCGCTGCGCCTGCACTCGGTCGAGTTCCTCGGGAAGTTCTTCAGTCCGGGCGGCGCGGAGTACCGGCCGCTCTCTCACTGGCAACCGCAGCACTGATGGAAGGAGGCAGTCATGGACACCTCATTGCTGGCGATTGGGGCGGCATTGGCGGTCGGTATTCCGGCCGCTGCGACGGCGTGGGCGCAGGGTCGTATCGGACCGGCGGCGGCGGCGAGTCTGGCCGAGAAGCCCGAGCTGTCGACGACGGCGATCATCCTCATCGCGATTCCCGAGACGATGGTGATTCTCGGGTTCGTGGTGGCCGTGATGATCCTGCTGCGCAGCGGAGCGGCCGGGTGATGCCATGGCCCTCGCCGATCTCATCGCGAGGCTGGAGCACGACGCCGACGCGCGCATCGCGGAGCTGACCGCGAAGGCCGAGGCCGAGGCTCGTTCCATTCTGGCCGAAGCGTCGCGGGTGAAAGAGACCCTGCGCACGACCGAGCTGGGTCAAAGACGGGCCGCGCGGCAGGCCAGGCTCGAACGGGAGCTCGCCGAGGCACGCGCTCGTGCACGGGCGCAGGTGCTCGAGGCCCGTCACGCCGTGCTGGCGCGCATCTTCGAGCAGGCGCGCGCACGACTTCCTGCGCTCGGCGCCTCTGAGGCGTGGTCGGCGGTGCTCCCCCAGCATCTCGAGCAAGCGCTCCGGTACGTCGAAGGCCAGCGGGTCATCGTGAAGTGCGCCCCGCCGTTCACGCCAATCGTCCGGCAACACCTGGCGGGTCGAGACACCGTGATCGTCGTCGAAGATCCCCAGACGCCGGCGGGCTTCGTCGTGACGAGCGCAGATGAAGGCGTGGTGATCGATCAGACGCTCTCGGCGCGGCTGACGCGAAGTGAGCAGCGGCTGGCCGTGGAGCTGATGGCGCGGGTGTCGCCATGACCGACTTCTCGGCGGTCAGCGCGAGGGCGCGGGGACTGAAGAGTCACCTGTTCTCGAGAAGTGAGCTCGAGACGCTCGCCGGCGCCGAGGGACTGGTTCGAGCGCTCGCCCACTCGGGGAAATTGACCATCGCCGAGAACGCCACCGCGACCGACGTGGAGTCTTCGCTGCGACAGAGCGTCAAGCAGTTCCGGACCACGCTCTCGCGGTGGGATGGAGCGGCCTCGATTCTCGAAGTGTTCGACGCGCGGACCGATCGCCGCAGCCTGCGAACGCTGCTTCGAGGCGCGCTCCAATCTGCGCCAGCCGAGGCGAGGGTGGCCGGGTTGCTTCCAACACCGACGCTCCCGGCGCGGTTGATCTCTGAGTTGGGGAACCAACCAACGGTGCGTGACGTCGTCTCGCACCTGGTCGTGAGCGGGCATCCCGATGGTCCGCGGCTCTCGACCATCACCGCCGAGCACGCACACCCCGATCTGCTGCAGCTGGAGCTCGCGCTCGTTCAGGGTCTCGGCGCTCGACTGAGGCGCGTGCGTGGCGACTCGGTGCTGCGCGACTTCGTCACGGAGACGATCGACGCCTGCAACCTCGTCTCGGCGATTCAGCTCTCGGCGGCGCGCGAGCTCGAAGCGGGAGACTGTTTCATCGAAGGCGGTGCCTCGTTCAGCCGTGAGCAGTTCATGGAGGTCGCGAAGTCGAGAACACCGCTCGAGACGCTGCGAACGCTGCATCACCCGCTGATGGAGGGAACGACCGTCGACGCGCGCGATCTCGAACGTCGCGCCGAACGACAACAGCTCACCCACCTCACCGAGCGCACCCGCGAGCAGCCGTCGAGCAGCGGCCCCGCCCTGCTCTTCATGCTCCGCCTCGAGGCGATGGTTCACGATGTGCGTGGGCTCGCGTGGGGCCACCTGCTCAGCGCGCCAGCCGAGCTCGTTCGTTCGACCCTGGTGACGCCATGAGCCACGTCGTGCGCGTCGTCTGCAGAGCGCCGATGGCCCCGGCCTTCGAGCTGGCCGGCGTCGAGGTCACGGTCGCGCCCGATCTGCAGCGCACGCTCGAAGCGCTCAAGCGCCTCTCGATGGATCCCAAGGTCGCGATCGTGTTGCTCGACGAGGGGTTGCATCGCGCGCTGCCGAGCGAGACCAGACACCGCCTCGACCGACAAGCGCAGCCCATGGTCGCGCCGTTCCCGGTGCCGTCGTGGGACGAGCGCGCCGCGGCCGAAGAGTACGTGCTCGAGATTCTGCGTCAGGCGATCGGTTACCGAGTGAGGCCACGATGAGCGCGCCAAACGAGAGAGTGGCTCCGAAGCTGACCCGCGTCGTCGGAGCGCTGGCTGAAGCCACCGGCATGCGCGACGCGAAGCTGAACGAGCTGGTGCGCATCGGTGAGCTTGGGCTGCTGGCCGAGGTGCTGCGCATCACCGGCGATCGCGCGACGTTGCAGGTCTTCGAAGAGACGATGGGCGTGGCGCTGGAGGAGCCCGTCGTTCGCGGCGGCGCTCCGCTCTCGGTCGAGCTCGGGCCGGGCCTGCTGGGTTCCGTCATCGACGGCATCGGCCGACCGCTGTCGGCGCTCGCCGCGATCACAGGTGACTTCATTCTGCCGGGCGCGAACGCGCCGACCATCGAACGCGCGCGTGAGTTCGTGTTCACCGGGAAGGTCGCTGTGGGCGCGAAAGTCGGCCCCGGAGACGTGCTCGGCACCGTCCCCGATCGCGGCGGCTTCGAGCATCGCATTCTCGTCCCGCCCGACCGGAGCGGCGTCATCGGCAAGCTCCTCGAGGGCACTCGCACGATCGAGCAACCGATCGCCGAGCTGGCCGATGGAACCCCGCTCTTCATGAGCCACCGCTGGCCCGTGCGGCGCCCTCGCCCCATTCGCGCGCGCCTCGATGCCAGCCGGCCGTTCCTCACCGGGCAGCGCATCTTCGACTTCCTGTTCCCGATCGCCGAGGGCGGAACCGTCGCGGTGCCCGGAGGGTTCGGGACCGGAAAGACGGTCATCGAACAGTCGCTCGCGAAGTACGCCGAGGCCGACGTCGTCATCTACATCGGCTGTGGGGAGCGTGGGAACGAGATGGCCGAGGTGCTGCACGAGTTCGCGCGCCTGAAGGATCCACGGCACGGCAAGCCGGTGCTCGATCGCACGGTGCTCGTCGTGAACACCTCGAACATGCCGGTCGCCGCGCGTGAGTCGTCGGTCTACCTGGGCCTCACCGTCGCCGAGTACTTCCGCGATCAGGGCTATCGCGCCGCGGTGATGGCCGACTCGTTGTCGCGCTGGGCCGAAGCGCTGCGGGAGATCGGCTCACGGCTGCAGGAGATGCCTGGCGAAGAGGGCTACCCGACGTATCTCGCGAGCCGCGCCGCACGGCTGCACGAGCGCGCTGGCCGGGTGACGTGTCTGGGCGCTCCGAACCGGGAAGGCTCGGTCACGCTCATCAGCGCCGTCTCTCCGCCGGGTGGCGACTTCTCGGAGCCCGTCACCCAATCGTGCCTGCGCGTCGCCGGTGCGCTGTGGGCGCTCGACCCCGAGCTCGCGCATCAGCGGCAGTTCCCCGCGGTCGACTGGCACACGAGCTACAGCCTGTATGCCGACGCCATGGGCAAGGCGCTCGACGCCTCGTGCGATCCGGGATGGACCAAGGCACGCTCCGAGATCGTCGAGCTGCTCCAACGAGACGGTGAGCTGCGAGAAGTCGCGAGTGTTGTTGGGCCCGAAGCGCTCGAAGACAAGGACCGGCTCCTGCTGCAAGCCGCCGCCATCGCGCGTGAGGTCGTGCTCGGCCAGAGCGCGTTCGATCCCAACGACGCGTACTCGACACCGGCGAAGACCTTCCGCCTCGCGCGGGCGGTGCTGCAGGTCTTCGACGCAGGCAAGGCTGCTCTCGAGAAGGGCGCGACGTTCGCCGAGCTCGAGCTGTCCCAGGCCCGGCGTGCCCTCGCGATGTTGCGAGACGCTCCCGAAACCGACTTCGAAGCCCGCGCCGCCGAGGTCGCCACGCGCATCACGAAGCTCTGGAGAGGAGGCCCGTCATGAGGGCTCACTCGCGCCCAGGCGTTTCCGCCAACGTCGCCACCAGCTCGTGCGATGACGCTCGCGCAGCCTCTTTGGACGGCGGACCAAGCGCCGTCGATGTCACGAAGCCGTGGAGAGGAGGCCCGTCATGAGGGTCGCTCGCTCGTATCGTGGCGCTCGCGCCGCCGCCGGGCCGCTCGTCTACGTCGGCAACGCCCAACGCGCCGCGCTCGGAGAATGGGTGACGTTGAAGGCCGAAGGCCAACCTGCGCTCCGTGGGCAGATCATCGAAGCTGGGCGCGACATCAGCGTGGTGCAGGTGCTCGAAGACACGCTCGGTCTCGAGCCGGCGGCCATCGACATCACGCTGACCGGAGAGCTCGCCAACGCCATTGTCGGCAAAGACCTGCTCGGCCGAGCGCTGAGCGGCGCGCAGGATCCCCGTGACGGACAACCTCGCCCCATCGGTGAAGCCATTCGTCCTCTCTGGGGATCGCCCATCAACCCGACCCAGCGCCAGCCTCCGTCGGACTTCATCGAGACGGGCATCTCGGCCATCGACGGCATGAACACCCTGGTGCGCGGTCAGAAGCTGCCGGTGTTCTCAGGTCCGGGGCTTCCGGCGCTCGAGCTCGCGGCCACCATCGTCGAGAACGCACGGGCTCCACGCGGAGAGCCGTTCGCCGTCGTCTTCTGCGCCATCGGCATCACCGAGCGCGAGACGCGCACGTTCCTCGATCGTTTCACTGCCTCGGGAGCCCTCGAGCGCAGCGTGCTGTACCTGAACCAGGCGCAGGACCCGACCATCGAGCGGCTCCTGGCTCCGCGCGCCGCCCTCGCCTGCGCCGAACACCTCGCCTTCGTTCACGGCCTGCACGTGCTGGTCGTGCTCGCCGACATCACGAACTACTGCGAGGCGCTCCGTGAAGTCGCCGCGGCGAGAGAAGAGGTGCCCGGCCGGCGCGGCTACCCCGGCTACATGTACACGGACCTCGCGTCGCTCTTCGAACGCGCTGGCGTCATCAAAGACAAGCCCGGCTCGGTGACGCAGCTGCCGATTCTCACGATGCCCGACGACGACATCACGCACCCGATCCCCGATCTCACCGGGTACATCACCGAGGGTCAGGTCGTGCTCTCACGTGAGCTGCACCGCCGCGGCATCTTCCCGCCCGTCGACGTGCTGCCCTCGCTCTCACGCCTCATGAACGCCGGCATCGGCAAGGGCCGCACCGTTCCCGAACACCGAAAGTGGGCCGACCAGCTGTACGCGATCTACTCCCGCGGTCGCGAAGCCCGAATGATGGTCGCCATCGTCGGAGAGGCCGGCCTCTCGCCCACCGATCGCCGCGCCCTCGAGCTGGCCGAGCTCTTCGAGAAGGAGTTCGTGAATCAGGGCACGCAGCGCCGCACCATCGGCGAGACGCTCGAGGCCGGCTGGCGCCTGATGGACAAGGTGCCGCGCGAAGATCTCATCAAGCTGTCCGACGAGCTGCTGGCCTCCCGGCAGGCGCAACGGGACGCGACCCAGCGAAAGGAGGCCTGATGTCGACCCACGCCGCTGCCACGCGCTCGAACCTCGTGAAGCTGCGACGCCGCCTCGTGCAGGTGCAGAAAGGCGCTGCGTTGCTCCGGCGCAAACGCGAATCACTCGTCACCGAGCTCTTCAACCGCGCGCGCCCCGCCATCGACGGCCGAAAGCACATCGACGAGCAGGCGCTGAAGGCTTCCCGATCGTCGTTGACCGCGCTCGCCAGACACGGGCCCGAGGAACTGCGCGCGCTGGGCTGGCCTGCACGCGAGCTGAACCTCGAGCTGGAGCCGGTCGAGGTCTGGGGCCTGCGCGCGGTCGATCTCACGCGGCCGCCGCTCGTCACCCGAAGCCTCGCCGCCCGCGCGCTCACGCCAGCCGACGCCACGGCCGCCATCGCCGCCGAAGACTTCGAGCGGCTCATCGAGCTCGTGCTCGAGGCCGCGCCCAAGGAGTTCCTGATGCGAAAGCTGGGGCACGAGCTGTCACGCGCCACCAGACTCGTGAACACGCTCGAGCAGCGCATCGCGGTCACCCTCACGAGCGACCTGTCGAACATTCGCCGCACCCTCGAGGAGCGCGAGCGCGAAGAGCACCTGCGCCTCAAACGCCTGATCACCAGACGACGGACGAAGCCCGTCACCGGCGAGCAGTGAACATCACTCCGTCTCGGCCTCGATGCGGCGCTTGGTGAGGTCGAGATACTGCGTGTCCATGTCGATGCCGACGAAGCGACGGCCCTTCGTCTTGGCCGCGACGCCAGTCGTGCCGCTGCCGCAGAAGGGATCGAGCACCAGCGCGTCCTCCTCGGTGCAGGCGTCGACGATGCGCTCGAGCAGCGCGCGCGGCTTCTGCGTCGGGTGACGGCCGTGCACCTTCTCGGACGGCTTTGGCGTCGTCATCGTCCAGACGTCGCGCATCTGCTTGCCGCCGTTCTCGGCCTTCATGTGCTTGTAGTTGAACGTGTGGAGCAGCTTGCCCTTGCTGACGGGCGCGGCCCAGATGATCAGCTCGGTCGAGTGCGTGAACGTGCGGCACGCCAGGTTCGGCGACGCGTTCGGCTTGAACCAGGTCACCATGTTCAAGATCTTGAAGCCGAGCTTCTGCATCGCGAAGCCGACGTTGAAGATCACGTGCTGCGTGCCCGAGACCCAGATCGTGCCCGAGGGCTTCAACACGCGGCGGCACTGCTCGAGCCACTTCGAGGTGAACTCGTGATCGTGCTCGACGCCCTGCGACGCGTCCCAGCCGCCCTTGTCGACCTTCACGCGCTTGCCCGACTGACACGTCGTGCCGCCGTTCGAGAGGAAGTACGGAGGATCGGCGAAGACCATGTCGAACGTCGCGTCTTCGAAGCCCTGCATCAGCCGGGTCGAGTCGCCGTGGTACAGCACGTAGTCACGGCCGCGCGCGTGAACGTGTTGAGACAGATCGGTTTCTTCGCGCAGCCGCGCGTTCGACAGCGATGCGACAGACATCTCGCCTCCGTGCTCGTGTTTTGGTTTTCCCGGCGGTGACTGCACCGGCGACCCATGCGCTACAGGTCTGATCGAGACGGTACGTGAGGATCGATCGACGTCAATTTTCTGATCCAGAACGCGCGAGAAATTTTCTCTACGCAGCGGCCTTCGCGAAGTCGCCGTAGATGGTGACGCCCTCGGCTGACTTCGGATTTCCGAGCTCACGCGCGAGCGCACGATCGAGCGAGAGCAGCGCGATCTCCTGCTCACGATCATCGGGCGGCTGCGTCGTGATGCCCTGCAGCCAGATGCCGGGCTTCGTCATCCACGTGATCACCGCCGGGCAGTTGTCTCTTGCCGACAGCCGCTGCAGCTCGAACGCGATGCCGGCGATCGGGAACGCCATCGGCACCTTGATGAGCACCATCAACAGCTGGTTCACGAGATCGTTCGGGTGCAGGCGCGGCAACAGCGGCAACAACGCCACGTGCAGCAGCACCGCGACGCCGACGACGATGAACAAGAAGCTCGTGCCGCAGCGCGGGTGACGCGTGGTGAACGGCCGCGCGTTGTCGACGGTGAGCGCCTGCTGCGACTCGTAGGTCCAAATCGCCTTGTGTTCGGCCCCGTGGTACTCGAACAGGCGCTTCGCATCCTTCGTGCGCGAGATGATCGCCAGGTAGCCGACGAGGATCGCGACGCGGAACGCTCCGTCGATCACGTGGAAGGCGACGCTGGTCGAGTCGTAGCCCGGCCCCAGCGCGTTGCCGACGAACCACGTCAGCACGTGGGGCAGCGCGATGAAGAACCCGAGCATGAACACGGTCGCGATCGCGAGCATCGCGTCGGCTCCGCGGTCCTTCTTCGGCTCGACGGGCCCTGGAACACCCGGTTCACCTTCGGCGCCCGAGACGAGTGACTGCATCAAGAACGTCAGCATCGCGGCCGGCCCGGGCTTCGCGGCGACGCCACCCTCTTCCGGCGGCAGCCCGTGCTCCGACGAGAACTTCAGCGCCGAGTAGCCGTTGTGCAGCGACTCCGCGAGCACCACCGCGCCACGGAAGATCGGCCAGCGCAGGAAGGTGAGCTTCGGCAACAGCACGTTCCACGGCTGCTCCCGAATCGCGATCTGCCCATCGGGCCGTCGCACCGACACCACGAAGCTCTTCGGGCCGCGCATCATCACGCCTTCGATGACGGCCTGCCCTCCGATGTACGGGCGGCTCGGCGTGGGTGACTCGGCGCTCATGAAGACTCCTGGGAAGCCTGCTCGTGAAAACGCCGCCCCGACTGTGAGCCGGAGCGGCGTTGATGAAACGACAAGCGACGACGGCGATTACGACTTCGCCACGCCCTTCTTGACGTCGTACTTCTTCTTGAAGCGGTCGATGCGGCCCTGCGTGTCCATCAGCTTGTACTTGCCGGTGAAGAACGGGTGGCAGTTCGAGCAAATTTCAACCGAGAACGAGCCGCGCGTGGAGCGGGTCTCGATCACGTTGCCACAGGCGCAGCTGATGCGGGCGGGCGGGTAGACAGGGTGCAGATCGGCCTTCATGGTGCTTCCTTTTCGACCGCCTTACCCCGGGTGGATTCCCGGAGGGCTGGCGGGGGACGCAGGCTCTAACCTCACTCCCGTCGCCTTGCAACCCTGCGCCGTCTGGTCGACCTGACCGCGCGGATCCAATACACGCCGCGCATGCGTTCGCTGAAGCTGCTCCTCGCCGATCCCAAAGGCCGTGTCTTCGAGCACCCGTGGCTGCTGGCAAGCCTGCGCTCGGACGAGTCGGTGCTGCCGCCTCCGCCCAGGGAGCGCCCGATTCCCCTGCCCGAAGGGGCGAAGTTGGCCCACCTGCCCGGTCGGCTGCCTGTGGGCTTCGACCCCGAGACGATGGAGCCCGTGCTCGTGCAGGAGTTCGAGGCCGACGGGAAACGCTTCGTGCCGCACGCGGTGGGCGCGACGTTGCCGCCAGGGTTCACGCGCACGTACCTGCCAGGCGAAGTCGCCAAAGGTGACGGGCCGATTCTTCCGCAGTGGGCGTACACGGCCGCCGCGTGGAGCGAAGACGGGCCGGTCGTGTGGGCACTCCATACCGATCGCCGCAAGCACTGGACGCCGAAGAACTTCTCGACGCCCGAGGTGAAGCTGCTCGTGAAGGAGCACCTCGCCCGCTTCCCCGGCAACAAGGTGCTCAGCCAGCTGAAGACCTGCGCGCTCGTGTACCGGTGCTTCACGAGCCAGAACATCTTCTACGCGCGTGACGAAGGCGGGCTCCCTGCTTCCGTCATGTGCAACGCCGCCTGCGTGGGCTGCATCTCGGATCAGCCGGAAGACGGGCCGCCGTCGTCGCACGATCGAATGACCGACGGCCCGAGCGCGCAGGATCTCGCAGACGTCGCGATCTGGCACCTCGAAAACGCGCCCGGCCGCACGATGGTGAGCTTCGGTCAGGGCTGTGAAGGCGAGCCGCTCACGCGGTGGAAGTTCATCGCCGAAGCCATTCGGATCACTCGTGCGAAGACCCAACGCGGGTCGATCAACATCAACACCAACGGCAGCCTGACGAAGGGCCTCGACGCGCTCTACGACGCGGGCCTCGATGCGGTGCGCGTGTCGCTGAACTCGGCGGTGAAGGATCTCTACGAGGCCTATTACAAGCCGAGCCGCTACGGCTGGGAGGACGTGGAGGCGTCGATCGCCCTCTCTCGCAAACGCGGCGCGTACGTGGCGCTGAACCTGCTGCTCTTCCCCGGCGTGACCGATCGCGCGGGCGAGGCCGAGGCGCTGGTGAAGTTGGTGAAGAAGTACAAGGTCGATCAAATTCAGACGCGGCCGCTGGCGATCGATCCGCTCCAGTACATCGCGGTGGCGAAGGGCCGCGGAGCCGGTGGAGAGCCGATCGGCGTCGCGAACCTGGTGAAGCTGTTCAAGTCGGAAGCGCCGTGGGTGACGGTCGGAAACTTCGCGCGCGGCATGGGTGAGCGGCGAAAGCCGAAGACGTCAGAACGTCACGCCCACTGAGACCTGCGCGACCAGATACGAAACGAACAGCGAGGACGGCTCGCGAACGAGGCCGAGCGCGTACGGAACGTCGTTCGCGCGCTTGAGGCCCGTCTCGGGATCCACTACCTCGAACGTCTCGGTCCGGCAGCCAGGCGACGGCGTTCCGCGAGGCACGCGGAGCGGGGAGTCCAGCGACTGCAGGTCCTTCGCGTCGCAGCCGTTCACCGACGTCGTTCGCCCGGGAATGGCGAAATGCCGCACCTCCAGGCGGGCGGAGAAGCGCTCCAGGAACTCGAAGTGAAGGCCGAGGCCAACCCCCATCGTGGGACGAAGGCCTGCATCACCTGAGGTCGGCGGCGAGATCGAACCGTCAGCGCTCAGCATTGATGGCTTGAGCTGCGCACGCGTCGACACGGCACCTGCGAGGCCCGCCATGGTGAACTCGAGCCGGTGCGGAAAGCGGAAGGCAGCGACCTGACCGTGGAGCAGCCCGAACTCCGTTCCTGCGTACGCGGCCGCGGGGATGAACAGGCTGAGATTCCGCTCGAGGCCCGTGGCGCGGCGATTCAGATCGACCTCCAGCTGACGCTGGAACGGGCTCTCGACCGACTGGTGATTCCACAGCCCGCCCACGACGAACCGCATGTGCGGTGAGATCGCGATGGCCAACTGCCCGCCCATGCCGAGCTGCATCGTCACCAGGTCGTTGAGCTGCCCGACGACGGGCGTGATCGACGCCTCGAACCGCCAGGGACCATGCGGCGGCTGGCTCTCGGGATCAGCCGCGAGCCCCGCCGTCGCCGTCAGCACTGCCACTACGCTCAGCAGCCGCATGCGCCGACTCTGCTCCGGCGTCGCGGGAAAATGAACGGGGCTCCGACCAAAGGGGGAAAGCCGGAGCCCCGTGGAGTCTGACCCAATGTCAGCCTCACCAAATCTGTGTCGTTCACGCTAGCTGGCGATGTCGATCGGCCTCGTGAACTCGTCTTCGTCGTCCGCGTCGGTCACCGTCTGCTGCATGGCGTTCAGCACCGACTGCGGCTTCTCGAAGACGTCGGTCTTCACTTCAGAAGTCTCGTTCTTCATGGCGGGGCGCTCGGCGTTGAGCGCAGCCGTGGAGCGCGCATCGAGCACGCCCGTCACCGGCAACCCATGCTCGACCTGGAGCCGCTTCACGGCGGTCTCAGTGCGGGGCCCGAAGACGCCCGTGCCGTTCAAGAAGTCGTTGCGAGACAGGTAGCCCTTCGTCACGAGCTTCAGCTGCATCGCCTTGACGCCCGCACCGGTCGAACCACGCCGAAGGGCGACCACCGTCACCGACTTCACGCGCTCGAATGCATCGGGCGCCTTCACGACGGCCTTCGCAGGCACGGCAGGTCGCGAACCGCTTCCGGTTCCCAGTGCTCCCCTGCTGTGAATGGCTCCAATCGTCATGCGTGCGCAGGAAGGTGATCCAAGAGGCGGGCCACACGTGCACACATTCGCACTTGCTTGTTTTTACTGGCTTTCTCGACCGCTGCGACCCGCGAAAAGTGGACCGTGGACACTCCGATCGGCACATCGGTGCTCCACCTGTGCGACTTTGCTCAGAGAGATGACGGACCTCGAGGACGTTGGGCCTTCAACGTCACGTCGGTTCACGTCAGCAGATCGAGGATCTCTTTCGCGATGAGCTGATCCTTGCGGACGTAGCCATCGGCACCGCACGTCTTCACCAGGCGCTGCAGCTCGGCCTCGTCAGCGGCGCTGCAGAACACCACCTGAATGCCTGCGAAGAGCGTGTTGCCCTTGATGAACCGGCACAGCTCTTCGCCGTTGATGCCCGGCATGTTCACGTCGAGGAGCACGAGATCGGGGCGCGTCTTCTTCTTCAGGATGATCTTCGTCGCCGCGTCGCCGCCGTTGGCGGTGAGCACTTCGTGGCCCTTGGCTTCCAGCTCGGCCTTCAGCAACCGAACGGTGGGCTCGCTGTCGTCGACGACCAGCACGCGGTGCTTCTGAATCTGCTTTCCATTGAGCGCGTCGCGAATCGTCTCGACCGCGGCTTCGAGGCCCTGCGACTTCGCGACGTAGCCGTCGGCGCCTGAGTTCCTGGTCTTCTCGATCAGCTCCTGCTCGGGAAGATCGGAGTACAGAAACAGCCGCGCGCTGAGCTTGCGCTGAATGCGCAGGAACTCGACGACATCGTCGCCGTACATCTCGGGCATGTTCACGTCGACCAGCACGAGCTCGTAGGTGTTCGCGTCGAGCCGGGCGTCGAGGGCGGCGAGATCGCCCGCAGCGTCGACACCGATGCCCGCGGCCGTCAGCGCCTCGGAGATGAGCTGTACAGTCATCGGGCTGTCATCAATGACCAGGACGCGCGCCGCCATGAGGTGAAAGCTTGTAGCAGAGTTCTTGACCCGCTCCTCCAGCCATTTCGATACTCAGCACCTTCGTGGAACTCACCCCGCTGCAACGTGCGCTCGCCGAGGCACCAGAGAAGAGCCGAGCCCAGGCCGTCCGGCCCGACGAGGAGTTCTTCGTCTTCAAGCTGGGCGCCGTCACGCTCGCGGTGTTATCGAAGCACGTGCGCGAGGTCTCGCGCCTGTCTCCGATGACGCCGCTGCCGCGCGTGCCGTCCTTCGTGCTCGGTGTCGTCGGCAACCGCGGTCAGGTGATGCCCGTCATCGATCTGCTCCGCTTCCTGCAGCAGGGAGAGTCGAAAGCGACGCGCGGTGGGCGGCTCTTCGTCGGTGAGGCGTCGGGGCTGCTCGTCGCGTTCCTCGCTGATCAGGTCATCGGGCTGCGACGCATCTTCGTGGCCGACAAGCTGCCGCCGCCCGCCGGTGGTGGCGCCGCGAACGAGTTCCTCGTGGGCATCGTGCAGCACCGCGAGCTGGGCAGCCTCAGCCTGCTCGATCTGCCGAAGGTGCTCATTGCCGCGCGCGGCTCGGTGGTGCGCCGATGACCGACGAAGTCGTGGCCACCGTCGAGATCGTGCTCTTCGACATCGGCGGGAACCGCTACGGTGCCGACATGACGCAGGTGCGCCGCATCGGCCGGGCCGATGAGCACGACTCGGTCGGAACGCCCCTCGGGGCGCCCTTCACAGGCCGCCGCGCGCTCATCTTCGCGCCGACCGAGGACCACGAAGTCTGCCTGGCCATCGACGGGGTGCTCGGCGTGCAGACCGTTCGCCGTGACGATCTGCGCCGGTTGCCGCCAGCTGCCGGCCCGACCCCGTTCATCATCGGAGCCTGGCTCGATCGCGACCAGACCGTGCTCCTCGTCGATCTCTTCTCCACCAACCCGTTCCGCACCGAGGCCCCTCATGCCTGACACCACCGCAGCCCCGAAGAAGCCGAAGAAAGCGTCCGGCGCGCCCACCGCCGATCTGGGCCCGTTGCTCGCCTCGCTCGAGCGCCTCAGCCAGGGAAAGTTCGACGCGCGCGTCGACATCGGCCGGCTCACCGGTGACGTCGCAGAGGCCGGCCGCCTCGTGAACGCGCTGATGGAGCGCGTGGAGAACAAGGTCGCCGACTCCGAGCAGCGCAAGGAGCGCTCGCAGGTCGTCGTCGAGCAGGCCATCGAGGGCCTCAACGCGCTCGTGCGTCAGGGCGAGCTCGCCGCGTTCCAGGCGAAGACCGACGACGTGGTGCTCGCGCCGCTCCTCGACGGCTTCGGCAAGGTGATCGAGACGCTGCGCACCTTCGTTCGCGAGATCAACGAGGCCGCGCTCCGCCTGTCGTCCTCTGCCAACGAAGTGCTGGCCGCGTCGACGCAGCACGAGTCGTCGTCCACCGAGCAGGCCGCCGCGATTCACGAGACGACGGCCACGATGGAGGAGCTCAAGCACGCCTCCGCGCAGATCGCCGAGAACGCCGGCGCGGTGGCCCGCGTCGCCGAAGAGACGCTCAACTCCGCCCGCTCTGGCCGCGGCGCCATCGCCGAGTTCATTCAGGCCATGCAGCAGATTCGCGCCGACGGCGTCGCGGTGAGCGAGTCGATCACCAAGCTGCTCCGTCGCGTCGAGCGCATCGGCACCGTCGTCGAGGTGATCGACGAGATCGCCGATCGCTCCGACCTGCTCGCGCTCAACGCCGCCCTCGAAGGCAGCCGCGCGGGTGAAGCCGGCAAGGGCTTCTCCATCGTCGCCGCCGAGATGCGCCGCCTCGCTGAGAACGTTCTCGACTCGACCAAGGAGATCAAGAACCTCATCACCGAGATCCGCGAAGCCACCGCCGCTGCCGCGAGCGCCGCCGAGGCCTCTCGTCAGGCCACCGAAGCCGGTGAGCGGCTCGGCTCCGTCGCGGCCAGCGCCGTCGAGGGCATTCTCTCTGGCGTGCAGGAGACCAGCGACGCCGCGCGCGTCATCAACCTCGCGACCCAGCAGCAGCGCACCGCCACCGAACAGGTCGTCGCCTCGATGGGCGAGATCGAAGAGGTCACCCGGCAGACGACGCAGGCCTCGAAGCAGGCCACTGGCGCCGCCGCCGAGCTCACCCAGCTCGCTGGCCGCCTGTCCGAGCTCATCAAGCGCTTCAAGGCTGACTGATCACGACTGTGGATACCGAGGCCCTCAAGAAGTCACTGCTGACGAAGTTCGTCGAGGTGACGCAAGATCGCCTGCAGGCGATTCAGCTCGGCGTGCTCGAGCTGGAGAAGCCCGACGGAGCGAGGGCCGTCGAGAACGTCGCGCGCGAGCTGCACACGATGAAGGGCGAGTCCCGCATGCTGGGCTTGCCGGCCATCGGGCAGGTGGCGCACGCCTCGGAGGATCTGCTCAAGGCGTGGACCGAGAAGAAGGTCGACGCGCGCACCGCGACCGATCTGCTGCTGCACGCCTGCGACGCGATCTCCGATCTGCTCGACGACAACGTGGGCGCGAAGGAAGGCACGCCCGCCTCGACCGAGATCGTTCAGAAGCTCACCACCACCGCCGGCACGCCGGTTCCCCCGCTCAAGCCGCCGCCGTCTGCCCCGCGCCAGGCAAGACCGCGCGCCTCGGCTCCAACTGCACCGACGGCACCGGTTGCGCAGCCGCCGCCCTCGGCTCCCGTCGCGCCGCCGCCCCCTGCGCCACGGCCCAGCACGCCCACACCGGCGCCCACGCCCGACGCCCACCACTTCGAAGAGACGGTCGAGAAGAAGGCCGCGGTCGATCGCTCGATTCGAGTCAACGTCGAGGTGCTCGACGCCGTCGGCCTGCTCGCCGGTGACCTGCTCGTCGAGAGCGCGCGCTCGGAGCTGCGTGGCCACGAGCTGCAGAGCCTGTTCGAGCGCTTCGCCCGCCTCGGCGAGAACCTGCTGAAGGCGACGGAGCACGGCGGCCTGCCGGTCGATCAACGCCGCCGCATCGCCCTGCTCGAGAGCGATCTCTCGCTGCTCCGAGATGACGCCTTCCGCTTCGTTCGTCATCACTCGGACGGCCTCAACACCCTCAACAGCTCCCTCACCCAGCTCGCCGATCACGTCGCCGACGCCCGCCTCGTACCGCTGTCGACCGTGTTCGATGCGTTCCCACGCGCAGTGCGTGAGCTCGCCAACTCGCAGGGCAAGCAGATCGAGCTGCTCGTCGAGAACACGAGCGCCGGCGTCGACCGGTCGATGGTGGCCGACGTTCGCGACGCGCTCATTCACCTCATTCGCAACGCGGTCGATCACGGCATCGAGCCGCCCGATCTGCGTGAGACGCTCGGCAAGCCAGAGATCGGCCGGGTCTCGCTCAAGGCGCGCGCAGACGGCGACATGCTCGCGGTCGAGGTGGAAGACGACGGCCGCGGCATCGACCCGACGACGCTCAAGGAGTCGGCCGTTCGAAAGGGCGTGATCACCGCGGTGCAGGCGGCGGGGCTCAACGATCGCGAGGCGCTCGAGCTCATCTTCAAGGCCGGCTTCTCGACCAAGGAGCAGGTCAGCGAGGTCTCGGGCCGCGGCGTCGGCATGGACGTCGTCAAGCGCAAGGTCGAGGCGCTGGGCGGCAGCGTGTCGATCAACACCCGCACCGGCCGGAGCACGTCGGTCTCGCTGCGCCTGCCCCAGTCGCTCGCGTTGATGCGCGTGCTGCTCGTTCGGCTCGGTGACGACGTGTACGGCATGCCCGCCGCCGACGTCGAAGCGGTCGCGCGCTTCTCTCCCGATGATCGCCTCGAGGTCTTCGGAACGCTGGCGGTCATGCACCGTGGCAAGCCGATCGCGTTCACGGCGCTGGGTCCGCTGCTCGGTTTGAATGGTGGGCCGCGGTTCGATCGCCCGCCGTGCGTGGTGGTGCGGTTCGGAGATGAACGCGCGGCGCTGGTGGTCGATGGCTTCGTCGACGAGCGCGAAGTGGCCGTGAAGCCGATCGGTGGCGACTTCCTCAAGGGCGCGCCCTTCGTCGCAGGGTCGGCGGCGCTCGAAGACGGCCGCATCGCGGTGCTGCTGCACGTGCCCGACATCATGGCCGAGATCCGCAAGCTGTCGCGGCCCGTCGAGACGACGGCGGCGAAGCGGCTCAAGGTGCTGCTGGTCGACGACTCGCCCATTGCCCGCGCGACGGAGTCGGCCCTCGTCCGTGCGCTGGGCCACGAGGTGGAAGAAGCGCAGGACGGCGAAGACGCGTGGGACCGCATGCAGCGCGGCGGCACCTTCGATCTGATCCTCACCGACGTTCAGATGCCGCGGCTCGACGGGTTCGCGCTGACGAGACGGCTCAAGAACCACGCCGACTTCGGCCGGCTGCCCGTCGTCATTCTCTCGTCGCTCGCCTCGCCTGAAGACAAACGCCGTGGCCTCGACGCAGGCGCGGACGCGTACCTCGTGAAGGGCGAGCTCGGGGTCGAGAGCCTGGCGCTGACGATCGACCGCCTCACCTGACGAAAGGAGCCTCGCGTGACGACGAAGATCCGCGTGCTCCTCGTCGAGCCATCTCCCCTGCTGGGCATCAAGCTCACCGCGCTCTTCGGCCGGAAGCTGGAGCGTGTGGCCGGACCCGTCACCGCTGCAGGCATGGTCTCGGCGGTGCGCGACTTCGAGCCGCAGGTGGTGTTGCTGCGCGTCGATGGGCCGTCGTCTGAGGTCTCGCGCGCCATCGAGCTGGTGATGTCGGAGTACCCGGTACCGATGTTGTTGATGGCGATGGGCGCGGGGCCCCGCCAGGCGGCGATGGCGTTGCTCTCGGCAGGCGCGCTCGACGTGATGTCGATGCCGTCGGAGTTCGACGCCGCGGCCATCGCCTCGCTCGAGAAGACGCTGGTGCTGCTCTCGACGGTCAAGGTGGTGAAGCACCCGCGCGGGAGGAAGAAGCGCACGTCGACACGGCTTCCGTCCATCAAGCCCGACGTTCCGGTGGTGGCCATCGCGTCGTCGCTCGGAGGACCGAAAGCACTCGCGATCGTGCTCGGCGGTATTCCCCACCAGTTCGGCGCGCCGATCTGCATCTGCCAGCACATCACGCCCGGCTTCTCGGACGATCTCGCGCGCTGGCTCGCCGCAGAGACCGGTCATCAGGTCATCGAGGCCACCGAAGGCGCCAGGCTCGAGAAGGGCTTCGTCTACGTCGCGCCATCGGACGTGCACTTCACCGTCAGCCCGTCGGGGAGCGCGCGGCTCGAGCGGGGCCCTGCCGTCGGTGGGTTTCTGCCGTCGTGTGACGTGCTGCTCAAGAGCGTCGCGGCCGGCTTCGGCTCGAGAGCGATCGGCGTCGTCCTCACGGGTATGGGGCGCGACGGCGCGCGGGGGTTGAAGGAGATTCGGCTGCGGGGTGGCCACACGGTCGCGCAGGATGAAGCGTCGAGCGTCGTGTTCGGCATGCCGAAGGAGGCCATCGCGCTCGGAGCTGCAGAGAAGGTGCTGCCGCTCGAGCTGATCGCTCCACAGATCGTCCAGTGGGTGCCGACGCGATGAGCGGCGAGTCGCTCACCATCGATCGATCGGCGCTCGAGCAGCTCGCCGCGCTGTTGCTCGAACGCGCGGGGCTCAAGGTCACGCCCGATGGCTACGCGGGCTTGCGGCTCGCGATGCAGGCGCGAATGCCCGCGCTCGGGCTCGATGACGCGAGCGAGTACGTGCGCCGGCTTCGTCAGCTCGCAGGTGAACACGAGCTACGCGCCCTGCTCCCGCTCGTCACCGTCGGCAAGACCGAGTTCTTCCGCGACTCGCGCCAGTTCGCCGCCTTCGAGAACGAGGTCTTCCCCGAGCTGCTCAAACACGCCCGCCGTGAAGCGCGCGCGGTGCGTGCGTGGTCGGCCGGTTGCGCGACGGGTGAAGAGCCGTACAGCCTCGCGATGGTCGGCCTCGATCGTGGCGCGCTGCCCAACGAGGTCGACTGCTGGGCGACCGATCTCAACCCCGTCGCCGTCGAGAACGCCGCCAAAGGCCGCTTCGCCATTCGCCGATTGCTGGGCGTGAGCGAGCCTCGCCTGGCCCGCTACTTCACGTTGTCGGACGGCCAGTACGAGGTGACCCCTCAGCTGCGCGACATGGTGCGCTTCGACGGCCACAACCTCGCCGCGCCGATCTGGCCGCAGGTGAAGCCGCAGTCGATGGATCTGATCTTCTGCCGCAACGTGATCATCTACTTCGATCAGCCGACGATCCTCGCGGTGATGGAGCGGTTCTACGACTCGCTCCGCCCCGGTGGCTGGCTGTTCCTGGGCTACTCCGAGAGCCTGTTCCGCCTGCCGACGCGCTTCGAGATGATCGAGGTCGGTGGCGTCTTCATCTATCGGCGTCCCGTTCGACGGCACGCGATGGTGCTGCCGCCGCCGCCCGAGCGAAAGCCCGACGCCCCACCCGAGCCGAAGGTCGACCGGCCCACGCCGAAGATGCTGCCACTGGTGGTGGGCCTGCAGCTGCCCAGGTCCGTCGCCTCGATGCCGTCTCCGCTGGCACCACGGCCCAGCCCGAGCCCCGGCTCAGGAACGCCGGTGGAGCGGCTCGCGCAGATCGTCGCAGACATCGAGAAAGGCGACTTCCCCCGCGCGCTGCGGCTCTCGCACAAGCTCAGCGAAGACGCGCCCGAGGATCTCGCGGCGAGGCTCACGCTCGGCAACGTGCACGCGCTGATGGGCAACATCGACGAGGCGCGCGAGGCGTATCAGGGCGCGCTCCAACGCGAGCCGCTGTCGGTGGAGGCGCGCCTGTATCTGGGCATTGCAGCGATGCAGGCCGGCGAGAACGAGTCGGCGAAGCAGGAGTTCACGCGGGCTCTCTTCCTCGAGCCCACGCTCGCGCTCGGTCACTACCTGCTGGCCCAGGTGCACGAGCGCCGAAACGATCCCGAGAGCGCGCGCCGCAGCTACCGCAACGCGATCAACCAGCGCAAAGGCCCGCCGCACGCGCTGATTGGCCACTTCCCGGATCTGCCCACGTCGAACGAAGCGATCGCGCAGGCCGCGCAGTACCGCCTGGCCGCGCTCTCAGAGCGCTGACACGGCTGCGAGTCCGGGGACTGACTCCTCTGCACGGGACGGCGAACCGAGCGATCGCGCAGGCGCACGGCTCGCCTCGGAGCGTTGAGTGGTCCAACGTCGAACGAAGCGCTCGCGCAGGCCGCGCAGTACCAGCTCGCCCGCTTTCGGAGCGCTGACACGGATTCGAGTCCGGGGACTGACTCCTCTGCACGGGACGGCGACCGAGCGATCGCGCAGGCGCACGGCTCGCCTCGGAGCGTTGAGTGGTCCGACGTCGAACGAAGCGCTCGCGCAGGCCACGCAGTACCTCGCCGCGCTTTCGGAGCGCTGACACTCGCGCTGACTCACCGTCTCCGCGACGATCGCCCGAGCAACCCCTGCGCACGCGCGAGCTCCTTCCGCACAGCATCGAGCTCGGCCTCGAGGCGCTTGATGCGCGGGCGGCTCACGACACCAGCCAGGAGCGGCTCCTTCTTCTTCTTTGCGAGCTGCGCTTCAGCCTTCTCGAGCTTGCGCATCGTGCGGTCGAGATCCTGCTTCGTCGACTTCAGCTCGGCGCGCGCGGCTTCGAGCCCATCACGCAGCTCCCGTTCACGCTCGCGGTGACGCTCGAGGCGATCCTCGTACGAGAGGAACCGCTCCTGGCTCGATCGCTCGAGGTGGGTGAGCCGGCTCTGCACCGCAGCCAGCTCGGGCGCCCTGCGACGCTGCGCCTCGAGCTCGATGGTCAGCGCCTTCACCCTCGCCTGCGCCGCTTCGAGCGCGTCTCGAATGCTCTTTCCTTCGTCCATGAGCCGCAGTCTCTCACGTGCTGACGCATCGGAGCTTTCGTGGCAGAGAGCGCGCATGGCGAACAACACGTCGACGTCGAGCGCGGTGCTGAAGGCCGATCGGGTGTGGATGGACGGCAAGCTGGTGCCCTGGGAGTCGGCGCAGGTGCACGTGATGACGCACGCGCTCCACTACGGCCTGGGCGTCTTCGAGGGCATTCGCGCCTACAAGACGAAGGACGGCCGCATCGCGATCTTCCGGCTGCGTGAGCACATTCGCCGCTTCATGGACTCGGCGCACATCATCATGCTCAAGCTGCCGTACACCGAAGACGAGCTCGTGCAGGCGTGCATCGACGTGCTCCAGCAGCAGGCCGACAAGTTCCCCAACGGCGCGTACCTGCGGCCGATCGCCTTCATGGGTGACGGCGCGATGGGCCTCGGCGCGATCAACCCGACCCGCGTGGCGATCTGCGCGTGGGAATGGGGCAGCTACCTCGGCGACAAGGGCCTCAAAGAGGGCATTCGCGCGAAGGTCTCGAGCTTCACCCGCATGCACGTGAACGTGAACATGGTGCGCGGCAAGATCTCGGGTCAGTACGTGAACTCGATTCTCGCCAAGCGCGAGGCGGTGCTCGCCGGCTACGACGAGGCCATTCTGCTCGACATCTCGGGCTTCGTGGCCGAGGCCTCGGGCGAGAACATCTTCTGCGTCGGCCGGCATGGCGTGGTGCGCACGCCCTCGCTGTCGTCACCGATTCTGCGCGGCATCACGCGCGACACCGTGCTCGAGCTGCTCAAGGACATGGGCCGCGAGGTGCAAGAGGTCTCGTTCACCCGCGACGCGCTCTACATCGCCGGAGAGGTCTTCTTCACCGGCACCGCCGCCGAGATCACGCCCGTGCGCGAGGTCGACAACCGGCAGGTCGGTGAAGGCAAGCCCGGCCCGATCACCCAGGCCGTGCAGGAGCTCTACTTCCGCGTCGTGCGCGGCCATGAGCCGAAGTACCAGCACTGGCTCACCTACGCCTGACCCTCAGCGCGGCAACGCGAAGCCCGTCAGCCCCGGCATCTGGTCGAAGCCGTCCTGCCCGAGCCTCAGCTTCCAGAGGGTGCCGTCGTCTTTGACGATGATGCCCTCGGAGCTGGCGTAGGCCGCGCCTTGCGAGCCCGGGAGCGCGACGAACGGCCCACTCAGCCGCCCCACCCCGCGCCCGTCGACCAGCGTCGCCCAGTTCGTGTACCAGAGCAGATCGGTGATCTGCCCGACCGTGCCCTTCGGACTGATGGGGAAGAACGAGCCCGCCACGCGCGGACCGAGGCGGCCGTGCCTTCCGCCGATGAGTCCGCTGCTCGCCCCTTGAAGGTTCCAGGCGTTGCCGTCGGCGTCGAGACCGGTCGGGCTGCCATCGGCGTAGACGTCGACCATCGGCGCGACGTTCATGAGCTGCGTGGGTGTCGAGTTGCCTCCGCTGCTGCTCGACTGCGAGGCGCCGAAGAGCCAGACCTTGCCGGTGCGATCGAGGGCCAACGACAGGTTCACCTGGTACGTGCTGTGGGCGATGACCTGAATCGGCGGCAGGCCGGGAACGGGCGCAGGCATCGGGTCGCTGGTGCCAACCGTCACACGGCCGAGCTGGCCGAGGCTGTTGTCGCCGAAGCTGTACACGACGCCCTGCGCATCCAGCGCCATGTTGTCGGTGATCGAGATGATGTTGCTGAGGCCCGGCAGCTGAACCGCAGGCCCGGGAACGATGCGCCACACGGTTCCGTCGGCTTTCAGCGCGAGATCCTTCGCGATGGTGGTTCGCCGTGGCGACGGCGTGAGCTCGACCTGCAGCAACGCGGAGCCGGTGAAACCCTCGCCCGTCACGGTGAACCTGAGCACCTGCGCACGGGCGACTCTGTCGGCTGAGTACGTCAGGGTCAGCATCGCGGTCGTCGCCTGCGCAGGGATCGACACGGGTGCAGCGGTGATGTCGGCAGGAAAACCGCTCGGCGAGAGCACGACCGCTTTCTCGTAGCCGTCACGAACGACGCGTAACGGCACGGTGATCGACTGCCCCGGCGGGCCGGGGATCGGGTCGGAGAAGATGCCCAATTCAGGTCTCGGCTCCGAGCTGCGAACGTTCTCGAACGGCAGCCGCAAGGTCGCCGAGGTCAAGTCGTACAGGCGCTTGTCATCGCCGAGCGCATAGGCACCACGGCCACGCGCGAAGACGTCGACGAACTGCACGCCCTCGGGTGGAACGATCGGCTCGGGGTTTCGGTCGGAGCGCATGATCCAGGCCACTCCATCTGGCGTCACCCACAGCGCCTGGTGACGGTACTCGGCCGTCTGGCCAGAGAACGTCTCGTAGGCCGAGCCATCGAAGACCTTCAGTCCGCGAAACGCGAAGACCGGTGAGTAGGCCACCGAGAACGCGGTCTGATTGACGTCGAAGACGACGCCGTCGGAGCGAAGGAACGTCTGGCCACCAGGGATCAGATCGACCGCTCCACGAATGAGGCTCACCGGTGGCGCCGAGTTCGCGACGGAGCCGTCGTCCTTCAGCGCCAACACGATCTGCGCCTGCGCCGGACCGCCTGCGAAGTACGGCCGTACCGCCGTCACGTTCCGCATGGTGGCATTGCCAGCGGAACGAAGGCTGCCGTCAGCGAGCAGCTCGAGCACGCCCCCCTGCGTCGCGCGCACATCCACGACCGGGCTGTCGAGCGAGGCGTACGCCACCCCTTCGTTGGGCCCACCAGCAATCGCGCGAATGGCAGAGAGCCCTTCGACGCGCGCGGTGCCGCCATCAGCGGTCAGCCTCCAGATTTCGCCGCTCTCGGTCAGCACCGAGAGCTGGCCAACGCCGACGTACGGGTGATCGAGCTGCGCGACGGTGCTGCGCCGGCTCGTCCGCACGGAGTTGTTCGCAGGAGGAATCTCCGAGACCGTCGCGGTGATCGTGTGCTCGCCGAGCGTCACGACGTAGATGCCAGGCGTCGTCCCGAAGTCGCTGGTGAGGAACAGGCCACCGGCCCACGCATCATCTTCGGGAACCCGGCTCAGCATCTCAGCGCGGAGCAGCCCAGGCGGTGTGATCGTGAGGGCTGGGGGCATGCCGCCGTCCGCCCTCGCGATGCGGAACCCGATCACTGCCGTGCCGCCGTGTTCGATCGTCACGGTCGACATCTCGAGCCCAAACGGCCGTGGATCGCTCGTCGAAGGGCACGCCGACAACGCGAGCCAGAGCGAGAGACCGACGAGCGCGCGGCTCATGGCGTCACCCCCGTCGACCACGTTCCACCCGGCCGAAGGCGAGCGATGCGGCTGGAGGCGACTGTCTGGCCCGAGACCTCCGTCAGGTACAGCCGGCCGTCGGCGCCAACCCACAACCCGAACCCCGAGAAGTTCAGCTCCTCTCCGGTCGAGGTCGTCGAGGTGTCGCCGACTTGCTCGAGCGCTCCGCCTGACCGTGTGCGGAAGACGGCAGGCTGAAGGTAATAGACACACGTTCCTTCGAGGCCACACCCGAGCAGCTCGAGCTTCGGCTTCATGGGAAACGACGCGAGCACCGTGGTCTGCGTCGAGGCGAACGGCCGCCGGGTGACCTTCATGGTGGTGCCATCGTTCGTGAACTCGAGCACGTCGCCCTTCGCGTCGAAGAGCGTCGACGGCTGGTTCAGCAGCGCCTCGTCGACGACCTCGGTCGTGCCGTCGAGCCGATGGTTGACCGAATAGGCGCGACCGTTCGCGTCGACCCGCGTGACTGGCAGTGACGGCACCCACGTCGTCGTTCCCGCGAGCATCACCTCGTTGCCCTTCGGCCCCGTCGCGAAGACGTTGCCGGCCGGGTCGACCGTCACGAGCCGCTTGCCGACGCTGCCGGGCACGAGCGTCCAGTCGCTCTCGCCCTTCGCCATTCGATAGATGACGCCGCTGCCGAACCAGGTGTTGCCGTTGACGTCCCACGCACGGGGAATCGTGGTGCCGGGCACGCCTGTCACGCGCGTGATCACCGGCAGCGGCACCCAGGCATTCCATTCGACGCGCCGGCGGAGCGTGGTGCCGTTTCCGCTGACCGCGTGCATCACGTTGTGCTCGTCGAAGTGCAGGGTGGAGATGGCGAAGCCCGACTGCCCCATCACCAACTCCCACTTCTCGACCGAGGACGACTCGTCACAGCCCGCCAGCACCAGCACCAACGCGCCCAGCAGTCGCATCAGCCAGTTCTAGCACCCGCCTCAGAGGATCATGCCCGCGAACACGCCCAGCGCATGCGACGACTGCGGCACCTGTGACTGGGGTGCCTTGACCGTCGTGATCGTGAGCAAGTCGAAGCTCCACCGCGCGCCGAGCATCACGGGGCCGACGGCAACGTGAACCGTGGTGACGTGTCGCGAGAGCAGCGCCTCTTTGCCCTGCGGTGGAGCCCACACCCACGTGCCCATCAGCGAGAAGCCGTCGCCGGTCAGCAGCACTTGAGCGCCGAAGTTCCACACGGCCGGCACCTCGAACGAGCGGCTCCCGTCGACATCGAGCGCGCCACCACCCACGACCCCCACTCTCAGGCCGACGTCGCCAAACATCAGGTGAACGGGCGACGCCTTCGCGCGGAGCCCAGCCTGCAGCCGCAGCCAGATCTTCGGGTCGGGTGGCTCGTTCTCTCTCGGGTCTCGTTGATCGTGCGGCGTGCCGTCGGCCGAGAGCTCGGAGCGCGCGACGCCCAGCGCAAAATCGCCCTCGAGGCCAATCAGACTTCCAAGTGAGGTGACGACGCTGTCGACGCCCGCCTCCACCACGGCGCTGCCTCCGAACTGCGAGAACGCGACGGTCGACGGCCCCGACACGCCGAAGGTGTAGCTCCCGGTCGCGCCGACGAACGCGTAGCGCTCAGCGCCGAAGCGGCCCCTCAGCTGTTTCGAGACCTCGGTGGCTTCAGCGGTCGCCGACACCAGCACCAGCAGTGCGAGGCGCCTCACAGGCGAACTCCCGCTTCGAGCTGAAAGCCGAACTTGCCATTGGTGAAGCCAAGCCCGCCCAGCGTTCCCTGCGCGCGCAGGTAGACGTAGTCGGTCAACGCCGTCTGAACGCCCAGCTTGATCGGGCTCGTCACGTTCCGGCCCTGAGCTTCGAGCGCGGCGAAGCCGTCGAGCAGGTACTCGAGCGACAAGAAGTTCAGAATGAACTCGGCGGTGACGGTGAAGAAGCGCGTCACGGGCACGTGGAGCCGGCCGATGGCGCCGACCGACGCGTAGGTGAGCTCCTTGTTCTCGAGGCCAGCGGGCGCCGGGCTCGAGATGCTCGCGAACTGCACGCCGACGTCGAGCACGATCGGATCGCTGCCGAGGTAGCCGAGCACCCCGTCGAGGCCCAGCGCCGCGTCGAAGCCGCCACCACCAGGAGCGCCCCGCTGCAGCCCAAGATGCGCTGCGCTGTAGACCGTGAGATCGAGCCACGTGCCACCCGACAGCCCTTCTTCGAGCTGCCGCAGCTCTTCGTTCACCTGCTCCTGGGTCTTCACCACCGTGTACGTCGTGGTCGTGATGGTGGTGCGCGAGGTGACCTGCTCCCGGCCGTTGACGTACTCCTTCGTCTCGAAGACCTCGCGCGTCGTGTTGGACTCGACCGCGCTGTTGACGATGGCCATCGCGCCGAGAATCGCGACGATGCCGTACGACACCACGCCGTGGCGCTCCTGAAAGCGCAGCCCCGTCAGCGAGACGGGAGCAGCGCCCGGGTGATGAATGAGCCCGCCCGAGCCGTACGCGAAGCCGGCCTCGTAGTACGAGCCGCCGAGCAACGTCGTGCCGCGGAACAGGCGATCGTCTTCAGCGCGCGCGGGCGTTGCGATGCTCAGCACCGCCACGAACCAGAACAGTCTCATCTGCAATGCGTATCAGCTGCGGATTCCGTCGAACATCATCGCCGTGATCGCCTTCGTCCAGCGATCGAGCTCGGCGGGATCTTCCTTCGCCGCGAGCTGGCGCACGCCCTCGAAGACCATCGAGTTCACCAGCAGCGCCGTCACTTCGGTGTCGAGGTCCTTCTTCAGGAAGCCGCGCGTGACGCCGTTGTCGAGGTACGCCTGCGTCGCGATGCCGAAGAAGGCCACCGTGGCCTGCAGCTTCTCGTTGAGCTCGACGCTGATGCCGGGCGCTTCGACGAAGAGCAGCCGCGCCAGTGACCGATTCTGCTGGAACGCCTCGAACAGCCCACGCCCGATGCGAATCACCTGCGTGCGGTACTCGTCGGCCGTCGTGCTCGCCGTCGCGCTCTCGGGCGCCAGCACCTTCGCCACTTCGCCCATCACCTCGTCGATGACGGCGTGAAACACGGCGAGCTTGCTGTCGAAGTACCGGTAGAACGTGCCAAGCCCGATGCCGTGCGCTTCCGCGATCTGACTCACCGTCGCCGCGTGAAAACCCTGCTTCGAGAAGACCTTCGCGGAGGCCTCCAGAATCTCGCGCCGCTTCTGCTCCGTCTTGACTCGCGCCATTTCGACCTGTGCTTTCAGCATGTTGAATCTATTTCGACAACTGGACTTGCTGTTTTGATAACGGAAATGATACGTCACTTTCGAAACGCATTCCAGGAGGAGCCATGGTTCAGGTCGACGTCTTCTGGTCGTACGGCATCGGAGCAGGTCTGGGGTTGGCGAGCGCCGCGAAAGGGCTCGTGAAGAAGGAGTCACCACGCGACTCGCTTCGCAGCACCGACGCGTTTCACACGCTGCTGTTTCTCGCGATCGTCTTCGCGCCGTCGGGCTTCGTGCTGCTGTGGAACTTCCCCTCGTGGGAGACGATGCACGTCGGCACGCGCGAACTTCCCGGCTGGCTGGTGGCGATCTTCGGCGTCACCAACATCACGCAAGGCCTGCTCGGCTTCGCGGTGGCGCGCTGGTTGTCGAGCCGCGGCCGGGCGTTCAGCGCGTTGCTCCACTGGCTCGGTGGCTACTTCGGCATGTTCTTCATCCTCGTTCACGGGTGGGACGGCAGCGGCTACCAGCGGTTCTTCTCGCCGACGCGCGAGGCGCTGACGGGGTGGACGTGGAGCACCGCTGCGTCGTGGCTGACGAGCGACGTCGCGCTGACGCTGATGGCGATGGGCGTCGTGTTGATTCCCTGGCTCGTCGGGTTGTCGGTGGTGTGGTTGCGCGCCTCGAAGCGGGCTCCCTCGGCCGCGGTGCTGTCAGTGGCGATTCTGCTGCTGCTCGTCGTCGGTGTTCCCGCGTTCGCGACGCTCTCGAGTCTGCTGGTGCGCACCCTCGGCCCCATCGGTGGAGCGGCCTCGACCCTCACCCTCGCCGCCCTGCTCTGCCACCGCCGCTACGGACCGCTTCGCCGGCTCTTCTCGTGGTTGGGCTTCGAAGAATCGGTCACTGCCTCCGCGCTCGTCGGGGTGCCAGCATGAAGTCGGTGCTCATCACTGGAGCTGGTGGCGGAATCGGTCGGGCCCTCGTCGAGGTCTTCACGAAGGCTGGCTGGCAGGTGCACGCCTCCGAGCGAAAGGGGCCGGGCCTCACGCTCGACGTGACGAACGACGAGTCGGTGCGACTGGCGAAGGAGCAGATCGGCGTTCCCGACGTCATCATCAACAACGCCGGGCTGGGCCTGCTCGGGCCGATGGCCGAGACGAGCGACGAGCTGATCACCCGGCAGTTCGAGGTGAACGTGCGTGGCCTCGCGCGCGTGACCCGCGCCTTCGTGCCCGAGATGGTTCGGCGTGGTCACGGGCGCGTGATCAACGTCGGCAGCCTCGCCGGCAGAGTCACTCTCCCCTGGTTCGGCTCGTACTCGGCCACCAAGTATGCGGTCGAGGCGATGACCGATGCGCTGCGCCTGGAGTGCGCTCCCTTCGGGGTGAAGGTTGCCCTCATCGAGCCCTCGGTCGTCGGCACGGGCTTCGTGGACACCGCCGTCGATTCACTCCAGCGTGCCGCCGAGCAGTCTGCGTGGAGGGCGCCGCTGCTGGAGAGCGTTCGCCAGCAGGCCACGTTCTCGCTCGCGCAGATCACCCCGCAGCAAGTGGCGCAGGTGGTCTTCCGCGCCGCAACCACACGCTCTCCGCGCGCCCGCTACCGCGTCGGCCGCCTGGCCTCGTTCGTCCTGAGAGTTGCTGCCCTGCTCCCAACTCCAGTGGTCGACGTGCTGATGCGTTCGTTCACTGGCCTCACCCCGCCGTCACGGTCGTTGCCCCCGCCAGCCGAGGAGTCCCACGCATGATGTCGCTCGAAGGTTTCGGATTCGATCCACCCGCCGGTTTTCGCACCGAAGAAGTCACCATCGGGCTTCGCATGGGCCTGCCCGGCAGTGGCCCCCAGCCGAGCTTGATGGTTCAGAGCAAAGCCGCGCGCCAGGGCGTGTCGCTCGAGACGCTGGTGTCAGAGACGATGACCGAGCTCGCGCAGACCGTCGCCAACATCAAGAACCTCACCAACGGCGCGATGACGTTCACCGACGGCGGCAAGGGCGCGGTGCTGGCCTACAACTTCCCCACGCACGTGGGCGACATGCGGCAGTACTTCGTCATGCGCGTCGACGGCGGGCGGCAGTGCAACATCACGCTCACGCTTCCCCAGGCCGCGCTCACCGACTCGAACGCCGCTTCGTTCATGAAGGCCATCGCTTCTCTCAAAGCTGTCTGACCCGGAGCTCCACACCATGTCGAACACGATTGGACCCAAGGCCCCGACGATCGCAGCGCCGCGCACGACGAACGAGACGCGCACCACGACGCCAGCCGCAGCCACGCCGACGGCCTCGACGCCCGCGGGTTGGCAGGCAAACGGAGCGACCCGAAAGCCGAGCGTCGCGGCGCAGGCCATCGCTCCCGGCTCGGGCAAGACCGAGGTGATGTGTCCCGTGCTGCGCGCGCTGGTGAACGAAGGCCGCGTGCAGATGGCTCCCGATGGATCGGTGAACCTCGACGAGCTGAACAAGGCCGTGAAAGACCTCGGCGGCTCGAAGGCGCTCGGCGCCGCCACGTGGGGCATCGGCACCATCGGCAACAAGCCGACCGACATTCTTCACAACCTCACGCATCAGCAGATGAACGTCGTCAACCTGCCCGAGGGCATCGTCCCCCACCCGGCTGACACGCAGATCTTGAGGAATGGGAAGTTCGACGAGGCGAAGTTCGAAGCGCTCGTGTCGCATGCCCAGAACGGCGTGATGACGACCGACTCGTTCGCCGCGGCGATCGGCGACAACTACCGGCGCGATCTGAAGGCCGGCACAGGCGTCGTCGACTCGTCGGTGCGCGGGCTCAACTTCGCGCAGCTCGAGTTCGCGGGGCTCTTGTCGGTGTTCGGCAAGAAAGATCCGGCGACGGGCAAGACCGGCATCAAGGTCGAAGATCTGCGCACGCTCTATCAGCAGGGCACCATTCCTCCCGGCATGCAGAACCAGAAGTCGGGAGTCATCGAGGCGATGGCGCTGCAGGCGTCGCTGAAGATGAAGTCAGACGCGAACATCGCCCGGCACGCGATGGGCTCGGTGTTCACGGCGACGGGCCTCGCGAGCGCGGGAGCACGTCTCTCCGGTGGTGGCCCTGCCGAGTCGGAGCGCACTGCCGGTCAGCTCGCCGCGATGAGCGCTGGAAAAGCCGCTGCCTGTCCGCACATGGGTGGAGCGAAGAAGATGCCGACGGCGCCTGCTGACGTGGTGAACGCGCACACGCCCGCAGGCATGGCGCGCTGACGGTCAGACCACCACGTCGGCCACGAGCCAGGTCCGCTCGTCACGAAGCACGACGTGACGAAAGCCGGGAACGAGCTGAAGGGTGCGGCGATCGTCGCGCTCGAGCGGCGCGCTCAATCGCCCGGTCTCGACGTCGACGAACACCAGCGCGTCGAACCGCTTCCAGGCGAGGTACCTGGGGCTGGCGACGCTGAAGTGCTCGGGCTTCACGACCGCGCGCTCGGCCGTGGTCAGCGTCACCGTGGCTCCGCCGGGGAGCAGCACCCGATCGCCCTCGAGGCTGATCACCTGCTGGACGGGTGTGCGTTGCGCCGGTGACAAGAGGCCCGTCTCGAAATCGAGCAGCACGAACCGCGACGCGCGCGCCTCCCGGCCTTCGAAGACGCTCAGCACGACGCCGCGGGGGTTCCACTCGACCACGTGAAGCGAGCGCTCTCCGTCGAGGGCCGACACCGTTCTGCCGGTCTGACGCTCGACCAGGACGATCTCTGAGAACCTGCCATGGCGGCTGGTGGCGTCTCTCCACCGATCGAAGGCGAGCCAGCGACGGTCAGAAGACACCTGCGCGCCGGCTCCACACCCGCTCGGCGGCTCGAGCCGTGTCAGCTGCCCGTCCTCCAGCAACCAGGTCTCTGCACCATCGACCACGAGCACCCAGCACTTCGCGCTCGGCGACCACCGCGCGCTCAGCTGGCCGTCGAACCGCGCGAGCTCGTGTGGCGTGCCGGTGTTCAAGTCGAAGGAAAGCAGCTGGCCGCCCAGGGTGAACACTGCCTGGTTCTCGAAGAGCTGACAGAGCATCGGCCGGCCCTCGAGCTTCAGCCGCCGCTCGTTCTCGAACCTCGGGCCATGCGAGAACCGTGGGTCGGACTCGAGCGTCGGCTCACCGTCACGCAGCATGCGCGCGAGCGACCGGAGCACCGGCTGGGCACAGTCCGGATCCTTCTCGAGGAACTCTGCCGCGCGCCGGGAGAGATCGAAGTTGAAGTACACCTCGCCCTCCTGCCCGTCGACGCGCAGGAACCACTTCGTCAGCACCACGCCGTCCTCTCGCCCCAGCGACGTGAAGTCGACGTCGACCGGCGTGAGCGGCGCCTGGGGATCGGCTGAGGGTTCTTCGACCTCCAACACCTGCGCGAGCGACGCGACCAGCCTGGCGCCGGCGCTGCGATCGTGGGGCGTGAGTCGAAGCGTGCCGAACTCGGGATCACCGGGCGGCATCGCCACGCTGAACACCCTCGCCCCGGCGTGATGCACCTCGAAGGTGCGCGCGTCGACGGCGACGAGCTCGAGCCCGAACCTGTGCTCGTCGTCGACGCTCACCGCTCAGGGGATGGTGACGTAGATGGTGCGGCCACCTTCCTGCTCACCGGCCTGGCCGAAGCCTTCGGTGAAGGCGCCCGAGAAGCTGATCTGCGAGTCGGCCGAGAACGAGGTCACCGTGGGGCGAATGCCACCGCCACGGGGGTCCCACGCGCGCGTGTCGCTCAGCTTGCGCGCCGGCTTCTTGAACCACCCGCGCACCGTTCCTGCGGGCGTCGGCTCATCGAAGTCGAAGGGCACCGCCCAGAACTTGAACTCGTTGCCGGCGCCTCCGCCCAGTCGCGAGCCCACCAGCATCGAGAGCCAGATCTTGCCGTTCGGAAGGGCCGCGAAGGTCGGCGAGAACGCGTCGACCTGCTTGCCCTGGAACTCGGTGAACGGGAACAGCACCTTCGTCTGGTTGTCGACGTCGAGGGTGAAGACCGAGAGATCCGAGCCGGTCACCCAGCGGCGCTGCTGCGCGTTCCACAGCGAGACCTGCACCGTCGAGAGCGCCTCGTTGCCGGGAAGCAGGCTGACGTAGGCGCCGATCGCGCGCTTCGTCTTCGGGTCGATGGCCACCGTGGCGTAGTCCTGCGGGAGCGGGCTGCCGAACGGCGGAACGCCCGTGTACGTGAGCGCCTGCGGCTGGCCGAAGGTGCCCACCATGCCGTCGCGGTACACGCCGTAGGTCTCGGTGTCGCTGAGGCCGCTCGAGAGCGAACGGGTCGCGGTGAAGACGATGTGCACCTGGCTGTCCGAGGGCAGCGTCGCGATGGTGGGCCGAATCGGCGCGAACACGTTGCCCGCGTCGGGAGCCGCCGACACGAAGGCCAGCTGGCCCGCGTCTTCGACGTCGAGCCCCGAGGTCACGTTGCGGGTGACCAGCTTGTCGTCTTCCACGGTGACCATGATGGCACCGCCCTGACGCCACGCCGCGATGTCGCAGTCGCTGATGACGGAGCCGAGGCCACCGTCATCGAGAGGAGGCGGCTCGATGGTCGACGCCAGGTCACCCCAGCTGCGGCCCTCGTCGAGGCTGCGGCGCACGCGCACGCCACGGCCGACGATGTAACAGGCGTACAGCGTCTTGCTCTCGTGGTTGTAGGCGACGCGAACGCGGCTGCCGACCGTGTCGATCGACGAGGTCGTCGCGCTGTCATCGATGAAGTCACGGCCGCGGCGGAAGCTGCTGTGGCCGACGAGCTGACCTTCCTGCTCCAGCGCCACGAAGGTGCGAGCAGAGTCGATGGCCACCACGTCGGGCCGCTTGCCGGGGAACCCACCGAGGTAGACCTGCGCGCCGGGCGTCGGAGCGCGCGTCATCGCGATGAAGTCGTTCGAAATGAACGGCAGCGGAATGGTCGCCACCATCATGTTGCCCGAGCCGGCATCGAAGGCGACGCCCGCGTCGAAGGCGGTGCGGTTGCAGGTGCCGTTGGGGAAGCACTGGTACGAGTTCGGGCACGTGAGCGGCCCTCCGGGCTGGCACGTCTGCACCTTGCACTGGCCGAGATCGCAGACACGATCGGTCGCGCAGTCGAGCGGGCCCACGCACATCGCGCCGGCGTCTGAAGCGCCGCCACCGGCATCAGGCGTTCCGAAGGCAGGCTTGGTGTCGACGGCTTCGCCGATCATGAACCAGCGTCGGTAGAAGTTCGTCGTGCCGGCGTCGGCGCCAGCGTCGACCTCGAGGATGAAGTCGCGGCGCGACGTCATGGCGTTGAAGAAGGGCTCGTCACGCACGCCGGCGTCCGAGGTGCCGATGAAGGCCCAGCGGGTGACGTTGTTGCCGCCCTGGAGCGTCGTCCACGCGAAGGCGAACGAGGTCTCGTCGGCGACCACGACGAGATCGAGTGCGTTGCCACCGTCGTTGATCGGCATCGGGCCGGCGTCGGGAACGCCAGCGTCGAAGATGCCGCTCGGGTCGGGCAGGACCCCCGCGTACGCGTCTTTGCAGGCTTGAGAGACGCCCGAGAGGCGCATGACGCAGCCCGTGCGAGCGCCCACCCACGCCTCCTTCGAGGCCTCGACGCAGACCGGCAGCTTCTCGGCGCAGGTGAGCACGTCGAGCAGCAGGGTGCGGTCTGCCGCCGAGCACTTGTCCGCAGAGGCGACGCAGGTGCTCCGCTCACCAAAGAGGTTGCCGGGCGGAATGCGCGTGCAGTCGCCAACCTTCGCGGTCTGATCGACCTGCGCGTTCTTGTCGCAGACCTGCGCTGACGACGTGGGAGCCGGGCCGCAGGCCAAAGCCAGCACGACCAGCGCTGCCGCGAGGAACCACCGAGAGAACGTCGTCATGTCTTCCCTGTCCGTTTGAGAGGAAACGCCCCACGCCAATACTCAAGGCGCTGGGCGCTGGCCACTGCTGCGAACGGCGGAATGCCCGATCACCAGAGCTTACGGGTCTCGCGCATGACGTCGCTCCAGCGCACGGTGGCCACGGCGCGGGCGAGCCGCTGTCCCTGGGGCCCCTGCTCGAGCTTCATCTGCTGCGTCACCAGGCGCGCGAGCACGTACGCGGCAGCGATCAACAACCCGCCGGGAACGAGCACCATCAACACCACGCTGAGCACCTTTGTGACCGCAACCATGACCGTGACACCCCGTCGTTGATGACCATGTGCAACTGCAGGTGACGTGCCCTGCGGCAGGGGAAGCGAGATCGCTGATTTCACTGTGCTTTCCATCGCTTCACCCTTCCCGCACATGGGGCTTTCCTGAGGCCCCGTGGCGAAGCTGCCCCGGCATTCGTGTCATGCCGACGTCGTTCGACACGAAGCCTGATGCGGGGCGGCTGCGGCATGAGGTCGAGACGGCCCACGCGGTATCCACTGACGGAAGGTTCCGTTGTCGCTACAAGCAGCGCGATGCCGAGCTCGTTCCAGTCCGTCGATGACGCGTCCGCCCGCCTCGAGCAGGTTGGCTATCTGCCGTCGAAGGCCATCTCGACCGTCGCGTTCCTGATGGATCGGCTCGAGAAGCCGGTGCTGATCGAGGGGCCGGCGGGCGTGGGCAAGACCGAGTTCGCGCGGGCGCTCTCGCAGTCGCTGGGGCGCGAGCTCATTCGGCTGCAATGCTACGAGGGGCTCGACGAAGCCAAGGCGCTCTACGAGTGGGAGTACGCGAAACAGCTGCTCTACACCCAGCTGCTCAAGGACAAGATCGGCGAGCTGATGACGGGCGCGACGTCGCTCGAAGAGGCCGCCGATCGGGTGGCCGCGAGTGACAGCGTCTTCTTCTCGCGCCGCTTTCTGTTGCCCAGACCGATCCTCAAGTCGCTCACCTCGGACCAGCCGTGCGTGCTGCTGATCGACGAGATCGACAAGGCCGACCCCGAGTTCGAGGCGTTTCTGCTCGAGGTGCTGGCCGAGAACGCCGTCACGGTTCCCGAGCTGGGCACCATCACTGCGAAGCACATTCCGCGCGTGGTGCTCACCTCGAACAACGCCCGCGAGCTCTCCGACGCGCTCAAGCGCCGGTGCCTGCACCTCGCCATCGACTTCCCCACGAAAGAGCGTGAGCTGGCCATCGTTCGCCGCCGCCTTCCGGGCATCTCGGAACGGCTCGCGACCTCGGTCGTCGACGCGGTGAGCAAGCTGCGCGGGCTCGAGCTGAAGAAGGCTCCGTCGATCTCGGAGACGCTCGACTGGGCGCAGGCGCTCGCGCTGCTCAACGCCGACGTGCTGTCACCCGACCTGCTCGCCCAGACGCTGAACCTCGTGCTCAAGCACGAGACCGACGTCGACAAAGCGAAGGGCCAGCTGCACTCGCTGACGCAAAGCTGAAAACCCGAGTCCAGCCCCACTGCACGCGGGCTCGCCAGGTGTGCTAGCCAGCGCCGCCATGAACGGACGCGCGTTCCTCGTCGGTCTCGCCATCGGTGTCGTGGCTGCAGTGTCTCCTTCGTGCGGCATGACGACGAAGAAGTGCCTGCGTTCGAACTGTGCCGGCTGCTGTGACGCCAACGACGAGTGCCAGATGGGGACGCAGGGCTTCGCCTGTGGCAGCGATGGCCGAACCTGCGCCACCTGCATGCCGACCCAGGCGTGTACCGCGGGTGTGTGTGTCGGTGGCTCGGCGGGCGGAGGCAGCGCGACGGCGGGAGGAAGCGCAGCTGGCGGGAACGCGGCTGGAGGCAACGCGCCACTCTGCGCGAACTGCAACGGCTGCTGTGACAACGGCGTGTGCCGCGGCGGCAACACCTTCACGGCCTGCGGCATCGGCGGCTCGGCGTGTCAGAACTGTCAGGCGCAGAACAAGGCCTGCAACACGATGGGCCAGTGCATCACCTTCGCCTGCCCGGGCTGTCTGCTCGATGGCGGCATCTGCTCGCCTGGCAACTCGAACCTCGCGTGCGGCACTGACGCAGGCGTGTGCCAGACGTGCGGCATCGGCCAGAGCTGCTTCGCCGGAGCCTGTGTCACTGCGACGACGTGCGGCCCGGCCAACTGCGGTGGCTGCTGCGACGGCACCATGTGCGTGCAGACGCCGTCGGCGATGAAGTGCGGCTCGGGCGGCAATACCTGCACGACCTGCACTGGAACGGACATCTGCATGTCGGGGTCGTGCGTGAGCGGCACTGGCGGCGGAAGCGCGGGTACTGGCGGCGGCTCGTCAGGCACTGGCGGCGGCATTCCCGTCGGCGGTGGCCTCGCCCTGCCCTGCGGCCTGCTCACCTGCACCTCCGGGTGTTGCGACCCTGGCGGCACCTGCCAGCCTGGAACGGCCAACTCGATGTGTGGCATCGGCGGCGGCATGTGTCGCGCCTGCGGGAGCCTGTCGTTCTGCCTGCCCGGCCTTCAGCGCTGCTTCTAGACGCGAGCCAACGCGATCAGACACACCGCGGTGCAGTGAGCGGCCTCTCGCTCGTTCGCGTCTTCGGCATCTCTGAAGTGCCCATCGGGTCGTTGCTGACGAAGCAACAGCTCGAGGTGTTCGGCCGCGACCTGACGACCTCCAGCCTGCAGACAGAAGATCGCCTCTGCCGCCGGATCCCACTGCGAGAAGAGCAGCCGCATCGGCAACGTGCGTGCGAGCTCATCGAGCGCCTCCTTCGCCATCTCGACGTCGAGCGGGTCGCGCAGGTAGCAGGTCCACAACAGCACCTGGTGCGTGCGCCAGTAGGTGCGCTCTCCTCCGGTCAGGCTCGAGGCATCAGGCACCTCCACCTCGACCCCCAGCGCACCCGCCAGCTCCGACACCAGCCACCCGGTGATCAGTGACTCCCCGGTGATGCGCGCACACACGGCTCGCACGTCATCGGCAGGCAGCTCGGGGTTGGGCAGGCCGTAGAGCGCGCGGAAATAGAGCGCGTCGAGCCGAGCCATCACGACCTCCCACGCGAGGTCGGGTGGGAACGTCGGAGGGATCGTCGAGAGCCGCTCGAGCGCTTCGTCCAGCTTCGGCTGCAGCTGGTGCGCCTCGAAGAAGTCGGGAGCGTGTGAAGCCAGGCAATGCAGCGTCACGGCGCGGTCGGCGACATGCGACTCGAGCGTCGTCTCGGTGAGCGCGAGGAACCGGCGCAGCGCACGAGCCGCCGCGTCGTTCACTTCCGCTTCTCGAAGAACGCGACGGTCGACGCGGTGTGGCGGGCACGCCAGGCGATGCACAGGTCGATGCCCTCCATCGCGATCGCGAAGTTGCGCGGCCCGCCGAGGTACTTGGTGGAGCGCCCATCGAAGAAGGCCTGCGCAGCATCACGCTCCTTCTCGGCACACAGGCCCGCCGCCAGCCACACGAGCCCGGCGCCACCGTCTTTGGGGAGCCGGTTGATCATCGCGTCCCAGTTCGACTGAACGAACGAGAGCGCGAGATCGCGGGTGCGGAAGTCGTTGGCTGCGCCCCAGATCAGCCGCATGGCCTCGCGCATCTCGAACGTCTCGGTGATCGCGAGCGGCAGCTGGGCCTGCACCAGCGTTCGATCGTGAGAGTCCGCCAGCGCACCGAGCAACCGGCCGCGATCGGCGCGATCCTTCTCGACCTTCGCAGCGGCGAGGAGCTTCTCGTGCAACGCCGCGTCGGCGAAGCCACCGCCGAGCGAGAGCACCACGTCGAGCACATCGGGATGAATGGCTTTGCGATCGGTGAGCCACTGCTCGGCCAGGGAGCGCGCCTGCGCGAGCACCTTCGGATCCTTGCCGTGCCAGCCCAGCGTGCCGATCAGCTGAGGCCTGAGCAGTCGCGTGTCTTCGTCTTCACCCGGCTTCGGCGCGAACCCCAGCGCCTCGAAGCGCTTCGTGAAGAGCGCACGCACGAACGCCTCGTGCTTCGGCCGCAACGCCTCGGGCAGCAGATCGTTGCCGGCGATCGTCGAGAACCCGAGCGCGTAGCCGAAGAGGTGGCGATCGGTCTCCTTCGAGACGATCTCGGCGAGCTCGAGCATCGCGCTGGCATCGACGTCACCTGAGCGGACGAGGGCCGAGACATCGCCGAGCAGCCCGATGCGCTCTGGCACCGACAGCTTCGCGCCACCCTTCTTGTAGACGTCGACCAGCGAGAGCGGCCCCGAGAGGCTCGCGCGGTAGTAGCCGTCGTAGCGATCGTTCGGCAGCACCCAATCGGGGCAGGCCTTCGCGCCGGTCAGCTCCATCGTGCCCTGAGCGCCCTCGAGCAGCGTGCACGCCTTCGCCTCCACGCCCTTCACCGACCAGCGAATGCAGACCGGCACCTTCCACGTCTTCGCGCCGTCGCCCTTCGAGCCCACCGGCAACGCGCGGCGCTGCGAGAGGGCGAGGCTCGGCGTTCCCTTCTTCGGGCACGAGAGCGCGAAGGCGATGCTGGGCGCTCCGGGTTGATCGAGGAAGGTGTGGAACGGCGTGGCCACGTCCTTCCCGCTCGCGTCGCCGATCGCCGAGAGAAAGTCGGTCGCGGTCGCGTTCTTCCACGCGTGCTTCTCGAGGTACGCGCGCACGCCCTTCTGGAACGTCTCACGGCCCACGTACGCCTCGAACATGCCGATGACCGACGCGCCCTTGCCGTAGGTGATGCCGTCGAAGGCGTTGGCGATGTCGTCGTTCGAGGCGATCGGCTGACGAATCTGGCGCGCGTTCACGAGCGAGTCGCTGCCGATGGCGCCGTGGCGACGGTTCACCTGCCCCACGTCTTGCGCCCACGTCGGCTGCCACGCCTCGAGAATTCGCGGCGTCATCCACGTGGCGAACGCTTCGTTGAGCCAGAGATCGTCCCACCACGCCATGGTGACGAGGTCACCGAACCACTGATGCGCGAGCTCGTGCGTGCAGGTGCCGGCGAAGCCGCGCTGACGGCCCGGCGTGTCGACCTCGGGCTTCGAGAGGATGATCTGGTGCCCGTAGGTGACGAGGCCCGGGTTCTCCATCGCGCCGATGTTCGCGGGCACCGAGATCTGATCGAGCTTCTCGTAGGGGTACGGCCGACCGAACCACGCCTCGAGCCGCTCGAGGATGATACCCGTCGACTCCGCGGCCCAGGCGGCTTCGGCCTTCTTCCCCTTAGGCACCACGATGCGTACCGGCGTCTTCTTCTCTCCGTGCAGGCCACCATCGACGAACTCGAACGCCCCGGCCGCGACGGCGACGAGATAGCTCGGCAGCGGCAACGACTTCGCGAAGCGCACCTTCTTGAGGCCGTTCTCGAGCTTCTCCTCCGACAGCTGCGGCGTGTTCGCGAGCGCGACGTGCTCGGCCTTCACGATCAGCGAGATCTCCCAGGGCACCTTGAACTGCGGCTCGTCGAAGTTCGGGAAGGCGCGGCGCGCATCGATGGGCTCGAAGCTCGTGTACGCGTACCACTCGTCGCCTTCCTTCGACTGGAACAGGCCGTCGGTGTCCTTCTTCGAGAGCACACCGCTGAAGGCGAGCGTGACGTCCTGGGTGCCTGGAGAGAGCAGGCAGGTGGTCTGCTTCACCTCACAGCGAGGCACGAGCGCGACGAAGTGGCCGTCGACGATCATCGGCTCGGCCGTGCGCTGGCCGTGCTCCGTCAGCAGGGTCGTCGGTTCGAGGGTGAGCTCGGTCGCGTTCAGCCACAGCACCTCGAGCGGAGCGCTGATCTCCACCTTCGCGGTGATGCGGCCCGAGAACCGCTCCTGACCGGGAACGACGGTGAGCTCGAGCTGATAACCGAGCGGTCTGGCGCCCGAAGGAAGACGAACGCCCGGCGAGGTGAGCTTCGGCAGCGGCTTGAGCACGGGCTCGGCCGGCTTCGTCTCCTCTTTCACAGGAGGCGTGGTGGCACAGCTGACCGCGAGCACGGCGAGGAGCGCGAATCGCATCGAACGCATAGGCGCCGGACCCTACGTCGGGTTCGGTCGATCGCAGACGACTGATCAGGGCCCGCCGTCACGCACGCCAGCATCGCCGACCGCCGGGAACGTCAGCACGCAGCGGCCGCTCACACAGGCGACGGTCGGTGTTCGCGTCTCGCTGCAGGTCGTCGTCGGCCGGCAGGTCGTGCCGCCACAGAGCGTGTTCAATTCGCGAGACGCGGCGAGTGAGAACGACGCCTCCTGACCGAAGTTCACGGCGACGCTCGGGCAGCGGCCGTACTCGAGACAGTTCGGCGGAAACCGATACGCCGTGCAGTCTTCGACGACGCCGCACGACGAGGCTTGCGAGAGCAACCGATCGACGCGGCACTTCGTTCGGGTGAGCCCGGAGCAGAGGCCGCCGTCGACATCACAGGGATCAGGCGCGCCTGCGTCGAACTCTGGCTCGGGCATCGTCGGCGACGAACACGCCACCAACAACGCGGCGCAGAAGTGAAAGAGCTGATCACTCCGGCGCCAGCTGATCACTGCACGACCCAGGTGAGGCGAACCGGTGCGGTCGTCGTCGGCGGAACTGGAGCCGCTTGCGTGGTGCTGCGGTTCGAGGCGCGGGTGACATCGGGCACGAAGAAGAACGTCGCGGTCTGGGTCGTGGAGGCGAACATGGCCGCGGAGGGTGCCTGAGCCCTCCGATCGCGCAAGTTATTGGATTTACTTTGTTATTTCCGATCAGAACGACCGCCAAAACCCGTGTGGCGACTGGGGTTTGGGCCTGTTTCCTGATCGGGAATCAGAAGGCGCAGAGCAGCTTGATGCCGATGCCGACGTCGTCTGCCCTGCGTTTGCACTGTGACCCGAAGCGGATGCGGGTGTTTCCGCTCGCCTCGACCTGCGTGACGCTCTCGATGCCGCCGTTGAGCTGCGTGCACTGAATGAGCTCGCCGGCTTTCCGCGTGATGCTGAACTGCAGCATCTTCGGATCAGGCGCGTTCTTCACCTCGATGGTCTGACTCACGGACGCGAGCTCGGCGATGGTGATCAGGGTCTGTCGGAAGGAGTCGCGGCAGATCGAGTCGAGGTTGATCAGCGTGGAGTCGAACGCCTCGGCCATCTGCCGCTGCCGGAAGCCGCCCTGGTTCGAGGTCGGGCAGTCGGTGTTGCGCACCTGGCCGTTGTCGACGAGCGACATCGCCGCCTTGTTCGCGCGAGCGACCGGAGCGATCGCCGTCCAGATGACCTCCTTGGGGAGGCCGTCGCTGTTCTTGAGCTCCTGGCTGAACAGGCGGTGATACTCGTTCACGGTGCCGAGGCTGTTCGCCTGGTCGGTGCAGTCGGCGACGGCAGGGTTGTCAGAGACCTTCACCCGCGACGGGCGCACGGTCTCGCTGCAGTCGTCTTCGTCGGTGAGCACGACCACGAGCAGGCGTGCGCCGTCACGCAAGAAGCCTCCGTTTCCACCCTCGGCGAGCGGCTTCTTGATGAGATCGCTCAGCAGCGCGAGGCGCACCGCTTCGAACGGCGTCTCCTGCCCCGAGCCCGCGACGCCCTGCTGAACGAGGCGGGAGAACTTGTCGACCAGGTTGGGATCTTCGCCCGTGAGGACCCGCTCCGTTCCCGTTCCCAGCAGCACTCCGCCATCGGCGCTCCGATCAGGAACCGGCTGCAACCGCCCGGACTGCGTCGGGTATTCCCGGAAGAAGACGACGCCGTTCTGCGAGCTGTGTTGGTACACCGAGGTCGTGATCACGCCGACGTTGAAGTCCTGGCGAACGCCGCCGGCCTTCTTGATCTCGTCGACGAAGGCGGTGAGCTCGCGGGCGACGGCCTCCTGCTCCTCACGCATCGAGTTCGAGTTGTCGATGACGAACAAGATGTCGAGCTTCTGCGGCTCGATCAGCGGCGCTTCGGCCTTGCACGTGCGTGGCAGGGTGCTGCCCGTCTGGTCGAGCGGTGACGTCTTGCAGCCGAAGCAGCCTTCGCAGCTCGCGAGGAAGGCGATCACCACGGCCCAGACGTGTCTTCGGTTCGGTGTGCTCATGGGGGAAGCCAATGGCCGATTGTGCCCGTTGCAGCCGCCCAGGTCGAATTCGGGGCCTTCGCACCGGTCGAATGGTCCTTTTTTCACTCGTGACCATTGCCGCAGCGAAAACGATTGCTACCCTTCACTCACCCGCTGACGTCCTCGCACAGGAGGCCAGCGCCCTCTCGCAGTCCCGACCCCTGAAAGAAGCAATCAATGTCCGACGACAAGAAGAAGGGAGCCGGCGCCCAGACGATGCCGGCCGCGATGCAGCCTCCGGGCACCATCAACAAAGACGACATCCCGGCGGTGCTGCCCATCCTCCCGCTCCGCAACTCGGTCTTCTTCCCCGGCGGCGTGCTGCCTCTCGCCGTGGGCCGCCAGAAGACGATTGCGCTGATCAAGGACGCGGTTCGTGACGACCAGGTGATCGGCGTCGTCACCCAGCGCAAGGCTGAAGAAGAAGATCCGGGCGCGAGCGATCTCTACAACATGGGCACGGTCGCCCGAATCGTGAAGCTGCTCAAGATGGGCGAGGACAACTACTCGCTCGTCGTGCAGGGCCTCGCGCGCTTCCGCGTGCTCGAGCTCGTGCAGGAGTCTCCGTACCTCAAGGCCCGCATCGAGCCCGTCGAGGACAAGACGCCTTCCGACAACGTCGAGATCGAGGCGCTGACGATCAACCTCAAGAAGCTCGCGCGTGAAGTGATCGAGATGATGCCCGAGCTGCCCGCCGCGGCCACCGAGCTCGTCGAGTCGATCACGCACCCCGGCCACCTCGCCGATCTCATCGCGGCGAACGTCGACGTGCCCATCGAAGAGAAGCAGGCGGTGCTCGAGACCGTGGACCTCAAGGCCCGCATGAAGCTCGTGCTCGAGCTGCTCAACCGCAAGCGCGAGATCCTGAAGCTCTCGAACAAGATCGACAGCGCCGTGAAGGGCGAGATGTCGAAGACGCAGCGCGAGTACTACCTGCGCCAGCAGCTCAAGGCGATCAAGGAAGAGCTCGGCGAGATCGGCGAGGACGAAGAGGAGCTCGACGAGCTGGCCACGCGCATCAAGAACGCGCAGCTGCCACCCGAGGTCGAGAAGGTCGCGAACAAAGAGCTCAACCGCCTCAAGACGATTCCCGCGGCGTCGAGCGAGTACACCGTCGCGCGCACCTACCTCGATTGGATCGCCGATCTGCCGTGGAACAAGATGACCGAGGACAACCTCGACATCGAGAACGCCCGCAAGCAGCTCGAGTTCGACCACTACGGCATCGAGCGCGTGAAGAAGCGCATGCTCGAGTACCTGGCCGTTCGAAAGCTGAAGAACGACATGAAGGGCCCGATCCTCTGCCTGGTGGGGCCGCCGGGTGTCGGTAAGACCTCGCTCGGTCAGTCCATCGCCAAGGCCGTCGGCCGCAAGTTCGTGCGCCTCGCCCTCGGTGGCGTGCGTGACGAAGCCGAAGTGCGCGGTCACCGCCGCACGTACGTGGGCGCCCTGCCCGGCCGGTTCATTCAGCAGATGAAGAAGGCCGGCACACGCAACCCGCTCATGCTGCTCGACGAGATCGACAAGCTCGGCGCCGACTTCCGTGGCGACCCGTCGGCCGCGCTCCTCGAGGTGCTCGACCCGGAACAGAACCACACGTTCTCGGATCACTACCTCGACGTGCCGTTCGATCTCTCGAAGGTCATGTTCATCGCGACCGCCAACCGGCTCGACACGATCCCTGCGCCGCTCCGCGACCGCATGGAGATCATCGAGATGAGCTCGTACACGTTCATCGAGAAGGAGCACATCGCGCGCAATCACCTGATCCCCAAGCAGGTCAGGGATCACGGCATCACGGCCGAGCAGTTCGAGCTCACCAAGGACGGTCTCGACAAGGTGATCACGAGCTACGCGATCGAGCCGGGCGTTCGTAACCTCGAGCGTCGCATCGCCGAGCTCGCGCGTGCCGTCGCCGTCGACGTCGCCTCGGGCAAGATGGAGAAGCAGACCATCGACGCGAGCCGCGCAGAGACGATCCTCGGGCCCAAGCGTCACGAGCTGAACGTCGCAGAGCGCGTGTCGCAGCAGGGCGTGTCGGTCGGCCTGTACTACACGCCGCTGGGCTTCGGAGACATCCTCTTCATCGAAGCCACCAAGATGCCGGGCAAGGGGTCGATCACCCTCACCGGTCAGCTCGGCGACGTGATGAAGGAGTCGGCGACCACGGCGTTCTCGTGGCTGCGCGCCAACGCAGAGCGCATGGGACTCAACGCGGGCTCGTTCGAGAAGGTGGACATGCACCTCCACTTCCCCGACGGCGCCACCCCGAAGGACGGCCCCTCGGCCGGCATCGCGATCATCTCGGCCATGACGTCGCTCTACACGGGCATTCCCGTGCGCGCCGACACCGCGATGACCGGTGAGATCACCCTGCGCGGCATCGTCGGCCCGGTCGGCGGCATTCGCGAGAAGGTGCTCGGCGCTCACCGCGCAGGCATCAAGCGCGTCGTGATGTGCGAGAAGAACAAGAAGGACCTCATCGACGTGCCTGAGGTCGTTCGCAACGAGCTGCAGTTCTTCTTCGTCTCGAAGATCGACGAAGTGCTCGACACCGTGCTCGAGAAGTCGCCCTTCGGCCTGGCTCCGAAGGCGCCCGACGCGGCGAACCCCGAAATCCGGGCCTGAGTTTCAGTGACGTGAAGTGACGCGGCCGGTTCTCCTCACGGGGGACCGGCCGTCGTCTTTGGTGCGTGGTAGGCCGTCGCGCCATGGCGGTCGCGCATCGGTTCGACGTGGTGGTGGTCGGTGGCGGGCACAACGGGCTCGTCACCGCAGGCCTGCTCGCGAAGCGCGGCTTCAAGGTGTGCGTGCTCGAGAAGAAGCCCGTCGTCGGCGGAGCCGCGATCACCGAGACGCCCTTCGGCCCCGACTTCAAGGTGACGGCGCTGTCGTACGTGGTGAGCCTGTTGCCTCCGACGATCGTGAAGGAGCTCGAGCTCGAGCGTCACGGGTACAAGGTCTTTCCGCAGCACGGGTACTTCGCGCCCGCCGTCGATGGAACGGCGCTCCAGCTGCCTGCCGATTCGAAGCGACGGCATGCCGAGCTCTCGAAGTTCTCGAAGGCCGACGCCGACGCGATGGAGAAGTGGGACGCGTGGCTGGGCTCGCTCGCCGGCGTGCTGGGGCCGCTCTTGAGCACGGTGCCGCCCAAGGTGGGCTCGAAGGCGCCAGGAGACTTGCTCGAGCTGGCATCGCTCGCGTGGCGGCTGCGCGGGTTGAACGTTCAGCAGGTGGGCGACGTGACGCGGTTGCTCACCTCTTCAGTGGCCGACGTGCTGGAGGACTGGTTCGAGCATCCACGCGTGCGTGGCGTGATGGCGGTGTCGGGTGTGATCGGCACGTGGGCGGGGCCGCGCAGTCCCGGCACGGCGTACGTCATGGCGCACCACAAGCTCGGAGACATCGGCCAGGGCGCTCCGTCGGGCGCGTGGGGCTTTCCTGAGGGCGGCATGGGCGCGGTGACGCAGGCGATGCGCAAGGCGTGTGAGGCGCTGGGCGTCGTCGTGAAGACCGAGGCTCCAGTCGATCGAGTGGTCGTGAAAGACGGCCGCGCGGTCGGGGTCGCGCTCACGAACGGAGACGAGTTCGACGCCGACACCGTGGTGCTGACGTGTCACCCGCAGCTCGCGTTCTTGAAGTTGCTCGAGCGAAAGCACCTGCCGGCCGAGTTCGTGCAGTCGATGGAGCGGTGGAAGTCACGCTCGGGCACGGTGAAGGTGAACGTCGCGGTCGATCGGTTGCCCGAGTTCACCGCGAAGAAGGGCTTCGACCCCGAGGTGCACGGCGGGACGATCGTGCTCGCGGAGTCGCTCGACGATCTCGAAGCGTCGTTCCAGGACGCGGTGAGTGGAACTGCGGCTCGAAAGCCGTTCGCCGACATCTGCATTCCATCGGTGTTCGACAAGACGCTCGCGCCCGAGGGGAAGCACGTCATCTCGATGTTCACCCAATGGGTGCCAAGCACGTGGGCGAAGAACCCCAACGACGCCGAGCTGAGCGCCTACGCCGACCGGGTGATCGCACGGGTCGAAGCGGTCGCGCCCGGGTTCACGTCGTCGATCCTGCATCGCCAGGTGATCGGCCCGCACGAGATGGAGCGCGACTACGGCCTCATCGGCGGCAACATCTTTCACGGAGAGCTGTCGGTCTCGCAGCTGTTCCACATGCGCCCTGCTCCGGGGTTCGCTGATTTTCGAACGCCGATTCGCGGGCTGTATCAGGCGTCGTCGGCCACGCACGGAGGCGGCGGCGTGACGGGAATTCCCGCGTTGCAGGCGGTTCGCGCGATCATCGACGATCGGTGACCGTCAGTTCGACGGTTCGAGCAGTTCACGCGATGAAACGAACTCAGGTCGTCTCCGGAAGCGAGCAGCAGAACCGGGTGCTCCCTGAACTCGTGAAACAGAAACGAGCGTGCCGCGTGCTCGTTGGGCCGGAGCATCAGCGAGACATGGCTGACTTGCGCGACGTACCACCAGCCGCCTGAAGAACTCGACGGTTCGCGACGGAGTTCGACACCAAGCGCCGCGCCGACGGTCTGCGCGCACTCAAAGAGGTCGGCACTGGCGACGGCGAACAGCTCGAACGAGTCCATGGCGCCTCCGTGCAGCACACTTGTGCTACAGTCCAATCGCATGACGACCACCATTCGTCTCGACAAAGAACTCCGGGCGCGTATCGCGACGGCCGCCGAACGAGAGGGCAAGTCTCCGCACGCCTTCATGGTCGACGCGCTGGCAAAGACCGTTCAGCAAGCCGAAGCCGAGGCGGAGTTCCACCGTGTCGCCGACGACCGCTGGGCTGAGTACGAGCGCACCGGCAAGGCGATTCCCGCGGACGAAGTGAACCAGTGGGTCCTCGCCAAAGTGCGGGGGAAGAAGACGAAGCGCCCGGTCGCACGTCGACTGGACAAGTGATTCTCGTGCTGACCCTCGCGTACGACGATGGCGTCGCCGACGATCTCAATCGGATTGCCGAGCACCTTCTCGACCACGACGTGTCCAACCCCTCTGGTCGGCTGCGAGAGATCACCGAGGCGCTTGGAATGCTGAGAAAGCACCCGTTCATCGGGCGACCCGTCAAAGAGAACCGACGGGAGCTGGTGATCGGCAGGGGCTCGCGCGGCTACCTCGCCCTTTACGCGATCGACCATGGGAAGAACCGAGTCCTGGTTCTGGCCATTCGCAGTCAGCGCGAGCTTGGGTACTCGCGAGAGTTCTGAATCAACCCAGCGCTGAGATCTCCGAGCCCACGACTTCCCACCGGGCGAGCGCCTGCTCGAGTTCCTGTGCGGCCTCACGATGGGCGGCGAACACCGGCCCCGACGCGCCGTAGTCCTTCGCGAACTCGGCATCGGCCAGCTGCGCCTCACGCACCTTCTGTTCCGCCTCGAGCTGAGCGATGCGCGCCTCGAGCTTCTCCAGCTCCTTCTTGAGCGGGTTCAGCTTCTTGCTCCGCTCCTGGCGCGCTTCGGCCTCGAGCCGTTTGCGCTCCTTCTCGCTCGAGGTCTTTCCACCGCCGGTCGGCGCCGACGAGCTGTTCAGCTCCCCCGACTCCGCGCGCTCCTTCGCCTCGACGTCGAGCTTCGCCAGGTACTCCGACATCGAGCCCATGAACGGCAGCAGCTTTCGATCGCGAACGTCCCAGATGTGGGTCGCCAGCGTGTCGAGGAACGAGCGGTTGTGCGACACGAAGATCAACGTGCCGTCGTAGTCCTCGAGCGCCTCGATGAGCGCCTCCGACGAGTCGAGATCGAGGTGGTTCGTCGGCTCGTCCATCACCAACAGGTTCGCCGGCTTCACGAGCAACCGCGCCAGCGCGACACGCGCCCGCTCTCCACCCGAGAGCACGCCGATCTTCTTGTCGACGTCGTCGCCCGAGAACAGGAACGCGCCGAGCACGCTGCGCACGTACGACTGCGGCTTGTCGGGCACGAGCTCCATGATCTCTTCGAGGATCGTGCGGCTCTTCTCGAGCGTGTCGGCGTGGTGCTGCGCGTAGTACCCGAGCTGCGCGTTGTGCCCGAGCGTCACCGTGCCCGCGTCGGCCTCGAGCTCACCCGTCAGCAGCTTCAGTAGCGTCGTCTTGCCCGCGCCGTTGAGCCCCGTCACCGCCACGCGCTGCCCGCGCAGCAACAGTGCCTCGAGCCCGTCGTAGACGACGTGTTCACCGAACGCCTTCTTGATGCCCGACAGCTTCACCACGTCACGGCCGGGAGGGCTGGTCGGCGGGAACGTGAAGCCAACCGTCGCGCGGTCGCGGTGCACCTCCACCGTCTCCATCTTCGCGAGCTGCTTCATCTTCGACTGCGCCTGCGCGGCCTTGCTCGCCTTCGCCTTGAAACGATCGACGAACGCCTGCAGCTGCGCGCGCTTCGCCTCGATCTTCTGCTGCGAGGCCAGCAACCGCTCGGCCTCTTCCGCCCGCAGCCGCCGATAGTCCTCGAAGTCGCCCGTCCACGAGCGCACGCCCTCGACCTCGAGCGACACCACGCGGTTGATCTGCCGATTCAAGAACTCGCGATCGTGGCTGATGAGCACCATCGCCTTGCGCGACCGCTTCAGAAACCCGTCGAACCAGGCCAGCGTCGGCAGGTCGAGATGGTTCGTCGGCTCGTCGAGCAGCAGCAAGTCTGGATCCTGCAACAGCAGCCCTGCCAACGCCGCGCGCATGCGCCAGCCACCCGAGAACTGCGCCGTCGGCTTCGTCAGCTCTGACAACTGAAAGCCCAGGCCCAGCAGAATGCTCTCGGCGCGGTGTTTGCCGTAGTGCTCCTCGAAGTGATCTCGCTCCTCGTGGAGCTCGGCCAGCGTCGCAGCGAGCTCGAGCTGCTCGGCCTCCTCGGTCGCCTCCGACAACAACCGCTCGGTCACGGCGAGCCGCTCATCGAGCGAGTCCCGGCCGGGGACCGATGAGAGCACCGCGTCGACGAGCGGCCCTTCGGCGAGCGTCTGCAGCTCCTGCGCGAGGTAGCCCACCCGCGCGTTGCGTCGGAAGGTGATGGAGCCCTCGTCCGCGTGCACCTGCCCCACGAGAATCTTGAGGAAGGTCGACTTCCCCGTTCCGTTCGCGCCGACGAGGCCGATGCGATCGGTGGGCCCGATCGTCAACGCGGCGTCCTCGAAGAGGGCCTTCTTTCCGTACGACAGCGACAGCTTCTGGACGATGACGAGGCTCAAAGCGCAGCGGGCCTTACCAGCGTGCGCGCCTTGAATCGACCGTGACACCTCGGCTACGTGCCCTTCGCCTCGTCGGCCGGACGGGGAAGCCCGGGGGCCGTTCATGTCGAAAGTTCATTCGCTGCTGTTCATCGCCTCGTTGTCGTGCGCGGCGGCGTCGCTCTCGGCGTGCAAGCCCACGAGCAAGTGCAGTGCGAACAGCTGCAACGGGTGCTGCTCCGATCTCGGCCAGTGCCTCGCCGGCAACGCCTCGAGCGCGTGCGGACGGGGCGGCAACACCTGCAAGGCGTGTGGCGCCACCGAGCTGTGCGTCGCCACCACGGGCACCTGCGCGGCCGGCATGAACTCGGGCGGCGGCTCGAGCGGCACCGGCGGAGGCACCTCAGGAACCGGCGGTGGCAGCAACTCGGGCGGCGGCGCCTCGGGAACCGGCGGAGGCTCGGGTGGCGGCACGATCAACCCCAACGACGTCGAAGGGACCTGCACCCAGACCTTCGCCACCGACGGCGACGGCGGCACGCGTCCCTGTCAGTTCGGCGCCAACCCACCCTCGGCTCTGCTGATCGGAGAAGACGGCGGCATCATCACCACCATCGTGGCGGCGGTACGCGCCGACAGCAGCTTCACGCTCACCAACGTGCCGAGCGGCCCCTACTTCCTGAAGCTCGGCACCACGTGGTTCAAGACCAGCGAGCGCCGCGTCTCCCTCGACTACGAGTCGCTGGGGCGTGTCGACGGTGCGATGGCCGGCACCGGCACCACGCTCACCGTCTCGACGACGGGCATGCAGCCCTGGGACGACCTCACCCAGTTCATGAGCCTCTACAGCTCGAACAGCGGCATCGCGATGGAGGCCTTCAGCCTCTACACGAGCAACGCGCCCATCGGCGGCGAGTCGGCGTTCGACTGGCGTATTCCCTACGATCTGTACTCGACGCAGCTGTTCACGCCGATGATCGACTCGACGAAGGGCGACACCGTGACGATCACCCAGATGGAGTCGAACTCGGCTGGTGAGTACCGCACGATCGGGGCAGGCACGGGCTCGAGCGTCGCGATGGTGTCGGCGCAGGCGAACACCACCACCGTCGCGCTCATGTCGCCGCCCTCCAGCAGCACGCCGCTCGACATCAGCGTGCCCTCGTTCTCGATGTACTCGGCCGACTTCACGCCCGGCACCACGCCCACGCTGAACATCGAGTTCACGACGGGCCCGAAGCCGGTCCACGAGCGAGGCAGTGACGGCCTGGCCTTCGTCTGGGGCTCGTACCCTCAGGCGGGCTCGACAGCGACGCCGCCCAACCCACTGAGCTACCCGAACCCCTTCCCCGCCTCGTGGGGCACGACCGTGTTGATTCAGTACGGCGGCAGCGTGAGCCGGCTGATGAGCGGAGCGAGCGAGGCCCGCCGCTACTTCTCGGGCATCACGACGACCCTTCCGATTCAGGCCCTCGCCTCGCCCGTCGGCGCCGCGATCTCGCCTCCGAAGGATGTGCAGCTCAATGGCATGCCGTTCTCGATGATGCAGAACGCGGTCACACGAACGCCGACGCTCACCTGGGCAGCCCCCACCCTCGGCACCGTCAGCCGCTACCTCGTGCGCGTCGAGCAGCTGCAGCTCAGCTCGGGCCGCACCACCAGCCGCGTCGCTGGCACGTTCTACCTGCTGCCGACCGACACCTCGTTCACCCTTCCCACCAACGTGCTGCTCACCGGTCAGTCGTACGTGGTGACGCTGTCGGCCTACAAACTGTCGACGAACATCGAGCGCGATCTCTCCGACTTCCGTTTCCCGATCTCGTCGGCCACCGTCGTCTCAGGCATCGTCAGACCCTGACCTCGTTCCATCGGAGGCCGGCTGTGCTAGCGGGCACGCCGGCTCGTTTCTCTTCATGGGGGCATTCATGCGGTTCGCAGCGTTCTCGGTCTCATTCGTCCTCGGCGTCGTCGGCGCCGTCGCCTGCTCTGCGGCGAAGAAGTGCACTCCGGCCAGCTGCTCGGGCTGCTGCTCGGCCAACGACACCTGCGAGACGGGCGGCGCGACCTCGGCTTGCGGCAGCGCCGGAGCCCTCTGTGATCGCTGCGTCGGCGCGCAGCTCTGCGTCGCTGGGAAGTGTGAAGGCGGCACGAACACCGGCGGCGGCAGCGGTGGTGGCTCGGCAGGCGGCGCAGGCGGGGGCAGCAGCTCTGGCGCCGAGCTGACCGGCACCTACCAGGAGCTGTGGGGCTGGGATGCCGACGGCGGCCGCACCCCGACCATCAGGAACTTCTCCCGCGCGCGCGTTGGCGTCTGGTACCGCGATGGCGGCTCCCCCGACTTCATTCGCGGCTTCGGCAACGACGACGGCACCTTCGTGGTGCGCGACGTGCCGGCCGGTGAAGTCACGCTGCAGGTCGACAAGCGGTTCTTCGTCACCACCCTGCGGCGGCTGAACTTCGACACCTTCGTCGGCGGCCGCTTCGACGCGACGAAGCCGACCTCCGAGTCTCTGCTCCGCTTGACCATGCGTGGGCTGCAGCCGATCAGCGATCTGAACAACACCGGCTTCTTCTTCACGCAGCAGGGCAGCAGCGTGGGCAACCTCGAGAACGCCGCGATGCCCGCCACGCGACCGGGGTCCACCACCATCGAGTCTGATCTCGACTGGACAGTGGTCACCTCGGGGCTTGGCTATGGGCTTCCCGATTCGTCGAAGGGCGACAAGGGCTACGCCTTTCAGACCGCTGTCGTCACCACTGACGCCGGCAGCGTGACGAGCATCGTCCGCGCAGGTGAGTTCGGAATGATCACCCTGACCAACGGGGGCACGACCGACGCGGTGGTCGATCTCACGGCGCCCACGACCACGCCCTTCACGCTCATGGTCGACCGTGCAGCCTTCACGGGCCTTCGCGGCTCGTTCGGCCGCAGCAACGGCGTCGCGAGCTGGCAGCTGCAGGTCAGCACCTCACCCGCCGCGCCACCGTTCCGCCTCAACGGGCAGGGCACCATCACCGTGGCGTCGACGAACCTCACCGAGAGCGAGACCCCGACCGTGCCGGTGCCCGCTGCGTTCCCCGCAACGTGGGGCCGTGAGCTCTTCGGCAGCTACATCGTGCCGCAGCCGCGCTCGATCACCGATGCCGGCACGCCCACCGTCTTCAACGGCGGTGTCTCGTTCTCGGACGCGTTCGAGCGTGTGACCGGCACCATCTCGCCGCGGCTCGGGCCCGTTCGCGGCGCGCAGATCGCATCGCGGAACTTCGTCGAAGATCAGAGCGGCGTGTCGACCACCCCCAGCCTCTCGTGGATGGCGCCGTCGACTGGAATGCCGAGCTCGTATCGCGTCTCGATCAACCGCATCGACGACTCCGGCCAGGTCGCCGAGCTGTGGCGCGTCTACACGCCCAACCTCGCGGTCACGATTCCGCCTGGAATCCTCTCTCAGGGGAACGCCTACGTCTTCGAGGTCGAAGCCCTCTCGTTCGGCGAGGGCGGCGTCTCGTTCACCTTGCCCTTCGCCCTCTCGTCCGTCGTCAGCGGCGTCATTCGGCCCTGAACCCTTCTTCTCCCCGGAGCTCTCCCGTGCGTCTTCCAGCCTTCGTCGTCGCGTTCGTCGTCGGTGTGATCTCTGCCCAGTCGTGTACGCCCGCAAAAAAGTGCACACCGACCACCTGTCAGGGCTGCTGCTCGGCCAACGACACCTGTGAGTCGGGAACCACGCCGGCGGCGTGCGGTCGCTCGGGCCTGCTCTGCGATCGCTGCGTCGGCGCTCAGCTGTGCACCGCGGGTGAGTGCATCGGGCCCGTGGGCACGGGAGGAGGCAGCAGTGGAACCGGGGGTGGGTCGGCCACCGGCGGAGGCTCGGTCGCCACGAACGAGTTCCTGGGCACCTACCAGGCCATTCACGGGTGGGACGGCGACGGTGGCCGCAGCCCCCTGGCCGCGTCGTTCGAGCGCGCCAACGTCGGGGTCTGGTACAGCGACGGAGGAAACCCCGACTACGTGCGCGGCTTTGGAAACACCGACGGCACCTTCGTCGTTCGCGACGTGCCGCCCGGGGAAGTCACGCTGCGCCTCGATCACACCTACTTCGTCACCACCCAGCGGCGCGTCGACTTTCAGAGCTTCCTGGGCTCGCGGCTCAATGGCGCCGAACCGGCGACCGCTGAGACCACGCTTCGGCTGACGATTCGAAACCTCGAGCCGTACGCGTCGGGTCGCAACGCGATGCTGCTGTACTTCACGCAGAACTCCGGCGGGTTCTCGAACATCGAAGGCTTCGTTCGGCCGGCCGTCACCGCTGGCGCGACGACCATCGAGTCCGATCTCAACTGGGCGGCCGTGACGACGGCGCTCGGCTACGGGCTGCCGAGTGCGTCGTTCGGCGATCGCGGCTACGCGTTTCAGTACCGCAGCGTCGCTGCGGACGGCGGCGGCGAATACACCCTGCTGCGCGCCGGTGAGTTCGCGCCGGTCACGTTGACGAACGGTGGCACAGCCGACGGCGTGGCCGATCTCGTGGTGGCGACCAGCCAACCGACGCCAGTGAACTTCGACGCTCCGGCCTTCCGTGCCCTGCGCGGCTCCTTTGGGCGCGACACCGCGGTCGCCACGCTCGGGGTCCAGTTGAATGCGGCCCCCTCACCCGCGCCGCTGCGCTTCGTCGGCCAGGACGCCATGACGCTCGCCAGCCGCTACGCGCCCGAGTCGACTCCGCCAACCGCGCTCGACGTGCCCATGGGTGCGGTGCCAGCGAGCTGGGGCCGAATTCTCGTCTCGTACTTCGGGGTCGACCAGCCACGAGCCATCACCGACGGAGGCACTGCCTTGCGGTTCTCGGGAGGCATCACGACTTATGAGGCTGGCGAGCAGGTTCCTGCGATGTTCACGCCCCGAATCTCCGCCGTGCGTGGGCCCCAGATCGCCGCCCGCAACTTCATCGAAGACCAGACCGGCGTCGGCACCACGCCCACCCTTGCCTGGACGGCGCCCACGACCGGCACCGTCACGAGCTACCGCGTGCGCATCTCTCGCGTCGCCGCCAACGGCACCGTCCCTGAATCGTTCGCCATCTTCACCGCGAACCCCGGAGTCACGTTGCCTCCGGGAATTCTCGTCGCCGGAAACGCCTACGTCTTCGTCATCGACGCCTTGTCGTTCGGTTCAGTCGGGTGGTTCACGCTGCCCACGTTGTCGTCGAGCGTCGTGAGCGGCGTCATTCGTCCCTGACGCGTTTCAGTCCGACGGCGCTCGCCTGCGTGTAAGCTGTGCTCGCGCATGGCTGACTCGATCGAACAGCTCAACGCCACAGCGCTCCTCGGGCGGCTGATCGACGGGCGCTACAAGGTGGAGTCGGTGCTCGGCCAGGGAGGCATGGGCGTCGTCTTCCGCGCGGTGCAGACCTCGGTGCAGCGCCCTGTCGCGATGAAGACGCTGCACCCGCAGCTCGCCATGGCCGCGACGTTCTTCGAGCGGTTCAAACGCGAAGCCGAGATCGCCAGCCGCCTGCACCACCCGAACATCATCACCATCTTCGACTTCGGCCGGACGGCTGACGGCCTCTGCTACTACGTGATGGAGATGCTCGAGGGCGTGAGCCTTCGTCAGCGCGTGAAGCAGGACGGGCCGATGACGTTGCGTCAGGCCGCCGCGGTGATCGAGCAGGCCACGCTGGGCGTCGGGCACGCGCACAAGCAGGGCGTCATCCACCGCGATCTGAAGCCGCACAACGTGATGCTCAGCCTCATCGACGGCAACGAGTACGTGAAGGTGCTCGACTTCGGCCTCGTGAAGGCGATGGAGCAGGAGGAAGAGGAGCAGCTCACCTCGACTGGCCAGGTGCTCGGCACGCCGCAGTACATGCCGCCCGAGCAGGCCGGCGGCGAGAAGGTCGACCACCGCTCGGATCTCTATTCTCTGACGGGCGTCTTCTATTACTGCCTCACCGGCCACTCCCCCTTCGGCGCGAACACCGTGCGCAAGGCGCTGCAGGCGTCGCTCACGCAGAAGCCGCCGATGATCGCGACGTACCGCAAGGGCGCTCCGGTGCCCGACGCGATCGATCGCTTCTGTCAGAAGGGCCTCGAGGCCGAGAGCGACGCCCGCTACCAGTCGTCCGAAGCGTTCATCGAGTCGCTGCACGCGGCGCTGTCGGGAACGCCTGACTCGGTGCTCGACGCGGTGCCACAGCATGTCGCCGAGTCGGGCAAGGAGTCAGGCTCCGGGTCGTCGGGCGCGTCACGGCGTGGCAGCTCGCGCACCGGCTCCCGCGCGGCGGTGAAGGCCGTCTCGGCGGTGAACAGCAAGTCGAAGGTCGAAGCGCCTCCACCGCCCGAGCCCCAGAAGCGTGGCCCTCCCGTCGCGGCCATCGGTGCGGTGGCGGTGTTGCTCGTCGCGGTGATCGTCGGCGCGCTGGTGGTGAAGGGCCAACGCGACAACGAACAACCCGTCGTCGACCGCCCGGTCGTCACGCCACCCAAACCCACGCAGCCACCGGTCCCTCCGCCGCCAACGCCCACCGAGCCCACCATGCTCCGCGTCGCGCTCAAGACGCTGCCACCTGGTGCTGAGGTGCTCGAGGACGGCGTGACGCTGGGAACCACTCCGTTGTCGCTCGAGTGGAGCCGCGCCACCAAACGCACCCTCACCTTCAAGATCGCCGGTCACCGCGATCTCGAGAAGACGCTCAAACCCGAGTCAGACCAGGAGTTCGAGTTCGCCCTCGAGCCCCTCAAGAAGCCCACCAACCCGGCCAAACCCCCTCCCCAAGTCAAGAACCCACAGAAGCCGCCGACAGACGACATCAGCGCCTTCGAGTGACCGAAAGCCGGGGTCGCCAGCGACCCTAGCAGCATCAAACTGCCGTTATTTCAGCCAAATTGAGTTGGAACGCGTGGGGTGGTTTGCACGTTGGTCTCGTCGGGTATGGTGCCCGCAGCTGTCGAGACCCACTCCATGACTACCGCGTTGGCGACCCAGGTTGCGTTCAAAGAGAAGGCCCCAGAAGGGCACTTCGGCGCTGATCTGCCCGACGCGAGCGCTGCGATTCTGCAGGCGCGCATCAAGGATCTGCAGCTTCACCTGAAGGGCACGCGGCTCGAGCGCTTCATCAGCCAGCTCTACGAAGAGCTCGAAGCGAAGGGCATCTCGCTTCGCCCGCAGTGCTACCTCTCGGATCAGTGGGGCTGCCCGTCGGGCGTGCCGGTCATCGGCATTCCCTTCTATCTGGCGGATCCGCAGCTGACGCAGATCGAAGATCGCCTCGGCAGCGGCGCAGAAGATGAGCGCGAGATCATGATGTACCTGCGCCACGAGGCAGGGCACGCGTTCAACTACGCCTACAAGCTCTACGAGACCGAGGAGTGGCGAAAGCTGTTCGGCGACTTCGGCAAGCCGTACCTCGAGACCTACAAGCCGCGCCCGTTCTCGCGGAAGTACGTGATTCACATCTCGGGCTGGTACGCGCAGAAGCACCCCGACGAAGACTTCGCCGAGACGTTCGCGGTGTGGCTCACGCCCGACTCACGCTGGGCCGAGCGGTACAAGACCTGGGGCGCGATGAAGAAGCTCCAGTACATGGAAGACGTCATCGAGAAGCTCGGCCGAACGCCAGCTCCGGTCACGCTCGACGAACGCGACGTCGACGTCGGCGAGATGGAAGAGACGGTGCTCGATCACTACCGGCAGCGTCAGCTCGCCGAGAAGATCGACCTGCAGATCGGTGATCAGCTCGATCAGGATCTGATGAACCTCTTCGAAGCCGCAGGCGCCGCCGACGTTCGCGCCGACACGCTCATTCGCGCCGAGCGGCAGGGCCTCATCTCGGCCGTGACGCAGTACTCCGGCGTCAGTCGCGCGGCGATCGTCTCGGTGCTCGAGCACCTGAACGATCGCACCAACAAGCTCAACCTCACGGTGAAGCGCGACATGGCGCACGTGTACACGACGCGGCTCACCTCGCTCGTGACGGCGCTCGCGATGAACTTCCTCTACACCGACCGTTTCTTCGAGACCGATTGAGCGTGCGGAGTAGAGTCGGCGGCGAATGGCCAATGTCCCTCCGATGAAAGTGGCCGTGCTGCACTACCAGCCGGCCACCGACCCGATGGATCCGGTCGTCACGCACATCTGCACTGCGTTGTCCGAGCTGGGCCACACGCCCGTCACCATCGCGGTGCACGATCGCGTCTTCCCCGTGCTGCAGGCCATCGAAGATGCGAAGGCCGACCTCGTCTTCAACGTCTGCGAGACCTTCGCCGACGACTACCGCATGGAGGTGAACGTCGCGGCGCTGATGGAGATGGCGCGCGTGCGTTTCACGGGATCCGGCACTGCGGGGCTGCTGCTGGCGCAGGACAAGATCCTCACCAAGCAGCTGCTCGAGTACCACGAGGTGCCGACGCCGAACTTCCTCACCTTCGACGGCGACACCTTCGAGGCCTTCGGGCGCATGGCGTTCCCGCTGATCGTGAAGCCGGCGCGCTCCGACGCGTCGCTGGGCATCGGCACGCACTCGGTGGTGAAGGACTGGGACGAGCTGACACGGCGGGTGCGCGAGATTCGCAAGACCCTCAACGACGAGTCGCTCGCCGAAGAGTTCATCGACGGCCGCGAGGTCTACGTGGGCGTCATCGGCACCCCGACGAAGCCCGAGATTCTGCCCATCGTCGAGCTCGACTGGGGCAAGTGGGAAGCTGGCAAGCCCAAGGTGAGCGACCGCGAGGTGAAGTTCGGCGCGTTCAACGAGAACAGCCCCTTCCTCGAGATCGCCAAAGACATCAGCCCCGAGCTCAAGGCCCGCATCGAGCGCAGCGCGCTGCTCGCGTTTCGCGCCCTCAAGATTCGCGACTACGCGCGCGTCGACTTCCGCATCTCGGAGAAGGGCGAAGCGTACGTGCTCGAGGTGAACCCGAACCCGTACCTCGAGAAGGAGAGCGAGCTCGCCATGGCCGCTGAGGAGCGGGGCATGTCGTACACGCAGCTCATCGGGCGCATCGTCGAGTCGGCGGCGAGTCGGCACGGCATCAAGGCAAAGCCCGAGAAGACCACGACTGGCGAGACGCCCCAGGCCCAGGCCTGAGCGAGGCGAGGCGGCCACACCCCTGTAGCGCACCGTAGCGTTCCGGCGATTCTCTTGATCCCGCCCGCAGGCGCGCTCAGGATTCGTCCTGTTCCGTCGCTCCGAGGAGAACCCATGCTGAATCGCCGTCTGCTGCGCGTCATCGCTCTCGCCGTCGCCACCGCCGTCTTCTCGACTGGCTGCATGCTCTCGCGTGCAGTCGATCGCGCGTTCCTCGGCCTCACCGTGCGGCGGCCGAGCTTCGAGGCGCGAAAGACGACGGGCGTGTTCCTGCTGCCGATCACCTTCGCGATCGACGTCGCCACGTTCCCCATTCAGGCGCTGCTCGTCGTGATCCTCGGCGACAACTTCCCCTTCAAGGAGGAGGAGCAGCTCAACCAGATGTACGCGCTCAACCAGCACCCGCAGATGCAGAAGCTCTCGCCCGAGCGTCGCGCCATCGCGATGCGTGAGTTCGAGAGCCTGCTCCGCTCGGGGCAGCTGAGCCGGAACACCAGCCTCGCGCTCACCGACGACGGCCACTGGGTGCTCGTGCCCGTGAACGACGAAGCCCGTGAGCAGATGCTCGCCCGTGCGCAGCAGCCCGAGACGGCCCCCGAAGCCGTCTGCGAGCGCTGAAGCAGCAGAACGTTCGTCGCAGTGACGCCCTCCCCGGCCCGGCCGCGGAGGGCGTTCTCGTTTGCAGTCATGATCAGGACCGAGGACTGCATCGATTCGCGCTCGCGTCTGAGACGAAGCGGCAAGCGAGCCTGATCCGACCGCACAGTCGAACTGGGCATCCCTGAGACGCAGCGATTGGAGCATCTGCTCTCGTTTCAGGGCATCGCGTCGTGGGTGCGCAGGAACGAGAACGTGTCACGCCAGCAAGCGCGCGCGCTCGGCGTGACGACGAAGGCATGAAAGGCGTGCGGCCCGCGTGCGTACTCGGTCAACACGGAGCCAGTGGAGCCAGCCTCGAGCAGCGCGCGGTGAAGCCGACGGGAGTCGTCGAGCAGGTGATCCCACGTGCCGCACGGCAGAAACACGGGCGGCAGCGGGCGCGAGGAGGGCTCGTTGCGCTCCAGCGGCGCGAGCGGATCGGCGAAGTCGAGCAGGCGCTCGGGTACCCGCACGCCGCCCAGGTACGCGTCGGTCACTTCTTCGAGCCGATCGCGGAAGAACGCGGCGTGGCCCGAGAAGCGTTCAGGGCGGCTCACCTCGAAGATGCCGCAGGCCGCGACCACCGCCTTCGGCACGACGCCGGTCGAGAAGACATCACGCGCAAAGGGCTCGTCGCGCTCCATCGTCGTCGCGAGTGTCAGTCCCATCGCCAGGTTCGCGCCAGCCGACTCCCCTGCCACGACGATGCGCTGCGGATCGATACCGAGCCGCGCGGCGTTCTCGATCAGCCACTGCCAGGCCGACGCGACGTCTTCGATGGCCGTGGGAAACGGGCGATCGGGCGCGAGGTGGTAGTTGATGTTCACCACCACGAAGCCACGACGCGCGTACGCGAGACCGAAGACCCAGTGCGTGTCCTTCGAGAGGAACCGAAAGCCACCGCCGTGAATGTAGAGCACGCACGGCCTGAGCCCGGCCGCGTCATCGAGTGGGCGATAGACGTCGAGCGTGTGCTCGGTCTTGCCGGTCGTCCGGTACGAAAGATCGCGCTCGACGCTCACGCGATGCAGGCGCGGCTGCGCCATCGGAAGCCAGCGGGACGAACGAGCGGCCGCGACGAAGAAGCCATCGGTGACGGCGGCTCCCAATCGGCGGCGAACCGACGCGCGAAGCCCCAGCCGCTGCTTCTCGATGAACCGCTCGGTCATGAGCCCTCGATGGCCTTCGAAACGGCGTTGACGATCTCGAGCTCGCTCGGGAAGCCGGCGAGCGCCTTCTTGCTCACCACCTGCCCCTCTACCGCGACCTCGAAGATGCCTCCGCTGCCTTTGATGAGCTGCGCTTCGACGTCGAGCTCATCCTTCAATGCGGCTGCCGCCCGGGCAGCCCGAGGCGCGTAGCCTCACGCCGTGCAGTAGGTAATCGTGACGGTCTTCATGAGAGCAGGTCGTAGCCAAGCCGCCCGACCAGCGCCAGCACCACCCCGAGCACGACGCGCCGCACGAGCCGATCGCCGCCCTTCACTGCGAGCTGCGCACCGACGGTTCCGCCGACGAACTGGCCGAGGGCCATCGGCACCGAGACCTTCCACACGACCAGGCCCTTGAAGACGAAGAGCAGCATCGCGGCGAGGTTCGAGGCGAAGTTCACGACCTTCGCGTTTGCGCTCGCCTGCTGCAGCGTCAAGTGGAGCACCGTGACGAACGCGATGATGAGGAACGTGCCGGTGCCCGGGCCGAAGAAGCCGTCGTAGGCACCGATGCAGAGCGCGATGACCGAGGCCTTGAGCAGCGCACGGGTCGGAGGCGGCTGGTCCTTCTGGTCTCCCGGTCTGACGAACGCGACCACGATGCCCGCGCCGACGAGGAGCACGAGCACCAGCGGCTTGAGCACTTTTGGATCGATCAACAACAGCAGCGCCGCGCCGCCGAGAGAGCCGAGGAACCCGAGGGGGAAGAGCCAGCGCGCCCGGGAACGATCGATGAGCCCTGCGCGCAGGAAGCGCCAGAACGCCGCGCCCGAGCCGAACACTGCCGAGCCCTTGTTGGTGCCGAAGACGAGGTGCGGCGGCAGGCCCGCCGTGAGGAGCGCCGGCACCGTCAGCAGCCCACCACCACCCGCGATGGCGTCGATCAGCCCCGCGACGAAGGCGACTCCGGTGAGGGCGAGAATGGTGGTGAGCGGCAGCTCCACGGGGAGCCGACTGATACCGCGTCAGTGCTTCGCGCGCTTCTCGAACCGCTCGGCCTTCTCGGTGAGGACGTCACGTTGTTTGGGCGTGAGCAGGGCGTGCACCTCGAGCGCCTTGTCGGTGAGGGAGTGGGCGAACGTTCGAACAGCCTCGAGCTGGGTGTCGACCAGCTGGTGCACCTTCGGAGCATCGGGCGTCGCGGACTTCCACTCCGTCATCAGCGCCGTACGAGTCGCCTGCGCCTGCTCGGCCAGCGGCTTCGCGTTGGCGATCGATTCCTTCGTGAGCGCCTGCACGCGATCGCGCTGTACCTGGGTCGCGTCGAGTTCGTCGAGCGCGTCGTCGATGCGCCACTGCACCATCTTCTCGAACCGCTCGGGGCGATTGCCGCAGCCCGTCGAGCCCATCGCTGCCACCGAGACCGCCATCAGCATCCACTTCGACATGTGAGACTCCTTGCCCGCATGCAGCGAGCGCGTGTCGCGGTTCATTCCGCGCGAGACACCAAACCCAACGCGCGTGTGCGGCGAGTCTCGGTGCGGTGAAGAAGTGTGAACCGCGAGTTGAGGACCGACGTGCTCCGGCGCACGGATGCGAGCGGCACGGGACTTCGCTTCTCGATCCGGCCGAGCTCAGACGCGTCGCAGAACTGGCCGACCAGCGGTTGGGACCGGCGAACTGCGGCCAGGGAGAGAGCGCGGCGGTCGTGCGGGGGTCTCCGAACGAGGCTACGGCTCGATCTCCGTACACACCCATGAAGGCGCTGGTCCTGCTAGCGATCGCGTTGCCAGGCCGACCCTTCGGCCCGAGGGACTTCGCCATCGAAGTTGCCGGCTCAGCGGGACACCGGTCGCGACTGTCGGCTCGATGCTCCATCCCGTTCCGCTAGGCAGGGACGAGGCCTCGCTTGCGGTCGATTCTGTGACCGCGCGGCTCGACTGCCTTCATCGAGAGCGCATCAACTTCCTCGATCGCGACGTCGTCTGAACGCACCGACTGCAATCCTGAGAGAGGAACACGACCCCGTACGCACAGCCCGAGCGGCAATCGTCGAAGGTTGGCGCTGAGCAGGTCGTCTTGCGCTCAAAACTGCAGCACGGCGTGATCCGTTGCGGGCATCACACGGTGAGGCTCTGAGGCGAGATCGACGACGACGCGCGTGCGCGTGCCTTGTTTGCCGAGGCGGACTCGGGTGATCAGCAAGGAGTCCGTCGCAAGCGTGTGGCTGTGGGAGGGCGCTCCGCCTTCGATGTCGAACACGAGACGCGGAGGATCGGAGAGGGCAAAGACGCGCGAGACGCGAGCTTCGCCGCGGAGCTGAGGGCGAACGTCGAGTCCTTCGGGAGAGGGACTCCAGCTCACGCTCGCGGCCGCGCCAGAGGGGAGTCGGAGCTGTCCTTCCGTGTTCGGCGCTGCGCTCGACTTCCGAGGGCGCACGGCGGCAGTCGGAGCTACAGCAGTCGGAGCTGCGGCCGTCGGAGCAGCGGCAGTCGGAGCTGCGGCCGTCGGAGCAGCACCAGTCGGAGCGACCGTCGAAGCAGCAGTCGGAGCAGCAGCAGTCGGAGCAGCGGCCGTCGGAGCAGCAGCAGTCGGAGCTGCGGCAGTCGGAGCAGCGGCCGTCGGAGCAGCAGCCGTCGGAGCACCGGCAGTCGGAGCAGCGGCCGTCGGAACGGCTTCGGTCACGGCATCAGCAGTCGCCGCTGCAGCAATGGGCGGCGCCACCTCAGATGCGGCAGCCGAGTTCGACCCGACAGTAACGGGCGCGTCTGGGCCCGCGCCAGGATTCGGAGCGGCCTGCATCTCGGCGACACCATCCGCCACCGCCTCTTCCTCCGCAGGGCTCACCATCGCAGCGAGTTCTTCATTGACGCGCGGAGCCACCGACAACACCTCGAGCGCACCAGCTCCCGCGACGGGCGTAGGCAACGCTGTTGGCTCGGGCGGTTGAAACACCACGATCACGAGCGCGGCGGCAGCAGCGATCGCGCCCACGCCAACCGCGTACGGCCACCACCGACGCTTCGGAGCCGGTGCCGCCTTGAGCGGCTTCCCCGTATCGAGCGTCTCGACCAGATAGTTCACCAGCTCCGACGCGCGAGGATGGAGGTAGTCCGTGAACCGCACGCCGCACCCCTGAAACCTGCCCTCGTAGCCAGACTCGTTCTTACGCGTCCACCGCACCTCGCCCTGCGCGAGCGGCAACGCCTGGCCATTCGCTTCGAGCGAGATCGCCACGCGCGTCCCGGGCTCCAGCGGCTGCGGCATTCTCACGAAGACACCATCACGAGAGAGGTTGGCCGCGAGCGTTCTCCAGGCACGCGGCTCTCCGTCGATCGTCGTCACGCGAACGGGGTGCTTGAAGCGCACTCGCCTCGAACGCGTTGAGCGCTGGGAGTCCTCGAACGCGGGGGCTGTCTCGGCCGTCGCCACGAAGGGAAGTCTGTTGCACGCACGACAGCCAGCAAGTTTCCGGTCGCGGTGGAAACACCCACCTGCACCTCTGCGCGCGGACGAGGTACGACACGTCTCGTGTTGAAGGTCTTCCGCCACCAACGCGGCGCCCTGCCCTCGCCCGAGTTCGAGGTGCTTCGAGACGGGCTGCTCACCTCGTCGCTCGTCGGCGTCAGCACGCTCAACGGACCGTTCGAGTCGAGCCGCGGGTTCGGCGTCACCTTCACCGAAGCTGGCAAACCCGAGCTGCTCACGCGCTTCCCGATGCTGGGTCCGTGGGTCGAGCGAGCGCTCGGCGCGCCAGCCATTCGATCACTCACGCCCTTCTGGCGGCGAACCCTCACGCGCCTGCCGAACGCCTGGTACCTGAACCTGCTCGTCGTGGGCCCCGGAGCGAGCGTCGCGCGCCACATCGACGGCACGCTCATGAAGCCCGCAGGCGTCACCGATCATCCACCCGAGTGCGTGTCGGTGCTCTACCTCTCGGTGCCTTCGACGAAGGGCGGTGAGCTGGCGATCTGGAACGGCTCGATTCCGGTCGGCTTCATCGCCCCCAGGCCGCGCGACGCCGTGCACTTTCGCGGCGATCTCGCTCACATGGTGCGCCCGTACGAAGGCCCACCGGAGTCACGTCGCGCGTCGCTCGTCATCGAGCAGTACCACTTCGAGCCCGAAGCACTCGCGCGGCTGCCTGCGTTTCACGTCGAATCGAGAGCCGGCTTCGAGGGCTACCTGCGCTCGCACGCGAGCCGCCCACCGAAGGACTTCGAGCTCGAGCGCTGACCTCAGCTGATGCGCTTGTTGAGGCGCTCGCGATACTCGGCAAGCGGGAACAGCTCGACCTCGGCGCCACCCTGCTGCTTGCCGTCGGGCGCGTAGTCGAACGGATCATCGACGTCGCGAATCAGCCGCAGCATGTAGACGTAGATGAGGGTCAACACCGGCACGAGCACGAACTCGGCGAGCATCGACTTGTACTTCGCCGCGAGGATGAGGCCGATCACCAGCGCCAACACCGTCTCGAGCAGGGCGTACGCGGGCGGCAGAAAGCTGGTGCGCTTGATCACGTCGGCCCGGCTCACGTTGCTTCGAAGGCTGGCGAGCTGAGGCACGCCGCGCGAGGCATACGGGCCGGCGCCGTTCTTCTCGAGCGACTGCAGCACCAGGTTGAACTCACTCATCGCCTCGAACATCACGGCGCTCGTCTTCCGCGTGTAGAACCAGTCGACGATGGTGTCGGTCAGCGACAGCAGACTCTTGCGCAGCTCGACGATGTTCAGCGCAGGGCGGTTCGACGAGGCCAGCACGAGGATCTCCTCGAGCACCTCGAGCGTGGTCGCGATCTGGCTCGGCAGCTTCTCGGCCTCTTTGTAGTCGGCGATGGTGCCGGCGAGCAGGAACCCTGTGAGGAACACGCCCGCGGTGACGACCACGCCCACGTCCGAGAACTCGACCGCCCCGTTCCATCCGAACCCGAACTCCAGCGCGACCTTGACGAGCGTGACCGCGAGCACGACGGGCAGCGTCGTCAGCATCAGCTTCCACTTGAGCACGTGAACCCTCCCTGGAACGACGACGCCGACTGTACTCCCCGGTGCCGTGAAGTCCCTGCATGAAAGCCGTTCACGAGGTGGTTACGCTCGCGGCCATGCGCTTCAAGGGAACCGAGTCGTACCTGACCAGTGAGAGTCTTCGTTCGGCCGTCGACTGTGCCGTCGCGCTGCAGCGGCCCCTGCTCGTCAAAGGAGAGCCCGGCACCGGCAAGACGCTGCTCGCCGAAGCCATCGCCTCGGCCCTGGGGCTCAAGCTGCTGACGTGGAACGTGAAGTCGACGACGAAGGCGCAAGACGGCCTGTACGTCTACGACGCGGTTCAGCGTCTGCACGACAGCCGCTTCAACGACAAAGACGTGCGCGACATTCGCCAGTACATCCGCCACGGGCCGCTGGGAGAGTCGTTCGCCGCGCCCGAGCGCCGCGTGCTGCTCATCGACGAGATCGACAAGGCCGACCTCGAGTTCCCGAACGACCTGCTGCACGAGATCGATCGCATGCGCTTCAAGGTCATCGAGACCGACGAAGAGGTCGTCGCGAAGCACCGGCCCGTCGTCGTCATCACCTCGAACAACGAGAAGGATCTGCCCGACGCGTTCCTGCGGCGCTGCGTGTTCCACTTCATCGAGTTCCCCGAGCGCGAGCTCATGGAGCGCATCGTTCACGTGCACCATGCCGACATGGCGGACCGGCTCGTCGACCAGGCCCTCGGCGTCTTCTACGAGCTGCGCGCGTTCTCCCGGCTGCGCAAGCGCCCCTCGACGAGTGAGCTGATCGACTGGCTGGCCGCGCTCAAGGCCGCCGGCGTCACCAGCGTGAAGCTCGACGAGCAGCTGCCGTTCATCGGCGCCCTGCTCAAGCGCGAGCAGGATCTCATGGCCTTCGCCGATCAGTTCGGCGGGAAGCTTCCCAAGAGGGCCTGATGTTCGTTCCCTTCCTCTACGAGCTGCGCAGCCGGAAGGTGCCCGTCGGAGCGACCGAGGCCGTCGCGTTGGGGCAGGCGCTCGTGCAGGGCCTGCACGACAGCTCGCTCGAGGGCTTCTACTTCGTCGCCCGCGCGCTGCTGATTCACGACGAGAAACACCTCGACGCGTTCGATCAGGCCTTCTCGAAGCACTTCCAGGGCATCGAGTCGTCGTCGATGGAGATCACCGAGCAGCTGCTCGAGTGGGTGCGCGAGGCGAAGCAGCCCGATCGCATGCTGACTCCGGAAGAGAAGGCCCTGCTCGGTCAGCTCGACCTGAAGACGCTCGAGCAGCTCTTCGAGCAGCGAATGAAAGAGCAGAAGGAGCGCCACGATCGCGGGAACAAGTGGATCGGCACGGCGGGAACGTCGCCCTTCGGAAACACCGGCAAGGCCGCGCGTGAAGGCGTGAAGGTTGGCGAGGCGGCCGGCATGCGCAGCGCGGTGCGAATGGCCTCGGAGCGCGCCTACAAGGAATACCGCGACGATCTCGTGCTCGACGTACGGCAGATGCAGCTCGCCTTGCGCAAGCTGAGGGCGTTCGCGCGTGAAGGCGCCCACGACGAGCTCGATCTCGACGCCACCATCACCGAGACCGCGCGAAACCTGGGCGATCTCGAGGTCGTCACCCGGGCTCCGCGCAAGTCGAACACCCGCGTCATCCTGTTGATGGACGTGGGCGGCTCGATGGATCCCTTCGCGCACCTCGTCTCGCGGCTCTTCACCGCGGCGAAGAAGGCGACCCACTTTCGCGAGCTGCGCACGTACTACTTCCACAACTGCATCTACGGCCGCATCTACAAGCAGGCGAGCTTCCGCGACCCCATCACCCTGCCCCAGCTCTTCGCCGAGACCGATCGCCGCTACAAACTGATCGTCGTGGGCGACGCGCTCATGGCGCCGTGGGAGCTGATGAGCGTCTCGGGCTGGAGCGACGACGAAGGCCTCGAGGGCATCGTGCACCTCATGCGGCTGCGCGAGCACTTCAGCGCCAGCTGCTGGCTCAACCCCGAGCCGCCCTCGAGCTGGTGGCAGACGACCGTCGACGTCATTCGCAAGGTGTTTCCGATGTACCCTCTCACGCTCGAAGGGCTGGGAGACGCGGTCGGCCAGCTGACGAAGGCGAGGTAGACGTCGATGGCGAAGGACACTCAGGACCTGCGCACATGGCTGCCGACGATCGCGCTCTTCGGCGGGCTGGAAGAGCCTGCGCTCAAGCGGGTGATCACGATGCTCGGCGAGCACCACTTCGAGCCTGGCGCCGAGGTCTGCAAACAGGGCGAAGCAGGCCGCGCCATGTTCCTGGTGCGGCATGGCGAGGTCGTCGTGTGCCGTGACGACGAAAGCGGCGCGCGCCGGAAGTTCATTCGCATGAGCGCTGGCGAGTTCTTCGGCGAGATGACGCTCATCGACATTCAGAAGCGCAGCGCCACCGTCGTCGTCGAGAAGCCCTCCCTCGTCTACTCGCTGGGCAACCGCGACCTCTACAAGCTCTACCAGGAGGACACGGCGACCTACGTGATGATCCTCCAGAACCTCTGCCGTGAGCTCTCTCGGCGCCTGCGCGTGACGAACAACCGGCTGCAGACGCTCGCGAGCGAGGTCGACGACGAAGACGAGCGCACGCTCATTCGGCCGTCCGTGAAGAAGCTCTGATCACTCGCGCAGGCTCACGCGAACCAGCACCTCGGGCTTGATCTTCAGGGTGCCGAGCATCGCGCTGAAGGGCTTGATGCCGAAGTCCCGCTGATCGAACCGGAACTCGGTGGTGGTGACGCCGGGGCTCTTGCGCACCGTGCCCGTGAGCGGCTTCGTGACGCCGTGGAGCGTCAGCCGCCCCTCCATCGCCGTGTCACTCACCCGCACCGACTCGAAGCGCGCCGTCGGGTGTTTGCGAACGTCGAGCACGTCGCTCAGGGTGTTCTTCTCGATGTCGGCCTTCGCCGAGCCAGACAACGTCCCCGGGTCGTCCTTGCCGTCTTTCACTGCGGTCAGCACCCGAATCGAGCCCGCCTCGAACTCCGCGACATACCGCTCGCCTTCGTGCTCGAGCGTGAAACGGGTCAGCTGCAGTTTCAGATCGTGGGCGACCGCCGACAGCAGGCCTTCCTTGAACGTGAAGACGAGCACCTCGGCCTTCGATGAATCGAGACGCGGCATGTCTGGAGTATAGGCCCGCGCATGATCAAGAAGGTCGCCGTCTTCGTCGTGGCAGTCGTGCTCTTCATCGGAGCCATCGGCGCGCTGCTGTCCCGCTCGTGGCACGTCGAACGAACGGTGCGCATCGAGGCGGCGCCCGATCGCGTGCTGCCCTTCGTCGCGAACCTGCGCAAGTGGCAGGACTGGGCGGTGTGGACGAAGGCGCTGGATCCCAAAGTGGTGAACACCTTCGCGGGGCCCGAGCAGGGCGTGGGCGCACGGTGGCAGTGGCAAGGGCCCGTGATGGGCCGCGGAGCGATGACCGTGACAGCCGCTGACGAGACGGGGGTCTCCATCGACGAGGCCATCGAGTCAGATACCGTGAATGCGCACTCGCGGCTGTCGCTCCGCCCCGAAGGGACCGCGACGGTCGTCACCTGGAGCGATGACGGAACGCTGCCACCGATGGGCGGTTTCTTTCGTGAACAGCTCGAGCACCAACTGGGCGCGCACTTCGAGCAGGGCCTCTCGGCGCTGAAGACGCTCGTCGAGAAGCAGCCGCCTCCGCAGCCGTTGCCTCCGCCGTCGTCACTCGAGAACCTGAACCTGCCCGACGCGGGGTGAACGTGAGCTGAAGCGGAGTCAGACGCGCGTCTGGAAGAACGCGACCGTCTTCGCGAGCCCGTCGACGAGCGACACCTTCGGCGCCCACCCCAGCAACGTCGTGGCGCGCGTGATGTCGGGCTTGCGCTGCTTCGGGTCGCCTTCGGGCAACGGCTGGTGAACGATCTTTCCGCCCCGCCCTGCCGCAGCACGCACCGCCTCGGCGAACTCGATCATCGTGCGCTCATCGGGGTTGCCGATGTTCACCGGGTCGGACACGTCAGAGGCGCCGAGCCGCGCGATGCCCTCGACCATGTCGTCGACGTAACAGAACGAGCGCGTCTGTTTGCCGTCACCGAAGATGGTGAAGTCCTCTCCACGCAGGGCCTGACCGACGAAGGCCGGCACCACGCGCCCGTCGTTGAGCCGCATGCGCGGGCCATAGGTGTTGAAGATGCGGACGATGCGCGTCGACACGCCACGCGAGCGTCGAAACGCGCTGACGAGCGCCTCTCCATACCGCTTGGCCTCGTCGTACACGCTGCGCGGCCGGGTGGGATCGACGTTGCCCGAGTACGACTCCGGCTGCGGGTGCACGAGCGGGTCGCCGTAGATCTCCGACGTCGACGCCTGCAGGAAGACGGCCTTCTTCTCCTGCGCCAGCTCGAGGCCGTGCAGCGTGCCTTCCGAGCCCGTGCGCATCGTCTCGAGCCACATCACGGCGTAGTCGGCGGGAGACGCGGGCGACGCGAGGTTGAAGACGAAGTCGACGGGGCTGCGGACAGGAATCGGCGCGCAGATGTCGTGCTTCAGGAAGTCGAAGCGCGCCTCGTTCTTCAAACCCGACAGGTTGCGCTCGTCTCCGGTTGCCAGGTTGTCGACGGCGGTCACCGACTCGGCATCGGCGCCCAGCAGGTGCTCGCACAGATGGGAGCCCACGAAGCCGGCTCCACCGAGCACCACGATTCGCTTGCCCCGATACGTATTCACGGCGCGGCTCCATAGCCCGCACCGCAGACGGAGCGAACGACAATCAGGGCCTACAGTCCCGGCAGACGCGATTGGCCCGGCAGCTGGTCCTTGTAGCGCTCCAGCACCAGATCGATGCCCTGCCGGATGTACTCGGCCACGGGAACCTTCGTTTTCTGATTCAAGAGCTTCAGTAGCTCGTTCTGCTCAGGCGTGATGTAGATCGTGGTGCTGATCTTCTTGCGCGCCATAGCGATTCACGACGCTATGTCGACTCGGCTATAGGGCAACTAAATGACCTCGATGAGCCTCGTGCGGAAGTCCCTGGTGGTGGGTGCGCTCGCCTCGCTGGCGCTGGGTTGTGCCTCGAGCAAGAGCGCCGAGAAGACCGACGGCAAGACGGCCGACAACGGTGACGCGACGGTCGTGTCAGAGAGCATCAAGCAAAAGAAGTCGGGCGACGAGACCCAGACCGAGACCGATCTCAACGGCGACAAGAAGCCCGACGTCTTCTCCTACACGGTGAAGGCCAAGAGCGCCGACGGCAAGGACATCGACCGGCTGGTCCGCAAAGAGCTCGACATCAACGCCGACGGGAAGATCGACATCAGCCGCACTTACGACGAGCGCGAGCAGATCTCGCGTGAGGCGCTCGATCTCGACTTCGACGGCAAGGTCGATCAGGTGAACTTCTACGAGAAGGGCGTCATCGTTCGCAAAGAGCGCGACCTCTCGTCAGCCGGCAAGCCCTCCCTCTGGCTCTTCTTCGAGAAGGGCAAGCTGGTGCGCAAGGAGCGCGACACCAACGGCGACGGCCGCGTCGACTACTGGGAGTACTGGGAGAACGATCAGGTCGATCGCATCGGCGAAGATCTCGACGGCGACGGCAACGTCGACAAGTGGACGAAGAACCCCGACTCCGAGACGTGAACGAAGCTCGCCGATCCGCAGCACAGCGGAGGCGAGAGTCGAACTGGAAAGCCGTGAGACGAAGCCGGGAGCTCGCCTGATGAGCGGTGGCTCCTGCGCCTCTGCCGATCCACAGCCACGGCGAATGTGGCGAGCGGAGGCGAGAGTCGAACCGGAAAACCGTGAGACGAAGCCGGAGCTCGCCTGATGAGCGGTGGCTCCTGCCCGTCTGCCGATCCACAGCCACAGCGAATGTGGCGAGCGGAGGCGAGAGTCGAACTGGAAAAGCCGTGAGACGAAGCCGGAGCTCGCCTGATGAGCGGTGGCTCCTGCGCGTCTGCCGATCCACAGCCACGGCGAATGTGGCGAGCGGAGGCGAGAGTCGAACTGGAGAATCAGTTGTTGGTGACGATGGCGGCGATCGACGTCTCGCGCTTGAAGTCCGCGAGGTAGGTGCTGGCAGCGTCTTTCGAGCCGAAGCGGCCCATGCGCACGCGGAACCAGGTGCCCTTCCCCGCCACGTTCGCCTCGATGATGAACGGCGCGTAGCCCTTGTCGCGCAGCCCGGCGACGAACCGCTCGGCCTCGGCCTTGTCCTGGTAGGCCGACAGCTGCAGCGTCCACGCGCCGTCGGCCGACGGCGTCGGAGCCTCGGGCGCCTTCTGCACCTTGCCGAAGGCCTCCTTCAGCGCGCCCGCGTCATTCGTGCGGGTGGCGACCGGCTCTGACTTCGGCGTCTCGGGCAGCACCGGCTTCGCCTCAGCCACCTTCTCTTCGACGGGCTTCACGTCATCGGCTTTTGGCGGCTCGACCGGCTTCGGGGCCTCGACCTTGATCTCAGCGGGCTTGAGCACGACGACGTTCTTCACGGGCTCGGGCGCGGGCACCAGCTCGGGAGCGCGCTTCGTCAGCTCTTCCTGGAACGTCAGCGGCTGGGCCTTGTCGGCCTGCGCGAGCGCCTCGGTCTTCTGATCAGCAGCCGAGAGAATGTCGGCCGGCTGATCGAGCTTCTGGCTCTCGGTCGAGAGCTTCTTGCCGACGACGACGCCGAGCACGAAGACGCCGCCGAGCACGACGAGCGACGCAACGGTGAGGGTGACGATCTGGCGGCTGTCGAGAGACAGCTCGTACTTCTCTTTCAGTCGGTGGGAGTCGCGCATGACGTGTTGCGAACGGTAGCGCGATGCAGCAGCCCGTCAATTTCCGGCGGTGACTGATCAGTTGTTGAGCGCGCCTTGCAGAATCCACCGTTCGATGAGCGCCGTCGCCGCCGGGTCGACCGAGAAGAGGCCTGCGGTGCCGAACGGCATCGGCGCGCCGACCGACTGCGTCGCCGTGATCTTCTGAAAGAGCAGGCTCGCCGTCGGGTTGTTCGGGGTGACGCGCGCACGAACGTCGGCATACGTGGTGCGGTTCGCGTGACAGCTCACGCAGTAGTTCGAGAACACGGGGACCAGATCGGTCATGAACGAGACGGGCGGCCCCGCATCGGGACGGCCTGCGTCCATCACCCCCGCGTCCATTCGGCCGGCGTCGGTGGTGCCCGCGTCGGTTCGGCCCGCGTCGCCCACCCCGGAGTCGGTGCGCCCCGCGTCGCTGACGATGGGTCCTGCGTCGAAGAGTCCGGCGTCGAAGTTGATCGAGGCGTCACGCGCTTGCGGAAAGTTCGCGTCGTACTCACCACCATCGAACGTCTCGCACACCCCGCTTCGGCACAGCTCGTTCGCCTGACACGCCACGCACATCGAGCCGCCAGCGCCGCACTCGAAGACCGCCGACCCGCCGAGGCACTCGCCGTTCGAGTCGCAGCAGCCCATGCAGGTCGACGGGCCACAGGGTTTCGGCGCCGGGCCGCACGAGGCCATCGAGATCGTGAACCCGAACACCACTCCGAAGACCATCGCAGACGAAACGCGCATGAGCGGTGCAGCCTACCCGGCAGGGCCCTTCAGCGCAGCCGCAGATCCATCGGGCCTTCGAGCTCGACCTTCTGGCCCTCGTCGACCAGCGTGGCCTCGGCGCCATCGGGAAGCACCAGTCGAATCGTTCGACCCAGATCGTAGATTTCGTCTTCGAGCAGCACGGCGGTCGCGAGGTCATCGGTCTCGGCGAAGACGAAGTCGTCCTCCACCTCGAGGCGGCGCAGGCTCGAGCCCAGAGGCCCTGCGTGGACGTGCGGAACCCCGATGCGTTTCGGCGGAGGGGGCAACGTCGACGGCCCTTCGAGCTTCGGCCCCGAGCCCAGCGTCGCGAGCCCATCGGGCGTGAAGAACGCGCGCAGGTAGTCACCGGTCGTCGGGTCGTTCGAGGCCAGCGCGCTCGCGGGCGTGAAGTGGGTGTCGGTGTAGCGGGCCTGCACGGCGTGCGCTGGCGCGTTCTCGAGCTTCTTCAGCTTCACGTTCTCGAGCACGTACCGGTCGACCGCGACCGCTTCGATCTTCGCCTCGGTGAGCTCTCCGATGACGACGCTGTCACCCTTCTCGAGCACCTTCATCGCGCCGCCAAAACACTCGATGAGCGTCGCGCCCTGCGCCTTCACCTTGTCGGCTGGAGCCAGCCTCGAGCCGACCGCGATCGGTCGATCGGTGTCACCCTTCATCAGCAACGGAGCGGCCGCCGAGTGCAGGCCGCACACCGGAAGGTTCGACGGCTTCGTGCACGCGAGCCCCGCGACCATCACGATCGCGAGCCAGCGCCTCACAGAATCCACCCGCCGCCGACGACCTCGTCGCCTTCGTAGAAGACCGCTGCCTGCCCCGGGGTCACGGCCTTCGCGGGCGTCTCGAGCTTCACCGCGACATGGCCATCGGCGTCGATCGTCACGCGACCTGCCGTGCCGAGGTGGCGGTGACGAATTCGAATCTGCAGCGCGCGCTCGACGGGAACCACGCCATCGACCCACTTCGGCCGCAGCAGGTTGAACGTCTCACGCGCGATCGCATCGGCGGGGCCCACGACGACCTTCCGCGAGTCAGCCTCGATGCGCTGCACGTACATCGCCTCGCCCTGCGCCGGCACCGGCAGCCCGCGCCGCTGGCCGATGGTGAACTTGTGAATGCCGTCGTGCGTGCCGAGCACCGCGCCGTCGGTCGAGACCACGTCGCCCTTCGGCTGCGGGCCGGCGACCTTCTCGACGAAGCGCGCGTAGTCACCATCGGGCACGAAGCAGATCTCCATGCTCTCGGGCTTGGCGCTGGTGACGAGGCCGTGCCGCTCGGCGATGGCGCGCACCTCCGCCTTCGCGAGGTGCCCGACGGGAAAGAGCAGATCCTTCAGCTCGTCCTGGCCGAGCGTGAAGAGGAAGTACGACTGATCCTTCGCGGCATCGAGCCCGCGGCGCAGCACGTAGCGGCCGTCGTCACGCTGCTCCACCCGCGCGTAGTGGCCGGTCGCTAGCTTCGCGCCGAGCGCCCTCGCCCGCTTCAGCAGAAAGCCGAACTTCACGTCCTCGTTGCACGACACGCAGGGAATCGGCGTCTTCCCGTTGAGGTAGTTCTGCACGAAGGGCGTGACGACGCGCTCCTTGAAGAGCTCTTCGACGTTCGCGACGTAGAACGGAATGCCGAGGCGCTCAGCAACACGCCGCGCGTCGTCGATGTCGTCAGGACTGCAGCAGCTTCCGCACTGCGCCTTCGACTCGTAGCTCCACACGCGCAGGGTCATGCCGATGACCTCGTGGCCCTGCTCCTTCAAGAGGGCTGCCGCCGCTGAAGAATCGACGCCGCCCGACATGGCCACCACGATGCGCATGGACGCCTCGATGCCACAGGCTGATGAGTCCTGAAAGCACCCTCACTGCCCGGTTTTCCACAGCACAACCACCAGGACCTACATCGAGCGTCACAGGGAAGTGTCGAGGTGTTGGGCCGGATTCCAACAGGCCAGATGCTTGAATTAACTGGCTTTGTGGACAACCGAGAGCCCGTTTCCACAACTCGGCTGACTTCGGCGCGTCGGGTTTGTGAAAACGGACCGCCCCCATGTGGGAAAGCCTGTGGAGACCCTCAGACCGGCGGTTTCCAGGCGCCCAACAAGCCCTTCAGCCCCTCTGGGGTGTTGAGGGTCGGGTCGTCGAGCACGCGGTCGAGCAGAAACGCCGAAGCCTGGCCGATGACGGGCGACGGGCCGACCTGAAGGGCCGCCATGATCTGCGAGCCGTTCAGCGCGAGCGCCTTCGTGTTCAACGGTGGGTTGGTGGCGAGCACGGCGAGAACACGCGCTCCGATGGACGTGTCGAGGCCCCGCGCCTGCGCGAGCTGAAGAATGCCCGGCGCGTACTCGGCCTTCACCGAGGCCAGCCACCGGCGCAGCATCGAGTCGGTCGCGTCGGCGCCAGGGAGCAGCTGGTGTTGAACGAGGTGGGCCGCATCGGTCGCGACCTTCACGGGGTACTTGAGCCGCATCACGACATCGCGCGGCGTGCTGCAGTCGTGCAGCAACACGGCCAGGCGCACGGCAAGCTCGACCGGAGCGCGGCCAATCGCCTCGCCCTCGACGCCGATGGCCTCGGGCAGAAACTCGTTGAGCAGCCCCGTGCGACGCGTGAGCTCGAAGCCCTGCACCGCCAATGGAGCGAGCAGTAGCTTGGTGAACTCCTGATTGATGCGCTCGGTGGCGACCTTGCGAAAGACGTGCAGCGTCTGGGGAATCGCCGCTTCGGTGTCGGGGTCGATGGAGAAGCCGAGCACGGTCGCGAAGCGCACGGCCCGCATGGCGCGCAGGCCGTCCTCGAGGAAGCGCTCCATGGCGCTGCGCACGCAGCGAATGGTCTTCGTCTCGAGATCCTTCTGGCCGTCGAAAGGATCGACGAGGCGCTTGCTGAGCGGGTCGAAGGCCATCGCGTTGATGGTGAAGTCGCGGCGCGAGAGATCGGCCTCGATGTCGGTGTGGAACTCGACCTTCGAGGGGCGGCGGCCATCGAGGTATTCGGCCTCGACGCGGAAGGTGGTGACCTCGACGTGCTCCCCGCGCACGACGACGGTGACGGTGCCGTGCTCGATGCCGGTGGGAATGACGCGCTTGAAGGCCTGCTGCACCTGCTCGGGGCGCGCGCTGGTGGCGAGATCGAAGTCCTTCGGCTTCTCGCCGCGCAGCATATCGCGTACGCAGCCGCCGACGAGGAACGCCTGGTGACCGGCCGCGAGCAGGCCCTGCAGGACCTCGAGCACCGCGGGGGGAATGACGGCGCGCTCCAGCCGCTGAGCGTTCGTGTCCGTCATGGCGACCTCACCTTCGGTTCAGTGATCCCAGCAAGAATCGAACTTGCGACCTGCGGTTTAGGAAACCGCCGCTCTATCCAACTGAGCTATGGGACCGGTGGACTGCGACAGCGTCTCTATCAACGACGCCACTCGCGGGGAACGCCTTCAAAGCTCGCGCGACGCTCGAGTTCTGACAAATCGGTCTTCGCGCGAACGAGGGCCTTGCGGTTGAGCTCGAGCCGCTCCTTCGCGCGCTCGAACTCGGGGTTCAGGGTGTAGACGCACGGCGCGGTGGCAACTCCGGAGTTGGGCACGACGACCTGGGTCTGGCTGACGACGACGCTGCCGTTGACGCCCACGCCAAGCCCACCCTGACCCGTGACGGTGACGGACGAGCCCGTACCGCCGACGACTCCGCCGGGCACCATCCACCCGCCGCCGTACAGACACTGGTAGCGGCCGCCGGCGGGCAGGCCGTTGAGGTCTTCGACCTTCTTCCGATCGACCTCGATCTCGTCCTGCAGGCGCGCGATGCGCTCGTTGGCTTCACGAAACGCGGCCCGCCACTCCCGTTCGGCGCGGTTCGGGTCGGCCTCGACGACGACGACGGCCTTCGCAGGAGCGACGGTCTTCGCAACTGGCCGCTCTTCCTCTTTGGGGAGCGTGACGGTGCTGATCTCGGAGCCCTCGGTGACCTTCGCCTTCACGTTGGCAGGCACCGAGCCCGGGTTGTCGGTGAAGTGGGTGACGCCGTCTTTGTCGGTCCACGTGTAGACCTGCGCGACCACTGTCGAGCCGACGAGAAGACTCAAGAGCAGCGAGCGCGTCATGGTCGGGACGGTAGTGCGTGGCTCCAGAAATGAAAAACCCCTCGGGGATGCCGAGGGGTTTCTTGTGGGCACACCAGGTTTCGAACCTGGGACCCCCGCCGTGTGAAGGCGGTGCTCTACCGCTGAGCTATGTGCCCTGCTGTGTTGAAAAAACGGAGCGCTACGTGCCACGCCGAAACTGGCCTGTCAACGAGAGAAGCCGACGCGTGATCGTTCGCGCGCCTGACGTGCTCAGACGCGGTTGAGCTTCTCGTCGAGCGCCTTGATGCGCTTCTTGAGCGACGACAACGAGCGGCCGAGGTCCTTGAAGTCGGCCTTCGTGGCGAAGTTGAGCTGGTGCATCACGACGGTCTGCGTCTTGTCGACGGCGGCCTTGCCGCGCTGCACGGTGCCGATGGCTTCGGCGATCTTCTGCGCGCGCTTCTCGTCGGCGAACAGGCGCTCCATGGCCTTCGCCGAGAACCCCATGGCCTTCTCTGCCAGCTGCTTTCGAAGTCCCATTCATCCCCCCTGCTTCAGCTGCGCGAGCCAGCGCTCGGCCAGCCCACGGTGATTGAGGCGCGCGATGATCGGCTGCAGGTTGCCGCGCACCCAGAGGCGCTTCTGCACGATGGCCGCGATCGGATCCAGCCCCCCATCGATGAGCCCGCGAAAGGTCGCGTCGTCGGCCCGTGCTTCATAGGCGACCTCTTCATCGGCGAGGTCAGACGCGCTGACGAACGCAGGGGGCGGAAAGCGGCCGTTCACCGGAGCCTTCAGGAACACGCAGAGCGCTCCGGTCGGCCGCTCGATGGTGATGCCGAAGTCGCCTTCCCAGCCCTGCGCGGCGCTCGGAAGCTGTTCGTCGGCGTTGAGCAGCTCGATGGCGCGGGTGATGAACGCTTCGGTGAACATCAGCCGCCCCCGAGCAGGCGCTTGATGCTCGAGAACAACCCGCCCTTCTCGGCGGCGTCGCGCTCTTCCTGCTGGGTGCGCTTCTCCATCGCCTCGGCGAGCGCCTTCTTGAGGATCTCGGGCGTGTCGCGGGTCGCGAGCTTGACCTCACGCGGGTCGCCCGCGTCTTCGAGGAACACGTGCAGCAGGCACTCCTGATCGACCTTGAAGTCGATGCGTTTGCCCGTCGTCGCGGCCGGCAGCTTCACGGTGCCGAGGTACTCGTTGTCGACGATGAACTCGCTGTCACCCTGGAAGATGTCGATCTCGATGAACGGCGAGCCGGGCTTCTGCGGAGGCGGCACTCGGAAGCTCTTCACCATCGGCACGCGGTGGTTCTTCTCGATGATCTTCCGGAACCGGCCGGTGGGCAGCCCGTAGCCGATGGGCATCGACACCGCGTCGAGCAGCGTGACCGAGTCGGGCGAATCCATCGACTCGCCGAGCAGGGCCGCGCCCAGGGCAACGCACTCGTCGGGGTGCACGCCCTTGCGCGCCGGCTTCCCGAAGTGCTCCTGAATGCGGGCCTGCACGAGCGGCATGCGGCTCTGGCCACCGACCAGAATCACCTCGTCGATGGACGAGCGCGTGATGCCCTTCTCGGTGAGCACGTCGTCGCAGATCTCGAAGGTGCGATCGACCAGGTCGCGCGTGAGCGAGTTGAGCTGATCTCGCGACAGCGGCACCTTGAGATCGAGCGGCTTGCCCTTGCGCTCCTCGACGTACGGCAGCTCGATGGTGACGTTCTGCATCAGCGAGAGGTCGATCTTCGCGGCCTCCGACGCGTTCTTCACGCGCTGCATGGCGATGGGGCTCTTCGTGAGATCGACCTTGTTCTCCTTGAGGAAGGTCTCGACCACGAAGTCGATGATGCGGTTGTCGAAGTCGATGCCGCCGAGGAAGGTGTCTCCGCCCGTCGCGACCACCTCGAAGGTGTTGTTCTTCACCTCGAGCACCGAGACGTCGAACGTACCGCCGCCCAGGTCGTACACGAGGATGCGTTGATCGAGCCCGCGGTTGAAGCCGTACGCCAGCGCCGCCGCAGTGGGCTCGTTGACGATGCGCTTCACGTTCAGCCCGGCGATCTGGCCCGCGTGCTTCACTGCCTGACGCTGGTTGTCCGTGTAGTAGGCGGGCACCGTGATGACGGCCTCGCTGATGGGCCCCTGCAGGAACTGCTCGGCGATCGTCTTCACCTGGCCGAGCACCATCGCGGAGATCTCGGGCAACGAATACACGCGACCGCCGAGTGAAACGGCGGCGTCTCCGTCTTCGCCCGCGACGATCTCGTACGAGTAGTAGCTCTTGAGCGCCTGCACGACGCGCGAGTCGAACTTGCGGCCGATGAGGCGCTTGGCGCCATAGATCGTGTTGCGCGGGTTGGTGACGATCTGATCGCGTGCCACGCCACCGACCACCAGATCGCCGCGGGGAGAGAGCGACACGACCGACGGCAGAATGAGCGTGCCTTTGTCGGTCGGCACGATCCGGGGCACACGATTCTTCACCGACGCCACCAGCGTGTTGGTGGTGCCGAGGTCGATGCCGACGATGCGGCCCTTCTCCGCCATGGCGCGTGTTCGTAGCACGCTCGCTCCGAGCCGCCCCCGCCGAATTTCCGCTTGGCGGCTCTCCCGACGCGCGACGATGGGCTACATGGCGCAACCGAAATGAACGTCGTCTTCTACGGACTCGTGCTGGTGGCGTGCATCTCGGCGGTGATCTTCGGAACGCCCGGCGAGGTGGGCAAGGCCGCGATGGACAGCGCGAAGTCGAGCGTCGAGCTGGCCATCGGGCTCGTCGGTGCGATCTCGCTCTTCCTCGGGCTGATGAAGATCGTCGAAGAGGCAGGCGGGCTGAAGGTGATGGCGAAGCTGATTCGCCCCGTGATGGTGCGCCTCTTCCCAGACGTGCCGCCTGATCATCCCGCGATGGGCGCGATGGTGATGAACATCGCCGCGAACGCGCTCGGGCTCGGCAACGCGGCGACCCCGTTCGGGCTGAAGGCGATGAAGGAGCTCGACACGCTCAACACCGAGAAGGGCACCGCGACCAACGCGATGGTGCTCTTTCTCGCGATCAACACGAGCGGTGTCTCGTTGCTGCCGACGGGCGTGATCGGCCTGCGCGCCCTGAAGGGCTCAGCGGATCCCGCAGCGATCTTCCCCACGACGCTCTTCGCGACGAGCTGTTCGACGATCACTGCGATCATCGTGACGGTGCTCTTGTCGCGCCTGCCGATGTTCCGCGGGCCGCAGTCGCAGATCGCTGCCGACGCCGCGATTCTGAAGGAGCGGCCGAAGAGCTCGCCCGCCGAGTTCCTTCCGCTCGCCGGGTTCCTCGGCGCGCTCGTCGCGATGGTCTACGTCGTGTACCGGCTGGGAGAAGCGGCCAGCGCGTGGATTCTGCCGATGCTGATCCTCTTCATGCTGACGGTCGGCGTGGTGCGACGCGTGAAGATCTACGAGGTCTTCGTCGCCGGAGCGCGTGAGGGCTTCATGCTCGCGGTCGGCATCATTCCGTCGCTGGTCGCGATCCTCACGGCGGTGGGCATGCTGCGGAAGAGCGGCGGGCTCGAGGCGATGACGGGGTTCCTGGGGCAGTACACGGCGCCGCTCGGCATGCCACCCGAGGTGCTCCCGCTCGCGTTGATTCGTCCGCTCTCGGGCTCGGGCGCGTTCGCGCTCACGGGCGATCTCATCTCGACCCACGGGCCCGACACGTACATCGGGCAGCTCGCGAGCACGCTCAACGGCTCGATGGAGACGACCTTCTACGTGCTCGCCGTGTACTTCGGGAGCATCGGCATCAGTCGAACGCGCCACGCGGTGCCTGCTGGGCTCGCGGCCGATCTGATGGGCGTCGTCGGCAGCATCGTCGGCGTGAAGTGGCTGCTCGGCCACTGAGGACACGCGTCGCTGATCACCTTTTCGTCTTCGGCGGTGTGATCACCACTTCCCCGAGGCTCAAGCCCGGGCAAGGGTCGAGCCGGTTGATGATGGGGCCGAACACGTCAGTCGAGCGCAACGTCCCCTTCGCGGCGTTGAAGCGGTGCCGGAGCGCCTCGCCCACACGACTCGGGCCCTCGTGGTGCTGCCGTGAACGTCGAGCGCTCACGAGCCCGACGATGGCGAGGACCAGTGCCGCCACGGCGACCACTGACATCACCAATCGACGACGCAGGGTCGCTTCACCCACCGGGCAGTCTTTCGTGAGCACGGTGCCATCGGCGCGCTGAAACACCCGGCCACAGACGCGACCCGAGGCACCACGGAGCAGCTCGGTCGCTTCGGCCTCGCTCAACGAACGAAGGTCATGCACGTGCAGCTGGCACTTCTCGCAGAAGCGGCGGCGCTCATCGCCGCGCATCGACTCCCACTTCTCGGAGCACGGGCTCGCGACCTTGATCTGAAGGGCCAATCAGCTTCCCCTCTTCGGCGGCATCGCGACGATGTCGCCCACGAGCATTCGCGGCGAGGGGTCGAACCGGTTGATGAGTGGGCCGAACAGGGCGGTCGAACGGAGCGACTCCTTCGCCGCGTGGAACCGACTCCGCAACGCATCGGCCACCGGCGCAGCGCCGTTGTCGTCGGAGCCCCTGGCGCGAGCCCCGTTCAGCAGCCCAGCGACCGCGACGAACAGCGCCGCGACGGCGACCACCGACATCACCATTCGACGTCGAAGCGTCGCCTCTCCCACCGGGCAGTCCTTCGTGAGCACGGTGCCATCGGCGCGCTGAAACACCCGGCCACAGACTCGCCCCGACGCTCCACGCAGCAGCTCGGTCGCTTCCGCCTCGCTCAACGAACGAACGTCGTGCACGTGCAGTTGGCACTTCTCGCAGAAGCGGCGGCGCTCATCGCCGCGCATCGACTCCCACTTCTCGGAACACGGGCTCGCGACTTTGATCTGAAGGGCCATGGACCCGTTGAACGGGTGGTTCGCGGAACGGATCTGTCAGGGCTTCGCAGCCTCGCGAACGCGCTCAGACGCATCTCGCGCCCGCACCAGCTCGAGCAACAACCCCAGTTCTTTCGGAGGCTTCTGCTGAAGGGCAGCGACGGCCGCCAACCGCTCACCCTCACCTGCCGCGATTCGTTCGGCGACCGCGGCATTCCCACACACCCGAGCCCTCGCGTCCTGCTCGAGCACCATCAGCTCGGCGTCGCGCAGCTTCGCCTGCGACAGCTTCACCGCCTCGACGGCCCGCACCTCGAACGACTCGAGATCATCGGGGAACTCGACCTTCTCCTTCTTCGCCGCAGCGATCGTCTCGCTCGCCGCCTTCGCGTTCAGAAACGCCGCGCACAGCTCACGAGCCGTCAGCGTCGCAGTCGGAGGCGTGGGCACGTCGCTCGTCGCTGCGAGCTCTTTCGACCAGACCGCGAGCTGACGCGCCGTCACCGCACCCGAGAAGAACTGCCGGCGCTCGGCGCGAATCGCCATCCACCTCCGCAGCACCATGGGGTCTGGGCTCTGAGGATCCCACGCGCGTTGATACTCGGCCGAGGCCTTGTCGAGCTGCCCGCTCACGTCGAGCAGCACGGCGCGGGTGAGGAAGAGCTGCGAGTCACTCGCCGTCTTCGCCAGCACCTCGAGTCGCGTCGCCACTTCGTACTCCGCCACGGCGCGCGGGAGCATTCGGGTGACCCGCTGCAGGCTCTCGAACGCCGCCTGACGAACCAGGGCGTTGCGCGCCAGTCGAAGCTGCTCGAGCAACGGGTCGATGGTCTTCACCGAGACGAACTGCCCGAGCTCTTCGGCGGCCTGCCAGCGATCCATCGGGTCTGGGGCCTGCAGCGACTTCACGACGTCGCCGAAGCTGCGCCTCGTCCACGAAGGGAGCGCCCTGCGAACCCGCTCGTCCTTCGTGGCCTCGAGCGCGTTCATCGCCTTCGCCTTCGCGAGCCGCTGCGGCCAGTCTGAGAGGTTCTTCGACAGCGGGCTCTTCGTCGCGAGGGCTTCGGCTTCGTCCACCAGGCCCGACACCAGCAGGCCTTCGAGCTGGGCCGAGAGCAGCTTCGTGCGGGCTTCGTCGCGGTGCGATCCGGCGGGGAAGTCGGCGAGATACGAGAGCCAGCCAGCGGGACTCGTCGCACGACCCCACGCCACTTCGTCGAGCCGGGTCGAGACCTCGGCCGCGCGTGGATCGTCGGGGTTCTGCGCGGCGATGCGGGACAACGTCGCGGGCTCGTCGAGCGTCGCCACCTCACGCAGCTCGAGCGCCTTCAACAGGCCATCGGCTTCGTCACGGTGCGCGCCGTCAGGGTGCTCACGAACGAACTGCCGCAGCGCCTGCGCCGTCCCTTTCTCCTTCGCCGCGTTGAAGCGCAGCGTCTCGAGCAACGCCGCCGCCGCGCGGGCCTGCCCTGACTCGGGGTGCCGCTCGAGGAAGCGCTTGTAGGCGATCAGCGTGTGCGCCTTCTTCGCCTCTTCGAACTCGAGCTCGGCCAGTCGCGCCTGCGCCGCGTCGAGGTTCTCGTCGGCGGGGTTCTGCGCGATGAACGCCTTCCAGTCGGTGATGGTGTCGCGCTTCGAGGCCGTCTTGAACGCGGCGTCACGGCACGCTGAGAGCCCCAGCAGGAGAATGATCGCGAGCGCGCGGGCCGGCACCAGACGTTCGAACATGAGCCGCCCGCTCGTAGCCCGGAACCGGTCTTCCGCGCAGCAACGTCGCTCCATCAGGCAGGGAGGCGTTTTTGACGCCGCCCCGACTTCAGCCACCATGCGGGGCATGCGCCTCGTCCTCCCACTCCTGAGCAGCCTCGTCGCGCTCGGGTGTGCGACCGGCCGACCGATGGGAGCCGCCCGCATCGACGACGGCTACCGCCCCTTCGCCATGGCGCCCTCGGCTGTGGTGGTGCCGGAAGCGACGGCGCAGGTCTCGCCGCTCGAGGTGCCGCCCGGCTCGCGCACGAAGGTCGTCGACGTCGCCCGCGCGCTGGTCGGCAGCAAGCGCGTCGAGGTGAACGGCAAACGCTTCGGAGACGACTGCACGGGGCTCGTGCGCGGCGTCTATTCGCAGCTCGGCGTCGATCTCATGTCGGCTGGCCAGCCTCAGGACAACGGCGTGACGGCCATCTGGCGCTTCACCGCGCAACACGGCCGCCTCTACGACGGCGGAAGGCCGGTCGCGGGCGATCTCGTGTTCTTCCGCGAGACGTACGATCTGAATCGCGACGGGGCAGTGAATGATGGCCTCACGCACATCGGCCTCGTCGACGACGTCGAGGGCGACGGCACGGTGATCGTCATTCACCGGGTCGCGCGCGGCGTGGTTCGCTACCGAATGAACCTCGCGAACCCCAGCCTGCCGAAAGACGCTCACGGCAAAGTGCTCAACGACGGGCTGCGCCTTCCGGGCGCGGGCTCTCCCCAGCGGTTGACGGGTGAGCTCTTCGTCTCGTTTGGAACGCTGCTGCCCAACGAGCGGGTCGCCGCGCGCTGACGGCTACTTGAGGTCGAGCAGCTTGCGGCTGTCGGCCGCGGCGGTGAACTTCGGCGCAATCTTGATGGCCTTGTCGAGGGCCGCGATCGCCGCTGCTTCGTCGCCGAGCGCCAGGTGAAGCCGCGCTGCCACGAAGTGAGGGCGCGCCATCTTTTCGTCGTCGGTGCTCAACTTCTGAGCCTGGGCCAGAGCCTCCTTGAGCGCATCGGCAGGAGGATCCTGCAGGTAGAGCACGGCGGTGGCTGCTGCCAGGCGGCGCCAGTAGTCGGAATCGTCGTCGACGGGAGTGGCCTGACCACGGCGAAGCGCCTGACCGTAGGCACGAGCACGAGCACTCTGCCCCGCTGCTGCCCCTGATCGAATGGCCGCCTCCATCGCGTTGAGGCTGGCGTCGAGCTTGGTCTCGGTGGCCTGGCCGATCGGGTCCAGCACCTTCGAGCGGACCGAGATCTCGTTCACGCGATCGACGAACCGCTTCGCGTCTTCTTTGCCGGGAACGGCCAGCTTCTTGAACGCGAGGTACTTGAACGTGAGGAACGCACGCTCTCCGTACACGTCGTCGTATTTCAGGCCCAGCCCCAGAACCAACGCGGCGTGACCATCGACGAAGGTGGGGTTCTCTTTGACGATCGCCGTCAGGCGCTCGAGCTCGGGGCCGCGCAGCTCCTCGTCTTCTTTTCTGAACTGGGTGAGGGCCTGCTCAGACGCCTGAACCAGGCCCGGGTCGAGGTCCTTGGTGAGGAGCTGTTTGCCGAAGAACTGCCAGAAGACGCCCAGCCCCACCGCCAGAACCAACAACAGCACGATGACGATGGCGACGATGTTGCGGCGACGGCCCTGCGCAGCGAGGGCCTCGACCCCGGCGTCGGCCTGGGAGTCGCTCGATTGAACACCGCTCTCGGCCGCCACCATCGGCAGCCCGGGAGACGAGATGATGTCGAGCCGCAGCGGCGCGCGGTGGGCAGCGTCGGTCGCCTCGTGCGTGATGGGCGGCAGGTTGGGCATCGTCGAAGCGATGGGGCCGTCGTGACGGACCGTGGCCCTCATGTCCTCGCCACCGGGCTCCATCAGCGTCGAGACCCCAGGCGGGTCGTCGTGCAGTCCGAAGTTCAAGGCTCCGTGAGGGAGCGTGGCGTTGTCGGGCGGAATCGTCTGCGCGGAGTCGAGCGCCTGGTCGAAGCCGACGGTGGGCTCCGCCACCCCGCGGAGATCGGGTGCAGTGCTCGCCCCTGGAGCCTTGGCGTCGGGCTTCGTCGTCTCCTGCAGCGTCGACATCGCGAAGAGGGCGGTGCGGTTGTGTCGGTCCTGCACGCTCTCGGCAGTCTCACCGGGGTTGGTGGCCGACGAGTCGGTCATCGCGAAGCGCTGGGTGCGATCGTGACGCTGCTCGACTGACTCCTGGCTCTCTTCGCCTTCGCCACCCTCGCCGTGCTCGCGCATCATGCGCTCGAGATCGACGCGAACGGTGCTCTCGCTGCGCTGCTCGGGCTCGGCGTCTCCCGTGAGTTCGACCGTGCCCTGCGTCACCTGGGGGAGCGGCTTCTTCGGAGCGGTGACGACGGGCGTACCAAACGCCATCGTGCGCGTTGCTGCCGCTGTGACCGCCTCGGGCGGCTTGCCGAACATCATCGTCGTGTTCGGCGCCTTGTTCGACGCAGGAGCCGCTGAAGCCGGTGGGGGCACCTGGCCTGCACCGAACATGATGGTGGTGGCGTTTGGCCGCTGCGCAGGCGGCGGAGGTGCTGCAGGTGCTGGCGCCTGGGCTGCTCCGAACATCTGCGTGCTGCGCGCGGAAGGCGGGGCGACCGGGGTTGCTCCGAAGACGAGCGTCTGATTCGCCGCGGCCGCAGGGGGAGCGACTGGCTGAGTCGCGAGCTGACCGGCGGCAGTGCCGAAGACGAGCGTCTGGTTCGGGTTGCCCGCTGGAGGAGCGACAGGCGAATTGCCAAAGACCAGTGTCTGGTTGGCAGGCTGGTTGGCGTGAGGAGCAGGCTCTCGCGCAGCAGCCTGCTGACCTGCGGCGGTGCCGAAGACGAGGGTCTGGTTGGGGTTGGCTGCCGGAGGCGCGACGGGCGAAGCGCCAAACACCAGCGTCTGATTGGCGGGGGCGTGTGCGGGAGGCTGCTGATGAGCGGCCTGCTGCCCCGCTGGCGTTCCGAACACCATCGTCTGGTTGGCGGGGCGCTGTTGCGGTGGTGGAGGCTGAGGCGCGGGAGCCGGGGCCGGCGCGCCACCACCAAACATCATCGTCTGGTTGCCAGGCCGACCGGCGGGCGCTTGAGGCGCTGCCGGAGGAGGCACAGCGCCCGTGCCGAACACCATCGTCTGATTGGCAGGCCGGCCTCCCTGAGGAATGCCGGCAGCTGCGGGTGTTCGACGCTTGGTGGTCGTCGGCTCTTCTTCGAGGACGGTCGCCTGGGCGTCGGGCTTCGGGGGGAACGCGGTGAAGACGTGACTGCATCGGGTGCACTGAACCGCGGCCCCCGATGCCGGGATCAACGTCTCATCGAGCACGTAGGTCGTCGAGCACTTCTCGCACGAGATCAGCACCGCGCGGTTCTATCACAGGCCTGCGTCACAGAAGGGAATCTCGGCCAGTTGGCGGAGGGTCTCGAGTCGGGCCTCGCCCACCCCCTCGATGGCATCGACCTCGTCCCAACTGCAGAAGCCATGCTTCGCGTCACGGGCGGCGATGATCTCCGCCGCGAGCTGGGGCCCGATGCCCGGCAGAATGGCGAGGTCGTCGGCCGAGAGCTTCGAGAACGGAACGCGCTGACCAACCGTGAGCGCCTGGCCCGCTGGCAGCGTGCTGGCAGTGCCGTCTCCACAGCGCGCGACGCCAGCGTCATCGAGCACGACGCGTTCGGGTGGGCAGTCGAGCGCGGCAGCCCGGCTCGGCCACCGCCAATACGAGACGAGCCCCACGGCCAGCAGAATGACGGCCGCGACGACGAGCCACCCATCGCGCGTCATCGGCCGGTCACTTCGCCTTCTTCGACTTCTTCGCGGGCGTATCGAGCCCGAACTCGGAGTGCAGCGCGCGCACGGCGAGCTCGGCGTACTTCGAGGGAATCACGCACGAGACGCGAATCTCGCTCGTCGAGATCGCCATGATGTTGATGCCCTCGGTCGACAGCGTTCGGAACATGCGCGCCGCGACGCCCGAGTGGTTGCGCATGCCGACGCCGACGATCGACACCTTGGCGATGTCCTGGTCGGTCGAGATGTCGCCAGCGTCGAGCGACTTCGCGACCTTCTTCACGACGTCGTGCGCCTTGGTGAGATCGGCCTTGCCCACCGTGAAGGTGAGATCGGACTTCCCGTCGAGCGGCGGGTTCTGGACGATCAGGTCGACGACGATGGCCTTCTCGTCGAGAGCGCCGAAGATCTGCGCCGCGATGCCCGGGCGATCGGGCACGTTGCGAATCGAGATTTGCGCCTCATTGCGATCGAGCGCGATGCCACTGACGACCAGATCCTCCATCGATGCGTCCTCCTCACAGACGAGCGTGCCGGGATCGTCCGAGAAGGACGACTTCACCCACAGGGGTACCCGGTACTTCATGGCGAACTCGACGCTGCGAATCTGCAGCACCTTGGCGCCCAGGCTGGCGAGCTCGAGCATCTCTTCGTAGCTGATGCGATCGAGCTTGCGGGCCGCGGGCGCGATGTTCGGGTCGGTCGTGTAGACGCCGTCGACGTCGGTGTAGATCTCGCACGCGTCGGCGTTCAGCGCGGCGGCGATGGCGACGGCGGTGGTGTCAGAGCCTCCGCGACCGAGCGTGGTGATGCTGCCGTGCTCGTCGACGCCCTGGAAGCCGGCCACCACCGCGATGTGGCCCTGCTTGACGACCTCGAGAATGCGCGAGCCGTCGATGTTCTGAATGCGCGCCTTCGAGAAGGTGCTGTCGGTGACGATGCGGCACTGGTGCCCGAGGAAGCTGGTGGCCTTGCCGCCGAGCGTCTGAATCGCGATCGACACGAGGCCGACCGAGACCTGCTCTCCGGTCGCGACCACCACGTCCTGCTCGCGCTCGCTGGGCCGCTGGGTGATCTCGCCGACGAGCTTGAGCAGCCGGTTCGTCTCACCCGACATCGCCGACACCACGAGCACGACGTCGTTACCGGCCTTCTGCGCCGCCAACGCCCGCTTCGCGACGTTCTGCATGCGCGTGGTGTCGCCGACCGACGTGCCGCCGTACTTCTGAACGATGAGCTTCCGTTTCCTGCCACCTGACGCCATGCGTCAGGCTCTAGCGCAGGCCGTTTCAACGCCCAATCGAAAACCACGAAGGAGTATGTCGCGCCGCCATGACGCTCCCGACGCTGATGCTCGATGGCAACACGCTGACGTTGGATCAGATCGAACAGGTCTCGCTGCTCGGCCGAAAGGTCGGGCTCAACCCTGAAGCGAAGGCACGAGTGGAAGCGGCGCGCGCCCTGGTCGACAAGGTGGCCGCTGGAGACGAGCCCGCCTACGGCATCAACACCGGCTTCGGCACGCTGGCCGAGGTGCGCATCGACAAGAAGGATCTGCGGCAGCTGCAGCGGAACCTGATCTTGAGCCACGCAGTCGGCGTCGGCGCTCCCCTGCCAATTCACGAGGCGCGCGCGTTGCTGCTGCTGCGCTGCAACGTGCTCGCGAAGGGCTTCTCGGGCATTCGGCCGACGACGCTCGAGCTGGGTCTCGAGTTGTTGAACCGGGGCGTGACGCCCGTCGTGCCCGAGCGCGGGTCGGTCGGAGCCTCTGGCGATCTCGCGCCGCTCGCGCACCTCGCGCTCGTGATCATCGGTGAAGGTGAAGCGTTCGTCGACGGCGTGCGCATGCCCGCGAAGGCCGCGCTCGAGAAGGTCGGCCTGACGCCGGTGATCCTCGAGGCGAAAGAAGGCCTCACGCTGGTGAACGGCACGCAGGCGATGTGCGCGGTCGGAGTGCACGCGCTGCTGAAGGCCGAAGATCTCGCCGAGCTGTTCGACATCGCGGGCGCCATGACCATCGAGGGCATGCTCGGGTCGCACCAGCCCTTCATTCACGAGGTGTACTCGGTGCGGCCGCACGCAGGCCACGGCAAGGTCTCGACGCACATGCGCGAGCTGCTGGCCGAGAGTGAGCTCGTGAAGACGCACGTCGACTGCGAGAAGGTGCAGGACCCGTACTCGATGCGCTGCATTCCGCAGGTGCACGGAACCGCGCGCGAGGCGCTGGGGTTCTGCCGCCGCATTCTCGAGATCGAGGTGAACGCCGGCACCGACAACCCGCTCGTGTTCGCGCAGTCAGGCCAGATCGTCTCTGCGGGCAACTTCCACGGGCAGCCGATCTCGCTCGGGCTCGACGTGCTCGCGATGGGGCTCACGCAGCTGTCGGCGATCAGCGAGCGCCGCGTGGAGCAGATGGTGAACCCCTCGCTGTCGGGCCTGCCACCGTTCCTCGCGAAGAACTCGGGCCTCAACTCGGGCTTCATGATCGCGCAGGTGACGTCGGCCGCGCTCGTGGCCGAGTCGCGCATTCTCTGTCACCCCGCGAGCGTCGACTCGATTCCCTCGTCGGCGGGCCGCGAAGACCATGTCTCGATGGGCATGACGGCGGCGCTCAAGGCGCGTCAGGTGGCCGATCACGCCAAGCACGTGGTGGCGATCGAGCTGCTCGTCGCGGCGCAGGCGATCGACTTCCGCGGCCCTGCCCGGCCGGGTCACGGCCCTCACGTGGCGCACCAGCTGATCCGCTCGAAGGTGCCGCACATGGAGACCGACCGCGAGCTGCACAAGGACGTGTCGGCCGTGGTCGCGCTGATCGACTCCGGGGAGCTGCTGGCCGCGGTTCGCAAGTCGCACGACGTTCGCCGGGGAAACTGACTTCGTCGCGATTCCACGCTGAAGTGCGCGGGTGACGTTCGCTCTCGCACTGCTCCTCGCGTCGCTCGATGGTGGCCGGCACGGAGACGCGTTCGCGCTCCACGGTGTCGGCGTGCCCGTGTGGGAGCAATACCGGCGCTATCAAGGAGCCGGCTTTCCGGTCGTGAGCCTTCAGGCCGACGGCGGAGCGCTCCAATTCTCGAACGTGAGGCAGGGCTGCAACGAAGATGGTGGCGGCTGTGTGTTCGCAGCGCCCGGCGTCTTCATCTCGCGAGTGCCAGGAATCGCGAGCCCCAGCTTCTCACCAGTCTGGTTCTCGAACGTCGAGCCGACCGACCGCGCGTTCGATGTTCGCTTCGCGCTGCTCGAAGCGGCTGCTGATGGTGGCTTGCAGGCCTTCGTTCGGCAAGCTGGGGCCGACAACGGCGCCGAGATGGACCCGTACTTTCCACCGGGAGTCGATGGGCTGGTGCTGCACGTCACCATTCAGGCCGATGGCACCGGGCGCGCCGGGGAGCTCGTCAACGCCACATGCACCACCGATTCGAGCGGTCTGCGCGAAGAGCTTCGAGCCAACCGGCTCGCAGAGTCTTCGACTCCGATGGTCTCGATTCCCAGTGGCGCGCAGTTCACGTGGGGCCTGGTCGATGCGGGCAGCGGCAACACTGGGTTCTCGGTGTTCGCGAATAAGGCAGAGCTGTGGCGGTGGACGATTCCGGGCAGCCGATTCGCTCAGTGTGGCAACGCTGACGACGGTGGGTACTCAGACGGCGTGCTCGCGCTGAATCGGCTGGTGCCGGTGCTGTACGTGGGCTGGGGAACCTTCGTCACTCCGCTGCAGAGCGCGACGCTCACCATGGGCTTCGGCGGTCACGGTCCACAGTTCGGTCCGGTGCCCACGACGACGTTCGTCGGTCAGCCGATCAACCTTCCCATTCGATTGGTCGACGGTGACGGGAACGTGGTGCTCGGGCCCTCCACCAGCATCGACGTGTCGATCATCTCCCCCGAGCCGTTCTCGACAACAGCCGTTTCTCCGGGCCTGACCCTCGGGGGCGAGATCACGAGGTTCTTCACGCCGACCATCCCGCAGATCATTCGGGCAGTGCTGCAGATCGACAATCCCTTCGTCGCGGTCGAACGGGTCATCACCGTGGTGCCTGGCGATGGCGGTGTCACGACTCGAGATGCAGGTCCCACTCCCGATGCTGGCGTTCCCGATGCTGGCGTTCCCGATGCCGGCGTTCCCGATGCTGGCGTTCCCGATGCTGGTGTTCCCGATGCGGGCGTTCCCGATGCGGGCGTTCCCGATGCGGGCGTTCCGGGTGTTCCCGATGCGGGCGTTCCCGATGGTGGGAAGTCCGACAGCCGCGATCTGCGGGTCGGGTGTGGCTGCTCCGAATCGAACGCGTCGATGCTGCTCGCGCTCGTGTTGACGCTGTCGTTACGCAGGCGGCGGTAGCGCTGGGAAAGCGATCGTCGAGGTCGCGCCCACATGCTACGACCTGCCTCCATGACAGAGCGGAACGAGTTTCCGAGAACGCTGTCCACCGCGATTCCCGCCATCCCCATTCCGGCGCCGACGTCGGAGCCCATCACTGCGACCGAAGAAGAAGCGAAGGCGCGCATTGCCGCGCTGGAGCGTGAGGCGCGGGCGATCGGGAACCAGCCGGCCGCAGCGCTGCTCTTCCACGAGATGGGCCTGCTGTGGGAGGCGCCGCTCAAACACGCGCGCAACGCTGCCGTCGCCTACCAGGCGGCCTTCAAGCTCGCGCCGCGCTTCCTCGCGAACATTCGCGCCGCGCGCCGCCTGTTCTCCGAGGTCGGCAACTGGCAGATGGTGTCGCAGCTGATCGACGCCGAGCTGCAGGCGACCGAAGGCAAACGTGCGCGCGCTGCGTTGCTCTTCGAGAAGTCGCAGGTGCTCGAGCAGCGTCTGTCGCGTGAAGTCGATGCCGCCGCGTCGCTCGCCGCGTGTCTCGCGCTCGAGCCCGAAGACGTCACGCTGCTCGTCCAGCTCGAGCAGGTCTTCACCGAGAAGGCCGACTACCCGTCCGTCGTGAAGGTGAACCAGCTGCTCGCGCAGACCGTGACCGACGACGCGGCGCGCGCCCACTACCTCACGACCGCTGGCCAGCTGCTCGAAGATCGCCTCAAGGATCCCGCGGCCGCAGCGCAGGCGTTCCGCCAGGCCTTCGCGGTCGACCGTCGCGATCCGCAGCTGCTCTCTGCCATCAAGCGCGTGGCCCAGCGTGAAGGCACCGTCGACGAAGAGCTCGCCGCGTTGGCCGCCGAAGCCGAAGGCCAGGGGCCGGGCGCCGCGCCGACGTTCCTGCAGATCGCCAAGGCGTACGAGCGCCTCAACCGGCCCGAAGACGCGCTGTCTGCACTCCTCGCCGCGCGTCGCGTCAGCCCGAGTGAGCCGCTGGTGCTCGCCGAGCTGGCCCGCATCTACGAAGGCCGTGGCCGCTTCGAAGAGCTCGCCGACGTGCTGCTCGCGTGGGTCTCGACGAACAACGATCAGAGCGAGTTCGTCGCCATCAACCTGCGCCTCGCGTCCCTCTTCGAAGAGCTCAAGCGCGAGCCCGAAGCGATCGCCCGCTACAAGGCCATTCTCGAGCGCAGCCCGGGTCACGCAGGCGCGCTCGCCGGCCTCGGAAAGATCTCGTACCGACTGCAGAACTGGAGCGGCCTGGTCGAGACCTACGACGCCGAGGCCGCCGCCACCGACGACCCACGCACGCGCGCAGGCCGCCTCTACAAGGCCGGTGAGACGCTCGAAGAACGGCTCGGCCAGACCGATGACGCCATCGCGCGCTACAAGCAGGCGCTGACCCTGACGCCCGGCTTCTTGCCTGCCACGAAGGCGCTCACGCGACTGTTCGAGAAGCTCAGCCGTTGGAACGAGCTCATCTCGATGCACGAGCAGGAGCTGCTCCAGATCACCGACAAGGAGCAGCAGCTCTCGACGCTGAACAAGATCGCCGGGCTCTACGAAGATCGAATGAACGACGTGCCGCACGCGATCGAGACGCTGCGCCGCGTGCTCGACCTGTCGCCCGATCACCTCTCGACGATGCGCAACCTCGCCCGCCTCTACGAGCGCGCACAGCAGTGGCAAGAGCTGCTCGCCCTCAACGAGCAGGAAGGCCGGCTCGCGACCGATCAAAAGCAGGTCATCTCGCTCGCGCACCGCAACGCCGAGATCCTCGAAGAGAACGTGAAAGATCGCGCGGCGGCCATCGGCGCGTGGGAGCGCGTGCTGCAGCTCGCTCCGAACTATCTGCCCGCGCTGCGCAGCCTCGGCCGCCTCTACGGCCAGGACTCGCGCTGGGACTCGCTCATCAACATGTACCGGGCCGAGTCCGAGATGGCGCCCTCGACGGATCAGGCGGCCTCGCTCATCCAGAAGATCGGCGAGCTGTATGAGCAGAAGCTGAGCGATCAGAATCAGGCGATCTCGTCGTACCGCGAGGTGCTGACCCTCTCGCCCAGCCACTTCCCCGCGCTGCGTGCGCTCGCCCGCATCTACCGGAACCAGGGTGACTGGGAGAGCCTCATCGAGATTCTGCGCGCCGAGGCCGCGAACCGCACCGACCCGACCGAGCGCGCGAACGCGATGTTCCAGGCCGCGGCCATCTGGGAAGACCAGCTCAAGAAGCCCGAGAACGCACTCGAGGGCTATCAAGAGGTGCTCCGCCTCGCGCCGAACCACGTCACCGCTCTGCAGCAGCTCGAGCGCATTCTCACCACGCGCGACGACGTGAAGGAGCTCATCGTGCTCCTTGATCGTCAGGTGCAGGGCGGCGCGCCACAGGTGAAGGTCGGCGCCTCGCTCAAGCTGGCGCGGCTGTACCTCGATCGCCTGAATGAGGCCTCCCGCGCAGCGGCGGCGTGTGAAGCCGCCCTCGCCATCGAGCCCCACAACCTCTCGGCGCTGCGGCTGCTCGAGCGCATCAAGGCCAACGACAAGGGCCGCCGCACCGAGCTGCGGGCCCGCATCGCCGAGGTGCTGGGCGACGAGAAGCTGTCGGCGGCGATGAAGCTGTCGTCGATGGACACGACGCCCGACGCGGTCATCCTCGATCAGCTCAAGCGCGCCTACTCCGCAGATCCGACCGACGAATCGCTGGGGCTGACACTCGAGCGCGCGCTGCAGAAGGCCGGTGACGCCGAAGGCCTCGTCGAGCTGTACGAGCGGCGCCGAGCCACCACCACCGACTCCGCCGACATGCTGCAGCTGAGCCTGCGCATCGCCGATCTGTACGAGACGCGACTGCGCGATCTGCCGAAGGCACGGCAGGCGTTCGAGACCGCGCTGCAGTCGGCCCCGGACTTCTACCCGGCGCTGATTGGGCTCACCCGCTGCCTGCTGCGCTCGGGAGGCCCTGCCGACGCCGCGAAGGTGCTCGATCAGGTCGCCGCCACGGCGCGAGATCAGAACACCGTCGTGCAGGCGCTGATGGACGCGGCGAAGATCGCCCGCGACACCCTCAAGAGCGACGAGCTCGCCGGCAGCTACTACCAGAAGGTGCTCGAGCGCGACGCGCTGCACCCCGAGGCAGGGCCTGCGCTCGAAGAGCTGCTCGCCCGCAAGGGTGGGGCCGCCGATCTCGCGATGCTTCACGAGAAGCGCGGTGAAGCGAAGCTCGCCCAGAAGGATCTCTTCAGCGCGGCGCAGGAGTTCCACCACGGCGCCCGCATCTGGATCGACGGCGTGAAGAACCGCGAGAAGGCCATGGCCGCGCTCGATCGCGCCCTCATGGCGATGCCCACGCTGCCCGACGCGCTCGAGCTCAAGGCGACGCTGGCCATCGAGTCGCAGAGCTACGCCGAAGCCGCTGCGGCGCTCGCCGTTCGCGTGCAACAGGGCGGAGACCCGCTCACGCTCGCCCGCGTGCACCTGCGGCTCGGCGCGCTGTACCACGACCATCTCTCTGATCAGACCCGCGCCGCTGCGCACCTGCAGACCGCGCTCGCCGCCGATGCCAGCTCGACCGAGGCGCTCGAACGGCTCGCGACCATTCACTCGGCCAGCCGCAACTGGACTGGCGCCGCGGATTGTCTGCGTCGGCTGCTCGAGCTCGACAACGCCGTCGCCTCCCGAGCGCGTCACACCACGATGCTGGCGCGCATCACTGACGAGGGCTTCGGCGACGTCGGTCAGGCCATCACGCTGTACCGCAAGGCGCTCGAGCTGGTGCCCGGTGACTCGGCGACGCTCGATCGACTCGTCGCGCTGTACGAGCGCACCGGCGCGATGAGCGAGCTGGTGACGATGCTGGAGCAGCAGGTGCAGCAGGCGCCTGACGCGAAGCGGGCCATCGCCCTGCGCATGCGCATCGGTGCCATTCAGGCGAAGAACCTCGACGATCCCCAGCGGGCCATGGCGACCTTCCGCCTGGTGACCGAGATGGATCCCCAGTTCCTGCCCGCCCATGTGGCGCTCGCCGAGCTGTTCTCGCGAGACACGGCGTCGATCTCGATGGCCATCGAGACGCACCGCACGCTGCTCAAGCTCGAGCCCGCGCGCATCGAGTCGCTGCGAGCGCTCTTCCGAATGTGGGAGTCGCTCAAGCAGCTCGACAAGGCCTTCTGCGCCGCGAGCCTGCTCGTCTTCCTGAAAGCGGCGAACGAGGTCGAGCTGGCCTTCTACTCCGAGGGCCGCAACCGCCTGCCGTCGGACTTCCGCAACACGCTGGGGCCGCCCGAGCTGATGATGGTGCACCACCCCACCACCCGAAACGCGCTCGTCGACGTGCTGCGCGCCGTGGGCGATCAGTTCGTGAAGCTGAACCCGCCCAACCTCGAGAGCCAGGGCATCGATCGCCGCGCCGATCGCCTGAAGACCGATCACGCCGTCGTCAAGGCCATGTCGTCGGTGCTGCAGCTCTTCGGAGGCGCCGAGTTCGAGGCGTACCAGGCGCGCCGAGGCCTCGTGTACCTCGAGACCGGTGAGCCGCTCGCCCTGCTGGTCGGCCCCGACGTCGTGCGCCGCTTCAACATTCGCGAGCAGCGCTTCCTCTTCGGCCGCGCCGCGCTCGGCCTCGTCGACAAGGCCGCGCTGGTTCGCAAGCTCTCGATGGGTGAGTTCGCCGACGTGCTGGGCAACTCCATTCGAATTCACCAGCCGACCTGGGTGGGCCTGGGCCGCAAGAACGAGGAGCAGTCGAAGGCGCTGCGCAAGGCGTACTCGCGCAAGTCGCTCAAGCTGCTCGAGGAGCCCGCAGGCGCGATGGCCAGCACCAACTCGGTGCCGATCGAGCCCTTCGTGCAGGGGCTGCTCTTCTCGATGGATCGCGCCGGCCTGCTGGTCTGCGCCGACGTCGCGGCCGGCCTGTCGCTGCTGCTCAAGGAAGAAGCAGGGCCGAACGCGCCGAAGGCCGAGTCGACCGACGTCATCACCCAGTCGCTGGGCACGCGGCCCGATCTTCGCGAGCTGATGGGCTTCGCGCTGTCAGACGACTTCTTCCGCCTGCGTCAGCGTGTCGGTGTCTCACTCGGTTGATGGGTGGCGGGAGCGGCCAGCAAGAGCCCCTGCCCTCGATGCAGGTCTTGCTGGAACGTGTTTCGCGAGCCTCGACGATCGGCCCCGGTGGTTCTTCGCGACCACCGACGGCCTGCTGATCGGAGCGGACCTCGCGACCGGTGCGCGGTTCTTCGAGGCGCGCCTGCCCTTCCCCGCCATCGTGGGCGATCGCAACCCGGCGTGGTTGGCGATCACGATGTGCCCGTCCGATGACGGCCGCTTCCTCGCCGTGGCTCAGCGGCGCGGCATGGAGGGCGCGGTCTTCGACGTGTCGACCAGCAAGATCGTGCTCGAGCTGCGGCGCGGCGACTACCACCCCGAGCACTGCACGTTTCCGCTGCGCTTCCTCGACGATCACCGCCTCGTGCACGCGGTCGAGTGGAACCAGCTCGCGCTCACCGACTGCCGAACGCTCGAGCGCCTCGACCCGAACCCCGAAAAGACGAAGCTCGACTACTTCTTCGGCGCGCTGGAGCGATCGCCCAATCGGCAGCGGCTCGCGAGCACGGGCTGGGTCTGGCATCCGCTCGGGGTCGTGACAGCGCTCGACGTGCAGGACTGGCTCGCGAATGGGGAGCCTCAGCCGAAGTGGAGCACCCAGAGCGACGCGTGGGATCTATCGATGTGCTGGGTCGACGACGAGCGCATCGCGACGGAGTCGGTCGGCATGGGCGAAGACGTGCTCGTCATTCAACGGCCCGAAGACGAAGACCCGCTCGTGAAGGTGCCGACGCCCAACAGCGCCGAGCTGGCCATGCGCCGCGACGAGCTGCTCTCGCTCGGAGGCACGACCCGCGCGTACGACAGCACCACCCTGGCAGAGCGTTCGGTCTCGCCGATTCCGACCGCCGCCTGGCACCCCGGCGCACAGGAAGCGCTCTCGTTCACCACGCCTGATGGTGGCGGGCCGTGGCGGCTCGTCTCGCGACCTCGTTCGCCGTGGGTGCTCACCGAAGCGCTGCGCTCCCTCGCGCGTCAGGTGCAGGCAGCGCCATCGATGGAAGGGCGGCTCGTGCTCGCCGATGCGCTCGAGGTCGCGGGGCACGCTGGTGAGGCGCTCGAACATCTGAAGCACCACGGCAGCGACGCCGATCGGTGCTTCGTCGTCGACGATCTCGCGGGCTGACCTACTCCACACGCAGGACGGCCGCCTTCGGCAGCTCGCGAACCAGCCGCTCCACCATCGCGTCGACGCGCGCCTTCTCGACGTGCTCGACCGTCACCTTCACGCGATAGCCCGCGGCAGGATCGAACGTCGGGTACGAGCCGATCTCGACCTCGGGCTCGGCCAGCGCCGCCGCGTCGAGCACCCGCGCGATCTCGTGTTCGTGCGCATCGAGGAAGACGAGCCGCGTGACGACCGGGTGGCCTTCGAGGCCATCGAGCACCGTCTCGAGCTGCGCCTCGAACAGCTCGGCAACACCCGGCAGCAGGTAGAGATCGTCACACGCGAGCACGGGGTACTTGAGGCGAGGCCCCTCGATCAGCCGGCTGCCCGCAGGCGCTTCGGCGAGGCGCATCGCCTCGGGGGGAACGACGGCGGGCGCGAACGCCTTCGTCAGGCTCTTCACGATCTCGGGCATGTGCACGACGGGCCGCTGGAGCGCGAGCGCGACCGCCCGCACCGTCACGTCGTCGTGGGTCGGCCCGATGCCGCCGCTGGTGAAGACGAGCTGGGCACGGCGCCTCGCGAGCGAGAGCGTCTCGACGATGGCGTCGACGTCGTCTGGCACCACGTAGACCCCGACGAGCGGAATGCCTCGCGCGCGCAGGCGCTCGATGAGGAACGCGCCGTTGCGCTCCTTCACCTTCGCGGTGAGCACCTCGTTGCCGATGATGAGGGCCGCTGCGGTGCGCGCCATGAGCTCGTCAGCGGGCGGCAGCGGCGAAGGTCGGAGGCTCGTCGAGCTTGAGCTGCTTGCGCAGCCCCTTGAGCCGTTCGAACTCCACCACCTCGGTCTGGAGAATGGAGCGCCCCATGATCAACCGAAACAGCCCGTAGGCGAGCGAGACCGAAGCCACGATGGCCGCAGGCAGCACCAGCGAAGGAGCCCACGCGTACTCGAGATCGATGGACAGCTTCCAGGCGGCGCCGCTGAAGACACAGGCGACGAAGATCGAGACGGCCGCATGGGCGAAGTGGAAGGTGCTCTTGCGGGCCGAGAGGCGGGCCAGCATCGCGTCGTGTTCTGCGCGCAGGTCGTTCACGGGGTTGGGCTCATAGCCCGGCGAAGGGCGCGAGCGCTACGTCGGCAACGGCGCCAGGGCTCCACACTCGGAGCAGCGCTCACCCGGAATCGCCGGCGCCCCACACGCTTTGCACCGCACGTCACCACGCGAGTACGTGACCTTCGGGCCCGTCGCACCCGCAGGCGCTGGAGGCGGAGCGGCGACCTTCGGCAAGCGCATGCCGCACGTGTTGCAGATGAGCCCCGCCGCCTGGACGTTGCGGCAGTAGCGGCAGGTGACGGCTCCCGTCGGAGCCGCAGTGCGAACGCCGTCGTCAGCAGCTCGATCCTCCGCCATGTCTGCCATTCGTTCGACCGCGACGGCGCCGACGTCATTCGCGCGCCCGATGTCGAGATCAGGAACGGCCTCGACGGCGACCGGCCCCTCCTGCACGGCGAAGGAGGTGACCTCGAGATCGCCGACGCGGTCGATCGCGACCTCTCCGACGCGATCGGGCACCGTGACCTCGAGCCCTTCGAGCTTCATCTCTGCGGCGGGCGGTGGGCCCAGCTCGCCGAGATCGCCGAGGTCCTTTCCGCAGACCTCGCACTCGATGCCGAAGGCTTGTTGGTGTTCGCAGACCGGGCAAGCAACCATGAAGGCGAGTCTCTCACGGCCCGCGCGGGTCTGCGTACAGCTCATCCACCGAGAAGGTGGCTCCGATGGAGGTCAGGGTCAGGGAGGTTCCCGCCTCGAAGATCGTGAGCAGCCAGGACGAACCCTGGCGACGGAAGACCTCGACGCGCGGCGCGTCCTGCGCGACCAGCACGTACTCCTGAAGGCTCGCGAGGCGTTGGTAGTGGGCGAACTTCTCGCCACGGTCGCTGCGCTCGGTGCTGGGGGAGAGCACCTCGACGATCACGATGGGGTTGGTGATCGCGTCCGGGTCGTCTGAAGCGTGCTCGTCCTTCCCGCAGACGACGGAGAGATCCGGATAGGTGCTTCGATCTGTTGTCTGGATGCGGATCCTGACGTCAGAGCTGTAGACGACGCAGGGGCGCTTCTGGAGTGCGCTCGTGAGGAGTGCTCCCGCGCGCACCGCAAGCCGACCATGTTCAGGCGTCCCACCCGACATGGCCCAGACATCGCCGCGAAGAAACTCGTGCTTCGACTGACTCGCAGCTTCCTGTGCAAGGTACTCGGCGTACGTGAGGAGCGGGTCCTTCACTCCACGGAGGATACAACTCCGCTTCAAGCGGAGCGACTACCGTTGGGGAACCGCCCGGCGCGCGAACGACACGACGTGCACTCGCCCAGCCGCCCGAACGATCGGCGTCGCGAGATCGCGCACCACCTGAACGAGCGACACCAGGCCCCACGTGCGACGCGAACCGAGCAACGCGCTCCGGTGCAGCGTGAGCGCCGTCGGAACCTTCTTCATGGCGCCACCGGCGTCAGCTTCGTCCAGCACGTGCCACAGATCGTCGCCTCGGCCATGCCCGACGAGCCACACGCTGGGCACTTGCGCAGCTTGCGGGCCTCTCCGAGATCGAGCTCCTTCTCGAGCGCACCGAAGCTCGCGACGAGCGTCGGGTGAGACACCATCAACGGCTCGACCTGAACCCGCAGGGCCTGCAACATCGAACGCACCTTTTCACGCGACTCATCACTCATGGCCAGAAGTGCTTCACCAACCGGGCCATCGAACCGATTCGTCTGAACGCTGGCGGTTGAGTCCCTGCCCTGCCCGTTCGCCGGTGGTGCCCGGTCGATTCGACATACGTCACCACCTTCATTTCGAACGGGGAGGCGGCGGGCATGCGGGTGGACGACTTGAGTCACGCGGAGCTGTTGGAGTTGCCGGCGAACGGCGGCGCGTTGCGGTTCGCGGGACAGCGGGCGTTGCTGCTCGACGCGGTCGCGATGGGCGTGCTGCGGCAGTACCTCTTCGAGAACTTCGGCGCGACCGCCGCGCGAGCTGTGCTGACGCAGTTCGGGTTCGCGCACGGCTTCCGCATGGCTCAGGCGATGCGCGCCCAGTACACGTGGGACAGCGATCAGGACTGGCAGCGCGCAGGAACGAGAGTGCACGCGCTGCAGGGGCTGTTCGTGATCGACACCTCGAGCTCGCCAACAGCAGCCGAGGGCCTCACCGTGCACGCGTCGTACGAAGCCGAGCAGCACGTGCTGCATCTGGGCGCGACGACCGAGCCGGTCTGCTGGACGATCTGCGGCCTCACCAGCGGCTACCTGAGCTGCAGCACCGGCCAGGAGATCTTCGTGCTCGAAGACGCGTGCGAAGGCGCGGGCGCCAGGGCGTGTCACCTGGTGGGAAGAACCAAAGAGGCGTGGGGCACCGAGCGCGCTGACGAGCTGCGCTTCTTCGAGCCGTCGCGGCTGGCTGACACGCTCGAGGTGTCACTGCAGCGCGTGATGACGAGCCTCAAACAGGCCGAGAGCCGGGGACGTCGACGCACTGCCACGCCCTCGGCGATGCCTGTGCAACGTGACGTGCCGTCGGGCCTCGTCGCCAACAGCGCCGCCATGTGGAAGGTCGTCGAGGTGGCGCGCCGCGTGGCGAAAGTCGACGCGACCGTGCTGATCACCGGAGAGAGCGGCAGCGGCAAAGAGCGCGTCGCGAAGCTCATTCACGACAGCTCGACGCGCGCGAAGGGGCCGTTCGTCGCGGTGAACTGCGGGGCGGTGACCGAGACGCTGCTCGAGAGCGAGCTCTTCGGCCATGCGCGAGGCTCCTTCACGGGTGCGAGCAGCGATCGGGCGGGCTACTTCGAGTCGGCGGCGGGCGGCACGCTCTTCCTCGACGAGATCGGCGAGGTATCTCCCACGATGCAGGTGAAGCTGCTGCGCGTGCTGCAGGAGCGCGAGGTGCGGCGCGTGGGCGAGAACCGGACGAGGACCGTCGACGTGCGCGTGGTCGCCGCCACCAACCGGGATCTCGAGAAGGCGCAGGCCAACGGCACCTTCCGCGAAGATCTCTACTACCGGCTCAAAGTGGTCGACGTCGTCGTGCCGCCGCTGCGCGCGCGCAAGGACGACATTCTGCCGCTGGCGAGGTTGTTCCTCTCGGGCACCTCGGAGCGGATGAAACGCCCGATGGAGGGCTTCACGCCGCGCGCGGCCGATCAGCTCGTGCGCTACACGTGGCCGGGCAACGTGCGCGAGCTGCAGAACGCCATCGAGCGGGCCGTCGCGCTGGCCGCGAGCGATCGCATCGGCATCGACGATCTGCCCGAAGAGGTTCGCAACGCGGCGGTGCAACCCGTGAAGGTGGTCGAGGCCATTCGCCGCCTCGACGACGTCGAGCGCGAGTACATCGAAGCTGCGCTCGCGACCAACGAGGGCAACCAGACGAAGACGGCGCGTGAGCTCGGCATCGGCGCGGTGACGCTGTACCGAAAGCTCAAACGCTACGCAGGCAGGGGCAACAGCGTTCGCGGAGCCTGACGGCGCGCCAGCTTTCGCTGCGCACGTTCGTACGCCGACTGCGCGAGGATCGCCTGCATGAGGTGCGTCGCCACGAAGGCCTGTTGATCCGCGTTCGCCCCCGCGCGTGCTGCCGCGTCGAACGCTGCGACCACCCACTCACCGAGCAACGCTGTCGTTCGTCCGTGTAGTGCCATGCAGAGGCTCTACGCAGCGATGGTGCCAACGAGTCTCCACACGCGGTTGCGATGGATCAGTCGGCAATTGGTCCGCCAACCCCATCGAACGAGGCCTCCACTCCATCACTTCGATGGAGTCGCCCGCCCAACACCCCACTCCACGGCAGCGGGAGCTCGGCACGGCCCATGCGTGACCTCACGGGTTCTCTCACGACAGGAGCACCACCATGCAGACCCCAGCGCTGACTCCCCATCTCGACTCTCCGTGGCGCGCCACCTACTGGAAGCCGGCGGTGCACGGCGTCGCGTGGGATCACGTGCGCTCGACCATCAGCACCGACTGGGTGCAGCCGAAGATCGACCCGACCCAGAAGGCCGTGCACGACGGCACGCTCTGGGCCGCTGCCGAGCCCGGCTATCGCTACGGCTTTGGCGCACAGATGCAGTACGGCTCGCAGTACGCGAAGTGGAGCGACGAACTCGAACGCAAGCTCGGCGCCGAGTGGAACGAGGAGCTGACCGGCCAGACCTTCGCGTCGATCTCGCCGTTCGTTCGCCAGGGCTTCGAGACGAAGCGCTGAAGTCAGGCCTGGGCGTGGTGCGCGGTGAACCGCTCGACGATGAGCTCGCGCACCCGCTCGATGGGGAAGGGTTTGGTGAGGCGCACGTTCGGCAACGTCGCCAGCACGCCCTCGGCCTGGGAGTTGGTGGCGCCGCCAGAGATGAAGACGATCTCAGCGGCCTGCTTCGGCGCCCGCTCCCGCAGCGCGGAATAGAATTCGACCCCGTTCATGACGGGCATCGAGACGTCGCAGAGGATGATGTCGAAGCTGGCCTTCGTCAGCGCCTCGAGCCCCTCACGCCCGTCATGCGCGACCGTGACGTCACAGTCCTTCGACAAGAGCCGGTCGAGACTGCGGGTGACGGCGAGATCGTCGTCGATGAGCAGCACCCGCGGTCTCCCGACACCACCGGTCACGCCAGGAGCGCTGGTGTCTTTGAGGGGCAATTCGATGGTGAACGTCGTGCCGACGCCGACCTCGCTCTGAACGGTGAGCGTGCCCCCATGTTCGACGATGATGCGCTTCGAGAGCGAGAGGCCCAGGCCAGTGCCGCCTGCCCCCTCTTTGGTCGTGAAGAAGGCGTCGAAGATGTGCGGCAGCACTTCGGCAGGAATGCCGGTGCCCGTGTCTTTCACCTCGATGCGGGCACACCCCTCTGCAGGACGAACCGAGATGCGCACCTCGTTGCCCTCGGGCCGCGGCTGCATGGCCTGCACTGCGTTGATGACGAGGTTCGTGATCACCTGACCCAGTCGGTTGGCGACTCCGTAGACGTGTGGCGTGGGCTCGACGTCGATCACCAGGTTCGAGACTCGCTGCACCTGCGCGCTGGTGAGTCGACGCGTCTGTTCGATCACCGAAGCGAGATCGATCAGCTGCCGGGTCTTCAGCTCGCCCGTCCCCCCCAGCCACGAACGCACGTCTGACACCACGGTGCTTATGCGATCGAGCGCCGTGCCGACGTCCGCCGTGAGCGGGCCGACCGCCTCTGCCACGCCAAGGCGCTGGAGTTCGTCGCGGAGCGCATCCATCGTCAGCCGAAGGGCCGTGAGCGGGTTGTTGATCTCGTGCGCGATGGTCGCCGCGATCTGGCCCATCGAGACCAACCGGTCGGAACGGGAGATCCAGTCTTCGGCGAAGGAGACCTCACGCTCGGCGGCCTGGCGGTCGGCGTCGGCGGCGGTTCTGTCGGCGTCGGCGGCCATCCGATCCTTGTCGGCGGCCTCGCGATCCTTCTCGGCGGCGTCACGATCTCTCGCGGCGGCCCTGCGGTCGTACTCGGCGGCTTCACGATCACGCTCAGCGGCCACGCGATCGAGCTCCGCCGCTTCACGATCGTGATTGGCCGCCTGGTGGCTCTGCTCGGACGCTTGCTGATCGAGCGCGAGCACCTGATCCCAGCCGGCGCGATCGAGCAGAGTGCCGCTGGTGATGCGCTTGCGGAGCGACTCTTCTCTCGTCTTCGTCGCGAAGTCTCGAGCCTGCGCCGCCGCGTCGCGAACGACCGCCGCGTTGTCTCGAACGCGGGCGCCTTCGTCACGGGTTCGGGCTCCGTCATCGCGAATGCGCGCAGCGTCGGAGCGCATGCGCCCCGCTTCGTCTCTCGCGAGCGCAGCCTGACTGCGGCCGAGCGCTGCGAACTCCCGTTGTTGAGCCGCGTAGGCGCGCGCCTTGAGGTTCTCTTCACGGGCCTTCCAGGCAGACGCCCGCGCAGCTGCCTCGTTCTTCTCGCTCGACCCAGCACCCATGAAGCCTCCCTAGCACCTGCTCTGCACGCGCCCGGCCACTGATCACGCCCTCGCGTCAGCGGAACTCCGGTGCACGGCTGATGCAGCACAACCGGAACATGACGCCCGCACCACCGATCGAAGCGAACGTGATTCCGATTCGAGCCGTCTCGTTGCCCGCCTTGATCGATCGCGAGCGGAAGAAGCGGCGCAACCGCCGGCTCGTCTTCGTGGGCGTGGGAGTGCTCGTCATTGCTGGAGTCGTCGCGGCCGTGCTGCTCACCCGCCCTCGCCCCACGCCGATGGCGCTGCGCTTCCGAATGGAGCCGGTGACCATCGGCCCCATCGTTCGCGAGGTGCTGGCCACCGGTCACGTCGAGGCGGTCGCGACGGTGTCCATTGGCGCTGAAATCTCGGGGCGGCTGTCCTCGGTCGAGGTCGACTTCAACGATCGGGTCACGGCTGGCCAGATCCTCGCGCGCTTCGATGAGGGGGCACTCAAGGCGCAAGCCGCTCAATCTGATGCCATGGCCGCCGCGAGCCGTGCGCAGCTGGCGCAGGCGCGTGCAGATCTGGCGCAGGCCAGACTGAACCTCACGCGGGCGAATGGACTGTTCAGCTCGGGAGCTCAGACCCAGAGCGAGCACGAGACCGCGGTGACGGCAGTTGCCCTGGCCAACGCGAGAGTCGGAGCTGCCGAAGCCACGCTCGCCGCGCAAATGGCGCAGGCCTCGATCGCGCACACGAATCTCACCCACGCGGTGATTCGGGCACCCATCGATGGCGTCGTGATCACCCGCAACGTCGACCCGGGCCAGACCGTCGCGTCGATGCTGCAGACACCCGTGCTGTTCACCGTCGCGGCCGATCTTCGCAAGATGGAGGTCGTCGCTGCCGTCGATGAAGCTGACATCGGCGAAGTGCACGATGGGCTGCCCGCCACCTTCACGGTCAACGCCTACCCCGCGCGAAAATACACGGGCGTCGTCACCTCGGTGCGCAACTCGGCGCAGGTGATTCAAGACGTCGTCACCTACGGCGCGGTGGTCGCGGTCGAGAACGTCGATCTCACGCTCAAGCCGGGCATGACGGCGAGCGCGCGCATCGAGACGGGCCGAATCGCGTCGACCCCACACGTGCCCAACACGGCGCTGCGCTTCTCGGTGCCGAACACCACGTCGACCGGTGACGGCGTGTGGATTCTCGAGAACGGTCAGCCAGTGCGGGTGCCGGTGCATCCCGGTCTGTCGGATGGGGAGTCGACCGCGATCGGCGCGACCGATCTGCCAGCGGACGCGAAGGTGCTCGTCGATCTCACGCCAGAAGGAAAGAAGACCTATGCCGCAAGCGAGCCCTGAGCCCCTGCTCCGCTTCACGGGCGTGAGCCGGCACTACGGAGAAGGCGAGGCGCTGGTGCGCGCGCTCGACAAGGTCGACCTCACCATCGACACCTCGGAGTTCGTCGCCATCACCGGTGCGTCGGGCTCTGGAAAGTCGACGGCCGTGAGCATTCTGGGCTGTCTCGATCTGCCGACCGCCGGCGAGTACCTGATCGAGGGCCACGCGGTGCAGCAGTTGTCCGGTGACGTCCTCGCGGCGCTGCGCAACGCGAAGTTCGGCTTCATCTTCCAGAGCTACAACCTGCTGACCCGCACGAGCGCGGTGGAGAACGTGGCGTTGCCGCTCGTCTACGCGGGCGTCGATGGCCCCGAGCGTGAAGCCCGTGCGACCGCCGCGCTCTCGACGGTGGGGTTGTCGGGGCGGGAACAGGCCCGGCCCAATCAGCTCTCGGGTGGGCAGCAGCAGCGCGTGGCCATCGCGCGCGCCCTCATCAACGACCCCGAGGTGATCCTCGCCGACGAGCCGACGGGCAACCTCGACTCGAAGACGAGCACCGAGATCATGCAGCTGCTCGCGACGCTGCACGACACGCGCGGCATCACGGTGATCATGGTGACGCATGACCCGACCTGCGCGGCGTGGGCGAAGCGGCGCATCGTGTTCAAGGACGGGAAGATCGCCAGCGACACCCGGGTGACCGCGTGAACGCGCGCGCAACCACGGGCCTCGCGTTGGCGGCGCTGCTGCGAAATCGCATGCGCTCGGCGCTCACGATGCTGGGCGTGGTGATCGGAGTCGCGGCCGTGTTGATGATGGAGTCGCTCGGCCAGGGCGCGACCTCGTACATCGGCGCCACCATCTCGGGCATGGGCAGCAACATGTTGATGGTGGTGCCGGGAGCTCCGAACCAGCGCATGGGCGGCGGCGCGGCGGGCGCTCCGCTGTTCACCGTGAACGATCTCGAGGCGATTCGGCGGTCGGCGCGCGACGTGGCGCTGCTCTCTCCCGCGAGTCAACGGCCGCTGCGCACGGTGGTGGGCGCCCTCAATCGCAGCACGGTCGTGACGGGCGTCTGGCCCGACTACCTGCTCATTCGGGCCTGGAGCGTCGTGCAGGGCCGCGCCTTGAGCGCCGACGACGAGCGGCAGGCCGCGCAGGTCTGTGTGATTGGCCACACGGTCGAAGCGGCGCTGTTCAATGGACAGTCATCGCTCGGCCAGGAGCTTCGAATTCATGACGTCACCTGTCGCGTGGTGGGCGTGCTCGAGACCAAGGGCGCCTCGGCCTTCGGCATGGACCAGGACGACGTCATCTACATGCCGTTCAGCACGTTCTCGCGGCGCATCGCCGGCACCGATCGCATCGGCCTGCTGATGGCGTCGGCGAAAGACCAGTCGCTGGTCGACTCGGCGAAGGCACAGATCACGACCGTGCTTCGGCAACGCAGGCGAATTCTGAGCGGAGAAGAAGACGACTTCGCGGTGAGGGATCCGCGCGAGGTGCAGTCGGTGCTCGATCAGGTGACGGCGGTGCTGACGACGTTCCTGCTCGGGGTGGCTGGCATTTCGCTGCTCGTCGGCGGAATCGGAATCATGAACATCATGCTGGTCTCGGTGACGGAGCGGACGCGGGAGATCGGCATTCGCCTGGCCGTCGGCGCGAGATCGATGGACATTCTGAGCCAATTCCTCGTCGAGGCAGTGGTGCTGTCGGCGCTCGGTGGCGTGGTTGGCATTGCGATTGGCATCAGCGGAGCATTTGGCCTGGCGAGCGCGCTCCACCTGCCGTTCATCGTGCCTGTGGCAGCAGTGCCAGTGGCGTTCGGGGTGTCGCTGATGGTGGGCGTGGTGTTCGGCGTGTTCCCGGCGCGAAAGGCGTCACAGCTGAACCCGCTCGCGGCGCTGCGCTTCGAGTAGCCTCCAGGGGTGCGCGCCCTCTGGCTGACCATGGTGGTCGTCGTCTCTGGAACTTCGCTGTGTAGTTGTGCGCCCATCACCTGCCAGAAGGGCCTTCACGCTGAGAAGCGTGAGCTGTGCCCGCCGTGCGCGACCCGCGAGAACCAACCAGCCGGCGCCTGCCCCTGCACGACGGGCTGGCGATGCATCGAGGACAGCGACGTCGCCGAGCGCCGCGCGAAGGAGCGGCGGGCCGTGAACGACGCTGCGCGCTCGGTTCAGGCCGCCGAGACTGCACGCCTGGCCAACGATCAGGCCGCGCTGGAAGCGGCGCGCCGAACGAACTTTGCCCGCTACCAGGCCGCGCTCGATGGAGGCTTTGGAGCCTGCGACGGCGGCAGCTGGGCCCGAATCATCGAGACGGGATCGAGAGCAGCTGACGGCGGGATCGGCCTTCTGGACCGCTGCGAAGCCCTGCCACCACCGCCAACCCCGCCGAGAAAGCCCGAGCTCACCGAGGAGCAGAAGCAGCTCGCGAACCAACGCCTCGAGCAGAACCGCCTGGCGATCGAGCTCGCGGTGAACCAGTGCCAGTCGAAGGCCCCCTGCCCGGGCGGCCTGGCGCCACTGTCCGACTGGAGCTGCAAACGCGCCGACGGGACCTTTCCCGTCATCAGCCTCGAGTGTGGCGAGCTGGCGACGCTGGCGCCAACGGCGCTTGGGTGCCCGGGTGAGTGGAGCATTCGGCGGATCTGTCCAGCGCTGCCTCGGCCGGGCTGCACGGCGGGTCGAAACCAGTGCTGCCACGAAGATGGTCGCGTCGTCGGAGCGTGCGGCCCTCGCGCGATCGCCGGCTGTGTCGGCAGCAGCACGCTCTGCAGAGGCCCGGGTGGGTGGTGCGACCCCTGCCGGTGAGTGCGCTCACTGCAGCCGCGGGGGCGTGGGCTTCTCGGGCGGAGGCGGTTGATGGCCCAGGGGCGTTCCCGACAGCACCCGAATGCGTCGCGCGAATCGAACGAACTGTCGCCAGAACGCGGCCAGCCAGTGCAGCACCCGCTCGAAGAACGACGGCGGCACGCTGCCCTGTGGAAGTGTGGTGGCCATGGCGACCGCTCAGCTGGAATCGCCTGCGCTGCGCTGTGATGCGCGCGCCAACGACAGCGCGTTCTCACGAGCCAGCAGGGACTGGAGCGCCCAGCTCACGCGCTCGTGTTCTGTCAAAAGCTGAACCGCGAAGGAGCGCTGGTCGACCAGCTCCCACTCGTTGAAGAGGTCGATCAGGTTGATGAGGTCGGCGCGCAGCTCACCGAGCGCCTGTACCAGATAGCGCAGCTCGATGCCGGGCGCGTCGAGGCTCTCATGCAGCTGCGCGAGGCGGCGGCGCAGCCGATGATTCACCTCGCCCGGCGCGCACTTGCCGCATTGTTGGACCCGAACGGCAATGGCAGACACCGCTGCATCGAGCGTCTGGCTCGTGTCGCGCAGCACGTGGGGTGTGAGCACACCTGGCGCCATCGACGCCTCGAGCCATTGCAGCCCCTCGGCGAGCTCGGCCTCGCTCGCCCACAGCCTTGACCAGACCTGCCCAAGCCGGCCCTTCGAGATCACCGTCAGTCGTCTTGCCATGTGTCGCGCTCCGTCAGGGTTCAATCGCCGTTCCACAACAGCTCATCGTGATCGTCTGGCACGTCGATCAGCAGCACCTCGCTGGTCGAGTGCGCGGTGACCGAGATCGTCGGTTGTTGCCGAATGAGGGCGCCGTCACCTGCCCTCAGCGCGTGCACCCCCGTCGAGATGCGGCCGGCCACGACCTGAAGCCAGGCCGCGCGGTTGGGGAGAAGCGGTGTCGCCGCGGTCTGGCCAGGCTCGAGCAGACACGACAGAATTCGCACGTCGTGTTCGAGCTCGAGGTTCGAAGTGCGTTGCTCGTTCGAGGCCACCACACACCAGCTGCCGCGCCGCGCATCAGGAGAGACGTGGTGTTCCTGATGCGCAGGCACCAGGGCTCCCGAACCACCGCGCAGGCCGATCTGGAAGACGTGGGCCCAGTTGGTGCTCGAGGCGTTGCGTTCGCCGTGGGCCTTCGCGGCGCTGTCGAAGTGCCGCTGAAAGTCACCTGCGTGCAGCACGCTCCGGGCGCCCGAGTCAGCGTCGAACTCGAGCGCACCGTCGACGACGTAGGTGATGCGCTCTCCGCGGTGGTCGCGGCCATCGAGCGTGGCATCGCTGGGGCCGAGCTGCTCCTCGTCGAGCAGGTCGAGCAACCCCAGACCACGGAGCGCCGGGTGTTCACCCTTTGCGTCGAAGGTGCTCCACCGGTGCGGTGGGGCTCCCTCGGCGTGGCGCTCGTGGGCACGACGCAGGGCCATCACGGGACGAGCCTCGAGGACGGGCCCGACATGGCGCGCAGCACCAGCACCATCACGCCGGCGCCGATGAAGGCGAACGTGAGGCCTGTGGGTGCGCGCATCGAGAAGCTGAACGGCTGCTCATGCCACAACAGAGACGCGGCGACCCCTGCCACCATGGCGCCCAGCATGCCGCTGGCGATCACCATGCGGCGTGGGAGCGTCATGATGCCAGGAATCAACAGCCGGGCCAGCATGGCAACGAAGAACCCGATGACGATGAAGCCGAGGGCGCTCATGGCGACACTTCTTTCTGGGTCTGGCAAACGGGGCATGCCATGGCAATGATTGGATAGGTCGTGTGGCACTTCGAGCAGGTGTGAAACTGTTGAGTGGGGCCGGCGTCGAACTCGACGACGATGGCGTCGAAGGTGCGCTGCAGGGCTTGATCAGCGTGCGCGTTGGCGAAGAGCTGTTCGCGCATGAGCTCGAGAAGCCGGTGAATCCGGGCCCGAGCCTCTGCGGTGGTGGGCACCAATCACTCCTGACCGTCCGAGCTGCAGGTGCGCGGGTGAGGAACGGGAGCGGGGGTGGGTTGGTTGACGGGGAAGGCTCGGCGGGTGGCCTCGATCAGGCGCGCCCACCAGTCGGCGATGCGTTCGCGAAAGTCATCGATGGGGTTCATGACACTCTCCTCGCGGCAGAGACGGTGAGGACTTCATGGGCCGGGCCAGCCATGACGAGCGCAACGGCGCGGGGTTGCGGCGCATTTCGGCCGGCGAACTCCTTCGGAATGGAGGTTGGTCTTTCAGTGTGAGCGGCGCGGTGGGCGAAATAGGCGTGCAGGGTGACGGCCGTGGAGGCGCCGAGCGCGGCGAAGCCGAGGCCGTACGGGTGGAGCGAGGCGTCGAGTGCGGGCTCGTTGGTGACTGCCGACGCGACGACCCCAGAACTGAAAGCTCCGGTGACCGAGGTCGCGATGAGGCGCCAGGGGTCGCAGAGGCTCAAGACGGGCGCGAGCGCGCGTGACAGCCGGGCGACGAGGAAGCCGATGAGAAAAAAAAGGTTGAGAGCCATGAGGATCACCAGCGCGAGGGAAGGGCGCGGGCTTCGAGTGCGCCGAGGGTGAAGAGCGCGCCCACGATGGAGCAGGCGAGCCCGACTGGATCGAAGGAGTCCAGCTGGAGCGGGTTCGCGCGAACGAGCAGAGAGCCCGCGAGCCCACCGAGAAACGCGCCGAGCATTCCGGCGGAGAGCGGCATCCACCTGGGGAGGAATCGCATCCCCGGGATGATGACGCGTGCGATGAGGGCGATGATGAAGCCGAGACTGATGGTGGTGATGGCGTTCACGCTGCCATCGTGTGCACTGCTTGCGCCGGTGTAGGTTCCGAACGAGTGCGGGCGGTTGCGCCAATGCCCCGCTCACTGTGAACGCGCAGGTGCAGGGGCGTGACACAGTTTCGAAGGCCCGCGACACTGGGCGCGATGAGTTCCGATTCTTCCTGCTCGGCCGAGGCGCTGATTGCGCTCATGCAGGCCGGCGACATGGTGGCGCTCGATCGGCTCGCGCGGGCGTATGGGGCGCGATTGCTGGCTGTGGCAAGAAAGCAGTGTCACGCCGCGGCCGACGCGGAAGACGCAGTGCAGCAGGCGTTGTTGATGGCGAGCTCGGCGATGACAGGCATTCGGGGAGAAGGGTCTCCGGTGGCATGGCTGTCGACGTTGGTGGTGCGCAATTGTGCACGCTTCAATCGATTGGCGAGCGCGAGTGAGGAATTGGGTGAGGTGCCCTGCCCTTGCGCCGATGGCGAGCGCGTGGCCGAGCAGCAGGAATTGGCGCGGGTGTTGAGTGAGGCGTTGATGAACGTCCCGCGGACGGATCGGTTGTTGTTCCTGTTGTCGGCCGAGGGACACACGAGCGTCGAGCTGGCGGGGGAGTTCGGGTTGTCGCACGACGCGGTTCGCAGCAGGTTGAAGCGCGTGCGGAAGCAATTGCGGGTGGCATTGGAGCGCGTTGACACACTGATCAGCGTCGCGAGCACTGAAGGGCTCAACCCTGAGCCTGGAGTGTGACGTGATGACGAATCAACGGGAGACGACGGCGGAGTCGTTCGATGCAGATGTGAAGGCATCGCAGGTGGTGCTGGTGAAGTTCAGTGCCGAGTGGTGCGCGCCATGCCGGGCGATTCAGCCCGCGATCGACGCTGTGGTGAAGGAGCGCCGTGACGTGACGGTGCTGCACGTCGACGTCGACGCCGAGCAGCGCCTGGCCGAGCGGTTCGCAGTGCGCACGGTGCCAATGATGCTCGTGTTCCGTGGTGGGCGGCCGGCCGGGCAACTGGTGGGCAACGCCTCACGCCCGTCGTTGGAGAAACTGCTGCGCTGACCAAAGTGACGGAAACGAAAGTAGCGGCCACCTACGAGAAAGAACCCTTTCCGGAGGCCCTTCATGACCCGCTGGCTCGCTCTTGTCCTGACGTCGTTTGCTTGTCTCATGCCAGTCGGAGAGGGGCGTGACGCCCTCACGACCGGAGAGGGCGCGAACGGTGCCGACGCGGGGACGCCTGTCAACGCTGGCAACGCCCCGGTCGTGCCAGTTCACACCACCCTCTCGGACTGCTTTCCGGCGGGGAGCGCCCGTCGCATCTATGAAGGCAACAGCTCCATTCAATCGATGCGGCTCGATGGGCCGGGACGCCTCGCGCTGCGGTTCGCCGAGGACTTTCCCTGGTACCCCACGAAGAAGGTGATCGATTTCGACGGCACGGTGCTGTCGAACAACCTCGAGGTGACCCACGAGCGGGCCGGGCTGGGTGCCATCGCGGATGACGGCCACGGCTTGACCGTGTTCGTCGGCGGAGAGTTCGCCGAAGAGCAGAACGTCACCTACGTCACCCAACACTGGTCGAAGCAGTTTCGGCCGCTCTCCAACGTCACCTGGCCCGGCACGGACATCGTGTACAACCCTGTGCGTAACGAGTTCGCGCTCTTCTGGAAAACGGAGGGCCGCATCGCGATGCAGACCCGCTTCACCGATGGCGGCGTGGGCAGCACGAGCGTCGTCGCCACCGACTTTCTCGCGAAGCCCGCGGCAGTCGCGTGGACTCCAGATCGATACGTGGTGCTGGGGCTGTCGACGGTCTACTCGGTAGGGACCGATGGGGTGGTGCGAGACCAGATCGCGCTTTCCGGAACGGGTCGTACGGTCGCGACCGATCTCGGCTCGCGCGCTGGCGTCACGGTGCATGGCTTCGACGGAGGCTCGCTCGCCTTCACCGAGATCTCGGGTACCGATGGCTCGATGACGGCTCGCTCACACCAACTGCTCGACCACGTCAAAGAGTCGGCTGCCGACGCAGTCTGGGACCCGGTCGCCGGTGCGTGGCGGGTGGCATTTGCGCCGCGCCTGTCGGGCCCCATCTCGCTGGCGACCATCACGCCGTCAGGTGGGCTCGTGCAGCTCACGCCGATCGGTTGCTCGGTCCTGGCCGACGAGGTTCGCACGGTGCTCTCTGGCCGCACGCTGTTCATCATGTATTGGTCCTACGCAGGGCCCGCCTTCACCTCGGGCGTCCTCCGCGTCGACCTCTGAACCTCAGTTGGCGGAGAGGCCCTCGACTCGCATTGGAACGACCATCGCCCAGAGTCGGACGCCGAGCGTTCGGTTGCGGCCGCCGAGCGCGTGGAAGCGGACGACCACGGGGCAGATGGTAACTCCATCGATGGAGAGCGGCGAGTTCCACGCAGAAGCCGGCGCGGCGGGAGGCGAAGCAGTCGAGGTTGCAGTCGATGAGTTGCTAACGGCGATTCGTGAGGCGGTGAAGCGCGGCGCCGACGCGACTACCCAGGACAAGAAGGAGTACGGGCTGGGCCAGCGGCTGGACCTAGAGAATACGAAGTCGCTCGCTGCGGCGTCGCAGACGGTGCTGGAGGTGGCCCACGCAAAGCCTGATCGCGCACAGACGCTGAGCATCTTGCCCGAGGGCATCCCCAGCTCGACGCGCTGTATCGGGCAGCGTCGGCGGCTGATTCCGAGGAAGACGAGAAACGAGCGGCGGCTCCGTTGAGCGCGAAGGCGCGCAATGCGCTATCGGTGAACATAAGCTATGGGGTCAAGAAGATCGCCGGTGCGGGGATTCTTGCGTCCGCGATGGAGGAAGGGATGCGCGCGGAGTTCGAGCCGCTCCTCGGCGGCCCAGCTGCGGCGGCAAGCCGTCCCCTCCGCAAACAACCTATAGTCCGGCCTTCCAGGTTTCAGACCCTAGCGACCGCGACCACGCGACAGAACGACGGAGTAGGCTCTGGCCGCCCGACTTCGACCAAGCCTAAAGTCTCGCAACGAACATGGACGACACCAAGGCAAGACTCTACGCGGCCAAATACGGCCGAAGTACTGTCGGCGGCTGGCAGGTAGCTGAACTAATAAATCACGGAAAGTCTGCGGCAGTGTTTCGCGGCAAGAAGGGAACCATCGAATGTGCACTCAAACTCTTTGACACCGAGCTTGTTGAAACCCACGGCACTGAAGCCCAAAGCGAGCGAGTGCAACGAGAACGCACGCTGATTGGTCACAGCATCCCCAACCTTGTGGCGATCTTCGACGCAGGCAGGGATGCCGACACGGGTCTCTTCTATATAGCGATGGAATTCCTGAACTGGCGAAACATCGCAGACTGCCTGAATGAGATCCCAGCCAACGCAATACGACCAATACTCGGTCAACTCGCTGCAACTGCGAGGGCTCTGGAAAACAGGAGCATTGCGCACCGAGACATCAAACCATCGAACATCGCAATCTCATCTGACTTCAGGGAGATTCGCCTTCTGGACCTTGGGGTACTCCGCCCGATCGGAACCAAGAGCGAGGCGACCGACCACGGGCATCCGCGGTTTGTAGGTACTCAGCAGTACAGCCCACCGGAGTTCTTGTTTCGCGAAGAGTCGGACGACATACAAGGTTGGCGCGCCGTAACCTACTACCAGATAGGTGGAGTACTGTACGACCTGCTTGAGCGACGCCCGCTATTCGCCGAGCACGCGGAGCCCTATACCCGCATGGTTCGAGCAATCAGGGAGACCTCTCCAACATTCACAACATCCTCGGACCAATGTCTGCAACAGCTTGCCAAGGACTGCCTTCACAAGGACGCACAGATACGACTCAAACTCGTCAATTGGGAGCGACTCGGCAACCCGGACGGAGCAAACACCGACCACGAGAGCAAAGTCGAGCAGGCAAGAACCAGGCTTGGAGCGAGCGAGCAGCCATCGTCCCAACAGCCGCCGCCAAGCATACGCCTCTCCGATACAGTTCAAGACGCCCTTGCTGCTGCCTGCAATAGACTGCGAATTGGCGAGCGAGTAGTCACGGATCAGGCGCTCAAAGATGGTGGGCTTGTCTTCACGTCAATTCGAGACAGTGAAGATGAACAACGGTTTGCAGTCGCGATCGAGTGGCGCAGGCCTACGACCACGAGCGACACCTTGATAGTAAGGACGGCGATCGCGGGCATAACGGGAATGCTCCCAGTACCCGAAGGCGCCTGGTCAACACCAATGCCAACCGACCCTCACTCCCGGTCCCTTCAGACAGCGATAGAGGCGGCGATCGTGCTCGCACTCGAAGAGACCAACCTCGACGGGAGCTGGATCCTGAACGACGAGACCAATCATGAATAACGACGACTGGTGGCTTGCTGAGTCGAGGCGGACTAGCGAACAGAACGAAGTTATCGAACTTCCGATAGACAAAGACTATCTGCTACTTGGACCGCCCGGCTCTGGAAAGACAAACTTAGTACTAGCAAGAGCCCTCAACCTGAATCTGAACAAACGGTCGAACTGGAGAATCGTCGTCTTCACAGGAGCACTTCAGCGGTGGATTGCAGCAGGAGCATCGGGCCGCTATCGACTGTCGCCTGAGAAGTTCTCCACCATCATGAGCTTCACCAACGAACTGCTTCGAGACAATGGTCTTACGCAACTACACAACGACGATCTAGAGAAGGCGCGAGAAGAGGCAATCCAGTCTCTGAGTGAGATCCTCAAGACGCATCCCAAGTTGGCATCATCTTTTAGCTGCATCCTCGTGGACGAAACCCAAGACTGCGATCCTCGCGAACTCGACCTCTTCTCAAAACTGGCTGATAACGTCTTCTTGGCTGGCGATTCACGCCAAGTCATCTACAAGACAAAAGCGAACACCTTGCAGTATGCCAGGTCTATCGTCGACCAAACGATTGAACTCAAGTACCACTACAGAAATGGTCGCGAGATCTGCCGCGCCGCGGACGCAATCGCAAAGTCGTGGAATGAGCCGCCCATCCTTCCGACCTCGCTCTACGACGAGGGGCTCAGCGGAAAATCGAGCGTCTGCTTTCACCGGTTCGACCACGACGCAGATCTTCTCAGGGAGCTAGTGGCGCAACTGCTGTCACAGCTCAAGTCCTTCCCAAATGAGTCTCTCGCCGTGGCCTGTCCAACGCGCGAGGAACTCACCGCTGCTCTTGAGACAGTCATGCAGGAGCCCAAGATCGCACCATTCGTTTGTCAACACATCAATGGACCTAAGGCCTACATTGGAGATGAACGCGTCTTCTTCTATACCTACCACAGCCTAAAGGGCACAGAGTTCAGGGCTGTAAATATGATTCACGCTGAGAAGGTCAAGGTGTTCCGCGAACACCAGAAGAAACTGAGCTACACCACGCTCACGAGAGCTAAGACTGTTGTTGAGATTTACACAATCGGACCACTGCCGGCGCATCTCCAGCCAGCCCGAGACGCAGTGGAAGCACCCAGGGCCATTCGGTCTCACGCGGACGTCTTCAAGGGAGGCGGCGAGTGATCTACTTCAGACGAATCTCCAGAACCGAACTCCCCGAGGCGCTGTTCCAACCCACAACTGGTCGAATTGAGGCCGCGACGAGTCCCTCGCACCTACCAATCCCTCACGGGAACCAGCTATTGATCCTGTGGGCGACGGAGCCGATAGGTGCGCCGGCTCCAACTGTCGTCGTAAGTCCAAACGAGATGAGAGGAGAGCTGCTTGCGTGGTTCGCATCATTCGCTGGCGGCCTGCGCCCTCTGACAGCTCATGCGCGAGTGATTGACAGCTCCATGACGATCTCGCTGGAGCAGGAGCAGAGTCCAGTGGACCGGGCGGCGCTACGGAGCATTGGCACTTGTCTGATGCTTGCTGAGGTATACTCTGAAACTTGGCCTCGCCCGTTGCGGGACGAGTGGATGACCGCTTCGACGCTGTGCTCGACGCTGTCATTTGCCGGTCTGCGCGCCACCGCCATCGGTCATTCGGTGGGCTCAGCCAATCGAGGTTGGCAGTTTGCGAACACCCTAACGAAGCAGAAGCCGAGGCGGCTTGAACCTGCAGCAATTGTCTCGGCTGTAAACGTCGCCACAGCGCTTGCGGCACTCGCGCCCAGGACGAGTCTGAATCAGACTGAACGCGCTATCCTGGATGTTTGTGAAGACTTGTCCAACTTTGGACCACCTCATGAGTCAGTCAGCACAACGTCGCCATTGCTACGCGACCTGCCTGTATTTGCTGAGCTTTCAAGACAGGATCGAGTCCGAGCCTTTGAGTCGTTCGCGGCGCGACTTCAAAGAGAAGCCCGCAGCGATCCGCTTCGCGACTTCGCGATCGGTTATCTTGCGAGCAGCATTGACCCTGGGAAGTTCACCTTTTTCAGAATTGTGGGTGAGCTTCTTCATGACTTTCCTACCGCCTTGTTGTGGTACGCAGTTTGCGCTGGATGCTATCCCCAGTCTGTTGCCGGCTTTTCGGGGAATGGGGTTGCTCAGCGAGCATGGTCGCATGTGGTTCAGCGATTTAGCCCGATGGACCGGCCCATTGCGGACATCTCGCTTGAGGAACTAGAGGTATTCTCGCTTTCTGATTTGCCAATCGATGACTACCCCGTTTTCGCAGCTGGCTTCAGCACCGTCGAGATTGCTCCCGGCGTCGTAGTCACGATTCGGTCTCAGCGACCGGGCGAAGCAGAGGAAGAGTTCAGCAATAGCATTGCCATTGAGAGAGCGGAGCTTGACCTGTTGGTGAGGCAGGCGACGGAGCTCACTCGAGGGCTTGAACGAGCAGTGACCGGGACGAGACACGAGCCTGCGACTCGCAGGCGGCGGCGGTAGCTCAGCCGACGCGGGCGAGCTTGAGACGGCCTTCCCAACGTTCTTCGAGGGCCTTGCGCAGTCGCAGATGCTCGGGCTTCGCGAGCTCGGGGTCGGCTTCGACGATGGCGCGGGCTTCCACCTGCGCGACTGACAGCAGGTCCTGATCTCTCGCGAGATTGGCCACGGCCAGCTCGGGCATGCCGCTCTGGCGCGTTCCAAGGAACTCTCCTGGCCCGCGAATCTCGAGGTCACGCTCGGCGATCACGAATCCATCGCTCGTCTCGGCCATCACCTCGAGCCGCGCCTGCCCATCTTCACTGCGCGCATACCCTGCAATCAGAAAACAATACGACTTCGCCGCGCCACGTCCCACGCGGCCTCGCAATTGATGCAATTGCGACAAGCCAAACCGCTCGGCGTGCTCAATCACCATCACCGACGCGTTCGGCACGTCGACGCCCACTTCGATCACCGTCGTCGACACCAGCAGATCCAGCTCGTGCGCCCGGAACGCCGACATCACGGCGTCCTTCTCGTCCTGCTTCATGCGCCCGTGCAGCAACCCGACCCGCGCCTTCGGGAACACTTCCTTCAACTGCTCCGCGGCCTGGGTCGCGTCGGCCAGGTCGAGCTTCTCGCTCTCGTCGACCAACGGATACACCACGTACGCCTGATGTCCCTGCGCGAGCTGCTCCCGCACGGCGTCCCACGCCTTCGGCTTCTGTTTGCCATTGAAGACGCGCGTCTCGATCGGCGTTCTCCCCGGCGGCAGCTCATCGATCACCGACACGTCGAGATCGCCATACATCGTCATCGCCAGCGTGCGCGGAATCGGAGTCGCCGTCATCACCAGCACGTCGGGCCGCACACCCTTCGCCATCAACGTGTGCCGCTGGAGCACGCCAAACCGGTGCTGTTCATCCACCACCACCAGCCCCAACTGCCGGAACTCCACCGAGTCTTCGATCAGCGCGTGCGTGCCCACCGCGATCATCGCCTGGCCTGACGCCACCCGCTCCCGGCGCTCCCGCTTCGCCTTCGCCGTGCCCGAGCCCGTCACCAGCGCGACATCGACGCCCGCCGAAGCGAACACCTTCGTGAAGTTCTTGTAGTGCTGCTCCGCCAGAATTTCCGTCGGAGCCATCACCGCCACCTGAAACCCGTTCTGCACCGCCACCGACGCGGCCACCATCGCCACCGCCGTCTTGCCCGAGCCCACGTCACCCTGCACCAGCCGGTTCATCGGCTCAGGCCGGGCCATGTCTCGCGCCAGCTGCCCAATCACCCTGCCCTGCGCACCCGTCAGCGTGAACGGCAACAGCTTCTTCGCCGCCTCGAGCTTCGGCTCGCTCACGTCGAACGCGATACCCGGCGTCACCTTCACGCCCTGCCGCTTCAGCGCCATGCCCAGCTGCAGAAAGAACAGCTCATCGAACGCCAGCCGCCGGTGGGCGTCCGACTGGTGCGAATCGAGCAACGGCAATGACGACTCCGCCGGCGGAAAGTGAATCGTCTTGAGCGCCTTCTCCAATGGCAACACACCGACCCGCGCACGCACCGCCTCAGGCAGCGGCTCTTCGATGGCGCTGGCGAACTGCTCCGACACCTTGAACGCCAATTCCCGCAGCGACCGCTGCTCGTGCCGCTCGAAGCCGGGATAGATCGGCACGATCCGGTTGAAGTGAATCGGAGACGACTCCACGTCATCGGCGGGCTCGATCTCGGGGTGCGGCATCTCCCAGCCGCGTAACGACTGCCGAACCTCGCCCGACACCACCAGCCGCTTGCCCACTGGAAACCGCGCCTTCAGCCACGGCCCGGTCTGAAAATACGTCGCCGCGATCGACCCCGACGCATCGGCCAGCACCGCGCGGAAGAACCGCCGGCCATTGCCGTACGACTCCTCGTGCGCGCGCACCGTCGCGATGATGGTGCCCCGCTCCCCGCCCCGCAGCTGCGCGATGCGCTTCAGCTGCCGCCGGTCTTCGTAGACGCGCGGGAGCAGGAACAGCACGTCTCCGATGCGCTGCACGCCCTTCTTGTTCAGCGCGCCCATCAGCCGCGGGTTGAGCCGCCAGCCCACCTTGTTCACCGGCAACGACAACGGCCCCGACTGCGGAGCGATCGACAGAATTCGCGTCGGCGCCGACTCGAGATCGTCCTTCTTCGCCTTCGCCTTGGTCTTCTTCGGCGCTTTCGGTTCCGGAGGCGGCGGCGCTGGCTCGACCGGAACCGGCTTCGCGATCACCGGCTTCGAGACGACTGGAGGCGGCGCCGCGACCGCCACGCCCGTCTGCAGCCCCACCTTCGCCAGTACCTGCAGCACGCGCCCCACCGACGCCTTGCGACGCGAGAGATCGGCGGAGTCGATCTCCACCAACTCCCGCTCCAACGCCGTCACGAGGTCAGCCGCCACCGACGCCTTCGCACGGCCGATCGCCGCAGCCAGCGGCGTGGCCAGGCTCTTCACGGTGCTGAGGTTGGCGAAGTCGCGCGCCGCCGCGAAGCGCAGCGGGCCGACCAGGGAATCCAGCGGGTGCGGGCTACTCGACATCCTCGTACGTCACCTTGAGCACGTCGTACTCCTTGACGCCGCCCGGGCTGTTGATGGTCACCGTGTCGCCGACCTTCTTGCCGATGAGGCCACGCGCCACCGGTGAGTTGATCGAAATCCACCGCTTCTTCAGGTCAGCCTCGATCTCTCCGAGGATGCGGTAGTTCACCTTCTTGTCGGTCTCGAGATCGAGCAGCTCGACCGACGCGCCGAACTTCACGTCGCTCGCGTCCTTGAACTTCGCGATCTCGATGATCTCGGCGCGCGCGATGAAGCCGTTGATGTCGCTGATGCGGCCCTCGATGTGACCCTGCTTCTCTTTCGCCGCGTGGTACTCGGCGTTCTCGCGCAGGTCTCCGTGGGCACGGGCCACCTCGATCTCACCGGAGATCTTCGGGCGCTCCACGCTGATGAGCTGTTTCAACTCGTCTTGCAGCTTGCGCAGGCCCCAGGCCGTCATGGGCACTCGATCACTCATGTTCGTCACCGTTCGACACGAAGCGCTGTGGCGCCCTCGTTGGAAGGGGCGCACCGTATCGCCACCGCCCCCGAAGGGCCAGTGAGGTTTCAAGGCCTTGCCCCGCCCGATGCGCTAACCTGCGCCCGTGCTTTCGATTCACGAACTTCACCGCATCGCCGCCTCGATGAAGGCGGAAGACTTCGAGAAGCAGCTGGGCCCGTTCGTGCTCGTGCAGCGCCCGCCCGACGAGATGACCCAGCAGCGCGCCATTCAGCTCGGCGCCCGGCGCACCATCGCGCTCAACCGCAACGCGACGAAGGACCCGATGTCGCTGCTGCTCGAGCTCGAAGATCTGCTCATCACCACCCTGCCCCCGCTCGACTCGCACGAGAACCTCTCGGTGGGCCGGCTGCCAGACTGTGACGTGGTGGTCGACGATCCCTCCGTCTCGAAGCACCACGCCACCCTCTCGTGGGACGACACCCTGCAGCAGGCGCTCGTGAAGGACCTCGAGTCGAGCAACGGCACCACCGTCAACGGTGTCGAGGTGAAGTCGCCCCGCACCGTGAACGACGGCGACGAGCTGGGCTTCGGAGACGCGCGCTACCTCTTCCTCCGCTCCCGCACGCTCCACTCGAGGCTCGGTCGCTCGAAGGCCAAGTGACATGCTCTCGGTGAAGGAGCTCAAGCTCTACTCCCAGCGCCTCACCGACGCCGAGTTTCGCAAGCAGCTCGGCCCCTTCGTGCTGATTCAACGCCCGCCCGGCGTCGCCGGTCACGACACGAACAAGATGGGCGTGCCGCCCAATGCCCAGCGAACGTCGATGGCCCGCCCCGAGGTGGTGTCGACCGGAGCCCTGAGCCTGCTGTTCCAGTTCGACGATCTCATGGTGGCCACGGTGCCCCCGATGCAGGACGTCGACGAGCTCTCGGTCGGCCGCTCCCCCGACAACGATCTCGTCATCGACGACGCCTCGGCCTCGAAGCGCCACGCGATGCTGCGCTGGGACGACGCCAACAAGCGCTGCACGATTCAGGATCTGCAGTCGACCAACGGCACCTTCTTGAACGCCAGCGTGCGCCTGCGCCGTGAGACGACGCTGAAGAACGGCGACATCCTCTCGTTCGGCGAGGTGCAGTACTGGTTTCTGCTGACCGAGACGCTCTACGTGAAGCTGCGCGGGGGCGATTCTCGATCGCGAATGTGAGGGCGGCGTGAAGGCACTGTCCATCTTGCTGCTCTCGTTGAGCGCGTGCTCGGGCCCGATGCAGGCCGTCGATGCAGGCACGCCTTTCGACGCGGGCTCGTACACCCCGACCGAGTCACGCCAGCTGGGCCTCAACGACGTCACGTTTCTCTTCCCGCTCGCGACCGCCGACGCCGGCAGCCCGTTTCCCGCGGCCGAGTCGATGATTCCGTACCCGCTCTTCGATCGCATCAGCACCGTGCCCGGAGACGTGGTGACCGATCTGCGACGGCTCCAGCTGGTCGCGCTGCGCTTCGATGTCTGCGATCGCGCCGCGACCGGCCCCTGCGCTGACACGGCTGACGGCGTCATTCGCCTCGTGCTGCAGCCAACCTTCAACGATGGCACCGCCGAAGACGTCGCCTTCCACGCGTTCTTCCCCGTGCCGCGAAACGAAGTGCCCGAGGTGGTCGATCTGTTCCGCGCGCTCGCTCGTTTGCAGGACGTGCCCACCGCCAGTGCGCTGAAGGTGAACACGGCGCTCAGCAGCAACGCCGAGTTCACCTCGAGGATCATTGGCTTCGTGCGCAAGTACGCGGTCGCCTCGAACATCTTCCGGCTCACCGTCTTCGGGCAGCGGACCAACCAGGCGGCGCTCATCTGGGTGTTCCGTGGCGTCGAGAAGAAGGGCAACCAGTTCGTTCGAATTCAGATCCCCGACATTCAAGAGCTCGACCAGGTCACGCTGCTCTTCTCGTCGACCGAGTTCCGCACGATGCCGCAGGCGGATGAGCCGAAGGGCTTCAACCGCGCGATGAACGTGAGCGACTTCCGCATGGCCAGTCCTGCCGATCAGCGCGAGGCCCTCGAAGCGATGGCTGCCAGCGACAACCCGACGCTGAACACGTCAGACACGATTCAGTGCGTGACGTGCCACGTGACGACGACGGTGATGGCCGATCGGCTCAGCATCGCCAACGTGAGCGCAGGCACGCTGACGAGCCGCTACACCTCGGAGCAGTTCGATCTCACCCCGCTGGGGGAAGACTCCGCGCGGTTTCGAACCCTGCGCGCCCTGGGGTGGATTCGCTCGAGCCCGCTCGTCGCGCAGCGCACGGTGAACGAGACGGCGAACGTGATCACCGAGATCGAGGCGCGGTTCCCGCCTGCCCGCTGAGGCCCACCTCGACCACGCCAGGCTGGGCCGTCCAGCTCTGCTGTGCGCTCGCAGGCCAGCCGGGCTTCCCTTTTCACACGGCGAGGCGGTCGGGTGTCGACTGGTCATGGCTCGAGTCAGCGTCGACGCGGTGTTCAAGGCGATCGCGAAAGAAGCGAAGCAGGACACCTGGGGTGACGCCTGGGAGGGCGTCGATGTCATCACCGAGCGATCAGTCGACGAGGGACTCGCGCTCGCTGAGGTGTTGCTGCGGTACGGGCTCTCGGAAGCGCTCCCTGCCGAGCGCAGGTCATCGCGCGAGAACATTCTTCAGGCGGGCCGCGAGGGCTGGAACCCCGCCAACCTCAAGATCTTCAGCATGGTCGAGCGAATCTCGACTGCCTTCTTCGGCAACCGATACTTCACCAGCAGTGGCCAGGCGCGCGCCGACGAGACGAAGAAGGTGCTGGGTCGCCGCACGAAGGGCTGGACCGATGAGATGCTGTGGGTCTTCCTGCGATCGTTCGCGACCCATGCGGGGTCGCTGAAGGCGCGGCGGTGGGTGCTTCCGCTCCTGAAGGAGATCGTTCCGACCGACCCCGCTGGGCCCGGGGGAATGCTGCTGAACAACTTGCGTGGCGAGAAGAACCCCAGGAAGAGACCCGTCGCGAAGCCAGCCGCTCAGAAGAAACCAGCCGTCGGCACCGCTGCTCCGTCTGCGGCGCTCGTCGAGTCGCTGCGGAAGCAGGCCGACGACCCGGCGGTGCTCGCCATCTTCGCCGACTGGCTGACGGAACAGGCCCACCCCGCGGGAGAGCTCATGCAGCTCGAGCTGAAGCTCGCGAAGAAGAGGGACTCGAAGCTCGAGGCGGCGCGCGCTGCCTGGCACCGGGCGAACCCCGAACACCCCTGTGTCGAGCTGACGCGAACGAAGGGGCTCCCGACCCGCGCGACGTGGACGTTCAAGACGGGCAACGTCGACGAGCGCAAGGCCTTCGCCGCCTTCCTGGCGCGGCCCGAGGTGCAGGTGCTCGACACCCTGCAGCTCTTCTGCGGCCGCGTGGTGCCAGCGAAGTTCGTCCTCGAGGCGCTCGAGCGGTGCAAGCCGCTCCACCTCACGGCCTTCGAGTTCGTGAGCGACAGCGTGCTCGACTTGCCACCCGCGTTCTTCTCCTCCTCGACCTTCCCGCGGCTGAAGCGCCTCGAGCTGCACCCGCATCGCTTCCCCCGCCCCCCACGCCTCGACCTGCCGACCCTCGAGTCGCTGGTCGTCGGCGTGGCGAGGAGCAACGGCGCGCTGGCACTCGACCTTCGCGAGCTGAAGTCGCTGCGCTCACTCCACCTTCATTGTCATGCCGTCGAGCCCCGCCTCGAGCAGCGTATCCTCGCGGGGACGTGGGAGCTGACGGAGCTGGGCCTCTTCGCCTGGGGCCGGCCAATGCCCTGGGACCGGCTGCAGGCGGCTCCGGTGTTCGCCGCGCTCGAAGCGGTCGGGACTTGCTGGGAGCAGCGGCCGACCGCGCCCAGAGGCAAGCGGCTGCTCGACAACAAACTCTCGTGAGGGTTCGCCCGCTTGAGTGAGTCAGGCCAGCTCGAGGAACAGCAGCTCGGGCTTCTCGATGTACTTGATGAACTCGTACGCAAAGTCGGCGCCGACGCCGCCGTCGATCACGCGGTGGTCGAAACAGAACGAGAACAGCGCCATCTGCCGAATGACGATCTGATCGTTCTCACCGACGATCGGGCGCTTGCGCATGCGGTGCACGCCCATGATGCCGACCTCGGGGTGGTTGATGATCGGCGTCGCGAAGAGGCCGCCGGTCTGCCCGAGCGAGGTGATGGTGAAGGTGCCGCCGGTCAGCTCTTCCATCTTGAGCTTGCCGTCGCGGGCCGCCGTGCCGAGCCGGTTGATCTCCTTCGCGAGCGCCTTGATCGTGAACCGATCGGCGTGACGCACGACGGGCACCGTGAGGCCCTGCTCCGTCATCGCCGCGATGCCGATGTTGAAGTCGCCGCGAACGATCAGCTCCTGGTTCGCCTCGTCCATGTTCGAGTTCACGCTCGGGTAGCGGCGGAACGCGTTGATGAGCGCTTTGACGAAGAACGGCAGGAACGAGACCTTGAGCGGGTCCTTGTCCTTCGCGAGCTGCTCGTTGAGGCGGGCGCGAACGTTCACCAGCTCGGTGACGTCGACCTCTTCCACGAAGGCGTAGTGCGGCGCGGTGAACTTCGACTTCACCATCTTGTCGGCGATCTTCTTGCGCAGGCCGCGAATGGGAATTCGCTGGTCGACGGCCGTGCTCGCGAGCGCCTGCCACGACTGGGTGCGCGCGGGAGCTCCGTTGGAGGGCTTCGCAGCCGATGCGCCCGACGAGATGAACGCTTCGACGTCGCTCTTGAGCACGCGGCCCTGCGGACCCGAGCCTGAGATCTGACCGAGATCGAGCCCGTGCTCCCGCGCCATGCGGCGGGTGACCGGCGTCGCGAGCACCTTCTCGTTCGAGACCGGAGCGGCTGCAGCAGCCACCGGAGCGGCCTTCGGAGCCGGCATCGACGCGCCACCGGTGTGCGGAGCAGCCTGCGTCGGCACCGCGCCTTCGACCTCGAAGTCGACCAGCGGGTGGTGCACCTTCGCGACCTCGCCGATCGCGCCGTGCGTCTTCAGCACCTTGCCGCCCTTGGGCGTCGGCACGCTGATGGTGGCCTTGTCGGTCATCACCTCGACGACGTTCTGATCTTCCTTCACGACGTCGCCGGGCTTCACCAGCCACGCGACGATCTCACCCTCGAGGACGCCTTCACCCAGATCCGGAAGCTTGAACTCGAAAATCGCCATGACAGAGCGGGGCTGTACCACCGCTCCCATTCGAGACGAAGTGACCTGTTCGACTCAGCGCACCGTGGCCGTGAAGGAACCGCTCCATCGAAGTGGCCCGCCTGCGAGCCGGGTCTCGAAGCGGCAGGTGCCCTGGTGGTCGAGGCTCACGAGCGGAATGCCGGTGAAGGGCGACCCCTTCGCGGGGGTGGTGCAGACCGAGGGCGTCGAGGAGTCCGTGAGGAACCAGCCAGCCGGCGGTGGCGCACAGAGCTTGCCCAGCGTCGTCATCGTCGACTCGACCTGCAGCACCACGAAGTTGCCCTCTTCGTTGAAGAGCCGCATGTCGGCGCCCTCGGTGAGCGGGAACGGCACCGTGCCCTTGGACGCCAGCGCGTGCAGCACGAGCTTGCCCTGCACGTCGGTCACCTTCGTGTGATCGACGACCTCGAAGGTGCGCAGCCCATCGACCGGCAGCGTGGTGTCGACCGAGAGCGTCACCGGGCCCGGCGCGAAGCGGGGAGTGACGTCGATCAGCGCGCCCTTCGCGATGAGGGTCGCAGCCGGGTCCTGATTCGCCGGAAAGAAGGCCTCTCCCGTCGATGACACCGCCATCACCTGCGGGAGCGACAGGGAAACGCCGGCCGGAACGATCGGGCGATCTCCGCAGGAGCCGAGCGGGCCGTAGCTCTTCAGTCGAAAGCCCGTCACCGGCACGACGCGAATCGTGAGGCGGTGGCGCAGCTTCAGCGACGACCCGCTCAGGCAGTTCAGCCCATCGATCGTTCCGTCGATCTCGGCCTGCGCCGTGCCGTCCTTCAGCAGCGAGACGTGAACCTTCGAGTTCGAGAACGACACGGAGGCCGCGTCACCCGAGACGAGCCGAACACCGGACCAGGTCACGGCGGTGTTCGCGGTGTCGCCACACGGGCGGGCGTAGATGGCCTTCGAGGCGGTGAGCTCGACGTCGGTCGGGTAGCCAGGGTGCCAGCCGTAGATGACGGTGGACTCGATGATCGCGGTGTCGCCCATCACGTCTCCGATGGAGTCGAGGGCGCGAGTCGTGACCGGCAGTGCGGGCTGACGCAGTTCGGTCATCGGCTGAGGCTGCTGCTCAGGCTCCATCAGCAACGGCTCCGTGGAGGTGGGGCCGCGACCGCAGGCGACGAGGAGCAGAACCGGAACGATGACGCGCATGAACGGCCTTATGCCCACGCGCGAAAAGCGGACATTTCAGCTCCCGCTGGCGGCCGTGCGCTCCCGCTCCATCAGGCCCTTCATGAAGAACTCGGCGGCGCGGTAGCTCGAGCGCACCAGCGGGCCCGACGCGACGTAGAGGAAGCCGTAGGCCTCGGCCATCTTCTGGTACCGGGCGAAGTCTTCGGGAGACGCGAAGCGCTCGACGCGCAGGTGGTACTGCGACGGCTGCAGGTATTGGCCGAGCGTGAGCACGTCGACGCCGACTTCCCGCAACTGACGGAAGCACTGATCGAGCTCTTCGTCGGTCTCGCCCAGGCCGATCATCACCGAGGTCTTCGTGTAGAGCCGCTCCGGGCGCTGCTTCAGGTACTCGAGCACGTGCAGCGACTGCTTCCAGGTGGCCCGGCGATCACGCACGGCCGGGGTCAGGCGCTCCACCGTCTCGACGTTGTGCGCGACCACGTGCGGGCGGGCCACGGCCACGATGTCGAGCGCGTCGTGTTTGCCCTGGAAGTCGGGGATGAGGACTTCGACGGTCGTGCGCGGAGACTCCCGCTTGAGCGCAGTGATGGCAGAGGCGAAGTGCGAAGCGCCACCGTCGGGGCGATCGTCACGGTTCACCGAGGTGACGACGATGTACTCGAGCCCCATCTCCTTCACGGCGCGCGCGAGGTTCTCGGGCTCTTCGGGATCGAGCGGCGGCGGCATGCCGACCTTCACGTGGCAGAAGCGGCAGGCGCGTGTGCAGACCTCGCCCATGAGCATCACCGTCGCGGTGCCTCCGCCCCAGCACTCGGCGATGTTCGGGCAGCGGGCCTCTTCGCAGACCGTGGCGAGCTTCGTGTCGCGCACGATGCCCTTCACGCGCTCGTACCCCTCACCGCGTGGAAGCTTCACTTTCAGCCACTCTGGTTTGCCCGTCGAAGTGGCCAGGGGCAGCGGGAATCGGTTCGGGGTTGCCATGACGGTTTCGATGTATTGAGGCCGGTTCTCAGGGTCAACCCTCAGCCCCTGACTGTTTCTCATGCGACCATTCGCCCTGGAGCGGTACCTCTCGAAGCACGAGTTCTCCGTTCGCCATCTGGCGTGCGCGAGCGATCCCGACACGCTGCGGGTGCACGATCTGCTCGCCCTCGATCCGAAGGCGCGTGATCGGCTGCTGACGTTGCCGCTCGGGTACACCGAGACGAAGGGCTCGCTCGAGCTGCGTGAGGCGATCGCGCAGCTGTACGAGGGCATCGCGCCCGAAGACGTGCTCGTTCACGTGGGTGCCGAAGAGCCGGTGTTCACGTTCTTCAAGTCGATGCTGTCGCCGGGCGATCACGTCATCGCGTTGACGCCGACGTACCAGTCGCTGACGTCGATCGCGGAGGATCTGGGCGCGACGGTCTCGCGGTGGATGGCGCACGAGGAGGACGGCTGGCAGCCAGACCTCGCCGAGCTGAAGTCGCTGGTGACGCCGAAGACGAAGGTGATCGTGGTGAACACGCCGCAGAACCCGACCGGCGGGTTGCTGTCGCCCGAGCGCTTCGCCGCCGTCACCGACTTCGCGCAGGAGCATGGACTGTGGCTGCTCGGTGACGAGGTCTATCGCGGGCTCGAGCACGGCGGGCCGCGGCTGAAGTCGGTCGCCGAGGTGAGTGAACGCGCGGTCTCGCTCGGAGCAATGGCCAAGGTGTACGGCCTGGCCGGCCTGCGCATCGGCTGGGCGGTCAGTCGTGATCACGAGCGCCTGGCACAGATGGAGACGGTGAAGGACTTCTTGAGCATCTGTGCTCCCGCGCCGAGTGAGCTGCTCGCGACGGTGGCGCTCGAGAACGCCGATCTGCTCCGGGCGCGAACAGTGTCGACGGTGCGGAGAAATCTCGAGGCCGTTGAAGCGGTGCTCGCGCGCTTCCCGGCCCGGCTCTCGTGGAAACGTCCGCTCGCAGGCACGACTGGCTTTCTTCGCGTTCACGGTGAGCCCGCCAGCGCCTGGAGCGAGCGCCTGCTGAGCCAGACCGGTGTGCTGCTCGCGCCGTCGACGTTGTTCGACTTCGAGGACACCCACGTGCGTATCGGTCTTGGCCGCTCCAACCTGCCTCTCGCGCTCGAGGTGTTGTCCGACTGGCTGGAGCGACGGTGAAGACGCTTCGCCAGCACCTCGAAGGAAAGCGCGTCGGGCTCGTGCTCTCGGCCGGCTACTTCGGGTTCTACGGGCACGCGGGCTTCGTCGATGGGCTGCTGGGCAATGGGCTCGTTCCTGCCGCGTGGGCGGGCACGTCAGCCGGCGGCATGGTGGCGGCGTTCGCGGCGGCGGGTGTGGCGACTCCCGATCTGAAGGCGATGATCCTCTCGCAGCGCCGCGAGCACTTCTGGGATCCCGACTGGCTCGGCATCGCGGTCGACACGGTGAAGAAGGGTCATCGGCCCAGCGGGTTGCTGAAGGGCGATCGGTTTCGCGCGTTGCTCGAGCGGCACCTGCCGGTGAAGCGCTTCGACCAGACGCTGGCGCCGTTGGTGTTGGTGACCACGAACCTGACGACCCAGGCATCCCTCACGATCACGACTGGCGACCTCGCTTCAGCCATTCACGCGACCTGCGCGTACCCCGGGTTGTTCCAGGCGGTGCGTCGAGACGGTCAGCTGCTGTGGGACGGCGGCATCGTCGACAAAGCTCCGGCGGTGGCGCTCGTCGACGCGAACGTGACGAAGCTCGACGCGCTGCTGGTGCACTACCTGCCGAGCCGCGGTGGGCCGAAAGATCCCTCCGGCGCGTTTGCGTATGCGTCGGGCATGTCGAGCGGGTTCGCTGCCGTTCGACGTGAGCACTTCAAGCTGCAGCTCGAGGTGCTGAAGCACCGTGGCGTGCCGACGTACGTGGTGACGTCACATCTGCCGCCGGTGTCTCCGAAGTCGATGGAGGCCGGGAAAGACGCGATGGCCGCCGGCGCGGAGTCGATCAGCCGCGCACTGGAGAGTCCGCCCGCTGCGTGGGAAGGCGCGGACTGATCAGCGCGCGTCGAGCAGCAACGGCGCGTGGTGATGTCCGGTGAGGCTGGGAAAGAGACTGCCCTTCACCTTCACGCGGCGATTCAGGCTCGGTCGAAGCCGATCGTAACCCGCGTCATCGAGCACGAGCTGAATGCGGGCCGACGTGACGGTGCCGTGCTCGGGCCACTTGCCGCCGCTCGCGCAGATGGGCTTCTCGAGCTCGAGATAGAAGCCCTGCTCGGCAGCGTCGCCCTTCTTCACGTCTTCGTAGTTGGGCGGACCAGGGAACACGCGGCGCACGAGCTTGCCGCTGAGCTCGACCGTCGCCGGCTCGAACGAGACGCACGGACCAACCTGATTCAACACAGCGGCGATCAGCAGCGACGACAGCATCGGGCGACTCTCTCCTCTTCGAGACAACCGCCCGATACCGAGCGCATTCCACTCACTCGTTGGGAACGGGAGGAATCCACGAGCAGGCGTTCTGCATGACGCACGGTTCGATCACGAACTCGGAGCCGCCGCTCGCCATGTACCGGCCGAGCGCGTTCATGAGGAACGAGCCCAGGTCCCAGGTCTTCGCCGGATCCGGAGGATCGAAGCCGTGGCGGCCGGTCGGAGACACCATCGGGAAGATCACACCCGAGTAGCCACCGACCCGATCGCTCTTCTTCACCAGCCGCAGCGGCGGGTTCAGGCGCGGCACGTCGAAGCCATCGTCGACTCCGTTCACCGCCGACCAGTGATCGACGTCCATCAGCACCGGCTGACCACGCGAGTTGCGATACGGCAGCGCGCGCTCGACGGCCTTGATGGAGCCCGTGTCGATCAGCACCCGGTTCTCCGTCTTGCCGTAGCGAGGGTCCTTCTCGGTCAGGCCGATGAACCCGGCCGCGCGCGCGATCGACACGCCCGACGCCACCGGCACGTTCATGTCGCCGACGGTGTTCACGATCAGCAACCGCGTCGAGACCTCTTCTCCGGTGCCGTAGCGCAGCACGCGGTGACGCTCGACGTTCGGCAGGTAGTTCACCGGGTCGCCCTGATCGATCGCGAGCTGGGCGAGGCCCATGAACCGGCGAATCTCGGGGCTGTTGCGGCGGAACCCGAAGCCATCGCTCAGCGCCGCCAACGGCTCGCCGGCCTTGCGCTCGACGCCCTCCCACTTGAAGTCGAACTCGAACTTCTCGAGCGTCCACTTCGCGACCGCACCCTCGGGCACCGTGCAGCCATCTTTCTCGAGAGGCGGCAACACGCCCGGGTAGACCTCGAACTTCCACAGGTCGTTCTTGTCCGAACCGAGCGCCGCGCGCAGCGCACCGTTGGCGCCGACTCGGAAGCAGCGCTTCTCCTTGTTGGTGAGGTTGTAGAGCACCGCCGTGTCGCCCTCGGTGAGCTGCACCGGAACGTTCGCGACCTTCACCTTGCCCAGATCATTCAGGTCGGGGAGGTACTGCCACAGCTCGACTTGCGACGTGGTCGTGTTCGGAATCGTGACGAGCAAAGGCCCGAGCATGCGCAGGTTCACCGCTTCGCGAACGCCGCCCTGAATCGAGCGCACGCCGATGTCCGGCAGACCGGCTCCACCCGAGACGGGGATCGAGACGTCGAGCTGCGGCTCGAGGCCGGCCATCAGCGCGCTCATGATTCCGCCGAGCGAGCCACCGGTCATGTTGATCGAGCCCGTGCCGCCGATGTCGACGACGCCGTCTCCGTTGAAGTCGCCGGCGAGATCGTTGTCCTTGATGCCGTCGCGGTTCACGTCGAAGTCCCACTTCGTCGTGCCATCGAACGTCTTCATCACGCGAATGAGCTGCATGTAGTCGATGGCCGACTGCCGAACGACGTCACGGGTGTGCGAGATGTAGCTGGTCCAGAAGTCGGCGCCCGAGTCCTTGCGGCCGTCGCCGTTCTGATCGAACGCGCGGTCCTTCTCGACGATCGCGGTGAAGAGCCCTTCCATGCCGCGCGCCTTGAAGAGGCCGCCAAGCACCTGCCGCTCGGTGTCGGGCAGATCGACGCCGTGGCTGACGTTCTCGACGCCGATGCAGGCGAGGCCGAGGCGCGCGAAGAAGCCGCCGTACACCAGGGGGTCGAGCTTGTTGCCCGTGTAGCCGTGCCCGAGGATGACGACGGGCGCAGGGCCGCGACGGTTCTTGGGAATCGTGATCCACGCGTACGACTTCTCGGGGCGAACGAACGCGGCGCCCGTGATCGGGTCGACGTCGAACGTCTGCTTGTACAGCGGCAGCGGGTTGCCCTCGGTGTCGACGCGGCGGAAGAACTGCGGCGACTCGACCGAGAACACCGCGTGAAAGTCGATGAACTTGTGCGCGTCCATCAGGGCCTGCGCGGCGGCGTCGATCTTCCCGCCGTTCAGCGCCTTGAGCACGTCGGGCAGCATCGCGCGGAACTGATCACCGGGGACGATGCGAATGTTCGTCGAGCGATCGCCATCGCGCACCTGGAAGAGATCGGTCACCTTCGCGGGGAACTGCTCCTTCAGGCGCGCCATCGGGCCGACGCCGTAGAGACCGTCACGAATGGCCACGAAGTCGCGCGAGATCGACATCGTCGAGTACGCCCACGTGAACGAGACGTCTTCGAGGCCGAGGCCGAACTTCGGCAGACACTGACCGAGCGGCTGCAGCTGCGCGGTCTGCGAGGCGTGGTTGATGTACGCGAACGGCGAGCGCACCGGGCGGCCGTCTTCGTCGACGAGGCGCTTGGTGAGCACCACCGCGTACGTCGTGTTCTGGCGCAGCGGCATCACCGGCTTGAGCAGCAGGGTGTTCGTCTCGCGCTCGTACCACTCCATCACCTCGAACTTGCTCTGGCCCGGCGTCAGCACGTTCGGGTGATCGAGCACGCCGTCCATGTCGAGGTCTTCACCGAGGTCGAGCTTGCCGTTTCGGTTCGCGTCCTCTTCGGTGTCTTCGAACGGCAGCTGCTCGGAGTCGCGGTCGTTGTTGAAGTACTCCTTGCGCTCGAGCACCGTGGGGAAGTTGCCCTCGCCGAGATCGAGCGGCGTGCGCTCGCAGAAGTCGGGCGAGTCGGGCGTGATGTCGATGAGGTACGCGGCGTCGTCGGCCGGGTCGTAGTCGTCACCCTGATGCCGGCGCGCGATGTTCTGCAGGTCGAGCGTCTTCTCGAAGCCCACGGTGATGGTCTGGTACGTGCCCCAGCCGTCGAGGTGATCGATCTCGGTGCGCGTGCCCTGCTCCCACTTCGTGGGCGCGAGCATCGAGGCGTTCACCCGGCGCTTCGTGGGCGAGGTGGCGTCGAAGCGGGTCGCGAAGTCGTTCGGCAGCGGCACTTCGGGCAGCGGCCGGTGAAACGCGTCGAACTTCACCGTGGCGCCCGAGCCTTCGGGCGTGGCCATCAGGCCTTTGCCTTCCGGTGAAGCGCAGGAGACGACGAGGACGAGCAGCGAGACGAAGAGTGCGCGCATGTTCGAAAAGGCTCCTGAATCAGAGGGCAATGCTGAGACGAATTCGACCAAACCCGACCGGACCCATCACGCCACCGGCCGGCAGCGTGTACGCGTCACCGGGCAGGAACAAGCCCCCCTCACCCGTGGCGGTGATGAGCAGCTCAGGAATCGGGCGGTAGCGGGCCTGCACGCCGAGATCGACCTCGGTGCCCATGTAGAGGCCCGGGCGGCCGCCGAGCGAGTTGATGGCCGTGCCACCGCCAAGCCGCGTGTTGAACGGGTCAGCGAGGCGCGCGGTGCTGAACGCGAAGAGCGGCCCGCCGTACACATCAAGCCAATCGAAGAGCCCGTACTTGATGCGCGGGAAGAGGTACCAGACGCCGGTGATGCTGCCGGCCGTGCCGAGCAGATCGGCGCCTTCGGGAGCGATGCCCACGAGGTTGGGATCCGACGCGCGCACGCCGGCCCGGGCCGACTGGTACGCGAGCACGTGATCGAAGAGCACCAGGCCCACCTTGAAGTCGCGATCGAAGCGGAAGTTCTCGACGCGATCGTCTCCCGGGTTCTGATCGCCCGAGGCGAAGCCCCAGTCGGCGAGCAGCGTGAGGCGGTTGGCCTTGTACGAGACCTTCGCCGCCGCGCCGAACTGCTGCACGCGAAGCAGCGCTGCGTTCTCGTTGCGCGCCTGCGTCGTGGTGCCGTTGATGGTGAGCGCCTCGAAGCCGACCTTCAGCACGCGGTTGCGGCGCTTGAAGAACTCCCACTTGCCGGCCGCGTCGACCACCACGACATCGGTCGCCTTGCCGCCGTCGGTGACGTTGATGTTCCGCTGGCTGCGGTACACGCCGTAGATGCCGAGCGTGTTGTCGGCGTCTTTCGCGAAGCGCAGCGCTAGCACGCCCTGAAACGCGCGATCGCCGCGGGCGAACTCACCGAAGTTGTCGCGGTTGATGAGGTCGGCCGCCAGCGCGGTCTCGAAGGCCTTGAACGCGCCACCCAGGTTGAAGAGCGGGCGCACGGCGAGCAGCGCGCGGTACGTGGTGTTGCCGAACTGCTGCTGGCCGAAGTCACCGGCCTCGGGGTCCTTCGCGCCGTCGTTGGCCAGCATGCCCAGGCCCCACGACTGCGTCTGAAGACCCACGCGGAAGGCGCCGGAGTTCCACTTGTACTCGAGGAACAGCTTGCGCAAGTCGAGCGCCGAGATGGCCGGGTACGGCACGCGATCGCCGACCAGCGTCGCAGGCGGCGTGCCGATGATGGCGCCGCTGGCCGTGTCGGCCTCACCGATGAGCCCGAAGCCCTTGAGGTGAATCTCGGGCGTCACACGAACCCGCGTCATCAACGGCGCGATGGTGGTTGGCGAGCTCTTGTCGTCGAGCGGGAACGGAGTGGCGCCCTGGTACGAGATGCGCGCCGAAGCAGCCAGCGCCGCCGTGATGTCGAGGCCAGAGCCGGTCTCTTCCTTCTTCGTCGGCTCTTCAGGGTTCTGCGCAGGCGCGGGAGTTGTCTGCTGCCACGGCTCGGGAACGGCGTCTCCAGCGTCGGGAGCGTCGAAGCCCTGGCGAATGATCTCTCCAGGCGCGTCGGCCCCGCCGGGGTTGGCTGCAACCGGAGCGACAGCCATGCCGCCGTCATCGGTCTGCGCGAAGGCAAAGAGCGACGTCAGCGCGGCCGCGAAGGCCACGAGTCGTGGTGCGTGCATGAGACGATTCCCTCCCAGGAACGACAAAGTGCCGCGCCGATACCACGTGGGTTGTGACGACTCCACGGGCCCTGCCGACGCGCCGCGAAAAAGAGGCCGAGACAGGGGAATCGCCCCACCACGAGATATCGGGCACCGCAGTTGACTCCGGGGGGAGCCCCACATAAGCGCACCGCCTCTGTCACTTTCGACAGAACCGGAGCCTTCAACCCGCTCCGTTATCCCCGCTCATCGGGCTTCCCGGTGGGCAGAACCCGTGGGGAGAAAACACATGGCCGAAGCATCGAAGAGCGCAAGCTTCTTGCGCGAGTACGAGACCGTCTTCCTCGTGAAGCCGGATCTCACCGACGACACCGTGGAGAAGGTGAAGGAGAAGGTCCGCGGCATCGTTGGTCGTGAAGGCGGCAAGTTCCTGCGCTTCACCATCTGGGGCAAGAAGAAGACGATGTACCCGGTGGCGAAGCAGCCCCGCGCGATCTACCTGCACGCGCACTACCTCGGGAAGCCGAGCATGGTCGCCGAAGTCGAGCGCAACCTGCGCAACTTCGACGAGGTCAGCCGCTACATGTCGAAGCGCCTCGCTGATCACATCGACCCCGAGTCGCGTCAGGCTCAGGAAGATCTGAAGCTCGCTGGCGACGTGGACGACAACAAGCCGTTCGGCGGTGCCGAGCGTGAAGACTTCAACGCCGACGTCGATGGCAGCTACGACGACGACATCACCCCCGGCTGAGCCGAAAGGACTTCGACACCATGGAAAAGAACTACGGAGAGAAGAGCGGCGGCAAGGGTGGCGGCGATCGCGGTGATCGCGGCGACCGTGGAGACGGCGAAGAGAAGCGTGGCGGCCGTGGCTTTGCGCGCAGGAAGGTCTGCCGCTTCTGCGCCGACAAGAAGATCATCGTCGACTTCAAGGATCAGTCGACCCTGAAGTACTTCGTCACCGAGCGCGGCAAGATCATTCCCCGCCGCATCTCGGGCAACTGCTCGAAGCACCAGCGTGCGATCGCCAAGGCGGTCAAGCAGGCCCGCGGCCTCGCGCTGATCCCCTACCTCGTCCTCGCGGCCTGAAAGGAACACACCCATGAAGCTCATTCTCCGTGAGGATGTGTACAACCTCGGCAACTCGGGCGAGGTCGTGAACGTGAAGGACGGCTACGCGCGCAACTACCTGTTGCCCCGCAACCTCGCGATGCTCGCGTCGGCGGCCAACATTCGCCAGCTCGACCACGAGAAGTCCGTGATCGCGGTTCGCCAGGCGAAGCTGAAGTCGGTCGCTGAAGAGGCCGGCAAGAAGCTCAACGGCGTGTCGGTGACGGTGACCCGCAAGGTCGGCGAGCAGGACAAGCTCTTCGGCTCGGTCACCGCGCTCGACGTCGCCGAGGCGCTGGCGGCGCTGGGCCACAAGTTCGACCGCCGCGTGATCCACCTGCCGGAGCCGATCCGCACGGTGGGCACGTTCGAAGTGGAGCTCCGTCTCCACCGCGACGTTCAGACCAAGGTGACGGTCAACGTGCAGGGCGAGGCCGCGCAGGCGTAAGCGGTTTCAGCAACTGCAAGTTCACGGGCCGTGTCCGCTTCGGTGGGCACGGCCTGTGTCGTTTCTGGGAGGCGTGATGAAGAAGGCGAAGGTCGACATGTCGCCTGAAGCGGTCGAGGCCCGGCTTCAAGAGGTCGTCGCGCTCAATCGGCTCTGTGCCTCGCTCATGGAGGCCGGGAAGGCCGCTGGGCTGCACGAGCGCAGCTGGGACGAGCCCTCACCGGCTGGCGATGATGCTGGCGAACCACTGCTGCATGGCCGGTGAGTTCGCGTCGATCGTGCCTTCGACGGTGAGTGACTCGGGCGCCCGCACCATGGAGCGCAGCATGCCGAAGACGGCAGAGCGGCGATCGGCAGGCACCACCGCCAACAGGTGCCACAGCGTCGCGGCGTCGGCAGGTCTCGCGAGCACGATGAGCTGATCCACTCCGGTTCGTTCTCGATCGAACTGAGCGACCGCCTCGACGAACGCAGGTGACGCATCGATGGCCACGGGAGTCGTCGGCGCACGGCTCGCGCTGGACACTGCGCGCATGCCCTCGAGCACCGTCACTTCCCTGCCTTTGCCGGCGAGCGAGACCATTCCCGACTCCACCGTCAGCTCGGAGCCGTCGGCAGTCACCTTCAACGTGTAGGCACAGCCGAGATCGATCGCCGAGGCGGTCGGGGTCTCCACGACGAACAACCGCGGCGGCGCTGTGACGCGCGCATGAAGCGTTCCGCGCGTGAGCTCGAGCCGGTGCTGCGCAGGTCCCGTGTTGAGCAGCCGTACGCGCGAGCCGGGATCGACGGTCACCTGGCCGATATCGGCGATCTGCACGGTGGCCGACTCGTTCGGTTTCGTCTCGAGCCAGCGGCTCCCCAGCGAGGCGGTGCGACGAACGCCGTCGACGACGAGCTCCATCGGCAGGCCGTGCTCGCGGGTACCGACGAAGACGCCAATGGCGAGCGCCGCAGCGAGCAACGCGCCTGCGACGACGAACGGCCGACGGCTGCGACGCGGCGGAGCGCTGGCGAGCGCCTCCCATCGGCCGGGCTTCGGCTGGTACTTGAGCGACTTGAGGGACTCGAGTGGATCACTCATCGAGATCTCCTTCTGGTGAGAGGCCGAGCCGTTCGCGCAGCATTCGCATGCCGCGATGCAGGTTCACGCGCACCGAGTCGGGCGTCAGGCCGGTCTGCTCGGCGATCTCTTTTCCGCTCAGCCCTTCGACGAGCTTGAGCACCAGCGTCTCGCGATACGTGTCCGGCATCGTCTTGATGATCGCGAGCACCTGGTTGGCCTCGGCCCGTTCGGGATCGGTGGCGCCCTGCTCTTCCGTCGGCAGCGCGACGAGGCGTGCGCGGCGCCGAAGACTGTCGATCATTCGGTTGCGTGCGATCGCAGCGAGCCACGGTCCGACGCGTTCGCTGTCCATCGAGCTCAGCCGCTCGAGCGCGGTCAGAAACACGTCCTGCATGAGATCGTCGACCTCGGACGACGGGCCGTGGGCGATCAACACGCCGTGCACCATCGGCGCGAAGCCCTCGAAGAGGCGCGCGAAGGCGAGACGATCTCCGCGGCGGGCGGCGTCGAGATCAGCTCGTGAGGGCTCGAAGGTCGCCACGCGGCGGCCGGTGTCGAACGAACCGAGCACCAACACAAGCGTCATGGCGCCCACTTCGCGAGCAGCGCCCGGCCTTCTTGCTCCACGGCGTGCGCGTCTCTCGAGGCGAGCACGACGCCGGTGTGAACGATGGTGGGAGGCGCACCGCTCGACGGGGTCGGCCCACCGGTCACGAGCGCGTCGTAGCCATCGATGATCGTGAAGCTGATCGGCAGCGCGCGATGGAGTTCGGCGATCTGCAGGTGAATGCGCTCCCGATGATGGGTGCGCAGGTTGCCTGGCCTCGCGCGATCATCGGCGTGAACGAAGCCGAGCGTGTTCTTCAGGCCAAGCGTCACGCCAGTGATGAAGTGCGTCTTCGCGCAGGCGAGGTTGATCACGGCGTTCGCTTCGAAGATCGCGCTCGGCACCCGAATCGGAGCGACCCATGACGGGAGCGCTTCGGCGGGCAGCTCCTTCCACATCACGGTGTCGTGCTCGAAGGCGACGCACTTCGCACCCGCACTTCGCGCGGCCGGCGCGACACCGTTGCGCTCCAGATTCCCCGCAGTGTCCTTGTCGCCCCAGAACGAACGATCACCGACCAGCACCCGAACGCCCTGCTTCACGTACGCGCGCGCCACCCAGCTCACGAGCGCCGGGCTCGACGAGTACGGCGCGGGATCTCCCGAGTTCGAGTTCACCTTGAGCACGACCAGCCCACCGCGGGGAACGATCGGCAGCCCACCAGCGCCCTCGACGGCCTTCTGAATCGCAACCTCGTGAGAACCGGCCCGAAACGCGACCGCCGGAGCCGCCTGCAACACCGCACGACGACTGACGTTCTCACCCATGCCCACCACGACGGCCGAGCGGGAAAAACGTTAACGGCGGTTCACGCTTTTCCTGCCCGCGCGACTTCCCAGCATTCAACCGGGAGGACCGCACATGAAGTCACTTCTGCTGTGTCTCGTCGCAAGCACCACCCTCGCAGCGCCCGACCTCGAAGTTCACGAGTGGGGAACGTTCACGTCGATCTCCGATGGGAATGGAGTGGCGACGAAGTGGCTCGCCCGCTCCGAGGATCTGCCGTCGTTCGTCTACCACTCACAATTCGGCGACTGCCGCGGTCTGCGCTCGTGCGTCGAATCGTTCGAGTCGAAGTCGCGAATGCGCGCGCTCGTGCGAATGGAGACGCCCGTCATCTACTTCTACACACCGACTCCGATGGACGTGTCGTTGAAGGTCGGCTTCCCGACGGGGCGCATGACCGAGTGGTACCCCGCGGTGTGGGACTCGACTCCGCACCTGCTCGACTGGGGCACCTTTCGCGTCGATCCGACGAAGAACCCGACGCTGCCGAGAGAGTCAGCGCCCAATCACTACTACGCGGCGCGCGAGGTCGACGCGGCTCCCGTGCTGGTGCGCGGCCAGCAGTTCTCGATCGGCGGAGCGGGCTGCCAGAAGCGCCAGTTCGAGTTCTCCCAGGGAAGCAGCAGGGACCTCTGCGTCACCACGAAGCAGACCGAAGAGTGGGAGCGCTATCTCTTCTACCGGGGCGTCGGCGACTTCGAGCCGATGGTGAACGCGACGGTGACGAAGACCGAGGTGTTCGTTCGCCCGACCCGCGCGCTCGGTCACGCCCTGCTCTTCGAACGCCGTGGAGATTCGGTCGGCCTCACGTCACTTTCTCTGGACGGAAGGGCGCAGGCCATTCGTCGTCCGGTGCTCACGTCGAATGGGCAAGACGTTCGCAAGGCGATGGTGGCACTGCTGCTCGAGACGGGGCTCTTCGAGAAAGAAGCGCTCGCGATGGTGAAGACGTGGGACGACAGCTGGTTCACCGAAGGGCTTCGCGTCTTCTACCTCGTCCCACGCGCGAAGACCGATGAGCTGCTGCCGCTGACGATCTCGCCTGCGCCGAAGAAGATCGTCCGCACTATCGTCGGCCGGTTGGAGCTGCTGACTCCCGAGCAGCTCGCCGCCATGCGCCGCGACGTTCAGAACCTCGCTCCTGATGCCGACCCACTCGCCACCGTGGAGAAGCTCAAGGCGAAGCACGGCCGGTTCACCTCGCCGCTGCTCGAGCGCATTCAGCCGACGCTCGCTGAGCCGCTCGCCACGACGGTGTCGACGCTCATCTCGATCATGACCGGCCGCACCGAAGGTCAGGCGCTCGAGTAGTTCGGGTATGGTTGGCGAATGAACGGCGGAGCGCGGGTCACGATCGAAGGGTTCGTTCCTGGCGACGAAGCGGAGCTCGCTGATGTTCAACTTCTTCCCGCCGTCGTGGGCGGAGGACGAGCTCAGAGTGAACCTCGGGCACTTCGAGCGGTTCGACCAGGCGCTGGCCGCCACCAGCCGATGCTGCCGTGCGCATCGCCGACTTCCTTCGAAAGTACCCGCGCGCTCCACGCTGAGGCGCTTGATCGAGACAAAGCGTGATTTCCCCCGACTGGGTGTAGGCCACGGGTCATGAGACCGACGCCGCGCCCCGGGATCCTGCAGATCGCCAACTACGTCGCGGGAGACATGACGCTCCCGAACTTCGTGCACCCGGCCGTGCTCGCGGCAAACGAGTCTCCGCTGGGACCGAGCGACGCGGCGATCGAAGCGGCGCGAAATGCCGTGGCGAACGTGCACCTCTACCCCGATGCCGACACCGTCGCGTTGAACGAGGCGATCGCGAAGAAGCACGGGCTGAACCCGGCGTGGATCATGTGCGGCACCGGCTCGGAGTCGCTCATCGAAGTGCTCTGCCGCACGTACGCGGGCCCGGGCGATGAAGTGCTGATGCCGAAGTACAGCTTTCCGATGTTCGGCATCTTCGCGAACGCGGCCGGAGCGACGGTGGTGACGTCGGCGGCTCCGAACTTCACGGCCGATGTCGACGCGCTGCTGGCGGCGGTGACGGAGCGCACGAAGCTCGTCTTCCTCGCGAACCCGAACAACCCGACCGGCACGTGGGTCGATCGGCACGCGGTGGCGAAGCTGGTGGCCGGATTGCCCGAGCGCGTGATGCTGGTGCTCGATTCGGCGTACGCCGAGTACCTGGAGGATCCCGCCTACGACGCGGGCCTGCAGTACGTGACGAAGCATCCCGGACGTGTGGTGGTGTTGCGCACGTTCTCGAAGCTGTACGCGCTGGCGGGTCTGCGCGTTGGTTGGATGCACGCCGACCCCGACACGATCACGCTGCTTCGTCGGGCGCGGTTCATCTTTCCGGTGACGGCTCCCTCGCAGGCGGCGGCGGTGGCGGCGCTGGCGGACTCGGCTCACGTTCGCCGGTCGATCGATCACAACCACCAGTGGCGGCCGTGGCTCGCGAAGGAGCTGTCGTCTCGTGGCATCGAGGTGCTGCCCTCGGGAGCGAACTTCGTGCTCGCACGCTTCCCCGGTGATGGGTGGAAGACGGCCGACGCGAAGCTGAAGGCGAAGGGCGTGATCGTTCGCCCGATTCCTCCACTCGAGGGGCTGCGAATCTCGGTCGGCCTCGAGGCGCAGAACCGCAGCGTCGTCGAAGCGCTCAGCTGACGCCCCAGTCAGCATGCAGACTCACCAGCTCTCCAACCTGTCGTGGGTGGCGACTCCGGGCTCGCTGGACGCACTGCCGCCTTCGTTGGTGAAGGGGCTGCACGTGCGCCCTTCGCGGCTCGATCCCGTCAGTCTTCTCGCCGCGTGCAACCGCAACGCAGCGCCGCGGTACTTCGCCGCCGCCAACGGGTGGATCTACGCGTTCGGGTTTCAGGTTGGGTTGGGAGCAGTCGCCCGCGAGGTGTCGAAGGCGCGTGGCCTCGCGCTCTCGTTCGAGAACAACGCCAAGCGCGACATTCGTCTGTGCTCCGTCTACCGAGAAGGCCGGCTGGTGCGTCAGATCAGCGATATCGATGGTCACTTCTCGGAAGAGGGCGGGCCGCTCCCGGGTGAGCCACAGCTGACGGGAGCTGTCCAGGACGCGACCGTGGAGCAGCTCGCGCGCGCCTGGGGCGCAGACATCACTCGACTGGAATGGGAAACGGAGGCCGTTCGGGCTGCGCCTCGTGTTCCCCGCGCTCTGTGGGTTGGGGTTGGCGTCATGCTTCTCGTCCTCGTGGCCGTGTTGGGGGTGCGCGCCGTACCTTCGACCGCCCAGCGGTGCCGCAAGGCGTGCGAGCGATCATGGCGAAGCACCTACGAGCACACGCCAGAATGCCGGGGCGTCGCCCTCGACGAATGCGAGGCGCTGCGCACGGCCATCAAGGAGTGCTCCGCAACCTGCCGGTGAGCGCGAGCTCATCGGCGAAACTGAGTCCTCAACAGCTGGTCCACGCGCCGAGCGCCATCACCGCTTCATCAGCGCGACGGAACACGGGCAGCCCACCGTTCTCGAGTGCCTTCACGAGCGGATCGTAGATTCGGCCTGCATCGACGACGGCGACGAGCGGCTTCTTCGTCTCGGCAAACAGCACCGGCAGCGTTCGCGCGAGACTCTCGGCTGCAGCGATCGACTCCTTCGGGTCTGCGTCGGGCCCAAGAGACGCGAGCGACGGAGACATGGGAACGACGCCGATCACGAGGGCATCGACGTTCGTTTCATCGAGCACCGCGCGCGCGATCTCGAGATGCGCCGAGTCAGGAGCCGATGGCGTCACGTCGAGCGGGTTCTTCACGTCGACCAGCTCGTCCACCTTGCAGCGGGTCAGCGCGGCCTTCACGCGTTCCTTCGTGCCGACACTCAGCGACGCGAGCTCGAGCGCGTACGTCTCGCCACGAAGTTGATCGGCCATGCCGACGACCTCGAAGCCGGCGTTGCTCATCAACATCACGCGAGGACCACGAGCACGGCCCGCCAGCGCACACGCGACGCGTACGACGCCTTCGAAGGAAGAGAACGACTCCGTGACGGTGACGCCAGCAGCACGAGCGAGATGCCAGAGCGCGCGGTAGTCGCCTGCGATCGCCGCCGTATGTCCCGCAGCGGTCCCCTGCCCTTCAGGCGAGCGTCCGCCCTTGTAGAGCACGACCGTCTTGCCGAGCGCCTTCGCGCGCTTCGCCGCCTCGATGAACCGCGAGCCATCTCCCGCCTTGAAGCCCTCGACGTACGCCGCGATCACCTGCACCTCGGGATCGTTCGCGACGTACGAGACGAAATCCGAAACGCCGAGATCGGCCTGATTGCCTGCGCTCACGAGATACCGGGGCACGAGCTGATCGAGGTGACTGCCGCGGGTGATCGTGAACGCTCCGCTCTGGCTGATGAACGCGAGGTTGCGCACGCGGCCATCGCGCGGCGGCATCTTGTGAGCAGGGATGAAGGTCGTGTCGTAGTGGCCGGGAACCGAGACCACGCCCATCGAGTTCGGGCCGCACACCACGGGTCCGCCCCACGAAGTCGACCGCGCACGCGTCAACTCGGCCTCGAGCGCACGCTGTTTCTCGGCGCCGCCCTCCTTCTCGGCCATGCCTCCCGGAATCACGATCATCGCCTCGGCCTTCTGGTGCTGCACGAGGCCCTGCATGAGCTCGGGAACTGCGTTCGCCGACACCGCGAGCACCGCGAGATCGACCCGCGACGGAAGGTCTGCCGGTCCCGCGACGCACTTCACGCCATCAATCTCGGAGTCGCCGGGCTTGAGCACCGTGAGCTGGTCCGCCCCGAACCCATCACGGAGCAGGTTGCGCAGAATGATGCGCCCCATGTTCACGCCCTTCGACGAGACGCCGGCGACGCACACCGACTTCGGCTCGAAGAAGTGCTTCAGCTTCGCCACCGGCGGACGCGGACCTTCCGCGAGCGCCTTCGTCACCCGCGCGAGCCCATCGACTGGAACGAGGCGTCCACTCGAATCGACCAGGAACGGATTGAACTCGAGCTCCTCGATCGCGGGAGCACCTTCGACCCCGACCGGAGAGAACTCACGCGCCACCGCCGAGAGGAAGCCGATCAGCTTCAACCAGCTCGCGTCTTCGACCAGCTTCGTGCTGCCGCGAAGTTGTCCCGCGAGATCGCGATAGACGATGGTCTGCCGCAGCTCACGCATCGCGCCGTCATCATCTCCAGGCGCGAACAGCGCCGCCGCTTCACGACGGGGCAACCGTGAACCGAACAGCTCGGTCTTCACACCACCGAGGCCAATCATTCCGACGAAGCCGAGATCCCGACTGTGGCGCAGTCCGACGATCACCTCGGCGCCCGTGCGGCCCTTGTCGAACTCCACCCGCCGCATGACGAGCGTTCCTTCAATCGAGGGCGTGCGACCGTGAGCAGACGTCCACCGCTCCGAGACGTCCTTCGTGAACGCCGCCAGGAACGCCGGAGTCACCTCGTTCGCGTCGACGAACTTCACGCCGCCGACATCGCTCTTGTGAAGAATGTCTCGCGAGACGACCTTCACCACGACACGACCGCTCAGCTTCGACGAGTCGCCCGCGTGCAGCACCTCGTGTTCGGGAACGGGAAGCCCCGCCTCCGCGAGCACGCGATACAGCTCGGGCTCGGTCAACACGGAGGCGCTCTTCGCCAGCGTCTCCTGACACAACGATCTCAGCAGGCCGATCGCCGACATCGATCAACCCAGCTTGGAGGGAATGGCGGGATCGAGCCCGAGCACATCACGTGAGGCGAACACGTTGGCCGCGACGGCCGCTCCGTCGTCTTTCAGCAACCGCGTCGCCCAGGCAGACACCACTTCGTCCGGCACGGGTGTCGCCTCGAAGTCGAGCCTCGCCACCACGCGGGCAGCAACCGCCGGCTTCACGCCACGACGAACGAGCGCCGTTCCGAACTCACTCGCCGCGCAGCCCATGCGAAACGCCTTCAGGTTCGAGGTGACGACGCGCTCCCCCTTGGGCTCGAAGAGCACCTTGATGTTCTTCTCCAGCGACTCCAGCGAGAACGGCAGGTGCGACGCCGCCGCGCCGAGCACGACCATGTTCTGCGCCTTGCTCGCGCCCGCCTTCGCCGCCAGCCGCGTCGCATCGACGGCCACCACGTGCGGCAGGCTGAACAGCACCTCGTAGAGCTTCGCCGTGTCAGGGTACTCCGCGATGTTCTTCAGCGGCGTGACGTCGGTGAACACCCAGCCGTCTTTCGAGAGCAGCGACAGGTAGCGCAGGCTCTCCATCGGCTCGACCGAGAGCACGGCCTTCGCGCTGCCGCTCGAGATGAGGTCGCTCGAAACAGGCACGTCGGCGATCCGCACCTGGGCCGAGACGGCGCCACCACGCTGCGACATGCCGTGAATCTCGGGCTGCTTGAAGAAGAGGCCCGCATCGACCGCGGCGTGATCGATCACATACGCCGTCGAGAGCACGCCCTGCCCGCCCACGCCGCAGAGCACGATGTCGTAGTTCATGCGCAGCTCCCGTTGCAGTTGCAGTTGCTGCACTCGTGGTGGTGTTCCTCGTGCTCGTGCTTGTGGTGCGCGGCTTCACGGTCCTTCTGGTGCTGCTTGATCTCCTTCACGTACCGAACGCACGCGCGCCTCGCGATGATCACCGAGAGCCCCTTGTGCGCGAGCTCTTCACGAACCACCGCCAGGTTCTCGGCCTTCTTGTTCGGGAGCGGCGTGATGATGCGCACGTGCTCCTGTTTCACGCCGAGGCCGGTGACGAGCTCCATCAGGTGTTCGTCGCTCATCGTCGTCGGCTGACCGCCCGTCATCGCCACGATGCTGTTGTCGAGGATGAAGACCTTGATGTTGGTGTCTTCGATGGCCGCGTCCATCAGCGCGGTCATGCCCGAGTGCGTGAAGGTGCCATCACCGATCACGCAGAGCGAAGGAGACACGCCCGCGTGCGCCGCGCCGATGGCCATGCCGATCGACGAGCCCATGCACAGGCACGAGTGAATCGCCTGGTACGGCTTGTAGTAGCCGAGCGAGTAGCAGCCGATGTCGCCCATCACGCGGGTCGACTCGCCGTAGTCGCGCATCACCTCGTTGATGATGTTGTACGAGTCTCCGTGCGGGCAGGCGTCGCAGAGCCGGGGCGGACGCGCGCGCAACACGTCCTCGACGCCGGGGATCGACATTGCTTCCCGCGACTCGATGCCGAACACCTTGCGAACCACGTCAGGAGAGAGTTCGCCCATGCGCGGCACGGCGCCGGTCAGCTTCCCCTTCACCGGCTTCTCGCGGAACAGCCCGAGCCCACCGACGATGCGCTCGATGAACGGGTAGCCCTCTTCGAGCACGGTGATCTCGCTCGAGCGATCCATCAGCTCGCGGATCTTCCCGATCGGCATCGGGTACACGCTCACGCGCAGCACGTTGTAGTCGTCGAGCTTCGGACCGAGCGCTTCCTTCAAGTACGTGAAGCCGATGCCCGAGACGATGATGCCGGGCTTGCCGTCTCCGCGAATGGTGAGCGCGTTGAGCCGATGCTCCATCGAGAACTTCTGCAGCGCGGGCTGTTTGTCGATCAGGCCCGCGTAGGCGCGGCGCGCGTTCGAGGGGATCAGCGTGTAGAGGCCCGCGTCTTCGACGTACTTGAGCTCGTTCTGGTGACGACGGCTGGCGAGCTCGACCATCGCGCGGCTGTGCGCGAGGCGGGTCACGAGGCGCAGCACCACGGGAATGCGCAGCTTCTCTGAGACCTCGAACGCCTCCTTCGTCAGCTCGTACGCTTCCTGCTGATCGGCGGGCTCGAAGCACGGCACCTGCGCGAAGTCGGCGAAGAAGCGCGAGTCCTGTTCGTTCTGCGAGCTGTGCATCGAGGGATCGTCGGCGACCGCGAGCACGAGCCCACCCCACGCGCCCGCGACGGCGACGTTCATGAAAGGGTCGGCCGCCACGTTGAGCCCGACGTGCTTCATCGAGACCATCGCGCGTTTGCCGCAGTACGAGACGCCGACAGCCTCTTCGAGCGCAACCTTCTCGTTGGTCGACCAGAAGCCGCGAATGGGCAGGTGGTGCGCTTTGATCTGAGAGTGAAGGCTCTCGAAGATCTCGGTCGAGGGCGTGCCCGGGTAGGCGTAGGCGGCGCTCAGGCCGGCATCGATCGCGCCTCGGGCGACCGCTTCGTCACCCAACAGAATCTCCTGACTCATGTGTCCTCACCTCATGCGCAAACGGGCGTGATGAGGCCGGTCTCTGCACGTTGCGTGCGAGCTTTCCCGAGGGGAGCCGTGAGATATGCCGCATGACCTGCGACCGCCATCAAGGCAGCGCAAGATTTTCGCCAACCCCAAATGACGAAGCCCGGGCCACGAACGAATCGTGACTCGGGCTTCACCTTCGAGCTGACGACCGTCTCAGCCGAGCGTCTTCGTGTACGTGTCGGCGTCCATCAGCCCGTCCCACTCGGCCGAGTTCGACGACTCGATCTCGATGAGCCAGCCGCCCGCGTACGGTGCCTCGTTCACCAGCGACGGGTTCGACACCACCGCGTCGTTCACCTTCACGACCTTGCCGGTCAGCGGCGAGTACAGCTCGCTCACGGCCTTGGTCGACTCGATGACGCCGAACTGCGCTCCAGCCGTCACGGCCGTGCCCACCTTGGGCAGCTCGACGTAGACGACCGCGCCGAGTGCGTCCTGCGCGTGGAAGGTGACGCCGACCTGAATGGCCGAGCCGCTCTTCTTCGCCCACTCGTGGTCCTTCGTGTACTTCAGATCTTTCGGGTATTCGCCGTTGGCCATGATGAAGCTCCTTGAGTCAGAAGTGAGGTGATTGGGTTCAGCCGCGAGTGTGGAAAGGCGTCTTGACGACCTTCGCCGCCGCCGCGCGCCCGCGAATGTCGACGTGGAAGGTGCTGCCCTCGGCCGCGAGCGCGGTGGGCACGTAGCCGATGCCGATGGCCTTCTTCACCGTCGGGCCCATCGTGCCGCTCGTCACCTCGCCGACCTTCTCGCCGTCTTTCAGGATCGCGTAGTGCGAGCGCGGAACGCCCGGGTCGAGCAGCTCGAAGCCGACGAGCTTGCGCTTGATGCCCTCGGCCTTCTGCTTCACGAGAGCGTCCTTCCCGATGAACTCGGCCTTGTCCAACTTGACGATCCACCCGAGGCCCGCCTCGAGCGGCGTGTGCACGTCGTCGATGTCGTTGCCGTAGAGCGCGTACTTCATCTCGGTGCGCAGCGAGTCGCGGCAGCCGAGGCCTGCGGGAACGACGCCGTCGCCTTTGCCTTCCTCGAGCAGCGCGAACCACAGCTTCTCGGCGTGGTTGGGCGGGCAGTACAGCTCGAACCCGTCTTCGCCCGTGTAGCCGGTGCGCGAGATGATGCACTCGACGCCAGCGACTTCTCCGGTGGTGAAGCGGTACGTGCCCACGCCCTCGAGCGGCTTCTTGCAGAGGCGCTGCACGATGCCGAAGCCCTTCGGGCCCTGCACGGCGATCTGCGCGAACTCATCGGAGCGATCGACCGGCGTCACGCCCTTCGCGTTCTCCTTCATCCACGCGAAGTCCTTCTCGCGGTTCGCCGCGTTCACGCAGATGAAGATGTGCTCGGGCGAGAAGCGGTACGCGACGATGTCGTCGACGAAGCCGCCGTTCGGGTTGAGCAGGCCCGAGTAGATCGCCTGCCCGTCGGAGATGCGCGCGAGGTCGTTGGTGATGAGCCGGTTCGCGGCTTCGAGCGCGCCCTTACCCTTGAACTCGACCTCACCCATGTGGCTGACGTCGAAGAGCCCGGCCTTCGTGCGAACGGCTTCGTGCTCGGGAATGAGCCCGGCGTACTGCACCGGAAGCTCCCAGCCTGCGAAGTCGACGAGGCGGCCTCCGAGCTTCTTGTGCGCGGCATTCAGCGGCGTGAGACGTGGCATGCGCGCGGTTTGAGTCTCTGGCGCACGTGCTGTCAACGACATCAGCAAGGGTGACGGGACCCATTCCGGCCGATGCTCCGAAGGTGCAACGCACCGCACCATCTGGCAGACAGGCCCCGTGAAGATCCGCACCCGACTCAACCCGTCGAAGCCCTGTTTCAGCTTCGAGTTCTTTCCGCCCAAGACGCCCGAAGGCGAGAAGCAGCTGTGGGACACGCTGGAAGATCTGCGCTCCCTCGAGCCCGGCTTCGTCTCGGTGACCTACGGCGCCGGCGGTTCGACGCGCGACCGCACCATCGAGCTCGTCAGCCACATCAAGGAGCGCACCGGCATCGAGGCCATGGCGCACCTCACCTGCGTCGGCCACACGAAGGAGGAGATCGCCGACGTGCTCTCCCGCCTCGCGAAGGCGCGCATCGAGAACGTGCTCGCGCTGCGTGGCGATCCTCCGAAGGGCCAGACGTCGTTCCAGCGCACCGAGGGCGGCTTCGGCTTCGCGGGTGAGCTCGTCGAGTTCGCGCAGGCGCAGGGTCTGGGCTTCTGCCTTGGCGGAGCGGCCTACCCGGAAGGCCACGTCGAGACGGCGTCGCGCGAGGCCGATCTGCAGCACCTGAAGGCCAAGGTCGACGCGGGCTGCGACTTCCTCATCACCCAGCTCTTCTTCGACAACGCGTTCTATTTCGACTTCGTCGAGCGGGCGCGGCGCGCGGGCATCAACGTGCCGATCGTTCCCGGCATCATGCCGATCACCAACTTCGAGCAGATCACCCGCTTCGTGCGCCTGTGCGGCACCACGGTGCCCATGCGGCTGCAGCTCGAGCTCGAGAAGGTGAAGGACGACCCGACGGCGGTGATGCAGCTCGGCGTGGCGCACGCCACCGTGCAGTGCCTCGAGCTGTTGCAGCGAGGAGTCCCCGGCATTCACTTCTACACGCTGAATCGCAGCCCAGCGTCGCGGATGATCGTCACAGCGCTGCGCGCGAGGAATCCATGAGCATCGTTCAGTCCGATCCGAAGAAGCGCTCGACGGTCAGCGGTACGGTCTCTGGTTCGCCCTGGGCGGCCATCGATGCCTGGGCTCCGGGCAATGGCTACAAGGTCGTCGCCGGCGCTGGCACCGACACGCGCACGTACCAGAAGGGCACGGGCTTTCTCGTCGCTCCGATGATGCTGGTCGCGTCGCTGTCGGGCACGACGTTGACGGTGCAGGGCTGGGTGCAACCGACCTTCCTCGCGCGCCTGTTCGCGTTCTTCCTGATTCCCGCTGAGACGAACATCGGCACCGACGGCTTCGTGATGCTGATTCCCCGCCGCATGGCCAACAAAGCCGTGAACGGGTTGCTCACGCAGCTCGGGCTGCCGACGATTCCGTGAGTGTCATCGCGGTCGTCGCGGTGCTGCTGCTGAACCAGGCTCCGGTCGAGAAGAGCTGGGGTCGAGCAGCCGCAGCAAAGGCGAAGCGGGCGAAGGCGAACCCGCTCGAAACAGCGCGCGCAGAGGGCCTCGCGAAGCTCGGCACCGTGACCGATCAGGTGCTGACGCGATTGCCGATTCCGACGCCCGGGCCGCCGTGGCCTGCGCTGGCGATCGCGAAGCTCAAGATCGTGCGCCGTGAGAAGTCGGTGCTCGTCGTGACCGACGGCCTCTCGGACGACTGGGATCGAACGCTCCACGACGACGCCCCGGACTGGACCTTCGACTTCGAGGTCGGCGTCGAGGTGCCCCTCGATCAGCTCGAGGACTCGTCGGACCAGGGCATCGCGAAGAGCTGGGTTCCCCAGGTGCTCTGGAGTCTCACCGACGCCATCGTTCCCGATCGCATCGACGTGAAGGGGCGGCTGGGCAAGTTCGACTCACTCACCTTCGAGCTCGATCCCATCGAGGGGCTCGAGGCGTTGCAGACGAAGCGCAAGACGCTGGGCGTGCTGATCGGCGTGCCGCTGGTGGGAGACGCCGTCGGGTCAGAGGCGATCCTCGTGCGTCGCGAGGAGACGAACACCATCTGGCTCATCACCGCGAAGGTGCTGACGCCCGACGAGTTCGACTACGCGCTCTCGGTGAAGGGTGGCGAGCGTGGCGTCGAGCTGGGCAATGCCTTCATCGCGCGTGGCGACCGGCACCAGACCTGGCCCACCCGTCGCTCGATTCTTCCGACGATCAAGACGAAGCGCCGCAAGTCACCGTGACAGTCGCGCCTTCGCGGCGATGACGGTGTTCTGCATCAGCATCGCGATCGTCATGGGCCCGACGCCGCCGGGAACGGGCGTGATCCACGACGCGCGCTCCTTCGCCGTCTCGAACTCGACGTCGCCCGACAGCTTTCCATCGGCGCCGCGGTTCATGCCGACGTCGATGACGATGGCGCCCGGCTTCACCCACTCGCCCTTGACGAGCTTCGAGACACCGACGGCCGCGATGACCACATCAGCGCGGCGGACCTCGGCGGCGACGTCGCTCTTCGAGTGGCAGATCGTCACGGTCGCGCTCGCGTTGAGCAGCAGCATCGCCATCGGCCGGCCCACGATGTTGGAGCGCCCGATCACGACGCAGTTCTTTCCAGTCACGTCGAAACGAATCTCCTGGAGCATGCGCATGCAGCCCGAGGGCGTGCACGGCGTGAGTCCAGGGCGGCCCTGAAAGAGCAGACCCGCGTTGGTCGCGTGAAAGCCGTCGACATCTTTCGAGGGATCGATCGCGGCGAGCACGAGGTTCGAGTCGATGTGCTTCGGCAACGGCAGCTGCACGAGAATGCCGTCGACGGCGGGATCGGCGTTGAGCTTCGCCACGACCGCGAGCAGCTCGGGCTGGGTGAGCGTCGCGGGGAAGTGGTGGTGCCACGAGCCGAAGCCGAGCTCCTTCGCTGTCTTCTCTTTCGAGGTCACGTAGACCTGCGAGGCGGGGTCGTCACCGACGCGCACCACCGCGATGCCAGGAGGTCTGCCGTACTTCGCCGTCACCGCAGCGGCCTGCTGCTTCACCTCTTCACGAACCTTCGCGGCCAGCGCCTTCCCGTCGATGAGCTGTGCGGTCATGGGCGATCTGTACCAGCACCTTCACTCGGTGAGCACGAGCCGAATGAGCGCCGGCACCTCGCGCGCGGTCCACCACATGCGCGAGATCAACGAGCGATGCCGTGGAGCGTCGAGCACGGGGCCGATGGTGACGTCGAACTCCTCTTGCCGGAAACACCAGCGCGCGCGGGCGAGATGGTACGGGTCGGAGATCACGTGAGCGCAAGACACGCCGTGCTCCTTCAGCAGCTTCACGGTCTCGTGCGCGTTCTGCCTGGTCGAGTGACTGTTCACCTCGACGAGGATCGACTCGGGTGCGATGCCCGCGTCGATCGCGAGATCTCTGCCCACGATCGCTTCGGCTGGCGGGAAGTCTCCGACGCCGCCTGAGAAAACGAGGAACTGGCCCTTCCCTGCTCTTCGAGTCGCCACCCCTTCCGCAACCCTCGCGGCCAACGTGTCGGAGGCCGCGCCGCCTTCGTTCACCCGAGCGCCCAGCACCACGACCGCGCACTCGCGCCTGGCGACGTCTTTCGAGCTCGTTCCGACGTGGTCGATCCACAGCGCGGCGAGCGCCCATGCGGCGATCAGCACCACTCCTGCGGCCAGAAGCCCACGAAGCCTGCGCACAGGGAAGGCCTGAGCACAGCTCGTGCCGCTTCAGGTGCGGAAACCGCCCTTTTCATGACACTCGTTGCGCGCACCCGACGGAGTACGCTGCCGCGCGTGTACGGGAAGCTGCTCGGCGCCGGCATCGGCGGCTGCGTGGGAATGCTGCTCGAGTGGAATCCGCTCGTGGTGTTCGCGTGCGTCGTCGCGGGTGGGCTGCTGGGGCACCTCTTCTTCGATCGCGAAGGTGATGTTCCCCGCGTCGAGAACCCGAAATCAGTCGAGGAGCTGCTCGCCGAAGGGAAGAAGCGCCGCGCGAAAGAAAAGGCGCGCGCGAAGGCCGCTCCTCCGAAGCCGGCCAGCGAAGAGCACACCACCCTCGCCCGCGCGCTCTGCCCGATCTTCATCGAGGTCGCCCGCGCTGATGGAGACGTCGTCAGTGACGAGGTGCGCATGGTGCGCGAGTTCTTCGAACGCTCGCTGAAGTTCGATGAACCGGGCCTCGAGGTGGTGCGGGTCTCGCTGAAGGAGGCGCTCGGTCAACCGGTGGCCGACATCGAGACGCTCGTGAAGGCCAACCGCGGCGCCGTGAAACCCGCGCTCCGGGTCGAGGTGCTGCGCGCGATGTACGAGGTCGTGCTCTCGGACGGAGCGATGAAGCGCGCCGAGCAGGACACGCTCAAGCGCGTCGTGCAGCACTTCAACCTGTCGGATGAGCAGCTGCTGCAGATCACGAAGGACTTCTTCGGCACGGGCAAGGAGCACTTCGAGGTGCTCGGGCTGCCCGAGTCAGCGAGCGATGACGAGATCCGCTCGGCGTTTCGAAAGCTCGCCGCCGAGAATCACCCCGACCGCGTCGCGTCCCTCGGTGCGAAAGAAGCCGAAGCCGCCACCGAGCGCTTTCGCATCGTCAAAGACGCGTACGAGGCGCTCAAGCAGCTGCGCGGGTTGTGACTACCGGTTCGACCACCAGGCCTTGAACTCGTCCCACGAGATCTTGCCGGAGTGGTTCGAGTCGACGACGTCGAGGGCGATGTTGAGCTCCAGCTCGCCGGGGCTCTGACCCAGCGCCTCGAGCAGCCGCGAGAACTCGCTCCGATCGATGCTGCCCGAGCCGTCGCGATCGTAGACCTTGAAGATCTCGAACACCTCTTCGTGCTCTTCGTCCTCGAGCTCGGGGTGGCTCACCTTCGCGTGCATCGGTGGGTTTCGCGGGGTGCCCTTGCGCTTCTTCTTGGCGACGACCGGGGCCTTCTTCGTCGCGGGCTTCTTCACCGGCTTCTTCTTCGCCACGGGCTTCTTCTTCGCCGCCGCCTTCTTCTTCGCTGCCATGGGCCAGCCTCCAGTCAGGAACGTTTCTGACAACCGTCTATCGCGCCCAACGAAGCGGAGGGCACTGAACTTCACACACGCCAGGCCACCTTTCCGCACGCTCAGGTGAGCACTTCGGAGCACTTCAAACGGGCCCGGCAATATGAAAAAGGAAGACATGACGAGAGAGCTGATTGACCTCCACATCCACGTTGGTGGCGCCGTTGCACCCCACATCCTCTGGGCCATCGCGCACCAGGGCGGCTTCAAGCTCCCCGTCAAAAGCTACTTCGAGTTCGTCGACCTGATCACCGCGAGCCCCGACAAGGTGGCGAGCCTCGACGAGTACTTGAAGATCATGCACACCTGGACCGAGAAGATTCAGAGCTCGCCCATGGCCATCGAGCGCTCGATCTACGAGGTGATCGGCAAGGAGTACCGCTCGTCGCGCGTCACGCAGATCGAGCTGCGCTTCAACCCGATGAAGCGCAACCTGCACTCCGAGCTCGATCTCGATCACATCATTCACGCGGCCATTCGCGGCATGGATCAGGCGACGCTCGAGTACGGCGTGAAGGCCTGCCTCATCTTCTGTCTGGCCCGCGAGTTCGATCACAAGCTCAACAGCATCATCGTCGACAAGGCGATCAAGTACCGGCACCGCGGCGTGCTCGGCATCGATCTCGCTGGCACCGAGTCGCACGCGCTCGAGCTCAAGGCCGACGTCGTCGCGCAGTACGAAGATCTGTTCGATCGCGCCCGCAAGGCCGGCCTCAAGGCCACCGTGCATACCGGCGAGACGCGCGGCACCGGCGCCGAGGGCGTCATCGCCGTCATCGACAAGCTCAAGCCAAACCGCATCGGCCACGGCATTCGCGCGGCCTACGACGAGTCGGCCATGAAGCTGCTCAAGGAGCGCGACGTGGTGCTCGAGATCTGCCCGACCTCGAACCTGCAGACCAAGGCGGTCGAGGGCATCAAGGAGCTCGAGCACATCATTCGCACGTTCTGGGATCGCGGCGTGAAGGTGACCATCAACACCGACGGCCCATACCTGCTGAACACCGACATGCGGCGCGAGATCGAGATCGTCGAGAACAACCGCATTCTCACGTCGGAGCAGATCGATCAGACGCTCGCCTGGGCGCGCGAGTACTCGTTCATTCAGCCGCGCTGACGCCATGTACGAAGCGCTGCTGCGGCCGGTCCTCTTCACGCTCGACGCCGAGAAGGCGCACCACCTCGGTATGGCCGGTCTCAAGGCGATGCCGGTCGCGATGGCGAAGTCCTGGCGCTCGAACGCGAAAGCAGATCGGCTCACGACCACCGTCGCAGGGCTGACGTTTCCCAATCCGGTCGGACTCGCCGCAGGCCTCGACAAGAACGCAGAGGCGCTCGTCGGGTTGTTCGGGCTGGGCTTCGGCTTCGTCGAGGTCGGCACCGTCACGCCGCGGCCGCAGAGTGGAAATCCCCTGCCCCGGATCTTCCGCATCCCCGAGCACACGGCCCTCATCAATCGCCTCGGCTTCAACAACGAAGGCATGGCCGAGATGAAGGCGCGCCTCGAGCGGCTCGCGTGGCGGCCGGGGCCTGTCGGCGTGAACATCGGCAAGAACAAGGACACGCCCAACGAACGCGCGGTCGAGGACTACGTCGCGTGCGCCGAGACCGTGGGCCCGCTCGGTGACTACGTGGTGGTGAACCTGTCGTCGCCGAACACCCCGGGCCTGCGGCAGCTGCAGGAGCCCGAGGCGCTCGCGGCGATTCTCTCGGCCGTGAAGGCAAAGGTCGGCGCGAAGCCGTTGTTCCTGAAGATCGCTCCCGATCTCGGTGACGAGGCGGTCGATGCGGTGGTCGACGTCGTGCGCTCGACGGGAATCACCGGCCTCATCTGCACCAACACGACGATCACGCGGCCCTTCGAACACCCAACCGCGAAAGAGACCGGCGGCCTCTCTGGCAAGCCCGTCTTCCAGCGGTCGACCGAGGTGCTGAAGCGCGCGTTCAAACGCTCCGAAGGCAAGCTGCCGATCATCGGCGTCGGAGGCGTGTTCGATGGAGACGACGCCTTCGCGAAGATCGCAGCCGGCGCATCGCTCGTGCAGATCTACACGGGTTTCATCTACGGCGGTCCGGGGCTGCCTCGTCGCATTCTCGATCGGCTGGAGCAGAAGGTGGCGGAGCTCAAGCTGTCGAGTCTCTCCGAAGCGATCGGCCGCGACGTCTAGCAGCACGCGCAGCCCTGACGCAGGCCCGCGCACGTCGGCGTCCGGAGTTGAGAGACACCGCTCAGAGCAATCGATCGAAGCGCGACGACAGCCGCGAATCTGAGAACGCGAGCGACGATCGACCCAGGTGTACCGGGCGCGTCGCCGCCTGCCGCTGCGAGTGCCCCCACACCGGACCCGGCCACGCAGGATCAGCCAGCGTTCGCCCGATGTGATGCACGTGCAACTGACGCACGACGTTGCCCAGCGCGCCGACGTTCACCTTGTCGGTCTGGAACCGATCACGCAGCACAGCGCACAGCGCCGCCGACTCTTCGTTCAACTGCGCGCGATCGCCTTCCGACAGATGTGCCTGATCCTCAGCGCCGCTGCGACGCGGCACGAGCACGAACCAGGGCCAGCGCACTTCGTCGAACAACAGCAGATCTGACAGCTCGCTCCGGCCGATGTGCACGGCGTCGACGGCCAGCCGCGGGTCCATCACGAAGGGAGCCTGTGCTCGAAGCCGCCGCAGCAACTCCCAGCCCTCGGGCCACGTGCCCAGCTTCGACTCGGCGTTCAGGTGCCCTTTCGGGCCCACGTTCTCGAAGCGCGCGCCCAGGGCCTTCGCGAACCGCTCCGAGTGCTCGACCGACGCGTAGGGATCATCGGAGCTCGCGATGACGGTCGCGGGAAAAGGCAATGACACCGCCTCGCGCTCAAACTCACGAATGAACTTCGGCAGCTCGCCGCGGGACAGCTCAGGCGGAGCCACCAGCAGCGCTCCGGCCACGTTCTTCGCCTCGACGAGGTGCGGAATGAGCACCGCCCCCAGCGAGTGACCGACGAGCACGGTGGGCTCTGCCGTCGCGAGCGCCGTCAGCACGTTCGTTCGCCACGCCTCGAGTGACGGCTCGGTCCACGACGCCTGCTCGACGCGAATCACCCGCGCATCGAGGCGCTCCCACAACGACTGCCAGTGCTCGGCCCCCGAGCCGTTCCACCCCGGCAGACTCAGCACGCGCACCGACATCGTTCAGACCACCACCTGGCCGGCGACCGGCAACACCACAATGCGCTTCGCGTCGACACGACCGTCGTCCATCCACCGCGTGCCGACGTCGGCCAGCAGCGCCTGAAGCCCTCGCGCCACCATGGTCTCGAGCTCGGACACGCCTTCGCTGAGCTTGCTCGTCAACACCTCGACGGCGCGTTTGCCTGCGCTCGGACGCAGCACCGGCTGACGGCCCTGCTCGTCGAAGATGCGCGTGACCAGCTCCTGAACCCGAAGCTCGGGGAACGGCGCGACCTCGACGGTGCCCTCGACCTCTGCGTGCGCGACGACCGCGAGGAACAACCGCTGCGGCGTCAGATCGGCCAGCTTCACCCCGAACCGCGCGATCGCCTCGGCCGGCGACGTGCCCAGCAGCGCATTGAAGACCGCTCGCTGACTGCGCACCCGCGACAGCAACGCCTCGACCTCGGAGAGCTCGCGCTTCGAGCGGAACGCGACCGGCTCGGCGCCGGAGACCTTGAGCGCCTTGAGGGGGCGGCGACGCAGCAACGCCTGCAGCGCCTGCGCCTCTTCGTCCAGCACCAGCCACGTGTCGGCGAACTTGCTGCCCTGCTCCTGCCCCAGCCGCTCGACCTGCCGCTTCACCTTCAGCGTCAGCGAGAAGCCGATCTGGAAGATCTCCCGCAGCGTCTTTTCACGAACGACGTCGACGGCGCGTTCTGCGTCGCCGCCCGTCAGATGCTCGAGGCCCAGCTCGAGTGTGTCGCGCGCGTGTTCGCTCAACCGCTTCAGCGCCTCGGGATCACCGGGCTCGGCGCCCTCGGCCACCAGAATGCAGTTCACGAGGTAGCGGACTTCACCCTCGAGGTTCGTGCGCTCCACCGCGTCGAGCCCGCGGAACATCGCCAGCACGTAGTCGACGCGCTCACCGGGCTTCGAGAGGCCAGGAGCGCCCGTGAGCACCTTCGCCTTGGCGGGGTCGAGCCACGCGAAGACCTTGAGGGCCTCGTCGAGCGGCGGAAACCCGAGATCCTGCAGGCGGCTCTGACGGAACTGAAAGGCAGCCTCTTCGAGCTCGGTGGCCTGCTCCCAGCGCACGGCCTCGAGGAACCGGGTGAGCTCGAACGGGTTCGAGGCCATCAGGTCCTTCGTGAGCTGCCGCATCGCGTGCTCGTCGACACCCTCGATGGTGAACTCGATCAGGAACTGCCCCTCGGGCGTCTCGAGCGTCATGCCTTCGGTGTCGACGTCGGGGTTCTCCTGCAGGTCGTGAATGAGCGTGAGCTTCTTGAACATCAGCTCGAGCAGCTCGAGGTCGAGGCGCATCAGCTTCTTCTGGTACTCGGCTTCGTCCTCACCACGCGCGGCCCGCAGCCAGTGCAGCACCTCGAGCACGTCGACGCGATCGCGCTGCCAGCTCGCGAGATCGACGTAGGTGCGGAACTGATCGGGCGTCGACAGCTGCACGATGTCGGTGGAGTCGACCAGACCCACGTCGATGATCGTCGCGTACACCTCTTCGGCGGGAATGCTTCGAACGAGCGCCCGGCCGTCGACCTCTTCGAGCATCGCGTCGAGCTTCTTCTTCGGCGCCAGCTCGGTCAGCCGCCGCACCAGCTCGGCCCTGCGCGCTTCATGGGTCTCACGCGTCGGCGAGGTCACTGGATCATCACTCCGCAGAAGGACGTCACCTGGAACGAGCGCAGCACCGGCGTCGTCACGCGATCGGCAGACGACAGGGTGAACTCGGCTCGCAGGTACTTTCGCTTCACCACGCCCTGCGCCTGCAGATCGACAGGCGACGTCGTGAAAGGCCCATAGCGCGCCGCGGTGGGCAACGAGAGCTCGGCGATGGTGTTCGCGACTCGCACGATCACGCTCAGCGTCGTGTTGGCCGGCACCGAGGCGTCCCACGACAGCGTGCGCCACTCGGCGTCTTCGCCACAGCCCTCGAAGTCACGCCGGTACACGCCACGCGGGGCCGTGAAGTTGCGCAGCTGGTAGCCCGTGAAGTCGCTGTACGTGTACAGGCCCGGGTCCTGCTGGGTCGACTTGAGGATGGCGCCCGTCGCGTTGTCGACGCGCACCATGTTGCCCGAGCTGTTGTTCACCCAGGGCTGCCCGTCGCTGTCGAGGCCGACGCCGATGGCAGCTCCCGACTGCGGGTCGCTGTAGTCGATGAAGTCGGCCGCTCCGTACGGCTTCACGGCGCCGGTCTCGGAGTCGAACCGAATCAGCTGGCCCGTGCTTCCGCCGTAGCCGCTCATGTAGACGGTGCCGAGCACGTCGACGGCGATGCCGCGCCCCCACTCGAAGGTCGAGTTGCGCTGGCTGCGCGCCGAGGCGAAGTTGAACGCCGTCCACGTCTGGGTGGTGTGATCGTAGCGGCAGGCCCTCGCGCCCTGCGTCCACCCTGGAACCCAGACGCGATCCTTCCCGTCGATACCCAGCGCGTACGAGCCGCAGTTCAGGTTCGCCGGCGCTCGAATCATGTTGTTGATGAGCGTGCCGGTGTTGGCGTCGATCAGCCCAAAGCGGGCCTGGCCGACCTCCACGACCCACAGCCGCTGCTTCGAGTCCACGATCGCTCCGTAGGGGCCGAAGTTGAGCTGAATGAACGTCGGGCCCGCTCCACCGCTCACGGGCACGGGCTGACCTGTCAGCGACGACAGCTTGTAGATGCGCTGTTCACGGTAGATGCCGACCCACACATCACCCGCGCTGCCCTCGATGCCTGCCGAGACCGCGATGGCGCGGGCGGCCACGTCTCCGCCGGTTCCTCCGACGGGCGTCGAGAAGAGCACGCACTCGTCGTACTGGTTCGGGTCGTCGTAGTTGGTGGGAATGATCATCTCACCATCGGCAGGCGTCATGCTGATGCGCCCGTCGTTGTTCAGGTCGCGGCTGGTCTGAATCGAACCGTTGCCATTGCGATCGACGCAGTCCACCGGGTCGTTCGCGATCTTCGTGACCGAGCCCTGCTGGCCCACGGCGCGATTGGCGACCCACACGTTGCCGAACCGATCGATCGCCGTGCGGGAAGGGTTGTGCTTGCCCGGGCCAGCCGTGAGCGCCGCGTGAAAGTTGCCGCCGGCGCACGGAGGCCCGTTGGGGCTGTTCGCGCAGTCTTTGGGAATCGTCGCCCAGAACCGACCCACTTCTTTGCCTGTGCGGGTGTCGTACTTCGAGACCCAGCCGGTGCTGTTGTTGGCCACCCACATGAAGCCGAGATCGAGCGAGCTGGTGCCCAGCACGATGTGGCCCATCGGGTTGATCACGACGCCCGAGCCGAGGCCTCCTGAGCCACCGTCGAGCGTGAAGCTGCCCGGCCCGATGCTGGTGGTGGTCGTGCCGTCCCCCGCGTCGAAGGCCATGCCTCCTCCGACTCCGCCACCGCCCTGGCCACCTGCCGTCGCGCGACCACCTGCGGAGCCGCCATCACCCGAAAGGCCGCCACCTTCACCGCCGGCGCGACCGCCGTCTTTGGTGAAGTCGACGCGATTGGAACAGTTGCACTGGCAGCCCGAAACGACGGACCAGGCAAGGAGGACGACGAGCCTCGTGCGCATGAGGGCAGTGTTGGCCCACCCTGCGACGGGGGTCAACCTCGACCGTCGACCGTCGCGAGCAGGCGGTTCCACACGTCGCTCACCCCGATGCGCTCGGTGGCCGAGAACCCGACGACGGCCTCGATGGGCACCTCGAGCTTCTTCGCGAGCTCCTGCAGGCGGGGCTTCCGGTACGACTTGCCGATGCGGTCGATCTTGGTGCCCACCACGAGGATCTTCGGCGGCGTGCCCTGCAGGAAGTCGAGCATGCCCACGTCGTCGGCCGTTGGGCCCACCTCTGCGTCGATGATGCTGACGATGACCTTCAGGGTGTGCCGCTCCGAGAGGTACTCGGAGATCATGTGGTGCCAGTCTTCGCGCTCGACCTTCGAGACCTTCGCGAAGCCATAGCCGGGCAGATCGCACAGGCGCACCACGCGCTTCTTCGCGTGCGACTCCATGGTGACGTCGAAGAAGTTGAGCGTGCGGGTGCGGCCGGGCGTGTTCGACACGCGCACCAGCTTGTTGCGCTGGGCGAGCGTGTTGATCATCGACGACTTGCCGACGTTGGAGCGCCCGACGAACGCGACCTCGGGCACGGGCTCGCGCGGCCACTGGCTGGCCTTGGTGGCGGTGGTGACGAAGACCGCGTCGAGGACCTTCAGCGCGCTGCTCATCGCCGAACGATCACGGGCTGGTGGCTGAGCCAGGCGCCGAACTTGAGGAAGGTGCCGGGCGTGCGCGAGGAGGACTGCTCCTTCTTCTTCGCGCGCTCGGTCGACCAGTGATCCATCGCCTTGAGGCGCGAGGCGAAGTCGAAAGGCTTCAGTGACGGGCTCGAGGCGTCGTGACAGCCACGGCAGGACTTCTCGGTGGGGTCGACCAGCCCTGACAGCCGCGCCAGCTCGGGATCCCGCATGATGTACTTCGGCGAGTAGTACTGCCCCCCGCCGTGACAGGTCTCACAGGTGACGCCGACCTGCTTCTGGTCGACGTCGTTGGGCGAGTGGCACGACAGACACCGTGCGTCGCGTTGCTGGGTCGGCGAGAGCACGTCCTTCGCCCGGGCGTGAGGAGACGCCTTCCAGGCCGCGTAGGCGTCGGGGTGGCAGCTCTGGCAGCTCTCGGCGCCCAGAAAGTCGTACGCGAGCGCACCCGACGAGGCGCACATCACCACCACGATCCCGACACGAAGAAAGCTCGAAGCCATCGCGTCTGGCGTAGCATGCACGTGCTCACCATGTCGCGCTTCCTCTCGTTGGGACTGGTCCTGTTGTCGTCGGCGGTGCTCGCCAAACCCTGGCAGGGCATTCAACCGGGCGTGTCGAGCACGCTCGATGTGTTCGGCAAGTTCGGCGAGCCGACGAAGAAGACCGACGTGAAGGGCCAGACCGTTCTCATCTACGCGGGGCTTCAGGCCATTCCCGGCACGGTCCAGGCGCACTTCAAGCTCTCGCCCGGCGCCGACACCGTCGCCCGCATCGACGTGTACGTCTCACCCGTCATCGACAAAGCAGCGATCGAAGAGAGCTACGGCCCTCAGTGCGACGCGAAGAAGAAGGACCCCGATCTCGAGTCGCCCTGCTACTTCGTCAAAGAGGCGGGCGCGGGCAAGAAGCCCTACTTCGTCTACCTGCGCCTGGGGCTCGCCGTCTTCTTCAAGGACGATGGCACCGTGCTCTCGTTCGCCTTTCTTCCCTCGAAGACCTGACATGAAGCTGTACGGGCTGACGGGCGGCATCGCGACCGGCAAGTCCACCGTCGCGAAGCTGTTCGTCCAGAAGGGCATGCCGCTGATCGACGCCGACGTGGTGGCGCGAGAGGTGGTCGCGAAAGGGCAGCCAGCGCTGGCCGAGATCGGGGCCCGGTTTCCCGGCGTGGTGAGCGTCGACGGGGAGCTCGATCGTGCAGCGCTCGGAGCGAGGATCTTCTCGAAGCCCGCCGAGCGCGAAGCCCTCAACGCGATCACCCACCCCCGAATCCGCCAGGCCGTGCTCGAGCAGTCGATCAGGCTGGCCGAGTCGGGAGCCCCGCGCGCGCTCTACGACGCTCCGCTGCTGATCGAGAACCGCCTGCACGAAGGGCTGTCGGGCGTGGTGCTGGTGGTCGCTCCCCGCGACGTGCAGCGCGCCCGCTTGATGACGCGAAACCAGCTGACGTTTGCCGAAGCCGACGCCCGCATCGACTCGCAGATGCCGCTCGACGCGAAGCGCCCCTTCGCCACGTGGATCATCGACAACCAGGGCTCACCCGAAGCGACGGCCGCGCAGGTCGACGACGTGTGGCGCCAGATGCTCGCGCGCGGCTGACGCGTCACGACGGTTGGGCGGGCTCGACGGTGTTCGCGCCGGGTCTATGCTGCCGCGCGTGTCAGGCACGATCTTCGTCACCGGGTACCCCGGCTTCATCGGCAAGCGGTTGGTTCGTCACCTGGCGAAGGTGGCTCCCGACAAGCGCATCGTGCTGCTCGTTCAGCCGCGCTTCGTGAAGGAGGCCACGCAGTACGCGTCGAAGCTCGGCCCCGCCCCCATCGACATTCTCTCGGGCGACATCGTCGACATCCACCTCGGCCTCTCGGGCCCCGAGTACCAGCGGCTGTGCGACGAGGTGACCCACGTCTTCCACCTCGCGGCGATCTCGTACCTCGGCATGCCGCGCGAGACGGCGCATCAGGTGAACGTGCACGGCACCAGACACGTGCTCGAGCTGGCGAAAGACGCGAAGCACCTCGAGCGGCTGGTGCACTTCAGCACCACGTACGTCTCGGGCGATCGCGTGGGCGTGATCGCCGAAGACGAGCTCGACTGCGGCCAGGGCTTTCGCAACCCGTACGAAGAGACGAAGTTCCTCGCCGAGAAGCTCGTGCAGCGCGCGATGGAGGAGCTGCCGATCACCGTCATTCGCCCCTCGACGGTGGTGGGCGACTCACGCACGGGAGAGATCGAGCGCTTCGACGGCCCCTACTACCTGGGCATGTTGTTGGTGATGTCGCCGCTGGTGATTCCGCTGCCACTTCCTGGCAACGGCGTGGCTCCGCTGAACGTGGTGCCGGTCGACTTCGTCACTGACGCGACATGGCTGCTGGCCCAGAACCCTGCGGCGAAGGGAAAGACGGTGCACCTCGTCGACCCGAACCCGATGTCGGCGCGCCGCGTGTACGAGCTGATCGCCGCGAAGTCGAACCGCAAGCTGCCCCGCTTCAACGTCTCGGCCCGCGCTGCCGACTTCATGCTTCGCCTGCCGGGCCTCGAGAAGCTCGCCCGGCCCCAGCGCGCGGCGATCAACTACGTGAACCACCTCGCGCTCTACAACTGCCACACCGCCCTCGAGCTGCTCGATGGCACGGGCGTGCGCTGCCCTCCGCTCAGCACGTACCTCGACACGCTCGTCGACTACGCGATGACGGTCTGGAAGGACCGGCAGCATCAGGCCGCCGAAGGCCGCGAGCCTGACGACCCGCTCGACCGTTAGCCTTTGTTGATCACGCCCTCGTCGACGAGCTGCGCGAGGATTCTCGCCGTGTCGAGCCGTGACATGCCCGAGACCGCGAAGAGATCGTCGAAGCTGACCGTGCCGTCGATCTGCGCGAGCACGAAGCCGGCCCGGTGATCGAGGTTGAGCCAGATGATCTCGTCTTCCTTCAGCAGCACGCGGGGAATCGTCTCGATCTTGCCGAGCTTCGACTCGAACATCGTCAGCAAGGTCTTCTCGCTCCGCTCCCGCAACGACTTCACGTCGGGGTCGTCGGGCGCCATCGCCTGCGCCTTGACGATCAGCTCCATCGCGCCCGTGTGATCGTCGAGATCGAGCAGATCACGCGCGCCGCGGAGCAGCGTCTTCACTTCGTCTTTCGCGCCCGCGCCACCCGACGTGTGTCGAACCGCAGAGTCCGACGAGAGCATCTCGAGGGCTCTGTCTTCACCGACGATCGCCGAGAGCTTGATGCCCGGGTTGCTTCGCGCGTCCCACGCCGAGGTCGCGTTCGGAGAGAGGGGCGAAGGTGTCGGCGTCGGCAGCGCGCGGCTCTCGGCAGGCACGATCGCGGGAGCGGTGGCCGGGTCACGGAACGGTGCGGGGCTGTTGCTCGACCAGGCCCACGCCACTCCGACCGGATCAGGCGCAGCCGTCAACGGCACGTCGACGTTGGTGGGCACCGGCGCGACGGGAATCGGAGACTTGCTGAATGAGGGGACCGAAGGTGGCGAGGGCGCAGCCGTTGGGAACGGAGCGTGCGGCACCTCGGGCGTCGTCTCGAAGAGCGGTGGCGTCGAGCGGGGCGGCGAGGGGGAAGGCGCGTTCGCGTCGGTCAACGTGACGGTGACGGACGAGACGCCAGAGGGGTTGTTCGCCGGCGGCTCGAGGCCCACGAAGGAAGGCGGCTTCCACTCCATCGGCGAGGTGACGACGGAGGACTGCGGAGGATCGGCCTGCGGCGGCGCGGGGCGGCTCGGCGGCGGAGGCTCGGTGAACTGTGGTGGCGTGGCCCGAATCGGCGAAGGCGGGGGCGCGGCTCCATCGAGCGTCACGACGAGCGCTGGCGACTTCTGAGCAGAGGAACCTCCGTAGATCGGAGGCGTCGAGCGCACCGGCGGTCCATCAGGCTCACTGCCAATCGAGATGGTCGAGCTCGAGCTCACGGCAGCCGGGTTCGGCGGCAGCGCAGGCGGCTCGAGCATCGATCCCCAGTCGTCGGGGTTCGAAGGCTTCGGTGACGATGGGCTGGCGAAAGGCGCGGGTGAGTCGAACCCCGTCGCGCGGCCCCAGTCCATCTCCTCGGGAGGCAGGGAGGTGAGCGTGGTGACGGCCGCTGAGGGATCGGTCGTGGGCTCGGGCGCGGTGGGGCTCGTCGCAGAAGGACTCGAGGTGACTGGCGCGACCGCGGGAGCGACGGACTCGGGCGCTTCGAAGGGGTTCGAGGCAGACGGTGACGAAGGCGGAGGCGGCTGAACGGGCCCCTCCTGCAGCAGCTGGGTCGCGCGCTCGTTGGCGGGGTCGAGCTTCACCGCGCGCTCGAAGAGCTTTCGAGCCCCTTCGAGGTCTCCCGACAACCGGAGCCAGATGCCGGCATCGATGAGCTGTGCTGCGCGCTCCTTGCTCATCCCCCTCCGCCCTTCACTTGATGCGATCCAAAACGCCTTTGAACAGGCTGATGGTCCTGGTGAGCGTGTCCATGCTCTCGGTCACCTTCGAGAGCAACGGCCCTTCGAAGGCCTTGCGTGCGTTCTCGAGCGTGGCCTTCGCCTTGGCGATGGCGTCCTGGCCGAACTCCGAGCCCTGGGTCGCCTTGTCGAGCTGCGGAATGAGCTCTTCGACCTCGCGCATGAGCGTCTTGAGCTCCGTACGCTTGTTCTGCAGCTCTTCGCCCGTGCGGGCCTCGAGCAGCAGATCTGCCTGCTCCTCCATGATGCGCTTGAGCTCGTCCTCGGTGAGGCCGCCCGAGGCCGTGACCTGAATCGACTGCTGCAGGCCGGTCTCGCGATCGCGCGCCGCGACCGAGACGATGCCCTCGGAGTTGATCTCGAACGTGACGTCGATCTCGACCTCGCCGCGTCGCGCCTTGCGCAGGCCGGTGAGAATGAACTCGCCGAGCAGCTCGTTCTGGTGCGCGACCTCGGCCTCGCCCTGCAGCACCATGATCTTCACCGTCGTCTGATCGTCCTTCGAGGTGTTGAAGACCTCGGTGACCGACGTGGGAACGGTGGTGTTGCGGGGAATCAGCTTGCGCACGTAGCCGCCAGCCACCGCGACGCCGAGGCTCTGCGGGGTGACGTCGAGCAGCACGACCTCGCTGTCCTGGCTGGTGAGCGCGTCGGCCTGAACGGCGGCGCCGAGGGCGACGACTTCGTCCGGGTGCACGCCCTTGCACGGGTCGCGACGGAAGAAGGTCTTCACCGCGTCGACGACCTTCGGCATGCGGGTCATGCCGCCGACGAGGATCATCTCCTTGAGATCGGTCGCCTTCACGCGAGCGTCGTTGAGCACCTGCTCGCAGATGCTGATGGTGCGCGCGACGAGATCACCGCACAGCTCATCGAGCTTCTCGCGGGTGAGCGTCTTCTGCAGGTGCAGCGCAGCGCCGCCGCCTGCCGGAGACGAGATGAAGGGCAGGTTGATCTGCGTCTCCTTCGACGAAGACAGCTCGATCTTCCCCTTCTCGGCGGCGTCCTTCAGGCGCTGGAGGGCCATGCGATCTTTGCGAAGGTCGACCCCGTTCTCTTTCGCGAAGTCGAAGACGAGCCACTCGATGACGCGGTTGTCGAAGTCTTCTCCACCCAGGTACGTGTCACCGCCAGTGGCGATCACGTCGAAGACGCCGCTCGAGACGTCGAGCACCGAGACGTCGAAGGTGCCACCGCCGAGATCGAACACGGCGATCTTGCCGTTGACCGACTTGCCGAAGCCGTAGGCCAGCGCCGCGGCCGTGGGCTCGTTGATGATGCGCAGCACCTCGAGGCCGGCGATGCGACCGGCGTCCTTGGTGGCCTGGCGCTGCCCGTCGTTGAAGTACGCGGGAACGGTGATGACGGCCTTGCGTACCGACTTCCCGAAGAAGGCTTCGGCGTCGAGCTTGAGTTCGCGCAACACCATCGCCGAGATCTCGGGCACCGAGTACTGCTTGTCGGCGAGCTGCAGCTTGATGTCGTCGTGATCGCCCGCGAGCACCGTGTACGGCAGCACCTTCACGGCGTCTTGCGTCTGCGCTGCGGAGAACTTGCGGCCGATGAGGCGCTTGGCGGCGTAGACCGTGTCGTTCGCGTTCGTGATCGCCTGCCGCTTGGCGATTTGCCCAACGAGCATCTTGCCCGTCTTGGACATCGCCACGACAGATGGCGTGAGGTTTGACGATCCGCGGTTGCGAATCACCGTGGGCGTTCCGTCTTGCATGAACGCAACCACGCTGTTCGTCGTACCGAGGTCGATACCGATGACGGGCTCGCGCTCTGCCATGAAAACCAGAAGTTAGAACGGCCAGCGCTTCTTGACGTGTTTTTTCACGTCGGGATGATCTGGGCCAAGTCGCAGGGCCTCGTCGAAGTGTTTCTTCGCAAGCGCTTTCATGCCTGCCTGATCCAGCATTCGGCCCAGCAGCACGCGGTACTCGACGGTGTTGGGTGACGCCTCGACGGCCTTCTGCGCGAAAGCACTGATTTCCTTGATGTCTCCGCCGAGACGCTCGACCAGCGTCGCCGCTTTGAAGGCCGCCACGTGATTCGAGGGGCTGGCGTTCACTGACGCCCTGAAGGCCTGGAGCGCCAGTTCTTCGTTGCCTTGATTCAACGCGTCGAGGCCTCGTTTGTAGTCAGTCTCACTGCGAAGCACCTCGGCCTTCTTCCGAACGTCGTTCAGCAGCGTCTTCACCTCGACGTTCTGCGGATCGATCTGGGTCGCGAGGTTGAGCATCGTGAACGCGTGGCTGTACTCCTGCTTCGCGATGTGGGCCTTCGCCTTGCTCAGCTGCTCCGAGACCTTCGAGGCCTTGGCCAGGTAGGGGTGACGCGAAAGGCGGGCGCGGCGCTCGGCGTCACGGGCCTCTTCCTCGGCGGTCTTGGGAGCCGCAGGCTGCAACGCCGGGTTGGTTCCAGTCGCGGCCCGAATGGCGGCGCGCACGAAGGGGTTGGCGTCGAGGTACGCCTGTCGCTTCGCCGGGTCGGTGAGAATGTTGTTGGCGTCGACGAGCCTCTTGAAGATGGAGTCGATGCGCTGTCGGAACGAGCCCAGCTCGCGGCCGTGATACCGATCAGGGTGGAACTTGCGAGAGAGCGCGTGAAACGCATCGCGAACCTGCTCGGAGGTCGCGCCTGGCGTGATGCCCAGCACCTCGAAGTGGTTCGAACCCAGCTTCGCTTCGAGCGCGAGGATCTCCTTCTGCCGATCCTCCGGAATGTCGACCTTCTCCATCTCAGGCATCGGTGGTTCCGCCCCCGCGGACATTTCAGAGCGAGCGCTCGAACAGCGTCAACCCCTCGGTGAGCTGCGCTTCAGTGGTGACGTACGAAGGCGCGAATCGAACGGTTCTGTCGCCGGCGAGGTTGACGAGCAGCCCGTTCTGACGGCAGCGCGCGACGACGTCAGCAGCGCCCGCGTCGACCTCGATGCCGAAGAGCATGCCGCGACCGCGACACTCGACGATGCGTCCTGGTTTGCGGGCTTTGAGTTCGTTGCCCAGTCGGTGAAGCAGCGCACCCTTCTCGGTGTTCGACGCGAGCATCTGGGCGCTCGTCGCGAGATCCCACGTGGCCACCGCCGCGGCAGCAGCGACCGGGTTTCCGCCGAACGTCGAGCCGTGCGTACCCGAAGGCAGCGCCTTGCCGACCGCGTCACCGCAGATCATGGCGCCAATCGGCAAGCCGTTGCCGAGGGACTTCGCCAGCGAGATCGCGTCGGGCTGAATGCCGTGGTGCTGGTAGGCGAAGGGCTTGCCGGTGCGGCCCACGCCCGTCTGCACCTCGTCGATGAGCAGCAGCAGGCCGTGCTCGTCACACAACTCTCGCAGGCCGTGGAGGAAGCCCTCGGGCGCAGGGCGAACGCCGCCTTCTCCCTGAATGCACTCGATGAGAATCGCGGCCGTCTGCGGCCCCACGAGCTTCTTCACCGCCTCGAGGTCGCCCATCGGCGCATAGACGAAGCCCTTCGGAAGTGGCTCGAAGCCGGCCTGGTACTTCGGCTGCGCGGTGGCCGTGACGGTCGCGAGCGTGCGTCCGTGGAAGCTCCCTTCGAAGGTGATGATCTCGCTGCGCTCCTTGTTCCCCGCGATCTCGTGCTGCCAGCGCCGGGCGAGCTTGATGAGCGCTTCGTTCGCCTCCGCGCCTGAGTTGCAGAAGAAGGCGCGCGAGTCGGTGCCGCCGAAGGCGCTCGTGAGCCGCTCGGCCAGCTGAATCTGGGGCTCGGTGTAGAAGACGTTCGAGACGTGCCACAGGGTCTCGAGCTGCTTCTTCGCGGCTTCGACGACGGCAGGGTGACAGTGCCCGAGCGCGCACGTCGCGATGCCCGAGATGAGATCGAGGTACCGACGGCCCTCGGCGTCCCACACGTAGGCGCCTTCACCTTTCACCAGCACGACGGGCTGCTGCTTGTAGTTCTGCAGCAGGTGGTGCTTCGCGCTGTCGACCAGGCGATCGGTCTTCGTGGGCGCCGGCGCAGCGGACTCGGAGGCAGCTTTGGCTTCGATCATGACGACCTCGATTTACAGGATGTAGCGCGACAGATCTTCGTCCTTCACGAGACCCGCGAGTCGTTCGCGAACGAAGGGCACGTCGATGGTGATGGTCTTGCTGCCGCCGTCGCCGGCAGCGAACGAGACGTCTTCGAGCAGGCGCTCGAGAATGGTGTGCAGGCGGCGCGCGCCGATGTTCTGGCTGCGCTCGTTCACCAGCTGCGCGAGGCGGGCGAGCTCGAGAATGGCGTCGTCGGTGACGGTGAGCGTCACGCCTTCGACCGAGAGCAGCGCCGTGTACTGCTTGAGCAACGAGTTCTTCGGCTCCTTCAGAATGCGCACGAGATCGTCGCCGGTGAGCGCCTCGAGCTCGACGCGAATCGGGAAGCGGCCCTGCAGCTCGGGAATGAGGTCGGAGGGCTTCGAGACGTGGAACGCGCCGGCGGCGATGAAGAGCACGTGGTCGGTCTTGACGGGGCCGTACTTGGTGGTGACGGTGCTGCCCTCGACGATGGGCAGCAGATCGCGCTGAACCCCTTCTCGTGACACGTCGGGGCCGCCACCCTTCCCTTCGCGGTTGGCGATCTTGTCGATCTCGTCGAGGAAGATGATGCCATCGTTCTCGGCGCGCTTGAGGGCGTCGCGGTTCACGCGATCTTGATCGATCAGCTTCGCAGACTCCTCGGCCTCGAGCAGCTTGAGGGCCTCGGGCACTGGCGCCTTGCGTTTGCGGGTGCGGCTCTGGCCCGGGAAGCCCTTGAAGAGGTCCTGCAGGTTGACGCCCATCTCTTCGAGGCCCTGCCCCGAGAAGTTGCGCACGAACGTGAGGTTCGAGTCCTGCACCTCGACCTCGACGATCTCGTCGTCCAGGGTGCCGGCGCGGAGCTGCGCGCGGAACTTGTCGCGATCACCCTCTGACAGCCTCGGCGCGGTCGAATTGGCCGAGCTGAGCCCGAAGCCGCGACTGCCGGAGCCGTTCTTCAGCAACTCGGCGAGTCGATCCTCCGCGGCCTCGACGGCGCGTTCACGCACTCGAATCAGCTCTTCGTCACGCACCAGCGAGATCGCTGCCTCGACCAGATCGCGCACCATCGACTCGACGTCGCGGCCCACGTAGCCGACCTCGGTGAACTTCGAGGCCTCGACCTTCACGAATGGAGAGCCCGCCAGCTTCGCGAGCCGCCGCGCGATCTCGGTCTTCCCGACGCCGGTGGGCCCGATGAGGATGATGTTCTTCGGCGTGATGTCTTCTTTGAGATCGCCGGTGACCTGCTGCCGGCGCCAGCGGTTGCGCAGCGCGATGGCGACGGCGCGTTTGGCCTTCGTCTGCCCGACGATGTAGCGATCGAGCTCGCCGACGATCTCTCTGGGCGTGAGTGACGAGCGCATCACAGCTCCTCCAGCACCACGTTCGGGTTCGTGTAGATGTCGATGTCGGCCGCGATGCGCAGCGACTCTTCGACGATCTGCTTCGCCGAGAGCTTCGAGTGCTGCAGGAGCGCGCGCGCCGAAGCGAGGGCGTACGAGCCGCCGGAGCCCACCGCCGCGATGCCAAAGTCGGGATCGATCACGTCGCCTGCGCCCGAGAGAATGAAGGTGCGCTCGTTGTCGGCGACGACCAGCAACGCCTCGAGCCGTCGGAGGAACCGATCGGTTCGCCAGTCCTTCCCGAGCTCGACACAGGCGCGGGGCAGGTTCTTCTGGAACTCGAGCAGCTTCGCTTCGAAGCGCTCGAAGAGGGTGAAGGCGTCGGCGGTGCCGCCTGCGAAGCCCGCGATGACCGAGCCATCGCCGAGCCGCCGCACCTTCTTCGCGTTGCCCTTCATCACGATCTTGTCGAGCGTCACCTGACCGTCGCCACCGATGACCGTCTTGCCGTCGCGCCGGACGCACAGAATCGTCGTCATGGTTTGCGGTGTAACAGGTTGCGTGAACATGGCCCACCACCCGCTCGGAGGGTCCGTTGGTCGAATTTCTTCGGGTGACGCCGCGAGAATTCCGGCCTCAGCTTCTCAACCGCGATGAAGCCGCCGGTCGCCTCGATCTGGGTGGGGAACGTGGGCGACGAGGCGTCGCTCGAAGTAGCGCTGACCGTCGACGTGACGGCGTGCGACGGGGACGGGCTGGGGTCGGCATTTTCGCGCGCGGCCGGGGCTCCACAGCTCGCCTCGGCGATTCGGGAGTCCCGCGTCCTGCCCGCTCCAACCCGCTCGGCGACCGCGTTGTTGAGTGGGTTGTCGTTCTCAGCAGCGCTGCTGGAGCGTGGGGGTGACGAGCTTCCCTTCGCGGTGAATGCCGTCGTCGTCTTCTACGGCGTCGAGCACGAGTCGGGCCACGTTCATGTCGACGAGCTCGAGTTCGTCACCTGGCCGCGCTGAGGCGCAGTCGCCGATGCAGCATCGCGTCGCGCTCCCTTCCTTCCCAAGCGCACGGCGTTGCGGAGCACCGAGAGAACGCGCTGGCTCGCCTCGAACAGAGGACCTTCTCCCCGCGCGCCGGCGAGCAGTGGCGAGAACATGAGCTGGTAGAGGGCCGGGCGCTGCTTCGCCACGTCCGTTGCGCCTCCGAACGAGGTGCCATCGCCGACCGCGCGCGGGCTGAAGTTCGACTCGTGGAGGCCCTTCGACATGAAAAGTCGATCGCGCAGTGACGCGCAGAAGCCCTCGTGGAGGTCGGTCAGATTCGCCTTGGGCGCGGCCCAGCTCGCGTCGATGCGTTGCGTTGTTGATGAGCCTGGACCGACTCGAGCCGGGCTCGGCGAACACTGCGGCCTGCGAGGTCGAGCGTGACGCCGGCCACCCCGCTCCTTGCGCCTTCTGGCGACTCTAGAAGGTGATGACGGCGCCTGGGCCGACCGACACCTCGCGGCCACGGCCTGGCAACACGACCAGCGTCGGCACCAGACTCACGGGTGCTGCCTCGACGGGAGCCGTCGCGAACGAGACCAACGCCGTGATGCCGAGCGTGATCGCAGCGCCGCCGAGCGCCACACCTGCACCAAGCTGCACCGACTCGAACACTCCCGAGACGAGCGCGAAGAGCGCGAGCCCTGCACCGAGCGGCAGTCCGGCGTATCGGAAGATCGTCGCGACCGGCACGTTGCTCACCGCCGCGATCAACCCACCGATCGCCATGCCCACGGCCGGCGCGAGGAGCAACGCAGCAGGAACCAGCGGCCGCCCCGTCGCGAGGTTGATCAGGCCCGTGAGCGCGAACGCCGACAGCGCGGCGGCGCCCATCATCGAGAGATCGCTCGGGTCGAGATCCTCCGCCGTCCACAACAGCGCCAGCGGCACGAGGCCCCCCACCTGCGAACCGACCAGCGCAAGCAGACCAGGCAACAGCGCCGAGCCTTGCAGTTGCGACAACAGGGACGCGACTCCGAAGCCCGCGAGCGCGCCAACCACCAGGCCCAGAGAGGTCGCGCCAGCAGCAACCAGGCCGATGGGTTGAACGTACTGGAGCACCGACCCGAGAGCGCCCAACGTCACGCCCCCGGCGAGGGCGCCAAGGTAGACGCCCTGCGCTCCCGCGAGCGGACCACGCCAGGTCGAGGTGATCGCGGCGCCGATGACGCCGCCGAGCACCAGTCCACCCACGCCCTCCGAGAACGCGAAGAGCGCCCCGCCCCGTCCAGCGGAAAAAGCCGAGAACCTCGCGCCGCTGGGCGTCGCCGAGACCGGCTTCTCAGGTGTCGTGGCTGTCGTGGGCCCGAGATCGCCGGGCGTCTCGCCGAAGGGCCTGATGATCTGCGCCTGCGCTGCGCTGCCGAGGAGCAGCACCAGAGCGAGCGCGCGCTTCATCGGTATTTGAGGAACCCGCCGACCACGTCACGCACCAGCGCGCTGACGGACACACCGTGCCGACGCGCGATGAGCGCGAGCTGATCGAACTCGGTGGTGCTCAGGTCGATGGTGAGCGACTTGCCCGAGCCATCCTCCAGCGACTGCGAGTCGGAGATCGGCTCGATCGTCGAGATGATCTCGTCGGCCTCTTCGATGACCTCTTCGGGGCTGGCCGCGCCGGGAACCCGCAGGCTCGACAACCGCTGCTTCTCTTCTTCGAGCTCGTCGTCGAAGAGCTGCTTGAGGAAGTTCGAGAGGTGGATGTTCGACGGCGTGAACTCGTACTGCGACAGGAACTGATCGATGTCGTACTGCATGTCCCACGCGGTCTGGTACCGGCGCTCGCGATCCTTCTCGAGCCCCTTCATCAGAATCGCTTCGACCGCCTCGGGGATGTCTGCCTTGAAGTACGAGGGCGCGTAGATCTTCCCCTCGGTGATGCTCTTGAGGATCGCGACCTCGGAGTCTCCGGTGAAGAGCTTGAAGCCCGTGAGCCACTCGTAGAGCACGGTGCCGAGCGAGAAGAGATCGCTGCGGCAGTCGAGCTGCTTCCCCATGCACTGCTCGGGGGACATGTACGAGAGCTTGCCTTTGATCTCTCCGGCCCGCGTCTGCTCGATCTGGTTCGTGGCCTTCGCGATACCGAAGTCGAGCACCTTCACCGTGCCGTCGAACGAGACGAAGATGTTCTCGGGCGTGACGTCGCGGTGCACGATGCTCAGCGCGGTGCCGTAGGTGTCGGTCTTCTGATGCGCGTAATAGAGGCCTTCGCAGACGCTCGAGGCGATCTTCAGCGCGTAGACCATGGGGAACGGAATGCCCATGGAGTCTGCCTTCGGAATGATGCGACGCATGTCGCGCCCGAAGACGTACTCCATGGCGATGAAGTACGACTCGCCGATCTTACCGAGGTCGTAGATCTGAACGATGTTCGGGTGGTTCAGCTGCGCGGCGAGCTTGGCTTCGTTCAGGAACATCTTCACGAAGTTCGGCTGCTTCGACAGATGCGGTCGAATGCGCTTGATGACGATCGTCTTCTCGAAGTTCTCGATGCCGGCCTGCCGGGCGAGAAAGATCTCGGCCATGCCGCCGACCGCGATGCGATCGATCAGGGTGTACTTACCGAATCGGATGTTTCTCTTCGGGTCTGCTTGAGCCATCGCGAGGGGCGCACCTTACCAGCCCGGTCTTGCGCGTACAGGCTCGGAACACGAGGGCCGTCCGGAGCGTCGAGGCGGTGTGCTTCCGAGAATGCTCCTGCTGTGCCTGACCCAGACCGCTCCGATCGTCTGCCCACCCGGGACCTGGTTGGAGCGAGAGGTCTCGCCGCAGCGAACTTCACAGTGGTGCGTCGGTGACGGAGGGCTCGAAGGCCCGCTCCTCGTGACGGGGCTTGATGGCTCGGTCGTGGAGTCAGGGCAGTACGTTCGTCACCTGAAGAACGGCCCCTGGATCGAGGTCGGCCGCGACGGAGGTCTGCAGCGGCTCGAGTACGTCGACGACCTGGAAGGACCGGTTCGGCCCTGCCCTTCGGGAACGGCGGAGCAGTCTGCCTGCGTCGCGCCCTGTTGCGATGTCAGGGCGCGGTGGTGTGTGGCTCCTGACGCCGGGCTGGTGGGCCCCTGGGACGCGTGGTCGGTCGATGGGCGAAGAATCGGCTCGAACCTCAGCGATCCCTCAGGGCTCGCGCCCTTTCGCGACCTGGGCACGGTGCGGCGTCAGGCGCTCGAGCTGTTCGGCGATGCCCCACGGTGACGCATCCTGCACCGGGGTATCCAACGTCGCGCGCAGCGTCTTGAGCATCTGGCAGCTGGTGGTCGCGAGCTCGAGGTGCAGCTGCTCGTCGGCCGCAATGCCGCGGGTGGCGCGCTCGACACAGACCGGCAGCGTGCGATCGATGACGACGATGAGCTCCTGACGAAGGGCGCGGGTCTCGTCCATGCGAACGGTGCGGCCCAGGTTCCACTGGTACCAGACGAGCTCGCCCTGCAGCCGCGAACACGTCCTGCCGACGACGGCCTCGGGCATCTTGAAGATGACCGGTGCATCGCCCTCGAAGAGCCGGGTGAAGAGTTCGCGGCTGTTCTCGAGGCGCTCGTTGGCCGAGACCTGGAGCGCCGGGCAGATCTTCGCGACGCGATTGCCGGTCACCACGTTCTTCACGCAGTTCCCGGCGTAGACGGCGATGAGCACTGCGAGCAGGGAGCCTCCGACGAGGCGCCACTGCTTCACATGTAGCTCTCGATCGGCGGGCAGCTGCAGACGAGCTTGCGATCACCGAGCACGTTGTTCACGCGGCCGACCGAGGGCCAGAACTTGTGCTTCTTGACCCACGCGAGCGGGTACACGGCGCGCTGGCGGGAGTACGGGCGAGTCCACTCGTCGGCGGTCGCGATGTCAGCCGTGTGCGGCGCGTGCTTGAGCGGGTTGTTGTCCTTCGGGAGCTTGCCGCTCTCGATCTCGGCGATCTCGGCGCGAATGCTCTTCATCGCGTCGATGAAACGATCGAGCTCGCCCTTGGACTCCGACTCGGTGGGCTCGACCATCATCGTGCTCGCGACGGGGAACGAGACGGTCGGCGCGTGGAAGCCGTAGTCCATCAGGCGCTTGGCGATGTCCTCGACTTCGACGCCGCTCGATGCCTTCAGCTTGCGCATGTCGAGAATGCACTCGTGCGCGACGCGGCCTTCGGCGCCGCGGTAGAGCACCGGGTAGTCGGCCTCGAGGCGCGCGGCGACGTAGTTGGCGTTGAGAATGGCTGCCTTCGTGGCAGCCGCAACGCCGTCGGGGCCGAGCAGGCGAATGTACATCCACGAGATGAGGAGCACGCTCGCGCTACCAAACGGCGCCGCAGAGACCGCTCCACTCGAGCCGCCGGTCTTCGCGCTGACGTGTCCGGGCAGGAACGGCACGAGGTGCTTCGCGACGCAGATGGGGCCCATGCCCGGCCCGCCACCGCCGTGGGGGATCGCGAAGGTCTTGTGCAGGTTCAAGTGGCAGACGTCGGGGCCGAAGTCTCCGGGGCGGCAGAGGCCGACCTGCGCGTTCATGTTCGCGCCGTCCATGTAGACCTGCCCACCTTCGGCATGCACGAGGTCGCAGATCTCGGTGATGGCCGCTTCGAACACGCCGTGGGTCGACGGGTAGGTGACCATCAGCGCGCCGACCTTGCCGGTGTTGGCCGCGATCTTCGCCTTCAGATCGCCGACGTCGACGTTGCCGGCGTCATCGGTCTTCACCACGACCACCTGGTAGCCAGCCATGACCGCGGTGGCGGGGTTGGTGCCATGCGCGGACGCGGGGATCAGGCAGACGTTGCGGTGCCCCTGCCCTCGCGCCTCCTGGTACGCGCGAATCGTGAGCAGGCCGGCGTACTCGCCCTGCGAGCCTGCATTCGGCTGGAGCGACGTGCCTGCGAACCCGGTGATCTCGGCGAGATAGCCTTCGAGGTCACTGAAGATCTGGCGGTAGCCCGGCCACTGCGCCTCGGGCGCGAACGGGTGCAGGCCGTTGAACTCGGGCCAGGTGACGGGATCCATCTCGCTCGTCGCGTTCAGCTTCATCGTGCACGAGCCCAGCGCGATCATGCTGTGGCACAGCGACAGATCCTTCGCCTCGAGCGAGCGGATGTACCGGAGCATCTGGTGCTCGGTGTGGTGGCTGTTGAAGACGGGGTGCGTGAGGTACGCGCTGGTGCGGCGCAGGCTCTCGGGGAAGACGGGCGACGCGTTCGCCGAGGCAGCGATTCCCGTGGCCGTGAAGTCGGGCTTCTTGCCAGCGAAGACGGCGAGCAGGTTGTCGAGATCGGTGGCCGAGATCGTCTCGTCCATCGAGACGCCCAGGTGGGTCGCGTCGATGCGGCGCAGGTTCATGCGCGCGGCCTGAGCAGCCTGCACGAGCGAGTCACCCTGCTTCGCGTCGACCTTCACCGAGACGGTGTCGAAGAAGACGTCGTGCTCGAGCTTGAAGCCGAGTTTGGCGACTCCGGCGGCGAAGGTGCGGGCGAGCGCGTGCACGCGGGTGGCGATGGCGCGAAGGCCCTGGGGCCCGTGGTACACGCCGTACATCGACGACATCACCGCGAGCAGCACCTGCGCGGTGCAGATGTTCGACGTCGCCTTCTCACGACGAATGTGTTGCTCGCGCGTCTGCAGCGCCATGCGCAGGGCCATGTGGCCGTTCGCGTCTTCCGACACGCCGATGATGCGGCCGGGCATCGAGCGCGCGAACTCGGCCTTCGTCGAGAGGAACGCCGCGTGCGGGCCACCGAAGCCCATGGGCACGCCGAAGCGCTGCGCGGAGCCGATGGCGACGTCGGCACCGAGCTCTCCGGGCGAAGTCAGCAGGCAGAGCGAGAGCAGATCGGCCGCCATCACCACGAGTGCGTTGTTCGCGTGCGCCTTCTCGACGAAGGGCCGGTAGTCGATGACGGCGCCGTCGGTGGCCGGGTACTGCACGAGCACGGCGAAGCACTTCCTGGCGAAGTCGAAGGTGCGGTGATCGCCGACGACGATCTCGACGCCGAGCGGCTTCGCGCGGGTCTTCACGACCTCGATGGTCTGCGGGTGGCAGAGCGACGAGACGAACATGGTCTTCGCGTCAGCGTCCTTCGCCATCGAGTGCGCGAGGTGCATCGCCTCTGCGGCGGCGGTGCCTTCGTCGAGCAGCGACGCGTTGGCGATGGGCATGCCCGTGAGGTCGCCGATCATCGTCTGGAAGTTGAGGAGCGCCTCGAGGCGGCCCTGCGCGATCTCGGCCTGGTACGGCGTGTACGCGGTGTACCAGCCCGGGTTGAGCATGATGTTCCGAAGCACGACGCCGGGCGTGAGCGTGCCGTGGTAGCCCTGCCCGATGAACGAGGTGAAGACCTGGTTCTTCGACGCGATCGTCTTGAGCTCTGCGAGCAGCTCGGCCTCGCCCTTCGCGGCAGGCAGCGAGAGCGGCTTCTTCGCGCGGATGTTCTTCGGCACGGTCTGATCGATGAGGGCGTCGAGCGACGGTGCCTTCACGGCTGCGAGCATCTCCTCCATCTCACGGGAGGACGGACCAACGTGGCGGCGGGCGAAGGTGTCGAGAAACGAGAGCATGCGCGGCGGCTTACAGAACGTGCGCAAGCTGGGCAACGGATTGCGCCCGTATGAATGGGCGCGGCTCATGGCTCCGTTGAGCCGTTCAATCGTTGGCGTAGGACATGGACTGCCAGGTGGCGGAGTCGACCTCGAGCGTCGCGGGTCGCGGGGCGTAGTGCGTGGTCACCAGCGGCGCGAGCCTGTCTCGCAGGCTCTTTCCCAGCCACGGCCAGTCGCGTTCGCGCCACCACACGTCGCCGCCGTGGTGAACCACCCAGTCCATGCCGTCGAGGGCGAACACGAGCAGCACCGGCGCTGATCCCGGAACGGGGCGCAACGCCGCCAGGAAGGAGCGATCGCGGGCGTCGTCGAGCGCCAGAGCTCGCCGATGCGCGGCGTCCTTCTGGGCGTGGTGATTGGCGATGATGGTCCGCAGGGACGATTCGGGTGGCTCCGCAACCACACGCAGCCCGCTCAGTTCGGTGCTGACGGTACACGTCTCGCCGCCGCCATATCGCTCTCCCCTGAAGCACGATTTCAGGAAGTCGCCTTCCACGAAGAGCGCCGTCGTGTAGAGCCAGTCTTCGAGGCTCGACTCGTTCCACCAGTACTCTCGGGTGACGACGTCGCCGTCGATTCGCAGGAACGAGGCGGTCGCAACCTCGCGTCCATCAGGAAGACGTACCGCGCGTTCAACCTTCCACTCGACCAACAGCGCTCCGTCAGCGGTCCGCCACACGCGCATGGGCTCGTCTCTATCCGTTTCAGGTGCGGATTCCGCCCTTCAAACGGAGCGAGGCACGGCCGGCATGTCAGCCCTGGCTGCTAGAGCGCGGGGTTGGGGGGCGAATGGAATCGGCGGAGCGGGCGGTGGTGATGATGGCGTCGTGCCAGCACGGGGTGGTGAGCCTCTCGCAGGCGCGCGCGAAGGGCATGACGGTCGACCAGGTGAAGCTCCGCGTGCGCGCTGGGCGTTGGGGTCGCGTGCTGCCCGGCGTCTACGCGATGGAGGGCGCTCCCGAGACGTGGATGAAGCATCTTCGAGCTGCGGCGTTGTGGGCTCCGCGAGCAACGTTCTCTCACCGAACTGCCGCTGCGCTCTGGGGCCTTGCGCGCTTCACCGACGAAACGAGCACCATCACCCTCTCCTCCATGGTTCACACGCCGGCACCGCCCGGCCTTCGGTTCGTTCGCCGAAAGCTGCTGCTGCCTCGCGAAGTCACGCTCACGCAGGGCCTCAAGGTGACCTCGGTCGAACGAACGCTGCTCGATCTCTGCGCGGACGAAGCCGAGCTCGACGTCGCAGCCGCGCTCGATGACGCGCTGAGGAAGAAGCTGACGACGACCGAGCGGCTCGAGTCGTTACTCTCACGGCGAGCAGGTGAGCCGGGTGCCGGGGTGCTGCGGCGCCTCGTCGCGCGACGTGCTGGAGACGTGGGCATTCCCGAGAGTGAGCTCGAGACGCGAGTGCTCAGCTTCCTCGAAGACCACGGCTTCCCCGCGCCCACCCGCCAGACGAAGGTTCGCGTGCGCGGCCGGCGCTTCAGGCTCGACTTCACGTTCACCGAAGCGCCGGTCGTCATCGAGGCCGATGGCTACGCGTGGCACTCGACGGTGGCTTCCTTCGAGGCTGATCGCCGACGCATCAACGCGCTGACGGCTCGAGGCTATCGTGTGCTCCAGTGGACGTGGGCTGCCCTCGACGAGCGCCCAGAGGAACTCGTCCAGGAGCTGCGAACGCTGCTGGCTACTTCTTCTTCTTCGGCAGCTCGGGCATCACGAGGCGCGACATGAAGTCGGTGACGGCCAGCACCTGCGTGTCGGTGTAGCCCTTGATCGCGTCCATCATCTTCGGGTTGGCGTTGAGCCGCTTGCCGTCGCGAATGTTGGTCATCTGGCGCAGCAGGTACTTGTAGTGCTGGCCGGCGAGCACCGGCGTGTACGTCTTCGGGTCGCCCTCTCCGCTTCGGCCGTGACACGAGACGCAGTCGCGCTTGTAGAGCACCAGACCGTCATCCAGGAACTCCCCCTCGCCACGCCCGTTGTCGCGGGGAATCGGCAGGATCTTCAGGAACGCTGCGATGTCCGCCATGTCCTGTTCGGAGAGCGATTGGGCCGCACCGAGCATCACCGTGTTCTCACGAGCGCCCGCGCGAATGTCGGTGAGCTGCTTGAGGACGACGGCCGGGTGCTGGCCTGCGAGCTGCGGGAAGGAGCCATCAGGCAGACCGGCGCCAGTGTCGAGGTGACACGAGGCGCACACGGCCTGATAGCGATCCTTGCCGGCGACGACGTCGCCCTTCTTCCCGAGCACCTTCTTCAATTCCTTTTGGGCGGCGATCTCGGGGCCGGGACCTGCGAACGCGACCCCCGCCGTCACGGCGAGAGCCATCACCATCTTCACGCTGGGCTTCATGCGGTTCATTTTCGACGCGCTCCATAGCAGGAATGTGCCCCCGGGCGTCGAGACAGACTCGTCGTTCGGGTCCACATTCACTGTGGAACCGAAGAAGACAGAGCGAGGCTCTGAGGACACCATGACCGATCAGCACTGGGACGAGGTCTACACGCGCAAGGCCAGCAATGAGGTCAGCTGGTACCGGCCCCACCTCGAACAATCGCTCAAGCTGATCGACGAGGCGGGGCTGACGCCTGAGGCTGCCATCATCGACGTGGGCGCTGGCGCCTCGACCCTGGTCGATGACCTGCTCGACCGGGGGTACCGCCGGCTCTCGATGCTCGACCTCTCGGAGCGCGGCCTCGACGTGTCGATGACCCGCCTGGGTGACCGAGCCGCGAGCGTGCAGTGGCTCGTCGGAGACGTGACGACGCTGGCGCTGCCAGAAGCGACCTACGACGTCTGGCATGACCGCGCGGTCTTCCACTTTCTCACCGACCCTGAGCAACGCGCCCGCTACGTCCAGGCCGTGCGCCGCTCCCTCAAGCCCGGAGGCCGCGTCATCATCGCCACCTTCAGCCATGAGGGCCCGAGCACCTGCAGTAGGCTCGAAGTCGCCCGTTATGAAGAAGGCGAGCTGCACGCGGTGTTCGGCGACGACTTCGTGCCCCTGCGCTGCGTGTCGGAAATGCACCAGACGCCCTCAGGCAAGCCCCAGGCGTTCCTCTATTGCGAGTGCCGGCTGCGCCATTGACTGACGCGGTGAGGTGACGGCGCCAAGCCACCCTTGACGGTCAGGCCATTCGTGGCGTAGCGCCGCGGCGCGTCGAAGCCCGGGGAGCGCCATGACTACGCCAAGAAATCCGCTGGTTCTGCTGGCCCTGATTCCGACGCTGGCGTTCGCCCAGGTCACCATCAACCCCACGGGCGGCACAGGTCCCGGCACGGGCATTCGCGTGCACGTCGGGCCGACCGGTCAGGTGCAGGTGATTCGCAACGGCACGGGCCAGTTCTACTCGCAGACGGCGACGCCCGGAGCGACGACCAACCCCGGCGTCGTCACTGGCCTCTCGAACGGTGTCTACCTCGCAGTCGGTACCTCCAACGTCTTCGGCCCGCTGCACTTCGCGGCGGCGCCGGTGGTCGGCATCACGGCGGCGGAGTTCACGCCCATCAGCAACACGCTCACGCCTCAGGCGAACGGCTCGGGCTCGGCGACGACGGTGCTGCGCGCGACGGTGGCGGGCCGCAACTACGACGTCTCGGTTCGCTACGACTACGTCTTCCCCAACGACTTCGTCACGGTGACGCACACGCTGACGATTCCTTCGGGGAACGCAGTGCCGGTGCGCCTGTACCACGCGCTCGACGCCTACCTCGGCGGTGACGACAACGGGCCGAGCTTCTTCGTGCAGGGGCCTCCGACGGTGGTGGGCGGCTTCCGGCAGCTCTCGAACATCGTGCTCGCCTGGCGCTACCGCGGCGGCGTCCCGTGGACTGGCTACTACGGCGGCTTCTACGAGTGCGCGTTTCGCGACGCGCTGTGCCCGATGGGCTCGGGCGGCGGCAACAACGTCTTCGGCGCCAACACCTTCAACAACTGGGTCGACTCGACGGTGAAGGACAACGGCTTCGCCATCATGTGGAACTTCGGTTCGTCGCCGGGCACGCAGATCGTCTCGAACGATCTGACGTTCTTCTCGTACCAGCCGACGCTCTCGAAGGCGTTCGGCACGACGGCCATCTCGGCGGGCTCGGCCACCACGCTGACCTTCACCGTCGACAACGTTCCCGGAGCTCCCGCGCAGGGAAACCTCGGCTTCCAGGACAACCTGCCCACCAGCCTGCTGCTCGCGAACACGGCGTTCACCAACACCTGTGGCGGCACGGTGACGCTCAACACCTCGAGCACGCCCAACACGATTCGCCTGCAGTCCGGCAGCCTCGCGCCGCTCACCCAGCGCTGCACGGTGACCGTCAACGTGACCGCGAGCGTTCCCGGTGCGTACGTGAACGGCCGCACGAACATCTCGAACCTGTCGGTGATCGAGAACCAGGTAAGCGATCAGACGCTCTCGGTCGTGCAGAGCTCGCCCGTCGTCACGCTCGACTCGCCGGGCATCATCAACCTCTCGAACGCCACGGCGTACTCGGTCTCGGGCTCGTGTCAGGTGACGGCGGGTCAGGTGACCGTGACGGTTGGCTCCGTCGTGCTGGGGACGACGTGTACGGCGGGCAGCTTCTCGACCTCGGTGAACGTCGCAGGCCTCGCTGACGGCCCTTCGATCACCGTGAGCGCCGCCCAGACGAACTTCGCAGGCACTGGCACCAGCTCGCGGCCGACGTCGAAAGACACCACCGCGCCCGGAACACCGACCTTCACCACGCCCGCCGATGGCTCCTTCGTGGGAAGCACGACGCCCACCGTCTCTGGCACAGCCGAGCCTGGCAGCACCGTGCGCGTCATCGTCGGCGGAGTCACGGTCTGCACCGCCCTCGCCCAGGGGAACGGCGTGTGGACCTGCACGACCTCGACGATCGCCGACGGCAGCCGCACGTTGACGACCACCGCGACGGACCCCGCCGGCAACACATCGGCCGTCTCTCCGCCCCGCACCATCACCGTCGACACCACGCCGCCCGCAGCGCCGATCATCAACAGCCCGGCCCAGGGCGCGACCGTGGGCCCGAACCCGACGATCTCGGGAACCGCCGAAGCGTTCGCGAACGTCACCGTCACCGAAGGCGCCGGCACCGTCTGCACCGTCGCCGCGAACAACCTGGGCCAGTGGAGCTGCCCCACCACCTTCGGCCCCTCGATGCGCACCATCTCGGCCACCCAGCGCGATCGCGCGAACAACACGGGGCCCGCGGCGCCCAACCGCACCTTCACCATCGCCAACGTGCCGACGGTGACGCTCGCGACGCCGGCGGCCATCACCTCGTTGAACGCCGCGATGTACCCCGTGTCGGGCACCTGCACGGTGGCTGCGGGAACCGTCACGCTCCAGGTGGGCACGGTCTCGACCACGGCGACCTGCGGCACCGGCAGCTTCAGCACGACAGTGAACGTCAGCGGTCTGATGGACTCGGCCAGCATCACCGTGACCGCGTCACAGATGAACGTCACGGGCACGGGCACTGACACGCGCACCACCCAGAAGGACACGGTCGCGCCAGCCGCGCCCGCTTTCACGACGCCGACTGAAGGCGCGATCATCAACACCGCCACGCCGACCATCACGGGCACGGGCGAAGCCGGAGCGAGCCTCGTCGTTCGCCGCGGCGGTACCACGGTCTGCACCGTCACCGTTCCGGCCAACGGAGTGTGGAGCTGCGTGGCTGGCGCGATTCCCGACGGCGCCGTCACCATCACCGCCACGGCCACTGACGCGGTCGGCAACGTCTCTGCCGTTTCTCCCGCGCGTAACTTCAACGTCGACACGGGCGCTCCGTCTGCGCCCGTCATCACCAACCCTGCGCAGGGCGCGACCGTCGGCATCAACCCCACCATCGCGGGCACGGCTGAAGCGAACGCGACGGTGAGCGTGACCGAGGGCTCGGTGCTCGTGTGCAGCGTCACCGCGAACGCGAGCGGCCAGTGGAGCTGCCCGACGACGTATCAGCCTGGCACGCGCTCCATTACGGCGACCCAGCGTGACGTCAGCGGCAACCTCTCGCCCCCGTCTGCCGCGCGGCAGTTCACGGTCGCGGCCGTGCCCACCGTCACGCTCGACACCCCTGGACCCATCAACGGCATGAACGCCTCCGCCTATCCCGTGGCGGGTTCGTGCACGACCTCGGCTGGCGTCGTCACGATCACCATCGGTGCGGTCAACGCCTCGGCGCCCTGCCCCGCTGGAACGTTCAGCACGACGGTCGTCGTCACCTCGGTTGCCGATGCGGCGGCCGTCACCATCGTCGCAGCACAGACGAACCCCTCGGGTACGGGCAACGACACCCGCAATACCGTGAAGGACACGATGGTGCCCTCGGCGCCGACGTTCACGCGCCCGGCCGAGCTGAGCATCAGCAACGACACGACCCCGACCCTGACGGGAACTGCCGAGCCGGGCAGCACGGTTCGGGTGATCCGCAACGGCATGACGGTGTGCACCACCATCACGCCCGCGAACGGCCTTTGGAGCTGCGTCTCGTCGACGCTCCCCGATGGGCAGATCGTGCTCACGTCGACCGCGACCGACCCCGCCGGCAACCTCTCGGCCGCGTCTCCCGCGCGCACGTTCACCATCGACACCACGGCACCTGCCGCTGCGGCCATCGCGACGCCTGCTGAGAACGCGCGCACCGGGCTCTCCCCGATGCTCACCGGTACCGCAGAGCCGTTCTCGACCGTCGTGGTGAACGAAGGCACGGCGCTGGTCTGTCAGGCGACCGCAACGATGACTGGAACCTGGTCGTGCCCCACCACCCTGGGCACCGGTTCGCACACCGTCACCGCGAAGCAGACCGATCGCGCCGGCAACCAGGGCCCGGCGTCGATGCCGCGCACCTTCATCGTCGAGAACATGCCCACCGTCATTCTGGGCAACCTCGCGGTCATCAACGCCATGCGCGCACCGATGTACGAGGTGACGGGCTTCTGCACGACGGGCGCGGGTCAGGTCACCGTCGCCGTGGGAACGGTGACGGCGATGACGCCCTGCACGAACGGGCTCTTCTCCACCACGCTGAACGTCAGCGCCGTTCCCGACGCGGCGATGGTGACGGTGACCGCGACGCAAACGACGGCCGGTGGCCCCGGCATGGACTCGAAGTCGGTCCGGAAGGACACGGTGCCGCCTGCTGCTCCGGCGATCACGTTGCCCACCATCGAGAGCGTCATCACCACCGGTCGCCCGATGATGTCCGGCACCGCCGAGCCCAACAGCACCGTGACGATCTTCATCAACGGGCAGGAGGCCGGCACCACGCAGGCCGACGCGAACGGCGACTGGACGTTCGCTCCGCCGACGCAGCTGGCCGACGGTCGCTACGAGGTGAAGGCGCACGCGACCGACACGGCCGGCAACACGGGGCCCGACACCACGCAGGTGGCGTTCACGGTCGACTCCACCGCGCCAAACCCGCCGGTGATCGTGACTCCGGCGAAGAACGCGGCGGTCGACATCGATCGGCCCTTCGACATCTCGGGCACCTCGGAGCCCAGCGCGCGCATCACCATCTACCTCGACGGCAAGCAGGCCTTCTTCGTGGTCGCTGATGCACAGGGGCGCTGGAGCACCACCGTGCCGGCGAACACGCTGGGCGAGGGGAACCACGTCGTCTCGGCAGAGGCCCTCGACCCGGCAGGCAACCAGGGCACGCGTGCCACCGACGTTCCCTTCTTCGTGCGAATCCCCACCGTCCGCTATGCGGGCCAGGGCCTCATCAGCTGCAGCAGCGTGTCGGTCGACGCGGCGCCGCTCGTGCTGGCGCTGCTCGTTCTCGTCACCCGCCGCCGCGCGCGCCAAAGCCACCAACCATGAACCGCTTCGTCCTCGCTGGCGTCCTCGTCTCGCTCACTGCGCTCGCGCAGGACGCGACTCCCCTGCCGCCGTTCTCGCTCACGCGCTTCTCACCGAACGACGCTCCGCTGGGCGGGCTCGGGGCGGCGACCGGAGACGTGCTGCCTCACAAGAAGTTCCGCGCGTGGGGCGCCTTTCACTACGAGAACAACCCGCTGGTGCTCTTTCGAGACAACCAGCGGCAGGGCGCGCTCGTCGGCAACCGGCTCAACCTGCACCTCGGCGTCGCGTACGGCATCACCTCGTGGCTGACGGCGTCGCTCGAAGTGCCGCTCGTCATCTACCAGGGCGGTGATGATCTCTCGCAGGTGGCGAAGGTCATCTCTCCCGACAGCTTCGGCCTCGCGTCACCTCGCCTCTCGGTGCGCCTCGGCATTCTCTCGCAGCGAAAAGGCGGTCTGCTCGCCAACGCTCCGGTCGATCTGGCGTTTCAGCTTGGTACCGCGTTTCCCTTCGGCGTCGGCAACGCGCTCGCGGTGGAGAGCGGTTGGAACATCTTCCCGCAGCTGTCGGCAGGCCGTGACTTCGGCCCCGTGCGCTTCGGTGGAGAAGTGACCGGCTACGTGCGGCCCTCGGCGGTGAACCTCTCGAACGCCACCTTCGTGCGCGATCAGATCGGCAGCCAACTCGGCCTGCGCGCCCTCGTCGGCAGCACCGGTGATGGTGTTCGGTTCGAAGGCTCGTTCCACACGCTCGTTCCGCTCGGTGGCGGTGAGACGCCCGCGGGCTTCGAGCTGCTCGGCGGAGCCCGCTTCCCCATCGGCCCGATCGAGCTCTTCCTCATGGCGGGCCCCGGCTTCGGGAGTCTTCCCGGCACTCCGACGGTGCGAGTGCTCGGCGGCGTCGGCATCAGGCCAGACGACAACGACCCCTGCTCGGCTGATCGCAAGCACACGCCGCAGCAGTGCCCCGATCTCGACGACGACAACGACACCATTCTCAACGCGGCCGACACCTGCCCGCTCGAGCCCGAGGACTTCGACAGCTACAAAGATCAAGACGGCTGCCCCGACCCCGACAACGACAGCGACGGCGTGCCCGACGTTCAGGACAAGTGCCCACTCAAGAAGGGCCCGCTCGCGAACCAGGGCTGTCCGATGGTGAAGGTCGTCGAGCTCGACACCGACGGTGATGGCATCGTCGACGCGAAGGACGACTGCCCGACCGAGCCCGGCCCGCCCGAGCGCAACGGCTGCCCTGTGAAGGATCGCGACAACGACGGCACCGAGGACAAAGACGACGCGTGTCCCGACGAAGCCGGCCCGAAGGAGAACAAGGGCTGCCCCGTGAAGGACAAGGACGGCGACGGCGTCGAGGACAAGTTCGACAACTGCCCCGAAGAGAAGGGCCCGGCGTCGAACCAGGGCTGCCCCGAGAAGCAGAAGCAGCTCGTGATCATCACCAGCGAGAAGCTGATCATCAAAGAGAAGGTCTTCTTCGCCACCGCGAAGGCGACGATCCTTCCCCGCTCGTTCCCGCTGCTGAACAACGTCGCGAGCGTGCTGCGCGATCACCCCGAGATTCAGCTCATTCGCGTCGAGGGCCACACCGACTCGCAGGGCGGCCGCGAGTACAACATCAGTCTCTCGCAGCGGCGGTCCAACTCGGTGAAGGACTACCTCATTCACCAGGGCGTCGACGGTACGCGGCTGCAGGCGAAGGGCTTCGGACCCGACCGTCCCGCAGACACGAACAAGACCGACGTGGGCCGCTCCAACAACCGCCGGGTCGAGTTCGTGATTCGCGCGAGCGGCGCCAGCAACGACGAGGTGTCCGAATGACGCTCGGCCTGATGGTCGCGATCGCGGTCGCAGGGACTCCGGGCAGCAGGCTCTTCATCGCTTCGGGCGCGAAGACGAAGGCCGAGGCCGAGAAGCTGCAGAAGGCGCTCGTGCTTCCGAAGGAGCTGCGGCTCACGCCTGGCTTCCCGAAGCTGCTCGAGTCGAAGAGCGTCGAAGGCCTGAACCCGGGCTTCTTCCTCGTGGTGCTCGGAGCGTGTGCCGACGTGACGGCCGCACAGACGAGTCACACGAACGGGCTGGCGGCACTGATTCAACGCAGCCTCAAGGGTGCGTACGCGAAGCCGGTCGCGAAGCAGCCCGAGGCGTGTCCGTTGTGGATCGAGCCGGGCGAGAAGCCGCCGGCGAAGCTCGCTGCGCTCGAGAAGAGCCCCGATGATCAGAAGCTGCTCTTCGAGGTAGCGAAGGAGTTCGATGCAGACGGCAGCCTGATCGGGGCCTCGATTCTGCTTCGTCGCGCGACCGCACTGGGAGCCTCGGATCAGCCGACGATCGACCTCCTCCGCAAGGTCGAGTTCGTGCTCGAAGACGCGCCGTTTCGGCTGCCGCTGTAGCGACTTCGAAGTCCGCCACCGCTTCGCGCAAGACGGTATGAAGGCCACGTGAGCCTGCAACCCCGCGTGTACGAAGATCTGGCGGCCGAGCGCGCCGTGCTCGGCGCCATCGTGATGGACAACGCCGTTCTGCCGAACGTCGCCGAGCAGATCACCAAGGACGACTTCGCCAACGCGGCGCACAGCGAGATCTTCGACGCCATGGTCGCGCTCGACGGGCGCAACTCGCGGGTCGACTGGCTGACGATCTCCGAAGAGCTCAAGTCACGCGGCCAGCTCGCGACGGTGGGCGGCCCCAGCTACCTGCAGACCCTCGATCAGCTCGTGCCCTTCTCGGCCAACGCGGTCGAGTACGCGAAGATCATCAAGGATCAGGCGACGCGGCGGAACCTCGCGAAGGCGGGCCGTGAGATCTACGACCTCGCCAGCCAGGACACGGGCAACGTGCTCGAGCTCGTCGACGAGGCCGGCCGCAAGGTCTTCCAGATCGCCGAGGCGCGCCAGCAGGGCGATCTGCGCTCGATGCAGGATCTGATGGACGAGGCGCTCACGCTCCTCGACACGATGAAGAAGAACGCGTCGGGCATCACCGGCACGGCCACGGGCTTCGTCGATCTCGACAACCAGCTCACGGGTCTGCACGGCGGAGAGCTCATCGTGCTCGCCGCCCGCCCCGGCATCGGCAAGACCTCGCTCGCGATGAACATCGCCATTCACGTGGCGCTGAAAGAGAACCGGGCCGCCGCGGTGTTCTCGCTCGAAATGCCCGCGGTGCAGCTGCTCACCCGTATGCTCGCGACCCACGCGCGCGTCGACATGAAGAAGCTGCGTGGTGGCCGCCTCACGCCCGGCGACGAAGAGCGCATTCAGCAGGGCGCCAACGAGCTCTACGGCTGCAAGCTGTACATCGACGACACCGGCGGTCTGTCGGGCTTCGACCTGCGCGCCAAGGCCCGCCGCCTCAAGCAGAAGGAGCCGTCGCTCGGGCTCATCGTCATCGACTACCTCCAGCTCATGCATCAGAAGGGCAAGGTCGAGAGTCGGCAGCTCGAAGTCTCCGAGATCTCACGTGGCCTCAAACAGCTCGCCAAAGAGCTCGACGTGCCGATCATCGCGCTCAGTCAGCTCAACCGAAAAGTCGAAGAGCGCAAGGGCGGCAAGCCGATGCTGTCAGACCTTCGTGAGTCTGGCGCCATCGAGCAGGACGCCGACGTCGTCATGTTCATCCACCGTGAAGACGAAGAAGGCGACGAAGGTGGGCCGCCTCCGCCACAACGCACCTCGATGCCCTGCGAACTCATCATCGCGAAACAGCGAAACGGCCCGGTGGGCTCGATCGATCTGATCTTCCTCGCGGAGTACACGCGCTTCGAAAGCCGCGCGCGCGACTGGCAGGGTTGAGGCTAGAGTCCCCGGCTCGCGATGAAGGGCAACGCTCCTGACTTCAGCAACCGCCTCGTGCTGGTCGTCGACGACGACGAGCACACCCGCGCGCTGCTGAAGGACCTCTGCGAGACGAGCGGCTTCAAGGTGCTGACGGCCGAAGACGGCGTCGAGGCCATGGAGCACATCTCGAAGGCGCGGCCCGATCTCGTGCTGCTCGACCTGATGATGCCGCGGCGCGATGGCTTCTCGGTGCTGAAGGCCGTGCGTGAGACGACCGAGCTGGCCGAGCTGCCGGTGATCGTGCTCACGGCCATGGGCGACATGGACGGGAAGATTCGCGGCATGGAGCTGGGCGCCGACGACTACATCACCAAGCCCTTCAAGCTGATCGAGCTGCAGACCCGCATCAACTCGGCGCTCACCGTGCGCGAATACCGCCGCCGGTTGCTCGACGCCGAAGACGAGCTGGCGCAGTTCCGCGCGGTCGATCCCGTGACGGGCGCGGGCACGTACTCGCAGCTCAAGGCCAGCCTCGACTCGGAGCTCGCGCGCAGTCGCCGCTACGGCCGGCCGGCGGCCTGCCTCATGTTCGGCTTCGACGACTACCAGGGCCTTCGGTACCAGCTCGGTCGCGACGCCTGTGACGGCTACCTCGCGAAGGTGGTGCAGGAGGTTCGCACCGCGATGCGTGGCGCTGACCGGCTCTTCCGCATCGACACCGACGAGTTCGTGGGGCTCTTGCCCGAGACCGATCTTCCCGGTGCGCGCATCGTGGCCGATCGCATGCTCAGTCTGTTGCAGGCGCTGCCAGTCGAAGGGCCGAACGGGCGCATTCGAGTGATCATCCGCTTCGGCGGAGCCGTCTTCCCGACCGACCGCGTGCGCTCGAGCGAAGATCTGCTGCGCGAGGCGAACAAGAGCTTCCGCGCGCTGCAGGCGTCAGAGGTGCAGAAGTACCTCTTCGACCCCTGAGCTGGACGGGAAGACGTCAGCGCAACGACAGCAACTCGATCGGCGAGTCGATGATGTGCCGGGCTCCAGCGTTCGCGAGCTCTTCTCGTCCGCGGAAACCCCACACGCACCCGACGCTGCGCATGCCGGCGTTCTTCGCGGTGTTCACATCGACCGCCGTGTCTCCGACGAAGGCGATGTTCGCCGGCAGCACGTTCAACGCGAGCGCCAGCTCGAACGCCGCGGTGGGATCGGGCTTGCGCGGCACCCCTTCCCGCTCGCCCCGCACGTCGACGAAGTGCCATCGCGAGAACTGCTTCGTCACCAGCGCACGCGTGAAGTCGTCTCGCTTGTTCGACAAGACCGCCAGCTTCACCTTCGCGGCCGTGAGCCCATCCAGCAGCTCAGGAATGCCGGCGTACGGCTTCGTGTGCGGGTGATCGAGCCGCGCGTAGTGCGCACGGTAGGTGTCGGCGATGGCCTTGAGCGTCTGCGGGCTCGACTCGGGCGACGCCGCGCGGCGCACCATCGTGTCGACGCCTTCTCCGACGAACGTTCGGTACGCATCGATGGAGTGCGCCGGCAACTTGAAGTCCGCCAACGCCAGGTTCATCGCCTCGGCGAGGTCGCGCAGCGAGTCGGCGAGCGTGCCATCGAGATCGAAGATGACGGCCTGAAACGGCAGCATCAGACCGCGCCCGACGACGGGTCCTGCACGTTCAGCATGACGGCCTGACGCACGAGGGCCTGCAGCACGTGCTCTTTCAGATCGCCGAGCGAGCCGACCGTGATGGCGCGAGAGTCACCGTCTCCGGCGAGCGTGCCTTCGGGTGCTTCGAGCTGGGCGCCACGCAGAAAGGTCACCAGCACTGCGCGATCGCTCGCCTCGATGCGGGCGAACAAGCCGTTCGCGTCGTACGCGGGACCGTTGGGATCGAGCAGCTCGCGGGCCTCAGGAGCGGCGTCACGAACGAGCTGACGCAGCTTGTTCACGATGGGCACCACGGGAGGCGGCAGGCTGCGCACGTAGCCCTCGATCTCGGGCAGCTCGGGCAGCGTCACGGGCGGGTAGGTCTTCTTCGCCGCTGCAGGTTTTTTCGCCGCCAGGACCTTCTTCGGCGCGCCCTTCTTCTTCGCTGGCTTCGCCGCCACCTTCTTCTTCGGCGCCGGCTTCTTCGCCTTCGAGACCTTCGCGACCTTCGACTTGATCTTCGACTTCGCCTTCGGGGTCTTGCCCCGCTTCGCGCTCTTCCTGGCGGCCATGAGGAAAAAGGCTAGCCGCCGTTTCCCGGTCAATCATGCGAAATCGGCTCCGCTTGCGTCTGGCAGCGTGGAGTGGGAACAGACGGCCCATGAACACGCCCGTCATCACCATCTGGTCCGACTACGTCTGACCGTGGTGCTACATCGGCCTCGGCGAGGTCGAAAAGCTGAAGCGAGAGTGGGACTTCACCGTCGACTGGCGCCCGTTTCTGCTGCGCCCCGAGACGCCTGACGAGGGGCTGCCGCTGCCCGATCGCGTGAAGGCCTTCATGGCCAACCCGAACAACCCACTGACGACCCGCGCGAAGGCGATGGGCCTCACGATGGTGTTCGATCGCGAGCTGATTCCCTCGACGCGGCGCGCCCACCAGGCCGCCGAGTACGCACGCTCGAAGGGAAAGTTCGACCCGTTCCACCACTCCGTGCTCGAGCGCTACTGGACGAAGGGCGAGAACCTTCACGAGTGGACCGTGCTCCGCGCAGCAGCGGCCGATGCCGGCCTCGACGGCGATGCGCTGCAACGCGAAGTCGAGTCGGGAGCCTGGAAGCCGGTGATGGAAGCGGGCCTCGCCGCAGCGTCCGAGCTCGGCGTCCACGCGGTGCCGACCTTCATCGTCGGCAACAAGTTCGTCATTCAAGGCGCGCAGGAGTCGCAGGTCTTCGCGCACGCTTTCGAGCGCCTGGGCTTCGCACCGCGGAGTAAGACGCCGGGCCCATGACGCCCACCGCCCAATGTGCGCTGCACCCCGATCGCGCCGCGACCTCCGTCTGCCCGCGGTGTGGCGCCTTCACCTGCACCGAGTGCAACCCCGACGGGCGCAGCCAGTGCCCGACGTGCCAACAGGTGACGGGAGCCAGCACGAGCGCGCCCACGCCGACTCCCTGGGAGCGCCGCGCCGAGCTGGGCCTCGTGCAGGGCGTCTGGCAGACGTGGAAGCAGACGATGCTCGAGCCGAGGAAGTTCTGGTCCGAGCTCGACCCGAACGGCTCGGGAATGGACGCGTTTCTCTACGGCTGGCTCGTCACCAGCGCCGCGGGCCTGTTGCAGATTCCCTTCCTCATCTTGAACCTCGCGCAGTCGGCCTCTCAGTTCCGCGAGCTGGGCAAGACGATGAAGGACGTGCCTCCGCCGATGCAGGCGATGATCGACTTCTTCCAGACGAGTCCCCTGCTGGTGGCGATCGTCCTCGCGGTATCGACGATCGTCCTCTTCCCGCTCTCGATGATGATCTCGAGCGGCCTGGTGCACCTGGGCGTGCGCATGGCCGGTGGCACGCAGTACCCCTTCTCGACCACGCTGCGCGCGATCTCGTACGCCATCGCGCCCAACGTGCTGCAGGGCATTCCCGTCGTCGGCGGCTTCGTCGGCATCTACACGGTGGTGCTCGAGGTCTGGGCCATTCGCGACGCGCACAAGCTCACCACCACGCGCGCGGCCATCGCGGTCTTGTGGCCCGTGGTCTTCTTCTGCTGCTGCGGCCTCGGCGGAGCGCTCCTCTTCGGCGCCGCCCTCGCCTCCCGCATGTGATCACTGCTCGGCGCTGACGTCGATCACGATCGTCTCGGCGATCAGATCGTGCAGGCAGCGCTGCTCGTCACCGAAGATCATCGCGCCGTCGATGATGCCGACCAGCCCGCACAGCTGCGAGATGACGTGAATGGCGACGTTGCGCAGCAGAATGATGCGCCACAGCTCGACCGGTGACCCGTCGACCCGCACGACCTTGATCTTGAAGAGGCGCTTGGCGACCGACTGGCCGAACCGCACCTGCATGAAGACCTGCACCCCCAGCCCGAGCACGCCCCCGCCGAACAGGCCCAGCATCGCGAGAATGCCGATCAGGTCGTCGTTCTTCTTTTCACCGAACGCTCCGCCAACGGCCATCACCATGATCGTCCCGATGATCGCCGGCACCGACACCACGAAGGAGTCGAGGAAGTTGGCGAGAAACCGGTAGCCACGGTTCGCGCGATTGAGGGTCGGGGTGAAGCAGCGGGCACAGTAGAGCGCCCCGTCTCCCCACCTCGTGCAGTCGGCGCACACGAAGCTCCCACAGCGGGCGCAGACGCCCGGAGCCACGATGCCTGGGTGGTACGCGCACTGCGCTCCAGCGGGTGCCTGCATGAAAACTCCGTGGTTTCAGGGGCTTTCCGTGACCGCCCGGCCCCTCTTTTCTCGACTGCCCCAAAGCGGTAGACGCGGCGCAGCATACGACTTGCGAGGCCGGCCGTGATCGACTCCGTGACCCAGCTCAGCGTTCGACGCTTTCACCTCGAGAGCAGTGATCCCGCGTTCGTCGTCGAGCGGCAGGGGTCGTCGAAGTTCCTGCTCTCTGGCCGGGTCAGCGATGAGCCCACCACCGAGCTCGGTGTCGAGACGCCTTCGAGCGCCTTCGACGTGACGCTGGCGACCTCGAGCGGTCCCGAGCACGCCGTCGCCACCCTCAAGCGCGATCTGCCGCGCGACGTCCTGATGCAGGTGATGGAGCGCATCGGAGGACTCGAGCTCTCGTTCTCGGAGGCGCTGGTTCCTGCGGCGAAGCCTCCGCGCTTGCGTGTCATCTCGACCGATCTCGTGCAGCGCATCAGCCAGCTCGACGAGAACCGCGTCGAAGTTCGCGGCGCCATCGGAGCCGACGCCTTGCTCACGATCCTCTGCGACTCGCGCCGGGTGACGATCAGCGTTCACAAGGGCCTCTCCGCCACCGCCACCGCGATTCGAATCGCCGCCTCGGTGCCGCGTGGCTATCGCGCGCTCGCCGACGGGCCGATCGTCAGCGTGTGGAAGGACGCCGACTTCTTCTCGATGGTGGCGTGAGTGGCCGCGAAGAAGACGGTCGAGACCTTCTTCGCGAAAGCACCAGCGGCGCAGCGTGACGAGCTGCTCGCGGTGGACGCGTTGATTCGAAAGGTGGCGCCGAAGCTCGAGCGCAAGCTCTGGAGCAACGGCTCACTGCTCGGCTACGGCGAATTTCACTACCGCTACCCGACCGGCCGCGAAGGCGACTGGCCGATCCTCGCGCTCTCGGCCCGCAAGGCGCACCTGTCGCTCTACGTGTGCTCGGTCACCGATGACGGCACGTACGTCGCGGAAGCGCACGCGGAGTCGCTCGCGCCCGCCTCGGTCGGGAAGAGCTGCATTCGGTTCAAGTCACTCGAGGACCTCGACCGCGCGGCGCTGACGAAGGTGCTGAAGCTCGCGGTGCGCAACGGCGGAGCCTTCGCCGTCTGAACGTGCGGTGCATGTGCCGAAGTTGCGCCTTGCAGGCGCGCGCGGCGAACGACGACACTGCGCGTCTCGTTCCGGGGGCAAGGCCACATGAACAACGACTGGTACCTGAAGGACTCGCGCGGCAACGAAGTGGGTCCGCTCTCGCGCGACGTCGCGGTCGATCTGCTCCGCACGAAGCCCGGCGTCTTCGTGCAGGCCTCGAAAGATCGCATCACCTGGCAGCCCGTTCGTGGGCAGGCCGTTCAGACGATGGTGACCGCCGAAGCGCCTGCAGCGCGATTGGCGCGCGAACAGCAGGAAGCCGAGCGGGCGCTCTTCGATCTCGATCGGTTCCGCGAGCTCGCGCCGCATGCGCTGTTCGGTGTGCCGAAGACCGCGACCGTGAAGGACTACCGCCACGGCTTCTTGAACCTCGCCAAGCGCTTCCACCCCGGCCGTCTGCCGCGCGATGCCTCCGGGCCGCTCGTGAAGGCGCACATGGCGGTCTACCAGTACCTGACCGAGGTGATTCAGCAGGTCGAAGCGAAGCTCGCGGCACCTGAAGCCCGGCCCTCTGCGCCACCACCAGCGCCGAACCGTCTCCCGACCTGGCAGCTCGACGTGCTCCAGCTGCGACAGGAGCCGCACCAGCTCGCTGGCGCCTTCTCCGTCACTCGCCAGACCGCCTTCATCTTCACCGCGCACCGGCTGATGAACCTCACGATGAACTCCGTGTTCTTCCCCTGCCTTCCGGCGCTGCCGCTGGGCACGAAGCTGGGGCTCTCGTTTCAGTTCGAAGAAGCCAGACGGGTCGTGGGAGCCAGAGGCGCCGTGGCGTTCGAGAGCGCGACGGCTGATCAGACCTTGCGAGGCTTCGGCGTTCGGCTCGACCTCGGCTCGGAAGACCGTGGCTTCATGCTGCGCGAGAGCAAACGCCTGATGAGCGCCTAACAGTCGTCGCACTTCAAGAAGGTCACGCCACCATCGGCCTCGGTTCGTTCGGCGCTCCAGAGCGCGTTCAACTCGAAGGGTCGGCCATTCATCGTTCCGCGAACCACGCACGCCGCCACGTCGGCCTCATGGACGTCGACGATCTTCGCCTTCGTGAAGAAGCGCCTCACCTGCTCGGGTGACGGGTCGAAGTCCTGACAGGCGAGCACGTCATCGGGCTTCGCGCCGGCGCGCGTGCCGCGAGAGAAGGACAGCGAGCCCACACACGCGCAGCAGAGCAGCAAGAGCGACTGACGCATCACGCCACTGTGGCTCAGTCGTAGCGGCGCGCCCAGTTCGGAACGGGCCGGCCGGCCGTGCCGCGATCACGATCAGGCGCCTGGTTTCGCAGGCCGTTGCGCCCAGCGAAGTACGACTGCACCTGGTTCGCGGCCGCGGCGGAGAGCTGACGATCACCGATCGCGATCGCGTGAATGTGTGGGTCGAAGCCGTCGCGCGAGTCACGGCTCCACGCCGCAAAGCCGGCCTGACGCAGCGCCTTCACCATCAACACCACGCCACCGGGGGAGTGATCGCGCGTGCGAATGTCGAGCGCGCCGCCACGATCGTGGGTGCCTCCACTCTTCGTGACGCCGCCCGGGTTGTAGCTTCCCTGCGGCAACACGAACGGCACCTTCACGCCCATCGCCTTCGCGTACTTCTCGGCGCGAAGGAGCATCTGCTGCGTGCGCACGTTCATCTTCACGCCGCGGAACGTCACCTTGTTGTAGTCGTGCGCGGGCTCGGCTGCGGTCTGCCACGTGCCCGGCGTCACTGGAGCAGCTGCGGCCGCAGCCTTCTTCGCCAACAGCGCCTGCATCGCGGGGTCGGCGATGCCGTCGACCTTCAGGTGATTGCGGCGCTCGAACTGGGAGACGGCCTCACGCGTGTAGTTGCCGTAGAAGTTCGTCGTCTTCGGGTAGTCGAAGGTGCCAACCACCTTGAGGCGCTGCTGCAGCAGTCGAACCGAAGCGCTCGTCATTCCAGGTCGCAGCGTCGTCGTCATGGCATCTCCAGGGGTGAAGTGAACCTCTGGAGACAATGTCGGACAGTGTGGCCTTCTCGATTACCAAGACCCCTGTCAGCGCACGTTACAACCGGCTTGAATTTCGAGGCCTATTTCACTCCAAGGCTCAGGAACCGGTTCAACGCGAGCTCGGTCTTGGCGTCCTGAAGGTGGCCGTCACGCAGGGCCTGCTGCAGCGACTCGAGGGAGCGCCAGCTCAAGGTGCCGCCCTCTTCGAGGTGGCTTCCGTCTCCTGCGGGCGGCTCCATCGGCAGACCGGTGACCTCGACGTGGGTGAGGAAGATCTTCTCGCTGATGATGCCGGGCGCGACGAAGAACGGCGGGCCCAGGTGCTTCACCGCGTCGACCTCGACGCGAATGCCGGCCTCTTCGTGAACCTCTTCGACGCCGCGCGCCCGCACCGCCCGCTCGCCCTCGTCGGACGGCTCGATGAGGCCCGCGACGATCTCTTCGCAGAAGAGCCACTCGCGCTCCTCGGGCATGACCGGCTTCTTCTCGGAGCGAAAATAGGCAGCGGGCCTGAGCTGCTGACGGGTCAGGAACTCGAGGCCGTGTTCGCCGCGCCGCCACACGAGCACCGCCACGGCGTCGAGCTTGGGCCTGTCGACGACGTCGACCCGATAGATGGGCGAATGTGAACCATCGCTGCGGCGATTCCGAACGCGCAGGCGGCGAATCTGCAGGAAGCCCTCGTCGCAGCGAGCGGTAGACGAGAAGTCCTCGACGACTTCCAGGGCGGTGACAGAGGCGTTTCGGTTCACAGACGTGGCTTTACCAGACGAGGGGCCTTGCATACGGTGCCCGCGCTTTCGAAGGGCCCCGCCCAAAGAACCCCACCCATGCGCATTCTTCGCTGCTTCGCCTTCCTCGTCGTGGGCCTCGTTCACGGGTCCTGCCTTCCCATCGTGGAGGGGCAGGCGCTCGATCTGTCGGATCAGCAGATTCGCCTGACGATCCTGCACACCTCGGACATTCACTCTCGCCTGCTGCCGTACGACTTCCGCCCGCTGCGCACGGACATCGACCTCGGCCTCATTCCCGAAGCGGGCCCGTTCGGTGGCGCGACGCGCATGGCGTCGATCATCAAGCGGGAGCGGAAGAAGGCCGACCGCGTGCTGCACCTCGACTCGGGCGACAGCTTTCAGGGCGCCCCCATCTTCAACATCAACTTCGGCGAGGTGGAGTATCGCTTCCTGTCGCTCCTCGGCCTCGACGCAGCGGTCGTCGGCAATCACGAGTTCGACGCCGGCGCGTTCAACTTCACGAAGCAGGCGAAGGAGTCGGCGCGCTTTCCGGTGCTCGTCGCGAACTACGAGTGGGAGGACTACCGCAGCCCCATCTCGAACAACCCGTCGAACACGACGGCGCTCTACACCCAGCCGTACACGATTCGGAACGTCGGCGGCCTGCGCGTGGGCATCATCGGCCTCGGCAACATCGGCTCGCTCAACTCCATCGTCGAGCAGGGCAACTCGTTGCAGGCGATTCCGCTCGAGCAGAACGAGGTGGTGCGCGGCTACGTCGACTTCCTGCGGCCGGCGGTCGACCTCATTCTGCTGACGAGCCACGCGGGCCTCACGGAGGATCAGGATCTCGTCGAGGGCTACGAGGCCTTCTACGAGTGGGGCATCGCGAAGAAGTACGTGAAGCGCGCGAGCTCACCGTGGACCCTGCTCGAGACGTTCGGTGAGACCAACGACGCGAACGAGCCAACCAGCGACGCGACGATCGTGCGCGTGACGATCCCCGGCGTGCAGGGCATCGACGCGATCCTCGGCGGGCACCTGCACATCGTGCTCAACCCGCCGCAGCTGCTGCGTGACCCGAACGGCCGACGCGTGATCCTGAGCCACGGCGGCGCGTTCTCGAAGTACGTCAACCGGCTCGACTTCGTCATCCAGATGCCTTCGAAGCTGGGCGACAAGACCGAGGGCGGCGAGATTCTGTCGCACGACTTCAAGGTCTTCCCCATCGACTCGGTGTGGTGCGACGACGGCCTGCACCAGCTCTACCGCGACCAGTTCTGGAACGAGGGGGCCTTCATCGCCGACCCGCGCGTGCAGGCGGGCGTCGAGAAGTGCAAAGCCGAAGAAGACAAAGACACCTCGCAGCTGCTGCTCAACTACATCACCGACCTCGACGCGAAGATCGCCCTCACCACCCTCTTCGCCTTCGCGCCCACCGACATCGCGCGCCGAAACAACTCGACAGGTGGCGACAGCCCGCTCGGCAACATCACGGCCGACTCCATGCGCAAGCGGCGCGGCATCGAGGCCGAGGTGGCGATCACCAACTCGCTGGGCATTCGCGACAACCTCTACGCTGGCCCCGTCAGCATCGAGTCGATGTTCAACGTGTTCCCCTTCGAGAACACCATCAACGTCATGTTCCTCTCGGGCCGCGAGATGCAGGAGCTCTTCGACTTCATCACCGAGCGCTCCACCGGCCGCGGCTGCGTGAGCCAGGCGCAGGTCTCGGGCGCGCGCTTCACGATGGACTGCGCGCAGGCCCAGCTCAACCAGCTGCGAATTCCGTGCGACCAGAACGGCGACGCCTCGGAGTGCCCGAACGACGGCCGCACTGGCGGGCGCCTGCCCTGGCAGTGCCTCACCGACGCGACCTCGGGTGGTGGGCGCTGCTGGTCGAGCGCGGCGACGAACCTGACGATCAACGGGCAGCCCGTGCAGCTCAACGAGTCGTACCGAATCGCGGTGAACGACTACATCGCGCGAGGCGGCTCGGGCTTCCTCGTGCTCAAGCGAAACACCACGCGCATCGAGTCGGGCATTCCCCTGCGCGACTCGCTCATCGGCTTCATGCAGAACTTCTGCACCTGCGACGATCTGCTCGGCGGCAAGGTCGACAGCTACGGCAACACCATCGGCGCGAACCAGCAGGTCTGCGGCACCCGCGACCCGGCCAAGCCCAGCAAGTGGAACGTCGACCCGCAGCAAGTCTCGTTCTGCACGCAGGCCAAGGCGTTCTCTGATCGCCTCACGGTCGACGACGGCACGGGGTGCACCTGCCTCGGCGCCTTCCGCGGCGATGCGAGCTGCCCGGCCGCGAAGGAGCTCGCCACGCAGTGCCAGCGAGATCTGCCAGCAGGGCCCTTCACCGGAAAGTGCTCGTGCCGTGACGCGCTCGCCGGAGATCCCGTCTGCGGCACCGTGACGCGCGCAGTGCAGAACTTCTGCGAGAACCCGACGCGCATTCCCATCGCCTCTGGCATCGAAGACGGCCGCATCGGCCGGAGGGTGAAGTGATGCGTCGCCTCGTCGTCCTCTCGGCGCTGGCGATCACCGCCTGCCCGATCATTCCGCCTCCCGAGCGCAGTGAGGTGCAGTCGTTCGAGGTGCTCGTCGAAGGCATCTACACGTCGTCGAATGGCGTGCGCACGCCGCTGGCCGTGGTGGGCAGCTGCGCCGCGCTCTACGACGGCGGCCAACCCGCCGTGCCGTTGCAGGTGCGTGGCAAAGAGAACTGCCGCTACATCATTCCGCGTGGGCCGATCGAGATCGACTACCTCGGCCGCGCGCTCAACGCCGAGCGCAACCTCGCCAGCGGCTTCACCGGCCCCGTCGCGATTCGCGTGATCCCCGGCGACCTCGCCGACCCGGTGGAGTGGACGGCTGGCTCTTCTGGCCGCGCCCACGTCGCGAGCATTCGCACGGACGGCACGATGTGGACGTGGGGGGCCAACGACACGAGCCAGCTGGGAGACTCCAGCAATACCCAGCAGGACACGCCCCTGCCCGTCGCTCCCGAAGGCCGGTGGAAGGCTGTCTCGGCTGGAGGCTCGTTCACTGCGGCGATTCGCGAAGACGGCACGCTGTGGGGCTTCGGGTCGATCAACGGCCAGCTCGGCGCCGACGCCGACTGGGTGCAGGTCTCGTCAGGCGGAAAACACCTGCTCGCCTTGCGCGCCGACGGCAGCCTCTACGCCTTCGGAGACAACGAGTTCGGGCAGCTCGGGCTTGGAACGCAGTCGCCGCAGACGACCATCACCCGCGTCGGAGCAGACACCTACAAGGCGATCGCAGCGGGTGCGCGCCACTCCCTCGCCGTACGCAACGATGGAACGCTCTGGGCCTTCGGCTCGAACGATCAGGGGCAGCTCGGCGTGATGATGGCGAACGCGCTGACGCCGGTGCAGGTCGATCAGACGACGACGTGGAAGATCGTCTCAGCGGGTGAAGGCCACTCGCTCGCGATTCGCACCGATGGAACGCTGTGGGCCTTTGGGCGCAACGACAAGGCGCAGCTCGGCCTCGGCAACACCACCTCGGTCTCGGTTCCGACCCGCGTCGGCACGCTCGCCGCGTGGGACAGCGTCTCGGCTGGCGTCACGCACTCGGTCGGGCTTCGTCAGCCGGGCGTGCTCTACTCGTGGGGCAGCAACGCCGAAGGTGAGCTCGGAGACGGCACCGTGGCGCAGCGCACGTCACCGCAGCCCGTCGGCCTCGCCAATGACTGGGCGAGCGTCTCGGCCGGAGACACGTTCAGCATCGGCCTCAAAGACGACGGCACCTTCTTCACCTGGGGCCGCAACACCTCGGGCCAGCTCGGCACGCCGCTCGCGCTGCTCAAAGACGGCGGCGTCGACCCCTTCCGGCGTACGGCCGGCCGCGTCCGCACACCGGGCTACGAGAACCGCTGGAAACAGGCCGTCGGTGGAGAGATTCGTGGCGTCGTGCGCGTGCAGCATCAATACGGCCAGGTGCGGTTGTGGCTCGAGAACGCTCCGCCGAAGCAGCTCTACGACGGTGGCTTCCTCATCGCGCCCGATCGCCTGCCGCCCACCGACACGAAGTACAGCTTCGCCACGGGCAGCTCGCCGGTCGTCTGGTTCGAAGAGCAGACCCTGCAGACGCTGAACATGCCCGACACCCTCGACAACAGATCGTCTCCGTTCGTGGGTGAGTTCGTGCGCGTCGGCACGCCTCCCGAGATGGGCACTCCGCTGAAGCAGACCTGCCTCGACGACCCCGAGCGCAACGGCCAGCAGATGGCGATGGTCATCACCGGCGTCGAGCCCACGGGCTTCTACGTCACCGACATCACCGCCTGCCGCCAGAAGGAGCTGCTGCAGGCCGGCACCACTCGCGTCCGCACGCCCGAGCCGCCCGAGCCGTGTCAGGTGGCGTTGAGCGACGGTGGCGTGGCCAACATCGAAGACGTGCCCGGTGGCCGCAACGCCCGCTGCGCGATCTCGAAGGCGGCATGCACGGCGCGCTCGCAGTGCTCGAGCTACGCCCCCGGCACCTTCGCCAGCCTCTTCGTCTTCAACTTCTCGTTCCCCGAGGGCCTCAACCAGGGCGACCTGCTCTTCAGCCTCTCCGGCGCGATGCAGGAGTTCACCTCGACGACGCAGATGACCTTCCCCGCGTGGACCATCGCCGAGCGCGTGCGCCTGTTGCCGCCTGCCCAGTGGGACAAGTGGCTGCGCTTCGTGCCACCAGTCGACATCAACTACCGCATCTGCGGCCTCGACAACGCGTTCGCCCCGTTCATCACCGACGTGCTCTGTGGCCAGTCGTCGACGAACCTGAAGCTCGAGAGCCTCGAGGCCGGGCTCGTGCGGGTGAAGGGCGTGAAGTTTCCCGACACGTTCGCCAACTGCGACTTCGACGCGAACGGCTCGGTGCCGTTCTTCTGCAACCGCACCGACCTCGACGCCATGGGCAACACCGTGCGCTCGTGGGGCAACTGCGACTTCGACACGCCGCCCGCGCCCGAGGCCGAGAACGATCGCCTCGAGCGCGAGTGCATTCAGAACTGCACGCTCGGCCGCGGCGCCGAGGGCGAGAAGGTCTGCGCCGAAGAGGCCACCTTCATCGGCTTCGGCCAATACACGGTCGAGATGGCGGCGCCAGGGCCGGCCTGGGCCAACCTCGACGACACCAGCCCAGCCCGCATCGTCTCGGCGCCCGTGACGCTCGCCGCGCCCGGCCGCGTGAGCGGGCTCTTCCTTCCCGAAGGATCGGGCTACGAGGCCGGCACGTATGCGGTCGCGGTGTGTGACGTGCCGGTTCGCTGGAAGGCGGGCGCTGGCACCGTCGTCGCCACCGACCAGGATCCACTGCTCGACGCGCGCACGGTGCTGAAGCTGCGCATGCCGGTGGCGGCCGCGAACATGCCTGTGCAGGACTCGCTGAGCTTCCTGCCCACAGCGGCGAGCGGCCGTTGCTTTGCCGCCATCAACCCGCGGGTGCGATTCAACCTGATGACGAAAGACGCGATTCCCGAGCTGAACCCCGACTGTCGTGAGAACGACCCCGACGCCGAGGTGGCGAAGCAGTGCCGGTTCACCAAGGGCGCGACCTACGACGTCGTGGGGCACCTGAAGCAGGTTCAGCCCGCGCGCCCAAGGTGGATTGTCATTCCCCGCGACCCTGATGACGTCTGCTGCTATCCCGGCCCGGGCCTCGAGTGCCCCAGACCGCTGCGGTCGTGCCGAGGAAGCTGAACCGAAGACGAAGTGCCGTTGGGCACGCCCCGCTGTGGGGCGCTGCGGGAGAGGAGAACGTCGTGAGAGCCGTGAAGCCGTTGCTGATCGCCCTGACCGTTTCGAGTGCCGCCTGGGCTGGTGACTTCATCGATACCCGCGTCACCTTCGCGTTCGCGCACGACAACGTGTTCGTGCGCCCCGGAGAGACGACGCCCAACAGCCCCGGCGTGGGCTTTGGCGCCTCACGGCAGAACACCCAGTTCTTCGACAACTTCAACACGCGCTTCTCGGGCTTCGAGACGCTGTCGAACCTCACGCTCTACAAGAAGTCGTTCAGCTTCTTCGAGGGCTTCGAGGGTGAGGCCGCGCTGTCGGTGCTGCTGCTGACGCAGCCCAACGGGCAGATCACGCTCTTCGACAACTCCAGCTACATCAAGCTGAACTTCAAGCCGATGGGCTGGGGCTCGAAGGAAGACATCTCGCTCACGGGCTTCCCCGTCTCGTCCGACCGCTTTCGCCTCGGCTACAACTGGCGCGTGACGTGGGGCGGCGACTCGGCCTTCACGTACCAGCAGGGCTCGGGCCTCTCGTCGACGGGCCGACCCAGCGCGGCGCCCGGCGGCAAGCTGCAGGTCACCAAGGACTGGGGCTATGCCTTCGTCGGCCTCAAGACGGGTCTGCTGCTGAACAACCTGCTCAACGTTCAGGAGCGCGTGTACGGCTACCTCGGCGGCGCGGGCATCGATCTCTGGAAGAACGACAAGCGCGGCATTCGCTTCGAGGTGAACGGCGGCTACTTCAACCGTGGCATCGCGCCGTCGCTCGCGCTGCAGGGCGTGCGTGCGCCGATCAACTCGGTTGGTGGCTCGGCCCGCCTCTCGTTCCAGCAGGGCGCCGAGATTCAGCAGTCGATCGACATTCGCCTCTACAAGAACGACCCCGACGTGCTCGCGCGCTTCTTCCGGCCCGAGACGTACCCGGGCGGCTTCTCGATCACCGCCGAGCTCGAGGGCTCGGTGCTCGCGCAGACGCTGATCGACCCCGACAAGTTCGCCTCCACCAAGCCGCAGTACGCCGGAGCCCTGGCGCTCAACACGCGCGCGAAGATCGACTACTGGCGCATCACGCTGCTCGGGCTGGTGCGCACGCTCTCGTTCATTCAGTTCGACGTGCCCGGCTTCCCGCCGTTCTTCGACTTCTCGAAGGGCAGCACGGTGCGGCCCGAGACGTGGCTCGCGGTCGGCGTCGATCGCTACATTCCCAAGCTGCACTCGACGTTCGGCATCGTCGGCGGCGTGCAGATGCCGGCGTCGTTGTCGGCGCCCCGCTTCGACTTCGGTGGCAACGCGCCGCCGCCCGGGTTGACCGGCCCCCGCGTCGTCGTCGTTCGCGACGTGAACCTGTTCAACATTCTTCCGGCCACCGATGGCGCGGGGAACGCGATCGCCGTGCTGCCGATCATCTCGGTGAAGGGCACCTACCGGCTCGACCTGTCCGAGTACTTCGCGATCATCGGAGAGGTCTTCTACACGCGCGACGACAACCGCGTGACGTTCCGTGACTCGACGGCGAGCATCTCGCAGCCGACGTTCGAGCAGCCGAACCAGCTCGGCTTCAACGCGGTGATGCAAGCAAGGTTCTGAGCGCAGCCGCGGCTCGACTTCCCTGGAGAGGGCCTCAGCCGTCTCGTACCAGGTGCGCTCGGGCCTGGAGCCCAAAAGGTGACGTGGAACACACCACTCACCTCGACGTGCTGAACGAGTCCGTTCGCCTCAGTCCAGACAGCGCAGCGGCGGGCAAGGTTGAGCGCATTCGTCGCGAGGGTCACAGCTGATCGAAGCAGTCGCGCGCCCGCATCGACAGACCGGGCAGAAGCGGCGTGGGCGGAATCGCGTCACCGTTCTTCACCCGACGCGTTCGCCCTCCCTTCGTCAGGACGACGACTTCACGAGTCCGCGGAAGCACCAACCAGACGAGCTTCACTCCGTGGGCAAAGTACCAGGTGGCCTTCTCGCGCAACGCGGCTTCCTGCTCATCCTGACCCGCGACCTCGACGGCGAGAATGGGCGGAGACCGTTGAAACTCAGTGCCGACGACGTGGCCTGTGTGAGGCCAGACCGCCGCATCTGCGGCACGCGCTTCCCCACCCAGCAGCATTCCAGCCTCGTTCCCGCCAACACGGAATCGGGCGCCCGTCATCCGAGCCCATTGAAGGAGTGAGGCGCCAACGCTCATCGCAACGTACTGCTGCTCTTCTCCGCACGGAGGCATGTACCAGAGCCTCCCCCTCACAAACTCGAGGCGGCCACTTACAGTCGGCCACGTCTCGGGCCTTTTCACGGAGAAGCCCGTTGGTCTGGGCAGCTCGAGCGGGAACTGCAGAATCGCCGCACGCGGCACGGGAATGACGTCTTCGTATGCCTCGAGGTTCACGATCGTCACCCTACTCCAGGCGTCGTGCGTCGCTCTACCGGCCCACGCCCATCGGAGAGAGGAACCGAATCGGCTGCCGCTTCACGACGCCCGAGTAGTCGTCGGTGATCTCCAGCGTCAGCTCGAGCGCGCCTTTGATCTGATCCTTCTTGATGGTCACCATCACCGGCACGCGCTGATCGATGAGCGAGGCCAGCTCGAGGTCGGGCGTGCCCATCACCACGTCGGCCGGAACCGGCGACACGATGTGCAGGTGGAACTTCGCGCGCTCGGGGTTCTTGTTCACGAGGTGAATCTCGAACGGGTTTCGCACCACGTCGCCGTCGACGATGAAGGGGTTCGAGCCCTTCGTGCGAATGATGTTCGACTCGAACGGCGTGCGGGTCACCAGGCTGACGCCGAGCGTGCCCAGCGAGAGCACCATCAGCGCGAGGTACACGAGCAGGCGCGGCCGAACGACCTTCGCCGGCTGGCCGATCAGCTGCTGGTGCGAGGCGAAGCCGATCAGCTGGGGCGGGCGCTTCACCTTCGACATCACGTCGTCGCAGGCGTCGACGCACTGCAGGCAGGCGAGGCACTCCATCTGCAGACCGTTGCGAATGTCGATGCCCGTCGGGCACACCGCGACACAGCGGTTGCAGTCGACGCAGTCACCCTTCGGAGCGGTCGCGCCCTTCGCCAGCTTGCCACGCGGCTCACCGCGCTTCTCGAAGTACGAGACGGTGATCGACTCCTTGTCGTGCAGCACCGACTGCAGGCGGCCGTAGGGGCACAGCACCACGCAGAACTGCTCGCGGAACCAGGTGAAGTTGAACATGAGGATCGCTGTGAACCCCATGACGAGAAAGAAGGCCGTGGGGTGCAGCTCAGGGCCTTCGGTGATCATCGCGAGGAACTCCCGCGGCCCCACGAAGATCGCCGCCGCAGCGTGCGCGATGTTCAACGAGACGAAGAGGAACGTGGCGTACTTGCCGAGGCGAATCGCGATCTTCTTCCCGCTCCACGGTGCAGCGTCGAGCTTGATGCGCTGCTCTCGTCCACCCTCGAAGAAGTGCTCGATGGGCCGGTAGACGCCCTCGAGGAAGACGGTCTGCGGGCACCCCCAGCCGCACCACACGCGACCGCGCCAGGCCGTGAGCGCCAGCAGCCCGAAGGCGAAGCCGATCACCAGCAACAGCACCATCCAGAAGTCCTGGGCGTTGAAGGTGGCGCCGAAGAGGTAGAACTTGCGAGCGGCAACGTCGAGCTGAATGGCTGGCTTGCCGCCGATCTTCACCAGCGGCGTGATCACGTAGAAGGCGACCAGCAGCGCGAAGACGACGCGCCGGCGGGTCAACCACTTCCCCTTCACGTCGGCCGGGTGCATCTTGATGCGAGACCCATCGGGGTTCATCGTGCCCAGCGTCGAGGCGGGAACGTGGAACGGAAGGTGGGGCTCGTCGGGCGCGGGAGGAGTCGGAGTCATGGTGGAGCTCATGTCGTCGGTGTGATGCAACCGACGGAGTGCGGGGTTCTGGTGACGACGACGCTGGAAACACGACGAGCGCACGGGGCGATAAGGCTGCCTCCCCCACGTGCGCTCGCGCTGTCAGGTGCGACGATCCGTTCGTGACGGAGCGCCCACACGACGACTACTCGACCGGGTCACCCTGAGGGTCTTTGCCCTTCAGGTTCTTGCCCTTGAGGGAGAGGACGAAGGCCGTGACGTTGCGGGCCTTCGCGTCGCCAATGACGACGCCCCACGCCGGCATGCCCTTGTCGGGGAAGCCCTCGTTGACGGACTTGAGAATGTCCTTCCCCGCCGCACCGTGAATCCAGAACTTGTCGGTGAGGTTGGGGCCCACGAGGCCTTCGGCGTTCTGGCCGTGGCACGAGGCACAGGTGGTGGAGAACACCTTCTGGCCTTCGCTGATGGCCTCGGGGCTCGCCACCAGGGCCGTGAGCGCCTCTTCCGAGGTGGGGTTCGCCGCAGCACGGGCCTTCTTCAACGCGTCGACGTCGGCTCGGTAGACGACGGGCGGGTTGGGGAACGTCTCGGTCGTGTGGAAGGCGATCCAGTAGCCGAAGGCGAAGACGATGGAGCCAAAGAGAATGGCCAGCCACCAGTTCGGCAGGTGGTTGTCCTCCTCGAGAATGTCGTCGTACTTGCGCAGGTTGTTGTTGTCGGAGCTCACGACTTCACCTCCTTCGTCTCATCGTTCAAGGGCATCGCAGCGAGGGGCTCGAAGTCGCCCTTGCTCTTGTAGAAATACGTTCGGGCCAGCATCAGCACGAAGGCGGTGAAGAAGACGCCAAAGGCAAACAGCGGCAGCGTCACCGACTCCATGTTGGAGAAGTACTGCTTGTACATGGCTCAGCGCCCCCCGCCGTTGGCGGCAGGTGCCGCACCAGGCGCACCTTCGGGAGCGGGAACCGCAGCAGGAGCCGGTGCTGCGGGATCAGCCGCAGGAGCAGGCGCCGCGGGGTCAGCAGCAGGCGTGGGCGCGGGCGCAGGCGGGACGACCTCGGTCGTCTTCACCGGCTCGACGCCGTACTTGATGCCCTGATCACGACCCAGGCGCTGCAGGTACGCGATGAGCGCGACCATCTCGCTGTCGGCCGCCACGGTGACGCCCTGCGCGGCGAGGTCTTTGGCGAGCGCCTCACCCTGCATCTGCTGATCGGTCTTCGCGTTGGCGATCTGCTCGGGCGTGTACGGCACGCCGAGCGTCGTCATGAGCTCGAGCTTCTTGATGCCGAGGTCGAGATCGATGCGGCCATCAGCCAGCCACGAGTAGGACGGCATGTTCGAGCCCTGGCTGGTGGCACGCGGATCCATGAGGTGCGTGTAGTGCCAGAGGTTCGGGTACTTGCCGCCGATGCGGTGCAGGTCAGGGCCCGTGCGCTTGGAACCCCACTGGAACGGGTGGTCGTAGATGAACTCTTCGGCGCGGGAGGCCTCGCCGTAGCGCTGGAACTCGTCGATCATCGGACGAATCATCTGCGAGTGGCACACGTAGCAACCTTCGCGCGTGTAGACGTCTCGGCCCTGCTGCTCGAGCGCGGTGTACGGCTTCTGCGCCGAGCCCGTCGCCGGGATCGCCTGCTTCACGAAGATGGTGGGGATGAGCTCGGAGATCCCGCCGATGAGCACCGACAGGAGCACGAGCACGGTGAAGGCCATGGGCCGACGCTCGATGATGCCGAACCACGACGGCTTGCCCGCCGCCCGCTCCTTCTTGTTGATGACGTAGGCCGCTTCACCAATCACCAACACGGCGATGGCGAGGATGATGGCCGGCACCAGCGAGACGAAGACGAAGACGACCGAGGCGCCGAAGCCAACGACGCTGAACCACATCGGGCGACCGGTGATGACGTCGACGAGCGTGCCAGCCTCGGGGTCGGACTTGTCGTCACCCACCACGACCTCGGTGCTCGAGACGACGGCCGTCTTGCCAGCCATGGTCTTGATGAGGTTCCAGATCATCAGCAGGAAGCCCGTCAGGTAGAGCGTGCCGCCGAGGAAGCGCACGATGTACATCGGGCGAATCGCGATCAGCGTCTCGACGAAGCTCGGGTAGGTCAGCGTTCCGTCGACGTTGCGCGCCTGCCACATGAGGCCCTGGTTCACGCCAGAGATCCACATCGACACCATGTAGAGAACGATGCCGGACGTCGCGATCCAGAAGTGGGCATCAGCGGCCTTCTTCGAGAACAGCTGCGTGCCGTACATCCTCGGGACGAGCCAGTAGAACATGCCGGCCGCCATGAGGCCGTTCCAGCCGAGGGCGCCGCCGTGCGCGTGGCCGACGATCCAGTCCGTGTAGTGCGCGAGCGCCGACACCGACTTGATGCTCATGAGCGGGCCTTCGAAGGTGGCCATGCCGTAGAACGTCACGCCAGCGACGAAGAACTTGAGCACGGGGTCTTCGCGAACCTTGTTCCAGGCGCCGCGCAGGGTGAGCAGACCGTTGAGCATGCCGCCCCACGACGGAGCCCAGAGCATCACCGAGAAGACCATGCCGAGCGACTGCGCCCAGTCAGGCAGCGCGGTGTAGAGCAGGTGGTGCGGGCCGGCCCAGATGTACATGAAGACGAGCGCCCAGAAGTGAACGATCGAGAGCCGGTAGGAATAGACAGGCCGCTCGGCCGCCTTCGGCATGAAGTAATACATGATGCCGAGGATGGGCGTGGTCAGGAAGAAGGCGACGGCGTTGTGGCCGTACCACCATTGCACCAGCGCATCTTGCACCCCGGCGTAGACCGAGTAGCTCTTGAACATCGTCAGGGGCAGCTCGAACGAGTTGACGATGTGCAGAACTGCGACCGTCAGAATGGTAGCAATGTAGAACCACAGCGCGACGTACAGGTGCTTCTCGTTGCGCTTGGCCAGCGTCCAGAAGAAGTTGATTGCGAACACCACCCAGATGAGCGCGATGGCAATGTCGACCGGCCACTCCAGCTCGGCATACTCCTTCGAGGTGGTGATGCCGAGCGGCAGGGTCACTGCCGCGGCGACGATGATGAGCTGCCACCCCCAGAAGTGAATATTCGACAGTAAGTCAGACGCCATTCGCGCGCGGGTGAGGCGCTGAGTCGAATAGTAGACGCCGGCGAACATCATGTTGCCGACGAACGCGAAGATGACGGCGTTCGTGTGCAGCGGACGCAGACGAGAGAAGGTGGTGTACGGAATGCCGAAGTTCATCTGCCACCAGGCAAGCTGGCTGGCGATGAGGACTCCGACGAGAAGGCCGACGGCCCCGAACAAGACAGACGCGAAGATGAACTTACGGACGATCGCGTCGTCATACTCGATGCGTTGGGTCTGCATCAGATCGACTCCTGGTTGGACTGCTTCTGGGTGGTGTTCGCGGGGGGTGTTGCGTTGCCGCTGACGACGTCGTCGTCGGCCAGTGGCGTGAGCGAGAGCCTGTCGGCGTGCTCGAAGGTGCGGGACTTCACGGTGAAGACGAAGAGGACGACGGAGCTGAGCACCAGCATCAGGCTCACGAAGACCTGCAGGACCATCACGTTCATGGCTGGGCTCCGGCCAGACGCGAGTTCTGCGTCATGGAATTGTCAGGCGCAGTCGTTGCGCGAGCGAATGCCTTGAGCCCGATGATGGTAATGACAAGGAGCGTCAACGTGCTCGCGGGCATCGTGATCGCAGCCAGCAAAGGAGACATTTTCCCCAGCAAGGCCAGACAGATGGCGAATGCGTTGTAGGTCAGGCTCACTGTCAGCACCCTCTTCACGACGGCGCGCAGATGCGCGGCACGTGCCAGCGATTCCTTGATGGGTGCCAAGCCTTCGCCGACGAGAAAGAAATCGCTGCGACCGGGCATGACGGGACGGTCAATGGCCGGAGTGCCCGCGATCAAGGCTTTCTCGAACGCGAGCGAGTCGTTCACCCCATCGCCGAGGTAGAGCGTGTCTTCTGCGTCGAGCCGCGCAACCGTGTCGGCCTTCTGTTCCGGCCGCTGACCGCCCAGGGCGTGATCGGGCGCGATGCCGAGCGTCTCAGCCATGGCGGCGACCCGAGCGGGTTCGTCACCGCTGATCAGCCACACGTCGTAGCCATGATCGGTCAGCCACCCGAGCTCCTTTCGGGCGTCGGCACGCAGCGCTTCACGGGTCTCGAGCCGCGCCACTTGAACGCCGTCGAGGGAGAGCAGCGTCACCTTCTCGGACGAGCCTTCGACAGCCCAGCTCGCGCGCCCCAGGCGCCACACGCCATCGGGCCGGCGCCACTCCATGCCGTAACCGTGCACCTCTTCGATGGTCGCCGTGACGTCGTACCGAACCCCGTGGCCCTCGAGCGTACGCGCGAGCGCACCAGAGACGGGGTGACTCGACCGGACCGCCAGGTTCCACGCGACATCGCGTGCGGAAGACGAGAGGCCCGTCAGCACCGAGGGCTCGGCCAGCTCGAGGCGGCCGAGCGTGAGCGTGCCCGTCTTGTCGAAGAGCACCTTCTTCACCTTCACGAGGCGATCGAGCAGATCGGCCGAGCGCACGAAGAAGCCGGCGCGGCGCAGGTGCGTCTGGGTGATCTCGTACGCGAGGGGAATCGCGATGCCGATCGCGCAGGGACAGGTGATCACGAGCAGCGAGGCAGCGACGTTGACCGCTTCGTCGAAGCTCGAGGGCAGCCAAGCGAGGAAGCCGGCTCCAGAGACCAGCAGCACCTTCACCACCCACTTGCGGGCGAGATCGTTCCAGAGCTGGTGGTGCTCGGGCACCTTGCCTTCACGCGTGGGCGGCTGACGGAGCAGCTGCACGAGCGGCGACGCCGAGAACTCGGTACGCGCGACGACGTGAAACGCGGTGCGGCCGGCGTTGAAGCTGCCCGCTGGCACCTCGGCGCCCTTCATCAACTGGCGCGCCTTCGACTCTCCAGTGATCCAGTCGGTGCTGACGTTCGCGTTGTCGTCGAGCAGCGACGCATCGACCGGCACCACGTCCCCTGGCGCCACCAGCAGCACGTCGCCCGACTGCACGAGCGGCGCCTTCATCGGCACCAGCTTCTCGCCGACCACCTTGCGCACCACGAGACCTTCAGCGCCGTCGTCGTCGAGCAGGAAGCGGCGGTTTCGCTCGAGCAAACGCTCCTGGAGGAAACGTCCGAGCAGCATGAGGGTGATGAAGGTGTTGAGCGTGTCGAAGTACGTGAGGTCGCCACGCCCCGTGCGCATCTGAATGAGCGACATCGCGTAGACGAGCCCGATGCCCACGGCGATGGGCAGATCGAGGTGAAGCATGCCGCTCTTGAGGCCGCGGTACGCCGCGTTGAAGAACGGCCACCCACCGACGAGCACCGTCACCGACGAGAGCGCGAACGACAGCCAGGTGAAGAGCGAGAAGATGCCCTCCTGATCCGGCGCGAGCCCGAAATAGAAGCTCACCGAGAACAGCATCACGTTGATCGTGATGGCCGCCGAGATGCCGAGCCGCAGGGGAAGATCGATCGACTTCTTCGAGGTCTCCTTGCGCGCGGGGCCGAACTGGTAGCCAAACCCCTCCACCGCTTTCACCCAGCGAGAGAGATCGGTCTCACCCTTCTTGAAGAGCAGCCGCACCTTGCCGAGCGCGGGGTTGACGGTGATCTCCTGCGCGCCCGTCTCCCGGCGGTACGTCTCGTTCATCAACCACACACACGCGGCGCAGTGGATTCCCTGCACGTCGAGCGTCAGCGCACACAGCTCGCCCTGCGCCGAAGCCTGGGCCTGCTCCACCAACGGCTCGAGCCAGGTGTGCGATCGAACGCCGGGCGACGAGGCCACTGGCGTCACCTCACCTCTCGCCAGCTCGTAGTAGCGGCCGAGGCCCTGCTCGAGCAGCAAATCGTGCACTGCCTCACACCCGTGGCAGCAGAACTGCGCAGATGCTGCGTCTGCGGGGATGGGGCTCTGACAGTGCAGGCACTTGCCGGGTTGAGACGCGACAAGAGGTTGGGACGCGGGGGCGCTCACAGTGGTGTCAGGCAGTGCAGACGGCATGCCCGTTGAACGCGTTGCGCGACGTGGACGCGATGACTTCCCCGCTCGTCATCGCCGGCGCGTCGAGCGCGCTGGTGGCCGGTGCAACCGGGAGTCTGCATTGCGCGCTGATGTGCGGTCCGCTCGCGTGCGCGGGGCTTCCGCAGGGTGAAGGGCGTCGAGCTGCTGCGCTCGCGTGGAACGCTGGGCGAATCAGCGGCTACGTCGTGCTCGGCGCTGCCCTCGGCTTGATGGGCACGGCGGTGTCGAGCGCCCTCTCCTTCTCGGTCGCGCCCTATCTTCCCTGGGTCATGGCGGCGGGGCTCATCGCCACCGCGCTCGAGTTGGGCAAACACCTTCGCCCGCTGCCCGGGGTGAGCCGACTCTCACGCACCCTCGTGCGGGCCGGAGCGACGCTCTCTCCAGTTCGTCGCAGCTACGTGATGGGCCTCGCGACCCCGTTTCTTCCGTGCGGGCTCTTGTACGGCGTGTTCCTCGCCGCGATCGCGACCTCGAGCGTGGTGGGCGGCGCGACGATTCTGGGAGCCTTCGCCCTCGGAGCGGTTCCGGCCCTCGGTGCGGTTCAGGCCGGTGCTCAGCTCGGTGCCCGCTGGCCGAACGTGACGTGGGCGCTGCGCAAGGCGGTGCCGCTGTTCGCTGCAGGCGTGCTCATCTGGCGCGCCGTGCAGGCCGCGACGCAGGGCCCCGACTGCCACTGAAGATCGAATGTGCGACCGCTTCTGTGAGTGGCGCTAGAGTCTTCGTCACTCCATGGAGGGCAACCACCTCGATCCAGCCGCGTTTCACGGCTTCGTCTCAGGCACGCTGACGCCTGACGAACGAGAGGTGGCCCTGGCCCATCTCGACGACTGCTCTCGTTGTCGCAAGTTGCTGTCGGCGCTGGCCAGCGACGATGGGGGAGACGGCTCCGAGACGCTCGACGGCATGCCCGAGCCCGACACCGACAAGGAGCGACTTCGTCAGAGCGCGGAGGACAAGGACCGCACCGTCGATCTCCGCAAGGCCCAGGCGGGAACCGAGCTGGTGCCTCCCCTCGTCACGCCGAAGAAGAAGCGCCTCGACGTCGACGACACCACCTCTCCTGATGCCTCGCAGCTCGCGGCGACGAAAGAGAGCGTGTCGGTACGCCGTCAGGCCCCGCTCCAGGTCGAGCAGCTGCCGATTCCGTCGGACAAGCTCGTCGGCCAGAAGCTCGGCGACTACCTCGTGCAGGAGCTGCTCGCGAAGGGCGGCATGGGCGCGGTCTACAAGGGCGTCCAGCCGCTGATCGGCAAGCAGGTCGCCATCAAGGTGCTGATCACCGCCGGCCCCGCCGAGCTGAACTACGCCCAGCGCATGTTGGAAGAGGCGCGCACCGTCAACGCCATCGGCCACCCGAACATCATCGACATCTTCAACTTCGGCGAGCTGCCCGACGGCCGCCCGTGGCTGGTGATGGAGTACCTGGACGGCATGTCGTTGAGCCAGTGGGTGCGGGCCCGCACGAGCGATGAGCCACCGACGGCGCGCATCATCTCCATTCTCGAGCAGATCTGCGCCGCGCTCGAAGCCGTGCACGCGGTCGGCGTGGTGCACCGCGATCTGAAGCCCGCGAACGTGATGCTCACGCACATGGCGGCGCCAGAGCCACGCGTGAAGGTGCTCGACTTCGGCTTCGCCAAGAGCGGCGACAGCACGCTGCGAACCTCACCCGACATGGTGCTGGGCACGCCGGGCTACATGGCGCCCGAGCAGATTCAGGCGATCGGCACCACGCCGCAGAGCGACCTCTACTCCCTCGGGCTCATGGCGTACTTCATGATCACGGGAATGGACGCGTTCTACGACAAGAGCCCGATCGCGGTGCTGCAGATGCAGCTGCAGCGTGAGCCCGCGTCGCTGCGTGGCCGGCCCGGTGTGCCTGACGGCCTCGCGCAGCTCATCGCCGATCTCACGCGCATCAACCCGCAGCTGAGGCCGCTGTCGGCGCGCGCCGTTCGGGACCGACTGCAGGCGATCGTCTCGGGCGCTCCGACGCCGGCGACTGCGAACTCCGAGGTCATCACGCTGAAGGAGTCTCACGCGCCAGCCCCTGCCTCACGCGCCAGCACCGCAAAGCCGGGCCGCGCTGCGCAGAAGCCGTTCGATCCCGAGAAGACCGAGCCCGAGCGCCAGTCCGAGGGACAGAAGAAGGTCGACAAGCTCGAGGCCGCCATCGACGGCGCGCTGCTCGATCTCTCGAAGTCGCAGGTGCGTTCGGTGAGCTCGAGCAAGTGGCCGTGGGTGCTGGCGGTCGTGTCGGCGATCGCGCTCGGTGTGGGCACGTGGATTCTGCTGCGCTGATCAGAGCGCGCCGGTCACGACCTCGAAGAAGTTCTTCGTCGCAGGGGCCTTCGGGTCGACCACGACGTTGGTGATGTCAGCGATCCAGAACCGATCGCCGATGACGGCCAGGTGCTGGCCTTCCATGAACGCGGGCTGCAGGAGCGGCAGCTTGACCGAGAGCTGCTTGAGCGAGCCGCCTTCGAGGAAGGTGGCGTCGAGGGTGAGATCGGCGTTGAAGCGCGCCAGGTACGTGGTGCCGAGACCGGTGAGGTAGAGCACCACGCGACCATCAGCGAGCCGCGCGGCGCCGCGAATGCTGCTCAGGCCCGGCCCCGCTGGCATCACGATCGTGCGGCCTCCCGAGGGCTCTGCGACTCCGGCGGAAGAGATCTCGAGGAAGCGCACCGCGAACTGCTTGCCGCCGTCCGCCTGCACCTCGTCGGAGCCGACAGCCAGATACGAGCCATCGGCCTTTCGCCAGAGCGCCGCTCCCGTCGCGTTGCCCGAGCTGAAGAAGCCCGCGCTCCCAAAGGACGTGTCGAGCTGCCCGTCGGACAGCAACCGGGCCGCCGACATCGAAGCGCCGCCGAAGACGACAATCTTGCCGTCGGGCTCGAGCACCATCGAGCGCGTGCCTTCTGCACGACTGGTGCCCCACGCGGCGCCGAAGCCCATGCCCGGCGTCTTCGAGAACGTCGTGTCGGCAGTGCCGTTGGGCAGGTAGCGGGTCACGAAGAAGTTGCTCTGCACGTCGCCACCGATGAGCAGCTTGCCGTCGGGCTGCTTCAGAATCGCGGTCGCAGACGCGCTCGTTCCGGTGAACCCATCGAGCCGGACTCCATTCGTGGCGCCGGTGTTGCCGAAGCTGGTGTCGAGGGTGCCGTTCGGCCGGAACTTCGCGAGCAGCACCTTCGAGCCCTGACCGGGAACCTGGAGCGCCTGAGCAACCCCCGTCACGAAGAGCTCTCGGGTGTCGGGATCGAGGAAGGCCGCGTAGCCGGTGTCGGTCGAGAAGCTGCTGATGCCAGCCGACATGCCGTCAGCGACGTCGGCAATCGCGAGGCCTTCGGTGCCCCAGGTGCGCTCGAGGGTGCGATCGGTCTTCACGCGCGCGACGAGCAACGCCGGGCTGCCGCCATCAGAAGTGCCGTTGCCCACGACGAAGACGTCGTCACCCGCGCCAGTGGGCACGACCGCGTAGGCCTGACCAGTCATGCCTGCAGGCAGGATCTGCACGAAGCCACTGTCGAAGGTCGCGGTTCCGCCCCCTGCGCCACCGCCCGTCCCGCCGTCAGACGACGAGGGACCAGGGCACGCACAACACAGGCAGACGACGGCAGACGATACGAATGATCGCATGGAGCGGGGACTTCCTTGGGGAGGGGAATCAGGTCGGCGGCAGCTCGTCGCGGTTCAACACCTGCGAGAGACGGAGCGAGATCGACTGCGCGACCTCTCCGATGAGCGAGTCGACGTCGCTGCGGCCGAGGCGGGTCTCTTCTTCGAGGCGCGCGCGCATGGCCGCCATGATCTTCGCCTGAGCGGACTCGATCCACCGCTGGGCCGTGGTGCGGTGCACCTGGAACATGCGGCCGAGCTCTTCGGTCGAGACGCCGTCGACGAAGCGCATGCGCAGCAGGGTGCGCTCCTTCGCTTCGAGCACACCCAGCGCGTCGCGCAACGCGAGCGAGACGAGCCGCGTGTCCATCGTCGAGCGAGCCTGCGACTCGGGCGTGCGGCCCTGCGCGGTGAGGTGCGTGAGCTCTTGAATGTCTTCGGTGGGCGCCTGCCCCATGCCGCGCGTCGCCTGGAGCAGCTCGAGCTTCGTGGCCGTCCACAACCAGCTCTTCAGCTTGCCGCGCCCGTCGTAGGTCGAGAGCCGCGCCTCTTTGTTCTTCGGGGCGACGAGCAGTCGCGTGCGCACGCGTTGAGCGAGCTCTGCCGCCTCGATGGCCCTGCCTGCGGCGCGGCGTGAGAGGCCCTCGATGATCTCGTCGATCTCCATCAGCGCGACGGCGTTGCCCTGCAGCACGGCCCACACCAGGCAGAGATCGGCGGGGATGATGGCGATCGCGCCATTCTTCGAGCGCGAGTCGACCCACTTCAGGCACGCCGCCCGGGCCGCCGGAGTCGTCACGCCGAAGTCCGCCAGCCGTTGATCGACGAGGTCGCCAAAGTTCACGCCCCATTCCTACCACGGGTTTTGTCCGTCACCCGTTCGTGACCTTGGCTACCCTTGGGCCGATGCTCTTTTTCGAGACCCTGGCCCATGAAGCGCTCGAGGCCCGCACCCTGTGGCTTCTTGGCGGCCTGCTCATCGCCGTTCCTCTGGTGCGGCGGCTGGGCCACGATCAGCCGCGCCTCAAGGCCGTCATCGTCTTCGGCTTCCTGCATGTGATCTCGTTGTTCATCTCGACGGGCTTCGAAGCCGCGGGCAGCACCTTCGACAACTTCTTCCGCACGCCGTGCTGGGTGTTCGGCGGCGTCTCGTTCGTCGGCGCGATGGCGACGTTGCTGTTCACGGTCGTGCTGCCGAGGGTGAAGCTCGCGGTGCCCCAGATCGTGCAGGACGTGTCGATCGCGCTCCTGTCGATCGTGGCGGCCGTCACCGTCGCAGGCAGGGCGGGCGTGAACCTCTCGGGCCTCATCGCGACCAGCGCCGTGCTGACCGCGGTGCTCGGCTTCTCGCTGCAGGACACCATCGCGAACATCGCGGGTGGGCTCGGGCTGCAGACCGACAACTCCATCGAGGTCGGCGACTGGATTCGAGTCGGCACCCAGCAAGGCGACATCAACGGGCGCGTGGTGCGCATTCGCTGGCGGTACACGGCCATCGAGACGCGCAACTGGGAGACGGTGCTGGTGCCCAACCGCGTGCTGATGAACTCGTCGGTGATGGTGCTTGGCCGTCGTGGTGGCCAACCGCAGCAATGGCGGCGCTGGGTGTACTTCCACGTCGACTTCCGGTGGCAGCCCGGTGACGTCATCGAGGTGGTGCAGGCCGCGGTGCGCGGCGCGAAGATCGAGAAGCTCGCGAAGGAGCCCCAACCCAACTGCGTGATGATGGACATGGCCGAGTCGTACGGGCGTTATGCGGTGCGGTACTGGCTCACCGATCTCGCCGCCGACGACCCCACCGACAGCGAGGTTCGGCAGGTGATCTTCTTCGCGCTCGAGCGGGCCGGCATGAAGCCTGCGCTCCCTGCGCACTCGGTGTTCGTCACGGAAGAGACCGAAGATCGGCAAGCCATCAAGACGCAGAAGCAGCTCGCCCGGCGGCGCCGCATGGTCGAGGTGATGCCGGTGTTCGCGCCGCTGTCGGAGGAGGAGAAGCAGGAGCTCGCTCGCGGCATGAAGTACGCGCCCTTCGCGCGTGGCGAGGCGATGACGCGGCAGGGCAGTGAGGCGCACTGGCTGTACCTGCTGGAGGAGGGGCGCGCGAGCGTGAAGGTCAGCGACGGCGTCACCGAGCGCGAGGTCGCGAAGCTGTCAGACGGTTCGTTCTTCGGCGAGATGTCGTTGCTGACCGGCGAGCCACGCTCGGCCACGGTGATCGCCGAGACCGACGTCGAGTGCTTCAGGCTCGACAAGGTGACGTTCCAGCGGGTGATCGAGAAGCGGCCCGAGGTGATGGAGCAGGTCGCCACGCTGCTCGCGAAGCGACGCGTCGAATTGCAGGCGGTGCGTGAAGGCCTCGACGCCGAGACCGCGAAGGCCCGTCAGCACTCCGACGAGGTCGATCTGCTCGATCGCATGAAGCGCTTCTTCGGGCTGGGTTGATCAGGCGCCCAGCAGCTGCTCGACCGCCTTGAGCTGCTCCGAGGTTCCCAGCACCAGCAGGTGATCACCCCCGGCGAGCAGGAAGTCCCCGCGGGGGTTGGCGGTCGGCTCGCCGTCACGCACCACGGCCAGCACCGTCGCGCCCGACTTCGCGCCGATCTGAAGCCCTTCGATGGTCTTGCCCGCGGCGCCGCCCTGCCCGACCACGACGTCGTCGATGTTGAGGGTCTTGTTGCCGCTGGTGAGCGCCGTCTCGAGGAAGTCGACCACCCGTGGGCTGAGCATCACGTGCGCGAGGCGGCGGCCTCCGATGGCGTACGGGCTGATCGCACGATCGGCGCCCGCGCGGATGAGCTTCGGCACTGAGACATCGTCGACCGCGCGGCTGACGATGAAGATGTCGCCGTTGAGCAGCCGCGCCGAGAGGATCACGTAGAGGTTGGTCGCGTCGCTCGAGGTGGTGACGATGAGCCCCTTCGCGCGCTCGAGCCCGGCCGCGATCAAGGTCGCGTCTTCGGTCGCGTCGCCCTGCACGAAGGGGCACTTGAGCTGGGCGCAGAAGGCCTCGAGGCCGGGCGCGGGGTCGATGACGACGAACGGAACGCCAGAGGCGGCGAGCTCGGCGGCTGCTTCACGCCCGACCCGTCCGATCCCCGCGAGGATGTAGTGGCCACTCAGCGCGTCGATCGTCTTCTGCATCTTGCGTCTCCGTCGTACCGAGCGGACCTGCTCGCTCGCCGCGTAGTCGAGCAACACCGTGAACGAATAGAAGAGGCTCCCGATGCCGCTGCCCGCGATCACCATCGTCAGCAACCGGCCAGCCGTGTCGAGCTTGTGCACCTCACCGAACCCGATGGTGGTGACGGTGGTGAAGGTCATGAACAGCGCATCGAGCCAGGTTCCCTGAACCTCTGCCCAGATGAGCTTGTAGCCGATGGTCCCGAGCACATGCGTCAGCAGCAGCAGCACCAACGGCACGCGCAGCCGCTCGATCATCTGCTTGCGCTCGGGGCTCATCACCGGGGTCGCCACGTTCTTCGATGCAAGAGCAGGAATGCCCTCACCGCAAAGATCTGGCTTGCCGCTGCGCGTTCGTGCTTCGACCCTGAAGGTGACCGGCATCATCAGACAGGCGCGACGACCGAACGGCTGGCTGCCGCCGGGCCCGAAGCCTGCGGGCCGCCCCGACCTGCTCCCGAAGGACGACGAAGATCTCTGCTACCTCTCGGGCGAGTGGCGGCTGTTTCAGAAGCTCGACGGTCACCGCTGGAGCCTGGACGATCTCGTCACCGCGCACCTCGCGACGTCAGAGCGCGCCTCCGGCTCGGCGCTCGATCTCGGCTGTGGGCTGGGCAGCGTGCTGCTGATGGTGGCGTGGCGCGGCCAGGACCTGGACGTGACCGGTGTGGAAGCGCAGCCCGAGCGCGCGGAGATGGCGCGACGATCGATCGCGTGGAACGGCGTCGAAGCGCGCTGCCGGGTGCTCGACGGTGACCTCCGCGAGCTCGAGCTGGGCCGACGGTTCTCGCTCGTCACGGGAACGCCGCCGTATTTTCCAGCGGGCACCGGCACCGAAGCCGAGGCCGAGCACGTCGCAGCCTGCCGGTTCGAACACCGTGGTGGCGTCGAGGTCTATCTGGCTGCGGCCGAGCGGCACCTGCTGCCCGGCGGGCGCTTCGTGATGTGCGCCGCGACGCTCGAAGACGAACGCGTGCTGACCGCAAAGACGGCGCTGCACCCCCGCGTGGTGCGCCACATCATTCCCCGCGAGGGGAAAGCGCCGCTCGTGACTGTCTTCTGCTTCACGAGGGAGTCGGGGCCACTGGTTCGAGACACGCTCACCGTTCGTGATGCGAAGGGCCAGTGGACGCCCGCCTTCGCGGACGTGCGTCGAGACATGGGTCTGCCTCCCACCCCGCCGCGTTGATCCGCAACGGCAACGGCACCGAGTAGCGCTAGAACCACGGTGCGTGGCCGACCAGACGATCCTCGACGGGAAGTACCGGCTGATCCGGCCCGCTGGAACCGGCGGCACCGCGCGTGTCTACCTCGCGGAAGAGACGGGCACGGGTCAGCTCGTCGCGGTGAAGGTGCTGCGCCGCGAGCTGCTCGCCGACAGCGACATGAAGGCGCGGTTTCAGCGCGAGGCCTCACTGCTCTGGCAGATCGAGCACCCCGGCATCGTGAAGCTGCTCAAGTTCGAGGAGCGCGCGAAGGAGGGCCTGCTGCTGGTGCTCGAGTGGATCGACGGCGTTCGGCTCGATCAGCTCTGCCTCACCGATCACCCCGATGGCCCCACCTCGATCGAGCTCTTCGCGCAGCTCGCTTCGGCGCTCGGAGCGATTCACCAGAACGGCATCGCCCATCGTGACGTGAAGCCCGAGAACGCGATGGTGAGCGGCTGGCCAGACACGCCCGGCATCAAGCTGCTCGACTTCGGCATCGCGCGCTTCACCGACCCCAAGGAAGCGGCGCTCATGTTCCAGACGAACATCAACCAGGTCGGTGGAACGCCCGCGTACGTCTCTCCCGAGCAGGCGATGGGCAAGCCCGTGACGGCGGCGTCCGACGTCTACAGTCTGGGCGTCGTGGGTTACCAGCTGCTCGCGGGGAAGTTGCCGTTCAGCGGGCGGCACTTCGACATGCTCTCGGCCCACCTCAACGAGACGCCGCCGCCGATCGTTCCGCGAGATTCGGCGCTCAAAGGCCACCCGGCGCTCGACGTGGTGATGCTCTGTCTGGCGAAGAAGCCTGAAGCGCGGCCCGCGAACGGAGCCGAGGTGGAGAAGCTGTTGCGGGCTCCGAAGAAGAAGGGCCTCTGGCCGTTCGGGCGCTGAGATGCACGACGTCGAGGTGCTCATCATCGGCAGTGGGTTCTCCGGGCTCGGAGCCGGTGCGCAGCTCTCGAGGCGCGGCGAGAAGTCGTTCGTCATTCTCGAGCAGGCCGATCGCGTCGGAGGCGTGTGGCGCGAGAACACGTACCCGGGCTGTGCGTGTGACGTGCGCGTGCACCTGTACTCGTTCTCGTTCTTCCCAAACCCCGACTGGAGTCACGACTACGCACGTCAGCCCGAGCTGCTCGACTACCTGGAGCGCGCCGCGACCCACTTCGGCCTGCGCCCGCACCTGCGCTTCGGGCATCGCGTGGTCGAGGCCGAGTGGACCGGTGAGCGGTGGCTCGTGCGCTGCGAGAACGGCGCGACGTTCTCGGCCCGCTTCCTGATCGCGGGCATCGGTGGGTTGAGCCGCCCTGCCCTGCCGTCTCTGCCTGGCCTCGAGCGCTTCGCCGGGAAGATCTTCCACTCGGCGCAGTGGGATCACTCGGTCGAGCTCTCGGGCAAACGCGTCGGCGTCATCGGCACGGGCGCGAGCGCGATTCAGTTCGTTCCGAAGATCGTGGACCAGGCGCGACAGGTGACGGTCTTCCAGCGCACCCCGCCGTGGGTTCTGCCGCGCGGTGACCAGCCGATTCCGCCCTGGAAACGATCGCTCTTCCGCGCGCTGCCCTTCCTGCAGTGGCTGCTGCGCCTGGCGCTCTACTGGCAACACGAGCTGCGACTGCCCGCGTTCAGCGGAGCGACGTGGCTGATGAAGTTCGCCCGCCGGCTCGCCATCAGACACCTCGAGCAGCAGATCGCCGACCCGACGCTGCGCGCGAAGCTCACGCCCGACTACACGATGGGTTGCAAGCGCGTGCTCGTCTCCGACGACTTCTACCCGGCGCTCACGAAACCGAACTGCGAGGTCGTGACCGAGTCCATCGACGAAGTGACTCCCGAGGGCGTGAAGGCCGGCAAGGTGCACGACTGCGACGTGCTGATCTTCGGAACGGGCTTCAGCGTGAGCGACGTCATCGGCCCGCTGCGCATCATCGGACGCAACGGGCTCACCTTGAACGACGCGTGGAAGCACGGCGCGAAGGCGTGGTTCGGCACGGCGGTTCACGACTTCCCCAACCTCTTCCTCATGACAGGGCCGAACACGGGCCTCGGCCACTCGTCGATGGTCTTCATGATCGAGGCGCAGCTCGCGTTCGTGATGAAGACGATCGAGATCGTGCAGAACACCCGCGCGCGCTGGTGGCAGGTGCGCCAGGACGCCGAGGCAGGGTTCAACGTCACGATTCAGAAACGCCTTCGACGAACGGTGTGGCTCAGCGGGTGCCGAAGCTGGTACCTCGACGAGCACGGCCAGAACGTCACGCTGTGGCCGGGCTTCACCTTCACCTTCCGCGCGGGGCTCTCGCGCTTCGACAAACGCCTGCATCACCTCGAGGGAGTCTCACCATGAAGGCAGGACAGACGGCGGTCATCACGGGTGCAGGTTCGGGCATCGGCCGGGCGCTCGCGAAGAAGCTCGACGCGCAGGGGCTCTCCCTCGTGCTCGCTGACGTCAACAACCAGGGCCTCGAAGAGACCGCTGCCTCCCTCTCGAAGAAGCCCACCATCGAGATCGTCGACGTCTCGAAGCGCGATCAGGTCGAGGCCATGGCCGAGCGCGCGCAGCAGAAGCACGGCCACATCGATCTCGTGGTGAACAACGCGGGCGTGACCGTTCACGACACCGTCGCCGAGGTCTCGTACGAGGACTTCGAGTGGGTGATGAACATCAACTTCTGGGGCGTCGTGTACGGCACCAAGGCGTTCCTGCCGGGAATGCTGCGTCAACGCTCTGGCGTGATCGCCAATGTCTCGAGCGTCTTCGGCATCACCGCGTGGCCGCTGCAGAGTGTGTACAACTCGTCGAAGTTCGCGGTGCGCGGGTTCACCGAGACGCTGTGGCGTGAGCTGAAGAACACGGGCGTGCGTGCCGTGTCGATTCACCCGGGCGGCATCAAGACGAACATCGTGCGCTCGATGCGGTTTCGTCGCGGCGCTTCGTCCTCGGCCAACCATGCGCTCATGACGCGCCTCTTCGACAAGATGGCGGCGACGACGGCTGAAGACTGCGCCGAGACGATCGTTCGCGGCATCGACGACGGCGACAAGCGCGTGCTCATCGGCAAGGACGCGATCATGCTCGATCGGCTGCAGCGCACGTCTCCGACCGGCTACCCCGCAGTGCTGGAGTTCTTCGAGCAGCGCCAGGAGGCCAAGCGCGCGAAGCGCCGGAGTCAGTCGTGAAGCGGCGAATCCTGCTCTTCGTGGTGACGCTTCCGGTCGCGTTGATCGGCTGGCTCGCGGCGATGCCTGCGGTGATCGAGCCCGCCTCGTGGGACCCACCTCCGCCGATGCCGATGGAGGGCGCCTACGCGCTCAACGAACGGCTGAAACCCGTCGAGTGGTGGGCGAAGCAGCTGATCGGCCCCGAGGCGATCTTCATCGACGCCGATGGCACCGTCGTCACGGGCCTCAAAGACGGCCGCATCGTTCGCCTGAAGCCGGGTGTCGACGAGCCGACGGTTATCGCCGACACGCACGGCCGGCCGCTCGCGCTCGCGCGTCACCCTGATGGCCGCATTCTGATCTGCGACGCCTTTCGCGGGCTCCTCGCGATGGACGCGGCCGGCGTGATCGAAGTGCTCGCCTCGGAGCACGGCGGCATTCCCTTTCGCTTCACCGACGATCTCGCCGTCACGGCGAGCGGCCTCGTCTATTTCACGGACGCGTCAGCCCGGCAGTCGATCGACAAGTTCACCGAAGATCTGATCGAGCACCAGACGACGGGTCGCGTGCTCATGTGGGATCCGTCGACGCGCCTGACCACGCTGATCGCCGAAGGGTTCAACTTCGCCAACGGCATCGCGTTGTCGCCCGACGAGTCATTCCTCGTCGTCACCGAGACCGGCGCCTATCGGCTGTGGCGCATCTGGCTGACGGGACCGAAGAAGGGCACGAAGGAGCCGTTCGGTGCTCCGCTGCCCGGCTTCCCCGACAACGTTCGGCTGTCGAAGACGCGCAAGGTCTTCTGGGTCGCGATCGGCTCTCCGCGTCACGCCTTGATGGATGCGCTCGCTCACGCTCCTGCGCTTCGATCGCTCATCGCCAAGCTGCCGAAGAGCGTGCAGCCGAAGCCGACGAGGCACGCGTTCGTCGCCGCGTACGATCTCGAGGGCAACGTCGTGGAGTCGCTCCAATACAAGCACCCCGAGAGCTACTCGCCGATCGCCAGCGCCATCGAGCACGACGGCTTTCTCTACCTGGGCAGCTTCGCCCGTGAAGGCGTGGCCCGCGTGAAGCTCGACCCGATTCCTGCGGTGCCTGCGAAGCCGGAGTAGCCTTCGTCTCGTGCTCGCGCTCGTCCTCGGTGTCGTCCTCGCGCAGGGAACCACGCACGTGGCCGTGCTCGATGTCTCTGCGCCCGATGCCGTCTACGAAGACGTCTCCCGCGCCCTCGCCGAACAGGTCTCGCTCGAACTGCTGAAGAAGGGCTTCCTCTCGAAGCGCGTCGACGAGTCGGAACTGCCGGTGCAGGGCTGTCGAATCGGCCCGTGCCTGGGCGAGGTCGCGAAGTCGCAGAGCGCCGACGTGCTGCTGTTGCTCGACGCGACCGAGGCCGAGAAGGGAAAGATCGACGTCTCGTTGAGCGCGATGCGCGGGCGTGACGGGCTGCCGCTGTCGGTCGGAAAGTGGTCGACGACCGCCGAGGGCAAACCCAACAAGCAGCTCTCGAAGTTCATCACCGCCATGCAGAAGGCCGTCGCGAAGCACCTGCGATGAGAGCGCTCCTGCTGCTCCTGACCTCGGGATGCGCGACGATCAACACCGCCGGCATGAGCGAGTCGTGCAAGCGCCTCTACGACGCCTGTCTCAACACCTGCCCCGGCGCCGCTCGTGGAGCCCCGCCCGCCCGCCCAACGACGGGCCCCTCGTTCCAGATCGAGGTCGCCAGCTGCACCAGCGACTGCAACGAGCGCGCGAAGAAGTGCCAGTGACACTTCGTGCTGCGGCGGCGGGCTGAAGTGACTATCTCGGGCCTCATGCTTCGGTTCCTGAGTCTCGGCGCGCTGCTGCTCGTCGCCTGTGTTCCCGATCACGCCGTGCTTGGCCGCGCGTACGAGGTGCGGGTGCCGGCCGGCTACGACGGCAAGACGCCACTGCCCCTCATCGTGATGATGCACGGCTACGGCGTCACCGGCCGCGGGCAGGACATTCTCTTTCCCGTCTCAGGGCAGCTCGACGCGAAGCAGTTCCTCTACGCGCTGCCCAACGGCACGGTCGATCGCCTCGGCAAGCGGTTCTGGAACGCGACCGACGCGTGCTGCAACTTCGAGGAGCTGCCCGTCGACGATGTGGCGTTCTTCCGCGCGCTCGTCGAGGACGTGAAGGCGCGCTACCCGGTGAAGCCCGGAGCCGTGTTCCTCGTTGGCCACAGCAATGGCGCGTTCATGTCGCTGCGGCTCGCGTGTGATGCGAGCGACGTCGTCGCCGGCGTCGTGGCCGTGTCAGGGTCGACGTTCGAGGCGCCGCTTCGATGTGGCGCAGGGCAGCCGGTGCCGATTCTGCTGGCGCACGGCGATCAGGACACCTCGGTGCCCATCGAAGGGGTTCCCGGGCGCTACCCCTCGGCGCGGGAGACTGGCGCGCGCTTCGGTGCTCGCAACGGCTGCACGGGAAGCTGGAAAGAGGCCGAACGGCTCGACCTGCTCGGCAAGCCTGAGCCCGAGACGCAGCAGTCGATCATCGAAGGCTGCACGCCGGGAGGGTCGGTCGAGCTGTGGACCCACGAGGGCACGGGGCATCTGCCGCTCTACGACACCCGGTGGACCTCGAAGATCGTCGACTGGCTGCTGGAGCGCGCCCGATGAGAGCGCTCGGACTCCTGCTGCTGCTCTCGGGCTGCGCGACCGTGGTGCCGATGCAGACGGCGTCGGTCGTCGAGCAGGGCCGCCTTCGCGTGGGTGGTCAGCTCTCGGCGTCGGGCTTCTGTGGAGATCCTTCCCAGGGTCCTCTCCTCGGCCTCACGCGCTGCACCGACTACCCCGACGGCATTCCGTTGCCCGAGCTGCGCGTGAACGGTCGTTATGGGCTCGGCTCCCGCTTCGACGTCGGTGTCTCGGCGCAGGCCCTCGGCCAGGTGCTCGCGCCCGAGCGCGTCTTCCAGTTCGGCCTCACCGCCGACGTGAAGGGTGAGCTCGTTCGCGCAAAGACGGGCCCGGTCACGCACGTCGTGTCGACAGGCCTGCTCGGTGGAGCCGCGCTCTCGGGCCGCTTCGGGCTGCCGCTGTGGGCGCAGTTCGAGTGGGGCGTGCCGATCTTCTACGGCCTTCAGCTCGAGCGCTGGGAGTTCGTGCTCGGAACCTCACTGTCGGAACGCCGGACCTTCTCGCGGCTTGCTCAGAGCGTGGTGCTGCCACCGACGAGCACCGTGCGGGTCGGCTTCACCCTCGGGGCGTTTCGGCGTGATCCCGCGTCGTGGGGCCTGCAGGTCGGCTACCTGACCGATCCCGACCGCTTCTCGAATGGCACCATTCAGCTGCAGTTCGGCTGGTTCTTCGACCTGGGCTAAACGGGAGCTGTGAAAAAGCTCCTGACCTTCGGGGTCATCGGTCTGATCCTCGCCTTCGTGCTTCGGTGCACTCCGCACTTCTCGGTGCTGCGCCTGCAGCAGGGCATCGAGCAGGGCGACCTCTCGGTGGTGATGCACTACGCCGATCTCTCGCGCTTCGCCGAATTACCCGTCGACATCACGGTCGCGATGGCTTCAGCCGGCATGAAAGAGGCGGCCGGCGTGCTGGGCGAATCGCTCGCGAATCTGCTCGGCGGGGCTGTCGGAGCCACCGTGAAGCAGGTCGGCGGTCAGGTGGCTGTGCAAGAGCTTCGGACCCGAATCGAGAACCGCGACGTGGTGAGCCTGCTCGGCGGCTTCAAACCGAACAGCGGCTTCGGCTGGTATGGCGGCGTTCAGCTGCTCGAGGGCGACGCCGCGATCCTCACGATCGTGGGCACCTGCGACTCCCGCGAGAAGAAGAGTGAGCGCGTCGAGACCCGCATGGGCATCAACCTCGTCAAGGTGAAGGGCCCGTACCTGGGCTTCCCGTGGGACTGGCGCGCCTCGGGCGTCGAGGCGAACTCGATGAAGCAGCTGATTCGCGAGTGCACGTTCAGCTTCTGAAGCACCCTTGCTGCGGGTTGTTGGCCTGCGCCATGGTCGAGCGGCGTGGTCCGGCTCGTCGTCGCCCTTTTCGTGTGTTCGGCCTGTGGCGTGCCTTCGCCCCTGGCGACCTTCGAGCTCTGGGCGGGCATCGAGGCGCTCGAGGGTGGCGATGCCAGGACCGCGCTGGACGCTTTTGATCGGGTCGACGTCTCGCCGCACGCGGCCCTCAGCCTGAACCGGGGGCTCGCGCTCCACCACCTGGGCGAGGATGTGAAGGCGCTCGCCGCGCTCGACGAGGCGCTCACCCTCACGAAGGAGCCGTCGTTGCGCGCGAGGATCCTGACCGATCGCGGCACCATGCGCGCACGTGCTGGGCGAACGAACGACGCCATCGCCGACTATCGCGCTGCGCTCCGCATCGATGCGGCTGACGAGCTCGCGAGGCACAACCTCGAACTGCTCCTGCGCCTCGACCCCGCGCTCGAACCCGACGCAGGGTGTGACCCTGACGATGAGGAATTCGGTCTCGAGCAGCCAGGCCCCGCGCCCGTCCACGACGTCGCGTCGGTGATCCTCTCTCCCGACCCGAACGACGGCCTGCTCGAGAAGTACTGGCGCTCCATCACGTACGACACGTTCGACGGTCGCAGGTGGTCGGCGCGCGCCCCGTGGACGGCGACAGGTGTGGCCACGTCTGGAACGCCCACGAAGCAGACGATCTCGCGCCTCTCGCGCGCTGACGTCAGCCTGTTCGGCCTCGACCACCCCGCACACTTCACCGCCGAAGACGCAACCATCGAGCGACGAGGCTTCGACGGCCGCGCCAGCAGACCCGTTCGGCACTTCACGGTGACGAGCACCGAAGCGGCCGTCGACACGGAGAGCGCCCCGCTCCGCTATGGCCAACTGCCGGCGAGGCTCGACCCTCGCATTCGGGCGCTCGCGAACTCCATCACCGCGTCGGAGCAGGATCCTGAGCGCGCGGCGTGGGCGATCCAGACGTTCCTCCGATCTCACGCCACCTACTCGCAAGTCCGTCAGGAGCGCGCGCTCGACCCGCTCGCCGCCTTCCTCTTCTCGAGCAGACGAGGTGATTGCCGGCTCTTCTCGAGCGCGCTGGCCATTCTCCTGCGCACGCGTGGGTTCGAGGCGCGGGTCGTGGGCGGCTTTCACGGTGGGCGCCGCGTGGGTGAAGCGCGCTACCTGCTCGCTTCGAACGATCTGCACGCCTGGGTCGAGGTGCGCGGTCACCAGGGATGGGTTCGCTTCGATCCCACGCCGCCGAGTGACGATGGTCCGTTCGACGCTGCACAGGCGACTCAGTTGCTCGACGCCGTTCGGGGGAAATCGGCGACGAGCTTCGCGCCGGCGTCAGACGCGGGAGTCCGCCGGAAAGAGACACACGACTGGTGAGCTGTTCACCGCGTGCGACAGGAGGCACGCGCGGCGTCAGGGTCTTCGGAGAAGCGAAGCGCTGCGTTCATTCGCACCTGCTCGAGCGGCGTGAGCTGCGACAGGTCACGACCCGCCTGGCGCAGGTAGAACTTCGTGTCCTTCTCCGACGGCGTGAAGGGCGCGCTCGTGAGGCGTACGCGGCCTTTGAGCGTGCGCGCGGCCTCTTGCCGTCCTGCCTCCGTCCGGGTGAACACGTTCACGGCGCACGTCAGGCTGTCGGCCTCGCGCAACACATCGGCGAACGAGCGACGGCTCGAGTCGAACGTCACCTCGACGACTTCGTGGCCCTCGAGGAAGCCGACTCGCGACGACATCACCGCGGGCAGGCGTCCGAGGCGCGCTTCGCACTCCCAGAAGCAATGCGCGCCGAGCAGCATCGTCATCGGCAAAGGCGCGCTGACCTTCACGCCATCGAGCAGCTTCTCGAACGCGTCCTTCGTGTAGGGGCCATCGAACCGCGGAGCGAGCGCCCGCTGCTCGGCGTCGATCACGTGCACGACGGGGTTGTTCCACGCGGGCTCGCCGAAGCGCTCGAGCACGCGTCGATCGGCGCCAGGCACGTTGTTGAAGATCGCGACGGGAACGAAGTCGCGCTCGATGCGCGAGACGATCAGCTCGTCGGACAAGACGTCGTGGCCGAACCCGCGAACGGTGGCGCAGCCCGGCACCTCGTCGAAGAGCAGCAGCACCGGCTTGCCGGTGGCTCGCGATTGCGTGAGCGCGACCTCGAGATCGCGCAGCCACGAGACCTTGCCGAGCTCGGGGTGACTGGGAGCTGCGCTCAGAAGGATCGCGAGCAGGCCGGGCATGCGATGACTACGCCTGCCCTCTGAAGCGGGTTACGGCTGGGCCTTCGAGAGGCGAATGAGCCCGCGAATCAAGCGGCCGATGCCGACGCCGATGAAGCCGGTGGCGATGAGGTAGCGCCCGCCGCCACTGCCTGACGAGGCGACCGTGTAGGACGCGATGGAGACGCCGATGCCCACCACGAGCATCACCGCGCCGATGCCGAAGTCAGCGACCGGGCTTGCGGGGCGTTCCTCGACGAGCGGCCGCGGCGCCACTGCCTCCGAGGTCGAGTTCGCGATCTCCGTACGCGCGGCCAACACCAGCGCCAGCGTCGCCACCGTCGACACCAGGCTCAGCCCCGTCAGCACCCACGGGTACCAGGTGAGAAAGTCGGTCCCGCCCACCATCGACATGATGATCGGCAGCGACATGGCGATGAACGATCGCATGACCGACAGGCCACCACCGATGAGCCCCACCATCAGCGCCCACGGGTGCTTCGGCCCGCACAACTGAACGAAGAACACGAAGAAGACGACGTGCTCAGCCAGCGCCACCAGGTTCGAGGGCACCGAGAGAAACGACCACAAGCGGTACGAGTCAGGAGCCGCCATGCGAGCGAGCGTGAAGCCCAGGCTCAGCAGCGTGCTCAACGAGATCAGCCCGACGAGCGCCCATGCCAGGCCTGGTCGATCGATCGAGGTGCCGATGAAGATGACGCCGACCGCGAACACGACCGCCATGCCCAGCCACACCAACTGAATGCCGGCATCGACGGCCTCGACGCGACTCGACTGAAACACCCTGAAGACGAGCGTCGTCAACACCAGCAGCACGGCTGACGCGATCGCGTAGCCGGCCACCAGGTTCGCTCCACGAAGAGCCACGGGTTGATTGGTGATGGTCACCGGTCGATGACCCCACGCCCGCGGCCCGGGTGCAACTCCCGTTCGTTACTTGAACGGCGCAGGGTCGAGCATCGACCGCTTGCCCGTCTTGTCCTTGAAGGCCTCTGCGTCGGCCATGGGCTCCTTCTTGGTGCCGATCTGCGGCCACTGGCCGGCGTACTGGGCGTTGAGGGCGGTGTACTCGGCCCATTCGGCAGGCAGTGAGCCCTCGGGGAAGATCGCCTTCGTCGGGCAGACGGGCTCACACGCGCCACAGTCGATGCACTCGGTCGGGTGAATGACGAGGAAGTTGGCGCCCTCGTAGAAACAGTTCACCGGACAGACTTCGACACAGTCGGTGTACTTGCACTTGATGCACGGCTCAGCGACGACGTACGGCATGCGATGCCTCCTGGGGGTGACGACGGGGGTGAATCACTCGCTGTCGGGGCCGACCGCGATGATGTCGTCGCGGAGCACGTCGGGTGACAGACAGGTCTTCTCTTCATCGGCCATGTCGGCCAGCAACTCGGCGGCGAACGCGCGAACCTCTTTGGCCCACTTCGCGGGGTCGCTGATCGCATCCATCTCTGCGAGCCTGGTGACCTGCTTGCGCTGAACGGTGTGCTCTTCGTCCATCGAGGCGACGCGCGCAGGCCCCCACGCATCGACGGTCTGGAGGACGGGGCGAAGAATGCGCTCCTCGTGCTCGATGTGGCGAATGAACGTCTCGAGCAGCGTCTGGAGCGCCTGGTGCGACTCCTTGATGGCGCCGACGTCTCCCGAGGCGACGAGGTCGAGCTTCGACTCGATGCCCCGCATGCCGATGCGAAGGCCTTCGTGCTCGACGAGGATGATGCGACGAATCTTGCTGTGCTCCAGGCTCATGAACGGCCTCCTCAGTGCCTCTGCATGAACGCGCTCGCAGCGCGGTTCGCTTCATCGACCAGCGGCTTCGGCCACAGGCCCAACCCCACCACTGCCGCCAGACACACGGCGATCGACAGCTTGAGCGCGAGACCAGCGCGAATCGGCTCCTGCGCCGTGCCTTCGGACATGAACGTCGAGCGCGCGACGCTCAGGTAATAGAAGAGCCCGAAGACGGCGACGACGAGGCCCAGCACCACGAGCCCACCGAGCCCCGCGCGCCACGCCGCCATGAAGACGAAGAGCTTCGCCCAGAAGCCGACGACGAACGGAATGCCCGCGAGTGAGAGCAGGAAGACGAGCAGCGACGCCCCCAGCCACGGAGAGCGACGAGACAAGCCCGCCAGCTTCGCCGTCTCATGCCCACCGCTGCTCTGCGCCGCCGCGTGCACGACGAGGAACGCGCCGAGGTTCGTGAAGACGTAGGTGGCGATGAAGAAGAGCGCCATGGCGACGCCTTCCTGCGAGCCCGCTCCGAGCGCGACCAGCACGTAGCCGATCTGCGCCACGCCCGAGAAGCCGAGCAGGCGGCGCACGTCGGTCTGCGGCAGCGCGAAGATGTTGCCCACGACCATGCTGGCCGCGGCGATGACGGCGATGGCCGGCGCCCAGAACGTCTGCTGCGTGCCCCAACCCGAGAGCGTCACCACCGTCAGCGCCGCGAGCCCGCCAGCCTTCGGAGCGACGGACAGGAACGCGACGAACGGCGTCGGAGCACCCTGGTACGTGTCGGGCACCCACATGTGGAACGGCACCGCGCCCAGCTTGAAGCCCATGCCGGCGATCACCATCATCATGCCGACGTGCGTGAGCATGGTGGCCTGCGCGGGGAGCGCCGAGAGCGCGGTCGAGCCCGTCTCACCAATCACCAGCGCGAGCCCGAAGAGCGTGAAGGCCGAGCTCGCCGCGCCGGTGACGAACAGCTTCATGCCAGCCTCGGGGCCCAGCTTCGGCTCGTCGGCGGGTCCATCGGTCTTCGCCCACGCGGCCAGCACGTAGAGGGGAATGCCCATCAACTCGAAGGCGACCAGCAGCAGCACCCAGTCACGCGCGCCCGGCACCACCATCATGCCGGTGAGGCTGAACAGCATGAGCGCGTAGTACTCGGCCTGTCGGCGGGGCGTTCGCTCCGAGAGCCAGTCGAGGCTGCCGAGCACCGCGAGAATTCCCGCGATGAGGAAGACGCGCTTGAAGAAGAGCACCCACGCGCCGGCGACGTAGACGTCGTGAGGGACGGAGCCTGTCGGGTCGAACAGGAAGCTCGCGACGAGCACGCCCGTGAGCAGCGCCGCCGTGAACCAGCCCAGCACGCGGCCTGAGATGCCACCCATCGCGTCGAGCGCGAGAATGAGAATCGCCGCGCCAGCCACCGCGAAGTCGAGCGAGAAGACCTGCAGCCAGGCGTTCATGGCGACACCGCCTGCGCGAGCGCGACCACCGCGGGAATGCGGCCGAGGTAGCCCTGCGACGCGACGTCGATGAAGTCGAGCAGCACACGCGGCCAGAAGCCGAACACGACGAGCAGCGTTCCCAGCACGAGTGGAGCGGCCCACTCGGTGCCACGCACGTCTTCGAGGTGGGCGAACTCACCGGTCGGCGGTGGCCCCCAGAAGATCTGCTTGCAGCCGCGCAGCACGTACACAGCCGTGACGAACGCTCCGAGCACGCCCGGAATCGCCCACCACCAGTTGGAGCCCTTCGCCGCTCCAGCGAAGACCATGAACTCGGCGACGAAGCCGGCGGTGCCCGGCAGGCCGAGCGACGACAGACACGCCAGCGTGAAGAAGCCGGCGACGACGGGCATCGTGTGCGCGAAGCCGCCCATCTTCGCGATGGCTCGCGTGTGCGCGCGCTCGTAGACGAGGCCGACGAGCGCGAAGAAGAGACCCGTCATGATGCCGTGCGCGACCATCTGGTAGACGGCGCCGTTCCAGCCCGCCGCGTTCATCGTCGCGATGCCGAGCATCACCACGCCCATGTGGCTGACCGACGAGTACGCGATGATGTACTTGAGGTCCTTCTGGCTGGCGGCGCAGAGCGCTCCGTACAGGACGTTGACGATGGCGACGGCGCCGACGATGGGCGCCCACCAGGCCGCTGCGTCAGGCACCAGCACCATGCCGATGCGCAGCACGCCGAACGCGCCGAGCTTCATGAGCACGCCGGCGTGGAGCATCGAGACCGCCGTCGGTGCCGAGGCGTGACCATCGGGCGACCACGTGTGGAACGGAAAGACGCCGGCGAGCGTGCCGAAGCCCAGCCACACGAGCGGGAACACCACGTGCTGCACCGCGATGGGGAACTTCGTCTGCTCGAGCACCTGCATGTCGAAGGTGCGCGCGCCCGAGTTCGCCCAGAGCAGGAACATCGCCACGAGGATCGCCGCCGAGCCGACCAGCAGCATCAGCGTCAGCTTCATCGCGGCGTACTCCTTCGAGCCGACGTCGAAGCGCTTCCACGTGAACTTGAACGGGCCCTCGGCCGGAACCTTGTGGCTCGCGCCCCAGATGCCGATGAGCAGGTACATCGGCAGCACGGCGATTTCGTAGAAGAGGAAGAAGATGAAGAGGTCTTGCGCGACGAAGACGCCGAAGACGCCCGCGACGAGCACGAGGAGGAGGAGGAAGAACTCCTTGTCGCGGCGAGCCACCGTCCAACTCGCGAGCACGCCGGCCACGATGATGATGCCGGTGAGCAGCAGCAGCGCGACGCCCCAGCCGTCCACTGCGAGCTTGAGGTGAATGCCGAGCGAGGGAACCACAGGCACCGTCTCGAGCATCTGCAGCCCGCCCTGCGCGCGGTCGTACTGCATCGCGACCATGATGGCGGTGCCGAGCGAGATGACGGCGCCGATGAGCGAGACGATGCGCATCGCGAGCCGCGCCGTCGAAGGAACGAGCAACAGCAGCCCTCCCGCGATGGCCGGAGCCGCGATGGTGATGGCGAGCAGGTGACTCATCGAAGGACTCCAATCAGCACCAGCACCACGACGCCGACGACGACCATCAGCGCGTAGTCGCGCACCATGCCGGTCTGGAGCTTCCGCGCCGACGCTCCGCCTTCGAGCGTGGCCCAGCCGGTGAAGTTCATGAGGCCGTCGATGAGATAGCGATCGACCCACCCTGCGACCGACGCGATGCCGAGCAGCCCGATGCGGTAGCCGCCCGCCCAGGTGCGATCGACGAGCGAGAAGGTGTCGAGCTTCTCGAGCACGCCTGTGAACGGCGCCTTGCCGCCCCGGCCGAAGACGACGATGGCCGCGACGATGCCGAGAATGGCCATCGACGAGGCGACGATGGGGGTGAGACCCAGGTGCACGTGGTACTCGGCCTTCACCTGCGAGGCGAGCCAGCCCCCGAGGAAGCCCGAAGCCAGCGACGGAATCGCGAGCACCATGAGCGGGCCCGTCATCGCGATGCCGCTCTCGTGCGCGTGCGACGACTTCTCCGACTCGTTGCCCCAGAAGGCCTTGATGACGACGCGGCCCATGTAGAACGCCGTGAGGAACGCCGAGCCCATCAGCAGGGTCCACGGAATCCAGTTGCCCTTGCCTTCCAGGGAACCGAGCACGAGGTCTTTGCTGAAGAAGCCTGCGAAGCCGGGAACGCCCGCGAGCGAGAGCGCCCCGATGACGAAGGCCGCGGTGGTGAGCGGCATCTTCTTTCGCAGCCCGCCCATGTCTTCGAGCGAGTTCGAGTGCACCGCGTGAATCACGCTGCCCGCTGCGAGGAACAGGAGCGCCTTGAAGAACGCGTGCGTGCCGAGGTGGAAGAAGCCGGCGAAGGCCTGACCGGCTCCGAGCGCGGCGACCATGTAGCCGAGCTGCGAGGCGGTCGAGAAGGCGAGCACCTTCTTGATGTCCTTCTGCACGAGCGCGAGGCCGGCAGCGAAGACGGCCGTCGTGGTGCCCACCCACAGCATGACCTCGCGGGTCGCAGGCGCCTGCGCGAAGAGTGGGTCAGCGCGCACGACGAGGAAGACGCCAGCCGCGACCATCGTGGCGGCGTGAAGGAGCGCGGAGACCGGCGTCGGGCCCTCCATCGCGTCAGGCAGCCAGATGTGCAGCGGGAACTGCGCCGACTTGCCGATGACGGCGACGAAGAGCAGCGCGGTCACCCACGTCGCGACCTGCGTGCTGGGCGTCGACGTCCACTCGAAGCTGCCGGTGGCCACGAAGAGCACGAGCAACCCGAAGAGGAAGCCCATGTCGGCGAGCTTCGTCATCCAGAACGCCTTCACGGCGGCCTGCGCGGCAGAGGGCTTCGCGAAGTAGAAGCCGATGAGCAGGTAGCTCGTGAGGCCGACCAGTTCCCAGCCCGCGAACAGCTGCAGCAGGTTTGGGGAGACGACCACGATGTTCATGCTGAAGAGGAACATCGCGTGGAGCGTGAAGTACCGCCCGTACGCGCGTGGCGGTTCGTCGTGCATGTACGCGACCGAGAAGAGCTGCACGCAGAGGGCGACCAGGCAGACGATGATGAGCATCGGCACCGAGACGCCGTCGATCAGCACGCCGATCTCGGCCATCGAGTGTCCGGCCTCTTGAATCCACGGAGTGGTGACGCGAACGTCGGCAGCTCCACCGAGGCGGCCGACGAGCAGCATGATCGCCGAGCCGAGCGACACGAGGCTGCCGAGCAACGTGATCCACGCGGCGGGAGCGCCCTTGTGACGGAGCGGCGCGACGATCAGCAACAGCAGCGCGGCCACTGCCGGCGCCAACGTGGCGATGATGGCCAGATTCGAGGGACTCATTGCCGCGCCTCACTCGCGAGATCGACCGTCGTGTCTCCGTGACGCCGGTACAGCAGCATCACCAGCGCGAGCCCGACCGCCACCTCGGCGACGGTGATGGCCAGCGCGAAGAGCACGAAGACCTGTGCAGAAGGACCGCCGCGGAAGTGTCCGTAGGCGGCGAAGACCATGTTCGCCGCGTTCGCCATGAGCTCGACCGACAGCAGCATCGCCACGGCCTGCTTGCGGGTGACGAGGCCGTAGATGCCGATGGCCATGACGGCGCCGGCGAGAATGAGACACGAGGTGAGCGTCATGACTCGACCTCGTTGATGAGCGGCAGCGCAGAGCCCTGGCGCAGCTTCGTGACCGCTTCGGGATCCTTGCGGCGCACGAGGACGACGGCTCCGACGATGGCGGCCAGGAGCAGCAGCGAGAGCGCTTCGAACGCGATGAGGTAGTCGTCGAGGAGCACGCGGGCGAGCTGCGCGCTGGTGGCGATCGGCGCCGGGTTCGGAATGACCGGAGCCGTCTTCCAGATGACGACGGAGAGAAGGACGAAGAAGGCAGCGGCGAAGATGAGCCCGCGCTCGGAGCCTTCGCTCGAGGCCTCGGCTTCGATGCCTTCGTGACGGCGGGTGACCATGACGCCGAAGATCATCAGCGTGACGACGCCGCCGACGTAGGTGAGCACCTGGACGCCAGCGAGGAACGGGGCGTTGAGGCGGGCGTAGAGGGCTGCCGTTCCGAGCAGCGTGGCTCCGAGCCAGAGCACGGCGTGGATGAGGTTCTTCGCGCGAACGACGAAGAGCGCGGAGATGACGATGATCGGGGCGATGACCGAGAACCCGAGGTCGAACTCGAAGTTCATGGCGTGCCTCCTTCTGCGCGAGGCGGTGTGGCTGGCGTGGTCTCGCCGGGAGACTTCGCGTCAGCTGAAGCTGGAGTTGCTGTCGCGGCAGTCGCTGCTGCTGCGGGAGCTGCCGCCGCCGGAGTTGCTGCCGCCGCCGGAGTTGCTGCGGGAGCTGCTGCTGGGACCGCCGGCTTCGCCGGAGCAGGTGGCTTCGGCGGAACCTGCATCTCCATCAACTTCGTCCCATCACCCCACGAGCGCGTCTTCGTCTTCTCGTTCTCGTAGAGCTTCGCCATCGTCAGCACGAGCGACTCACGACCGTACGCCGGCTCCTCCTGCTCACGCGTCATCACGATCGCGTCGGCGGGACAAACCTGCACGCACAGCTCACAGAAGATGCACGCCGACAGATCGAGGGTGAAGTCGTCTGCGTAGCTGCGCTTCTTCCCCGTAATCGGAGAGTCCTTCTTCGCCGGCCCCTTGATGCTGATGACCTTCGACGGGCAGATGCGCTCGCACTGCAGACAGCCGATGCACGCCTCGTCTCCATCGGCCTCATGCAGCAGGGCAAAGCTCGCGCGGTACCGCTCGGCGCGAGGGCGAAGCTCCTTCGGAAACTGAACGGTCGTCGGCTTCCGGCCAAAGCTCTTCGCGATGGTCGTGACGTTCTTCAGGGCATCGAGGAAGTGGCGCATGGCGTTCTCCCTCAGCCTGCGAAGACGACGAAGAGGGCCGACCCGACGACGAGCACTACGCCCGTCGGCACCAGCCACCGCCAGCACAACGCCATCAGCTGATCCGACCGGAACCGCATCAGCGACCAGCGCAGGTAGTAGATCGCCACCACCAGGCCGAAGGTCTTCACGACCATCCACCACACGCCTGGAGCGAACGGCCCGTCGTACCCACCGAGGAACAACGACGCGGCAACCGCCGACGCGATCACCGTGTGGAGGTACTCGGCCATGTAGAAGAGGCCGAACTTCATGCCGGTGTATTCGGTGGTGATGCCGGCGACGAGCTCGCTCTCGGCTTCGGGAATGTCGAAGGGAATGCGGTTCGACTCCGCCAGCATCGCGAGCATGAAGAGCACGAACGCGGGAATGCCGAGGAAGAACGGCCACACGATGAGCCAGTGATGAGTCTGCTGGAAGGCGACGATCTCGCTCACCTTCATCGACCCGGTGAGGATCACGGGCACCAGCGCAGCGAGCACCAGCGGCACCTCGTACGAGACCGACTGGGCGATCGCACGCATCGCGCCGAGCAGGGCGAACTTGTTGTTGCTCCCCCACCCTGCCGCGAACACGGGCAACACGCCGATGGCTCCGACAGCCAGCAGGTAGAGCACGCCGACGTCGAGGTCCGCTCCGACGATGGTCGCCGAGAACGGCACCACCGCAGCGACCGCGATGGCCACCGCCGCTCCGAGCACCGGCGCGTAGTTGAAGAGCGCGCGATCGGCCTTCTCGGGAATGATGTCTTCCTTCTGCAGCAGCTTCAGCACGTCGGCCGGAGCCTGCAGAAACCCGAGCGGGTCGATGATGTTCGGCCCGATGCGGCTCTGCATGCGCGCCGCCATCTTCCGCTCGGTCCAGAGCACGAAGAGCAGGCTCGTCATGATCGCGACGATGATGCCGCCGCCATAGAGCCCGCCTTGCAGGAACTCGTTCATCGGTCGACCTCCCCCATGATCGGGTCGAGCGAACCGAGAATCGCGACCGCGTCACTCACCGTCTGCCCGGGAAGGATGTACGGGAGCGCCGACAACGAGTGCAGCGACGGCGGCCGAATCTTGAGCCGATACGGGTTCTGCGTTCCATCGGCGATGAGCCAGGTGCCCAGCTCGCCACGCGGCGTCTCGATGCCGACGTAGGTCTGCCCGACGGGAATCTTCGTCTGCACCGGCAGCTTGGTCGGCTTGCCCGAGTTGATCGGTCCTTCAGGCATGCCGTCGACGAAGAGGCGGCAGAGGCGAATGCTCTCTCTGATCTCCGCCACGCGAACCTCGGAGCGCGCGTAACAATCGCCCCCCTTCGCGACCGCGACGTTCACCTTCACCTCGTCGTAGGCGCTGTATGGCGCGTCACGCCGCAGATCGTGATCGACGCCCGACGCGCGCAGGTTCGGCCCGGTGATGCCCAGCTCGAGCGCGAGCTCTCCATCGAGCACGCCGACGTTCTTCGTGCGCTGCTGGAAGATGCGGTTCTCGAGCGTCATCGCTCCGTACTCGGGCAGCCGCGACTCGATCATGTCGAGCGCCGACTTCACCTTCGCGCCCCACCCCGCCGGCAGGTCGTGCCGATTTCCGCCGATGGTGTGCGTGTTGTAGTGAAACCGCGCGCCGGTCACGTCTTCGAAGAGATCGAGAATGAGCTCTCGTTCGCGGAAGCAGTGAATGAAGACGGTCGAGCCGCCACCGAGCGCGCCACCGAGATCGAGCGAGAACGTGCCGATCGCGAGCAGGTGTGAAGCGATGCGCTGCAGCTCGGCGAAGAGCGACCGCATCCACCTCGCGCGGCGCGGCACCTCGAGCTTCAGCATCGTCTCGAAGGCCATCACGAGCGCCTGCTCGTTGGTCATCGGCGAGACGTAGTCGTTCTTGTCGACGATCGGCGTGAGCTGCACGTACGCCAACTTCTCGCAGAGCTTCTCGACGGCGCGGTGCAGGTAGCCGCAGTACGGCACGGCCTTCACGATGATCTCGCCGTCGAGGTACAGGTCCATGCGGAACACGCCATGGGTCGACGGGTGCTGCGGCCCGAAGTGCAGCAGCATCAGCTCGGCTTCGGAGTCGAGCTCGTCGATCGAGAGGTACGGGTTGACGCGCTTGTGGGCGGTCGCGGTGATCAGTTGAGTCATCGCGGTCACCTCCAGGGCGCTGCGTGGGCGTCGGCAGGGAACTCGCGCCGCAGCGGGTGGTAGTCGGCGTTCTCGGCCAACATGATTCGGCGCAGATCGGGGTGACCCGCGAACTTCACGCCGACGAGATCGAACTGCTCGCGCTCCTGCCAGTCGGCGCCTGCGTAGATGCCGCTGATGGTGAGCACCGGCTCGGTCGGCAGCGCCTTCACAGCCCAGCTCGCGACGCGCGACCCCTGACCGATGGTGCGCACCGCGAACGCGATCTCGTAGTGCTCGACCTCGGTCGCGTCGGCGCCTTTGCGGCCCTTGCCTGCGGGCCAGTGCGAAGCCGCGATGGTGACGAGCTGCTTGTACCCAATCGCCTTCAGCCGGCGCGCAAGCTCCAGGTGTTGCGCGGCCGGAATGATCGGCGGCCCATCGGTCGGAAGCGTGGCAACGCCCAGCTCCTTGAGCAGCCCTTCGAAGTCGGGCGCGACGAGCGGCGCGAGCGTGGGCGCCTCACCGATCGGCACCACCAGCGCGGCGGTCTCCTCGGTGTTCGTCGGATCATCAGAAGACATCTCCTGCTGGTGCGACTGCTCCGTAGGCCGCGAAGGATCGGTCAGGCGCGGGACCGAGGGCTGGGTGATCTTCAGCAGCTCGGGCTTCACCTCGGGCACCACGTTCTCGCCCTTGCGCTGCCGCCGCACCTTCTCCTGCAGCCGCATCATGCCGTGCATGAGCGCTTCGGGGTTCGGTGGGCAGCCCGGCACGTAGACATCGACGGGCAGGAACGTGTCGACGCCAGGAACGACCGAGTAGAGGTTTCGGTAGAAGTCGCCCGAGATCGCGCACGAGCCCATCGCGATGCACCACTTCGGCTCGGGCATCTGCTCCCAGAGCTTCAGCACGCGCGGCGCCATCTTCGTAGTGATGGTGCCGGCGACGACCATCACGTCGGCCTGGCGCGGCGTGGCGCGCACGATGACACCCATGCGGTCGATGTCGACGCGGCTGGCGGCGGTCGCCATGAACTCGATGCCGCAGCAGCTCGTCGCCATGGGGAAGATCCACATGGCGTTCGTGAGGCCCCACGTCATCAGGTCGTCGAGCGCAGCGGTGCCGACCGTCAGCCCCGGCGTCTCGAGCAGCACCTGGTACAGCGGGTGACGAAAGTTGGTGCCCGTGTCGACGGTGCGCAGGCTCGGCGCCGGCACCACGACGGGCGGTGTCTCGCTCACTGCCATTGGAGCGCTCCTTTGCGGCTCGCCCACACCCAGCCGAGCATCAGCACCACCACGAACGAGCCGACCGCGACGAGTCCGGTCACGCCGGCCTCCTTCACGATCGTGGCCCACGGCAGCAGAAACGCCGTCTCGATGTCGAAGAGCACGAAGAAGAGCGCGACGACGTAGTAGCGCGCGTGAAAGCGCACCCAGGCCAGGCCCGAGGGCACTTCACCGCACTCGTACGTCTGCTCCTTGAGTGGCTCGTTCTTCGTCGAGACGACGCGGAGGATCTTCGCCACCACCAGCAGGGTTCCGGACACTGCGACGGCGATCAGGAGGAAGGCGAGCAGCGCGAGACCAGCAGTCATGACGTGATCCGATCGTTAGTGCGGTGCGGGGCCGTCTCCGACGTCGATGCCCTCGAGGGGATCTCCTGGAGGCAGCTTCGCGAGCTCGGCCTTCACCAACTCCTGGTGCTCGACCTCTTCGTCCCGCAGCTCTTCGAAGAGCTTTCGAACCTCGGGGTTCTGCACGTTGTGGAGCACCGAGACGAAGAAGGCATGCGCCTTCTCTTCGCTCTTGAGCGCGGTCTCGAGCGCCTGGCGCGTCGTCATGTTCATGCGCACTTCGTCGTACGCGGGCGCCTCGACGTCGAAGATCATCTCGCGCCGCACGCCGACCGGAGCGTCACCGAACGCCTTGTGTCGCTGCTCGATCAGCTGCTTGCGGTGCAGCTCTTCGATGCGAACCATCTTCGCGAAGAACGCTGCCGCACCGGGCGTGCGGTGAAGCACGAGCTGGGCGGACAACTCTTCGTAGCGATCGCGCGCCTCTTCTTCGATCAGCACGGCGAGATCGAGCGCGTCTTTCAGGGTCAGGATGGTGAAGTCGATGCTGGGTGTCTGCTGCTGCCTGGTCACGACGGCCCCCTCACTTCTGCAGATAGGCTTCGAGGATCTGATGACGCGCACGGGCCTTCTTCGACTGCTCGGCCTGGCGCAGCTTCACGAGCGACTCGTAGCTCGGTGGTGGGTTCGGGTTTCGGTAGAAGACGCCCGTGTAGAGCTCTTTCCCGTACGCGCGGGCGAGGTCCATCGCGGCGAGCTGGTTCGTCGAGTCGTGCCCGAGGCTCGCCAGCGTCTTCATCTTCGTCTTGTGCGCCTTCAGCTGCTGATCGTCTTCGCCGAACGTCACGCACGGAGACTGAATGTTCACGAACGAGAAGCCGGGGTAGCGAATGGCCTCTTCGATCAGCGCCGACATGCCGGGCATGTCTGCCGGAGTCGCCTGCGCCACGAAGCCCGCGCCGTACGCGAGCATGTAGAGCAGCGGGTTGATCGGGTCTTCGAGGCTGCCGAGCGGCGAGGTGACGGTCTCGAGGCCCTTCGGTGAGGTCGGCGAGAGCTGGCCCTTGGTGAGCCCGTACACCTGGTTGTCCATCACCAGGTACGTGAGGTCGATGTTGCGGCGCACGGCGTGAGCGACGTGGCCACCGCCGATCGAGAAGCCGTCACCATCACCGCCAGCGACGACGACGAGCAGCTCGGGGTTGGCGAGCTTCACGCCCTGGGCGATCGGCAACGAGCGGCCGTGCACGGTGTTGAAGCCGTACGCGGTCGTGTACCCGGGAATGCGCGACGAGCAGCCGATGCCCGAGATGAAGGCCACCTCGTGCGGGGGGCGGCCGATGGCCGAGAGCGCGCGGTAGAGGCCCTGCAGCACGCCGAAGTCACCGCAGCCCGGGCACCAGATCGGCTTGAGCTCGCTCTTGTAGTCCTTCGCCTGGAACAGAGGAGCGTTCATGACGGCAGTCCCTTCAGATCGACGAGCTTCTTCACGAGCTCGATGGGCTGGAACGGATTGGCGCCGTCGCGGGTGAAGCTGCGCACGCCCTTCGGCACTTCGGTGAACATGCGAAGAATCCGGTACAGCTGGCCCTGGTGCGAGAGCTCGACGACGAGCCCGTGCTTCAGCGACTCGAAGAAGTTCGCGTAGACCTGCTCGGCGATTGGGTAGAGCAGGTACGGCACCAGCAGCTTCACGTCGTGGCCTTCGGCCTTGGCGAGCTGAACAGCTTCACGCGCGACCCCGGCGGTGCTGCCCCAGGCGATGAGACCGAGCTGGGCATTCGGGTTGCCCTGCACCTCGAAGAGATCGGCGCGCTTCTTCAGCGGCTCGAGCTTGCGGAAGCGCTTGGCGTTCATCTTCGCGTGCATCGTGCCGCTCGAGGTGGGGTCGCCCTTCTCGTTGTGCTCGATGCCGGCCGCCAGGTACGTGCCGCCCTTGAGCCCCGGGTACGTGATGGGGCTGACGCCGCTCTCGGTGAGGGCGAAGCGCGAGTACGGCTTCGCGGCGAGCTCGGCCTCGGTGGGCACCTTGCGCTCGATGATCTCCATCTTCGAGGTGTCGATGAGATCGACGGCCTCTTTGCGCTGCGCGATCTCCTGATCCGACAGGAGGATGACCGGCGTCTGGTACTGCTCGGCGATGTTGAAGCACTCCACCGTCGTGCGGAACGTGTCTTCGACGTCGGTCGGCGCGAGCACGGGGCGCAGCACGTCGCCGTGACCCGAGAAGGCCGCCTGGAAGAGGTCGCCCTGCTCCGGCTTGGTGGGAAGGCCGGTCGACGGGCCACCGCGCTGCACGTTGAGCAGCACCAGCGGCAGCTCGGCGATGGTGGCGAGCCCGAGGATCTCGGTCTTGAGATCCATGCCGGGGCCGCTCGTCGCGCTCATCGACTTCTTGCCCGCGAACGAGGCACCGACGGTCGCGCCGAGGCCGGCGATCTCGTCTTCGCACTGCAGCACCGTGCCGCCGTACTTCCAGATCTCCTTCGTCAGCGTCTGCATCACTTCCGTCGAGGGCGTGATGGGGTAGCCGCCGAAGAACTTCACGCCGGCGAAGAGCGCTCCTGCGGCGCACATGTCGTTGCCGTCGCAGAGCATCTTCGAGCCGGGAGTGCCCTGCGGCTTCGCGATCTCGTGCGGCGCCAGCAGCGGGTGCGACTTCGCGTACTCGATGCCAGCCGCGAGCGCCTTCTCGTTGGCCTCGAGCAGGCCTTCGCCCTTGTTGCCGAACTTCTTCTTGAGGCCGCGGCTGATCGCCTCCGAAGGAATGCCGAACCAGCCCGAGAGCAGGCCCAGCACGACCGACGTCTTCGACTTGTCCGAGCCTGCCGACTTCTTGGTGAGCTCGGTGATGCCGACGGGCACCAGCTCCTTGGGGACGACGCCACGCGCCGCGAGCGTCTCGGGCGGAGGGCCGGCCTTCTCTTCGTAAATGAGCACGGTGTTGACGCTGAGCGGCAGCTCTGCGCCGAACTTGAAGAAGTCTTCCCAGTTGAGCGCGACCATCACATCGAGCGCGCCGCCGGGGTTGAGCACCTTCTTCGTCGAGAGCCGCACGCGACAGGACGACTCGCCGCCACGGATCTGCGAGCCGAAGCTCTTCGTCATGAGCGCGTGGTAGCCCTCAGAGGAAGCAGCAGAGAGCAATGATTCGCCCGCGCTGACAACCCCGTCTCCTCCCGCGCCCGCCATTCCCAGAATGAGATCGTCGAGCATGTCGACCAGCGCCGTGTGCAACGCATACGCCGCCCCGCTCACCGCGTGTCAGATCAACTCGAGGTTCCGTTTTCCACGCAGAGCTTGCGTACCAACAGCCAAGCGGCGCAGACGTAGCAGCACGCCGTCGACCGCCTCCTCGCGACGAGTTCCCGATTCGGTCTGCGACCTTCCATTCGTCAGAGGCCGAAGCGGTTGACGTACATCAGGCTCGAACGCGCAAACCGAACTCGGTCAGTCGAGGGCACCGAGCTTGGTGCAGCCAAGAGAAGATCTCGTGCGCCATACCGCTCCGATGCGCGGGTCAGCGCCGACCGTTCGCGCCGTCCCCAGGGCTCATGCGCCCGAGTGCCCAGCCCTGGTCGTCGGTGCCGAGCCTCGATCGCTTGCGACGCTTCTACGAGCTCGAGGCCATCACGCCGTGGGCCAGCGATGCCACGTTCCTCGCAGATTCGCCAGACCTTCTCGGGCACGAACGCGATCGATTTCGTGGGGTGCTCGTTCGCGATCATCGCGCCGGGTTGCGCGCTGCGTCCCCACCTGGTGCCGAAGCTGCTGCGAGCTCCGATTCGTGCGGCGGTCGCGATCGGCGTCGAAGGCGCTGCAGAGCTCGTCGCGTGGGGCGTGGCGTGTGCTGATCAGACGAACCCGCGACTGTCACTCCCGACCACGATGGAGGGCGAGCAGTGGTTGCGTCACCAGCTCCCTGAGCTCACCGGGCTCGTTCGCCGCGTGGTGGACGAGACGCTGGCGTGGGCTGCCGCCGATTTTCCCGGCGACGATCTCTGGTGATGCTCCAGAAACGAAAAAACCTGCGATCGCTCGCAGGTTTTGTGTGCCCAAGGAGGGATTCGAACCCTCACGCCTCGCGGCGCCAGCCCCTCAAGCTGGTGTGTCTACCAGTTTCACCACCTGGGCGAGGTCATTCAGTTGTCGTGCTGCGCTTCCGGCGGACGGCCCTCTACCAGAAGACCTGACCGCCGAAAGAGAAAAATCTCAGGGCGTGACCTTGGGAGCGTCGGGCGCAGGCGCCGGAGCAGGCGGCGTCGTGGGATTGCCCTGCTGAACCGTCGCGGGCGCCGGAGCAGCCTTGTTCGCCTCTTCCTTCGCCTTCGCGTCAGCCTCGGCCTTCGCCTTGTCAGCCTCTTCGTGCTGCTTGGCGACGAGCGACGACTTGCCGACCGCCGACGTCTTGAGACCGACGAGCGAGAGGCCAAGCGAGGTCATGAAGAAAGCGACGGCGCACGCGGCGGTCACCTTGCCGAGGAACGTGACGGCACCACGGCCACCGAAAGCCGAGGTGGCAGCGCCACCACCGAGAGCCGCGCCCATGCCTGCGTCCTTCCCGGGCTGCAGAAGGATCACGAAGATCATGAAGACGCAGAGAAGGACGTGAACGGTCGTGAAGAAAGCCAACATAGGGACGGGCGGCTTAGGTCGGTCGGAGCCGAACTGCAAGCGACTCCGAACCTTCCGATCAGCCGATGGGCTTGGCCTTGATGATGGCGGCGAAGTCGGCGGCCTTGAGGCTAGCGCCACCGACCAGCGCTCCGTCGATGTCGGCCTGTGACAACAGCTCGGCCGCGTTGTCGGCCTTCACCGAGCCGCCGTACTGAATGCGAACCTTCGCGGCCGTCTCCGCGCCCCAGAGGCCGGTCAGCAGCGAGCGAATGTGCGCGTGAACTTCCTGCGCCTGGCGTGACGTCGCCGTCTTGCCCGTGCCGATCGCCCACACCGGCTCGTAGGCGATGACGAAGGAGCCGCCGACGTCGGCCTTGAAGCCGTCGAGGCAGCCCTTCACCTGCGTCGAGACGACCTCGAGCATGCGGTTGGCTTCCCGCTCGGCCAGCGTCTCACCCACGCAGATGATCGGCAGCAGGCCCGCCTTCAGCACCGCGCCGACCTTCCGGTTCACGCCCGCGTCGGTCTCCTGAAAGAACTGCCGGCGCTCGCTGTGCCCGAGGATCACCCACGAGCAGCCCGCGTCCTTCAGCATCGGCGCGGCCGTCTCACCCGTGAACGCACCCGAGGCCTCGGCGTGGCAGTGCTGCCCTGCCACCTGAATGTTCGAGTCCTCGAGCGCCTTGGCGACCGGGTGCAGCGCCGGGAACGTCGGCGCCACCGCGATGTCCACGTGCCGCACCATCGAGACCAGGCCACGAAGCTCCCGCGCGAGCGCGAGCGACTCGGTGACCGTCTTGTTCATCTTCCAGTTGCCAGCGATGAAGCAGCGACGCGTCGTCATGTGTGTCACTCCAGGGCAGCGATACCGGGCAGCTTGAGACCTTCGAGCAGCTCGAGCGACGCACCGCCGCCCGTCGAGACGTGGGAGATCTTCGAGGCGAGGCCGAACTCGTTGATGGCCGCAGCGGAGTCTCCGCCGCCGACCACCGTGAGCGCGCCTGTGTTGAGCGCCATCGCCGTGGCCACCGACTTGGTGCCCTCGGAGAACTTCGCCACCTCGAACAGGCCCATCGGCCCGTTCCACAGCACCGTCTTCGCGTTGCGAATGTGCTGGGTGAAGAGCGCGCGCGTCTTCGAGCCGATGTCGAGGCCCATCTTGTCGGCGGGAATGTTGCGATCGGGCACGTCGATCGCTTCGCTCTTCTCGTCAGGCGAGCTGCCCACGACGTGATCGACGGGCAGCACCAGCTCGACGCCGTGCTGCTTCGCGAGGTCGATGAGGCGCAGCGCGAGCGGCAGCTTGTCTTCTTCGACGCGGCTCTTGCCGACGCTGGCGCCCTGGGCTTTCAGGAACGTGTAGGCCATCGCGCCGCCGATCAGCATGACGTTGCACTTCGGCAGCAGGTTCTCGATGACCTTGATCTTGTCCGAGACCTTCGCGCCGCCGAGCACCACCACGAACGGCTTCTCGGGGTTCTTCACGATCTTCCCGAGCTTCTCGATCTCCTTGCGCATCAGGAAGCCGGCGCACTTCTCTTTCACGAAGGCCGCCATGCCAGCGGTCGACGCGTGCGCGCGGTGGGCCGTGCCGAAGGCGTCGTTGCAGTAGACATCGGCGAAGCTCGCGAGCTCGCGGGCGAACGTCTCGTCGTTGGCCTCCTCCTGTTTGTGGAAGCGCAGGTTCTCGAGCATCAGCACCTGGCCGGGCTTGAGCTCCTTGGCCATCTTGCCGACGCCCTCGCCGACGCAGTCGTCGGCCATGAGCACCTCGTGCTCCTTGCCCAGCAGCTCGGCGAGCCGCTTGGCGACGGGGAGCAGCGAGAGCTTCTTGTCGGCGCCCTTGGGACGCCCGAGGTGCGACGCGAGCACGACCTTGCCGCCGAGCTCGAGCGCCTTGCGAATCGTGGGCATCGCTTCACGAATGCGCGTGTCGTCGGTGATGTGCTGCTGATCATCGAGCGGCACGTTGAAGTCGACACGAATGAAGACGCGCTTGCCCTGAAGCGTGAGCTCATCGAGATATTTGACGGACATGGTCGTGGCTCCCGCTCACTTCTTCGAGACGAGGAACTTCGCGACGTCGACCATGCGCATCGAGTAGCCCCACTCGTTGTCGTACCAGGCGAAGATCTTGAGGAAGTTGCCGTCGATGAGCTGGGTCTGCGTCGAGTCGAAGATCGAGGAGTGCGGGTTGTCGTTGTAGTCGACGCTGACGGTGGGCTCGGTGTCGAACATGAGCACGCCCTTCATCGGGCCGTCGGCCGCCGCCTTCATCGCCTTGTGCACCTCGTCGACCGTGGTCGACTTCTTGAGGTTCACCGTGAGATCGACGAGCGAGACGTTCGGCGTCGGCACGCGAATGGCGGCGCCGTTGAGGCGGCCCTTCAGCTCGGGGATCACTTCGCCGATGGCCTTCGCGGCGCCGGTCGAGGTGGGGATCATCGAGAGCGCGGCAGCGCGGGCGCGGCGCGGGTCTTCGTGCATGAGATCGAGAATGCGCTGATCGTTCGTGTACGAGTGAATCGTCGTCATCAGGCCGCGCTCGATGCCGAACGAGTCATGGAGCACCTTCGCGACGGGCGCGAGGCAGTTCGTGGTGCACGAGGCGTTCGAGATCGTGTGGTGCTTCGCCGGATCGTAGAGCGAGTGGTTGATGCCGAAGGCGACCGTGAGATCGACGCCCTTGCCGGGCGCGCTGATCAGCACCTTCTTGGCGCCGGCCTGCAGGTGCAGCACGGCCTTCTCCTGCGAGGTGTACTTGCCCGAGCACTCGAGCACCACGTCGACGCCGAGCTCCTTCCAGGGCAGCTTCGAGGCGTCCTTCTCGGCGGTGACGCGGTAGGTCTTCCCGTCGATGGTGATGCTGTTCTCGCTGTGGCTCACGGTGCCCGGCCAGTTGCGGTGCACGGAGTCGTACTTGAAGAGGTGCGCCAGCATCGCCGGCTTGTCGAGGTCGTTGATCGCAACGATCTCGATGTCCTGCTCCTTGCGCGAGAGTGCGGCGCGCAGAACCATGCGGCCGATGCGGCCGAACCCGTTGATCGCGAACTTGATGGCCATGACGTGCTCCTTTGTTGCGTGAGAGAAAACCAGTGGCGTGGTCCGTTTAGGTGTCGAGCATCAGTGAGTCAACGCGCGTGCGCGAAGCCGGGAGCTACGCATTCTCTGCGCGTGGCACTGTGACGGACGGGCAACACGAGCGAGGGTTCGATTCGTCGTCGAGGAACGCTCCTGCGTTCACGGCATCGGCACGGCGATCGGCGACGCGCTCGACATCGGAGTCGTCACGCCCAACTGCCCCAACGCGTTGTCGCCCCAGCAGTACACGCCCTGCGCGGTGAGCGCGCACACGGTCTGGTAGTGACAGGCGAGCTGCGTCGCCGGCGGAAGACCCAGCACCTCGACTGGCACCGTTGACGCATTGAAGTTTCCACCACCGAGCTGACCGAACCCGCCCGCGCCGAAGCAGCGCACGCCAGCGTCGGCGATCAACGCGCAGGTGAAGGACTGGCCCGTGCAGACATCGAACACCTCGCCGAGCCCCGGCACCGCGCGCAGCGGTTGAGCGTTGGTGATGGCGACCGGCGTTCCCAGCTGGCCTTCGAAGCCGCGCCCCCAGCACTCGAGCGACCGGTTGCTGCGAATCAGACAGCCATGGTTGGCGCTCGTGCGAATGACCCGAACGCCGCCGTCGCCGATGGCCACTGGAGTCGGGACCATCGCGCTGACGCTGTAGAAAGGAATGTCTCCAGTCAGCCGCAGCCCGCGCTCCTGGTGCTGCGTCAAGGTGCCGTCGTTCACGACGAAGAGCGCGCTCACCCCTGCATCGAGCGACATCGGCTGCGGCGCGCGAACGGCGAGCGGGAAGCCGCCTGCGCCGAGCTGACCGTTGACGCCCATGCCCCAGCACGAGACGCCAGCGTCGTCGAAGAGCGCACAGGCGTGACGAGCGCCGGCTCCGAAGGCGTTCACGTTCGACGCGACCGTCACCTGCTGTGTGTACGCGTTGTTCGTTCCGCCGTTGCCGACCTGGCCGAACATGTTCTCGCCCCAACAGCGCACGGAGCCCGAGGGGAGGAGCCCGCAGCTGAAGTTGTCTCCGAGACCGAGCGACGTGACGTCGCCGAGCCCTGTCACCCACTGGGGGTTGCGGCCTCCATCCATTCCGCTGCCGAGAGAGCCGGTGCTGACGCCAGTGCCCCAGCACACGACGCCGCCATCGTGGCGCGCACAGCCGTGCAGGTTTCCGAGCCCGACCGCGCGGCCCTCCGAGCACTGCCCGTTCACCAGCACCTGTCCCAGCGGACAGTCCTGTACGCACTGCCCGTTGCGACACTGCGCAGGTGACTGGCACGACGCGCACGCGGGGCCACACTGCGTGTTGCTCTCGGGCACGCAGGCGCCGGAGCACTTCGCGCGATCGGGAGCGCAGGTGACTCCACACATGCCGAGCGAACAGGACGCCGAGCCGCCGTTGTCAGGACAGAGCGAGCACATCGAGCCGCACTCGAGTACCGAGTCATCGGCCGCGCAGTGAGTACCGCAGCGGTGGAAGCCGGACGCACAGGCGAAGTCGCAACCACCGTCGGTACACAGCGGTGTCGCGTTCGAGGGAGCGGTGCAGCCACACGACGAGCCGCCTGCTGTGCCGCCGGCGCTCGCCCCACCCGCCGTGGAACCACCCGCGCTCGCGCCACCTGCAGTCGAACCACCTGCGCTCGCACCACCGGCACTGGAGCCGCCAGCTGTCACTCCACCTGCAGCTCCGCCTGAGCTCGACCCACCAGCAGAGCCGGCCGCTGTGCCACCGTCCTCACCCGCGTCGGGCTTGAACGGCATGATGGGAGTACAGGTGAACGTGAGCAGGACCGTTGTTGTGAGCAGGAGCCGCATCTGGCTCCTTCGTTTCCCACGGAACGCCCCGAGGCAAGTGCTGCGTTGACGGGAGGGCCAGAAGCGGGTTTGCGCGTGCCCCATCACGACGATCGGCGAGTGTTCGGAATGCTGTGGTCGTCAGTTCATGGGCGTGCGCGAACGTGCCCGATTCTGCCTGACGCCGGGTTCCTCGACGCGGGCAAGGAGCGGTGGAGGAAGTGGCCGCTGAGGCGAAGGCGCGAGGGCAGCAACACGACCAGCCCTCTCGCAATCCGCCTGATCTGGTCCGGGCCGAGCCGCATCGACTTGCCGAACCAGTGAACGAACTCAGCGTCGATCACCTGCTCGACGTGACGAAGGTTGCGGCCCTGAAGTCCGAGCAAGATGGTCCGCGCCTCCGGTTCGTACTCGTTCTGCGGCGCGCCCCGCGAGACGAGGGACAGCGGATCGATAGTCGCGAGCACTCCCGTGAACTGCACGACCAGCGGGCCGAAGCGTTCATCGGCGCAACGCCGCACGAAGTGGCGAACATCGCGCTCACCGCCCCGCGCGAGCGCAGTTGCGGGCAACGCCTCACGATAGAGAACGCATCCATCTCCGGGACGAGTGCAGACGCAGTCGTTGGTCTCCCGCAGCGGCGCCGAAGCCGCGACGACATCGCCGACACGAGCGCGACCTGACGCCTGAACGACGAGGAACGGCTTCATCGCCTCCGGCGCAGCAGGCCGATCACACCGAGTAGCGCGACGAGCATCGACGTCGGAGCGCTCTCACAGCCTCCGCCTCGGAAGGCGAGCTGCCGACGCACCACCGCGCCACCATCGGGAAGGAACGGCCCTGACGTTCCGCCACCCGCCTCCCCTCCAGCGGCACTCCCGCCACCTGCCTCACCACCAGCTGACGAGCCTCCTGCTGCACCGCCAGCCGCGCTGCCTCCGCTTGCGTTCCCTCCGCCTGCGTTCCCTCCGCCAGCCGCTCCACCGCCTGCGCCCGCGTCAGGCTCGACGAACGTGCCGCCATCGGAGTCCGAGCCTCCATCGGTCGCGAACATCAGCAGCCGTCGGTACACCTCGATGCGCGTCGCCCGACTCACGATCGACTCGAGTGGAAACCCGAGCAGCGCGGAGCGACCCGCCACACCTGACGCGGCGGCCGCTCCACTTCCGAACGACGCGAGGCGCTGCGCGGATCCCACGGGGCTCACCACATCCAACGGGCCACCATCGGGGTTTCCGATCACGTCGTAGGTGCCGTTCGTGCCGTCATCGAGCGTCCACGAGAGGCCAGCAAGCGGACCGACGCCCGAGAGCGATCGCGAGACCGCGCCAGTGCCCACGGTCGCGGAGCCGAAGTCGGTCAGGAAGGTCAGGTTGCCGCCCGACTCGCCGCTGAAGATCACCCGCGTTCCACCCTGCATGGCGGTGCGCAGCGCGGTCTGCGCGACCGTCGACGGAGCCCCTCCGCCCGCCTTCCCTCGCCCACCGATCCAGCTGACGACGCCATACGTCGAGGGCACCACCTGACCGCCTTCGATGGCGTCATCGGTCGCGCTGTCGAAGCCCCACGCGAGCGAGTCGAGCGCATCGCCATGCACCCGTACGTACGAGCCATCGTTGACCCTTCGCGGGTAGACGCGCGTCACCGTGCCGAGGCTGAACCGGGAAGGAAACGCCTCGAGCTGCGCTTGCGTCGCCTCCGATCGATCGAAGCCATTCACCAGCAACGCGAGCGGCTGACCCGCGCGGGCCCCGACGACGGCCGACGGCATGCCCTCTCCGCCTGCGTTCACGGCTGCGACCCGGAAGTACTTCGCGCTCGTGGGCGGCAAGGCGACCTCGTACGTCGTCATCATCGTTTCGACGCCTTCGTCCCAGCCGAGCCCGTCGTCGCTCGAGTACACGCGGTACTTCGTCGCGGCCTGGCCACCAACGCCCTGCACGTCGACAGGCGGAGCGCTCCAGGCGAGCTCGACGCTTCCGTTCATCACGTTTCGCGCGCGCAGCCGAACAGGAGGCTCGGGCGGAAACACCGGCGTCACCATGTCGACGCTCGCGAAGTACCGAATGATGCCCTGCATGATCGCGCGCGCCGCGATGTAGCGGAACTGCGGCTCCTTCAGGCGATTCGCGTCGGTCGCGTTGTCGTGAAAGGCGATCTCCATCAGCACGCTGGGGAACTCGTTGTTGTTCGAAGTGTTCAGCTCTCCGAAGTTCGCGCAGAGCGTTCCGTAGTCGCGCCACGTGGGCTCGTTCCACCCCGCGTCCTGACGCAAATCGTTCACCAGCTCACCGCGCAGAAAGTCGGCGAGCTCACGGCTGCCGGCGAAGCCCGCGTACTCGGTGGCAAGTGAGCAGAGGCCCACACCGTCGGTGCCGTACACGTAGGTCTGCGTTCCGCGGGCCGCGCCGTTCGCCGCGTTCGTGTGCCATGCGACGTAGACGGCGGGCTCATTCGCTTCGTGCACCCACGCCGAGAAGCGGGGCCGCGCGCTGATGTCGTTGTTGCGATCGTTCGCTGCAGTGTTTCCGAGCGGTGCGTACGCCGTCTCGGGAGCGCCGGCCCACTGCGCCTGGTAGCGCGACGACTCCTCGAAGCGCCCTCGCCCGCTCACGCCACCGCCGCGATCGATGAGGCCGAGGCCACCGCCGAACTTCACCGCGTCGAGCGAGACGTTCGCGGGGTTCTGCAGGCTCGTGGAGTCGTTCTGCGCCACCACCTGCGCCGTGCCGCCCGCCTTGAAATAAAACGAGCCGAGCGACACCCACGTGCCACCGTGCCGCTGCTGGTTGACGCGGAAGTGCGAGTCTCCACCCGCGTGACGAACGATGAAGTGCGCATCAGGCACGCGCGCAGTGAACGCCGTGTACGAGATCGAAACCTCGTAGAACCCATCGGCAGGAATCTGCGCTGTCCACGTCGCGCTCGCGGTGACGGTCGATGAGATCGTCATCAGCCGGTTGCTCCCGACCGTGAACGCGTTCACGTCACCCGCCATCGGGAACATCGGCCTGCCCCACGCCATCAACGAGCTTGTGGAAAACCCGGTGCCCATCTCGGAGTAGCCCGCCTCTCCATTGTCGACGAGCACGAGGTTCGGGTTGGTGTCGCTCTCACGCACGGTGAACACGCGCGCGCCGGCGTTCATGAGCATCGGAACGAGCCACTGGTGAACCGTCTCAGTGCTGACGAGATCTTCGACGATCTCGTTCGTGTTCCCGCGCTGGGTCGTCCAGGTGAAGTTGCCGCCGATGCTAGTCCACGTGAAGCCGTGCCCTGCCGAGAGGTAGACGCTCTTGCCCGACAGCGAGCCCGTGTTCGTGAAGCGGCCCTGCGGCGCGCCACCCAGGTAGTGCACGACGGGAATCTCGCGACGCACGACAGGTGGATCCGTCGGCGACCAGGGAAGCTCCCAGGCCTTCGGAGGCACCGGCGAGAGCTGCGGCATGCCCGGCTGCTCGAGGCCACAGTCCTGCATCCACCCTTCGGGCGTGGAGAGGAACGACTGCGACAACACGACCGTCAGCGCGAGCGTCAGCACGAGGCGCGCTCTACTTCGACAGGCGCTGAAAAAGAACCAGCCCCGCCCGACACCATGTCGAACGAGGCCGATTCACTCAGGGAGAAGTGGAACGTTCAGAACACCTGGCCGACGTTCATGAACTCGCTGCGCACCTGCTTGGGCGCCGAGCCGTTGATCGTGGTGGTGAAGACGACCGAGTACTGCTTGGTCAGGTCGACCTTCGAGCCGGGAATCGAGAGCGCGAACTCGTGGTAGTGCGTGCCGCGGCCGATGCGGCCAGCGTCGGTCTCTTTCGGGTTGTTGATGGTCGCGACGAGCTTGTTGGTGCCCTTCTCGTAGACCTCGATCTTCTTCACGCCGTAGTTCGGCGCGCTGTCGTCGAAGCCGTTGCCCTGCAGCTTGGCCGAGACGTGCACCGTGTTGCTCTTCGGGCCGGGCCCCGGCATGCGATCGACCCACATCGAGCCTTCGACGCTCGCGTTCGCGTTCGGGCCGATGACGCTGGTCGGAATCTTCGCGACGTTCACCTTCGCGGGGCCGAACTTCGCGAGCGCTTCCTTGATGCGCTTGTTGAGCTCGACGTACTCAGGCTGACGGCCCGGCGTGTTCGCCATGTGCTTGGTGATCGCCTTGCTCAGATCCTCGAGCTCGTTCTTCGTCATCGGGCGCTCGGCCGTGCCACCCTTGAGGAAGTGCTTGGTCGACGTGAAGAACTGGCCACGCGTGGGCGAGTTGATGCCGCCGTCCATGCGAACCTTCGCGCTCACCGACTTGTTCAGCTGGCCGTCGACGATGATCGAGCCACCGTCACGCAGCTTCGAGAGCTTCATCGGCAGGAAGGCGGCGTACGGAGTGACCGGGATCGAGATGGCAGGGGTGACGGCGGGACGAACGGTCGAAGTCGTAATCGCGGGCATGGTCGAGGTCCTTGGAAGTCAGTGCGGCGAGATGCTGAATTGTCGCAAGGAGACCTACATGGTTTCCACATGTCGCATTTTGTCCGACGGGCGACAGAAACATGAATCCTTCAGGGTGCTTGAGGGCGTGAGGACCCGGACCAGAAATGCCACTGGAATTGGCAATGCCTTGCTTTGACTGCACGTTTCGGCGCGCTTCGGGGTTGGGCAGGAACCATGAAGGCTCGACTTTTTCTGCTCTCTGCCGTCGCCCTCTCCGCCTGCCCCACCACCACGACGCCGCCCGACTGCGCCACGAAGTGCAGCTCGGTCGCGCTGCCAGCTTCCATCTGTGCCGACGCAACCACGGTGCGCGATTTTGCGCTCGGACTCGGCGACTGCTCCGAGACCTGTACCTTCGTGCCGCTCGAGCGGCCGTGTCCGGGCGGGTGTGATCAGGGCCGTTGCGTCGAGAACCTCACGCCGATGGACGCAGGCTCCAACGACGCGGGCATCGTCGAAGACGCAGGCGTGACGGAAGACGCGGGCACGTCGACCGATGACGCTGGCGTGAACGCGTGCATGAACGTCACCTGCGCTGCGCCTCCTGCGAGCGTGTGTCTCGACGCGACGAAGCTGCGCATCTTCGACGCGCGCGGCGTCTGCGCCTCGGGCCAGTGTCTGTACGGCTCGCGTGAAGAGGTCTGCACCACCGGCTGCGCGAACGGCGCCTGCCAGAACAACCCGTGCCAGGGCGTCACCTGCAGCACGCCGCCGACGGCTGTCTGCACCGACGCCTCGACGCTCAAGTCGTACGCGCCCAACGGCACCTGCAACAACGGTGGCTGCCGTTACGCCGAGACGCTCACCACGTGCCAGTTCGGCTGCGCCAACGGTCAGTGCACGAACGACCCCTGCGCCGGAGTCTCATGCGCTCAACCGCCCGCGCCCTTCTGCTCCAACGGGACGACGCTGCGCACGTTCTCGACCCAAGGCGTCTGCGCCTCGGGCAGCTGTCTCTACACGCCCAGCGACACCACCTGCCGCTTCGGCTGCGTCGCGGGCCGCTGCACGAACGATCCCTGCCAGGGCGTGACGTGCAACCAGCCGCCCGCGAGCGCGTGCCTCAACGGAACCACCCTGCGTGCCTTCACCGCGGCGGGCGTGTGCTCGGGCGGAAGCTGTCTCTACAGCCCGGTCGATTCGACGTGTCAGTTCGGCTGCGCGCAGGGAGCGTGCGTCGGCAACCCCTGCCAGGGCGTCACCTGCGGCACGCCGCCCGCCTCGACCTGCGTGAACGCGACGACGCGACGCACGTTCTCGACGAGCGGCACCTGCTCGGGAGGCGCCTGCAGCTACGCGTCGACCGACACCGCCTGCCAGTTCGGCTGCACCAACGGCGCGTGCGTCGGCAACCCCTGCCAGGGCGTCACCTGCAACATGGCGCCGGCCTCGACCTGCGTCGGAGCCAACACGCTGCGCACCTTCTCGACGAGCGGCACCTGCTCCAGCGGCGCGTGCAGCTACGCGTCATCGGACAGCGCGTGCGCGTTCGGCTGTGCGAGTGGCGCGTGCGTCGGCAACCCGTGCCAGGGCGTCTCGTGCAACACGCCGCCTGCTGCGACGTGCGTGAACCCGACGACGCTGCGAACGTTCTCGACCGCGGGCACCTGCTCCAACGGCGCGTGCAGCTACACCTCACAGGAGACGACCTGCGCCTTCGGCTGTGCGAACGGCGCGTGCACCGGCAACCCGTGTCAGGGCGTCACCTGCAGCATGCCGCCGGCGAACACCTGCCTCAACGCGACCACGCTGCGCACCTTCAACAGCGGCGGCACCTGCTCGGGCGGCGCGTGCAGCTACTCGTCCGCTGACACCACCTGTCCCTTCGGCTGCACGGGCGGCGCGTGCACGGGAAACCCCTGCACCGGCGTCACCTGCAACATGCCTCCCGCGAATGCATGCCTCAACGCGACGACGCTGCGCACCTTCAACAGCGGCACCTGCTCGGGCGGCGCGTGCAGCTACTCGTCCGCTGACACGACCTGTCCCTTCGGCTGCGCGGGCGGCGCGTGCACTGGCAACCCCTGCACTGGCGTCACCTGCAACATGCCTCCCGCGCCGACGTGCGTGAACCCAACGACGCTGCGCAGCTTCTCGCCCTCGGGCAGCTGCTCGGGCGGTTCGTGCAGCTACACCGCCGCGGAGTCGACGTGCCCCTTCGGCTGCGCGAACGGCGCCTGCACCGGCAACCCCTGCCAGGGCGTCACCTGCAACACCCCGCCGGCTTCGACGTGCCTCAACCCGACGACGCTGCGCAGCTTCTCGTCGAGCGGAACCTGTGCTGGCGGCGCGTGCAGCTACACGCCGGCTGACACCACCTGTCCCTTCGGCTGTGCGAGCGGCGCGTGCGTGAACGACCCGTGCACGGGCGTCACCTGCAACATGCCTCCTGCGCGCACGTGTCTGAACTCCACCACGCTGCGCAGCTTCTCGCCGACTGGCAGCTGCTCGGGCGGCGGCTGCAGCTACGCCCCGTCGGACATGATGTGCGCGTTCGGCTGCGCGAGCGGCGCCTGCCAGAACGACCCCTGCGCCGGGGTCACCTGCACCACCCCGCCCGCCACCACCTGCGTCGGCAACTCGGTGCGCACGTACTCGGCGAGCGGCACCTGCACGACTGGCACCTGCGGCTACACGTTCACCGACAGCGCGTGCCCGGGCAGCTGCTCCAACGGTGCCTGCGTCGCGCCGACCTGCGGCGGAACGACCTGCAACGCTCCGCCCGCGTCGACGTGTCTCAACGCCAACCGCCTGCGCACCGCGTTCCCGCTCGGCACCTGCAACAACAACACGTGCAGCTACACCCAGTACGAGGTGCTCTGCAGCCAGGGTTGCATCAACGGCGCCTGCATCGCCGGCTCGTGGACGCTCGAGTTCATGCCGCAGGCGAGCCCGCCCGTGTTCATCAACACCGACACGATCTTCGACGCTGCTGGTGAGCCCATTCAGGTCGGGTGCGAAGAGGCCGGCACGTACAACAACTACAGCAACGGCACCGTGCGCCTCCGCCGCCGAACCACCTCTGGCTGGTTGGAAGAGACGGTCGACGTCGGCATGGGAGCCGCCTGCCAGGCCCGCGTTGCGCTCGACGCTGCCGGTGAGCCGATGGCCGTCTGGTACGACTCGGTGAACAACGACCTGCGCTTCGCCCGCCGCAATGGCGGCACCTGGGCCCCGAAGGAGCTCATCTCGACCAACGGCGGCGCCGGCATGTCGATCGCGCTCGGCCCCGTCGGGCAACCCTGGGTCAGCTACGGCGGCACCAACGTTCAGCTCGCCGTTCGCGGGGCAGACGGGACGTGGACCAGCGAGCAGGTCTTCGCCGACGGAGCGAACACCACCTCGCTTCGCATCGTCGCTGGCGCGCCGTGGGTGCTCGCAGACTCGAACCTCTTCGAGGTCGCGACGAAGAGCGGCGGCACGTGGGCGTCGTGGCCCTTCTCGCGCGGCAACCCGTTCAGCGGCGGCGGGTTCTCGATGAAACCCGACTCGTTCAGCGTCATCGGCGGCGTTCCGCGCGCCATGGTCACTGACGGTCTCGGCTGGGTCTGGCGGTCGCTCGCCAACGGCAAGCTGTACAGCGAGCCCATCGCCGAAGAGCCGATCGCCACGCGCGCGAACGAGCTGCCGGCCATCTGGGTCGCACGTGCGCTCAGCGGCGGTGGATCGACCGTGATGATTCGGGTTCGCCAGAACGAGGCCTGGCCCGACAACCTCACGACGGTCCCCTACGGAACCCAGCTCTACCGCGTCGTCTCGTACTCCGGGCAGAACGGCCGTCACGTCGTGATGGACGCGGTGGGCCGACGGCTGTCGTCTCCTGCGGTCTGCGCGCCGATGTGCTCTGGCCGCACGTGTGGTGGCGACGGGTGCGGCGGCTCGTGCGGCAGCTGCGCGACGGGCTTCTGCGCTCCGACCGGCGTCTGCTCGCCTCTGCGCGCCCAGCTTCTCGACGGGCTCGCGCCCCAGCGCGCCGCGTTGGCGGCCGGCTCGACCTCGATGCACGTGCTCGAGTCGTCCAACGGCTACGCCACCGAGCATCGCAGCCTTGGCGCCGGGAGCAGCTTCTCCTCGACGACCAACGCGCCAGGCTCGACGTACAGCATCTCGGGTTCGCGCTTCGACGTGGTGAACGAGCAGCCGCATGCGTTCACCTCAGGCTCGGCGACGTCGACGGTCGTGCCCTTCACCCGCTCGGCCGCCGGTACGTGGTCCACGGGGCCCGCCTTCAACAGCGTCGGTAGCCCGAACATGCGCTTCGATGCTGCAGGCAACGCCTACGCCATTCGGTGCACGTCTGCGCAGGTCTACCTGGCGACACTTCCGGCTGGCGCGACCGCGTGGAGCGCCGAGACCTCGATCATCACCTTCGGCGTGAGCGGCGTGAGCTGCCCCGACGTGTTGCTCACCGCTTCCGGCCAGGTGTTCGTGATCGGCGTCGCAGGCTCGATGCCGCGGCTCTACTCGAACCTGCCGGGCTTCACGCCGCAGACGCTGCCGGCCTATCCGGCCACCTCGATCATCCGCATGGCTGCCGACGTGAGCGGCAACATCCACATCGTGTCGACCCCGAGCTACTCGGTGTATCGACCGGCGACGAACACGCTCGAGACCGAGACCGGGCCGACCGGCATCAACTGGTACGTCCCTGTGCACGTGACGATCGATCGCGCTGGAGCTCCAGCGGTCGCCTTCACGCGCGACACCAACCGCAACCTGGTGCTCGCCCGCCGCACGGCGCCGAACGTCTGGTCGGTCGAAGAGCTGCCCAGCTCGGGCTCGCTCTCGGCCGCCTCGACCTTCACCAACAACCAGCAGGAGGTGCGCGGGCTCGCGTTCGACGCGAGCAACACGCCGCACCTCATCTACAGCGACCGAGGCGCGTGGCGGCACGTGTCGAAGTGAAGAAATGACGACGGGAGGCGCCTTCGCAGCACGCCTCCCGTCACGTCACTTGTTGGTGTTGAACTGCAGGTTCGGCAGGCCACCTTCACCCATCACGAGGTGCAGCTGACCGACCTTGCCGGCGAGCTCGCCGTACGCCTCGAGTTCCTTGAGGCGAATGAGCAGCGGGTTCTCGGCCAGCACCTTCGCCGTCTGAGCGAGCGACCGGGTTGCCTGGGTCTCCTCACGACGGAGGATGACGTTGGCCTCGGCCTGCTTCTGCGCCTGAATGACCTTGTTCAGCAGGTCCTTCATCTCGCCCGGCAGCACCACGTCCTTCACGCCGAGCTCGAGCAGCTCGAGACCGACGGCCTCGGCGCGCGCGATGACGGCCGGCGCCATCTGCTTCGAGAGTTCCTCACGGGCCGACAGCAGCTCGTCGAGGGTCTTCTGCGTGATGGCGTCGCGCGCTGCCAGCTGCATCGCCAGGTAGACGACGTCGTCCGGGTTGCGGGCGACGACGGCCAGGCGCTTCGGGTCCTTCACGCGGAACGAGGCCGAGACGTTGAGCCGCAGCGTGACGCGGTCCTTCGTCATGACCTCCTGGCCGGTGACGTGCAGCTGACGCTCCTTCAGATCGATGACCGAGAAATGCACGGTGCGCTGGGTGTTCCAGGCCGCGTAACGGCCAGCCGGGAGCACGGCGTCGAGCTGCCCATCGACCCAGCGGAGCGCGACCGAGCCTTCGTTGGCGACGATCTCGACGTAGTCCTTCGCCTTCGCGAGGGCTGCCACGTCGGGCTGGAGCACCTTCGTCTCGACGCCCGAGGTGTCGAAGATCTCGACCTGCACGAGATCCTTCGACTCGCCGGTCTTGCGATCGACGAGACGATCCACCGTCCACAGCTGGTGAACGCCGGCGCCGAGCCACAGGGCCGGCTTGCCGCGACGGGTGACCAGGGCGCGCTCGTGCTTCTCGAGCGACAGCACGCGCAGCTCGGACGCGGGCACGAGCGCCAGCCGCTGCTCATCGAGCTCGGCGAGCAACCCGGTGACCGCGAACTTCTCGATGCGAACGGGCTTGAGCCAGCCGTAGACGCGGTGAACTCCCGGGCCCAGGAAGCGCTGCGGCTTGCCGTCGATGACGACGAACGCGCGCTCGTGAACCATGACTTCGATCTGCATGGGCGACCTCCTTCGTGAGAACTGCCCGCTGTCTCACGTGCAGAGGCGTGGCGACTGACGCGTCAGCGCTTTGGCTGCTGCAGGCGATCGATCATCGCAGCCGCTTTGTGCGCAGACGGTTCAGCCGGCCAGCGGGCGACGAGGGTCTTCAGGCGAAGCAAGGCTTCGCTCACGTGCCCACGCTCGGCGAAGACCAACGCAGCCTCGAGCGCGACCTCGGCGCCCGCTTCGTCGTGGCGCAACACGTAGTCGTCAGCTGCACCAACCAGCTTCGCCTCGAATCGGGAGAGTGGAGTTCGCCGCGCGCCAATCGGTGGCGCTTTTCGATCGTCGACAGGACGCCCATGCTCACGGGCCACCAGCTTTCCCCACGCGAGGACGATGTCGTACTCGGCGAGTTCTCGGTAGCGCGGATGGGCTTCGAGCCTGGCGCTCTCACGGTTGGGGAGTTCGAAATGGACGACCGCTTCGTACTGCTCAATCGCCTCTTCGTAGGACTCGAGCGACCAGAGCACCTCGGCCAGGTAGAAAGTCAGGTTGAAGGCCTCGTCCGAGAGGTGCGGGCCGGGACCGAACGCCGCGAGGTACGCGCGGTAGAGACGCCTCGCTTCGAGAGAATGAGTTCGATCGTGCGTGCTCTGCGCCAGCGCGTGGGTCTCGGTCGCCAGGGTTCTCAGAGCCGCTTCACAGCTCGCCAGTGCGTTGGCGTTCGACTCGTTCGCCGTCCACCACTCAGCGCCCGGCCTGCACAGCGCAATCACGCGAGTCGCGCGCTCGGCACCAGCGGAACGCATCACCTGCTCAACCTCGACCTGAGCTGCGACGACCGCGATGACGAGCGAGAGCACGGCTCGACTGTAGCGAAAAACGAACGCCCCACGCGTTGCGGGCCTTTCGATGTCGCGATGAAGAAGAAGTCTCTTCACCGCCGGTGTGATCGCACACGCGCGAACCGCCACATGGGGCGAGGAGCCCTGCTGCGAGGTGGGGCGAACGGGCCGCGGACGAACGCCGTCACCTTCGACGACGCCGCTGACGACCTGCTGGCCTTCACCTGGGAGCAACACAGCCTCACCCGGACCACACCCATCGACTCGAGGCCGGCTTCGCGCAGGGCGTTCCCGGGTCCAGGAGGATTTGAACCTCCGACGTCGAGATCTCGAATCTCGCGCTCTACCAAGCTGAGCTATGGGCCACTGCTGCCAGCGTTCAAGGCTGGTGTTCGGTTTCAAGGGCCGAACGACTCCGTCACCTGCAGGCGACGCGAGCCGCGGACGTGACGTGACGGGTCCAGAGGACGAGCACGACGGCGCGGTGTCTCGGTAACGGTTGCAGGCGAGACGTGAGACGGCGTGGGCTCCTGACGGTGGCCGAGGTGTGCTACTCGAAGCAGCCGATGACGAAGCCGCCGTTCATGCCGAAGAACCAGCCGACCTCGTTCGCGAAGTCACTCGGCTACGCGTGGAGCGGCCTCATTCACACCGTCGTGCACCAGCGCAACATGCGCATGCACATCATCGCGGCCATTCTCGTCGGGCTGGTCGCCAGCGCGGTCCCCCTGGGCCTCGCCGAGAAGGCGATTCTGATCTTCTGCGTCACGCTGATCCTGTTCGCCGAGATGCTCAACAGCGCCCTCGAGCAGCTGGTCGATCTCGCGATTCAGCAGTTCGACGAGAAGGCGAAGCTCACCAAGGACATCGCGGCGGCGGGCGTGCTGGTGCTCGCGATCGGCTCGATGGTGATCTTCGCGGCGATCCTCGTGCACGACGCCGAGCAGATCTTCAGCGACCTCGCGGTGATTCAACGGCAGGTGCTCTTCGGTGTGCCGCTCACCGTGCTCGGCGGAGCCCTCATGCACGAGTCGAAGAAGCCGAAGTGGCTCGACGCGCTCTTCTCGCTCGCGGCGCTGGGCACCTGGGCGGCGACGACGACGTGGACGCAGAGCTACGTGATGTCGGCGTTGATGCTCGGCCTGCTGATCGTCTGCGTCGCGACCGCGATCGCACGACACCAGCTTCGCTGAAAAAACAAAGCCCGGCATCGAGCCGGGCTTCCATGCAGGTCTGACGTCTCAGACTGCATCCCCTCGCGAGGGCCCGCGACTCCCGGAGCCAGTCCGGAACGTCGGGGTGCCTGCGAGGGCTATTCTTTTGTCCCGGTCAGGCTTCGGCGCGGGGCTCGGCTTCAACTTCGGCCGGCTTCTGCTTCAGGTTCACCGTCACCTGATCGATGAGCTCGGTGGCAATGTCGAGAATCTGGTTCGGAGTGTAGCCACCAGACTGCAGCTGCGCAAAGAAGGCCTGCGCCAACGCCTTGGTGTTTTTCTTGTCGGTGCTCATCAAGATCCCTCCGGGTAGTCGAAACTGAATCGCGGAGGGTGCTTGTTCACCCCTTGTGCCAGTTCGGCCGTTCCAAAATCACCAGCAATTCCGGCCTCTTTTCACTGTCAGCCAACCACCCACTGCGTAGCGGCGGTTGCACCTCGGCAGGTTGCGCCGGTGGCGTGCGTAATCTCGGTAGCACCCCGGCAGAAGTACAGCTCATGAGGGAAGAAGGAACTCTGTGACGTAGCTGGCCGGTGGATCTCCATGGTACCCGCCCCGCCGTGGCCCTCCGGATCAACAACATCCCTCAGTGGTTGGACGAGCCCGAGTCGGTGCTGGCCGAGAAGGCTGCGTCGAAGCTGGGCCTCAAGCCCGCCGATCTGAAGACCGTTCGTGTCGTTCGCACGGTGCTCGACGCGAGAAAGAAGAACCACCCGCGCTACGTGCACACGCTCGAGGTCGAGCTCGCGCCCGGCCGCTCACCGAAGCTGCCGCCTGACGTGAGTGAGGTCGACGCGGCGCCGGCGCCCCTGCCCCCGGTCTCGAAGCAGCCTGCGATGCGCCCCGTCATCGTCGGCATGGGCCCCGCTGGGCTGTTCGCGGCCCTCGCGCTCGCCGAGCGTGGCGTGAAGAGCATCATCCTCGAGCGCGGCAAAGACGTCGTTCAGCGAAGGAAGGATGTCGCGAAGCTCTCGCGCGACGGCACGCTGTTCCCCGAGTCGAACATGAACTTCGGCGAGGGCGGCGCCGGCGCGTACACCGACGGAAAGCTGTCGACGCGCATCAACCACCCGCACGTGCGCCGCGTGATCGAGACCTTCGCGAAGTACGGAGCGCCCGATCGCATTCTCGTGCAGGGCAAGCCGCACATCGGCTCCGATCTGCTGCCCTTCGCCGTCGAGAAGATGCGCCACGAGCTCATCGCCATGGGCGTCGAGGTGCGGTTCGAGACGCGCGTCGAAGACGTCATCGTGAAGAACGGGCTCGTCGCAGGCGTGAAGCTGAACGACGGCAGCACCATCGACACCGATCGCGTGATCCTCGCTCCGGGCAACTCGGCGCGTGAGCTCTACGAGCGCTTCGCCACCGATGGGCACGTCTTCGTCGAGGCGAAACCCTTCGCCATCGGCTTCCGCGCCGAGCACCCGCAGCTGCTCATCAACGAGCTGCAGTACGGCGACAAGGTGGCCGACGACGCGCGCCTGCCGCCTGCCGACTACAAGCTCGCCGAGAACCTCTCGGTCGATGGCGAAGTGCGCGGCGTCTATTCCTTCTGCATGTGCCCCGGCGGCATCGTCGTGCCGACGCCGACCGAAGATGGCTTTCAGTGCACCAACGGCATGTCGAACTCGCGCCGCAACTCGAAGTACGCCAACGCCGGCATCGTGGTGAGCGTGTCGGTCGAAGACTTCGCGCGTGACGGCTTCACCGGGCCGCTCGCCGGGCTCGCCTTTCAGCGCAAGTGGGAGAAGGCCGCGTACGAGCTGGGCGGTGGAAAGTTCTTCGCTCCCGCGCAGAGCATTCCCGACTACCTCGCGGGGCGACTCAACAAGAAGCCCGAGGGCACGACCTACCGCCCCGGCCTCGCCCACGCCGATCTCAACCGGCTCTTCCCGAAGGCGCTGACCGACTCGCTCAAGCAGGCCATCAAGGCGTTCGATCGATCGATGCGGGGGTTCATCACCGACGACGCGCTGCTGATCGGCATCGAAGCCCGCACCTCGTCGCCCGTGCGCGTGACGCGGAACGAAGCGCTGCAGTCGGTGTCAGTGAAGGGGCTGTACCCGGCGGGTGAAGGCTGCGGGTACGCTGGAGGTATCGTGTCTTCCGGCATCGACGGCCTGCGGGTCGCCGAGCAGATCTGTGAGGAGCTCTCATGAAGTACCGCGTGCGCAACTCCGAAGGCGAGATCGACTTCCAGAGCTTCGGCCAGCTCGAGCAGGCCTGGCTCATGGGTCTCGTGGAGCCGACCGACGAGGTGCTCGAAGAGGGCAAGACGATGTGGCGGCGCGCTGACACGATTCCCCTGCTCGCCCGCGCGCGGAGGCACGGAGACAACGTGTGGGGCGGCGCGTGGTTCTTGTGGACGCTCATCGGCGTCGCAGGGGGGACGATCTCGCTGCTGCTCTTCAACGAGAAGCAGTACCTGATCGCCCTCGTGATCGCCTTCGTCGTCGCCGGCCTGATGATCAAGGTGACGACCGACGCGCAGAAGCGGCGCGACCCGCATCACCCCATCAACACGCCCAAGCGCTGATCACTCGAGATCGAACGAGACGTTCACCGTCGCGCGAACCGAGATCATTCCCGCGGCGAAGGTGTCGCTGGCCTCTCCACCACCGACGTTCTGCACCATGTTCTGCGCCATGCCGCCGCGCAGGAACGGGCTCCCGAAGGAGGACGACGCCTCGGTGATGCTGCGCGCCTTGCCGACCTTCAGGCCGTACTCCTTCGCCATCGCCTCGGCCTTCTCCTTCGCGGCCTTGAGCGCCATCGCCCGCGCGGCATCTCGGTGTTTGCGCAGTTCGCTCGTCTGAAACGAGATGCCGTCGACGCGGTTGGTGCCTGACTCGAGCACCGCGGTCAGCAGCGCCTCGAACTTCGTCACGTCACGCAGCAGCACCGCGATGGAGCGCCGCGTCTGGTAGCCGTCGGGCTCCTTCGTCTTGGAGTACGAGTAGCCGTTGGAGTCGTTGACCGGCTCGATGGAGATCTGATCGGTCTGCAGATCCTTCGGGGCGATGCCGTTCTTCTGCAGCACCGCCAGCGTCTTCGCCACCCGCTCGTCGTTCGCCGCCTTCGACTTCGCCACCGTCTTGTCTGCGGTGACGACCGAGAGGCTGAGCTGCACTTGATCGGGCGCGATCTTCACCTCGGCATCACCCGAGGTGCTGATGGTGCGATCGACCGGCGTGGCGGGAGCGGCAGTCATGGCGACCTGGAGCAGGAGGAGCCCGATCACTTCTTCATCACCGTCTTCTTGATGGCCTCGAAGACGCTCGGCACGGCGATGGTGTTCGCCTTGTTGATGATGAAGTTGGGCAGCGAGCCGCCGGGGCTCGTGTAGACGTAATAGGTCGCGAACGTCTTCTTGCCCTCTTCGCGCGGCTCGAGCAGCCAGTAGCCCTCGTTGATGCGCACGCGCACCACGTCTTTGAGCACCGGCACCTTGTCGTCCATGTCGTTCACGACGGTCCAGGTGACCTTCATGAAGCCCTTGCCGTCCTGCCAGTTCGATTCGTCGACGAGGCGAATGATGTAGTCGCGGCGATCGACGAGGGGCGTGTTGAGCTTCGAGTAGAGAACGGTGACCTTGTCTCCGCCCTCGCGCGACAACACCTTGCCGTCTTCCACGTACGGCATCGTCTTCGTGTAGTTGTCGTAGTCGCGCACGGCCTTCCACACGTCAGCGGGCGGAGCGTTGATCATGCCGATCGCCTTCATCTCGCGAACGTCGCTGTCGCCGCGCTTGCGGCCGTACACCTTCACCCCATCGGAATCGGCGGCGATCTCCCAGCGGGGCTCGTCAACACCGAGGATCAACAAAGGCACCAGAAGCAGAGAAGTCATGAAGTCGTCCTGATCAGGGTCGAAAGCGGCTCGAGGTGTGGTTAGTGTCCCACGCCGTGAGCCAGACCGAAACCGAGACCGCGAATTCACCAGCAGACGAGCAGATCCGGAAGATCTACGCGAAGGACCTGAAGAACGGAGAGACCGTGCACACGGTCTTCAGGGCGACCAAGAAGGAGAAGGCCGCCAGCCGCGCCGGCAAGCCGTACCTGGCGCTGACGCTGACCGACCGCACCGGAGAGGTCGACGGCCGCGTGTTCGAGAACGCCGACGCTGCCGATGGCGCGTTCGCCCAGGGCGACTACCTGCTCCTCAAGGGCCGCGTCGGTCAGTTCCACGGCAAGCTGCAGATCGTCATCGACCGCCTCGAGCGTCTCGACCCCGAGCCCATCGACGCGAAGGAGTTCGAGTTCACCGCACCTCCCGCGCCCGCCCAGGAGCCGAAGGAAGAGAAGAAGCCGCGTGATCGCGAGCGCACCGAAGAGGTCGGTGGTGAGCACTCCCACAAGGCGGCCCGTCAGCGCCTGCTCAAGCTGCTCGACAACCCGACGATCGCGCTCGGCCTCGACGCCCTGATCTCGCAGATCGAGAAGCAGATCGAAGAGCGCGTCGTCGCCCGCCTCTCGGGTCAGCCGCTGCCCACCACCACCGGGCCGAAGGTCGAGAAGAAGCCCCGCGCGCCCCGCCCAGAGCGGCACGACGCCCCGAAGACTGAGAGCCACAAGGCTGAAGCACCCAAGCGTGACGGCGCCCTGCCTGAAGGCCTCGCGTTCAAGCCGTTCAAGGCGCTGGTCGGCGAGGGCGAGAACTCCCCCAGCGGGTCATGACGACGTAGGCTTCGGACGTTCCCATGGCGAAGCGGCTCGGAGAGCGGCTGATCGAAGCAGGCCTGGCATCGGCCGAGCACATCGACTCAGCCCTGCAGCATCAGAAGATCACCGGACACCGGCTCGGCGACTGCCTCGTCGAGCTGGGGCTCGTTCAAGAGACGGCGCTGCTGCGCTTCCTCGCGACCGAGTTCAAGACCCGCTACGTCTCTGCCGACAAGCTCGCCAAGGCCACCATTCCGCCCGAGGTGCTCGACAAGGTGCCCGTGCGAATGGCCGAGGCCCAGTGCTTCCTGCCCATCGCCTACGACGCCGAGCGGAAGATCCTCTCGATCGTGATGGCCGAGCCGCAGAAGACCGATCTCGTGCGAGAGATCGCGCTCGTGACCGAGATGAACGAGGTGTTCCCGTTCATCGGCGTGCGCAACGCCATTCAGGCGGCGATCAAGAAGCACTACTACGGCGACCCCACGGCCTTCGCCGCGCTCGAAGCAGGTGGCATGCAGTCGGTGCCCCGCCCCAGCAACCCGAGCGGCTCGTTCCGCGACCCCAACGAACCTTCGCGCGTCACCGCGATGCCCGACCCATCGTCGCGCACCAGCGTGAGCGGCAGCGGGCGATCATCGAGCCGCATCAACCCGACACAGCTGCGTGAAGCGCTCGGCGCGGTCCGCGGGAGCGTCGGCGAGAACGACTTCCTCGAGACCCTCAACATCATGGTCTCGCTGCTCGAGATGCCGCGGAAGGACTTCCGCAGTCACTCGGCGCAGGTGGCGCGCCAGTCGGCGCTCATCGCCAGACGCATCGGGGTCCCTCCGCGCGACGTCGCGAACACGCAGATCGCTGCGTACCTGCACGACCTCGGCAAGAAGGCCGACCGCCACTTCACCCTGCCCCTGCTCGCGGCCAACCCCGACATGAAGGGCGATGCGAAGCGGTACGTGCGCGCGCCCATCAAGCTCTTCGAGACCGTTCATCTACCGGCGCAGGTGAACTCGTTGCTCGCGCATGTCTACGAGGCGTTCGACGGCTCGGGCCTGCCGCAGGGCGTGAAGGGCGAAGACATTCCCGCCGGAGCTCGCATCATCGCGGCCGTCGACGCCTTCCTCGATTACACGCGCAACCCGTTCAACCCGATGGGCCGCATCCTGCCGAAGCAGGAAGCGCTCGATACCCTGCACGCGCAGGGTGGCATTCTCTTCGATCCCGTCGTCATCGACGCCCTCATCACGCTCCAGAGCGGAGACCTGCTCAAGCAGCGGGTCGAGACCGATGGCCGGCAGATCTACATCGCTGATCCCGACGAGGCGACGCGCACCGACCTGATGGACGCGGTGTCGAAGATGGGCCTCGTGGTGCAGTCGGTGCTCAAGCTCGACGGCGTCATCGACGCGGTGCTCGCCAACGAAGCCGACACGGTCACGGTGGGCCTCGGGTACGGCGTGGGTGATCTCGTGGCGCTGACCCAGTTCGTGCGCGCGCGGCCCGAGAGCGCTTCGTTGCCCGTGCTGGTGCTGGGTGAACCCACTGACGCCGCGACCAAGGATCGACTGCTCCAGGCAGGCGTCACGGGCTTCGTGCCGAACAACGGAAACCCAGACGACGCTGCGGTGGTGATTCGTGGCGCCTATGCCGATCGCGTCGAGCATGGGGGCCCCGGCCACGTGGTGCGCGGCAGCTTCGACGAGCTCGCGCCTGCCGATCTCGTGCGCATTCTCGGTTCGGGCCGCAAGTCGGGAAAGCTCCAGATTCGAAACGGCCCGCAGGAAGGGCAGCTTCAGCTCGAACGTGGCCGCGTGATGCACGCCGCGTTCGCAGACAAGAAGGGCGAGCCTGCCATCGCAGCGCTGCTCGGCCTGGCACAGGCGGAGTTCCAGTTCGACCCTGAGCACGTGCTGACCGAGATGCCGAACGTGGACAAGGATCTCGAAGTGCTGGCGCGTCAGATGGCTGCTGCAGCCGCCTGACCTCGTGGCGAGGCGGATCCGCGAGTTCTTCGAGAACGCCGCGGGGGAGTCAGTCTCCCGCGGCTTCGGGCACCAGCTTCAGGATCAGCTCCTCGTCGAAGCCCCGCCCCGCGAGAAACCGCGCTGCTTTCACTCCAGCCAGACGCCGCTTCGTGAGCAACGCCCGGGCGGCCGCTTCATCGTGATGGCCGACTTCGTCCCCCACCCGTTGCACCGCCGCCTCGGCTTCGGAGTCTGCGACGCCCATCGAGGCGAGCTTCTTCGTCACTGCAGCGCGTGACTGTCTGGCCGTCAGGGCCACCCGCGCATGCGCCTCCGCCGCGCGACGATCGTCGAGGAACCTCAGCGCCTTGAGCCGCTCGATAGCGCGATCGATTTCGTCGGCGTCGTACCGTTTTCGTTCGAGCGCAGAACGCAGCTGGGCTTCGGTTCGTTCACGCGCCGCCAGCAGCTTCTTGGCGTGTTCGAGCGCGGCAATCATCTCCGGCGCCCAACGAACACGAGCGCCAGCAGCGCGAGAAGCGCCGCGCTGTCGGAGGAAGAGCCGCATCCGCAGACCGGCACGAAGATGTTGTTGGGGTCGACCGCACCGCCATCGGACGATGCACCGCCATCGCTCGACGCACCGCCATCGCTCGATGCACCGCCATCGGTCGATGCACCGCCATCGGTCGACGCACCGCCATCGGTCGGCGTACCTGCATCGCTCGACGCACCGCCATCGCTCGACACACCGCCATCGCTCGGCGCACCTCCATCGGTCGCCACACCTCCATCGCTCGGCGCACCGCCATCGGTCGACGCACCACCATCGCTCGGCGCACCTCCATCGCTCGGCGCACCGCCATCGCTCGGCGCACCGCCATCGCTCGGCGCACCTCCATCGGCAATGCCAGCATCTGGAATCGCGCCACCATCGGCTACCGCTGGACCAACCACGACGAAGTCCGCCACCGACTCTCCGTTGGCGCCGAACGGAGTCCACCTGCCCGCCGCGTTCCTGAACCGAACCCGCGAACGCCAGTGATACCGATTGGGGCTGAGGCCAACGAGGGCGACGGTCGCCGTCTGCCCCCTCACGACGGGGCTCGACAACAGCGTGCTGCCGCCATCGAACGCCGTGCCGATCGGCTTGAACTCGAACTCGACCCTCACCCGGCTCGCAGCGGGGAACTCGGCGCGCAGCGCACGGGCCGAGAGTTGCCCTGGCAGCGCCGACCGGTGTCCTGCCCCGTACAGCGCTCCGAACCTCTGCTGCAGCAGCCGTGCTGCACCGGGAACCCCGTCACCGCCGGCGTAGAGGCGGACCTGACCGGTATCACTCAAGGGCATGTCGTCGAAGTTGAGGGCGGTGATGAGCAGATCTGCGAAGCCATCACCGTTGACGTCTCCTGCCCCCGCAACAACCTCACCGAAGGCCGAGGCCAGCTGTCCCCCGAGCGGCCGGAAGAAGGGAGTCGGGGCGAGCCCCGTTCGGCCGCCCGAGTAGAGCAGCGCACCGCCCTGCAGCGTGCCAGTCTCCACCAGCCCAGGACCGCCGACGAGCACCTCGTCGAAGCCGTCTCCATTGACGTCTCCGGGAATCGCGACGCTGGTGCCCAATCGCCCGCCGAGAACCTGGGACTCGTAGGTCGCGATGGAGATCGGGGCTTGAGTGTCGCCCAGGTACACGCTGAAGGACCCTTCGGAATTGTGGCCGTTGGTGAACTGGGGCGCCCCCACCACGATGTCGGACAGACCATCACCATTCACATCTCCGCCGCCCGCGACCGACGCTCCGAACCGCGACCCAACCGCGCCGACAAGCGAGGGCCCAGCTGTCAAACCCATGCGGCCGCCCAGGTAGACGAAGGCCTTGTCGAGCCCCGTCGCTCCGATGACGACATCGTCGTAGCCATCACCGTTCACGTCACCAGCCGACGCGACGCTCACGCCGAACGCAGCCTGGGTCTGATCGACCTGCAGCACGCTGACAGAGCTCGCTGACAAACCTGAGGGGCTCCCGAAGTAGAGAAACGCCGCGCCCTCGTTGGTCTCGTTGTCATCGTACAGATGCGCTCCAACGATGGCGTCGGAGTACCCGTCACCGTTCACGTCCCCTGCGCTCGCCACACTGATGCCGAACTGAGCTCCCACCTGGCCTGGCTCCAGCGTGACGTTGGGCGCGATCGGCCAACCGGTGGCGCTCCCCATGAAGACCAACGCCCGACCTCCGACGCCGGCAGAAGGGGCGCCGACGATCACGTCCGCGAAGCCGTCTCCGTTGAGATCGCCGGCGCTCGCCGCGCTGGAGCCAAGGAAGCCGCCCATCACGCTCGAGGTTCGCCTGGCGACAGGTGGCCCGAAAGTGGTCGCTTGCGAACCAGCGTAGAGGCGAACGGAGCCCTCCCACATGAGGGCACCACTGCCTTCCTGAGGCGCGCCGATCAGCAGGTCACCGAACCCATCGCCGTCGACGTCTCCCGCAGCTGCCACGGCCTTGCCGAAGAGCCCGCCCGACACCATCCCGTCCACGACATTGTTCGGCATCACCACCGGGCCCACCGCGCTCCCGAGGTACAGCAGCGCCTGGCCTCGTCTCAAACCCACGCCCGGGGCGCCCACGACAAAGTCCGAGAACCCATCACGGTTGACGTCGCCCACTCCGGCCACTGCCCAACCGAGGTTGGCGTTCGCCGCGCCCAGCGCTGGCCAGTCCCCGGCCCCCCGGAGCTGGAAAGGGCCACCCAGGTACACCTTCACGGCGCCCCCCTGAACCGCGCCGACTTCGTCATAGTCAGGTGCGGACACCAACACGTCACCGTACCCATCACCGTTGAGGTCGCCCGCAGCGCTGACGCTGGACCCGACAGAGGCTCCGGCCTGATTGAGCTCCAGAATGAACCGCGGAAGAGCGTCGAGGCCCCCCATGCCATTGGCGAGAAACACCAGGGCCCTGCCTTCATTGGCCTCGGGCCCTGAATAGCCACGAGACCCGACGATGATGTCGGAGACGCCGTCACCGTTCACATCACCCGCGGTCGAGACGCTCGAGCCCAGGCTTGCACCCGCCTGATTGCCCTCGAAGAACCAGATCGCGTTGGGCTCGAGGCCAGGCGGCTGCGATCTGCCGAGGAAGACGTACGCTTTGCCTTCGCCAGTATCGGGGCCATCGTACGCGGGCGCACCGATGATCACGTCCGAGAGGCCGTCGCCGTTGACGTCACCAGCAGTCGCGACTCTCGCGCCAAAGCCCGAGCTGGAACCCTCTCCGTCGTGAGTCCAATCGGCCGAGAGCGCAGGCCCTCCACTGGCCCCCAGAAAGAGCGACACCCGCCCGCTGCTTCCCTGCCCCTGCCCACCCACGAGGACGTCGTCGAAGCCGTCGCCATTGACGTCGCCTGCCCCCGCCACCGAGCTGCCGAAATAGGCGGCGGCCTGATTCGACTCCATCGTCCATACGGGCGTCGCGGCAAGCCCACCCGAGCCACCCAGGTAGATCTGGGCCCTGCCGGCCTGACCCTGCGTGTTGCTGAAGGTCGGTGCGCCGATGATCACGTCATCGAACCCATCGCCGTTCACGTCACCCGCTCCGGCGACGGTGAGGCCGAATTGCCCGCCCACCGTCGGTGGCGTCCAGGTCGCGGCGGTGAGCCCGGTCGGGCCTCCGACGAAGAGGAGCGCCTTGCCCAACGACCCACCCCCGTTGTCGAAGCTCGGGACTCCGACGACCACGTCTGCGAACCCATCTCCGTTCACGTCACCCGCCCCGGCGACGCTGAAGCCCAACTCGGCCCCAGCCGCTGGACCTGTCACCGACCACGCGGCAGCTGAGAGCACGGGATCGATGACGATCGGATAGCGGGCGCCTTCGTCGTCGACCTCGATTCGGAAGCCACGGTCGTCGGGCGTCATGCGAACCGCGAGGTCTCGGCCACTCGCGTCGAACGCTGCGAGCTTTCCGTACGCGAGCTGGCGACCGTTCCCCGCAGCAAACGCGAGCGCCGCGCCGGAAGCGCTCACCGAGGCGTGATCGACTCCCACCCGCACCACCAACCGACCATCGCCCTCGGGTGGCGCCGCGACGACCCAGCCCTGTTCGACCCCCTCGGCCGAGTTCGCCCACCACTCGACGACCTTGGGCCAACGCCGTTCCACCCGCGCGGCCGGGCTGATGGCGGGCACGCAGGGCTCGAGCGCTTCGAGCTTCGTCGGTCGACCGATCGCGGTGGTCGACAACGACACGAGTCGATCATCGGCGAGCCGATCTCTGACTTCGACGCCATCGACAGTCCACATCAGCCGCAGGCCATGCGCCCGGTTGGGTGCGCTCAACACCCCATCGGCCCGACGCTCAGGCAGGTACTCACGCTCAGCCACCAGCTGATCCAGTGAGGCCGGCTGCGTCGCTCTCGGGCACTCGCCAATCAGCAGCGTGAGGAGGAGCAGGACGAACCAGGTGGGGCGCGCAGACACTGGAAAGAGCATAGGGCCAAGCGATGAGGATCTCAGCTGGTTGACGGTGGACCACGCCCGCCACCCGCGAGATACAGCGCCGCATGCACCCGCTCATGAGCCGCTTCCTCGACGTGACCAAGGTGATCGAGGCCCTCGAACGCCCACCTGCCGATGACGATGCCCGCGCGCTGATCGCCGCCATCGAAGCCGAAGGAAAGCTCAAGCAGCAGGTGCTCGCCTCGAAGGGCAAGGAGATCGTCTCGAACGATCTGCAGCAGCGGCTGATCATCGCGTCGACCAAGGCCGCAGCCTCACGCATCGCTGCCGACCCGACGCTCGGCCCCAAAGTCCGCAAGGCGATCGAAGCCGTGGTGGCTGCGGGAGGAACCGAGCTCGAAGGCCTCTCGCTCGTGCAGCAGTCGGTGCTCGACGAGGGCTTCGCGTGGCCCGACGACCCTGACGACTTCGACACCGCGTTTCTGTCCGAGACGCTCGACTCGCTCGTGGCGCTGGCGAAGGTCGACACCGATGCCGTCGAGGCGTGGGTCGACGAGTTCGTGAAGCAGGTCGACTCGAACGAGCGCCCGCTTCGTGTGGCGGTGGCCGAAGCGCTGCTCGAGTCGTCGTGGAGCGACGGGCCTCAGCCCATCGCGGCCGAACATGTGGACGACGCGGTCGATGCGCTGAGCCGATCGGTCGCCAGCAACGAGCTCGAGAAGGCCGGCGCCGCGCTGGTGGCGTTCCTCGGGTTCCTCGCCTCGAAACACCTGCTGGGTCCCGCTCGCCTCGCCCGCCTCACCGACATCGCGAAGGCCGCCGCGAGCGCTCCCGAGCAGGCCGACGAAGAGGAAGAAGACGAGGGATGGGGCGACGAAGAGGAGTGATCACTCTTCCGAGCCAGCCGCGTGGAAGACCCAGGGGAAGGTGATCACCACGACGCCCCCGCCCTTGGGCTCGGGGAACTTCCAGCGACGAATGCGCTCGAGCATGCAGCCCTCGACGTTGGAGTTGTCGATGCCCGACTCCGCGACCTGGGCTTCGGAGATCGAGCCGGTGGCGTCGATCGTCCACGTGACGGCAATCTTCCCCGCCAGCTTCGCGTTCTGCTGCAGCTCCTTCTCGTAGCAGAACTTGATCTCGCTCTGATGCCGGCGAATCACGGACATCACCACGTCCTTGTCGAGCCCGTTGCCGATGACCTCGCGCGGGCCATCGCCAGGAACGAACGTCTTCTTCTTGTTGGGGTTGAGCCCGAAGCCAGCAGGTGAGCCGTTGGGCCGGCCAGGGCCACCGATGCTGCCGATGCTCAGCCCGCCGCCGGGAGGACCGCCAGGACCACCGCCGCGCGCGTCCATGCCTGCGAGACCGTCAGCGCTCGCCTGGCTGCCGTTGCCGAGGTTGTTGAGCGCGGAGTCGATGGCGTTGTTCGAGCCCGTGCCCAGCACCCGGCCAAAGCCACCACCGAACAGGCTCGCCATCAGGTTGTTCACCTTCTTCTGATCGGCCGCCCGCTTCTGCGTGCGATCGACCGGTGCCTTCGGCTGAAGGAGTGTCGGCTGTGCGTTCTGCTGCGGCTCGGGCTTCTTCTCGAACTCGGG
>CALRPN020000003.1:0-338447 GCA_943370055.1 Archangium gephyra
TCGGTCTCGTCGCTGAAGATGACTGCCACGCCGGACGGTGGCTCGAACAACACCGCGAAGGGCTGCAGCGCGGTTGGCTTCGACGCCTCGGTCGCCGGCCTCGGCCTCGCGATGCTGGCGCTCATCCGCCGCCGTCGCAGCTAAGCAAAGGGGAAGCTGCTGAGAAGCTGACGTCGTGACCCACCGCTGCACCAGTACAGTCATCCGGTGAGTCCACAGCGGAAGTGAGCGACGTCGGCAGTCGAAAGCAGCCACAGAGATGTTCGCCGGCCCGGCCAGTCTTTCGAGACTCGCCGGGCCGGTTCGTTTTTGAGGGTACGCTGCCAGCCATGCCGTTGGTGACCCGTCGTAACCTCGTCGTGCTGGCCTCAGGGGCGGCGCTCTTCAGCGGCTTTCGCTACGGGCATGCCAGGCTCGCGCGCCCCGCCGCACCATCGGGGCCGCTCTCGAACGAAGCCCAGGCGCTGGTGGCGAAGGCGTGGGAAGGGCTCGACCCCGCGCGGGTGCTCGACACGCACGTGCACGTGGTCGGCGTCGGAACCGGCGGAAGCGGCTGCACGGTCGGCGAGCGCATGCAGTCGATGTCGAACCCGGGCGAGTACTTCAAGTTCAGCATCTACCTGAACGCGTCGGGCATCACCGACCTGAGCCGGGCTGATCAGCAGTACGTCGAGCGCCTCAGCGGCTTCGTGGGAACGCAGAAGCCGCACGGGCGGCTGCTGCTCTTCTCGTTCGACCGGGCCCACGACGACGCTGGCGCGCCCCTGCCGAACGACACCGAATTCTACACGCCAGTCGAGTACGTCGCCGGGTTGGCGAAGGCGCGCCCCGACCTCTTCGTTCCCTGCGCGTCGGTGCACCCGTACCGAGCCGATGCGCTCGAAGCCCTCGAGCACGCTGCCTCGCTGGGCTGCATCGCGGTGAAGTGGCTGCCGAACGCGATGAACATCGACCCGTCGAGCGCGCGCTGCGATGCATTCTACGAGACGATGAAGCGGCTGGGCCTCACGCTCATCACGCATGCGGGTGAAGAGAAGGCGGTGCACTCCGAGGAGCGCCAGCGCCTGGGAAACCCGTTGCTGCTCCGCCGCCCACTCGACCACGGCCTCAAGACCATCGTCGCGCACTGTGCATCGCTTGGTCAGAACCCCGACCTCGACGCTCCCGACAAGCCGTGGGTCGACAACTTCGACCTCTTCATGCGCCTCATCGCCGAGCCGAAGTGGAACGGCGTGCTCTTCGGAGAGACCTCGGCGCTCGCGCTCGTGAATCGTGTGGGCCGGCCGCTCGAGACGGTGCTCAAGGACGAGGCGCTGCAGGGCCGGTTGGTGAACGGCTCCGACTACCCACTGCCGGCCATCAATGCGCTTCAGCAGACCGGCGCGGTGGTGAAGGCCGGCTTCCTCACCGAAGACGAGCGGGCGCTGCTCAACGAGATCGACCGGCACGACCCACTGCTGTTCGACTTCGTGATGAAGCGCACCGTTCGGCTGAAGACGGCAGAGAAGGAGCTCCGGCTGCCCGACCGTGTCTTCATGCCTGGCCCCGACGTCTTCCCGCGGCTCGCGGGAGTGTGACGAGACTCGCTCGATCGCCGGCAACCGGCCCGTCGGCGGTTGCCACTGGCCGAGGTCGGGGGCTACCGGGGTCGCTCGGGTCTGCGACCTCGGTCGCATCCGGTCGGCAGCGCCAGCTCGCAGGCTTGCGAGTTCGTTCGAACCGGCTCGTGGCGCCTTCTTTGCGATGAGTCGAGCGCATGAACGAATCGACTCTGACGAAGCGCGTGTTGCTGGTGCTGCTCCTCTCGTTGCCATTGCTGACGGGGGCAGCGGGGCAGGGCTGCGGCGGCGAGGACTCCTCGGTCGTGAGGCAGGACCGGATCTTCACGCAGTACTGGTTGTTCTACGACGCGAACACCGACATCACGTACGCGCGGGCGACGTTTCGTCTGGGCCACGCGCTCGGCACGCTGCTCGAGCTGACCGACCCGGCGAAGGTGACGTTCAACGAGAAGGCGCTCTCGTACAAGAGCGTGCCGGGCTGGCACGAGGCCGAGTTCCCCGGGCGCATGACGGGTGCGTTCGTGTACTCGAACGTCGATGGGCAGCGCTTCACCGTGCAGGTGGCGGCCCTGCCCGAGGCGACGGTGCAGGAGGCGCTGACGATTCCCGCGGGAAAGGCGTACGCGTTCACCTGGAAGGGCCCGGCCATCGCGAAGGACGAGCGGCTCGAGGTCATCGTGACGGGTGAGAACAAGCTCGACTTCTCCATCATCGAGCAGCGCGGCGTGGGCGCGACCGACGTCGTCATCGGAGCCGACAAGACACGTCGCTTCAACGCGCAGGGGTGGCTCGGGGTGCGGCGCACGCAGGAGTCCACGCCGATGGAGGCTCCTGACGCGGGCGGCATGGTCTGGGTGACGAGTCAGCCTAAAGACGCGCGCGTCACGTGGGGCAGCAACTCCGACGGCGGAAGGTGACGGCGGACAATCGCGCACCTGGCGCAGCGTCTTTCTGCAGTGACGCGTCGGCAGGCTCTTCAGTTTGGTGAGCGGTGGCGTGGGCTCGCGGTACCGAAGGGCAGGGGGCGTGACCGGAATCAGAGCGGGCACAACGCGAAGAACGCACGAATCGTGTCGTTCGGTTCACGCAGGCGCGAGTGCGGTCGGTGCAGCGAAGACCGAAGCGCAGCCGACGTGACCGGGCTCAGCGCGGACCGAACGACGACAACGCGAAGAACGCGCGAATCTTGTCGTTCGTCTCACGCAGGCGCGCCGACAGCGTGCGAACGAACGTCCACAGCAGCACGCTCGCCAGCTCTTTGTCGGTGAACATCACCTGGTCGAGCTTGTCGCGTGACAGCTCGTACAGTTCGCACGACGTGTGCGCGATGGCATCGGCGCTGCGCGGCCCATCTTCGATGAGCGACATCTCGCCGAAGTACTGGCCCTTCTCGAGAATCGCGAGCGCCTCTTCTCCGATGCCCGGCACCATCTTCGAGATGCGGACCTTGCCGTCGGTGATGAGGAACATCGACGTGCCCGGCTCACCCTCGCGGAAGATGTGCGAGCTGCCTGGGAAGTCGACCTTCTTGAGCGCGGCCATCAGCTTGCGCAGCTGCGCCGAGGTCAACCCTTCGAACAGCGGCACTTTCCGGAGGAATTCGACGTCCATCGACCATGGTTCGTAGCAGACTTGAAACCGTTGTCCCGATTTGCGCATCTCACGCGGGCAACGACCGGCCGTCAGGGCCGCCGCCAGGAACCAGGAGCATCACGTGGACACGAACAAGATCACCATCATCGGCTCGGGCCCGGCCGGTTACACCGCAGCCATCTACGCCGCGCGCGCCGGCCTCAAGCCCGTGATGTTCGCAGGCGGCCCCTCGGAGCATGACTCGCGTCGCGTGCCCGGTGGCCAGCTGATGATCACCACCGAAGTCGAGAACTACCCCGGCTTCCCCGAAGGCGTGACCGGCCCCGAGCTGATGGAGCGCTTCCAGAAGCAGGCCGAGCGCTTCGGCACCGTCATTCACATGGAGAACGTGCTCTCGGTCGACTTCTCGAAGCGCCCGTTTCACATCAAGGGCGAGTCGAAGGAGTGCCTGTCTGAGACCGTCATCATCGCGACCGGCGCGTCGGCGAAGTGGCTCAACACGAAGGGCGAGAACGAGTTCATGAACCGCGGCGTCTCGGCCTGCGCGACGTGCGACGGCTTCTTCTTCAAGAACGTCGACGTGATGGTGGTTGGTGGCGGCGACACCGCGATGGAGGAGGCGACGTACCTCGCGAAGCTCTGCTCGTCCGTCACGGTCGTGCACCGCCGCGATTCGCTGCGCGCCTCGAAGATCATGCAGGAGCGCGCGCTCAACAACCCGAAGATCAAGTTCCTGTGGGACTCGGCCATCGAAGAGGTCGTCGGTGACGCGAAGGGCGTGACGGGCGCGGTGGTGAAGAACGTGAAGACCGGCGACTCGAAGCTGGTGCCGACGAAGGGCGTGTTCGTCGCCATCGGCCACAAGCCCGCGACCGAGCTGTTCGAGAAGACGCTCAAGCTGCAGGACAACGGCTACCTCTGGGTTCAGCCGGGCACGACGCGCACCAGCGTCGAGGGCGTGTTCGCGTGCGGCGACGTGAGCGACGCGACGTTCCGCCAGGCCATCACCGCTGCAGGCACGGGCTGCATGTCGGCCATCGAGGCCGAGCGGTGGATGATCGAGCAGGGCGTCTGACTCAGCTGGGCATCTGACTCACGGCGGGTCGATGCCGCGGTAGATGCCGCGCGAGACGATCCACGGGAAGAGCACCTTTCGCACCCAGAACGGCGCGAAGCGAAAGCCAAAGCCGTTCGGAGCGAACACGCGCAGCCCGTCGCGCTGAATGCCGAGCACCGAGCCCCAGCGATGCGTCGTCGGCTGGAACGGCTTCATGCGCGATGACTGCCCTGCCAGCAGCCGTCGAACGTTGTGCACGACGACCGAATAGCCACCGTTGCGCGCAGAGCTCCGGTTGGGATCGGTCGCGGCGGCGTCTCCAACCGAGAAGACGTTCGTGGTGTCACGAACGCGCAGGTGTTCATCGACGCGAATGAAGCCGCGTTCATCGAGCAGGCTCGTGGGAATGAACGAGGTGTTCGGCCGCGTCTGACCCACGGCCCAGAGCGCCACTTCGACGTCGAGCGGAGGTTGGCCGTTGGCGAAGTGCACGGCACCGCGAGTGAGCCGGTCGAACCCGAACCCCGCCGGAGGCTGTGCGCGATGGCCGGGCAGCAGCTCGACGCCCTGTTCGACGAGCCGCGTGCGCACCGAAGCTCGAACCCGTGGGTGATAGCCGGGCAGCAGCTCGTCCTGACTGAAGGCGAGCACGACGCGGGTGGAAGGGTGCGTCTCTTTCAGGTTCGACGCCGCGCTCACCCCGGTCACGCCGCCCCCGATGACCGCGATGGATTTTGCGGCTGCCAGCTCGTTCGCGAGCGTGTCGATGGCGCCGTCGACTGCCTCGCGCGTCTCGATGGTGGGTGTGCGCCAGAACCCGTTGGTGACCCCTGGAGACAGCACGAGGGCGTCGTACGAGAGCGTCTCGAACGAGCCGTTGGCGCCGCGAACGGTCAAAGACGACTGGGTGACGTCGAGCTGCTCGACGAGGCCGTGTCGAACCTGAACGCCACGGAGCGCGCGGTACCGCTCGAAGCCGACGAGATAGTGCTTTCGCCAGTCGTCGGGGCGGGCCACGCGCATGCCGAGCTCCTGGCCACTGACGAGCGCGGGTTTGGGCGTGATGCCCACCACCTCGACCTCACCCACGAGGCCCATGGCGACGAGCACACCAGTGTCGCCGAGCCCGGCAATCACGACCCGCTTCATCAGGGCGTGACGTCGTACTTCTGCACGGCGTCGAGCAGCAGCGACTGGCCATTCACGGTGACGTGGCCGAAGCCCGCATCGGCAGAGGCGCAGCGGTGCCCCGTGGCCTGGCCCGAGAAGAAGAGCTCGACGTACACGCGCCGCCGGTCGGCCGAGATGGAGCCTCGCCCTTCGTCGGTGAAGGCGCCGTAGTTCAGCGTCAGGTCGAAGCAGTCGGCGTTGCCGCGCACGTTCGCGATGGTGCTGTTGACGGTCGTGAAGTTGAGCGGTGCGCCGCTGGGCAGGTTGATGTTGCAGGAGCCGTAGGTGCCCGTGGTGGGGATTCCGCCGTCGGAGCTCCACGTTCCCAGCGTGATGGTGGTCGCGAACGTGCTGCCCGTGATGACGTTGACGGCGCGTTGGTAGCACTGCGTGCTGGCACCGAAGTACACGTTGCGGTCGTAGCCGTGCGGCGCGGTGGGAATGTCGTTGCCCTGCATCGTCAGCGTCTTTCCGTCGAGGAACGCGAGGATGCGCGCTGGCGTGTCGAGCAGAACACTCCCGCCTGCCGTTCCGCCGCCGGTTGCCGTTCCACCCGCGCTCGCTGTTCCACCCGCGCTCGCCGTTCCACCAGCGCTCGCCGTTCCGCCCGCGCTCGCTGTTCCGCCCGCGCTCGCCGTTCCGCCCGCGCTCCCCGTTCCGCCTGCGCTCGCTGTTCCGCCTGCGCTCGCCGTTCCACCTGCGCTCGTCGTTCCACCTGCGCTCGCCGTTCCTCCCGCGTTCGCCGTTCCACCCGCGCTCGCCGTTCCGCCCGCGCTCGCCGTTCCGCCCGCGCTCGCCGTTCCTCCCGCGCTCGCTGTTCCTCCCGCAGCCGCTGTTCCTCCCGCAGCCGCCGTTCCTCCCGCAGCCGCCGTTCCTCCCGCAGCCGTTCCTCCCGCGCTCGCCGTTCCTCCCGCGGATCCACCACCCATCGCGGAGCCGAACTCATACGCTCCGATATCGATGACCCCGACCACTGCGCGCGGATCGACGATTCCCGGCGTGATCATCTTCCTCGGCGGCTGCGACATCGGAGCCCCAAGCGGATTCGGAAACACGGCACCCGGCGGAGACGGAAACGTCATCGCTCCAGCATTCACGAGTGGGCTACCCATCAACGGCCGGTAGTCGAAGCCGGCAGGCATGGTGAAGCCCGGATCCGTTCCGGTCACCGTGTTCGTCCACTCCGTCACCGTGCCGGTCGCGCCCATCTGCACCCAATTGTTCGTCCCGCTGATCCGCCGAGTGCCGCCGACCCACTGCATCTCCATCGAGTTCGCGCGCAGCACGTTCAGCGTCCCCGCGCCTGCGACGACCATCACGTTGTTGTGCATCTCCACGCTCTCGAGCAGGTCGAACAGGCGAAACACGGCGCTCCCGTTCGGCTGCACGATGATGGTGTTGTTCACGAACCGATACCGGCCCTTCGACCACCCGGTGCCATCTCCGCCGATGCGCGCGACGAACGTGGTCGCCGTCTTCCGCAACACGTTGCCGACGACCTCGGAGTCTTCTCTCGCGGTATCGACATTCCACCCCGCGGGAGCACCGCCCGGGTCAGGCCCGATGAGCTCGAGCTCGTGGTACACGGCGCCTTCGATCCAGTTGAAGTGAATCTCGTTCCGTTCCGCGCGCGACTTCACGTTGTTGCCGCCGTTCGCGTCGTGCAGCCAGCAGTACCGCATGCGGAACACGCTGCCCGGGTGCGCGACCTCGTCGGTGGCCATGTAGACCTGATGCTCCTGCGTACCGTTGCCGCAGTGGTGCACCTCGACGTGCTCCATCAAGAAACTGCCCGAGTCCTGATCAGCGCCGAGCACGCCGTGCGCGGGGCAGTCGTGCACCACGCTGTCACGCAAGGTCACGTCATCACCGTGATGGTAGAAGCACCGCGACGTTCCGCCGGTGAGGTCGAAGCCCTCGACGACGACGTGATCAGCCTGCACCTCGATGGTGTTCGCGCCGCCCATCAACCGCGGCCGCGCGCCGTTCACGCGAAGGCCCACGAGCCGAATCGGGTTGCCCGGCTGGCCCGACCTCGTCCACCGCACGGCCGAGTACGTCGCGTTGCCATCGACCTCGACGACGTCACCCGCGTTCACGGTGCTCTGCTGCACCGCCGACAGCTGCGTGATGGAGCGCGTGGGGCCGACCCGAATCGTCGCCGCGAACACGGGAGCTCCGAGCAGCACGACGACGAGCGAAAGACGCATGACCCCGAACTGTACGCAGGAATCAGCGCAGCGCCGTCACCAACTTCGGCAGCAGCACCTCGGCGCCGCCATGCAGCTCGGTCACGTTCGGAAAAGGCGCCGGCTCGAGGTTCACGTTCACCACGCGCGCTCCCGAGACCTGCGCCGACCGAATCGCCGAGCTCGTGATGCCGACCGAGAACGAGGTGCCCACGAACACGATGACGTCGGCGTCGTCGAGCGCTCGCCGCGCCCGGTGCGCCTGATACTGCTCGTGCCCGTCGTAGTACTCGTCGAAGAGCAGCACGAGCGGCCGCATCGGCGCTCCGCAGTGACGGCAGAGCGGAATGACGCCCGCCTCGAGCTTCGAGAGGTCGACGGAAGGCTCGGCATGGTCGATGCCTTCGCAGCCCGAGTCCGACGCGCAGATGAACCGGTCGTGTCTTCCGTGAATCTCGATGAGCTTCGGTTCGGGGTGACCGGCCGCGCGATGCAGGCCATCGATGTTCTGCGTGATGACGAGGTCCTTCGGCCCACGCGCGACGAGCGTCACCAGCGCCTCGTGCCCGGCGTTCGGCCGCAGGTCGGTCTTCAGCACCTCGCCATGCGCGCCGAGCCAGAACGTCTTCCACCACGCCGCCGGGTCCGACAGGAACTTCGTGCGCGTGCCCCACTCGAGCACGTACTCGCCCCACACCGCGTTGGTGCCGCTGCGATACGCCCGAATGCCGCTTGAAACCGACAGGCCCGCGCCACACAGGTACACCACGCGCCTGGCGTTCTTCAGCCAGCCAGCCACCGCTTCGACCTGATCCATCAGCGCTCCTTCAGAACGACGCAGTGATGCGTCGCAATGATGCCTCGAAGCGCTTTGCATTCCTTCACGGAAGAACGTCAGGGCGCGCTGTACACAGGTGGCATGCGCGTTCTCATCCTCGGTGCGACCGGAATGATTGGCCAGGGTGTCTTGCGCGAGTGTCTCGCCGACCCCGCCGTCACCAGCGTGCTCGTCGCTGGCCGAACGGCGCTCGGTCAGACCCACCCGAAGCTGACGGAGCTGATCAAGTCAGACCTCTCGAGCTGGGTCGACGTCGAGGCGCAGCTCACCGGCATCGACGCCTGCTTCTACTGCCTGGGCATCTCGTCGAGCGGCATGAGCGAGGCCGACTACACGCGCATCACGTACGACTACACGCTGGCGCTCGCGACGAGCCTCCATCGAGCCTCAACATCGGCGACGTTCTGTTTCATCTCGGGAGCCAGCACTGACGCGACCGAGAAGGGCTCTGTCATGTGGGCACGGGTGAAGGGACGCGCAGAGAACGCGCTGTCGCGCATCGGTTTCCGGCGGCTGTTCCACTTCAGGCCCGCCTACATCCAACCGATGGACGGAATCGTCTCGAAGACCGCCTCGTACCGCGTGATGTACGCCGTGATGAGCCCGCTCTACCCGCTGCTCAAGCGCGTCGCCCCGAAGCTGGTGACGTCCACGCGTCAAATTGGTCGCGCCATGTTGAACGTCGCGCGACGCGGCTTTCCGAAGCAGGTCCTCGAGAGCGCAGACATCAACGTTGCGGCGCAGTGAGTCACGAAACCAGTGCAGCCACCGGGCTTCGTTCGCAAGCCTTGCAGCCTCCGCTTCCTCCAAACACCTGATCAGCGAGTTGGCCCCGCACTTGCTCTGCGTCAGCCGCCTGCGCCCCTGGGGGAAACTCAATGAAGCCTGACGTTCTCGTGGTCGAGTCGGACATCTCAGCCTTCGCCATCGCCGACCGCCGCCTGCGTGACCGGTTTCATCTGGTCTGGGCGCCGTCGTACGAAGCGGCCCACTCGGCCATGGGCCGGTTTGGCTTCGACGCGGTGCTCACACGCGCCGACGACGACCCGAGCTTCGCCTTCATCGCCCGGGCGTCCAGCGAGCATCCTGCCGTTCCCGTGATCGCCATCGCGCAATGGGAGGTCCAGGGTGACCGCGCTGCGGCCTGCGGCGCGAAAGACTGGGTTTCAGCCCCGGTGAACTTTCATCGCCTCGCAGCGGTGCTCGACTTCGCGGTCGTGAGCGGTCGCCGCGAGAGCCCGAAGCTCGAGACGCAGGGCCACTTCATGGTGGTTCCGGCCTGAGCCGTCACCAGACGTACGGAATGAGCGCGCGACGCGCCTTCGGGTAGTCGGGGAACGTCTCGCGGTACCAACGCCAGTGCGCTCTCGCGCGAGGAACGAGGTTCGCTGCGGTGTACGCGGCGAACGCGAGCCCGGCGAGAGACCAGGCCGCGAGCGAAAACCCCAGCCACTCGAGCAATTCACCGAAGTAGTTCGGGCACGCGATGAGCTCGTAGAGGCCTCCGCGCGGAATCGAGTAGCCGCGGTCGTTTGGTCCTCGCAGGGAGCGCAGCACCGCGTCGGACCAGAGGTTGATGCCGAAGCCCGTCAGGAAGATGACGGCCCCGACGATGAAGCGCGGCTCCATCAGCCAGCTCGCGGGGTAGCGCCCTTCGACGGCCAGCCAGCGCCCATTCAGGTACGCGTTGAAGAGGTTGAAGCCGATGGCCATCGACGCGATGAGCACCGGCATCGTCTTGCCGCCGGCGCGCATGCGAAATGGGAAGATGAAGGTGCGATTGCAGTAGTGCAGCAGCCACAGGCCCAGCAGCGCGATGGCTCCGGCTTGGAGCGGCGCCTCGCCCGTGAAGTGAAAGCCGAGCAGCGCGAAGACGGCGGGGCTCTCCATCAACACCCAGCCCAGCCGCGCGGGAATCACCGGGCCCCAGCCCGCGCGCGTGTACCGGCCGTAGGGCGCCGCGATGAAGGAGACGGCGATGACCGTCGCCGCGCCGAGCCCGAACATCCACCACACCAGCGTGTCGCTCATGGTCACTTCTCGAACTGGGCGAGGAAGACTCGCCGGTCTTTCTTCCGCTGTGCGCCCAGCGCTTTGAGGTGCTTCATCAGCTTCGGCGCCGAGGTGTCTCCGGTGAACGCGAAGAACGACTTCACCGTCGACCAGGCCGGGTGGTTCTCGATGGCCTGAATCTGCGGCGACATCTTGTCGGCGGTCTCGCAGTGGGCGACGAAGCCGCGCTCGAAGCGAAGGTTCGTCAGCGTGATGGCGGGCTGCAGTGGGCCGAGGAACTCGCGCGCGTGCGCTTTCTGGAGCGCCTTCATCTGCTTCCTCCCGGCGGCGTCGAGCTGGCCGTTCGCGTCGGCGAGCTGCAGGGTGATGAACTCACCGTGGGGCTTGCCGCGCTCCGAGAGGAAGTCGGCGTAGACCTGCCGCACGGTGTCGTCGTTCGGCGCCTTCCAGATGGCCTCGAGCAACGCCGCTTCGCCCTTCGTGTCCTGCTGCTTCGACGCGCTCGCAGCCTCGAGCTTCGTGCTGAGCGTCTTCAGGGCCTTCATCGCCGCTGCATCGAGCGGCTTCGGCGGAGCCACCTTCTTCGCCTTCTCGAGCGCGCGGTCGACCTTCCCCGTGAAGAAGTCGCGAAAGTCGGAGCCACCTTCGAGGCCGAGGCCGGGCATGAACTGCTTCTTCACGGTCTCGAGTCTGGCGAGCGCGCGCGGGTCTTGCTGCGCTTCGAGCAGGCTGATGATGGCGGTGTAGATGGGCCGCGCGGCGCCGGAGCGGAACGGCTGCGTCTCGAGCAGCTTCGCCGCGAGTGAGGTCAGCCGCGGGTCTTTCGGGCCGGCGGCCAGCACCTCGAGCCGTTGGATGATCTCCTTCACCTTGCCGACCTGCAGCGCCGCGATGAGCCGGTCGACGTCGGCGGCGTCGTGCTTCTTCTCGCAGGCGAGCCACGCCTTCAGCGCCTTGTCGGCAGGCTTCGTCTCGAGCGCAGGCCGGCTGACTCGCCGACTGGCCAGCTCGGTGACCGCAGCCAGGGAAGGGTCACGCGTCTCACGCCAGGTGACGAGCAACGAGCCGAGCATCGACTCGGGGTCGTCGTACTGCCGAAGGGCTTGCTCGATGGACATGGACCGAGCGTAGCGGGCGCGCTGGTGTCGCCCCAGACAGTTCGTTGGTAACGAAGCGCGAATGGAGTCACCCGTTCTGCAGCGCTTCGTCGTGGTGCTCGTTCGGCCCGAGGGCCCGTTGAACGTCGGCAGCGTGGCCCGCCTGTGCGGCAACTTCGGCTGCGCGCTTCGCCTCGTGCAGCCCATCGCCGACCGCGACTCGTCCGACGCGATGAAGCTGGCGCACCCGCAGCAGACGTTCCTCGCGCAGGCGCCGGTGTTCTCCTCCGTGCAGGACGCGCTCAGCGATGTGTCGCTCGCCATCGCGACCTCGTCGAAGCTGCTCGACGCCGTCGAGACGCCGGTGCTGTCGGTCGCGCGCGCGAAGCTGATGCTGCCCGGGCCGACCGAGCGCGTGGCCCTGGTCTTCGGCAACGAACGCACGGGCCTCTCGGTCGACGAGGGTGAAGCGTGTCAGCGCGTGGTGCGGCTGCCGACGCCCGGCTCGGTCGACAGCTTGAACCTGAGCCATGCGGTCGCGGTGACGCTGACGCTCTTCGCCTCGGCGCTCGACGGAGCGCTCGAGTTCCGTGCGTCGCAAACGTCACGCAGCGAGCTTCGCGCGCTCATCACGAAGCAGCTCGACGCACGTGGCTTCTTCAAGGGCGGAGAGCGGGCCCGCGAGTCCTTCCGCCCTCGCCTCGAAGAGCTCACCGACAAGATGGACCTGAGCGAGCGAGACGTGGCGTTGCTGAGCGACGTGCTCCGCGTCATCGGCGGGTGAGGCGTCGCTCAATCGCTGTTGTACCAGAGCAGATAGAGGCCCAGCGGCTGGCGCGAGATGGCGGTCGCGGCGACCAGCTGGTCGAGCAGCTCGTCATCCAGTCTGCCGCGTCCTTCGAGGCTCCAGGTCGGCCAGCCCGGGAGAATGCGCGGTTCGACTGGCACGAGCTCGGCGAACGCCTCCCACGCCTGGGTGAAGGGTGGAATCGGCAGGTAGTCCATGAAGACCTCGCTGACGGCGTTCGCTGGTAGCGCCTCGCCTGAGGTGTATCCGAACGCCTCGAGCCGACGGTCGACGGGATACTCCGGCGGAGCGAGGGCCTCCGAGATGCTGCCGATGCCGCCGAGCAGCGGCTTCACGTCTTTGTGAGCCGGAGCGTCCTCGACTCGGAAGACGACGCCGGTGACGTCTTCGTGCAAGCAGGAATACCCACCGAATTGATGCTCCATGGTGATGAGTCGCGAGGTGGCCTCGACGTGGTCGGCGCCCTGCGAGCTCGACCGAACGCGCCCGCGAATGCCCACCATCAGGAAGGCCAGCCCGAGGCGCTCGTCCCAGCTGTCGATGATGATCCGATTCATGAGGACGCGTGACGGAGGCCAGAGTTCGTCTCTGACCTTCGAGTCGGCGATGGCACTCGCGTCAGGGCGCTCATGTCAGCCTCGCGGCAAGGCGTCGCTGTTCCTGAGGTGCGTTGGTGGCCCCTCGTTTGCTCAGCAGCGCCGCCATGTTTCGTCTTCGAGCAGTGCTGTTGATGTTCGTGCTGGGCCTCGCGGCGTGCGGTCAGGGTGCGAACTTCGTCGTGGGTCGGGCGTGGTGTCTGAGCGACGGCATGTGCAGCGGCGGGCAAGTCTGCGTTCACGAGCACGCGCATGATGGCGACTGGGACGCCTGCTTCATGCCGTGCGGAGCCGATGGCCTCTGCCCTGGGGGAACGACCCGCTCCAGCTGCCCCGACTCACCCTCGGGAGCGGCGTGCACGCGAGACGATGGGCGCACGACAGCCTGCTTCTGCCGCTGAACGCGCCGCCTTTGGTAGACGCGAGACATGGACCTCTCGTGGGACGACCTGCGCTCGCTCGAAGCACTCGAGCGCACGGGCAAACCGGGGCACGCAGCGCGTGAGCTCGGCATCTCGTTGTCGACGTTCTACCGGCGCGTCGCCGAGCTCGAGCAGTCCGTGGGCCGGCTGTGTCTGAAGCGCAGCTCGTCGGGCGCGACGCTCACCGAGTTCGGCCGCTCGCTTGCCATCATCGGCCGCCGCACCCGCGCTGGGCTGACCGACGTCTTCGCCGAGCTGCGCGCGAACGAGACGGCCGTCGAAGGTGAGGTGAGCCTCACGACGGTGGTGGCCTTGCTGCCGCTGCTCGAGGCGCCGCTCGCCCACCTCACGCGGGAGCACCCGAAGCTGAACGTGCAGTTGTTCCTCGGCGACGATGGCCCGTCGGTGCGTCAGCGTGAAGTCGACGTGGCGCTCGGCGTGATGAAGCGGCCGCCGCCGGGGTGCTGGGGTCGCAAGCTCACGCAACTGCCGGTCGGTGTGTTCGGCACCAAAGAAGCGGCCGCCCGAAAGCAGCGCCGCTGGGTCGTACGCTCGTTGTCGGAGGTGACGTCGCCCGAGTCTGCCTGGGAGCGCCAGCACGCCACCGACTTCGCCGTGCGCGCTCCGTTTCACGCGCTGGTGCACCTCTGCGCTGCGGGCGTGGGGCTGGGGCTGATGCCGCGGCGGCTCGCGAGTCAGCACCCGCAGCTGGTCGAGCTCGAGGAGTTCGCGCCGCTCGTCACGTCGCTCGAGCGCACCGTGTGGCTGCTGACGCACCCTGACCTTCGCCGAACGCCGCGCGTGGTGGCCCTGATGGGCGTGCTCGCTCGAGCCTTCGACTGAGGTGACGTGATCAAGGTCATGCCTGAGTCGTTGCTGGGGCGCGCTGGTGCGAGCGGGAGTAGATCATGCTCACTACCCGGAGTGAGCCATGGGTCGAGCCGTCAGTCCCGCGCGGACCCCTCGAACGCGACTGCGGCTCGAGCAGCGCCAGTTGCTGTTGGCCGCGGGGGTGCTGTTCGCGGGCTACTACGTGAGCTTCTGGCTGATGGACATCTACACCGTGGCCTCGCTGGCGTGCGGGCTGGCGATGGCGCTGTCTCTCGCGGGCGCCGGGCTGCTCGTCACGAAGCTCGATGACCGGCGAGTGCCGCACCTCGAGGTGGCGGTCGCGTTGGTGCTGAGCGTCGGCGCGGCGTCGTCCGCTGCGTTCTCGGGAGGCAGTCACTGCATCGGGTTTCACACCCTGTGGGCGCTGCCGCTCATCTACGGGCTCTTCGTGCGCGACTCGAAGCGGGGCGCCTTCACCATCGCGTTCTCGTCGCTGCTGGGCGGGCTGTTCGTGCTGCTGCGTGACGAGCACGACGTCAGCCGCATCGCGCAGTGGGTGACGCTCTCGGTCTCGGCTGGCGTGTTCGCGTTCGTGAAGCAGCAGCTCTCTCGACGGAACCTCGAGTTCACCCTGTCGGAACGGGAGCAGGCGCAGACACGCCTCGCCACGACCGACCGCATGGCCTCGGTCGGCATGCTCGCCGCCGGCGTGGCCCACGAAATCAACAACCCGATGGCGTACGTGACGTCGAGCATCGAGTTCGCGGCGCGTCAGGTGACAGCGCTGCAGCAGCAGGCAGGCGTGAAGGCGGAGGACCTCGACGATGCGCTGGCCGACGCAAAGGCAGGCTGTGACCGAATCAACACCATCGTGAAGACGCTCTCGCGGCTCTCGCGCGCCGATGGCGGTCAGCTCGGCGCGGTCGACGTCAACGCCACGCTGTCGGACGTGCTGCGGCTCTCGCGACGCGAGCTCGAGGGCATCGTCAAGGTGACGTTCGAGCCGGGCTCGGTGGCTTCGATTCCAGGTGACGAATCTCGACTGGGTCAGGTGTTCCTGAACCTGCTCGTGAACGGGGCTCAGGCCGTGGAGCAACGGCCTGAGGGCCCCCGCACGCTGGTCGCGCGAACGTTTGCCCGAGGGAGCGCAGAGGTCGTCGTCGAGTTCACGGACTCGGGCTGCGGCATTCCCACTGCCAGCCTTGGGCGCATCTTCGACCCGTTCTTCACCACCAAACCGCCGGGCAAGGGCACCGGTCTGGGCCTCTCGGTGTGCGCCGAAATCGTCGAGCAGCACCACGGCAGCATCGAGGTCGAGAGCGCGCCCGGCAAAGGCTCGACTTTCCGGGTGGTCCTGCCCTCCGCGGCCTGATCAGCATCACGTTCGCCCGTTCATCTTCCGTTCATCTGAGGGTCCGTAGGGTTCCGCTCGTGCCTGCCGCTCTTTCACCCGCACGAGGAGACCTTCGATGAAACGCGTCAAAGTCTGGGACCCCGCCGTTCGACTCTCACACCTCGCGATGGGCGTGCTGGTGCTCGCCGCGTTCCTCACCTCAGAAGAGGACGACACGCTGCCGCTGCACATGCGGCTCGGGCTCGGCCTGCTCGGCATCGTCCTCTTCCGCGTCGTCTGGGGCTTCGTCGGCTCGACGCACGCGCGCTTCAGTGACTTCGTGAAGGGCCCGAAGGCCGTGCTGGCAGCGGTGCGCGGCATGGTGCGCGGGAAACCGGAGCACTCGCTCGGCCACAACCCCGTCGGCGCGTTGATGGTGGTGACGCTGCTGGTGCTGCTCGCGTTCGTCACCGTGACGGGAATCGTGATGGGCCTGGGCCCCGACTGGAGCGGCCCGCTCGCGATGTCGAAGTCGACGCTGCACCTCGTGAAGGAGGTGCACGAAGGCGCGGCCGAGGCGTTGCCGGTGCTCATCGTGTTGCACGTGCTGGGCGTGATTCTGTCGTCGGTGCTCGAGAAGCAGAACCTCATCGGCGGCATGGTGACGGGCTTCAAGCGGGCGGAGGACGCGCACGTCGAGCCGGCAGCGCCTTCGGCACTTCGACTGTCGGCCGGGTTCCTGATGGCGCTCGTGCTCGCGGCGGCGGCGGTGTTCGGGCTGTGGCGCGTGTTGCCGAGCAGCGTCGCCGATGCCGCGCCTGCGCTGTTGTCGACCTATGAGAAGCAAGCGCGCGCCGAGTCGCCGTCGTTCACGAGCTTCGATGTGGCGAGAGGCAAAGCGCTCTACTTCACCGAGCACCCGACGAAGAACGGCGCCACCTCGTGCGCGACGTGCCACTCCACCGATGCCCGGCTGGAGGGACGTTCTCCCGTCGGCAAACGCATCGACGCGCTCGCGCCCTCGGCCAACCCCGACCGCTTCACCGACGCCGCGAAGGCGATGAAGTGGTTCGACCGCAACTGCACGCAGGTGCTCGGCCGGCCCTGCACCGCCGTCGAGCGCGGCGACTTCCTCATGTACCTCTCTTCTCTCTGACTGGAGTCACCACATGAACCGGAACCTCGCGTTGCTGTTTGCTGCCGCCCTGCTGCTCGGCGCTGTCGTCGCGAACGCTGACGATGACGATGATGACGACGAACACGAAAGGCCACGCGGTGGAAAGCGGGCTGCTGCAATCGCTCGCACGACGCCCGAGTGGAAGGCGTACGAAGCGGAGTGCGGCAGCTGTCACCTCGCGTTCCCGCCGAACATGCTGCCTGCGCCGTCGTGGAAGTCTGTGATGGGCGGGTTGAACGACCACTTCGGCCAGAACGCGACGGTCGACGCGGCGACGAAGCAGACGCTCGAGGCGTGGCTCGTGAAGAACGCCGGTGGCCCGCTGCCGAAGCCCACCCTGCGCATCACGACGACGAACTGGTGGGTGCGGGAGCACGACGAGATTTCGCCCTCGGTCTACGCGCGAAAGTCCATCACCAGCGCGGCGAACTGTGCGGCCTGCCATACGCGCGCGAATGAGGGTGCATTCGGCGAGCACGAGGTGAGAATTCCCCGCGATGCGCCTGCTCCTCGCTGAAGACACGGTGGCCCTCGCGAAGAGCATCGCGCAGGGCCTCACCGAAGAGGGCTTCACCGTCGACGTCGTCGGCGATGGGGAGTCGGCACTGCACCTCGCGACGGAGGTGGCGTTCGACGTCATCGTGCTCGACCGCATGATGCCGGCGGGTGACGGGCTGTCGGTGCTGAAGGCGCTGCGGAAGAAGAACGTCGCGACGCCGGTGCTGCTGCTCACGGCGCTGGGTGAAGTGCACGACCGCGTCGATGGACTCGAAGCGGGAGCTGACGACTACCTCGTGAAGCCGTTCGCCTTCGCGGAGTTGCTGGCGCGGGTCCGGGCACTGGTGCGTCGGTCGGCGGGCAAGCCCTCGAACATCGTGACGGTGGGAGCGCTCTCGCTCGACCTGGGCGCGAGACTCGTCTCGGTGCGTGGCGTGGCGCTGGAGCTGACGTCTTCGGAGTACTCGCTGCTCGAACTGCTCGTCCTGCAACCCAACACCACCTGGTCGCGCACGCGGCTCGTCGAACATCTGTACAACGAAGAGAGCGACCGCGACTCCAACGTCATCGATGTCTTCGTGGCACGATTGAGAAAGAAGCTCGACGCAGCGGGACTGCCGAACGTCATCGCAACCCAACGCGGCGCAGGCTACCGCTTCGACCCTGCGGCGGTGCCCGCATGACGCTCCGGCTGAAGTTGATGGTGTTCGTCGCCGGGCTGCTCACGCTGGTGCTGACGGGGCTGGGGCTCGTGGTCTCCAGTGGCATGAAGCGGTGGACGCTGGAGGTCGTCGACGCCGAGCTGTCGCGGCGCGCGCTGGCCCTCGCCGAGTCGATGCATCAAGAGCACGGCCATCTCGAACGAGCGGGTGACGATGATGATGGACCGACGGTGACAGCCCACGGCTGGCCGTTTCGCGTGGAGCGTGAAGGCGGAGCGGTGGTGCTGCAGGAGGGCCGGTGGCACGCCGAGGAGCCGCTCCCGTCGAGTGGCGCCACGACCGTCTCGACGAAGAAGGGTCCGCTGCGGGTGTGGTCGATGACGTTCGCGCCGCGCGCGGAGCATGACGACGAGGTGGAGCGGTATGTGTTGCGGGTCGCGGCGCCGCTCGAGGCGTTCTCCGGGCTCGCCGATCGGGTGTGGCTGGGGCTGCTGCTCGCGCTCGGTGTCGCGATTCTGCTCGGCGTCGCTGGAGCGGCCGTGCTCGCGCAGGTGTTCCTCGCGCCGCTTCATCGCCTGACGACGTCTGCACGAACGCTCGATGCGACCTCGACGAGCGCGCGGCTCGAGGTGAGCGGTCTCGACCCCGACTTGAAGAGCCTGGCCGACGCGTTCAATGGCGTGCTGACGCGACTGGCGGCGGCGTTCGAGACGCAGCGGGCGTTCACGGCGCGGGCGAGCCATGCACTGCGAACTCCACTCGCGGCAGTCCTCTCTCAGGCCGAGGTTGCGTTGAGACGGGAGCGCTCTGCACAGGAGTACAAGACTGCGCTCGACGACATCGCAGGTTCCGCGCGTGACTCGGCGAAGCTGGTCGATGGGTTGCTCGCGCTCTCTCGCGCCGACGCGACGACGCCCGTGGAGCGCACGAAGGTCGACGTGAACGACCTGCTCGCCGAGGTGAAGCGGCTGTTCGACGCGCGCGCCCAGGCGAAGTCCATCGACCTCACCGTCACCGCACCATCGGGCCTCGTTCTGCTTGCCTCGAGAACGCGCCTGCGGGAACTGCTCGATGCGCTGCTCGACAACGCACTGACCTACACCCCGGAGCGTGGGGTCGTTCGCGTCGAAGCAACGGCGTCCACCCTCGAGGTGAGAGACAGTGGACCCGGAGTTCCCGTCGCCGAACGCGAGCAGGTCTTCGAGCGCTTCTTTCGCGGCAGCGGCGCCCAGGGCAGCTCAGGCAGCGGACTTGGACTGTCGGTCGTTCGAGCCATCGCCGAAGCGGAAGGCGCCACCGTCAACATCGACACGGCCCCTGAAGGGGGCGCGTGCGTTCGCGTTCGCTTCTCGAGCTGACTCAGTACGTCTCGGGGTTGTGGTTCTGACCGTGGCAGCGCATCCGGCATGAGCCGGGCGTCCACTGCGGCTGCCCCACGCCACCTGGCCCCTGAATGTTCGGCGAGAAGTTCACACCTTTCGTATAGGTTTGATTTCCGCTCACCACCGCCCCGCGCGTGCCGTGTGTATTGAAATGACACTCGCGACAGATGGCGTTACCCATGCCTGCACCCGGCGTGTTGATGTCCCCCGCTCCGTTGCCCTGCGTGTTGATGCGATTGAGGTGCAGGCCGTGAAAGCGGAATGAGGTGTCGCTGCGCGAGTTTTCGCTCGTCGTTCGGAACGGCCCGCTCGCGTGACAGATGAAGCACAGCGAGAACTCCTCGAGCGTGAAGTCGTTCGTCGACGACCGCGGCTTGAGCGTCGCGCGGTACGGAGCCCGCAGCAGCGCGCCAGACGACGGCGTGGTGACGGTCGAGCCGTGCGGGCCGGAAGGCACCGCTCCCGTGTAGGTCGAGACGAGCGAGACGGTGCGCGGCATGGCGTCGTTGTTGTGGCAGTCCGCGCAGGTGATGACCGAGTTCGTCGAGAGGTGCGGCAGGCCCGTGCCGCCGTCGAGGCTGTTCGACATCGTCGTCGTCGCGTTGCGGCCGGGGCCTTCGACCGGGTGGAACGACTCGTTGGCCGGGTTGAACACCAGCGCGAGGTCTGTCTGACCTGCCGGTCGCGTCGTCCACGACGAGTGGCACTTGAAGCACAGCTCGTACTCCTTCACGGCCGTGGTGTTCGACGCCGGGAGCGCCGTGTACGTCGGCACCGTGCCTGCCGCGCCGTTCGTCACCTGGATGCGACTCGTTCCAGACAGCACAGCTCCCGCGCGCGAGGCGTGCGGGTTGTGACAATCACTGCACTCGGCGTGGCGTGAGGCCGTGCCAAACGAGGCTGACGCCGTGCCTTCGTTGGTGCGGTGCACGCCGGCGATGGTCGTCACGGGGTGCGCTCGAACCTTCGTCACCTGCGCCGCGATGTTCGTCGACGCCGGGCCCGAGCCGTCGTGACAGGCAAGACACAGCGCCTCTTCGCGGAAAAACTCCAGGTTCGGCACGAGCCCCTGCGCGTCTCTGGAGCCGTGCGGCGTGTGACAGTTGACGCACTTGCCCACGTCTCCCACCGGCCTCGCTGCTGGCACCGGCCCTGGCCACCGCATCGCCGTCGACGTCGCATGACTCGCCGCCACGAACGCCGTCTGCCCTGCGTAGACCTGATTCACGCCAGGCGAGACGTGACAGGTGAAACACAGGCCGTTGTCGTTGGCGGTGAAGAGCGTGGGCGCACCGGGCGCCGGCGTCTGACGCGTCGGGTGGCACTGCATGCAGTGCCCTCGGGGAACGGACGAGAGGCGATTGACGCCCGTGGTCTGATTTCCATGCGCGGTGAGGTGGAAGACCTGGTCTCCTCCGCCGGCGAGCGAAGCAGACGAGGCGAGCGCCACCACCGCCGTCAGTATTGATGGCAGACGTTGCATTCGACGTTCACCGAATCAGGGCGGAAGGGGTGGCCGTTCACCACGGCGGTCTGCGACTTGTGACACGACACGTTCGAGCAGGAATGGTTGGTTTGTGAGTACGTCGCTCCGGCGAGTGACTGCATTCTTCCGGCAGAGCTCACGGGGTTGACGGCATCGAACGCCACGTCGGGCAGCCCGTTCACGTGCGCTGGGAAGCCCGTGATGGGCACCGGCCCGTACATCGACACGCCGGCGTTTCGAGACGTGCTGTTGGGCGCCGTCACCGTGTCGCGATGACAGGTGCGGCAGTTGAGGGGCGCATCGTTGTGGTTGAAGCCGTGCCCGCTCTCGAGGCCCGCACCGTTGAGGAAGGAGTGCGTCTGGCCTGCGCCGTGGTTCGTCGGCTCCGAGGTGCGCACCGGGAAGCCGTGACACCCGCTGCAGCCCAGGCCGGTGCTTCCCCACACGACCGGCTGAAGCTGTCTCGACACGTCGACCGCGTAGGCGGGGTAACTGACCGGGAAGCCCGCGAACGAGAAGTCGATGCCGGGTCGCGGAACGGTGTTGGGCGTCACCACCGAGGGACCCGAGTGGCAGTACGTCGTGCAGGTGCCCCGGGTGTACGGCAGGCCTGCGTCATCGGTGAAGACGGTCGCACCTGGCGCGTACGCAGCAAGCGGCGCACGGGCCTTCAGCGAATTCGGAGGTGCGAGCGGCGAGTAGAGCTCGATGTCGGCACGCCCTCCGCTCAGGTGTCGCGCGGAGTCCATCGGGTGACACTGCCCGCAGCCAAACGCGTAGCCCGCCGTGCTGCCGGTCGACGCCGCCGTGGAGAGACTCCCGTACGACCGGGAACCCTGCATTCCAGTATGCAGCAGATGTGTACCGGTTTGCGGTGGCAGCGCGTGACAGCTTCCACACGAGACCTGGGCCTCGACCTGACCGTTGATGTGCAGGGAGCCGTCGACGAAGCCTCCATCAGGCCCGATGACTGCGCCGTGGCAGGTGCTGCACTGCGGATTCTGAGGATGAGGTCCACCGGGCGGAAGCGCGTGACACGTTCCACACGCTGCTTGCGAGCCGTTGACCGTCGTCCACGTCGGGGTGGTGTTGGAGCCCGCGCCCCCGTCGAGCGTCTGACCGTGGCAGTAGTTGGCGCAGGTGGTTCCGTTCCAGGTGGGCTGTGCGCCTCTCGAGAGCGCCGTCGCGCCGAAGTGGAGCTCGGCCGGGAGCAAGCCCATGTGGCCTGGGTCGTCGGCTCTCGTGGGCACCGTGTGACAGTCGTCACAGGTGACGGGGGCGTGCCAGCCTGAAGGTTCCAGGTGGGAGCGATGTGCTCCGACGCCGCGTGCGGTGGTGTTCTGATTGCCCGAGGTGTCTTGCGGCGGCGCAGGGTTTCCGTTGCCGCCATGGCACGAATCACACCCAATCGTCAGGTCGAGCGTTCCGTCGATGTGTTTGTCTTTGTTTCGAAAGACATCTTCGTGACAGGGCGTGCATTGCAGTGGCGAAACGGCTGGGTGTGGCGCAGGCGGCGGAACACCGTGGCATCGGCCGCAGAGGTTCGCCGGACCCGTCATCCAGTCGGGGTCGAGCAGGTTTCCACCCGTCAGCGTCACTCCGTGGCAGTACGTCGTGCAGGTATTGCCATTGAACTGGGACGAGACGTTGCCCGCGTTCGCGATGGCCCCGAAGGTGAGCTCTGCGGGTGATGGGTCGATGTGGCCGGGTTCGTCGATGGCGCTGGGCACGCGGTGGCAGTCTTCACAGGTGAAGGTGCGGCGCCATGGCTCGACCCGCAGGTGCTCCTGGTGCGCGCCGACCGTGCGAGCCGTTCGGCTGGTGATGCCCTGGGAGTCTCTCGGAGGCGCAGCGTTGGCGGCGCTGCCGTGACAGCTCGTGCAGGTGAGCACCACACCCGCGTCGACTTCGACTCCGGCGTCCTCTTCGATCACGCCCGCGTCGACTTCGATGAACCCAGCGTCGACGGCGCCGGCATCCACTTCTCCCGCGTCAGGGACTCCGGCGTCTTCGACCAGACCCGCGTCCACCTCGAGCCCTGCGTCGACCCCCGCGTCGACCTGAACGACACCGCCATCGAAGGGCGTGCCGGCGTCGACGGTGATGCCCGCGTCCTTCCCGGGCTCCACCATCACGCCCTCACAGGCGCAGCCGGACAGCGCCGCGACCGCAAAAAGCGTCCAGACCGGATTCAGACTCCTCATGGGCCCCTCATCAGGAATCAGACCTGATGAAGCCCCTGATGGCCACCAACCCGTCGCGAGGCTTGCTCGCGGTCAATGGATCAAGGTGTGCACGGCGTGGTCAGCCCACCGATGCAGCCACGAACGACCTTCACCGAGCGCACCCACTTGCCGCCCTTCGGCGTCGATTTGCGGTCGAAGTCCCAGCCGTCGACGTGGTCGCTGTCTTTCTTCTCGATGGACTCGCGCAGCACCGGCACGCCGTCATCGAAGGTGAAGCGGCGATAGTGGCCAGCGCTGCCGTCGCCTGAGACCTTTCGGAACGAGAGCAGCTCCTTCTTCGCGGGGTCGAAGTCGCGGGTGAAGACGAGCGGGTCGACGGTTCCATCGGTGAAGGGGAAGTACAGCAATTGGAGCGACGCGGGCTCGAGCGTGGGTTTTCGTTCGTCCCACACGAAGTGCAGGTATTGCTCGTTGTACGCACCGGTCGTGCAACGCACTCGCGCGATGAAGCGGCCGGGTGCGAGGGCATGAAAGAACGCCGGCGCCGATTCGCCGAGAGATGCGGCCTTCAAATCTGGAAGGTCACCGCAGCGCTCAGACCATGGCGGCTGTTTCAGGGCGGCATCCAACTGCACGAGGAACTCCGCGCAGCGATGAAGGACTTTGCGCCTCCCCTCGTGCGACTCAGCCGAGAACGCGCAGTCTTTCGGCAACGTGATGGAGCGCCGCAGTTGCTGACCGAAGGCCACGCTCGACAGCAGCAGCAACCAGCTGAGGACGATTCTCTTGAAGGCACCTCGCACGTTGGAAGAACAGGTTCTCAGGGAGCCTGACCTGCAACGAGCGTTGCCAACTGGAGCGCTCCAGCGGCGTTCGGGTGGATGTGATCACCACTATCGTAGGCCCCAAGGAGCACGTCTGGGTCACCACCACCACCACCCATCGAGGGCGCTGTTGGGACAAATAGAGCGCCGTTCATGTTCGCCCAGTTCGACATCGCGAGGTTGTATGCCACAGTCTCTGTTTGTTGGCCGGGACTCCAGCCCGCGCTGGTTTTCCACGGCATGGTGCCCGTAATGATGACTTTGATTCCCCTGCTTCGTGCATCGGCCAGATACCCTTGTGCTGCCGCAGCAATCGTTGCACCAACACCACCACTCGCGAGGTCGTTGACACCACAACTCCAGACTAGAGTCTGGGCATTGGTGTGCGAGGCAAGGTAGCGCGAACCACATGAAGCAACTCCTGTCGACCCAACCCCTGCATTGACGACCGGGCGCGCTGGCTGCAACTCAGTCAGGCGCACAGGTGGAGAGAGCGGCAAGGAGGCATTGCCATAAATGATGCTGTCCCCGACCCAGACAATCGGGCCAGCCTGATCGGCTGGAGCACAACGCGCCGACGGGTCAACGCACACCTGTTTGATGACCCCGTTGAAGAGACTGATCTCAGCAACACTGTATCGTCCGAGAAGAAGCCTGGTGAAGACAGGGGCTCCGAGCATTGAGGCACCACCGACGTCGCATACGCCGCGCTGACAACTCCTGAGCTTCGTTCCCGTATGGTGCGCGCCCGTCTGGGTCGAGAGTTCAGAGAAAGCCGAATAAAAGGGACTCCAGGTCGCCGCGCCAGAACTGGAAACTCCTGCTGTATCAACAGCCACAATGGGTTCCATCGTCGCAGCGTAAGGCCAAACATAGACGGTGGGGGGGGTGAGAGAACCGGGCGCACCATTCCCAAGGACTATGGGCATCGCGGTCGACCCCGACCTGAACGGTCCACCCGAGACACCGACAGCAGAAAGACTCAGGCCTGTTGAGGCGGTTGGCGCCATGGAGACAGGTGCTTCGATAAATCCCTGCGCCCGGTGGGCTGACATACCGTTCGTGTGGATCGGGGAGGACGCAACGGCCGATTCCTCTTCTTGTACGAAGTCGACATCAATCGAATCGCCACTGGTCATGATGCGAAGCCCGATACCTGGGTTGGCAATTCCACTCGTCATTGCAGGCACGACGATGCAATTGCCGCCGCCGCAGCCTGGAACTTCGCTCGACACAACACGCCTCCAGAGCGACTGGGAAAGCAGACTCGCAATAGGCGTCCAGGTTGCTCCGTTGTCTCGAGTCACCTGGACGACACCGGAACCTGACCGCCGCTTGATGTGAAAGCTCGAATTGCGCTGCGCCGCTGGCGCGGTGAGCACTTGAATGACAGTTGCGCCTGTCGACAGGGCGGTGCAGGTAGAAGCGCCATTGGGGTCGCTTCGCATTCCAATCGCCGTGCGCTCGCACAGCATGTTTGTCTTCGACCAGACCACCTGTGAAAGATCTCTCGAATACAACGCGAGGTTGTTTCTGTCTGGCTCAGACCAGATACCGAGCACTGAGGACTGAGCGGTACCGGATGAAACCTGTGGCTGGTTGAGCGAACACTGCGTGAGCCGCTGGCCATCATTGCTGTAGCACTCTGCAGTTGTCGAACGAGAGAAGCTCACAACCTCACCGTTTGCCCCGGTAATATTGGCGCAGGCACATGGCAACCCATCCCCGCCCCCGAAACAGGTGCAATCTCGAGCAGAATAGGTGGACCTGCGTCGGGAACTCCGCCCGCACCACCGGCAAATCCGCCTGACGTTCCGCCGCCTGACGTTCCGCCGCCTGACGTTCCGCCGCCGCTGGAGACACCTCCACCGATCATCGAACCACCGGCATCCCCTCCTGAAACACCAGCCACACCTCCGGAAGTGCCTCCGCCTGAGCCGCCACCAACCGTCGGCTCGTCACGGACGCAGAGGTCCGTCGCCACATCGCAGTGGGTACGTTCGGGACACGTGTCCGAGCATTTGCGTGGACCGCTGCCGACGCAGGCAATCAGGCACAGAGCTGCTGAGACCAGATGGACAGAGATGCGGTAGTTCATGTGCGACCGTTCCGCTGAGAGATTTCCAAAGCACTGACTTGTCGGAAAGATGCTCGTTCGGCAACGACGACGAGGTGCCGTTCGATTGAAGAGGCGCTCACAGGGGGTACCTCAAGGTGGGGCCGAGCACGGTCACGAGCACCAGCACGAGTGGCGCGAGGACCAGGAACACCAGAAACGTGTAGCCCATGACGTCGCGCGCTTTCAGCCCGAACAGGCCCAGCACCGGCAACATCCAGAACGGCTGCAGCAGGTTCGCGAGCGCTTCACCCAGGTCGTAGACGGCCACCATCCACCCCAGGTGCACCTTCAGGTCGTGCGCGGCCTGCATCACGTACGGCGCCTCGATGACCCACTTCGAGCCACCACTCGGCACGAAGACTCCGAGCACTGCCGAATACACCGCGATGAGCGCTGGAAAGGTCTCGGGCGTCGAGATGCTCACGAACCACCCAGCGATGTGCTCATTCAGCTGCGTCTTCACGATGAGCGCCGCGATGCCTGCGTAGAGCGGAAACTGCAGCAACACCCCCCAGATGCCCGGCGTCGCTTCTTTCACGGCACGCATCAACCTCGCCGGCGTTGCATGCAAGGCCACCCCGAGCGTGAGAAAGAACAAGTTCAGTGTATTGAGATTGAGCGCGTTCAGCGGCTCGGTCGCCTTCACGAACGTCGAGACGAGGAACGCTCCGGCGAGCGCGACGAAGCCGACGCTCAGGTACGGCCGGTGCTCGAGCCACTCTCCGGGCGTGCCCCGCGTGACCGGGTCTGGAGCCTCGAGTGGTGAAGCGCCCAGGTCGACGCCGAGGTCCTTCGCGCTCTTCGCTCGCGACGTGGGCGCCGCGAAGAACATCAGCGCCGTGACGACCACGACCTCGACGAGAACGGAGACCAGGCTCTGCCAGAGGAAGATGGTGTGCGAGAGCGGAATGATGCCGTCAGGCACCGCGCCGTTCGCGCTGACGATGGAGCGAATCGCCGGCTGCAACGACGACGGGGTCGCCATCTGCAACGCGGCCGACCCCGACAGCCCCTGCGCCCAGATGCTGCCCAGGCCGAGGAACGCGCTCGCGCACAACGCGCGGTAGTCGACGCGCTCCATGCGGCGCGCCACCTCGCGAGCCAGCATCGCGCTGAAGATGAGCGAGAAGCCCCAGTTGAACCACGACGAGGCCATCGCGAAGAAGGCCACCCACGCCACCGCGCCACGCGGCGTCTTCGGCACCGACGCCAGAGAGGCGATGAACCGGTACACCGGCCGCGTGGTCGCGACGACGGAGCCCGTGATGATGACGAGCGCCATCTGCAGGGTGAAGGGCAACAACTCCCAGAAGCCGGTACCCCACAGCTGCACCACGTCGAGCGCCGCGTCGGCAGCCGGCTTCTTTCCGCTCAGCACCACGAAGGCCGCGACGACGACGAGCAGCGTCGCCACCAGCGCGAACACGAAGGCGTCGGGAATCCACCGTTCGGCCCACGCCGTGAAACGCGCCGCCAGCCTCGCGAGCCGGCCATCGTCTTCGGGCAACGGCGCCTGTGGTGCGGTCGCGCCACCCAGCGAACCGGGAAGGTCGGCAGAGGACATGCGCGCGTTCTGTCATGGCGCCGCGATGTGCCCAACCTGGGACTACGGCACGCCCACGAGCCGACGAAGCTGGTCGCGCTCGGCGATGAGCTCGGCGCGGGTCTCGCTCTCTCTCGGCAGCATCTTCGCCCACTCGTCGAGCCCGCGAGCGACGACTGCTGCCACCTCCGGAACGCGTGTGCTGCCGAAGCGGTGTCGCAACGCCTGGCCCGCCTCGAAGGCGCGCTCCCGAACCTCGGCGTCCGTCTGGAACTGACCCGACTTCACGAGGGCGGCAAGACAGGTGGCGACGACGCCCTCGAGCACGGGCGTGCGCTCGGCGACGACCAACGCCGCCTCGAGGGCGGTGACCTCGGCGTCGACCTTCGGGCGGCCCGGCGGCGCTGCGAGACGTCGGGAGCGGCCGATGGACAGCAACGCTGAAGCGAGGCGGGTGCGCAGCTCCGCGTCGTCGTCGTCACCCACGACCGCCGCCAGCGAGCGCAACGCGGCTTCAGCCGCAGGAGCCGCGTGGTGCTCGAGCGCGGCGACCCCGACCTCGAGCTCGACGACGACGAGCCACGCCTCAGCGACTGCGTGTCGCGAGGTGAGGTCGGCGCCACTGAGGACGGCCCGCGCGGCTTCGAGCCGTTCACGCCAATCGGCAGGCAGTCCCGCGGCAACCCGCGGGAGCTGGTGGTCGCGCGCGTTCGTCATGTCGCGGGGTGAAGCACAACCCCGAGGCCGTGGGGTCCGGGTTGGCCGCGGCTGCTCGACATGTGGAGACCTCCAGAGACGGTGAGCGCGAAGCGTCTGTGGTTCGCACGGATGCGTCAACACCCCGCGAAGCTTCTCGGGCTCCAGAAACCCGGATGCCACGCGCGTGACGTGTGGCGACGTCACGGGAGCCGCAGAAGCCGCGAAGGCACCGTCGGGAAAGTCGTCACAGGTCGACCGGCTGTCGGCAGGCCTCGTGAAGTCACTCGTCCAGCGCTGGTGCCGCTGAAGCCGCGTTCAGGTGCCGAGGTGCGGTGAGAGCGTTCGGCCCACGCGCGGCACGGCCTCTTCGACGTGCTTCTTCGCCTGTGGGCGCAGCTTCTCGTACGCGCCCTTCAGCGTGGCGTTCTTCGCCTTCTTCGCGCGGTCGTCGGTGATGCCGAGCAGCGCGTCGGCGACTTCACCGGGGCGGCGGTTCAGCGTGTCGCCGAACTGCGCGGGGCTCGCGCCGGCCTTGCGGTGGTCGACGTAGAAGGGCTCGAGGCGCTTCACGAAGTCGTCCAGCAGCATGTCCATCGACTCACGAATGATGCCCGGCTTCACCGCGCAGACAACCCGGTAGGCAGCTTTGATGGCGAGTCCCGACAAGCCACCCTTGGACGACACCTCGTCTTCGATGAGCCGCTCGCAGTCGGTGAGGATGCGCGGGCGTTTGGCTTTGTCGTCGATGAGCCGGGCACTGAGGGTGTCAGCGGGAGTGGTCGCGTCGGTCATGGCGCGACCGGTTTCTCACTGTCTCGTCACGAGGTCCACCAACTCGCGCGCGGCGGGCCCCACGCTGCCCCGGGTGGCCAGGTACGGCGTGAAGGCGTGCGTCGCGCCCTCTTTGAGCGGCAGCGCGACGAGAGTGCCGCGCTCGAGCTCGGCCTCGATGAGCCACTCGGGCAGCCAGCCGAAGCCCAGGCCCGAGAGAATGGCCGACTTCTTCGAGTGAAAGTCCGGCAGGTGCACCGTGGACTGCTGGTCGAGGGAGCGCGTCGCCAGCTGCAGCCGCGGGTCACTGCCACGCACCGTCAGCAGCACCTGGCCTGCGAGGTCGGTGGTCGACACCTTCTCGCGCTTCGCGAGCGGGTGGCTCTTGTGCGCGACGAGGCGGGCCTTGAGCCGTGGCAGCGCGCGCGTCTCGAGGTCTGGCAGCGTGGGCGGCAGCACCGTCAGCATCACGGTCGCCTGCTCGGCTTCGAAGCGCTCCTCCACGGCGCCGAGGGAGTCGACGCTGATCAGCACGCGCGTCGGCGCTTCGACCTGCTTCAGCCGGCGCACGACCTCGAGCACCGGCTCGATGGGAAAGATGGCGTCGACGACGACCTTGAGCACGGGCTCCCAGCCGCTCTTGAGCTCGGCGCAGGTGGCCACGAGGTCCCGCTCGGCGTCGAGCAGGCGGCGCGCACGCGAGAGCACCTGCTCACCGCTGGGCGTCAGCTTCGTGCGGTAGCCCGAGCGGTCGAACAGCTCGAGGCCCGTCTGCGTCTCGAGCTGCTTGAGCGCGTAGAGCACCGCGGTGTGCACCTTGTGCAGCTCCTTCGCCGCGGCCTGAAAGGTGCCGGTGCGCGCGAAGGCGTCGAGAGCGCGGGCCTGGTCGAGGGTGACGTGCATGACGGCGAGTGTGCAGCGGTTGCACCATGAAGTGCCAGCCCTTGTGCCACCCGTCTGTCGGGAGTGCTCTGCCCCGTCGACGACCGTTCGAACTCTCCGCTCCGGGAAAGATGGCGTGTCCCACCGAATGGGGCTGGAGCGTCTTCTCCTGCCGATGATCTCGAAAGCCACGCGCGCTCAGGTCAGCCCCACCAGCGCCACGCGGATCAGCGCGACGCCGGCCACCCCTCAGAGGTCGACGACGGCGCAGGTGTACGGTGAGAGCTTCTTCGCCGCGCAGGACCTCGGCACTTCGGTTCGCCGCCTGACGCAGCTGTTGGGACAGCCGCCGCTCACCAACGCGTTCGGAGCTCGCGACCAGTGGGATGCGGTCGACAAAGCCGCGAAGCCATCGACGAAGAAGCCTGCCAGCGCACGCGACGAGACGTAGCCTCGCCAGCAGTGCGGTCGTCGAGCTCTGCAGTATCGAAGAAGGTCCGCGGTGGCTTCTTCACCGAGACCGATCATTGCGGCGCGTGTGGTCGCTCGAGCGACCGCCGGGTTTCCAGACAAGCAGGGCAGCGACCAGAGCGACGTGCTGCGCTCAGCGTTTGCCGAGCTGTGCAGCCGCCTGCTTCACGGCTGCTTCTGGCCACGTGTCGGGCCCGTAGCGACCGAGAATCTCGACCGCGCCGTCGATCTTCCCGAGCACGAATGGGCCCTGGTTTCCTTCACGGAGCGCGTACGCGCCCTCGGGCTTCACGCACTGCACGAGGGTTCCACTCGCGGCGACCTCACCGAAGAGCACCTTCGTCACCTTCAGCTCGACCACCTGCCGCGCGGCCGTGCGGGGCAGGCTCGTCTCGAGGGTGCGCTCGTACTGTTGCTGGGGCGCCTGCTCCACGATGCGCGTCACCGTGGCGAGCACCGCGCCTTCAGCGCCGGGAATCACTTCGTCGATGGGTTCGGGAGGCAGGGCCATGGAGGGTCGCTTTCAGTTGAGGACGTAGAGGCTCGCGTAGAGCTCGGTGAACTTCGAGAGGGGCAACGAGAAGAAGCCGTCGTTCTTGCCGTCGTTGCCGTACTCCGACTGGCCCCACGGGTTGCGCAGCTTCACGAACTTCTCGCCGTTCTTCTCTTCGACGCCGAGCACCGAGTACGCGTGGTTCGCGTAGACGCCCGTGTTCGTGTAGCGCGCCGACTGATCAGTCCCGTGCGTGCCCGCCGCCACCGGAACCCCGCGCGCGACGTCTCGCTGAATACGGTCGAACAGGCGCTGCTCACTGCCCGCGCTCACCCACTCGTACGACTGGCTGCGGCCGAGCACTTCGCTCATCACCTTGCCCGCGCTGCCGCCGTTGCCGATGGTGTCGTAGCTGCCCTTCCACTGCGCGTAGGCCTTCTCGATGAGCGGGAACCACAGCTCCATCTGGTCCTTCGAGGTCGGGCCGCCGAGCGAGCCACCGTAGATGGGGCCGCCGAAGGAGCGCACGTAGAGGTCTCCGTCGACCTTCACCTCGACCGGGCGGCTCTTGTTGCCGTTCTCGTAGAACCGCACCGAGTAGGTGCCGTCGGCGTTCTGCTTGATCATGTCCTTCAGCGCCGCCGGGCTCGTGTGCGCGACCGCGGCCATCGCGGCCGGGAAGTAGCAGTTGCCGATGGCGCCCTGGCGCACGTCGCCGGGCGTCGGCTCGTTGACGAAGAGCGGGCCGGTGAAGCGCTCGAGCTTGTACTTGGGCGTGCCGTCGGCGTTCATCTCGTGCGCGTGCATCTTCGGGTCGGGCAGGTCGACGCCCACGATGCCAGTGCTACCGCCCGGGACCTTCAGCGTGCCGGTGACGTTCGCGTGCGTGGTGTTGTTCTTCCCGTCCGAGACGGACACCTTGAACTCGTCGCCCGCCTTGCCCGGCAGGATGAGCCCTTCGGGAATGGAGCCGTTCTGGTTCGCGGTGACGTCGACCTTGTCGCCGGTGCGAACGTTGACGAACCGAAGCTGCGCGCCGGGCTCGGAGATGGGGCGGCCGGTGTTGTGGGTGACGCTGACGCCAGCCGCGGTGGCCGCGAGGTCCATGCGCTCGAGGTTCACGACCGCGTTGCGGGTGTCGCTGGTCTCGATGCCCTTCGCCTGAATGGTGAGCCAGTCGCTCGTCGAGCCATCCGCCGCGCGTGTGCGCAGGCGAATCATGTCGCCTTCACGAACGTCGGGCATCGTGCCGCTGAACTTGCCGGTCGCGTCGGCGGTGCCGATGACCTGCGTGTCGGTGAGGTGCAGGCGGCCGGCGGGCGCGGTGGTGAGGTTGATGGCTTCGATGATCTGCCCGGGCTTCGCCATGCCCTGAATGCCGTTCTTCTGATCACCCGTGATGGTGAGCGGGCCGAAGGTCTCCTGCAGCGGCGCGCGACCGATGAGTGCCTCGAGGAAGTTCTTCGCGCCCGGGTCCATCGCCAGCCCCGACTGGTCGAGCAGCTGCCCGATGTCGCTCTTCTCGCTCTTCGACAGGCCTGCCTTCGCCAGCTCGAACTGCTGAGTGCGCGTGATGCCCGGCTTGATGAGCGCCGCCTTCGCGGAGTCGAAGGAGTGCTTGCTGCCATCTCCAACCGCGGCGAGCAGATCGACCACGTTGGCGTCGGAGATCTTCGGCGTGGCCGAGCTCTGCTGCGTGGAGACGAACTGGCGAATGCGGGTGTCGGCGATGCGCATGGGCATGGTGTGGTCCTCGAAGAGAAGTGAGAGGGTATCGCCCCGAAACGCCCCGATGTTGTGGGGGCGTGTGCTTTTTCGTCCCACACATCGCAAGGCGCTGAACTTACTGAGGTCATCTTAGTGAAAGTCGATGGTTGCCTGTGATGTTCACGATGGGCTTTTGACTCCGCCTGGCCTTTTCAGTTCGAGTTCGTCCAATGACTCCTGCTCGCCTGCTGTGGATCGCGTTGGTCCTTCACAGCTGCTCCCCGATGACTGCGGGAAGTGACGGCGGTGCTGCGGGAGGAGCTGCGACTGCGGGAGGAGCTGCGACTGCGGGAGGAGCTGCGACTGCGGGAGGAGTTGCGACTGCGGGAGGAGCTGCGACTGGGGGAGGAGCTGCGACTGCGGGCGGAGCTGCGACTGCGGGAGGAGCTGCGACTGCGGGCGGTGCGACTGCGGGCGGTGCTGCGACTGCGGGCGGTGCTGCGAGTGCAGGTGGAACTGCGACTGCAGGCGGCGCTGCGGGTGGAACGAGCATCATCGACGCAGGCCCTGATGAGTGCGGCGTGGTCGACACGAGCTTCCTCGAGTGCACCGAGTTCTGCTCGCTGAAGCCGGCGACCGTCGTTGGCTACCCGCTCTATGGCTTCAATCACCAGGGCTGCGTCATCGGCACGCCCGCAGATCCAGGCACTCTGGCCTGCCCACTCGAGTGCACCCGGCCGACCCAGGCCGACCGCGGAACGAACGCGGTCTTCACCGGCAACCTGCCCTTCACGCCGGGTCCTGCGATGTCGAAGCGTTTCACCCTCAGCGGGCAAGACGTGCGCTTCATCACCATCAGACGCGTGCAGAACCAGGCCGCGTGCGTCGCCAATTTCGAAGGACTCGCCTTTCAGGTCTACGGCCCCTCCGACGGCGGAGCACTCGCGCCCGGCGTCTTCCCCATCGCGTCGAGCAGCACGTCGACTGACAACGTTGCGGGTGTGATGCTCGAGCTCGCCTTCGCGACGGGAGGATCTGTCACGCTCACGTCCCTCACGCCTGTGACGGGCACCTTCAGCATCCTGGGCTTCACTCAGGACGCTGGCGGGCCGCTGCAGGGCTCGTTCACCGCGACGACGTGCCCCTGATCAGCGAGGGCGTCTTCAGCCCGGCTGGCAAACATGACACCGTCAGGTTACGGAGCCCGCGCATGCAATCGCTCGACGAGGTCTTGTCTGCGCGACGTCTCGATGACGTGACCGACGCGCTCACCGTTCACGAAGGCTGGGGCCAGGGAAAGGCGACGTTCGGCGGGTTGGTCGTCGGCGCGTGTGTTCGTTCGATGGCAGCGCGCGTGACGGACCCGAAGCGCCGACTCCGGTCCATCTCGGCCCAGCTGCTCGGCGCTCCACACCCCGGAGACGCGGTGATTCGCCTGCGCCTGCTGCGCGCGAGCGGCACGGTGACGACGCTCTGCGCCGACGTCGAGCAGGACGGTCAGGTGATGACGCACGTGGTGGCGGTGTTCGGGCTCGACCGGCCGGTGTCGCTCGCGTGGAATCAGGTCGAGCGGCCCGCGGTGCCCGAGTGGACGAGCGTCGAGCCGGCGCAGATGGAGGGCTTCGCTCCCGAGTTCACGAAGCACTTCGAGTTCCGCACCGTGGGCGCGATTCCGTACACGGGGTCGCTCGAGCCCTCGCTCGGCTTCATCCGGCCGCGCGCCCCGAGCAGCGTTCGTGATGGAGCGTGGCTGGCCTGCATGACCGACTGCTGGTGGCTCGCCGCCATCACCAGCTTCGACACGTTCCGGCCCGCGGCGACGCTGACGCTGAACGCGGAGTTCCACGAGACGATGGAGGGGCTCGACCCCGACGCGCCGCTGCTCCATCGCGGAACGTCACTGGTCGTGCGTGACGGCTATTCAGCCGAGACACGGGCACTCTGGGGCGTGGATGGGCGGCTGCTCGTCACGGCGACCGAGCTCGTCACCATCATCAAGTGACGGCTACTCGGCGATGACGCACTGACCTTCGCGGCAGGTCGAACGGGTTCCTGCGACGCGACCGGCACACGCGGGGCAGCCGGGTGGCGAACACGAGACGCGCGCGTAGTTGGCCTTCAGGCGCCCGACGACGGTGCGGCTCGCGGGCTCGAGCCAGGTGGTGCCACATCCGCCGCAACCACACGGTGGGCTCGGAGCGACCGTGCACTCATCGTCCTTCTTGCACGCTCGTCGTGCGGCGGCCGGCAGTCTCGGAGGCGAGCCATCGCCAGACGCCTCCACCACCGTCGCCACGCCTGACGCATTCGCGAACCGCAGCGAAGCTCCCGTCAGACACTCGTGGAGCGCGAAGCCGGCGTCAGTGGCCTCGCCCACGCTCCAGAAACGGCCACCGCCACACTGACGGCACTGGGTGGTGTTGACGTGCGGGCACGCCCAGCCCGAGTGCACGACCTTCGTCTGGACGTCGCTCAGCAGCAGCTGCTCCTCCCACAGCCATGGCTCGACCGGGTCCACGTCGGCCCACAGCCCCTTCTTCGCTGCGCGCGCGTCGGCCTCGAGCTTCATCAGCGCCGCGTCCTTCTTCGCCGAGGGCAGCACCCAGGCGAGGCCCTCCTTCAGCAGCAGCTCGTGCACCCAGACCTTGCCGAGCTTCACGCGCCCGAAGACCGTGACGCCGTCGTCTTCTCCGAGCGTACGAAGGTCATCGTCGGGGGTGCGTGGCTCGACCGTCACCGCCTCGCCCAGCGTTGCGTCTCGAATCGCGCGCACGGCCTCGTTGCCCCAGCGCTGGCCCAGCTTCGGCGAGAGCACGTCGGTCGACATCACCAGGGTCGTGCCCGTCTCGAGCATCTTCACCTTCGTTACCTGGCCGATGAGCAACGTGGAGGCGCGCGAGCCCGTGCCGATGACGACACCCGGCTGCGCGGTGAGCACGACCAGAACGAGAGCGAGCATCGAACGAGCGTACGACGAGGATGCTATTCGTCGCGCATGCGACTCGAGCGGCACATCGGAGGCATGGGCCGCGCGAGAACGCAGCACTACCTGCGACAGCGCGGCTGGGTCGAGGCGGACGGCGAGTGGCAGAGCCCGGTCGACGCGTCGGAGCCCGTGTCGATGAGCCGCGCGCTCCACCATCAGCTCACGACCGACTTGAGCGCCGCGCTCGCAGGCTTCGGGTGGAAGGTGGCTGGCTACTCGCCGCGTGGGTACGTCTCGCTCGCAGACCCGCTCGATGGCTCGACGTGTTCTCTGCCCGCGGCGCTGCGACGCCAGGCCCGCCGGCAGAAGTGCGCCGTGAAGGAGCTGACGTACAGCCTGTTCCTCTCGCAGTGGGCCGTCGACCAACCGTGAATCGGTGCGAGCCGCGCGAGAACTGGGACATGCTGCGCTGATGGACCCGGCGGGCACGCAGGAACGAGGGCTGGCGGTGGTCGCGGGCGTGGTCTGCGCTGTGGTGGTCCTCGCCGTCTGCGGCGCTGCCGGTTTCCTCTTCGGCCAGCAGCGGGTCGAGCGCGCCAGGCGTGGGTGGAACCTGGTGCCGGTGGTGACAGCCGCGCGAGACCTGCCGGCCGGCGCAGTGGTGAAGCCAGGCGACTTCGTCGAAGGCACCGCTCCCGAGCAGTTCGTCACCGAGCAGATTCGTGTGTTGGGGAGTGGCCTCGAACACGGGCGCAGTTGGAGCCGAAGCGGTGTCTCGAATTGGGAAGGCCGCGCGCTGCTGGCGCCCATCGCCAAAGGCGAGCTGGTTCACTTCGGGCATCTGTCGCCTGTCGTGCTGCCCATCAGTCGCGCCTGCATGGAGCAGACGACAGCGACAGCAGTCTCCTTGGGCCTCGAGAATGACGACGCCGTTCGGGCGCTGATGACAGACCTCCAGGAAAAGAGCGGCTGGTGAGACAGGGCCCTTCGGTGGTCGCGGGAGTGCTGATCGGTGCCGCCGTGGGGCTGGTGCTGGGAGCGCCGCTGGCCTTCGGTGTCGCGCGTTGGGTGTCGAAGCCCACCCTCGAGGCGTGGCGGCTCGAGCCCGTCGTCGTCGCGGCGGTCGACCTCGAGCTCGGCACCACGGTGACGATGGAGCACCTCTCACAGCGCAGCGTTCCCGTTCGCTTCACCAACGCAGCGGCCATCAGGCCCGACGAGGCCTCGAGGCTCATCGGAGCCCGCACGCTGACCGTCATCTCAGCCGGGACGTCACTCTCGTGGTGGATGGTGTCGACCTCGCCCGGCGACGGCGGCGTGCCGCCTTCGTGCGTCGAGGTGTTGCGCGCGTTGTCTCCCGACGCTGGTCCGTCCACCACTCAGCTCATCGACGCAGTCGAGTCGCAGCGGACCACGCCATGAACGAGAAGCTCGTCTTCAGCCACAGCGTGGAGGCGTTCATTCGTGCGGTGCGTCCGGTGCTCGATGGGACGTTCACGGAGCAGCTGAAAGCCATCGGCATCGACACCACGAAGCCGTTGCTGCCCGCGTACCCGGTCGACGTGCTCCGTGAGGCGCTGCTGGTCGGCGCGAAGCGGCTCAACCCGTCACTCCCGCAACCAGCGGCGTTCGTCGCGTTGGGGCGGCGCTATGTCGAGGGCTTTGGCGAGACGCTGGTGGGCCGCGCGTTGAAGACGGCGATTCGGCTCATCGGGCCCCGCCGTACCCTTGACCGGCTCGCGAAGCAGTTCCGCACGGCGAACAACTACTCCGAGTCGAAGGTGACGCACGCGGAGCCAGGCAAGTCGCTGCTGTGGTGCAACGACGTGATGTACCCCGATTGGTACCAGGGGCTCATCATCGGAATGCTCGAGGTCGCGGGCGCGAAGAACGTGATGGTGCGCTTGAGCCGCCACGACGCCGAGGGTGCGTTCTTCGATGTCGAGTGGACCGAGTAGCGTTGGCCCATGGCTCACGTCGACAAGCGCAAGCGAACCATCACCATCGACCTGCTCGTCGCTGGCCCGCACGGCAGCGGCAAGAGCGCCGTCATCTCGTACCTGTGTGACGTGGCGGAGCAGAACACCGGAACGCGGCCTCGTCAGCGTGGCAAAGAAGAGCGGGTGTGCGTGCCGATGGGTTCGGTGCGTGGGTTCGAGCTGAACGTCGAGTTCTTCACGAGCGATGAGGCTGCTTCGGCCGATGGCGTGTACTTCGTCGCCGATTCCAGACTCGAGTCCGCGGCGGCCAACGTGAAGGCGCTCGCGAAGCTGGAGCCCGGGCCGAGGGTCTTTCTCTACAACAAGAGCGATCTCCCCGATGCGCAGCTCATCTCCGAAGCCGAGCTGAGAGAAGCGCTGAACCCGAACGGCGCACCAGATTTCCGCGGCGTGGCGACGACTGGTCCGGGCGTTTCACATCTGGCGATGCAGCTGATCAACCAGGTGTTGAAGCGGCTCTGACTCAGCTCACCGCCCACAGGAACGCGACGAGCGGACCGACCAGCACCGTGAGCGCAGTGACGGCTCCGATGACGGTGGCGAAACGTGACGGCGGGGGAGCGATGAGCGTGTCCATCGAGACGAACCTCGTGCGTGGCGCAGGGCGTGCGCGCTGAAAGAGAGATGCAGCAACCACCGGAAGCGAGCGCCAGCCGACCCCACCAGCGCGTCGATGGCTGTGTGCCCGCACCCCACGAGGTCATTCACGACGGCTGAACCGTGCTTCGATGACACCTGTGACGTCGCCCCTCGACCAGTGGAGACGCCGGTCTCTCGAGCTTCGCGCCGGGCGGTTCAGCGGCCGGCAGCTCGACGTGGGTGGCGTGTTTCGCAGCGCCGACGTTCGCCACGCGCTCGAGCTGCACGGCGCGGTGCACGTGGTGAACACGGGCCTCGAGACGGTGGAGCAGCTCGTCGAGGTGATGCCCTCGCTCGGGTTTGGAGAGGCGACGCGCTTCGAGCTCGGTGGACGAACGAGCGCTGCGACGCAGCAGAAGTGGGTGGCTCCCGGGTTGCGACGGCTCGACTACTACCCGCCCGACCTGCACCTGCTCGCGAACAACGAGGTGCAGTACCGGCGCACGAGCCCGCGGTGGGTGATGTTCGCGTGCCTCGAAGCTCCTGCGGAAGGTGGGCGCGCGCTGCTGCACTCGGCTGAAGCGGTGGAGCGTGAACTGCGACGAACGGCTCCTGCATTGCTCGAGCGAATGCTGCAGCACGGGTTCTCGATCGAGACCGGCTTCCTCGACAGCGCGCATCCCGAGAAGACGAACAACACCTTTCAGTCCTGGCAGGAGCGCTTCGGCACCCACGACGCCGACGAGGCACTGCGACGCGCGCAGGCGAAGACGGACGAATACGACGCGTGCTGGTGGGGTGAGGCGCGCACGTTGATGACGCGCATCACGCTCACGGCGAAGTGGCCCGATGAACGTGGCGTGCGGCACCTGCGCTTTCCGCGCGTGGCGCTCGATGGACCGGCGGCGCGCAACGGGTTTCGGCGCTTTCCGCTCGGCAACGGCGACGTCCTCACGGCTGATCAGGAGTCGTTGATCCGCGCGGCGCTCCTGTCGACGGCCGAAGGGTTGACGCTGCGTCGCGGAGACCTCGTGCTCTTCGACAACCTTCGCTTCGGGCACTCGCGTGAGTCGTTCTCGGGTGAGCGCCAGGTGCTCGTCGGCATGGCTGGTGAAGTGTGGGATCCGGCGGTTCGTTCGACGCCCGTCGTTCAGCGCGACAGAGCGCTCGAGCCGCTCGCCACCGACCGCAGCTATTCGATTCCTTCGCAGCTGGTGCGACGCGAGCAGCGCTTCAGCGCCCGGGTCTTCGATGCTGGCGGTGCGCTCGACGAAGCAACGGTGGCGCTCATCGAGCGGGAGTTCAGCCGACACGGCGCGCTGCACGTTCGCAACACGGGCATCACCACCGACGAGGCCGGCGGACTTCCCGAAGCGACGTTGCGTGCGCTGCGCTTCGGCGGTGACGACGCGTTTCCGTGGGGCGGCATGAGCAGCGGGCGCACGACACGAAGAGTGCTGAGTCGAGAGCTGCGCGCGACCGACGAGTACCCTGCGCACCTGTGGCTGCTGCCGCACAACGAGGTGCTGTACCAACGCACGATGCCGGCGCGGCTGTTGTTCTTCTCGGCGAAGCGGCTGCCTGACGACGTCGGCGGCCGAACCTTCGTGCACTCGGCGAAGCTGTTCGAGCAGACCGTCGTCGACCTTGGTGGCGCCGCGCTGCTCGAGGGCTTGAGACGCCATGGCCTGCTCATCGAGATGGGCTTCGTCGACGACGGGCACCCCGAGCGACACCTCAACTTCTTCCGCTCGTGGCAGGAGCGCTTCGACACCACCGACCGTGACGAGGCCGTGCGCCGTTGTCGCGCTTCGACGCATCAGTTCGACGACTGCTGGTGGAAGGACGAAGGCGGCGGCCACGCGACGTTGATGACGCGCATTCGAGTTCCGGCCTTCTTCGACGGGCACCTCTTCTTTCCACGCGTCGCGCTCGACGAGCCGTCGGTGCGCAACGGACATCGCCGCTATCCCCGCGGGGACGGCGTGCCGTTCACGAAGCTCGAGGTCGACCTGCTGCTGCACGCGTTTCTCGAGACACGTGAAGGCGTGGCGTGGGGCGCGGGTGACGTGCTGCTCGTCGACAACGTTCGGTATGGCCACTCGCGGGAGGCGTACTCGGGCCCGCGTTCGCTCGGCGTCGCGATGGCCGGAGTCGTCGACGTGGGCCCTCCGCCCTGACTACTCGGGAATCGCGACCAGCACGTTGCCGGCGTCATCGACCTCGAGCGGCCACACGCCCAGCGCAAAGAGTCTCTCGATGGGCTCGAGCGGATTCGGCAGCTGGGCGAACGGTTTTCCTCGCAACGCGGTGACAGGGAAGTCTGGCGGCGCGCGTTCCCCTGCCTCGACCTCGAAGCGCACCTGTCCCACCGCTCGTCCCCCGGTCGCGGCGCGGGTGAAGGCCCTGTTCGCTTGGCGCACGACGAAGGCAGCCTCTGCGCAGACCCGTGGCCAGCGCCAACGCTCCGAGCCCCACGCCTCGAACGAGCGCTCGTCGTCCAACGTCATCGCTGTCGGTTTCCACTCGCTCGTGAAGCGGCCCTCGGAGATGGCGATGAGCTCTTCGAAGACCTCGACCTGGTACTGAAGATTCGACGGCACCGTGCACTCGCCGGTTGGCGCACAGAGAAAGAGCTTCGCCGGCTCGTCGCGAATGACGCCCCAGGTGGTCAGCGCGCGACGAAGCTGCGTGACGAGGCCGAGCACTTCGTCGAATGAGCCAGCCATCGCAGCGAGCGTGTCGGCGACGCCGGGAGACGGTGGAGGTGTCGGCGCTCCAGAGGGTCGCGACCCCATCTGAAACAGGCCGAGGTTCGGCGAGAAGAGGAAGGGAGGCGCCTCGCGCCACTGCGATGGCAGCGCGGGCCCGAGCTCGCTCCACCGCGCGCGGCCTGCCTCTGACAGCGCAGCCGCTTCCTCGTGGCGAACGTCGTCACTCGAGTCTTCCGAGCGAGGCGCACTCATGGCGCGACCGGCAGGCCGAAGGAGGTGGGTTTTCAACCACGAGAGGTCTTCGGCAGAGATGATCATGGCCCCGTCTGCGTGACCCCTCGCGCGGTCGGGAAGTGCAACGGGTCAGCAGGACCCTGGAAGCGGAGTACAGTCGCGCCGCCGTGACGTTGACGCCAAACCAGTTCCGTCGCGCAGAGGACATCACCTCACCCGGCGAGCTGCGAGACGGGCAGTGGCGCACCTTCGAGCCGCAGGCACCCGTCGAGCGCGTGTTGCGTGGGGTGCGTCATCGCCTCAGGCCGGGGCTCACCTTCACGCCCTACGCGAACCCGACGCCGTGCAACGCGCACTGTTCGTTCTGCAGTGAAGAGCTGCTCCGCAAGGACGCTTCGCGGCTGTCTGCGAAGACTGTCATCGTCGATCAAGCGCGCTACTTCCGCGGCCTGGCTCGAGCGTGGAGCGAGCTCGACGGCTTTCCGATGGGCCTGAGCATGAGCGGCCTCGAGGCGACCTCGCATCCCGAGTGGCTGTTGACGTTGCTCGACCTCGTGCGCGCCCACGACGCGCTGTTTCCGTGGCGGGTGCTGTACACGAATGGCTCGGGGCTGGCGGTCGACGGCAGACTGATTCCGGCGTTGCGTTCGGCGCGCTTCGACCGCGTGGAGTTCTCGCGCTGTCACTTCGACGAGACCGTCAATCACCGGGTGATGCGCTTCGACCACGGCGTGGCGATTCGGCGCCGCGAGGTGTTCGAAGAGACGGTGCGACGCGTGCTCGCCGAGGGCGTGGGGCTGAAGCTCGTGTGCATTCTGAATCAGCAGGCCGTGCGAACCCTCGACGACGTCGAGCGCTACCTGGACGACGCCAGCCGCCTCGGTGTGAAGCAGGTCGTGTTCCGTTCCTTGAGCGAGCTTGGCGACCTCTACGTCGAGAGCCGAGCGACGAGGTGGATCGGGCAGCATCGTGTCTCGACCCGCGCACTGCTCGAGGCGGTGATGCCTGACGCCACCCCGCGTGAGGGCTGGCGCTTCGAAGGCATGACGGCCGGCTACTACTACTCGAACGAGGTCTACCGGCGTGGTGACGTCGAGGTGGTGTTCGAGGCAGCGAGCTACGTCGCGCACGCCGATGGGGTTCAGCAGGGCGTGCTGCAGAAGCTGGTCTTCCATTCCACTGGCGACCTCTGCGGTGATTGGGTGCCGAACGCGCAGGTGGTCGGGAACTACTTCGAGTGAACGAGAACTATTTCGAGCTGCTCAGGTCGCTCGTCTCGGGTGACGTGAGGTTTGCGACGTTCGGAACGGCCGGGCTGCTGCTCCGGCATCTGGAGCTTCGGGAGCGGTACGCGCTTCGTGACGCCGATGTGTTGTTGGCGCCTGAACAGCTCGAGGCGTTCGCGACGTGGGCTCGTGGCCGCGGCGGTACGGTGACGACCTGGGGCGAGACGTTCGAACCGGGAATGGATGTTCGTGGACGCTTCTACCTGCGCGCGATGGTCGATGGCCTGCAGCTCGACGCGACCTACGAGACGTTCCTCGACCTGCCTGCCGCGCTGAACGAAGCGACGGTTTGCGACGACGTGCCCACCTGCAGTGACCTCGTCATCTGGCGCGCAAAGGTGAACAAGGACCGTGACGCCGCGCTCGCCTTCGCGAAGTCGATGGGGCTCTCGATTCCCATGACTTGATCAGGTGCACGGAAATCTTCGGCGGGGCTTCGAGGAGTGTGGACGCTCTGGCGTGACCCGACCACAATGCCGCGTGCTCTGGAAATCAGTCGTCGTGTCGTTGCTGCTCGCCGTTCCCGCTGCAGCGAAGTCGCGAATCGTCGTGCTCGGAATCAGCGCTTCGAGTGATGCGCTTCGGCCCGTCGGTTTGACCATCAACGAACAGGTGATGACGGACCTCGGGCGGGAAGAGCGGCTCGACGTGCTGGGCACCTCCGACGTGCAGGACCTGATCGGCCTCGAGCGGCAGAAGCAGCTGCTGGGCTGCTCGGACAACTCGTCGTGCATGATGGAGATCTCGTCGGCGCTCGGCTCGCCGTGGCTCGTGTCAGGGTCACTGGGAAAGCTCGGCAAGGCGATGCGGCTCGACCTGAAGTTGATTCGCACTCGGGACGGCAAGGTCGTCTTCCGTGACGGCAGGACGTTCAAAGACGAGTCGGATGTCTTCGAGGCGGTCTCGGCGTTGGTGTCGAAGATGCTGAAGGCCATCGACTACAAAGAGGGCGCGACGGTCGACGCGCCGAAGGTCGCCACGACGGTCGTCGAGACGACGCCGCCTCCAGTCGATGCGCCGCCACCGACGCCGCCTCCTTCCGTCGAGGCGAGCGCTCCGAGCGCGAGCGGAACCCTCGGCAAGTGGGTGCTTGGTGGCGCAGGTGTGGCCGCAGCCATCGCTGGCGGAATTCTCATCGGCGTCGGCTTCTCGAACTACGCCTCGACGAGCAGCAAGCGCGCGATGCTCAGCTACGACACGGCGCTCTCGGACTACTCGGCCGCAAACGGGTTGAAGGTCGCGGGTGCTGCGATTGCGGGCGCTGGAGTGGCAGCGATTGGCGCCGCCATCGTCTGGCTCTTCATGCCGGCCGAGGCTGCGACGGTGTTGTTTGGAATTGGGGCTGATGGCGTTCAGGTTCGGGGGAGTTTCTGATGAAGCGCTTCGTGCTCGGGTTGCTGGTCGTGGCGGGTTGCTCGGTACCTGAAGATGACCTGATTGGCACGACGTGCACGACGAAGTGCGGTGGTGACCTGGTCTGCGTGAGTGGAACCTGCCGGCGACAGGGAAGCGCTGGCGGAACCGCGACAGCCGGCGGAACCGCGATGGCTGGCGGAACGGCGACGGCTGGAGGAACCGCGATGGCTGGTGGAACCGCGATGGCTGGTGGAGCCGCGATGGCTGGTGGAACCGCGATGGCTGGTGGAACCGCGATGGCTGGGGGAACCGCGATGGCTGGTGGCACCGCGATGGCTGGTGGCACCGCGATGGCTGGTGGCACCGCGATGGCTGGTGGAACCGCGATGGCTGGTGGAACCGCGATGGCTGGTGGAACCGCGATGGCTGGTGGAACCGCAATGGCTGGCGGAACTGCGATGGCTGGTGGAACCGCGATGGCTGGTGGAACCGCGATGGCTGGTGGAACCGCGATGGCTGGTGGCACCGCGACGGCTGGCGGCACCGCGACGGCTGGCGGCAATACCTGCACGCCTGCCCTGGAATTGACGTTGGCCTCAGTTGCTACTCCGGCCGCTCTTTCCATCGGAGACGTTACTGGCGATGGAAGGGCTGACCTGCTGGTCACCGAGTACGCTGCAGACGGTGGTCCATGGTTCTTCAAACAACTCTCTGACGGTGGCTTCGGCCCGCTCGAGCTCGTCGGAAACGCCCGGAACTGCCGCGCCTCGTTCGCCGTGAACTTCAATGCGGACTCGTTCTGGGACGTCGTATCGCTCTGTGACAACGACGTCGCCCTATTCCCTGGCGGCCTCGTTGGTTTCGGCGCGAAGGTGAGCAACGTCATCCCATCGATCGCGACCAACCAAACGGGTCTCGCATTCGGTCTTCTCGACTCCGACCCCTTCCCGGACTTCGTAACGGTCGAGTGGGAGAGTTCCCTCACTGTTCTGCACGGTTCCTCGAGCGGCGTGCTCAGCCGGTCGCCACCTTTGACGAGTCCAGCGAATCAATGCTCCGGTGTGATTCTCGTCGACCTCAACAGGGACGGTCTGCTTGACAGCGTCGTCGCCACCTCGAAGTCACAGAATCGAGCGGTCGATGTACGGTACGGGCTGGGCGATGCTGGGTTCTCGGCGCCGACCCCGTTCCCCACCGATGGAGGTGCAGACATGGTCGCGACCGCCGATTTCAACGACGATGGATGGGCCGACCTTGCGTTACCCAGAAACGAAAACAACGCTGGAACCGTGATTTCGGTACTCATCAACGACCGAGATGGTGGTTTCAACATGAGGTATGCACAGGTACGCAATTTCCCAAGAAGCGTCGCCACCGGAGACTTCGATGGGGACTCGAAAGTCGATATGGCAGTCGGCCTTGAGTGTGGTTCGTGCGGATTTGATTTCGTTCACGGAAACGGAGACGGAACGTTTGCGGTTGGCGTCCCCAAGTTGATGACCTTGAACGCTGGGACAGTGGCGGCAGGTGACCTCAATGGCGATGGGCGGGCCGATCTGGCCACTCTCCAAGGCAACTTCGTCACCGTCCTGCTTTCTCGGAACAATTGCCCGCTCTTCTGACCATCATCGGCAAACAAACTCAGGGCAACGTGCGCCCTGTACTCAGCGATGGTGGCGAAGCGCCGTAGCGCTTCTCGAACCAGGCGCTGAAGCACGCCGGCCACCCATCCAGACGCAGGGCATGTCTGGTGAACGCCTGCGTCACGTCGAGCGAGTCACCACCCAATCGCGCGCAGTCCACCGCCACTTCGCGCTCGCTCTCGGCGCGGCACTGCTTCTCGGTCTCGAGCACCAACACCTGCAGCGCGCCTTCGATGGCCTGCAACCGTGAGCCCTCGAGATCTGGCGTCGACGGGTCGATGAGCACTTCATCGGCGCTCAGGCGCTTCGTCGTCACCTTTCCTCCACAGGTGATGCTCACATCGGCGTCGACTCGAATTCTCGGCACCGACGCCTCGAAGTCATTCGTTCGCATCGACGGGTCGAGATTCTCCTGCGAATTCTGCTTCGGCAGCTCCCGGCACCGCGCGAGCAACCGAGCCGACACGCCATCGGGCAGTTTTGGCAACACAGGCTTCGCGAGCTTGCAGCTCCACCGCATGTCGTCCCACCGCCCTGGCTCGAACGATGGCGGTGTCACGTCTTTGCCGAGGAACCACGCCGACAGCGCCCGGTGCACCTGCGCCGCGTGCACGCGTTGTCGCGCTTCAGCCGCCAGGCGTGAATGTTCGAGGCTCGCGGTCGCGCAGTATGGCTCCACGCGTTTGCGGCTCTCGTCCACCACCAGGAGGGGACGTACCAGCACCGCGGCGCGTCCAATCTCGCCTTTCGCCGACAGCGCCTCGGCCCGCTTCACCAGCACCTCGGTGAGCGACGCGAGCTGACCGAACAATGGCGCGAGCTCCTGCCGCTCCTTCGGCATTGCGAGCCCGCGCAGCACATCACCCAACAGCACGGCCCGCGCGTCATCCTCCAGCAGCTTCAGCTCCTTCGTCACGCGCGCGACCAACTGCTCGACGGCCTTCTGATGCTCCGTCTCGTCAGCGCCATCACGCCGCCACGCCGCCAGACACGACGCCGCCTCAGGAGAGCTCCGTCGCAGACAGCTCGCGCCTTCACCGAACGACTCGTCACCCGGCAGCTTCGGCTCCGCGGTGTTCGGGCGCGTCGGCTCCTTCGGCGCGGCCTGCTCGGGCGTCGGCCCCACAGCGAAGCCGCTCAACATCACCTCTGCGAGAAAGGCGTCGGCCTCCCGGCCCCACCGCGCGCGCAACAACGCCGTCGTCTCGTCGGCACCGAACGCCTTCGTCAGCGCCTCGACTTCGGCCACCGCGCCCTCGCGCCCCTTCGCCTGCTGCAGCTCGAACAGCCGCTCGATGACGGCCTTCGCGCACGACCGCCGCGCCTTCGACAACGACTGACTGGCAGGCACGAGCGCGTCGCCTGGAGCCGTGTCGAGCACCTTCCGCTCCTTCGCGAGCCGCGCTTCGAAGGCGCCGAACGACTCACAGGCTGGACCTTCACTCTCCAGCGTGGCCGCGCGGGCTCGAACGTCGGCGGCCGTCGACGCACACCCCGCAATCACGAGCGCCAGCCACCAGACACGGCCCACGGAGGACTCCTCGAAGAGCAGACACCGTGGGTTTGCCACCTCGTGCCCTCGGGCGACAGAAAACGGCGGCTACGGCAAGGTCACCAGCGTGCTCCACTCCTTGCTCTCGTGGTAGCTGCCCGGGTCGACCGTCGACGGCCTGCTCTCGAACCAGAACGTCTGCGCCGTCAGTGCGCGAACCTCGTTCTGCTCGAGGTGAAGCTCCTCGACCGTTCGCTTCACGCGCCTTCCGCCGTCGGTGAGGTCTTCGATGAAGAAGGTCTGCCCCGCCACGACCTTCGTGCCGCCAGCATCGACCGCCAGCGCGATGAGCCACTGCGACTCGGGTGACAGGTGCAGCCACAAGAGGGCCGCGCGCGAAGCTCCCTCGACGCGCTCGAACTTCTTCACCTCGAGCTGCGAAAAGCTGTGCTCCTCGCTGAGCGGAGCTGCCGTGTCGTCTCCGCCGATGGGGAAGCCCTCTGGCTTTCCGACGAGCGCTCCCGTCTTGCTGAAGAAGAGCACCTGCGTGAACGACCGGCCTCGGTTGCCCTTCTGCACGTGGAAAGCGAACGCCACGAGGTAGCCGCCTTCGACCGGGAGTGGCTTCACGTCTCGTTCGAGGACCTCACCCGAGAAGCCATCGCGCGTGACGGGACGCAACGCGCCCTGCTCGAGCTGGGCGCCTGGGTACAGCGGGCGCAGCCATTCGAGGGCCTGACTCGCGGCGATGGGTGGAGGCACCGGGCCCGGCGCCGGCGGACCCGCGCAGTCGACGACGGCCCCACCACCGTGGAAGCTCCTCGTCCCGGGGCTCGCGCCTTCGTCGAAGACGACGTGAGAGAACCAGACCGACGCGTCGCGCGAGCTTCGAGTTCGGGTGACGACCTCCATCACGCCGTCGCGGTCGAGGTCGAGCGCGCCCATGATGGCGAACTCGCTTCCCGCGAAGGCGTCGCCCTTCCACAACGGCGCGGGTCCAGCACCCAGCAGCGCTGCCGTGCGGCCCGGCGCAGGAGGAACGCCGGTGCGGGTCACGGTGCCCTCGACGACCACGAGCGTCTGCTTCGGCGCCTTCGCCCCGGCAAACGCTGCCGACACGGACTCCACCTGCTTCGTGTCGCTGAGCTCGGGCATCGCCGCTGCGAGCTCGGGCGGGAGTTCGAGCTTCGCCGTGACGGGTCGAAGCAGCTCGAGGTCGGACGGGAAGGTGACCAGGGTTCCCACGGCGGCCTCGACCTCGAAGGCTCCGACCGCAGCGCTGTCGTGACACCACACGCGGCGCGGCTTGCCCAGGCGTTTGCCTTCGACCTGCTGGCCCTCGAGCGCGACGACACACTCGTCCATGCCCATCAGCTTCCCCGTCTCTCCACTCGCGCACGCGATGGGAACGAGGCCCTGTTGGGTGACGACGGCGAGCCCCCGAAGAGGCGCTGGCGTGGGAGCAGCGACAGGAAGGCTGGGAGCAGCCGCTGGTGCAGGTGGCGCGGCCGGTGGCGGAGGCGGGCTGCGCTTGCACGCCGCGAGCGCACCGCACACGACGAGCAGCGGGAGGCGAGGCAGGGACATGGCGCGAGTCAACCGCTGCCGAGCGCAGACGACGACGGGTATTTTCAGGTGAACGGTCCACCATGTGTCGCGCAGAAACGTGTTCGCGGACGAAGGCGGCAGGCGCATTGTCCCGTTCGATGCGTGAGCTCGTCATCAGCCGGAGAAGCGACCTTCGCCTCGCGCGCGTGCGGGAATTCCTCAACGACGTTCCCGCGTCGTCCGACGTACTGCTCGTGGGCGCGACGTTCGAAGCCGGCGCTGAGGTGACCCGGTCGCTGGGCCGGTCCTTGTTCGGCTGGCGGCGCACCACGCTCTATCGACTCGCGCTCGAGCTCGCGCGGCCGGTGTTGCTGTCGCGAGGCCTCACCGCCGTCTCGTCCTTGTCGCTCGAGGCGCTGTGGGCGCGCGTGACGTGGGACCTCGGAGAGTCCGAGCTGCTCCATCGGCTCTCGCCCCTCGAAGGAAAGCCCGGGCTCTCGCGTGCGCTGGCACGAACCGTCGGTGAACTTCGAAGCCTCGGAGTGGCTCCCGAGGCCGTGGAGCCTGCGCTGGCCGAAGCCATGCGCCGCTTCGATGAACGCCTGCTCGAGGCGAAGCTGGCCGACCGCGCGCTGGTGCTCTCCCTCGCGACCCAGGCGGTGACGACGCTGCCGCGCGCGCCCATGGTGCTCGTCGACGTCGCCGTGACGCCAGGCCTCGAGGCGACGCTGGTGAGTGCGCTCGTTCATCACGCCACCAGCACGCTCGCGGTCGCGCCCGTCGATGACGAGACGACGGTGGAGCAGCTGTCGTCGCTCGTCGCGCCGCCTCGCACGCTCGAGCCACCTGCAGGAACACCGCTCACCGAGCTGCAGCGAAACCTCTTCGCGCCGACGCACCCCGCCGCCCAGCACACGCTCGAAGACTTCTTCTCGGCTCCCGGTGAAGCGCGTGAGTGTGTCGAGATTGCGCGCCGCATCGTCACCCTCGCGAAGCAGGGCGTGCGCGCCGACGACATCGCGGTGTTGCTGCGAAGCCCACAGGCCTACCGCGCGCCGCTCGAAGACGCGTTTCGTCGCGCGGGCCTCAAGCCGTGGTTCACCTCGGGGCTTCCGCATCCAGACCCGGCGGGGCGGGCGCTGCTCTCGTTGCTCCGCTGTGCCGAAGAGGGGCTGTCGGCGCGGCGCTTCAATGAGTACCTCTCGCTCGCGCAGGTGCCGAAGCCCGACTCGCACGGCGCTCCGCCGGCGGCCTCACACGCGCCGTACGCGCGCCCCGACTCGACCGAGACGTTCCTGCCCGCGAGCCCGTACGGAGCGCCGCCGCCAAGCGCGCCCGAGGCCGTCACCGACGTCGAAGCGCCGACGGTGCTCGGTCAGCTCCGCGCGCCGAGGCGGTGGGAGAAGCTCATCGTCGACGCTGCCGTCATCGGAGGCACCGACCGCTGGAGGCGCCGGCTCTCGGGCCTGCGGGAGCGCTACGAGACCGAGCACAGGAACCCGACCGCGAGTGAAGCGCAGCTCGAGCGCTCGAAACGTTCTCTCGCCGACCTCACCGCGCTCGAGCAGTTCGCGCTGCCCCTGCTCGACGTGCTCGCTGCGTTGCCGAAGCAGGCGACGTGGGGCGAGTGGCTCGAGGCGCTCACGTCACTCGCGACGCGCGCGCTGAAGGACCCGAGCCGCGTGCTGGCGATTCTGCACGAACTCGGTCCGATGAAGCCGGTGGGTCCGCTCGAGCTCTCTGAGGTGCGCACCGTGCTCTCGAGACGGTTGTCCGAGGTGACGGAAGCGCCCGAGGGGAAACGTCCCGGCCATGTCTTCATCGCGCCCGTCGATGGCGCGCGCGGGCTGGCTTTCCATACCGTCTTCGTTCCCGGCCTCGCCGAGCGCGTCTTCCCCCAGAAGATTCGCGAAGACCCGCTGCTGCCCGACCGCGTGCGCGAGAAGGTGTCGCCGTCACTCGAGACGGCACGACGTCGAATCGCCGCCGAGCGCCTCGCGCTGATGTTGGCTGTCGGCGCTGCGCGAGAGAAAGCGGTGCTCTCGTACCCGCGCATCGACGTCGAGCACGCCCGGCCACGCGTGCCTTCGTTCTACGCGCTCGAGGCCGCGCGCGCCGTGCAGGGAACGTTGCCCGGCTACGAGAAGCTGCAGCGTCAGGCCGAAGCGTCGGCCAGCGTTCGGCTCGCGTGGCCTGCGCCGGCGAAGCGCGAGAGCGCCATCGACGACACCGAATACGACCTCGCCACCATCGACGGCATCTTCCGCGCGACCGGTGCCGTGAAGGGCCGGGGCCGATACCTGGTGACGACGAACCTGCACCTGGGTCGAGCGCTGCGGTCGCGGTTCGCCCGCTGGCAGACGAGCGCCTTCACCATGTACGACGGGTTCGTGAAGCCGGGCGTGCTCGGCCGGTCGGCGATGGAGAAGCACCACCCGACGAAGCGGCCCTTCTCTCCCACCGCGCTCGAGCAGTACGCCGCGTGTCCCTACCGGTTCTTCCTCTCGGCGCTGGTGCGCTTGCAGCCGTGGGAAGTGCCGACGGAGCTGGAAGAGCTCGGGCCCCTCGAGAAGGGCTCGATGGCGCACGAGGTTCAGTTCCTCCTGCTCTCGGCGCTCAAGAGAGACGGCGTCGTCGTCACCGACGAGACCTTGCCGCTCGTGATGAAGCGGTTGGGCGACACGATTCAGCAGGTCGCGCACGACGTCTACGACCGCTACAAACCTGCCATCGAGCGGGTCTGGCAAGACGGCGTGCAGACCCTCGAAGCCGACCTGCGGCAGTGGTTGCGCCTCATGAAGGACGACCCGGCCTGGCAGCCGGCGCACTTCGAGTTGGCCTTCGGGCTCGCCGACCGCGCCCGCGAAGAGATGGACCCCGCGAGCTCTCCAACGCCCGTGACGCTGCTCGAAGGGCTGCAGGTGCGCGGCTCCATCGACCTCGTCGAGCGCAACGTCGACGGCACGCTGCGAGCCACCGACTACAAGACGGGCCGCGTGAAGGCCGACGAGGAGTCCGTCATCGGCGGCGGGCGTCACCTGCAACCCGTGCTCTACGCGCTCGTGCTCGAGAAGCTGTTCGCCGGCGCGAAGGTGTGGGGCGGGCGGCTCTATTACAACACGCAGGTCGGCGGCTTCACCGAGCGCCCCGTTCCACTCGACAGCCTCTCGCGTGAGGCCTTCGGCGCCGTCGCGCGCACCATTCGTGGAGCGCTCGAGACGGGGTTCTTCCCCGCGACGCCCGACGAGAACGAGTGCGGCTGGTGCAACTACCGGTCGGTGTGCGGACCTGACGAGGAGCGTCGCGTCGTCGCTGCGCGCAAACACCTCAAGCCCGAGATGGGCGAGCTGCGCCGCCTGCGCGACCAGCCGTGAACCTTGCCGACGAAGAATCGCCGAGCCACGCTCGGGGCATGGCGTCTCCGCTCATTTTGTTCCGCGTTGCCCAAGGAACGGCTGCAGCCGGCATCGTGCTCGGCGCGGGCGTCATGCTGTACGCGAGCTCACGCGGTTCGAACGGCGCCATTCCTGCCCTCATCGGCGTCTTCGTGGCCTTCGTGCTCGGCGCGTGTGGAGCGCTCATGGGCATCGTCGGCATGGTGAATGACGCCACCATGAAACAGCAGGGCCTCATCGCGCTGGGCCTCGGCATCGCCGCGCCAGTACTCGCCATCGTGCTGATGTTGACGCTGGTCTCGGGCTCTGCGTTTCGAATCTGACTCAGCCCAGCTTCGCGACCACCTTTGCCGCCCGACGCACGATGGTGGCCAGCGGCGTTCGTGCACGGTTCTTGCGCCAGTCGTCGATGCAGCGGTCGAGCATGGTCACGAAGACGGCGGCCATCAGGTCGCGCTCGAACGCATCGGTGACCTCGGGTTTCAGCACGCGGCACAGGCCTTCACGCAGGTCGTTGAGGTCGGTGAGCGCGGCCGTTCGCAGCGCGGGCGTTCTCCACGCGAGGTCGGTTCGCCGCAGCACCAGCCGTTTGTCACGCTCGTAGAAGGAGCCCAGCGCGTCGCAGACCGCGCCCGCCATCGCCTGAAACGGCGCGTCTCCCACCTTCAGCCTCGCCGCGATGCCTTCGAAGAGCATCGGGTCGTACGCGTCCCACAGGACGAGGCGCTCCTTGGTGCCGAAGTGCCGGTAGACCGTGGCCGTTCCGACCTCGGCACGCTGGGCGATCTCCTCGACCGAGACCGCGTCGAAGCCCCGCTGCTCGAACGCCTCGAGCGCCACCTCCTGTACCTGCCGCATCGTCCGAAGCCGCCGCTGCGCCCTCACCGTCATGCCCGGGCTTGTGCCTCAACTCGGGAGTGACTATCAAGTGAGAGTCACTCTCACTTGGCGGAGTCTCGATGACGAACCGGAAAGACACGCTCGGCGACGCACTCCTCGGCACCACCGCGGCGATTCAGACGTCACGCCTGGGCCGGGCGTGGTCGACGGGCCGGGCGGCGATGGGGCTCGCGCGAACGGCGCTCCGTCGTGACGGCGTGGTGGACGAAGCGGCGCTCGAGCAGCTCACCAAACGCCTGGGCTCGCTCAAGGGCGTCGGCATGAAGCTGGGCCAGATCTTCTCGTACGTCGACCCGAGCCTGCCGCCCGAGGCCCGACGCATGCTCTCGGTGCTCCAGACGCGCGCGCCCGCCAGCCCACCAGAGGCCGTACGCCGCACCGTGGAGCGCGCCTTCGGAGACCGCGCCGCCGAGCTCCTGTCCGCGATGAACCCGCAGCCGTTCTCAGTGGCCAGCATCGGCCAGGTGCACCGCGCGACGTTGCCGGGCGTGGGAGACGTCGTCGTGAAGGTGCTGCACGAGGGCATCGTCGACGCGTTGCAGGCCGACTTCGCGAGCGCGCGCGCTGGCGTCAGCTTCGCCGACACGTTGATGCTGGGCGCCGCGGCCGACGCGAAGGCCGCCGTCGAAGAGGTGCGGACCACCATGCTGGCCGAGTGCGACTTCGAGCGGGAGGCCGACCACCAACGCACCTTCCGTGCCTGGCTCGCGAGAGACACGACGACCTGCGTGCCCGAGGTCATCGACGCGTGGAGCGCGAAGACCGTGCTCACCAGCCGCTTCGAGCCCGGCGCGACGTTCGAGGCGTTCCTCGAATCGAACCCGTCGCAGACCGAGCGCAACCTCGCAGGAGAGGCGCTCTTCCACGCCTCGGTCGGCGGGCTCTATTCGCTGGGCCGGCTTCACGCAGACCCGCACCCCGGCAACTTCGCCTTCCGCGGCGGCCGCGTGGTGCTCTACGACTTCGGCTGCGTACGCACCTTCGAGCCGCGCCACGTTCAGGCCCTCGCGAAGCTCGTCTCGGCGCTGCGGGCCAACGACCACCGCGAGGTGATGACTGCGGCCTCGGCGTTCGGCTTCGACACGTCGACTGCGGAGCGCCAGGCGTTGCTGCTGCGCTTCACACGCGGGTTCTTCTTCCCGGTGCTCCGGCGCGGCCCCGCCCGCATTCCCGCCGACCGGCCGACGGAGCTGAAGGACCTGGTGGCCGACAAACGCGCGCTCGCGAAGCTGGGCCTGCCGCCCCACGCGATGTTCCTCTTGCGCCTGCGCTTCGGGCTCTACGCGGTGCTCTCGCGGCTCGAGGCCGAGGTCGACTGGGGCGCCCTCGAAGAGCGGCTGGCGACCGACGTCCGCGCCGCAGCGTGAGACGAAGCCGGAGCGAGCCTGATGAGCGGTGGCTCCTGAATGACGGCCGAACCTGCCACGGCGAATGTGGCTCGCGTCAGTCCAACACTTCTTTGCGCGCCGACTCGGCGACGGCGACGACGGCCGGGTGACGCAGGCGGCGCTCCACCGAGATGGCGTAGTACGACTGCTTCACCTCGTCGGTGCGGCCGACAATCTGCACCTCGAACTGCCGCGCCACCTCGTCTTCGATGGCTGCCGGCGCCGCGAACACGCCACGCCCCGAAGAGCCGAACACCTTCATCAGCGCCGAGTCGTCGAACTCGCCCACCACCTTGGGCCGAAGGCTGCGCTTCTCGAACCACTCGTCCAACGCGACCCGCGACGAGCTGCCGGGCAGCGGCAACAACATGGGCGCGCCTTCGAGCGAACCGGGGAAGCCCTTCTTCAGCGCCGAGGCCAGGTTCGCGCGCGCAAAGAACGTGGTGCCGCTGCCACCGAGCATGTGACTGAAGGCCTTCACCTTCACGTCGTGCGGCGCAGGCTGGTCGCTGATGACGACGTCGAGCTCGTGCAGCGCGAGCTTCGCCAGCAGCTGCGTGACGTGGCCTTCATGCACCTCGAGCTGCAGGTCAGGCACCGCCGTGTAGGCAGGCTCGAGCAGCCGCTCGGCCACCAGCTTCGGCACCACGTCAGTCACCCCGACTGCGAAACGAACCTGCCGCGACATCGGCCCACGACTCAGCGACTCCTGCAGCTCGCGGCCGAGGCGGAAGATTTCGTCGGCGTACCGGAAGGCCGTACGGCCCACGTCGGTGAGCACCAGCCGGCGGCCGGCGCGTTGGAACAGCTTCTGGCCCAGCGCCTCTTCGAGCGTCTTCAGCTGCGTCGAGATGGTGGGTTGCGAGAGGTGCAGCTCGCGGCTCGCGTTCGCGATGGTGCCGGTGCGAGCGACGGTCCAGAAATAGAGGAGGTGGTGGTAGTTGAGCCAGGCCATCGAAGGGTCTCTCTCTCGACGAGCCGCCTCCAGCGCAAGCAAATCGCAGCGTCACTTCGGAGCTGGCGTCGAGTCGACCTTGAACCGCCCCGTCACTGCCGTGAGCGCGTCGACCGACTTCTGCAGGTCGAGGGCGATGCGGGTCGTGCGGCCGGTGGCGTCGACTCCCTGCTTCACGAGGTCGGCGACGTTGCGCGCGCCTGCGACGGCCTGCTCGCTCGACTGGCGCTGCTGGCGCGTCGCGACTGCGATCTGCTGCGCCGCCTCCTTCGTGCCGCGTGAGAGCTCGAGGATCTGCTGGAACGAGCTCGAGGCCTGCTCGGCAATCTGCGTTCCGCGCTCGGACGCTTCGACGCCCTGACGCGAGCGGGTCACGGCGAGGTCTCCCGACTGCTGCACGCTCTCGACGATGCGCCCGATGTCACGGGCCGACTGGGCCACGCTCTCGGCCAGCTTCCGCATCTCGGCCGCGACCACCGAGAAGCCACGCCCCACCTCTCCCGCCTTCGTGCCTTCGAGCGCGGCGTTGAGCGCCAACAGGTCGGAGCGGTCGGCCACCTGCTTGATGACGGCGGCGATGCGCGAGACCTGCTGCAGGTCGGCGTTCAGCCGGCCGATGGCGTCGGCGACCTCCTTCGACTCGCGGCGAATGTCGGTCATGCTCGAGACGACCTGCGTGACGGTGCTGCGCGCGTCGTCGACGGCCTGGTTGGTGCGGCCCGCGGCGTGCTCCACGGTCTCGGTCGAGCGCGTAATCATCTCGGCCGTGCGGGAGAGCTCTTCGAAGGTGGCGGCGATCTGCTGCGCGTAGGCCGACTGCTGACTGGTGACGTGCTCCTGGTCGTTGGAGGCCGTGATGAGGCCCTTCGCGGCGTTCGAGAGGCGCGCCGACAATCCGACCATCTCGCCGACGAGGCCCTTGAGACTGCCGACCATCTCGTTCACCGACGACGCCATCGACTGCACCTCGTGCGCGCCGCCCACGTCGACGGTGCGCACGGTCACGTCACCAGCCGCGAGCTCTCGCGCGACGCGGGTGACGACGCCGAGCGGTGTGGCGATGGCCGAAGAGAAGAAGACGGCGAGCAGCAGGCCTCCTGCGAGGGCACCGAACAACACCCAGAGGCCGACGAGCTGGTTCTCGCGCCGCTGCTCCGCGAAACGCGCGAGCGAGAAGCGCAGCACCACCAGCACCTCGGTGTCCTTGTCGCGGGCCGAGCAGCGCACGTCGAGCACGTCACCGCGGGTCGAGCTGCAGGTCCCCGTCGCGGGCAGCAGGTAACGGTCTGCGGGAAGGTCGCCGAAGACGAGCGCGGGGTCTGACTTGCCGAGCTCGAGGACGCGCTGGTCGGTGACGCGGACCGGGTCGAGCAGCAGCACGCCCGACTGCGTGAGGTCCGTGTTCGTGCGCAGCCCCTTGAAGAGCACCTCGAGCTCGTCGCGCTGCGCGAGGCCGTCGCTGATCAACCGCACGGTGGGCGCGGCGTTCGTGGCGGCCAGCTGAGCCAGCGCCGTCGCCTGACTCTCGAGCGCATCATCGGCCTGACGGTTGAGGCGCGCCGGGAAGTAGATGGCGCTGAAGAGTGCCACGACGATGCAGGGGGTGGCGACGGCGATGGCGGCCTGCACACGAAGCGAGAGCCTGGCCCAGAGCGAACCCATGGCCGCGGAGCGTCCCACCTCTGGCCGCCCACACAAGTCCGAAGGTGTCAGCGGCGGGTCGGCGTCGCCGGAGGCACGTCACTGGCGACGACCACGCTCTGAGGCTCTGTCTTCTCGAGGCGCTTCATCACCGCGGCGATGTTCGCCTGCGCGAGGGCGAGGTTGAGGCGGGTGAAGTCGATGGGCTTGGTGACGAAGTGCGCGGCTCCGACGGCGTGCACTTCGGCTTCGGTGTAGCGCGCCGCATACGCCGTGAGCACGATGACGGGCACCGTGTGCAGCACCGGCAGGCGCCGCGCGAAGGCGGGCAGGTGCGTGTGCAGCAGCGGGTGGCCCTTGAGCAACCGCACCAGCTCGAGCCCGTCGAGCGTCGAGCCTCGCAGCTCGATGTCCATCAGCACCGCGAACAGCTCTCTCTGATGGAAGACGATGAGGTCGACCGCCTCGACGTCGTTCTGTGCCCAGATGAGCCGGTACTTCGTCTTGAGCCGCACCGCCGCGATCTTGAACGTGTCGGCGTCGTCTTCGACGTACACGACGACAGGTCTGGTGTCGGCCATCCCCATGGCTCGCGCATATCAGTCACGCCAGGCGCCGGAGCGACCTTCGCTGAGCACGGAATTGTCCGTCGGGAGCGAAGCGTGAGCCCGCTCAATGCTTCCAGAGGTCTCATCGTCGAGGACGGGGAACGCGACTACGCTGCGCTGCATGAGTGCCGTTCCACCGCCGGGTCTCGTGCTGCCAGACGTCTGGTACGTGGCCTGTCGCTCGGGGTCGCTGAAGAAGACGCCGCTGGCGGTGACGATTCAGAGCCGGCCGCTGGTGCTGTTTCGTGGCCCGACGGGAGCGCCGGCTGCGTTCACCGACCGCTGCCCGCATCGCAACGTGCCGCTGTCGATGGGCCAGGTCGTGAAGGGTGAGCTGCAGTGCAAGTACCACGGCTGGCGCTTCGACCAGCGCGGCACCTGTACCGCCGTGCCCGGGCTCGTCGATGGAGAGGTGTCGCTGCGCTCGCGCTGCGCCGAGACGTACGCGTGTGTGGAGCAGCAGGGTTTCGTCTGGGTCTACACGACGCCGAACGTGCAGCCGGCGAGCGCGCCGTTCTCGTTTCCGCACGTGGGCGAGGCGCCCTTCTCGAGCGTGGTGCGCGAGTTTCAGGTCGGTGCGTCGGTGCACGCAGTCGTGGAGAACACGCTCGACGTGCCGCACACCGCCTACCTCCACGGTGGGCTGTTCCGCACGGCGCAGAAGTCGAACGTCATCGACGTCGTCGTTCGCCGGCACGCGACCTGGGCCGAGGCCGAGTTCATCGGAGAGCCCGCGCCGAAGGGCCTCATCGGACGAATCCTCGCTCCCGCAGGCGGTGTGACGGTGCACTTCGACCGCTTCCTGCTGCCGTCCATCGCGCAGGTCGAGTACCGCATCGGCGAGCGCAGTCATCTCTTCGCCACGAGCGCGCTCACGCCGGTGACCGACACCGAGACGCGGGTGTTCGCGGTGGTGACGTTCAAGCTGCCGCTGCCGGGGTGGCTCGTGAAGCCGTTCGTCGCTCCCATCGCGACGCAGATCTTCGCGCAAGACGCGGTGATGCTGCGGCGACAGACGGCGCAGGTGAAACTGTTCGGTGGAGAGAAGTACACCTCGACCGAGCTCGATGTGCTGGGCCCGCAGGTCACGCGGCTGATCAAGCAAGCTGCAGCCAAAGAAGCGCCACCCGAAGGCGTTCATGAGCACCGCCTGCGAATGAAGACGTGAATGTGGAGGCCTGGGGGCCGTCGAGGCCACGCCTCGAAGCGAGCGGCACGGGAGAGCGCACATGAAGCTGACGCTGAGAGTCGGGCTGATCGCCATGGCGTTGTCTGCGTGCCCCGAGGGCATCGTCGACGACCCTGACTCGGGCGTGAGGGGCGGCGGCTCGGCTGCGGCGGGAGGAACGGCCGGCGCGAGCGCAGGTGGAGCCGCGGGAGGCATGACGGCGGGCGGGCTGGTCGCTGGCGGTGCCGCTGGTGGGACGATTGGCGGTGGTGAGGCAGCAGGTGGATCAGCTGGCGGTGATGCTGGCGGATCAGTTGGCGGCGGTGACGCAGGCGGATCAGTTGGCGGAGGCGACGCGGGCGGCAGTGCCGGCGGGTCAGCGGGAGGAATGTCGGGAGGCGACGCCGGTGGAACCGCAGGTGGTGGAACGGCGGGCGGAATCGCTGGAGGCGACGCGGGCGGCAGCGCAGGCGGATCATCCGGCGGCAGCGCAGGTGGATCCGCTGGCGGCAGCGCGGGTGGCTCCGCGGGCGGCAGCGCGGGTGGTTCCGCAGGCGGCAGCGCGGGTGGATCCGCTGGCGGCAGCGCGGGTGGATCTGCAGGCGGCAGCGCGGGTGGCTCCGCAGGCGGCAGCGCGGGTGGTTCCGCAGGCGGCAGCGCGGGTGGATCCGCAGGCGGCAGCGCGGGTGGATCCGCAGGCGGCAGCGCGGGTGGATCCGTACCGCTCCCGCCGGACTCGCTGGAGTGGCGTGAATTCTCGTTCGCGCAAGCCGGCTTCTGCACGCGCTACGAGCTCGCGGCCATCGGCGCCGACGGTGGACTTCCGCTCGGGCCTGGAGCTCCGTGGACGGTCTCGGTCTCGGTGACGCCAGACGGGGGCGGCGCGCGCCTGTCGAATTCGAACTTCTGCGGCAACACGGTGACGACCGCCATCGTCCCGTCCGCCGTTCCGGGTCCGGTCTACGTCACGGCCACGCGTCCCGGTCCGCTCACCCTCGCGGCCTCGCACCCGCAGCTCGGCACGGCGCAACGCACCATCGACATGCGCTCGGGCCCGCCGAACCAGGTCACCTTCACCATGGCGCCACTGGCGCAGCTCGGAGACTGCGTGCCGGGCACCATCGCTGCGACCGACTTCCTCGGCAATCTCATCTACCACCGCGGCCAGACGCTCACGGTGAGCAGCTCGCTCGGCGGCGAGTTCTTCACCTCGCTCGATTGTTCGGGCACCGCGTCGACCACGCTCAACGTCCCGTACCCCGACAGCATGACCGTGCCGTTCTCGTTCCGCTCGATGACGGGCGGCTCGCACGTGCTCACCGGCCAGCTCGCGACGTCGTTCGCCACCGGCCTGCACTCGCTGCGTCTGCGCGTGTCACCGCTCGCGCTTCGGCTGAGCCCGCTCTCGGTTCAGGGGTTCTCTGATCAGTGCATCACCAACATCAGCCTGCAGAAGGTCGATGGGCTTGGCGCCGCAGAGCAGTTCGACGGCGGTGAGACCGTCACCCTCGGCGGAGCGCCGCAGATCGTCTACCGCGCCGCGAACTGCGTGGGCGCCCCCATCACCCAGGTCACGCCCGCTGCCGGAGTCTCTTCCCTTCCCCTCGGGCTGCGCATCGCCGCAGACGCAGGCAGCTACGTGTTGACGGTCAGCGAGCCAGGGCTCGGCATGGCCTCGGCGAGCGTGAACGTCACGGGCCCAAGGCCCACGGCGCTGCGGTTCGTGAACGTTCCCCCGTCGGGAGTGCGCGGCCTCTGCTACCCGGCGAGCGTCCGGTACGTCGATGACGCAGGGCTGCCGACGGTCGTGGGCGCAAACTCGACGGTGACGCTCACGGGCACGCAGTTCTGGTTCGACGGCGGCTGTGTGGGGCCGAGCTCGAACTCGCTCCCGATTCCCGCCAACGTCTCGCAGGCAGACTTCACCTTCCGCGAGAACACCTCGGCGAGCATCACGCTCAACGCGACGTCGACGTTCCCCGTGCAGGCCGCGCAGCAGACGGTGCCGATGAGCACCCCGCCGCCCTACGCGATTCGGTTCAGCGGCGCATACAGCGGCACGACGAACTCCTGTTACGCAGGTGCGGTCCAGTTGATCAGCGACGCGGGGGTCGTCACCACCGCGACCATGTCGACGCCGGTCTTCATCACAGGAGAGCCGTTCGGCTCCGTCTTCCTCGGCAACGCGACGGCCAACTGCGCCGGGCTCTCGAACACCATCAACGTCACCATTCCCAATGGCGCGTCGTCGGTGAACTTCATCTGGCGCAAGGGCACGCCGGGAACGACGGGCGTGGTCGCGACCTCGACCGCCTACGGCGACGCGGGGACGACGGTGACCGCCTCGAACCCCTGCTCGGACTTCGGCGGCGCGTGCAACGTGAACACGGTCTGCTGCTCCAACACGACCCCATCGCTGTTCTGCGGGACGGGAGGGACGTGTCGCTGCGCCATCGGTGGCTGTGTTCCCCGTGGAGGGAACAGCTGTGGCAGCTCGAACAACTGCTGCAGCGGAATCATCAGCGGCACGACCTGCCAGTGATGCAACGCGACTGACGTTCCGTGATGACCTCGCCAGCGCGAGGCATCTCGAGCTTCCCTGAGGTGCCGTCGCGTGAGCTCGTTTCACTTCTCGTCGAGCGTCATCACCCGAATGATCCGGTGGGCATCGTCGACTTCGATGCGGCAGGTCATCGAGCGTTCGGTCGTCTGCGCATCACCGACCTCAGCAGGGAGTCGCGCCGCCAGCTGACGAGCCGAAGCAACGCACGCTCCTTCGCCGCGCACCTCGTACCGCGCTCGTTCGAGTTGACGCGCGAGCTCCGGGCTCAAGGGGCGGTTCGATTCGATCGCCAGAAGGAGTGGCGAGCGTGAGTGTTTGATGCCGACGGCTTGCGCCATCTGCTGGAGCGTTGCGGCGCCTTCATCTTCGAAAGGAGCCACCTCACCACCGAGCAGCGCGCGCAGATCGGGTTCGATCTGGCGCGGGTCGCACAGGGTCGCAAGCCCTCCATCATCGTCATCGGCGCACCATGGGTATGAGAACTCAGGCGGGGTGAATGGTGTGTGCCCTGTGAGTTCGCGACGAAGCGCCTCTGGAATCCAGGGGCAACGAAATCGATACAACGCCATGGCTGCAGCGTCGGGCAGCGACAGCGGCGAGTTCTCGAGCAACGCTCGCCCGAGCGCGGCGCACCGTCGCTGCAACGCAGCAGGCTCACCTCGGCCGGCCAGGAATCGATCGATCTTCTCGATTCCTCCCGCGCGCTCCGACAGCGACGCCAGCCGGCCATCGATGGAAGGAGCGAGCGAGCGCGGGTGGTCGACGAGGGCTCCGACGACGAGAGGGTCGAATCCGCCATCGAGCCCTTCCAACGCTTCGAGCATGGGTTCGAGCACGAGGCCCTGGCTGACGATGGGCAGCTCCTCGAGGCGGAGTTCCCAGGCCAGGACGATCTCGTCCGCGTCGCCGCTCGCCCCGATGAACCAGCCGCGTTGGAGTGTGGACAGCCGTTCGGTCTCGTCCAACAGCGCCCAGATTCGGTCCTGTTGATACGGCGGCCGGCTCGAGAACGTGTTCGTCCAGTCGCTGCGGTCACCGACTGCGTCACAACCACCGTCGGTCAGGTCGAGCGAACCCGGCTCTGGGAAAGAGCCGATGACGCCGCCGTCGTCGAAGTCCGTCACCATCGTCATGCCCCACCGCATGAAGGACGTGGTCACAGGAGTGAAGAGGCGCTGTGTTCCACCGCCCCCTCGGCCCAGGCACCAGCCCTCGAGCCGCTCGCCGAAGCTGATCACCGTCTCAGACTCGAAGCTGCTCGAGAAACAATCGACGCCCGACGAAGGCGAGCCCAGCTGAAGGACACCGTAGCTGCATTGCTGCGTGGGCCGTCGGCCAACCCGGCAGAGCCACCCGGCGATGCCAGGAGCGCAGCCCAGCGGATCGTGAAGGGTCTGCTGATGCACGACGATGGGAATCGACGCGTCGATGGTGAAGAGAACCCGGTCGTCTCTCACAGGACAGCCGCAGAGCGTGACGACCCCTGCGATCGACAGGAGTCGCAGCACGTCAGCCGAGCCCGGAGACGCACTCGTATGCCTGACGAGCAACTTCGAGGAGCGACACGCAAGCGGCGGCCGGCGTCTTCAGGAATGACGACGTCGCAGACCGCGCCAACGCCGAGTCTGGAGGGAGCAGAGGGACAAGGCTCACGAAGGGAACAAAGCGCGACTTCGAGGAGGTGGGCAACGCCTGCGCAAGAGCCCGAGCAATCCGAGGAGCAGCAAGCTCGAGCTGTCCACGGCGCCACATCCACAGCCCTTCGGCGGCTCGCACGACGCGTCCTGACAGGCCGTGCCACCAGCAGTCGCGGATCCACCAGCAGTCGCGGATCCACCAGCGGTCGCGGATCCACCAGCCGTCGCAGATCCACCAGCGATCGCGGATCCACCAGCCGCCGCGGATCCACCAGCAGTCGCGGATCCACCCGCCGCTCCACCACCCATCGGTACGATCACGCCCGCGTCAGGCCCCTTCGTCGTCACGCAACTGCCCAACGAGTGCTCGAGCGCGCCCTGCGTGAACTGGCCCGTTGCTGGCCTTGGCCTTCCACAAAAATCATCCGTCACCAGCGCCTCGCGAGGTCCCGCACCGATGAGCATCGACACATTGCCCATCACCGAGAGGTCGCCCGCCAGCGGAGTCGTGTACCAACCGTCGAACGTCGGCGTCGTCACGTTCATCACGTTCGCCATGCCGGTGAACATGCCCATGTCGCGCGTCCGAATCGCCGAGCTCGTCACGTTGCCGATGGCGCTACCGGTCGTGGTGTCGAAGCGAAAGTCGACGCCGTTCGTCGCGATGAACGTGTTGTAGAGCACGCGCGTGTTGCGGCTTCGGTTCAGGTACAGCGCCACGTCGCTGCAGTTGATGACGACGTTGTTCCTCGCGATGCCGTCTTCGTGCTCGACGTTGCAGGGCACGGCCGCGTCGAAGGCCGGAGCACAGAACTGCGCACCCGTTCCACCGCCGCCGAACGACAAGCCGATGCGCGCGTCGTTGCCCGCGAGCGGCAAGCCGGTGGTCGCACAGATGACGAGGTTGCGCTCCATGATGCCGCGCTTGCCGCCGCTCTTGAGGAACACGCCGTAGCTGACGAAGTTGCCGCCGTTCTTCCGCCAGTCGTGAATGAAGTTGTCGCGCACCACCCAGTCATCACCGGTGTCGATGTTCAGCTTGGTGACGGGGTTGCTGGTGACGCGGGGCCGGGTGTCGAAGAGCTCGTTGCGCTCGACGAGGCCGCGGTGGGGCGTCATCACGTTGCCGGGCGCGACAGGCACCGAGTTCACCTTCAGCTGCGCGTTGAAGTCGAGCAGCTGGTTGGCGCGAAGCACCACATCGGTCGCGGCGCCGCTCACCTGAAACGCGTGCTCGCAGTTCGAGTCGTCGGCGCACACGCCCCGCATGCGCAGGCCCTCGAACGTCCAGAACGCTCCCCCGACGCCGATGGCGATGACGGTGTCTGACTCGAGGGTCGCCGTCAGCGGTGTCTCGGCCCGCATCACGATGCGCTGCCCCGCGGTGCCGTTCGCGTTGCACGAGAGCTTCGAGGTGAGCCGGTACGTTCCGGGAGCGAGGATGATGACGTCTCCTGGCAGCGCCGCTCCGACGGCCGCCCGCAGCGTCGTCACGTCGGTCACCCGCACGTCTCGCGCGAACGCCGCGCCCGCCACCAACGTCGTCAGCAGCCAGAGCCTCATCGAAACCCCATTCGTCTGCGCAGCGTCGCCACTTCGAGGAACAACACTCGCACGGCGCCGAAGTCGAGGGCGTCGTTGTCTTCGAGCCGCAGGCCCTGGTGTGGTGGTGCCTTCGTGCCGTTGAGCAGGGTGCCGTTGCTCGAGCCGAGGTCTTCGAGCTCGGCGTGCTTCTTCTTCTTCCACCGAATGGTCGCGTGGTGCTTCGACACCGTGCCTTCGTCGAGCATCACGTCACAGTCGGCGGTGCGGCCGATGAGCACCTCGTCGTCGTCGCGCAGCGGCGGCAGCGTGGCCACCCAGAGGTCGTCGAAGTCGAGCACGCCCTTCGTCGCCCGCGAGCCCTTCAGCGGCCGCGTCGTCTTCGGCGTCAGGTCGAGGGAGCCCGACTTGCGCTCCTTCTTGAACGGCCGCTCCACGAGCACGAAGGGGCCCAGCTGCTTCGCGAACGCGGCCTCGTCGAGTCGCGCGGCGAGCTCCCTGAGTTCACGAACGGTCAGCACGCGCCTCAGTCTCCGCTCAGTTCGCGGACTCCACCAGCTCGTGCTTCTCGAACGCGTAGCCCTCGGGCGCGACGAGCGAGAACGTGTCGTTGGGAACCTCGGCCGCGAGGTCGATGCGGGTGAACGTGGTGCGGCCCAGCTCGGCGCCGTTCTCGCGCTGCACCACCACCTTCGGCACGCACAGCGACAACGCCTGCTCGCACTGCTCCTCCTCCACGACCAGCTCCGACGTCACGCCGCCCGCGACCGTCTTCTTCGAGAGGAAGTCTCCCGACGGAAAGCGCAGCGCGTACGTCACGGTGATGGGCTGGCCCTTCTCGTCGGGGGTCGAGAGCACGAGCTCGAACGCCTCGGGGCCTTTCGGGTGCGCCACCTTCGTCGCGGTGACGCCCTTCGACGGCAGCAGCGGCGTGCGGTAGCCCTCGGGCACGAACGGCGCGAACTGGGTGGTGAGAAACAGCGCGGCCTTCTCGGCGGGCAGCTTCATCTCGAACGCCTCGAGCTTCTTGTCGGCGGGCGAGAGCTTGAAGAAGCGCGTGCCGTCGAACGACAACGTCATCGGCTGGGGCGTCAGCAGCGAGCCCTTCACGCGGTTGGGCGCGCGGTACACGAACGTGTGTGTGGCGGTGGCGTCGCCCTGCTTCGACGTCGCGTCGACCTGGTAGTGGCCGAGGCGGCGGTCTCGTTCAGCCAGCGCACGGCGCGCTTCAGACGCCAGGTTCTCGGGTGGCTTCGGCGCCTCTTTCGGGCAGCCGAGCAACGACAGCACCAGCAGCAGACTCGTTCGGTTCACGACACGCTCCAGACCCTGCAGAAAAGCCGAAGGGCCCGGCACTCCAAGTGGAGCCACCGAGCCCTTCGTCACAGCACGACGGTTCGAATTACTTGACCGCGATGCCCATCGCCGACGAGTTCGTCACGCCGATGATGTTGCCGGCGAGCGCGAAGATGCCGTGACGGGGGGTCGTGCCAGCGCCCTTGAGGTCAACCTTCGACGCGCCCATGGCCTTGGCCTCCGCGACGAGGAGCTTGTTGACGACCTGGTCGAGGTCCGACGTGACGATGTCGATGATGTGGAAAATGAGGGTGATGCCGATGCTGTTGGCCTGGATCACCGCAACAGCCTCGCCGCCGTTGGCGACGACTTCGTTGCCAGCGACAGTGGCAGACTCAACCGACGTGCAACCAACGGCAGCCGCGAGCGACAGGGCAAGAAACGCCTTCTTCATGTGTGGACTCCTCGTTCAACAAAGGGTGGTTACTGCTTCACTGCCTGCTTGGGCTTTCCCCTCCCAGCGAGCGGCGCGGACCTTATCGAGGGTCACTCACCTGTCAACGACAGACATCAGTGTGATTGACAGTCGTCATAGTGATGGTGCGTGGTGATGGAGCGCGATGACTGAACCGAAGCCCAACGACCGGCTGTGGCTTCACGCGGCGCTCTTCATCGGAACGGTCGGCAGCACGTTCTTCACGTTCCTCACGCAGTCGGGTGGAGGCGTCGAGAGCAGCGCGCTCGTCGACAAGCTCTGGGGCAGCGCGTTCTTCTCGGGCTCGGTGATGCTGATTCTCGGCGCGCACGAGATGGGGCACTTCCTCATGGCGCGGCGGCACGGCGTCGACTCGTCGTGGCCGTACTTCATTCCGCTGCCCATCGGCTTCGGGACCATGGGCGCGGTGATTCGGCTGCGAGGGAGAATTCCCACGCGTGACGCGCTCGTCGACATCGGCGCGGCGGGGCCGCTCGGTGGGTTGCTCGTGTGCATTCCACTCTGGTGCGTCGGCGTGTGGCTCTCGCGCGTCTCACCGTCACCCGACCTGCGCGACACGTTTCCGGGACAGTTCTCGTTGTGGCACGTGGTCGGGTCGTGGAGCGCCGAGGCTCCCGCTGGCGACGTGGTGCAGGTGTTCGGGGACAACCTGCTCGGCTACGGGTTGCAGTGGCTGATCAAAGGACCGCTCCAGCCGGGCACCGACCTCTTCGCGCACCCGGTGCTGGTCGCGTCGTGGTTCGGCTTTCTGGTGACGATGCTGAACCTGTTGCCGGTGGGCCAGCTCGACGGCGGGCACCTGACGCACGCGTGGTTCGGGGAGCGCGCAGAGCTGCTGGGCCGCATCGTCGCGGGCGTGATTCTCATCGCGGCGCTGCTCTTCTCGACGTCGTGGCTCGTGTGGTTCCTGCTGGTGACGTTCGTGGTGAAGTTCCGTCATCCTCCGGTGGTGGACGAGTCGGTGCCGCTGTCCCGGAGCCGCAAGATAGTGTGTCTCGTCTGCTTCGTGATGACGGTGCTCACGTTCATGCCGACTCCGCTGCGCTTTGCGGCGATGGTGACGCCATGAGCGAAACGCGTGACTGCGATCGACGGCTGCTCCCGCTCACGACGATGACCGAGAACGTGACGGTGAGCGCTCCTGTTTGCGAGAACACGCACGAGGTGACGAAGGCTGATCAGGCCGTCAGCTCCACGGTGAGCGCATGACGGCGTTCGTCGCGTTCACGCATCCACGCGAGGCGCCGTCGTTGCTCGAGCGGCCCGTGCCCGTGCCTGCGCCTGGCGAGCTGCTGATCCGCGTCGAGGCGTGCGGGCTCGGAGCCGCCGACTTCGGCTTCTTCCAGCTCGATGCCTTGCCGCGCACGCCGTTGATTCCGGGCTTCGAAGCGGTCGGCATCGTCGAAGGCACCGGCGGTGGCGTCGCGATTCCCCTCGGAGCGCGGGTCGGGCTCACACCGCTGGCCTCGACGTGTGGTGGCTGCAGCCTGTGCGAGCGCGGCCTCGAGCGCTGGTGCGCGAAGGTGCAACTGCACGCGTGGCATCGCGATGGCTTCCTGGCTCGACATGTCGTCACGACGGAGCGCGCAGTCGTGCGCCTGGACGCAGCAGATGAACCGACGACGTGGGCTCCGCTCTTCGCGACTGGGTGGACGGCGTTCGGCGCCGTGCGCGCGACGGAGCTGGGCAGAGGACATCGGCTCGGCGTCATCGGCGTGGGCGGGCTCGGACAGCTCGTGGCGCAGGTCGCTCGGGCAGAGGCCCTCGAAGTGACCGCGTGGGATGTCGACCCCGAGCGGCGTGCGCTGGCTGGTGACTCCGCCTCGTCGCAGCCGTTCGCGGCAGATTCCGTCGACGCGCTCGTCGTGTGCACACCGTCGACGCAGGCGATTCAGCAGGCCGTGCGCGCTGTGCGCCGGGGTGGAGCGCTGGTGCTCGCGGCCGCGTCCCCTTCGGTTCGATTCGACTTGTCGCTGTTCGACACGGTGATGCGCGGCGTGACGCTGAAGCCTGCGTTCCTCGGAGCGCGCAGTGAGCTCGACGAGCTGATCAGCCTCATGCGGAGCGGCGCCGTGAAGCCGCTCGTGACCACGATTCCGCTCGAAGACGTGCGCGCGAAGTTCTGGCTCTTGCGTGACGGCGGCTTCCCCGGGCGGCTGGTCGTGACCTGAATTTTCGGCGGTCCTCCCCGTCTGGAGGCCCGTGCTTTCCCGTTCGACTCCCCCTGAGGTTGCGTCGGCCGCAAGTCTTCGAGAACACGAAGGTCCTCGGTTGCAGGTGCTTCGCTCGATTCTGCCCGCGCTCCTCGTCGTCTCGAGCGGTTGTGCACTTCACCACGCGCGCCTCGACTCGACCCGAGACCTCGTCATCACGCGGCAGGGCGATGGGCTGTGTGGCCCCATCGGCATTCGGCGGGCCTCGCTCGGTGCGCGCTGGGGCGAGTACGTGCGCGTCTCGGTCACCTCGCCGACGCCCGTGACGGGAGAGGCGCGGCTTCACGTCGATGGCCGTGCGTACCCGCTGCAGCAGTTCACGACGGCGCCTTCGTATGAGTCGCCCGTGCACGTGGCGGTCGCGGTCGACCAGGTCTCGGTGTCGCTGCCCGCGGTGGTTCCGCTCCCGATGGCCAACACGCAGACCATCGTGCTCGACGCCGCGTGGACGAATGAGCGGCTCGACGTTCCCGCAGCGCTCGGTTCGGGCCACGTCATCGACATCACGCTCGCGGGGCTGCGCACCGAGCAGGGCTCGTGCAACGACGTGGTCTTCACCGTCGAGCAGGGCGTGTTCAAGCCGACCGTCGACGAGCGCCTCTGGGTGGCGGAGCTGATTCGTCGCGGAGGCCCCGAGCTGCAGGCGTGGTTCGCGGCGGAGGAAGCGCGGAAGAACGAGATTCGTCTGCAGGTCTACGCCGAGGCCGAGCGTCGCAAGGTCGAGTGGCAGGTGCAGGTGGCCGCGCGTCGTGAAGCGGAGCGAGTCGAGGCCATCGCGCGCGCTGAAGCGGCTCGGGTCGAGGTCGTCGCCCAGGTCGAATTGAAACGAACTGAAGAGGCCCGTCGCGAAGAGGTTCGGCAGGCGCACTACGCCGAGTACGAGCGTCGCAAGGAGCTGCGCATCGAAGCGGCCGTCGCGGTGGCTCCCGTCATCGTGCCGCCGGCTCCGAAGCGCGCGCTGGTCTGCCGTGCACCCCGAGCCACCAATGCGACGTTCTCTGGCGGCGTCTCGTCGGGTCCGGTGTCGTCGGTGCCGATGGTGGCCGAGGAGTCGTGTGAAGACGTCGTCGAGAACACCACCGTCGCGTCGACCAGTGTCGTCGGGGGTGGAGGCGTGAGCGTCAGCGGTGAGTCGTCGACCAACGTCGTCGCGGGTGGCGGCGTGAGCGTCAGTGGTGCGTCGACCAACATCGTCACGGGTGCCGGCGTGCGCGTCTCGGGTGGTGAGTCGACGGCCGGTGGCGTCATCGTGACGGGCGAGTCGACTCGCACCACCGTTGCGTCGCCCACTCTCGTCGCGGCCGGCGGAGCTGCCTCCGTGACCCTGCAGGGAGAGCGCGTCTCGTCGGAGTCGGTCGCCGCCGCCCCTGCGATGGAGGTCGAGTCGTATCCCGAGTGGTCGACACCGACGACGTTCTCCACTGCGCGCGTCGCCGTCAACACCGAGCAGGTCACTCCGCCTGTGCCCTGCCCGCCTCCTGCGCCCGTCGCTGCGCCCGTTCGCGTGACGGTGGTCGACCCGACGCCCGGGCTCGTGCTGCTGCGTCTCTTCGGAGCTGTCGTGAACGTCGCGGTTCAGGCGCAGCAGGTTCACCCCGCGGCGCCCGTCACCGTTCACCCTGCGAGGCCTGCCGCTCCGCCTCCGCCTGTTCCTGCTTCGCGACCTGGCGCTCCCTGATCAAAGCGCAGGCTCAAACGGAGCGTCTGGGCCACGCATGAGCGACTGCGCCCGTCACCGTGCATTCTGCGACGCCGGCTGCTCGTCGCCTCCGCCTGTTCCTGCTTCGCGAGGTGGCGCTCCCTGATCAAAGCGCAGGCTCAAACGGAGCGACTGGGCCACGCATCAGCGACTGCACCGGAGTCGACCACGAGGGGGGCAGTCGGCCGGAGTTTCGCGGCAGCTTGCGACGAGCGCTACCGGGCCATGCACACGACGTCGCCCACACGTGCCTCCGAGCCTGGATCCTCGGCGCCTCCGACGCGGACCCAGAAGCGCCACTTTCCGCCAACCGCACGAGTGCCCGCAAGCCAGCCTGCGATGGGTCCATCGGTGAATTGCAGTCGTTGCCCACGCGCGACGTGGCCGGCCTTGCCGAGGTTGATCAGCTCGTAGCGGTCTCCGCGCAGCCGAATGACGGCCGACTTCCCGCCGATGAAGAAGGGTGACGAGCTCATGCTCGCCCTGCCCATGACGTACTGCATGGCGAGCTCGGAGCAGAAGTACTCGCCGTCAGGAAGGTCGCCGGCAGGTGCTGGCACGGGCGTGGGCGCGACGGGTGCGGGGGCTGGCGCTGCGGGAGACCGCGTGGGAGCCGGGAAGAGGAAGGTACCGGCAGCCTTGCCAATGACCCCGCCTTCCACCTTGTACGTCGCCGTCGAGTTCGTCCGGTAGGTCGTTGGCGCGAGTCGGCCCGTGGCACGGTCCCAGGCCGCCAGCACGAGGAATACGACGACGCCCTGAGGCCCGTCTCCAGACACCCCACCCACCCAGACCTCGACCCCGCTGCGCGCGAACTGGTGCGTGATTTCGGTCGGGCGCGCGTTCTTCACGCCCAATGCTGCGATGGCGGCGCGCATCCACTCCTCGGGGTTCGTCGTCGAGACCTCTGCCTCGAACACCCACTGCGACTGGCCCTTGATCAGACGATTCCCGCTCCGCACGAAGCCTTCGGGAGCTGTCACTCGCAGCGAATCAAACTGTTCGGGCGCGACACTCAGGACGATGGAGAGCAGTGAAAGACCGATCGCGGAAGACCTCATGCACTCACCTCGCAGGCGGAGGAGCGCGGTTCGTCACTTCGTACAACCTGAACCGGCCCGCTTCCTTCAGCAACCGAATCGACTGCCCCTCGGGCGTCGAGCCTTCGCGCACCGGATCCTTCGTGATGCCCTGCACGAGCACGTAGTCGTAGTACCGGCCGTGGTCCTGCAGGTTGAAGTTGCGGCCCGTGTCCCAGTTCGTCTGCGGCAACCGTTTGTCTCCGCGGTAGTGCAGCGGAATGTCACCGTTGTCGAAGAGGTGCGGGTCGTACGCCGCCTTCCCTGCCGCGACGTAGCCGTGGAACTGATTGAACGGCGGCGCACGCACGGACGGATCCGCGTCTTCCAGCTCGAGCGGCAACATGCGGGTGTTGGGTTTGATCAGCTCGAGGATCTCGACGAACGGCCCCGCGCGTTCACCGAACGAGCGCATCTGGCGATAGGTCGACCAGTTCAGCGCGAGCGCCGCGAGCACCGCCGGAGCCAGCCACCACGCACGTGCTCCGTGCAGATCGGGCATCGGCACCAGCAACAACCCGACGAGCAGATACGACGCGAAGCGCGGGTAGGTGTACCAGTGACCGATGGGCCCACCGATGCCCATGGGGAGCACGAGGTAGAGCAGCGCCGCCGCAGCGAGAATCGCGACGCCGGAACGACGGAGAAACGGCGGTACCGACAGCTGCTTCTGACCCGCGACCATCACGGCGCACGCGATGAACACGAAGAACGCGACGGCAGACACGCGGCCGCCGATGACGTCAGGGTCGTTGTCGAGCGTGTACTTGAACAGCGCCGCCGCCTTCTCCGCCGGAGAGTGCAGGTCGAACACGAACGCCGACGAGCTGCTGACGCTGCCGAAGCGCTTCGCCGCCCACGGCACGATGGCGAGCAGACACCCGCTCAACCCGACGAAGTGCAGCCACAGCCTCCGGAAGAAGTCGCGCCCCGAGGCGAACACCATCAACCCGCCGGCCGTGAGCAGGTAGCCGACCGCCAGCACATGCGTGAGCGCGATGACCGCCGCGAGTGGAATCACCTTGAGCGCTTCTCTCGGCGTGCGCGCCTCGGCGATCCACGCCAGCGCGAGTAACGCCAGGTTCATGCCGAGCAGGAACGTGACCCAGCCGCCGTAGAGGCTGTGCTCCCAGCTCAAGAGAAACGCGAAGAGCCCCAGGCGCGGACTGCGGTTGAGCGCGACGAGCAGCCGCATCGTCATCAGCGGCAACATCAACAGCAGCAAGCCCACCATCAGCTTCGCCGCGATGATGGGCCCCGCGATGCGGTTCACCACGGTGATGAAAAGGTACGCCGACCAGTACGGGAGCGGCTTCCACGCGACCTCGTAGTGCTCCGACGCGACGCCATCACCGAGCGCGGTGGGCCAGATGAGCCCGGCCTGACCGATGTTGCCGGGCAGGTCCGCGAACGGAAGGAACGGCGAACCCGTCATCGGCAGCAACGTGCACACCGACAGCAGCGCCGTGAGGGCCAGCAGCAGTCGGTCGGCGCGAAGGACGCGCACCAGCGTGAACGAGGCGAGCATCGAGCGGGCGGGGCGTACCACGACAACACCGCGACGCAACGCGAGCCGAAGGCAGTAGGGTGCCGCCGCCCATGAGCCAGCTCTCTGCCATCGAACGGCTTCGACGCTTCTGCCTCATGCCCGACGAGCGCGCCGAGGTGCGACGTGCGTGGCCGGTACTCGACGAGGCACGCCAGCTCTCACTCGCGCGCGCGACGGATGCGCAGGTGGCGATTGAGCTGCTCCTGCACCCGACGCGCGTGATGGATGGAGCGTCTGGTCCCACGTTCGCGCTCAGCGTCGCCACCCAGGGCGTGTTCTGGGCGCTCGCGGCTCAACGGGAAGACCTCGACCGTTCGAGCCTTCGCTCCGCGCTGGAAGGATTGCCTGCAGAGGTGCGCGCCGCGCTCGGGTCTGAGGCCGCGCTGCCCACGCTCGAGCGGACCGTCGCGAGCCCGCCACTCGATGGCCCTCAAGCGCAGGTCGAGCTGACGCGCGTGTCGAAGCTGCTCACGGCGTTGGTCGACCGCGCCCGGCAGGGAGAGAGAGCCGTCACGAAGACGACGGCGACGATGTGGCTGCGCTCCGGGCTGGTGCTGGGCGCCTTCCTCGTCGTCGCCGCGCTCGTGAACTCCGTCGTGCAGGTCGCGCTGAGACCGAAGAACCTGGCCGAGGGCAAACCGTGGCGCACGAGCTCGAGCGCGCTCTCCTGCGTTCCCGCCGAGCACAACTGCGGCGGCACGAAGACCGACATTCTGTTTCACACGCAGGAAGAAGAGTCGCCGTGGTTCGAGATCGATCTCGGCGCGGCCACGTCCATCAGCGCGGCCACCGTGCGCAACCGCACCGACTGCTGCCAGGACCGCGCGATTCCCCTCGTGCTCGAGGTGAGCGACGACACGACCACGTGGCGTGAGGTCGCGAGACGCGATGCCGCGTTCGTCACGTGGAACGTCGACTTCCCCACCCAGACGACCCGCTACGTTCGCGCGCGTGGGCTGAAACGCACGATTCTTCACCTCGACGGTGTGCTCGTTCACCCCTGATCAGGAGTCGCGCCGCAACGTACGACTCTCCATCTCAACGGCGTGCTCGTGCACCTGATCAGAGGAGCTGCGCCACCTGATCAGGAACTGTGCGATCTGACGCCGCTGCGACGCACTCTTCACCGCGGCGGCGGCGCGTGCACCACGGAGCAGGCAGCGAGTTGAAAAGGCAGAGAATCCGCCCCGGGCCAGTCGAAGAACAATCAGCTCGCGTCTCTCTTCGGCGGCCTCGATGGCTCAGAAAACGCGAGCACATCGATCGACTCAATCTTCGACGGCTCCCTGCTGCGTCGATGTCCACCGCGCGCATGACTCTCTCGACGTCGAGCACACGTCGAAGCCACTTCGGGTCGCTGAGCGCGAGGACGCAGTCCGCACCGATCAGGGCCTGCGACTCCACACGTTGAAGCCGTTGCGGTCGAACAACAGCGTGAACGCTCCATCGAGCGGCGCACGGCCCGGGTAGCGGCGCGTGTCGACGATGACGACATCTTCATTCGCCGCGAGGGCAGCGATGTCGGCCGGCGGCGGAGCGTCACACGTCGAGTAGTAGAGCCGGTGCCAGTCGATCTGCAGCTGCTTCGGCGAGAGGTGCTCCGTCGTGCACGTGAGCACCAGAACCTGCTGCGGCTTCGGCGCTTGCGTTCCCGTGATGGTGCCGACGACGAACCCATCATTCAGCGGCTGCACCTGCGTCACCGCGTGCTGCACGAACCGCAAGAAGACGAGGTCGTCACCGATGAGCTGCTGGCCCGCGGGCGTCGGCGTCCACAACACGTGGGTCACTCCCAGCGAGCGCAACATCTCGACGACCGAGCCCGTGTCTCCGAGCACCGAGTACGCGATGGCGCCCTGTCGCTGCACGTGGTCGCGCACCGCCGCACGCTGGAGTCCGAGGTGAATGTGCACCTCATGCACCAGCACCTTCGCCTCGCGGGGGATCAGCTTGTCGACGCGCGAGATGGAGTAGTAGCTGTCGACGAGCTTGTCGGCGGCGGCTCCGTCGTTGCTCGAGAGCAGCGAGAGCACTTCGGTCACCGGCTGTGTGTTGAGGGTGGAATGTGCGGGCAGCGTCGGCAGGTCCGACGTGTGGAGCAACTGCAACCCCACCAGCCCCACCACCGCGGGCCGCGCGAGCACGAAGCGCCTCCACACGCCGGCGAAGACGACGGCCACCACCACGGTGCACCACGGCGCGATGGCCTGCAGGTAGCGGTCCTGATGCTGCGTCCAATACCAGAGCGGCACCGCGACCCACGTCGAGAGCCCGAGCGCGAGCACCGCGCGCCGCCGATACCCGAACACCAGCAACGCCATCGCGATGAGGAAGAGCGAACCGAACACGGGGCGGTTGCCGTGAAACGTGTCCCAGTCGTGTGACTCGAAGCCGAAGCGCAGCGTGGCCTTCGCCGTCTCGAGCAGCTTCTCCTTCGTGGTGCCCTTCGGCTGCCACGCCACCTCGCTGATGTGTGGCTCGATACCTTCGTTCATCGGCGTCGAAGGGAAGACACTCGAGAGGTACGGGTAGACGGGGTTGTGGTGCCAGAGCGCGTTGAGCGCCCAGTGGGGAGACGACACCGCCAGCGCGACCCCGGCCGTCACCAGCGCGGGCTTGAGGAAGCCTCGGTGCGCCTTCTGAACGAGCGAGCGCGCGACCCGCACCGTCACCGCGAGCGCGGGACCCATCAACAGGAAGAGCGCCTGGTACTTCGTCAGCGCCGCGGCTCCGGCGAAGGCCCCGAAGAGCACGCCGTGCGTCGTCGTCGGTCGCTTCCAGAACCGCCGCAACGCGAGGAACAACGGCACGGCCCAGAAGGCGAGCACGTGGTCGGCGCCTCCCCCGAGCGAGGAGTCGTAGAGGAGGACGCCAGGGAACAGGAACCGCAGCGCCCACGAGGAGCCGAGGCGAGGCCGCGGGAGCAACGCGTCGATGAGCACCGGCAACGAGGCGAGCGTCGCGACGAAGATGACGAACTCGAGATGCGCGGCGAGTTCGAGGCGGTCGAAGAGCTGACCGAAGGGCGAGAGGAACGACCACGTCTGCAGCCACGTCGCCAGGTGCGGCATCGTGCCGTTGAACCAGCCCTCATCGAGCCGGTACACGCGGCCGCTCACGGCGAACTGTTCGGCGAGCGAGAGGTGGTACCAGCGCGCGTCGTACATGAGGTTGCGCGGCGTCAGCAGGTTGACCCAGATGAGCGCGACGCAGAGGAGCCCGAAGCCGAACAAGACGCGGTCGAGCACACGCGGTGGCTGGGAGCGCACGGCCCTGCGAAGCCCGCGAGCGCGACTCAGCGTCTTCAGCAACGGCAGGCCGCCCACGCCGAAGAAGAAGAGCGGCATCGCGAAGAACATCGCCTTGCCCAGCACGCCGAGCAGGCCCATCGCGACGATGAGCAGCCCCCACGCGACGAGGCCGAGCGCGAACGAGAAGACGAGCCGCTCCCGAAGTGGAAGGGCGCCGACCTTCAGTTTTTCGCTGACGAAGAAGCCGCCGCACAGCGCGCTCAGTCCCCAGAGGCCGGCAAGCAGCATCACGCCGAGGTAGCGCCCCACAATCCACGTCGAGAGCGCGTCTTGGGCGGCGACGACGCCGTGGAAGTACCAGAGGGCGACGAGGCCGATGACCAACGGCACGACACCCGGCGCCCAGGAGCGGAGTCTGTTCATGGCTGGTGCCCGTTCCCCGGCCCTCACGAGTGGAGCGCGTCGTAGTCCGAAGCAGGCCGCGCTGACAGCGTGCTCGACGACGTGCAGACTGCGCGCATGTCTTTCGACGCCGCAGCAGACGCGCTGTACGCCGGTTCGTTGAGCACCTTCGTGGCCGAGCGAAAGCGCCTCTCGGGTGAGCTCAAGGCCGCAGGTGACAAGACCGGAGCCGCGACGCTGAACAAGCTGGGGCGGCCAGGCGCGTCGGCGTGGGCCGTGAATCAGCTGTACCGGCAGGCGCGCGCGGAGTGGGACGCCCTGCTCGCGGTCACCGAGCGACTTCGGCAGGGAGACCTTTCGGTCGTCGCGCTGCAACGCGCGGCGCTGGCCACGCTGCGGACGAAGGCCATCGAGCTGCTCAAGACAGAAGGCAACGCAGCGAGTGAGGCCGTGCTCGCGCGCATCGAGACGAACCTGCTGGCCCTCGCCGCGACGGGGTGGAGTCCTGACGTTCCTGGACGACTCGTCGACGACCGCGCCGCGCCGGGGTTCGACGCGCTCGCAGGGTTCGCGGCTGCGGCTGCGAGTGCGCCCGTCGTCCCGCCGACGGTGACTGCCGCTGCGGTCGAGGCCGTGGCTCCTCAGCCGGTCGCGGCTCCTCCGCCGCCCGACGTCGCTGCGCTCGAGCGTCGCGTCGCAGAGCGCACGCGTGAAAGTGAAGACGCTCGTGCCCTCGTCGAGACGGCCAAGGCGACCCTCGCGCACCTCGCCGCGTCACTGGCCTCGGCCGAGCGTGAGCTGCGCGAGTGCGAAGAACGCGTCACCGCCGCAGACGAGCGGCTCTCAGCGGCCCGTCGTGAACTCGAGCGCGCGTCTTCTTCGGAGGGATGACGTCCGCGCTACGCAGTTGCCTTCGCGTGAACGTCTTCATCAGCTGAATCTGGCGGAGCACCAGCGCGACCGCGGTGTGCGCCAGTCGAAGAGAGACGCTATGGTCGAGCCCACGTGAAGCCGCCCGCAACCCTTGGAACGCTCAGCGCCAACCCGGCCCATCGCTCGTTCTTTCGGGAGCGGCTGCAGCGACTGGCGGGCGCGCAAGGGCTGGAAGATTGGCTCGTCGAAGAGGCCAACGTCCGAGGGTATCTGGGGGCCGTCGGCGCCTCCGTGACTGAGCGCGAACCGACTCCAACCCTGTCAGATGCCGACCTCATCGTCGCCTTGCTGATGCCGCACAGTGAAGTCGACGGGAGGATCTTCAAGCTCGTCGTCCGGATGCTTCAGCAAGCTGCCATCGAGCCCCGCGTGCTCTGGTTTCACGCCCGGCGTGAGCGCGCCGACCGGGTGCTGTACTGGTTGCTGAACCTGGTGCCAGCGACCGAACGCACCGAGCGGCTCATCGGGCTGATGGATGCCTGTCAAACTCCGCCCCGCGGCTACTCTGGCGTGCGGTTCAACTATTCAAGCGCTCGGCTGCTTCGGCGGCCGGCCACCAGGGAGTCGGTGTGGAGAGCGGCCCGGCGCTGATTCTTCGCACGCTCGACCGGCACCTCACCGCGCCGGGCGAGGTGCGGTTGTTCGGCGGAGCCGCATTCGTCCTCGGCTATGGCCGGGTGCGCACGACTGACGACGCAGACTTGCTGCTCGACGACGTCGAATGCCAAACGCTCATCGACAGCGCGGGCTTTGCCGAGGCGATCGAGGCGACCAACCAGGAACTGGAGCCGCGGGGGCTCTACCTCTCACACATCTTCGGCCCCGAGCAGCAGGTGCTCTCTCCGAGCTGGCGAGCCGCATGCCGCCCCGTCGTCCTCCCCGGCCTGAGCAGACTCTCGGTCTCGTGCCTCGGACCAGTCGACCTCGCGCTCACCAAGATGGGTCGCGCCGATGACGCCGACCTCGCCGACGTCGAGTTTCTCTTGAAGACGCGTCAGCTCGAGCCCGAAACCCTCCGACGCGCCATGGCGCTCGCCGTCGTGCCGCTCGAGTACGCAGAGCTCTTCGCCACAGCTACACCGAAGGTGCTTGCGCTGCTCGACACTGAGTGAGCGAGCGCAGCGTTGCCGTCACGCGCCGTCGCTGGGCGGTCTCGTCAACCACGCGGCGATGAAGAGGTCGATTTCCCCGCGCAGCACGTCCTTCATGCGCGGTGTCGCTTCACCGGTGCGTGGGTCTTCGACTCGGGCTCCACGACCGACGAAGTAACGCCGCACCTCGGACCCGCCTTCAGCCTGCCCATCGAGCACCGCGAGCGTGAGCGCCTTCAGCTCCTCGACGTTGCCGCTGCCACTCAACGACACCTCTCGGCCCGTGCGCTCGTCACGCACCGACGACTCCGTCGCGACTTTCTCGACGAACCGGCCCGCGCGACGTTTCACCTCACGCGCCGAGAGCGTCATCGACTCGGCAACCTCGACCGGCGCCTGTGACGGTGTGTACAGCCGCAGGTACGCCGCCACGCGCGAGTCATCGTCGATGCGGCGGTGCAGGCCCTTCTCACCCGAGAGGAAGCCGAACACGCCGGGCCCGTGAATCTGCAGCACCGCGCGGCGCGGCTCGTCACCTTCGGCGAGCACCTTCACCTCGTAGCTTCGGCGCTGCGCCCAGCCCACGTACATCGTCATCAGCTCGCGCACCCAGCCTTCACCGGCTTCACCCTCGACGGCCGCGGCGAGCTCGAGCCACGCATCATCGACATTGCCTGCAGAGCCCGACGCCACGCGCGCTTCGGCGAGCTGCACCTCACGGCCCACCTCTTCCACCGCGCGCACGGCCGCCGCGAGCTGCATCTCTCCTTTGGCGTCACGTGCTCTGCGCCGCGCGACCTGACATTGCTCCCGCAAGCGGTCGAGTTCGGCCAGCTGCGCGTCGATGGCGCGATAGGTGCGCAACACCGCCGCCGCGCGTTCACCGTCGTCCCAGAAGCCCGGCGCCTGCGAGATGGCGAGCAGCTCACGGCGCTTCGTCTCGAGCTGCGGCCGCTTCACCGACTGCGCGACGCCCGCTGCACGACCGACGAGCGCCTCTGCTTCGTGCACGAGGCTCTTCTGGTCGAGCCGCTTCTTCGACAACGCCGCGCCCGCACCTGGGAGCATCGCCTGCGCCGTCGCTTCACGCTCCCGCACCACCTTCGGCTCGGCGATGGCGTGCACCCGGCCCTTGTGACTGACGACCTTCACGGGCGTCGAGGGCGGCAACGACTGGCGCGCAATCTCCACCGCGAGCGCCGCCGTCAGCGACTTCTCGATTTCACGCTGCAGGTACCGTGCGCCGTGCACGGGGGAGTAGCCACGGTCGACGAGCAACTCCACCACCTCGGGAGCCACCTCGACATCCAACTGGCGCGCCCGAATTCCTTCACGCTCGAGCACGCGCCCGACCTCCCGCTGCGCGATGCGCCGAATCTCCACCTTCCCCAGCGGGCGGAAGTGACAGATGGCGTCGAAGCGGTTGAGGAACTCGGGGCGGAACGAGCTCGAGATGCGGCGGTCGATTTCGTCGAGCAGCTCTTCGTCACTGCGCGACGACGCGAAGCCGATGGGGCCTTCCCGGTACACCTCGGCGCCCACGTTCGACGTGCAGACGATGAGCGTGTTGTTGCACGGCACCGTCTCTCCGGCCGCGTTGATGAACTGGCCCTCGTCGAAGAGCTGCAGGAAGCGGTCGTGACACTTCGCGTGCGCCTTCTCGAACTCGTCGAGCAACAGCACGGTGAACACGCGGCCATCGAGCAGGCGGGTCAGCTCTCCGCGCTTCGAGTCGAGCGTCTGCGCCCACGGGTTGCCGAACAGCACGTTCTCGTCACCATGGTCCGGGTAGTCGGCCATGTTGAGACGAACGAGGCGCTCGTGGCTGCCGAAGAGATACTCGGCGAGCAGCTTCGCGAGGTGCGTCTTGCCGACGCCGGTGGGGCCCGCGAAGAGGAAGACGCCGAGCGGCCGACGTGGGTCGTTCAGGCCAGCCTTCAGCAACGCCACGCTGCGCAGCACCGCCTGGAGCGCATCGGTCTGACCGAGCAACCGCGTGCCGAAGAAGCGGCTCACCTCGTCGAGGTCGAGCGGCACGTTGTCGTCGGCCATGAAGCGCGGCAGGCGCGTGGAAGCACAGAAGCGCGCGAGCACGTCTTCACCGGTGACGCGCTCCTTCGAGGTGCCGGCCGCTTCGGTGACCGTCTCTTTCAGCAGCTCGATGGCCTTGCGCGGCAGGTGCTGCGCGAGCAGGAACTTCACCGACAGCCGCAGCGCGATGTCACACGCTGACGGGTCGATGGGCAGGCCCGCTTCGAGCTCGAGCTCTTCGGCCATGCGTCCGAGAATCCACCTGGCGCGCTCGTGGGTCGGCTCGTTGACGACGACGAGGTGCAGGCGCTCACTCAACGTCTCGTCGGTGCGGAGCAGCTCGTGCGCTCGCCGCAGGTCGGACTCGAAGACGAAGCGAAGCCGTGACGCGCGAAGGGCTCGAATCAACACCGGCACCAGCGAGCTGCCCTGCACGAGCCCGACGTCACGGAAGAAGACGATGGTGGGTTGTTCGGCGACCTTGTCGAGGAAGTCCTCGAGCAGCTCGGCGGCGCCTTTGGGTGTGTTGGTACGCGCGAAGATGCCGGCCGCGGGAACCTCGAGCACCCGAACGCCCTTGAGGCCTTCCGGCGCGTTGCCCTGCGCGATGCGGCGGGCGAGCTCCTGCACGATGGCTGACTTGCCGACGCCCTGTTCACCTGCGAGCAGCGGCGCTTTTCCACCGCGCGTCAGCAGCGTCGCCAGGTCGTTCGCGGCCTGATCGAGCCCGTGGCCCGTGGGCAGCTTTCCTTCCTTCGCGAGCGCGGTGAGGTCCCGCTCCACCAGCGCCAGCCAGCCGTCGGGGCCCTCGGTGCGTGCCTTCTTCTTCGCCATGATGAGTTCGCCCCTCTCGACGGCCCGACGCCGGCACGACTGACGGGCCAGACCCTGCCACAGCGAGCGCCAGCAGGGATGCGTGAATGTGCGCACGTCGAGAGGGAACGGAGGGCCGGGCCGAAGCGGTGCGAGGGGTCATGCGAAGAGCGGTGCTGGCAGTCTGCGTCCTGGTGGCGGCGTGTGGAGCACCGATGTCACGCGTCGACGGCGGAGCAGGCGGAGGCCTCTCGCTCGGCGGCGGCTTCGGCGGGTTCGGCGGCTCAGGCGGTGGAACGAGCGGCACTGGAGGCGGAGTCGTCTCGGCAGGCGGCGCTGCGGGAGGCGGCCTCACGACAGGCGGCGGTTCGGCGAGCTGCGGCTCCACGGGGCCCATCGTGTTTCGGCAACTCCACGGCTCCTTCTCGGCCTATAGCCCTGGCGGCACCTCACACACAGGCGGGCTCGACCCGTCGACGCGGCGCATCTTCACGTTGCCGCTGTCGGTGACGCCGACGATGCAGTCGCTCATCACGGTTCGACTCGAAGACGAGGGCACGACGCTGCGTGACGGTGGCTCGCGCGCTTTCGTCGAGACGGTGCCGGTCTCGGGCACGCTTCCCACCGGCAACCTCACGGCCTCGGCGTTCGACGAGCAGTCGGGCGTGCTGACGGGCCTCTATTACACGCGGGCGCCTAGCTACGAGGTGGTGCAGCTGCAGGTGTCCGACGCGGGAGCGCGCTTCACGACGTTCCAGCAGGTCGACACGCCCGACGCGAACGGCTTTCTGCTGCAGACGATGTTCGGTACCTCATCACGGCTCGGCGTCGTCGGTGGCAATGACGTTCGGCCACTCACCATCAGCGGCACGCAGGCGACGTGGGGAGCACCCGTCGCAGGGCAGCCCTACTCGGACATCGTCGCCTATGACCGCACGGGAGACCGGGTCATCAGCATCGGCAGCTACCAGTTCACGCCCCCGATGACGGTGACCTGGAACTCGACGGTGCAGGAGCGCTCGTCGACCGCCGCCACGTGGACGACCATCTCGATGACGGGAACCGGCCTGGTGCCCATCACGCCGACGATGGCGCCCTACCCGTTCACGGCGTGGGACTCGGCGGGCCAGCGACTGCTCGCGACGTCGACGCGCATGGAGCTGTTGGGCACGATGATGGTGCAAGTGCCGACGCTGCTCGAGGCGAACCTGCAGACGCGCTCGTGGCGTGAGGTTGGGCGTCTCAACCAGTCGATGATCTTCCGCAGCCCCTTCGTGGTCGACCGCGCGAAGCGGCAGTTCTTCGAGACAGACCTCGCCACCGCCTTGTCGATGGCGCCAGGTCGCGAGTTCGATCGCGCTCCGGTGAAGCTCACGGGCGCGCTGCCTGGCGGAGCGCTGTGGAGTGTCGGCTCTGCGGTTCGCCGGCCCGATGGGCTCATCTACCTCTCGACGGGAAACGGGCTGCTCACGTTCGACGCGTCGGCGACCGTGTGGAACCGCGTGGTGGCTCCGTTGCCCCCAGTGCAGGGCGGTGGCGTCTCGCTGGCCTTCGACCCCGTGGGTTCGCGAGTGCTGATGCTGTTCGGTGAAGCGCAGGGAACCGAGACGAACGCGGTCTCGGCGCTCGCGTCGGATGGCAAGTCGTTCAGTCCGGTGACGACGATGGGCACGGCTCCCGCGGGGCGCACGAACGCCGGCGTCCTCGTCATCGGCAACACGCTCGTCATCGCGGGCGGCCGCTCGGGAACGCAGGTGCTCTCGGACGTGCACGCGCTCGACCTCACGACGATGACGTGGCGGAAGCTTGGCGACGTGACGGCGCGGCAGAACCCGGCGCTGCTGGCCCACGAAGGCGCGGTCGTGGTGGTTGGCGGCTACGCGAACTTGTCGATGGCAGTGCAGACCATCGAGCGGGTCGAGCTCTCGGGTTCGGTGCGCACGATGACGGTGAACGGCACGGTGCCGATGAACGCGACGACGACGGCGCCGTTTGGCAGCGGGCTCATCGCCATCGACCTCGGCGGAACGGTGGACTTCGGGCGGAACCAGCTCTTCGAGCTGAGCCTCTCTGGGAACACCGCAACGTGGTCGAACTCGGATCCCGGCGTGATGGATCAAGCATTGAACCCGCTCGTCGGTGTCGCCGGTGGTTCGTGCGACGAAGCGTTCCTGCTGGGAGCGTCGCCGTTCCGCGTCAGCCGTTGATCAGCTCGTGGTGCGACGACGCCACCCGATGATCAACGCCGTCGTCACGCTCTGCACGCCTGCGTAGACGGCGATCGGAAGCAGCGCCGACGCGTCGAGCCCCAACGCTGGAGCTCCCGCGACCGCCAGCGCAATCGACCCGTTGCGAACGCCGAACGAGAGCGCGGGTCCGACGGTGCGGCCTCCGACGAGAAAGCCGACTGCGAGCTGCAGCAGGTTCAACACCACCACGGCGACCCCCACCTTCGGCAGCGCCTCGAGCAGCTTCTCGCGCTGGGCCAGCACGACGAGCACGATGGCCGCGGCGAGCACGACGATGGCGAGCGTCTTCGCGATGGAGGCGATTCGTTCTGCGACGGCGACCGACCGGTGACGCACGAACATACCGGTCGACACCGGCACGAGGACCAGGGCGACCATGAAGAGCAGCAGCTCCACGGGCACGGCGCCTTCGACCTGACTCTGCGACGCGAGCCGCAGCACGAGCGGCATCGACACCAGCGACACCAGCGTCGAGCTCGCGACCAGCATCACCGCCTGCGCGACGTCACCGCGTGCGAGGCCTGTGAACGCGCTGCTCAACGGCCCGGCCGGAGCCGCTGCGAGCACCACGAGCCCCATCACGAACGCCGCCTCGAGGCCCAGCAGTCGCCCGAGCCCGAACGCCACGGCCGGCATCCCCACCACCATGACTCCGAGCAGGAGCACGAAGCGAAGGCCGTGCGCGCGCAAGCGAACGAAGTCATCGACGACGAGGCCGGCGCCCAGCCCCGTGAGGATGAGCGCCACCGAGCCGTTCAGGAGCCACGCGACAGGGCCACTCATCCACACACGCGTATAGCGAAACGGCCTGCCGCCGGAGACAATGCCGGCTTCGTCGTGACGCCCCCGCCGCCAGACAGCCTGATTCGTCAGACCGATTGCTTCTGCATCGCGCGCGCGACGTGGCAGGGACGTGGCGTCGTGCTGGTGACGGGAGCGCCGAACGCTCCGGCCGACCTCGTGACGGCGAACCTCGACGCGCTCGCTGCAGCTCACCAGCGCGCGACCCACCCACGCCTGGCGCCCGTGCTCGAGGCCGTGACGACGGGAGCAACGCCCTTCGTCCTCTTCGACTGCCCCGCCGTCTGCGACGCGTCAGCGTTCATCTCGCGGCTCGCCGAGCGCACCAACCTCATTCCCTACGGCGCCGCCGATGCGTTCGTCGTGAGCCTGCGAGATGCACTGCGCGCGGGCCACGCGTCGTCGCCGCCGTCGTTCCTCGGCCGGTTCTCGCCGCACAACGTGCTCTTCGCCGCCGATGGTTCCTGGTGGCTGCTCGGGCTCGGCGCCAACGTTCCACTCACCGTGCGCGGCGCGTTGTACGACCCCTCGGCGCAGACGTTCCAGGCGCCTGAGCTCATCGCGGGCGGTCAGCCGAGCGCCATCACCGACTTCGTCGGGCTCATTCTCTTCTCTCGTTCCGTGTTGCCGTACGTGGAGCTGCCGGCGCGGCTGCAGCGGTTGCTCCGGGGTGAGTTCGAGCCCGGAGACGAGGTGCTCGCAGGTCACCTCATGTCATTCGAGAGCGAGGTCGTGAGCGCTCGGCCGGGGCATCGAGGCTCCATCGACGACGCCATCGAGTTCTCGAACGCGATTCGGCGCGAGCTCGACGTGGTGCTCGATGAGCGGCGGTTTCAACATCACGCCGAGCGGTTCCTCGCGGGGTTTGGAACACCTGCCGCGCTCGCGGTGAGCGACGACGTGAGCCACGTGATGGGGCCGGTCCGGAGTGTTCGGCTCGGGCGAGCGCAGCGGCGGTTGTTGTTGGCGCTTCGGGAAGCGACGCAGCGAGGGAGCAGCCTCGATGTCGATGCGTGCGTTCGTGCCGGGTGGCCGGGACAGCGCCTCGTGCACGAGTCGGGGCGCAACCGCGTGTACACCGCCATCCGACAGCTGCGCGCCATCGGGTTGGAGATCGAGCGGTTCGACGGTGGATATCGGCTGGGTCGCGCGCTCGCCCGCGGGTGAATTTCAGACAAATTCAGACCTCGGCTCGGTGAGCGGTCGGTACCGTTACGGCTTCCATTTGGACTGGAGATTGCCGCATGCAACGGAACTGGCTGGTCGTCGGATTGTTCGTCCTTGGAGCGTGTGGGCCGGCGGGGACGAGCGATGGCGGCACTGCCGGTGGCGGAGCAGGCGGTGGTGCCGCAGCGGCGGGAGGTGTTGGTGGGGGCGCCGCTGCGGCAGGCGGTTTGGCGAGTGCCGGTGGAAGCGCGAGCGCCGGTGGTTCCGCGAGCGCTGGCGGATCCGCGAGCGCAGGTGGGTCCGCGATCGCGGGTGGGGCCGCGACGGCAGGTGGATCAGCGAGTGCCGGTGGATCCGCAACTGCGGGCGGTGACGCTGGTGGATCAGCGACCGCTGGCGGGTCCGCGACTGCTGGTGGACCCGCCACTGCTGGTGGATCCGCCACCGCAGGTGGATCCGCGACTGCTGGTGGATCCGCGACGGCAGGTGGATCGGCGACGGCAGGTGGATCCGCGACCGCCGGTGGATCCGCGACCGCTGGTGGATCCGCGACTGCTGGTGGATCCGCGACCGCTGGTGGATCCGCGACTGCTGGTGGATCCGCGAGTGCCGGTGGATTCGCGTCGGCTGGTGGATCCGCGAGTGCTGGAGGATCGGCGGGCGTGGCCGACGGAGGCACCTCGTACCTCGCCATCGTCAGCGGCGTCATCGGCGCGGGCGCCTATGAACTGCGGCTCACCTCCGATGGAGGCTCGAACTACGTCTTCACTTCGGGCTCTCTCACCAACGGCTTCAACACGGTGGTCGTCGCTCCGGGAACGTACCGAACCGCAGTTCGCAACCTTCAGGCGAGCCTGACCTTCGACCTGGCCCAGACGACGTTCGTCGAGCGCGGCTATCAGGCCATCGGGCTCTTCGGAGACACCAACTCCTCGCTGCTGCCACCACAGGGAACGTTCCGCGTGATGCCCGATGGCGGCGTGGCGGGCATGCGCTCGCTCGTCTTCTTCAACGGCATGGTCGACACCCGGCAGACCGCGGTGACGATGCAGTTCGACTTCACGGGCGACGGCGTCTCAGACACGGCGCCCATCGTGTTCGGAGAGTCCGTCACCGTCGACCTGCCCACGACGCAGACGACCGTTCGGGTCATCACGCCTGCGGGCTGGCTCGACTTCTCGATTCCGACCAGCTCGACCGATTTCCCAGAGCGCTCCCGCGGAGCCATCGTCGTGCGTGGCGTGCGCGACACCTACGACCCGGCGCTGCGCTCGGCGGTGCGAGGCCTCAGCTCGTTCGACGCGCCGCTGACGTTCAGCTCGAGCGCCACCCTGCCCAACCCGCGCCTGCAGATGCTCAACCTCGCGTTCGTCGACGCCGCAGGCACGAAGAAGGACCTCTACGTCGGCAACCAGCGCGTCGCGGCCGACGCGGGCTTCGGCGCCGTGAGCGAGGCCTTCAGCATTCCGCCGAACACGGCGACTTCCTTCTTCGTGCAGAACACCGGCACCACGTGGACGGGCATGGGCTCGGTGGGCAGCCACACGATTCCCGCTGGCGCGGTCGGCCTGGTGGTGTTCATCGACGGCTACCAACTCTCACGCGCCATCGACACGCGCTCGACGATGTTCGGCAGCAACCTCGACAGCCGCAGCCAGGAGCTCAACGTCGTGCAGGGCTACTTCGCTGGCACCACCGCCACGCTGCACGCGGGCACGCTGTCGGGCACCAACCTCAGCGTCTTCGAGGGCAACATCAACCCGACGCCGTTCCGCTCGCTCGAGCCCACCGCGTTCCCCGCGTCGCTGCCCAACCTCGGCATTCGCGAGAACAACACGCCCATCTGGCGCATCAACGGCTTCTCCATCGCCAACCGCCTCGCGTGGACCTACTTCTCGCGCCTGAACTCCGCGGGAGACCGCCGCTTCGTGCGCGTCTCGGCCGACTGGGCACCCTACGCCCTCTACCGCACCGACGCCGTGAACGTGCCGTGCTCGCAAACGACGACGGCGTGTACGCCCTGCACCACCACCTGCGCGTGCCCGGCTGGCGTCTTCGGCTGTAACTGAAAACACACGCGTCACTCGACGACGACCGAAGTCCTGAGCCATGGTCGCGCCCTTCTCGCGGGAGGGCTCATGCCGAAGCTCAACAAGGTGAACATTCAGGAGTTGGTCAGCGCGTCGAAGAAGTACGTGAACGACCAGCTCAAGAAGGCCGACGTCGACAAGAACAAGGTGCTCACGCGCACCGAGGCCAAGAAGCTCGCGGCCGACTTGAAGGACAACTTCGACGCGTCGGGCTTCAAGCTGCCCAACGGCTCGGTGAAGGCCGCTGACGTCGCGAAGGAGTTCGTCGTGATGATGGAGGCCTGGGCGAAGGCCTCCGACAAGAACGGCGACGGCTACCTCTCGACCACCGAAGCGAAGGCGCTGCCGAAGACCCTGCGCGACAACTACGTGAACTGGGTCGGCGCGCAGGAGACGACGCTCACCACCGGCAAGTACCAGTCGCGCGACCTCACGCCAAAGGCGCGCATCGCCGAGCACGAGGCGAAGTTCGGCAAGCAGGCCGTGGGCTACGAGAAGGCGCTCGAGCTCGCGCTCAAGGCCGTCGCGACCGACACGGACTCGGGCCTGCCTGCGTTCGTGAGCGAGTTCGGTGGGCCCGACGGCAACGGCCTGACCGACAAGAAGAAGATCGACGCCGAGGTGCGCGCGCTGCTGAAGGCGGGCTCCATCGAGCTGATCAAGACGACCGATGACATCCCCTCCGGCGAGAAGCCGAAGGACGCGTGGATCTTCAGCATCTCGACCGAGGGCCAGGGTGACCACGGCCTGTGGGCCATCATCGACCGCAAGTCGGGCGACGTGGCGGTCACCAACTTCAACTGAGTTCGTCTCAGAGGAGGCGCAGGTCTGACGAGTAGGTGACCCGCGCCGTCTCGAAGGCCGCATCGACCGGCGCGCTGGCGAGCAGCTCCTTCTCGCGGCGCAGCTCGGCAAGTCGCGCGTCGAGCTGAGCCAGCCTCGGAGCAACGGCCTGGTTGGTGGTCACGGCCTGAGCCTGGAGCTGTTCGTCGAGCAGCTGCACCTCGCTCGTCGAGTTTCGCAGTGTCTGTGCGGCCGTCGAGAGTGCGTGCGCGATGGGGAGCGCCTCGAGCATCGCAAACTCGGCCAGCCACCTCGTGCGGGTCTCGTCGGGCAGCGCGTCGAAATGCGCTTGGACTTCCGCATCGATGCGCTTCTGCCCGGCCGCGTCAGCCTCGAGCGCTGCGACCTTCGCGAGGTCCTGTTCAGCGAGTTCAGGCACGTCGCGCGACGTCTCGAGCAGGGCACGGGCGGACGGAAGGTTCACGGCCGCGTTCGAAGCGGTGATGAGCCCCGCCCGCCATGCAGACCGCTGCGCATCATCGACTGGTGCCGACGCGACCCGCAGCAGCGGAGCGGCCCGGCTCCAGGCCGCGGCGGCCTGCTCGAGCAACGGAGCCAGCACCTGCCGGGACTCGTCGACGCGCACGCGGGCCACCTTCAGCTCCTGCTCGAGCTGGCGCTGCCCGAACCACGATGAGGTTCCAGTCGCGGTCGCCTGACGCTCGGCGCTCGTCTGCTCCATGAGCCCTTCGAGCTGCGCGATTCGTTCGCGACGACCCAGTTGCGTCGAGGCGGTCACGTTCACGACGAGCTGCTCGGTCGAGACCTGCACCTGCAGCGAAGGGGACGACACCTGAGGGTGAGCGGGGTCGAAGAGCAGGGCTGGCTCTCCAAGCCCCAACAGCAGCGGTGAGGCCTGCAGCGCCGAGAGGTCGAGCGGCGCGGACTCAAAGACGAGCGCCCATCGACCTGCGACCTCGACGACCTGGAGCGGAACGACCGAGCGGTCACCGACAGGCGGCGCGATGCGCACCGACAGCCCCTCGACGTCCTCCCGTCGAAGCGGTGGGTCGAAGGCCGACAGCATCAGCTCGCAGCGAACGGTTCCCTTCTGCCGACGCTCGTCGCTCCTCACCTCGAGCTTCTCGACCCGAATGAACGCACGGCTCGGGCCTGTGCGCGGCGCTCGTGGACGTTGCGGGTCGAGGACGGGCCGAACCCCCGGGGAGCTGATGGGCATGACCCCAAAGTACGGCCCAACCCGACGGCCGGGGAATCACCTTCGACTTCGTCGTCGCGTGTGAACGCGCGCCAGTTGACCGATGAATGCATGATGATGCATATACACCGTCATGCAAGTCGATCCGTTCCTGGCCCTGGCTGAACCGACACGCCGGTTGATCCTCGAGACGCTCGCGTCTGGCGAGTGCCAGGTGAATGACCTCGTCGAGCAGTTGCCCATTCACCAGTCGGGGGTCTCACGGCACCTGCGCATCTTGAGTGAAGCCGGCTTCGTGCAGGTGCGCGCCGACGGGCAGCGACGCCTGTACTCGCTGCGGCCCGAGCCCTTTCAGGCGGTCGACTCGTGGATGTCGCAGTACCGCGCGCTCTGGGAAGGCCGGCTCGACCGCTTCGGCGCCGCGCTCGAGAAGCGCCGCAAGACGAAGTCCCCCGGGAGGTCTTCGTGAAGAACGACCGCATCACCATGGAGCGCACGTTCGACGCGACCCTGCGCGAAGTCTGGGAGCTGTGGACCACGAAGGACGGCATCGAGTCGTGGTGGGGCCCCGAAGGGTTTCACGTCGAGGTGCACGCCATCGACCTGCGACCAGGCGGCCTGCTGCTCTACGCGATGGTGGCCGACAACCCCGAGACCATCGCGTTCATGAAGCGCCAGGGCATGCCGACGAGCACCGAGGCGCGCATCACGTATCGCGACATCGTTCCCCTGAAGCGGCTCGCGTACTCGCACCTCGCCGACTTCATTCCTGGCGTCGCGGCCTACGACGTCGAGACGGTCGTCACGCTCGAGCAGCTCGCCTCGAAGGTGAAGATGACGCTGACCTTCGACCGCATGCACGACGAGCTGTGGACCGAGCGCGCGACCGCCGGCTGGACGATGGAGCTCGGCAAGCTCGCCAAACGCCTCACCCGATGAAGCAGACCACCACCCACACCGAAAGAAGACCATGACCCAGAAGGCGTCTCCGTTTCTGATGTTCAATGATCAGCTCGGCCCCGCGGTCGAGCTGTACACGTCGATCTTCCCCGACTCGAAGGTGATCAACCTCTCGAAGCAGGGAAAGGACGGCCCCATCATGTCGGCCGAGTTCATCGTCGGGGGCCAGCGCTTCATGGCCTACAACGGTGGTGCGCACTTCACGTTCAGCCAGGCGTTCTCCATCTTCGTCGACTGCGAAGACCAGAAGGAGGTCGACCGCTACTGGGACGCGCTCGTGAAGGCGGGCTCGAAGCCGGTGCAGTGCGGGTGGATCACCGACCCCTTCGGGCTCTCGTGGCAGATCGTTCCGCGGCAGTTCATGAAGCTCATCGCCGACCCGAACCCGAAGAAGTCGCAGGCGGTGATGGGGGCGATGATGAAGATGGTGAAGTTCGACGTGGCCGCGCTCGAGAAGGCGCACGCCGAAGCGTGACGTCAGACGTCGACGGTGCCCCACTCCGCTGGAAACACGGCGCGCGTGGGGCGCAGTCGTCGCAAGTCGTTCTTGAGGGCATCGAGGTCGCCTGGCAGCGAACCTCCTGACTGATGCACCACGAGGCTGACGCCCTGCAGGTCGAAGGCGTGGAGGAACTCGAAGACGTGTGTCGCGATGGCTCCCGCGCGCACGACGACCTCTCCCGCGGCGAACCGCGCCGACAGATGCGGCAGGCGAACGCCAACCACGGCGTGGGGCGCCAGCCGGCTCAGAGCCGTCAACGCGTAGCCGGCTGCTCCCGCCTCGTTGTTCGTCGCCTCGAGGTGCAGCTCGTCGAAGCGGGCCTCGAGCTGGTGTTTCGAGAACGCCCGCAGCAGCTCGGCGACACTGCTTCGTCCGAAGCGCTCGAGCAGCAGCACCACTCGCTTCACCGAGACGAACGCCTTGCCGGTCGCGACCGTCAGCAGCGCGGCAGCGAGCGCCTTCACGGTGCCCTGAACGCCGACCGAGACGAACGGCCACCCGCGCGTCGCGAGCTCTTGCAGCGCGCGCGTCGAGGAGAGGCGGGGGCCCAGCAGATGCCGAAGCTCGGGCCGCTCGAGCAGCCGTGCCAGCTCTGCAGCGCCGAGGTCGGGCATCACGAGCTCACGCACCTCACGCAGCGCGGGCGCTCCAATCCACGTCTCGGTCACGTTCACGGCGCAGGCCCACTCCTGCAAGGCGCCCTGCCGCAAGAAGCCCTTCTCGAACACGACGGTCTCGGGGTCGAGGACCTCGGCGAGCGGTCCGAACCACGACGCGCGGTGCTTCGAGAGCAGGGCCGACACTCTCGCGCGGTCCTCCTTCGTTGCCTCGCCACGCCACACCTTGAACTGCAGCGCGATGAACTCGCCGCGCGGGTCCTTCCGCTCGAGCAGCGCGTCGGCCACCACCAGCTTCGCGGCGTCGTCGTCAGGCGCCTCGTGCACCTTCAGCAACAGGTCGCTCATGCGTGGAACGGAGCACATCTGCCGCCAGCCCGCTGCGTGCACGAACTGCCTCCTCTGCGACAGCGAGCACTCGGACGAAGGTGAGCGTCGACGACACTTCTCGAAGCTGGCCCAGCTCGACCTCGCCTGAGCCACGCCTTCGCGTCGTGCTACGCCCACGGCCATGCACGTCGGCCACTCGTACAAGCAGCAGCCTCCGTCGGGACGCTTCGACGCCATCGTCGTCGGCTCGGGCATCGGCGGGCTCACCGTCGCGGCCATGCTGTCTCGTCACGGCAAGAAGCGCGTGCTCGTGCTCGAGCGGCACTACCGCATCGGCGGCTACACGCACACGTTCACCCGTCCCGGCTACGAGTGGGACGTCGGCGTGCACTACATCGGTCAGGTCGGTGAACGCGGCGCGCTGCGCTCGGTGTTCGACAAGCTCTCTGACGGCCGCATTCGCTGGGCGCCGCTGCCTGACGTGTACGACCGCATCGAGCTCGGCGCACGCGGCTACGACTTCGTCACCGGCACCACGCGCTTCATCGAGACGATGGGCCAGGCCTTTCCCGCCGAGCGCGACGCCATCGCGAAGTACGTCGACCTCGTGAAGTCGACCGCGAAGAAGAGCTCGATGTTCTTCATGACGCGCGGTCTGCCGTCGCTCGTGTCGGCCGTCGCAGCGCCGTTCGCGAAGCGTGGGTTCGCCGACCTCGCGGGTCGCTCGACGCGCGACGTGCTGCTCGAGCTGACGAAGAACGAAGAGCTCATCGCAGTGCTCACCGGCCAGTACGGCGACTATGGGCTGCCACCCTCACGCTCGAGCTTCGCGATGCACGCCGCGCTCGTGTCGCACTACTTCGGCGGCGGCTTCTACCCCGTCGGTGGAGCGTCGGTCATCGCCGAGGGCATCGCGCCGCTCATCGAAGAAAACGGTGGCCACCTCGCGACGAACGCCGAGGTCGAGTCGGTCATCGTCGAGCACGGCATCGCGGTCGGCGTGCGGCTGGCCGATGGCTCGGAGCAACGGGCCCCCATCGTCATCAGTGACGCTGGCGTCGCGAACACCTTCGGCAAGCTCGTGCCCGAAGCGCACAGGCCCGCGGCGTGGGTGAAGGCGCTCGCGAACGTGCCGCCGTCGGTCAGCTACCTGTGCCTGTACCTCGGCTTCAAGGCCACCGACGCAGAGCTCGGTCTCACCGGCACCAACCTGTGGCTGTACCCCGACGAGAAGCACGACGAGAACGTGGCGCGCTTCGAGGCTGACGCCGACGCTCCGCTGCCGATGGTGTACCTGTCGTTTCCCTCGGCGAAGGACCCCGACTTCGCGCGACGTTTCCCGGGCCGCGCCACCATCGACGTCATCACCATGGCGAAGTGGGAGTGGTTCTCCAATTGGCAGGGCACGAAGTGGCACAAGCGCGGCGCCGAGTACGACGCGCTCAAGGCGAAGTGGACCGAGCGCATGCTCGAGGTGTTGTTCAAGCGGCTGCCGCAGTTGAAGGGCCGCGTCGACGTGGCCGAGCTCTCGACGCCGCTGACCACCGCGCACTTCGCCTCGCACCCGCGCGGAGAGCTCTACGGGCTCGACCACACGCCGGGCCGCTATGAGCTGCCGCTGCACGCGAAGACGCCGCTGCCGGGGTTGATGCTCACGGGCGCAGACCTCGCGACGTGTGGCGTGGCCGGTGGCGCGCTCGGTGGGCTCATCACGGCTGGCGCCATTCTCGGGCCGGGGCCGGTGATGAACATGCTGAAGCGGTGACTGCCAGAAAACGCACGGGCGCTGAGGTCAGCCATTGCTGACGCGCTCGACGCCCGAAAAGACAGAAATCTGAGACGGGGAAACGACGAGCCGCCCGGCAGACGTCGGCCCGCTGGTTGCAATTTTCACCCACGATGAGGCACCTCTGGGTCCTGGTTCTCTTTGCTGCATGTCCTCCGCGCGTTTCTGACCAGGCCTCTTCCGATGCCGGCTCGACGGTCGTCGACGAAGGCACGAGTGACGCGGGCCTCGATGCAGGCGCGACGGTGGACGCAGGCTTCACCGACGCAGGCCTCGTGGTGGATGCGGGCGCTTCTGACGACGCGGGCTGGAGCGACGGTGGCGCCGAAGACGCAGGCCTGCTCGAGGACGCCGGCGTTCACGATGCTGGCAGCGACGCAGGGTTCGACGCAGGCCCGGGTGACGCGGGGGCCGCTGACGCTGGCAGCTTCGACTCGGGCGTGACCGACGCCGGGCCAACCCCCAGCTGGTCCGCTCGCGAGACCGTCATCACCACCATCACCGTCGGCGAGACCACCATCGACATCGCGCTGCCGCGAACGGGCCTTCAGCCCTCAGAGCTCGGCGTCGTCGTCAACCTGCAGGACCCGCAGTCGGTGGCGGTGGGCACGCACTACCTCGCGGCCCATCGGCTCCACCCCTCGCAGCGGCTCGAGGTCTCGTTTCCTCCCGGCACGCCCCTGACCCCGGCGACCGTCAACGCGCTCAAGCAGCAGCTCGACGCCGACGCAGGTGCATTCGAGGCGCTCCTCATCACCTGGACGACGCCGTGGGACATTCAGGGCATGTCGGTGACAAGCGCGCTCACCTTCGGGTTCGACGCTGGCTTCGTGTCGACGGGAACGTGCTCGCCCACCACGCCGAGCCCGCTCTACGGAGCCACCACGACGCACCCCTTCTCCGACCTCGGGCTCAGACCCGTGATGATGCTCGCTGCCGAAGACGCAGGGCTCGCGTTCGACGTCATCGACCGCTCCGTCGCCGCCGAGTCGACGTTTCCAGCCGGCACGGGTCACTTCTTCCGCACGACCGACCCAGCGCGCTCGACACCACGAGCGGCGGGCTTCGAATCGACCGCACGCTACTGGGGCCATGACGCCGGCATCGCGATGCAGTTTCACGAGAGCACCAGCGCCGCCACTGACACCTTGAACAACACCACCGGTGTTCTCTTCTACCTGACGGGCCTCACCTCGGTGGCGAACCTGCAGACGGTGCGGCTCGTCCCCGGAGCGCTTGGCGACCACCTCACCTCGTTCGGCGGAGTGCTGCGGGGCGGCTCTCAGATGAGCGCGCTGCGCTGGCTCGAGGCAGGGGCGAGCGCGAGCTATGGAACGGTGCGGGAGCCCTGCGCGTACCCCGAGAAGTTCCCGAAGGGGCAGCAGTTGGTGGCGAAGTACCTGCGTGGTGGCACCGCGCTCGACGCGTACTGGTCATCGGTCTGGTGGCCGGGTGAAGGGCTCTTCATCGGAGACCCGCTGACCGCGCCGTACAAGGCCAGCGCCCGGGTCGTCGGCAATCGGGTGCAGCTCACGTTGCCGGCCGGTCGGCCGCTCCATCGCTACACGCTCTACGCGGGCGCGTCGTGGCAGGGCCCGTGGTCCATCATCGCCAGCTACCGCTCGACGGGTGACCGGCTCGAGGCGCTTTCGGCGCCCGTCTCGAAGGTGCTGCTGCTGGTCGACGAAGGTGAGGCGTCGCTGGTGACGGCGAGCCGCCTCGACGTCGCCCTCGCGCTCGAGGGGCGGGCGCTGGCCACGCAGGGCGCCGATGGAGCGTTCTTCCTCGAGCAGCTCGAGCGCACGACCCCTCGACGCATCGCAACCCGGCGCAAACGGCTGTACCCGGTCGACGTGGCGATCGAGGGGCAGAACGTCGTCGTGCAGTGGTGGAGCCGAAACCGCGGCAGCGCCGAGCTGCTGCTGACCGAAGACCTCTCGAGCAGACAGGCTCACGTGCCGGTCTCGTTCGCCGCGCTCGCGCAGGCCGACGGCGGCAGCGCGTATGCGACGAACGTGCTGCTGGCAGGCGGCCTGGTGGGCTGGTCGGACAACAGCCAGGGCCCCGCGCACGTGTTCGTTCGCCAGCTCGATGGTGGCACCGCGCGCGACGTGACGACGGGCGGTGGCGTGGTGCGGCTGACACCGTCGAGCGCCATCGTGGCCAGTACGCTCGGCCTCGAAGCAGCCTCGCTCTCGACGGGCCAGCGCACCACGCTCGTGCCGAGGCCTCCGAGCGTCAACGTCATCACGCCCCACGACGCGGCCGATGATGCGACCGGGCTTCACGTCATCGCGCTCTTCGCTTCGCAGACGCGGTTCGAGTCGACGTTGTGGTGGAGCACGCCGGCAGGCGCACGAACGCTCTCGCTGGGCCGCGAGGTGAACCACGGGGTCCTCATGCCGCTGCGCTCCACCTCGCCGCTGTCGCGCGACGGAGCCCTGTGGACCGAGACGCTCGACGGCGTGAGACCAGCAGCCTTTCAGCTGACGGCTCAGGGAACTGAACGGGTGACCGAGACAGCCGGCCGCCTGGAGTTGCTCGCGACCACCATCGTGGACGCGGCGGGCCCGAACCTCGTCTCGCTCTGGCGAACGAACCTCATCAGCCAAGAGCCGCCCCGCACCGTGCTTCGTTCGACGCGTCCCCTGACGACGCCGTTCCTCGACGGGTGCCCCGATGCCTGGTTCGCAGCGCCTGCTGAGGTGGCGGGCTGTCATGTTCGCGGCATCAACGGCGGGGTGGTGTCGGCGACGGCGACGCGCGGCGATGGCGGCCCGCTGAGCGGTGTGCAGTTCTCGCTCGTCGCCGCAGGTGATGTCGACGGCGATGGGCTGGTCACGACCTCGGACTCCTGGGACATCATGGCCGCGCTCGGCCGACGCAGGGGGCAGCCAGCCTTCGACCCGGCCCTCGACCTGAACGACGACGGAGAGGTGACGCTCGCCGACCTCGTCAAGCGCGCGGAGGACGAAGCACGCGGGGGCCAGGTGGGGTTCGCGCGCCTCGTCGCGCCGCCGCTCCCTGCTCAGCGCCTGACGCTGCGCGTGCTCGCGACGCGTGGGCCCGACACCGCCACGTCGACCATGACGTACGACTTCGAAGCCGCGCCCACCTTCGACGTCCCGAACGGCACCAACGGCGTCTCCCAGGGGCGGCTGACGCAGATGATTCGCGCCATCGACCCCGAAGACTTCCTCACCCTCGACACCACCGCGCCCACGGCGTGGCCCCCGGGGTTCACAGCCGTCGTCGAGCCGCTCGGTGACTTCAATGGCGATGGGCTGGCGAACAGCCTCGACCTCGGGCTGCTGCGGCCTCGCCTCAACGCCGTGCGCCCCGCTGCCCTCTACGACCCGCGCTTCGACCTCGACGCCGATGGTGACATCGACAACGCCGACGTGCGCATCTTCAGCGAGGCCTTCTCGGACGCAACCCTCGTCGTGCGCTGGCTCCCCGCCGCCGGCACCGCGGCTGGAACACCGTTCACCTTCACGGCAGAGGCGTGGGACCGGAGGACGCCAACGGTCCGGCAGGTCGTCACCGTTCTCAGCCCATGACGCCCCTTCAGAAGGAGCAGCCGCACTGCGGAGGGTTCGAAACCACGCAGACGCAACGAGCGGGCGCATCACACGTGATGACGTCGCAAGCCGAGCGGTCGTTCGCGCCGGTGCAGTAGCGGCCGTCGTCGAAGGCCGAGATGAAGCAGGCGCCGATGCTGCACTCGAAGACCGAGGAGCAGCGCTCGAGCCCCGGTCGCAGCCTGCCCGTCGGCGTGTCGGGCTCGCCCTCGTCGACCGGCACGCAGCTGATCAACACCAGCAGACCGAAGAAGACTCGCACCTCGAACAGGCTACTGCGCCCGCTGGCAGCAGTAGTAGCCAGGCCCCGGAACGGCGGTCGAGGAGATCTCGACCTTCTCGTCGAAGTTCGTCGTGTTGTTGTTGGTGTTGAGCCGCAGCACCCAGTCGTCGTCGACACGGTCGGCCATCCAGTAGCCGATGACCTGCGTCTCGGCCGGTGGCGTGCTGAACGCGATGCGCAGCTCGTTGTACGTACACAACTGCCCGCCTGCGTGGTCGACGTAGCAAGCGGTCACCGCGTCACCCCACTGAACGTTGGCCTGGGCGACACGCTTCACACAGAGTGGGCTGGCGACGCCGGTCCCGCCGTGCGTCGCATAGCCAGTCGGACACACGGCCGTGTGCGTGTGATCGGCGCGCGCGGGATTGAGGCTCGAACCCGTTCCGCCGAAGTTGACTCCGATGACGGCGATTCCGTTGTTGGTCACGCTGGTCAGGCTCTGCGTCGCCGCGACCGCGATGGTGGTTGTACTGCAGACGACCGACCCCCCCGAGTCGATCGCTGCGACCCGCTGGCCCGTGGGACACGACAAGGACGTGCCCAGAGGAAGGTAGGTACCTGAGTGCGTGTGGTCTGAACGTGCGGCGCTGAGGTTCACTCCGGTTCCCGCGAAGCTGAGCTGCAGTTGCGGGGCGCCGTTGACCAGCGCCGCCGTGAAGCTCGGTGAGACCGACAGGGCCGAGTTCGCGGTCGCACACGTGAGGGAGCCGTCCGACTGCAACCCACTCACGAGCCGTCCGACGGGACAGACCAGCGTCGCGGGCATTGGCAGGTACGTGCCGGTGTGGGCGTGGTCACTTCGAGCTGCCGACGTCGCCACTCCCGTTCCCGCGAAGGCGACCGAGAGCGAAGAGCCCGCCAGAATCAAGCCGAGACCTGCGGTCAACGCAGAGCCTGATTGATCAGGTGCACACACGACTGATCCGTTCGAACTCAGCCCCACCACCTTGTCGGTGCCCGTGCACTGCAGCACTGGGCCCAGCGGCAGATAGAGCCCGGCGTGCACGTGATTCACGAGCGCGTAGTCCGACGGCAGGCTGCCACCGAGCCGCGCCGAGTTCTCGGCGACGCCCGAACGAACCGCGTAGGGAACACTGACGAGCGCGAGGCGCGGAGAGAGCACCGTCGAGTCGACCTGAATCTCGGCGAACAGCGGCGTGCCGTCGATGATGGTCGAGTCGAGCGGCGTCTGCGACCCGAGCGTGAGGAAGAGCAGGCCATCGGTGACGGTGACCAGGTGCGTCTCGGTCCACGTGGGCAGGCCGCCCGTGAGGGCGCCGTGCATGCGAACGATGACGGTGTGGCTGCCGTTGAGCGGGCTGCCAGCGTCGGCGAGGCGCGCCGTGAGGGTGATCTGCGAAGGCACTGCACCCGCAACGGTCGCCAGCAACGTCATCACAAGAACGAACAGTCGTTTCATCGAGTCTCCGAGCATCACTTCGCGACGGGTGGCAGCGGGGTGAGGGTCAACGTCCCGCCCGAGAGCGGTTGGCGCACGAGCGGTGGACCGACCTGCACGTCCATCACGAGCGTTCCTGCGGTGAGGCGTGCTCCGGCGGTCACCTCGAAACGTGGGGGCAGGGCGACTGACGCGTCGCGCACAGACGCATCGACGGTGACGGACGCATCGGGCACCGACGCATCAGGCACGGAGGCATCGACGGTGACGGACGCATCAGGCACCGACGCATCGGGCACAGACGCATCGACCACGACGGACGCATCGGGCACCGACGCATCGACCACGACAGACGCATCGGGCACCGACGCATCGACCACGACGGACGCATCGGGCACAGACGCGTCCACGACAACACCAGCGTCGACGACCGACGCGTCGACTCCAGCTGGCCCACCGTCGACGACCGGCACGACGCCGCCACACGCGCTCAGCAGGACCAGGAGTCGAACGAAGACGGGGGTGCGGGGCATCGACTGCGAAGGTTCGTCGCAGGCGCCTCACGCATCCATGGTCATTCCGTCGGCCACCGACTCACTCGCGGCGCTCGGCTCCGAACGAGACCGCGCACCCGCACTGCGGCGGCGTCGTCTTCAGGCACTTGCACTGTGCAGGCGCATCACACTGCATCACGTCGCATGGTGCCTTCCCTGCACCGGTGCACGTGGGCGAGCGATCGAACAACGAGATGAAGCACGTACCCGCGTCGCATTGCTGCTCGGCATCACATCGCACCAGCCCAGACAGCATTCGGCCCGTCGGCATCTGGAAGGGCTCAGGCGTGCGCGTGCACGAGAGTCCCACCAACACCAACGGGCCGAGCCACTTCATGGACGACGCGTCTTACGACGGGTCGGGCTTCGGCGTGTCCTTACCGCTCGCCAGCGCCTTCGGAGCCTCGATGTTCTTGGGGAGCTCGCCCGTGAGCGCATTCAAGAAGGTGACGATGGAGTCGACGTCTTCCTTCTTCAGCTCCTTGCCCAGCTGGTGCTTCGCCATGAACGTCACCGCCTCGGGCAGCGTCTTCACCGAGCCGTCGTGCATGTACGGCGCGGTCTTCGCGATGTTGCGCAGCGAGGGCACGCGGAAGACGAACTTGTCGGTGTCCTTCTTCGTGACGTCGAAGCGGCCGTTGTCCTTCAGGCCAGACACCGGCGCGACGAGCCCGAGCTTCTGGTACTGCGAACCACCGACCGCCTCGCCCATGTGGCAGCTGAGGCAACCGGCCGAGATGAACGTCTGCAGGCCCTTCTTCTCTGCGTCAGAGAGCGCCTTCTCGTCACCGCCGAGGTACTTGTCGAACTTGCCCGGCGTCACCAGCGTGCGCTCGAACGCGCCGATGGCCTTCGCCATGTTGTCGAACGTGACGGCCGAGTCCTTCTCACCGCCGAAGACCTTCGCGAACAGCGGCGCGTAGCCGGGAATCGACTTGAGCACCTTCTCGACTGCGGCAGCGTCGGCCACGGCCATCTCGACGGGGTTCAGCACCGGCCCCTTCGCCTGGTCTTCGAGCGTGGCGGCGCGGCCGTCCCAGAACTGCGCGACGTGGTTGCCAGCGTTGTAGACGGTCGGCGCGTTGCGGCCGCCCTTCTGCTTCTTGTGGCCCGTCGAGAACTGCTCTCCGTCGACGCCGTACTTCGCGAGGTCGTGGCAGCTGGCGCACGAGACGTCGTGGTTCTTCGACAGCCGCTTCTCGAAGTAGAGCAGCTTGCCGAGCTCGACCTTCTCGGGAGTGATGGCGTTGTCCTTCGAGTCGTACTGCTTCGGCAGCGGCTTGAAGGTGGCCTTCGCGGTGTCGAGCAGCGCGTCAGCGTTGGCAACGACGGCAAGGCAGGTGGTGACGAGGACGACGAGACGCATGGTGGAACTCCTGCGAGGTGGAAGATTTGGACTTTGTCTAAACCGGGACATTGTCGCGCGCCATGAGAATCGACGTGGCGATGTCACGTCGGCGTGGCGTCGTTCGTTTCAAGGACATGAGACGCGCGTCTGAGACTGCAGGGCCCCGGCGAGATTCACGTGGCACACTGGCAGGCCCACAATGACCGACGCCTTCCTCTCCATCCGCCCGCGATTGCTGGCGCTGGCGTACCGAATGCTCGGCAGCTGGGCCGAAGCAGAAGACGTGGTGCAGGAGACCCACCTCGCGTGGGTGGAGCGAAAGGGCCCTCCACTCGAGGCAGAGAGGGCGTGGCTCGAGCGGGTCGTCACCAATCGGTGCCTTGACGTCTTGAAGAGCGCGCGGGTGCAGCGGGAGTCGTACGTGGGGCCGTGGCTGCCCGAGCCGATGTTGACGGACGACGTGCAGACGCCTGGAGCAGTCGACGTCGAGGCGGTGTCGCTCGCGTTCCTCACCCTGCTCGAGCGCCTCTCTCCGCTGGAGCGCGCCGTGTACGTGCTGGCCGAAGCCTTCGACTACTCGCATGACGACGTCGCGAAGGCGCTGGGGAAGGAGCCCGCGGCGGTGCGGCAGTTGCTCCATCGCGCGCGGGAGCACGTGTCGGCCGGCAAGCCGCGGTTCGCGCCAGACCCGTCGGCGCATCAGGCGATGCTGGGCAGCTTCTTCGGCGCGGTGCTGCAAGGCGATGTGACCGAGGTCGAGAAGCTGCTCGTGAAGAACGCGACGGTGAAGACCGACGGCGGCGGCAAGGTGCGGGCGGCCATCAACGTCATCACCGGCGCGAATCGGGTGGCGCGGTTCTTCATCGGCGTCGCGCAGAAGCAGCCACCCGCGGCACGCTTCGAGGTGATGGACGTGAATGGCCAACCCAGCATCGTGATGCTGGTGGACGACGTGGTCGTGGGCGTCACCCAGATTGAGACCGACGGCAGGTTGATTCACGGCGTCTCGACGGTCTCGAACCCCGACAAGCTCGCGTCGCTGACAGCCCACGTCATGGCCAGGAACGAACGGGCATAGCCCATGCTGACGCGCCGGTTCGCGAGGCTTCAGAGGGAACGCACGAGCGCCTGCCTCTGCTGACCATCGCAGCGCTGGGCCGCGAGCACGTCGAGGCGTTCGCGCGCGAACTCGAGGCTGATGTCACAGGCTGAGGTCGTCGCTCGTCTGAAGCGCATGAATGACTCCAGATGGCTTCGGGCGCAGGTGATCAGCGGTGCCGTCTTCGCGGTGTTCCTGTTCGTTCATCTGGTCAACCAGATGCTCGCGGTGCTGGGCGCGAGCGCGTACGACGGTAGCCAGCGGACCTTGCGAGGCGCGTATCAGGCGCCGGGACTCGAGCTCGCGCTCGTCTTCATTCCGCTCGTCGTTCACCTCGCGACCGCCATCGTACGAATGGTGAAGCGGCCGAGGCAGGACGTGTCGACGCTCTCGTGGCGCGTTCGGCTTCACCGCTACAGCGGCCGGTTCCTGCTTCTGGTCATCGTCGGTCACGTCGTCGCCACGCGCGGCGCGTCGTTCCTGTACGGCGTCTTCCCCGGCTTTCACGGCGTGGCCTTCACCTTTCAGTGGGTGCCCGCGTACTTCTGGCCGTACTACCTGCTGCTCGCGCTCTGCGGCTGGTACCACCTGGTGCACGGGCTCTCGATGGCGGGCGCAGTCTTGAACCTGCCGGGAGCGAACGTGCTGCAACGGCCGCTCGTCTTTCGTGCGCTCATCGGTGTCGGAGCGGCCGCACTCATCGTCGGCGTGCTCGCGCTCGGTGGTGTGCTCGCCGACGTCGGAGATCCTGCGTCCTCCGAGTACGCGCGCCTGGTGCTCAGGCTCACGAAGTGATCACGGCGCGCCGAGCTCGAGCACCTGCAGGTCGGCGAACTGGGCTCCAGTCGTGTTGCCGAAGCCGAACAGCACGCGTCTTCGCGCCGCATCGAAGACGGCCGAACAGCTGCCACGCGCAGTCGGGGCTGCAGAGGTGGTGACGCGCGACCACACTGCCGGCGTGCGGGCCAGGTCGAGCACCGACAACATCGGCGTCGCGTTCAGCCCATCGGGCGTTCCAGACCAGACGAAGAACCGATGCGTGAGCGGGTCGAGGGCGCCACAGCCATTGCGCCGGCCTGGAGCGTCGTCCGTCGGCTCCGCCAGCTTCGTCCACGTCAGCGTCGGCAGGTCGAGCGACCAGACGTCTCCGGCCGGGTTGATGGGGTTGTTTGCCTTCGGCGCCTGCGCTCCGGAGAAGACGATGAGCCGGTCGCCATCGAGTGCGGTGAAGAAGCCGTAGCGCGGTGAAGGACCTGGGGCAGCGGCCTTCGAGCTCCACGTCGGGCTCGCGTCGAGGGTGAGCTGATCAATCGCGTTCGACACACCAGCGCCCGTGTAGCCACCGAAGGTGATCAGCCGCTGCCGTGCGGCGTCGTGCATGAAGGCGCCCAGCGTCGCCACCGGAGCCGGACCCATCGTCGTCAGCTTCACGAACGACACCGGCGTCTGCGTCACGTCGAAGCGGAAGACGTCACTGCTCACCTCGTCGGCCGGCGTCTGGCCACCGAAGAGGAAGAACTCGCCCGGCGTGGCGCCGCGGGTGATGCGGCCACCTGCGAGCAACGGCGCGTTCTGCGTGTCGACCTTCGTCCACGTGTTGGTGCGCAGGTCGAGCTTCCACAAGTCGTTCGTCACCGTGAACTGCCTCGGAACGAACGAGAAGCCGCCATAGAGCCAGAGCGTGTCGGGCGACGCGGCGTCGAGGAACAGCGAGGGGTGTTCGCGCGCATCGGGGCCGACGCTCCACGTCACGGGAGTGCCCCAGCGAACCTGATTCGCCACAGGAAGGGTGACCACCACCTGCGTCGTCTTTCCCGCGCACGTGAAGGCCACCTCGACGACGGCGCTGCCGACGGTCTCGTAGCCGGGGCGATAGACCAGCACGTCTCCGTCCATCGTCGCTTCGGCGCCAGCCGGAATCGTCACCACCGCGAACGACACGTCCGAGCGTGAAGGCCCGAGCGGGATGCGCACCGTCTCGCCCTGCTTCACGCTCGCCGGCATCATCGGCGTCAGCGCGCACGGCGTCAGCGAGACCGGCCTCACCTCGAACGTCGCCGGCCCCGTCGTTGGGCCACACGCCAGGGCTCCCGCCGCCAGAAAAGTACCAATCCATCGTCGCATGGGGCTGATCAGAGCAGCTGCCGTGCCAGCGATCTCCACCGTGGAACCTGCGCACGGCTCCCGATAAGGGCGCGCGCATGAGCAGCGCTCCCTTGAAGGCGTTCACCAAGCTCCTCGTGCTCGACCCGAAGGCGTCGGCGGCGTTCTACGAGACCCTCGGCTTCACCCGCGTCGGCACCGATGGAACGTTCACTCACGTGCGCTGGCAGGACAGCGGTGACGTGCTGCTCGTGCCCACGCCGACGGGCGTTCGCCTCGAGGGCAAGCGTGGCTGGGGCGTGCTGCTGTGCTTCACCAGTGACACCGACGTCTCGGTGCTCGCCGAACGCGCGAGGTCGCTGAACGCGCCGACGCAGGGCCCCGAGGTGCAGCCCTGGCACACGCGCGACCTCATCGTCACCGACCCCGACGGCTACCGGTTGAACTTCGTGCAGCCGGCGTGAATGCAGGCAGACTCTCGGGGCACCCTTCTGTCGCAAAGGGGCAGCTCCAGGAGTCACATGACCCGGCCGTCCCCGCCTGCGTTCGTCAGACTGGCGTGTCTCTTTGCAGCGTCTGGCTGCGCCACCCTCACGAACTTCGAGTCCGCCAAGACCTTGAAACAGGGTGGTTGGCAGGTCGCCATCGAGGGGCGGGTGTTGAGGACGGGCTCTTCGGCAGCGGGAGAGACGCAGCTGTGGCCAGCGGTGGCGGTGCGCCGCGGCATGACCGACCGCTTCGAGCTGGGGTTGCGCGCCGGTGGCCGCCCCGAGGTGTTCGCGAAGTTCCAGCTGCGTGACGGGGAGCGCGTGGCCATCGCGTTCTCGCAGACGCTGGGCCTCTGGCGGTGGGACACGACGGTGTCGCAGTGGCAGGGGTGGAGCCGCTCGGCACTCCCCATCGGCGTCTCGTTCGGTGGGCACGAGCTCGTCATGAGCCCCGGAGTCCATCTCGCGCTCGGTCGAACGGACGAAGGCGTCGTCGGCTTCATCGCCATGCCGTCCGCGGCGGTGGGCTTCATCTGGAGGCCGCTGAAGTGGCTCGGCTTCATGCCGCAGGTGACGGTCGGCGCGTCGGCGGTGCAGCTCGCGCAGGGCATCACCATCGTCGGAGGTGGCATCGCGCTCGAGGGTGGTCTCGCTGTCATCGGTGGTGGACTGGAGGGCTGGTGATGAACCGCACGCTCGCCGTTGTCGTCGCGTTGACGTTCTCGTGCGGTGGCAAACCACGTGACCTCACCTGTGAGGCCGTCACCGGGCTGCCCGTGTTCCCCGGCGCAGAAGGCTACGGCACCAACACGCCCGGCGGCCGCGGCGGCAAGGTCATCGAGGTCACCTCGCTCGCGAACGCCGGCGCTGGCAGCTTTCGTGAGGCGGTGTCGGCGAAGGGCCCGCGCATCGTCGTGTTCCGCGTCGCGGGCATCATCACGCTCGAGTCGCAGCTCGATGTTCGCGAGCCGTTCCTCACGGTGGCGGGCCAGACGGCTCCGGGCCAGGGCGTGTTCATCAACGGCGCGGGGCTGACGGTGTTCACGCACGACGTGGTGTTGCAGCACCTGAGGGTTCGGCCCGGCGAGTTTCCGTTCACGCTCGCGCAGGACAACGACGCCATCGCGATTCTCGGGCCCACGCTCGGCGGAGACGCACACCACGTCGTCATCGACCACGTCTCCATCGGCTGGAGCGAAGACGAGATTCTCAGCGTGTACGGCGGCGCGCGCGACGTGACGGTGTCGTGGTCGTACGTGACCGAGGGCTTCGCGTCGCCGCGGCACCCCAAGGGCGCGCACAGCGCAGGCCTGCTCTACGCCGACGGCACCACCTGCGGCACCGTTCATCACACGCTTCTGGCGCACAACGGCTTCCGCAACCCGCTGCTGCAGGGTGGTGGCCGCTTCGACGTGGTGAACAACGTCATCTACGACTGGAAGGACACGGGCACCGAGCTGACGCCGCGGCTCTCGCTCGCAGAGCTCAACGTCGTGAACAACGTGTACCTCGCGGGGCCGTCGACGAACCCGAACCAGCGGCCGGTGAACACTGCCGTCGGACACCCGGTGAATCATCTCATCAAGGCCGAGGCGCTCTATGGGCCGACGGGTCCGTTCAGCATCTGGGCGAAGGGCAACACGGGTCCGTTCAGGCCGACCGACGAAGGAGATGAGTTCGCCATCGTCGCTACGGGTTACGGGAAGGACCCGCTGGGCGCGGAGCATCGGGCGGCGCAGGCATTCGAGACGCCGCGGGTGACGACGACTCCAACCGCGATGGTGCTCGAGACGGTGCTGCAACGCGCGGGAGCGAGGCCTGAGGTGCGTGACTCCATCGACACGCGCGTTGCCCAGGAGGTGCGCGACCGCAGTGGGCGCATCATCGGCACGCCCGAAGAGGGCGGCGGCTTTCCCACCATCATGGCTGCGACGCCTCCAGCCGATGGCGACCATGACGGCATGCCCGACGCCTGGGAGTCCTCACACGGCACCGACCCGGCTGACGCGACTGACGGAGCAAAGGACCTCGACGGCGATGGGTACACGAACGTCGAGGAGTACCTGCACTCGTTGCAATGAGGCGACAGTCGAACCCAGAAGCCTGAGCTTCGCCAAGGCAATGCGCGCTGCGTTCAGCGTGGATCAGCCCACCGTGCGAAGCAGGGCGCCAATCAGAAGACCAGCGACACCGACGCCGAGCAAGAGCACGCCACGCCGCTTCGCTCGAGCGGCATACGGGTGGCGCGGGGTGTAGGCGAGCGTGGAGAAGACGTGATTGCTGGCACTGTCGGTGTGGGCGTCTCGGTCACCATCGAAGTACTTGGCCTGTTGGAGCGAGATCGTTCCAAGGGTCGCGCATCCGCCAACCGCCGCCAGCCAGATGAGTTCGAGCCAGGTCATGTCGGCCACTTGAACGCTCGGGACGAGCCACAATTGCCCGCTCGTGAGAACGACTGGTTGTCTCTCCTCGTCGAAGAGGAGCACGTCGAGGACCTGCACTCGTTGCCGTGAGCTTTCACCGCTCCACGAAGTCGAGGTCGGCCGAGGAGCTCTCGGGCATGCCCCACAACGCGAGCAACCCCAGGCCGATACACACGAGACCCACCGCCATGGTCGCGGGAATCGTGCCCATCGAGGGCTTGAGCGACATCCACACCGCGGTGATGGGAATCGCAGTGCCGCGCACGAAGTTCGGAGCGCTCGTCGTCACGGTGGCCCGCAGGTTGGTGCCGAACTGCTCGGCCGCGGTCGTCACGAAGAGCACCCAGTAGCCCGTGGTGAAGCCGAGCACCGCCATCAGCGCGTAATAGGTGGTCGACGAACGCCCGCCGAACGTGAGCAACGCGATGACGCTCAACGCGACCGAGCTCAAGAACACCCCGATGACCCGTTTGCGGCTCTTGAAGACGTGACTCACGAGCCCGCTCACGACGTCGCCGATGGTGACGCCCGCATACGCCCAGAAGATGGTCTGCCCGCCGGTGGGCTTCTGCGGAAGACCGAGCGCCAGGCCGATCTCCGGAGAGAAGACGAACAGCACGCCCGCCACGAACCAGATGGGCATGCCGACCATGATGACGCGCAGAAACCGAAGCCCGCGCTCCATGGGAAAGAGCAGCTGCCTAACATCGCCGTGCGGCACGTGCTGTGACTTCGTGCGCTCGAACAACCCGCTCTCGAAGACGCTGAGCCTCAAGACGAGCAGTAGCAGCCCCACGCCACCACCGAGCGCGTAGGCGTAGCGCCACCCGTCGACTGGAAGCCGCGTCACCAGCGCATCACCGATGAGGCCGGCGGCGAGCGCGCCTGACAGCCCGATGCTGGCGACGAGCGTGGTGCCGAGGCCGCGACGCTCCTTTGGCAACAGCTCGCTCACCAGCGTGATGCCCGCGCCGAGCTCTCCCGCGAGCCCGAAGCCTGCGAACAACCGGCACGCGCCGTACGCCCACACGCTGTCGACGAACGCGTTGGCGAGGTTGCCGAGCGAATAGATGACGATGGAGCCAAACAAGACGGTGAGCCGGCCGCGTTTGTCGGCGAGCACGCCCCACGCGACGCCTCCGAGAATCATGCCGCCGAGCTGCAGGTCGAGCAGCACGCCTCCCGTCGGCACCAGGCTCGCGTCGTCGACGCCGAGCGACTTGAGGCTCGACACGCGCAGCACCGAGAAGAGCACCAGGTCGTAGATGTCGACGAAGTAGCCGAGCGCGGCCAACAACACGGCGGCGGTCACGCTCGAACGCGGGGTAGACATGCGGCGCGCATCGTAGATGACTTCGCGCCATGACGACGCCGTTCGCCAGAAGCGGTCCCCTGTGGCCAGTGCTCGAGCGCGAAGGCGCCGTGAACGCCTCCGAGTGGATGAACGTGGCCACGTGGCTCGAACACGAGCTTCCCGAAGGCGCGAATCGCGACGTTCGCATTCACTGGCTCACGGTGCCGCTCGCGCTGTGGCTCAAGCGGCGCACGTCACAGCGCTCACCGTTGATGGTCGGCCTCAACGCGCCACAGGGTGCTGGGAAGACGACGCTGACCCGAAGCCTCGTGGGCGTCTTCGCTCACGTGTTCGGACTTCGCGCGGTGAGCCTGTCGGTCGACGACTTCTATCTGCGACGCGACGAGCAGCTCGCCCTGGCAACGCGTCACGCTGGGAATCGCTACCTCGAGCACCGCGGCTATCCGGGAACGCACGACGTGCCGCTCGGAGCCTCGGTGCTGGCCGCGCTCCGTGATGGTCGCGACGTCGCCCTGCCCCGCTACGACAAGTCGGCCCACGGCGGGCGTGGAGACCGCAGCAGTGACGTGACCTGGGTTCGCGGGCGTGTCGACCTCGTGCTGCTCGAAGGGTGGATGCTGGGGTTCAAACCAGTCGCGTCGGTGAACGACGCAGCGCTCGCAGTGCCGAATGAACTGCTGCGCGCGTACGACGCGTGGAACTCGTTGCTCGATGTCTTCCTCGCGCTGCGAATGAAGTCCGTCGATCAGGTCGTGCGCTGGAGAATCGAAGCCGAGCAGGCGATGCGTGCGAGCGGCCGGCCGGGCCTCAGCGATGCCGAGGTGGAGGACTATGTGCGGCGCTTTCTGCCTGCGTACGAGCTGTGGCGAGCCGACGCGGCGCTGACGCTCACCCTCGACTCGGAACGCCGGCCGCTGCTCGAAGCGTCAACGGACTATCGGCCATAGCGCGCCTCGATGGTGTCGCCTTCGGCCAGCGCTGCTCCGGCTTTCTCCTGCCTCACCTCTGCGGAATAGAGACGCCAGCGGCCACGCTCGATGTGGTCTTTGAACCGTTGCCAGCAGACCGTCAGCCCGTCGCTCGGCGGAACGAACTCAGGCGCTCGCACTCCCTTCCGATAGACCATCACGCGAGGGCCGGGGTCCTCTTGTGAGCCCACTCCGTAGACGAGCTTCACGGCCGACACGCCCTCGGTCCAGTGGTCGGTCATCGCCTTCGCCAGCTGCGCGTCGAGGTCGCGCCGAGACAGCACCTGGTCGCGGTACTCGGAGGAACTGTCGAGGTCGTAACCACCGACCCATTCACCATCCACGCGGTCGTAGCGAAACGAGATGCTCCTCGGGCCGGCCCAGTCGGCTGCCTGAGAAGAGATGATGGCCGTACACTCTCGCGCCGGCAGCACCTCGGTCGCGAACATCTGACCAGGCACGTCCTTCAACATCTTCGCGCCGCGCTGGTAGCGGAGAAACGGTGTCCCGCGGCAGAGCGCATTCGGCGCAGCAGCGTCGCGTGTGAAGCGCATGCCCTCGTACCAGAACAGCGCGAGGTCCGAGAGCGGCGCTGGGTCAGCCCTCAGTGCGCGCAAGAACTCCTGGTCAAGCGCATCGAGGCGAGAGGGAATCGACATGGCGACCACCATATCCGTCGACCCGCGGACGGACGAACGCGCCGGAGACCTGAACGAGCGTCTCCGGCGCGGTCACTCCAATTCTCGTCACTCGGCGTCTTTGCCCTCGGCCACGCGCTGCTGAATGGCGTGCTTGAGCGCGACCTTCTCGACGTCGTTCAGCCGACCATCACCATTCGTATCGAACCGGGCCACCACCTCGGCGCGCTTCGCCTTGAAGGCCGCGATGCGGTCGCTGCGCAGGGCCAGCCGCTCACCATCATCGAGCGCGCCGTTGCCGTTCACGTCGTACTTCGTCAGCACCGCCTGCTTGAGCGCCTGCACCTTCGCCTGGAGCGCCGTCTTCGCTGTCTGCTTCTCCGAGGCATCGAGCGCGCCATCTTTGTTCGCGTCGAACTTCTCGAGCACCGCGGCGCGAATGCGCAGACACCGGGCCTCCATCGCGTCGACCATCGCCGTGCGCTCGTCTGAGGAGAGGCTGCCATCGCTGTTCTCGTCGAAGGCCCACTTCAGGCGCTTGAGGACGTGCAGGCGGTGACGAATCGCGAAGCGGGCAGCGATGGGGTGACCGACGCGCGCCTCGAGGTCGCGCTTGAGCTGCACGCGCTCGCCGGGCCCCAGCTTGCCGTCACCATCACCGTCGTACGTCGCGAGCACCTTCTGCCGGCGGCCTTCGATGTCGCACACGCCGCTGGCCTCCTCGGGCATCGACGGCAGCTCGCTCGCGTCGCCGGCCAGCTCGTCGACCTCGGCGTCACTCTCACCACCGCTCGCCTCGGCGCCCACGTCGCCCGTCTCTTCCGCCACCGTCAGGTACGACGTCGCTTCACCCACCATCGCGTCGTCTTCCGTCATCGCGCCCTGGCAGGCGGCGCCCGAGAAGGCGAGGGCTGACATCGAGAGGGTGAGCAGTGCACGGCGGAGCGGCTTCATGGGTTCTCCTGGGAAGGAATGCTGCGTTGTTCCGGCCTCGAAGAAATGAACCCGTCGTTCGCCGATTGGTTGCGCGGGTCGATTCACGCGAAACCACTGGCGTGCGTACCGTCACCCACAGGTTGCGCGTCTGGCGAACCACTCCCAGCCACACGCGGACCCGGGCTATGGCGTGCCCGTGCGTTTCGGTCTTCTGCTCCTGACGTTGCTGGCGGCTTGCGGGCAGGTGCCTTCTCAGAAAGATGCAGGAGCGCCCACTGACGCGGCCATCGAGCTCGTCGACTCGGGATCCGAAGACGCAGGCACGACCTTCGATGCTGGCGTCATCGACGCAGGACGAGATGCGGGCGTGGACGCGGGAATGGACGCTGGGTTGATCAGCGACGCAGGCCTGGCCATCACCGACTCCGGAGTGGTGCTCACGACCGTTTCGCACGTGCGTGAGCTGCGCGGTGTGTGGGTCGCGACCGTGTCGAACCTCGACTTCTCGCAGACGCTCTCGCCCGACGCGGGCATCGCGGCCATGCAGGCTCTCGTCGAACGCACGCGCGATGCCGGCCTCAACGCCATCTTCTTCCAGGTGCGCCCCGAGTCAGACGCCTGGTACCAGTCGACGCTCGAGCCCTGGAGCCGCTTCGTCACCGGCACGCAGGGCCGTGTCCCCGGGTGGGATCCACTCGACACGTTGCTCGACGCTGCTCACGCGCGAGGTGTCGAAGTGCACGCGTGGGTGAACCCGTATCGGGGACTCGCGACGGCGGGCTCCAGTACGGCCACCAATCACGTCACCCGCACGCTCTCGAGCGCGGCCATCACCTACGACGGCAAGGTGACGATGAACCCCGGCGTGCCTGCGGTGCGGCAACACGTCGTCAGCGTCGTGCGTGACCTGCTCGACCACTACGACGTCGATGGCCTGCACTTCGACGACTACTTCTACCCGTACCCGGCAGGCGGCACGTTTCCCGACGACGCGACCTTCAACGCGTACACCGCCGACGGCGGCATGATGACGAAGAGCGACTGGCGCCGCGACAACGTGAACACGCTCGTGCGCGAAGTGATGAACGTCGTGACGAGCGACCACCCTCACGTGCGCTTCGGCATCTCGCCGTTCGGCATCTGGAGGCCGGGCTTCCCGCAGGGAGTCACCGGCCTCGACGCGTACGAGGACATCTCGTGTGACGCCGTCACGTGGATGAACCAGGGCTGGGTCGACTACGTGGCGCCGCAGCTGTACTGGGCGACGACGTCATCGGGTCAGCCGTTCGTTCCGCTCGCGACCTGGTGGGCCAACGGCACCATGGGTGGACGTCACGTGTTTCCCGGTCACGGCCTCTACCGGCTCGGCATGCCGGGCTACACGAGCGTGGCCGAGATTCGCGCGCAGGTGAACGCGACCCGCACCCTGCGCAGCCGCGGCATGATGGGCGGCATTCACTACCGGGAAGGAAACCTGCGCGCGAACACGCTCGGCGTGCGCGACCTCTTCCATGATGAGCTCTACGCGCAGCCGGCGTTGCCTCCGCCCGTGCCGCGTCAGGGCTCGTCGATGACGCCGCTGCCCCCGGTGGTGACGAAGACGGGCTCGACGCTCACGGTCTCGCACGTGCTGCCGCTGACGGCGCGATTCTTCACGCTCTATCGCTCCGACGCGACGGGGTGGACGCTGGTCGACGTCGCGGGTGGCGTGCAGGCGTCGTTCGGTCCGCTCCCCGCTGGCACGTGGGCCGTCAGCGCCGTGAACCGCGGAGGCGCCGAGAGTCAGGGCGTCGTCACCGTCATCCGCTGACGTGGTCGTACAGCTGGGTCGTCAGACGTCCTTCGTGAGCGCAAGCCACCGCTGCCCATCGACCCAGGCCTCGACGTCGTCGATGCGCTGGAACCCAACTGAGGGCCGGTCGACGGGCGGCGCGTGGCCTTCGCCGAACGTGAGGTGGAGCAGGTCTGCATCGCGCGCCTCGAGCAGGTCGGTGCCGAGGTTTCCCGCCACCGCCAGCACGCCAGCCTCCAGCATCGTCTGTCGCGGGTCAGGAGTGCCGACGACGTCGCCGCGCCGAAACGCCCAGCGTCGCCCCGACAGCCCACTCACCCGCAGCCTCAGCGCTGCGAACACGCCTGCTTTGAACGGCCTCGTGGCGCTCACCTCGAACGTCAGGGCGCCCACCTCGCGCGGGCCGAGCGTGCACTCGGCCACGCGATGACCATCGACGAGCGCCTCGATGCGGCGGGCTCCAGTCCACCCGTTCTCGAGCAGCACCACCGCCCAGCCCGGAACGAGCGTCGGTGTGAGCACGATGACGTAGACACCTTCGCGTTCGCGCAGCGCGTACGGCAGGCGCATCAACCGGCCGTCTGGCGCAGCGAAGCGACCCGCCACCCAGATTGCGCCCGCGGTCGCCAACTCGACAGCGCCCATGAGCAAGGCCTGGTCACAGCGAGGGTCAGGGGCGTGCGCGAGGCTGCCGTAGAAGGCCCACACGCCTCCCATCACGAACGTCAGGCTGCCGACGAACAGCACCGGGCCGACGGCATCATGCGGGTCGCGTACGCACTGCATTCCCGTCACCACCGCCGCGATTCCCAGCAGCGCGAGCCACACGTCTGCACCGAGCAGCACCGCGAGGTTCGCGACGATGAGGGCCAACGAGACGACGAAGAAGGCCAGCCGCCCCAGGGCAGAAGTCACCTCACCTGATTGCCACGAATGGTCTCGAACCGGAAACGAAACAACCGACGCGGGCCATCCCAGCCTTGTGCTATCTCAAAGCATGTGAGGTGTTGAAGATGAACGTTCTGACCGTCGTGCTGGCATTGGGATTGAGTCAGACCATTGTTCGCGATCTCGAGATCGACCGCCCCGCTGTGACTGGTGTGCAGATCATCGCCGCGAACGATGACTTCGTCTGGTTCATGGCGCGTGCAACCCCGTTTCCGTCGAGCGGTGGCCCAGGCGTGTTTCGGCTGGAGAAGGCAACGCAGGCTGTACAACCCTGTATCGGCAATACCTCGAGGGCGCGCACGCTCTTCAACTTGTGTCGCACGTGCGCCCAACCGCGAGGGCAGACGCTCTTCACACTCGATGGTGAGTTCGGTCCAGACGGCACGCTGCTGACTCCTGTTCCTGGAGCCGTCACCCTCTTCCCTTCAGGGCCAAACATTCTCATGGCGTGGGGTGAGGATGTGTTCCTCTCGCGCGCCCCCGGCTCACTTCAGGCGCTCAACAAGCGTCTCGACTTCGTCGTCCCTTCGACAGATGGCCGGTTTGCGGCACAAGAGCAGGGGTTCCCTGCTCAAACGCTCATTCTCGGTCGTGACGGCACCGAATCGCGCCGGCCCAGTCTTCTGCGGGGCTACGCCGGAACCAGCTTCCTCTTCGTCAATCTGGACGGGGGCCTCGTGAACGAAACCGGCGACGTTCTTGGGCCGGCAGGTGCCCGTTCTGCTGCACGTCTCTCGACAGGCCTTGCAGCTTTTGAGCTGGCAGACGGCCGACTCCTCGTCACTGACGCGACCAACGCCGGCACCCACATCATCGACCGCGAAGATGCGGGTCAAACCCTGAACGTGACGCGGCAATTCGCGACGTTCGGCGCAGGCCAGGTGATGACGGTCGCTCGCTATGCAGACGGCGCTCGTTTCACCGTTCCTGCGTTCGACGGTCAGTCGCTCGATGACCGGCTGATCCGCGGGAACCTCGAGCTGTACTCCGATGGCGGCGTCGTTCGGCGAGCAGAGTTCGCCGACTGCCCATGGACCCGCTGGGGCCAATCGACGGAGCTCTTGTGTGACCATGATGGAATCTGGTCGCGCGACTCGGCCGATTCGCCGCAAAAGCAACTCATGACGAGCCGCCCCATCGGAGTCGGTGGGCCGACGTTCGTCGCAGCGGGGTTGCTCAACGGAGGACCGTTGCTCAGCGTCGCGCCGTCGGTTCAGTGGACTGACGGGGTCACCGTCGCTCCGATTTCAATGAACGACTCGACCTCCGCCATTGGCACGCTGGGGTCTCAGGTGGTGCTCTTCGAGGGCACCGGCGTCGAATCTCCACGAGGCGCGATGCTGATGGATCCGCTCTCTGGAACAGCGCGAAGCCTGGGATTGTCGGCGGAGTGGAGGCCAATGCCGACCGGCCGCGAGTTGTTCCTCCATCGCGACGCCACCTGCGAAGTGATGCTCTTGAACGACAAGGGGGTGCTGATTCCCATCAAACGAGCGTGTCTCGAATCAGTGATCGCCGTTCCGGGAAGAGTGATGGCCATCTCGCGTGAGCCGACGAAGGGGAAGTGGCTCGTCTTCGACCCTGAAACCCGCGCGTTTCTCCCAACCGAATTCTCAAATGAGTACGGAGACCGGCCATTGTCCGATGCCAGAAATGAAAAGGCTGTCTTCTCGCGTCACCAGCGCCCATGGTTCGGTATTCCAGGTCAATCGCTCGACACAGGCTCCCAGTGGGAGTCTGCGCTGGTCGACCTCAAGACCGGTGCGAACGTCAGCGGAAGCGCTGCCGCCATTGCACTGTCTCCTCAGGGAATCATCTCGTGGTCGCTGGCCGCGCCCCAGGGCCCGCCGACGCTCCAGACCTGGGCGGGAGCGACCTTCGACACGCCCGGCTCGGTGGCCCCCTGGCGGTTCACCTGGACCGAGAAGGCACTGTGGATGATGAGCCAGGCAGACGTTCGCGTCTTCACCGGTGATGGCTTTCGCGTCGTGAACTCCGAGCCAGCGCGCTGGTGGAATTCCCATGCGGTCGGCGAGAACCTCGTCGTACCAGCCGGAAGAACGTTGTCCGTGCTCACCCCCTCTGGAGCATCGAGGGTTCTGACTCCAGGAGAGATTGGAAACGTGAGCGTGCTCAGAGACGTGATGTGGCTGAGTATCAATGACGGTGTGCACGGTTACGAGCCGTACCGGTTTGACGGAGAATCGCTGGAGTTCGTCGCAGATCTCATCCCCGGCCCGACCCCCAGCTTCCCTCAATTCCTCCAATACGCACGAGGCCGCATGTTGATGGAGGCGGGCCGGGCCGATGGCACGATTGGAATCACCTCAGTCGAGTTTCAGCCAGAGCCGCTCGACGAGACGGCGCGGAGCCCGTGGCAGCTGAAGGCGGACAACGCCGGTTGCCAGGGTTGCACAGAGACCCCCACCATCGGCTGGCTCGTCGGATTGCTGGTGCTCGTTCGTCGCAAGCGTGTGGCGCGACGAGCGTGACGTCACCGCTTCACGAACTCTGCTTCCTTGAAGGTGCACTCCGCTGACAGGTCCAGAATCGTTGGGAAGGGGCAAGGGCGGAACCCGCCCTGTTCGCACGTGGGTAGGCGCTCGAAACAGGTCGCGTAGGCTTCGAGCACCTTCAGGTCGTCAGCGGTGCACCTCTTCAGCTTTGACTCGCAGTCCGCTGGGGAGAACTCGACTTTCGAGGCCGGGCAGTAGAGCGGCTCCAGCCTGGTGGTCGAACCGCAGCTCTTCTGGCAAGGGCCCGAGAAGAACGTGTCGTTCGCAGCATGAATGCGCTGACAGACGTTGCTCGAGCCGCCGCCGCAACCGCTCGCGAGCAGAATCAGGACCGAAAGTGAAAGCCTGAACATTCTCACGACGCCTCCGCGCGATGAGCACGTTCATATCGCGATGCGGCAGTGCCGTACCGCTGATCAACCCACGCTGCGCTCGAACACGCGCGTCGAGCCACCTTCTGGCTCGGTCGTCTTCTCCTGTGTCAGCGACTGCACCCGGTGCGCGAGGCCCTTCACCGATGTCTCGATTTGCTCCTCCGTCACGCGCAGCACCTGCCGGCCCTGCAGAATCACGCGCGTCACCGTCTCGATGTCGGCGGCCTTCACGTCGAGCCCCTCGCGCTGACAGAGCCCGTTCGACAGCCGCACCACGTTCGCCGTCGAGCGCCCGCGCTTCAAATCGTACGTGTCCAACTGCGCGATGGCCTGGGCGACCTCCTGCGGCAGGTACCAGCGGTACGCGATGATGGCGCCGACCTCGCGGTGACACTCCTCGACCACGCGCCGCCACACCCCGCCCGAGAGAAACGACGACGCGCTCTTCTGGCTCGTGCCGCGCTCCACCTCGAGCAGCAGCGCCGCCACCACCGGCTTGCCGATGTCGTGGAAGAGCCCTGCCAGGTACGCCGCGTTCGGGTCGATGCCCGAGACGTGCTGACACAGGTCGCGCGCCAGCGTGGCCACGCCGAGGCAGTGCTCCCAGATGCCGCGAAACGCGTTGCGAATCGTCGGGTCCTTCGAGGCGAAGACCTGCTCGGCCGCGAGCTCCTGCAGCACGGATGTGAGCGTCTTCATGCCGATGCGTGAGACCGCGCCGTCGACGCTGGTGATGCGCGCGAGCCCTCCGTACACGGGGCTGTTCGACAGCCGCACCACGCGAGAGGCAATGAACGGGTCACGCTCGATGAGCCGCGCCACTTCGCCGAAGCTGGAGTCAGGGTCGTGCGCGAGCTCGAGACACTTCACCGCGACCTCGGGCAGCGCCGGCAGCTTCAACGTGTCGGCCTGCAGGCGCTTGGTGATGATCTCCTTCATGCGCGACGCGACGGCGATGGCCTGCACCCGCTCGGCCTGCTCTTCGCGCATCGTCTGGAAGACGCGCGTGTCTTCTTTCGCCGGCAACTTCGCGGTGGGTGACGGCGCCGCGGCAGGCGCTGCTCCAGCAGGAGGCGGAATCGAGGCGGTCGGTGACTGCCCGGGCTTCGGCACCGCGTGCGGAGCCACCTTCACGACCGGCTTCGCCTCTTCGGCCGAGAACGCGACCGGCGCGCGACCACCGAGCGTGAAGAGCTCGCGGCGCAGCTCCTTCATCGACTGGAATCGCGCGTCGGGCTGGCGAGCGAGGCACTTCATCACCACCGCTTCGATGGCCTCGCTCAACGACGGCACGTGCGTGCGTAGCGGCGTCACCGTTCCATTGAGGTGGCCCTGCATCAGCTGCATCACGTTGCCCTCGAAGGGCAGCCGGCCGGTCAGCATGCGGTAGGCCACGAGGCCGAAGGAGTAGACATCACTGCGCGCGTCGAGCCCGTCGTCACCCATCACCTGCTCGGGTGACATGTACGCGGGCGTGCCGATGATCATCCCCGGCGTCGTCTTCGGCCCCGCCGATGCGCCGAGCAGCTTGGCGATGCCAAAGTCGAGCACCTTCAGGAAGTCGGGGTAGTCGGGGTAGCTCGTGAGGAAGAGGTTCTCGGGCTTGAGGTCGCGGTGAACGATGCCGCGCTCGTGGGCCGCGCCGAGGGCCGACGCCGCCTGCGTGAGCATCGAGATGACGTGGTGCTCCTCGAGCCGGTCGACCTTCTCGAGCCGCTGCCCGACGGTCTCACCTTCGAGCAGCTCCATCACGATGACGAAGGAGCCGTTCGACTGCCCGTAGTCCGTCACGTCGACGATGTTGGGGTGGCGAATGGTGTTCACCGAGCGCGCCTCGGCGATGAACCGCTGCACCATCGCTTCGTCGTGCGAGACCGCCGCGTTCAACACCTTGAGCGCAGCTTTGCGCCCGATGATGGTGTGCTCGCCGAGGAAGACGGTGCCCAGACCGCCCGCACCGAGCTGCGACACGATGCGGTAGTTGAGCAGCGTCGAACCGATCATTCCTCGCCCCTTCACGAGGGCTGTGCAGGGCATGGGCCACCCCTTCGTCACGGCGGTGACGCGAGTTCTCGGGCATGACGACGGTCGAGACGTGGGCGGAGCTTTGGAAGCTGGTCGCTGATGACCCGTGCGTCAGACCCATGACGCGAACGGCTCGGCGTGGATCAGCCGGGCCGCCGCACCTGCCGCGGAGAGCGCCCCAGCTCGCGCCGCATCAACCGGCGCAGCGTGCCCGCGTCTTCGTAACCAACCTTTCGCGCCACCTCGTCGAGCGGGAGCCGGCTGGTCTCGAGCAGCTGCGCCGCCGTCTCGAGCCTGATTCTGCGAACGAAGCCGATGGGACTCACGCCGAGCGAGCCCTCGAGCCGCCTCGCCAGCGTGCGTGGACTCATCGCGACAGCGCGCGCGAGCTGACCGACCGAGAACGGCTTCGAGAGATTCTTGCGCACCCACACCTCGGCCGCGCGCACGCCAGGCTCGTCGTTCGCCACCTGGTTGAGCACCATGTACGGCCCCTGGGAGGTGTGCGCGTCGAGCAGCAGCACCTTCATCACCTGGCGCGCGATGGTGGGCCCGACCCACTTCGTGACCAGCGCGAGCGCCAGGTCTGCCATCGCGAACACCGTTCCGGCGCAGAGCAGCCGCCCTTCGCTCACGAGGCTCTGCGACTCGTCGACGTCGATGAGGGGAAATCTCCGGCGCAGCTCGGAGCCCAACCACCACGTCGTCGTCGCGCGATGCCCATCGAGCAGGCCCGCCGCCGCCATCACGAACGCGCCGGTGCATGACGTGCCCAGCACCGCGCCGCGCCGCGCCGCCTGCTGCAGCACCAGCCCGCACGCCTTCACGTCCTCCCGTTCGAGCAGCGCCTCGACCTCTTCCGCCGTCTCGACCCAGCAGCCGGGCACGAGCAGCACGTCACACCGGCTGGCGCGGCTCCACGCACCGTGCACGCCAAGCTTCAACCCGGCGCCCGTCGTCACTGCGCGGCCACGCTTCGACAACACCTCCACCACGAAGGGCTCACGCAACCCGGCCCGCCGCGTCAGCGCGTTCGCCGCGCGCAACACGTCGAGCGCCACGCTCACCCCGGAGTCGGTCACCCGATCCAGCACCAGCACGCCGATTCGCCGCACCATTCTTCGAACGTAGCAGCCGGAGTCCCGGTTTCACGGGGTGGCGAAATCGGCCCGTTCTCTGTCATTTCCGCCACTGGCCGGAAACGGCCAAGGGCATCACTGTGGCGCCATGCACTTTGGAAGTCTGGCCTGGGCCCGGGCGACGAAGGGACACCTCACGGGCTTCGAGCGGCTGAGGCAGCTGTGGGCGCTGGCCATCGCACAGCTGAAGTTGCGACGTGCACCGCTACCCGGTTTCCGGCCCGACGACCTCGAGCTCGCGCTCAGGGAATCGAAACTCCCCGACACACCGGTCGTGACGGCCTGCCACGCGCTCGTGGAGTCGCTCGGTCCGCCCGCGCTGGTGGGTCACGCCGTGCGCACGTACGTCTGGGGCACGCTGCTGGGCCTGCGCGACGGTCTGACCTGGGACCGGGAGACGTTCGCTGCTGCAGCGTTGCTCCACGACGTCGCGCTCGCGAGGCGACGACAGGAGTTCACCTGCTTCGCGCACGATGGCGCCGAACAGTCGCTCCACTTTCTCGAGACGCAGGGCGTGGAGCGGGCTCGACGGGAACGCATCGCAGACGCCGTGTGCCTTCACGTACGCGTCGACGTTCCGCCCGAGCTCGGCGTCGAAGCCCATCTCGTTCACGCAGGCGCAGGCGTGGACGTCGTCGGTCGACGGATCCACGAGCTCAATCCCGAGCTTCGACGCGCGGTGCTCGAGCGCCACCCTCGCCTCGACCTCACCGACGTGCTCGCCCGGGTGTTCCGCGAAGAGCATCGCACTCACCCCACCGCGCGCATCAGCCGCTGGGTGCAGTCGGGCTTCGTCTCGTTCATTCGCAACAACCCTCTGGAGCGACCATGAAGACCTCGTTGAACGTCACCTTCTTCGGCACCGCCACGCTGCTGCTCGAGGTGCGCCGCGGCGACGACGTGCTCCACCTGCTCACCGACCCCGTGTTCGACGGGCCTGGGAAGGGCTACCGCGTCGCCGGCCTCGACGCGTTCACGTACACGCGGCTCGTCGGAGCGACCGCCGCCGCGACAGACCTGCCACCCATCGACGCCGTGCTGCTCAGTCACGACCATCACGGAGACAACCTCGACACCGAAGGCCGCAAGGTCGCCGCCCGCGCAGCCCGTGTGCTCACCACCATCGCAGGCGCACGCCGCCTTCAGCGCAGAGCCACGCCACGCGCCGAAGGCTTCTCTGCGTGGCAGTCGACCGTCGTGACGAAGGGCAACCTCTCGGTCACCGTCACTGCGACACCCGCACGGCATGGCCCCTTCGGCACCACGGCGTTGACCGGACCCGTCATCGGCTTTCTGCTCGAGTGGGAAGGCCAGCAGGGCGGCGGCGTGTGGATCAGCGGTGACACCGTCTGGTACGGCGCGCTCCACGCACTGGCGGGCCGCGTTGGAGTCGCGTTCGTGCACCTCGGCGCAGCGCAGTTCAAGGCGCTCCCGTGGTTTCGCTACACGATGAACGCTGGAGATGCCGTGAAGGCCGCGCGCGTGCTCTCACCGCGAGTCGTCGTGCCGATTCACTTCGAAGGCTGTAGTCACTTCAGCGAAGACCGCAACGCAGCTGAGCAGACGTTCGCGTCAGCGCAGGTCTCGACCCGCTGGCTCACCCAGGGAGAACGAACGCCTGTCGAGTGGTAGCGACTTCGTCGAAGGTGATCAGGTCACAAGCAGAAGGCCGGACCCATCGCTGGATCCGGCCTCGGGCTCAGCTCAGCTCGTGTGTCCGCTCAGCGAATGCCGGGCGGAGGCGGCGGAACCGGACCACCGCTGCCACCGGGAGGAGGCGGGAACGGGTTCTTCTTTGCGGGCACCGGCGCGGGCGGCGTCGGCAGGTTGCTCGGCGCAGGCGGCAGGGGCACGGTGTACGGCGGGTTCGGGCGCACGGTGCCACCCATGTTGTTGCGCTGCACCTCGAAGTTGGGCGACGAGGGCGGCGGCGGCGGAACGATGGCGGTGCCAGTGGTCGGCGGACGGCCGCTCGGCCCGATGTACGCGCCGGGAGGCGGAGCAGCACCGACTCCGCTGTTCATTCCACCCGACGGCCCGATGTAGCCAGGCGGCGGAGGCGGAGCGGCGTTGCCTGAGTTCATGCCGCCAGACGGACCGATGTAGCCGGGCGACGGAGGCGGGGCGACGTTGCCACCGGTGCGAGGCCCCGGCCCGATGTAGCCGGGCGACGGAGGCGCTCCGAAGTTGCCCGAGCTGCCCGGCGGCTGGACGGTGCCGTTGCCGAAGTTGCCGGGCGGAGGCGGCGGCGAACCGAAGTTCCCGGGAGGCGGCGGGGCTCCGCGTGAGCCACCGAAGTTGCCCGGAGGCGGCGGGGGCGAACCGAAGTTGCCCGGCGGCGGCGGCGAACCCGTTCCACCGAAGTTGCCGGGAGGCGGCGGCGAACCGAAGTTCCCCGGCGGCGGCGGCGAACCGAAGTTCCCGGGCGGCGGCGGAGGCGAACCGAAGTTGCCCGAGCCGAAGTTGCCTGGAGGAGGCGGCGGAGGCGCTCCCGAGCCACCGAAGTTCCCAGACGGGGGCGGAGGCGGGTTGCCGTAGAAACCACCCGAGGCTGGAGGCGGAGGCGGCTGGTTGAAGCCACCAGCTGGCGGCGGCGTCGAGCCCACCACAACACCCGGCCGCGCAGGCGGAGGAGGCGGTGGCTGACCCCAGAACCCATTCCCCGACGGAGGCGGGTTGTTCACGACGGCAGGAGGCGGCTGGTTGTAGCCGGGCTGGTTGTAACCAACCGAGGGCGGCTGGTTCACGGGCGTTGCAGCATGCCAGCCGGCAGGAGGACGCACGTAGCCGGGAGGCGCGCGGTAGCTGCCACGCGGCGGGTAGTACGCCGACGGCGGCGCGTAGCCCGGAGGCGGGTACGTGATGGTGACGTTGGGCGGCGGCAGCGGGTACGTGCCGGGCGTGCCGAGCGCGTCGTAGTAGCGGTAGCCGTCGTAGAAGACGTAGCACTCACGCCACTCGTCCCAATAGTAGGTGTTCGAGCAGGGCATTCGTGGGTCGCACGTCGCGACGTACGTCGACGTTCGCGTCACCGGCGTGCGGTACTCATACGTTCGGACCGTGCAGGCGCTCGTGAAGAGCCCAAGACCCAGCAGCGGTACCCCAGTCAGCAAGCGGCGCATTGGCGTGTCCTCGTTTCGGGAACTTCGGTCGGATCAGACGCAGGCCCGGCTCGATTGATTCAATCGCAGTGGGCGACCGAACGCATTATGCGTCGTTGTGCGCATGCGTCGAATCCTCTTTGTTTTCGCGACCCTGCTGGTCGCCTGTGGCAGGGCTCCGGCTGATCGCGGCGTGGTGGTTACCGAAGGCGTCGCCAGGCTCTCCCTCGAGGTGCGGGGCAACGGCACCGACCTCATCCCCGTCAGCGTCCTCTTCCCTGCTGACAGTGAGGGGCGCCCCTCGAGCCGGAACAACCCGGCCGTCATCTACATCCAGGGCGGCGCGGTGAGCCCCACCCGCTACGAGTGGCAGGGCGTCGAGCTGGCGAAGCGCGGCTACGTCGTCGCGTACCCGAGGCACCAGCTCGACCTCGCGTTCTTCGCCATCGACAACGGGCAGGCCGCGCGACAGGCGTTGTCGAAGGGTGAGCCCGGCAGCGCCCTCGAAGGCCTCGTCGACGGAACGCGCGTCGCGGTGGCGGGTCACAGCCTGGGCGGTGTGGTGACGATGAAGCTCGCGCTCCAGGGCGGCTTTCAGGCGGCGGTCGTGCAAGCGAGCTTTCAGGACACGGCTGACAACGCCAGGGTTCCGGGCCTCACCATTCCCACGCTGTACCTGGCAGGCCAGGGCGACTGTCAGGCGAAGGAGGCGCAGGTTCGTGAAGGCTGGGCGACGGTGCCCGCTCCGAGCGCGCTGGTGGTGCTCGAGCAGGTGACGCACTACCAGTTCACCGACTCACAGGCCGAAGACGAGAAGAAGGGCTGCCCGGTGCCGCTCGACCTCTCCGTCGCGCACGAGCGGGTGATGCAGGCCATGACGGCGTTCCTCTCTGCGGCGCTCGCCAGCCCCGCGTCGGTGGGAGAGACCGCCCTGCGCGCCGTCCCATCGAGCCTCGTGGAGGTTCGATGAAGCGCGCGCTGATCACCCTGATCATCCTGTGCGCGACCGCCGCTCGTGCCGAAGGCGGTTGGTTGTCGGCGCGTGGCCGCCTGCTGCCCGAGACGCGTGTGGAGGCGTTCGTCGGAACCCGCTCGTTCGGTGCCGGCCTGCTGCGCACCGACACCGGCAACCCGCGCGCAGGCCTCACCTTCGAGGGCGTCGTCGGGTTCACTGACCGTGACGCCGAGCTGCGCGGCGCCCGGGTGTGGCAGGTGACGCAGACTGGCTTCGCCACCACGTCGGTCTCGCTCGGCGGAGCCGCTTTCATCGTGCCCGACCGCGCCGCCTTCGACCTCGGCATCGGGCCTCAGGCGACGTTGGCGCTCAGCCTCGGCGGCCGCGTGTTCTCGGTCGACCTCTCGGTGCAGACGGGCCTCGAGGTGTTCCTGCGTCAGCAGGGGGCTCCGCGGTTGCCCCAGCGCGCGGGCCTCGGGCTGCACCTTCGCGTCTCGGAGTTCACCATCGCTGCGATGGCCCGCGTCGGCGCTGACGTGTTTCCCGGCCGCAACTTCGTGGGCCGCGGCGAGGTGATGCTGAGCGTCGGCTGGCTGGGCTTCGACCACGCCATCGGGCGCTCGGACGTGCCCACAATGACTCCCGTCAACCCACAGGGTTGATCATTTCCGCTTGGGAGTGGACGCGGGCACGCGCATGGCTACAGTCGCGCCCGCCTTTGGCACCCATCGCCGAAGCACTCAAAAAGGGGAATCTCACAATGAAGAAGGTCCTCGCAGCCCTCGCGGCCGCCTCCTGGCTCGCCGCCTGCGGCGGTAGCAACACCACGACGCCGCCGCCCACCGGCCCACAGCAGTACGACCAGACCCAGAAGGCCGTGTCGCCCAAGGGCACCATCTACGGCCGCGTGGTCGATGTCGCGACCCAGAACCCGCTCGAAGGCGTGAGCGTGAAGGTGCTCGGCTCCGATTCGGCGCTCACCAGCGCGGCTGACGGCACGTTCAAGCTCGAGAACGTGGTCGTGAACAGCAGCTACACGTTCATCTTCGAGAAGATGGGTTACCTCCGCACGCGGACGTCGTCGGCCATCTCCGGCACCACTGGCAACTCGCCGCTCGAGGGCGCCATCAGCTCGTTCTCGATCGAGATGTTCCCGTCGAACGGCACGGTGACGGGCTTCGTCTTCCTGCCGAACGGCCGCCCCGCGCCGAACGCGACGGTCTACGTCGACCAGCGCAACTTCGGAGAGTCGGTGGTGACGGCACAGACGGGCGCCGACGGCTCGTTCAGCATCGGCGGTCTCGCGACGCGGCCCTCTGGCGCGAACCACACCGTCTACGCGCAGTGGTTCGACGAGAACGGCGACATGCAGGCCGACTACTCGACGACGAGCAACAACGTGAACGTGTTCCCCGGCCAGCCTGCGCGCACCTTCATCACCTACAACAGCGTCGGGCTGCGGCTCGTGGCGTCGAACATCATCGACGGTGAGATTCCTGCCGGCGAAGACCTTCAGTTCACGTTCTCGCTGCCGCTCTTCACCGGAACGCTCGATGGAACGCAGGCGCGCCCGTGGATCCTCACCAACCTCTCCATCGGAAACGGCAACGTCGACGTGCCGGCAGAGGGCACGTTCATGAGCCCCACGGTGCTGCGCGTGAAGCCGGCGCTCAACTCGCTGCAGGAAGGTCAGCGCTACAACATCTCGCTGGCGCTGCGTGCGGCCTCGCTCTCACAGAACACCAACAACAACTTCAACCAGTCGTTCGACTTCCAGGTTCGGGCAGCCACCGTCACGCCGTTCACCACCCAGGTGACGGGTCTGGCGGTCACCAACCAGAACCCCATCGCGCCGTACCCGGACACGGCGTTCGACTTCAACCAGAACCAGTTCACCATCGCGTTCACGCCGGCAGCCGGCGCCGTTCGTTATGAAATCTACGCGCGCGACACCGCCAGCATCCCCAACTTCACGCGGCTGACCGCCTTCAATGCCGATGGTTCGCCGCGCTACCAGCGCAACCTCACCGTCGGCACCCCGTTCAACGTGAACTTCGCCAGCGGCCTGTTCGCTGCGGGGAACCGGGTGACCTTCGCGGTCGTCGGCATCGATGCGTACGGAGCGCGTGCTCCGCTGATGAGCGCGCCCACGGTTGAAGTGCGCGACAGCATTCCGCCGCGCGTCACCGCGGGCCCCGTTGCCCTTCCTCTCGGCACGACGCCTGACGGCATCAACGATGGCACCACGGCCGCGACGATTGCGCTGCGCATCTCGTACAGCGAGCCGATGGACCCCGCCTCGATGGTCACCTACACCTCGAACGCGACCAACGCGCCGATGGCGGCCTTCCGCTGGGACTCGGCCACCACGGGCGTTCTCACGCTGACGGTTGGCGCAGGCAACGACGCGACCGGCAGCTTCGTGATTCGTGGCGGCAAGGACAGCTCGGGCAACGACCTGCAGCAGGCTGGCGACCTCGTCGGCTTCCTCGGTGGCCGCAAGGAGCTGCTCCAGACGCCCGACTTCCAGAACGGCACCATGTGCGGCCTCGGCACCTCGTGGGTGGCCAGCACGCTGAACGGTGGCCCGATGCCGTCGACCATCAACAACAACGGCGCCATCTCGGGCAACGTCAGCCCCTGCGCGGCGGTGCTTGGTTCGGTTCCCGGTGGCGCGCCGGGCACGGGTCGCTCGCGCATTCTGCAGGGCATCTCGCTGCCCTCGCTGATGAACACGGGCTTCTCGATTCAGGCGAGCGGGCGCTACCGCACGGTCAACGTCACGAACACCGCGCAGCCGGGCGCGACGTACACCATGCGGTGCTTCTTCGCCGACACCAACGACGCGCCGCTGCTCGGCCTCGGGCTGTTCGCCTCGGCGGCCCCGACGACGATGACGAGCTTCACCACGGCCGGCCCGGTGAACCTCACGGCGCAGCAGAACACGCAGGTTCGCCTCATCTGCGAGACCGAGAACACCAACATGATGGCGCCTGGCTTTGGCGCGCTGTACCTCGACGAGATGTCGGTGGCCCTGGTGAAGACGGGCACGCTCTAAGTCACGCTTCGAGCTGAAGCACCGCGGGCCGGGAGGGCGACTTCCCGGCCCGTCGTGTTTTCACGGGAGCGCGCGAAGCGGCAGACGTGACCCTGCGAGCGCGCGGGCGAGGGAGGCTCCGACGGCAGCGGCACGCGACGTTGGAACGGTGTGAACGACTCCGTTGCGGGTCTTGAGGACGAGCCCGGTTGCGGCGCTCCAAAAGGCGTCGGAGGTCGGTTGCTTCGCGTCTGCATACGCGCTCAGCGCGACGTCGACGACGAGCGCGGCAAGGTCGAACCACGTCACGTCCCCCACCAGGTCAACGCCTGCGCTGCGCAAGGCCGAGAGGGCAACCACGTCGGACCACGCCGTCTGCGTCACCACGCTCTGGCGCTCGGTGATGGCGCGATGACTGGTGAGCTCGACGTGCACCGCGCTGGCTGCGAGCGCTTTGAGCGAGAGGCTCGAGATGAGCCAGCCCAACCCAGCAGTGAGCACGGCGCCGGCCAGCAGCGCGAGCGCGACGAGCCACGACTTCGTGACGAACCCGGCGATGGGGGCCGCGAGCACCGTCAGCACCACGGCCGGCCCCAGCAGCACGAAGAGCAGCACCTTCACGACCACTGGGCGTGGTGGGGTGGCGCGCTCGAGCACCAGCGACACCTCGCCTGGCATCAACGGAACCAACGAGCTCATCGCGACCTCTCCTGTTGGCGAGTGATCAGCCCACCTGAACGCACAGTGTCCACCTTGCGGGGCGGTGAGGTCGAGCGATGATGCGTGCAGCCCTTCGGGGTGACGAAAGGAGGTGGTGCCTTGCAAAGACACGAACAAGGAACCATCTCCGCGGCGAACCTCTGAGGCGTTGCTGCCCAGGGAAACCGCGGAGTGGTCATTTCGCTTCAGGGCCGCCTGCTCGTTCCGGAGGCGGCCCGTTTTCTTGTCGAGTACGTCTGGAGCCGATGCCGCGCCTGCCAGACGACTTCGAGCCCGCGACGCTTCTCTCGAACGGGCATGCCCAGACGTTCTTCGCGGCGCTGCGACGAAAACCAGTCAGGCCCACACTCGAGCGCCGGCGCTTCGACACGCCCGACGGTGACTTCGTCGACGTCGACGTGCTGCACGGAGAGAAGCGGGCGCCGACGGTGTTGTTGCTGCACGGCCTCGAGGGCTCGTCGTCCTCCTCGTACGTGTCGGAGCTGCTGAGGCTGTTCGCGGCACGGAAGTGGAACGCGTGGGCGCTCAACTTTCGTGGCTGCTCCGGAGAGCCCAATCGCACGGCCGCGTCGTACTGCTCGGGAGACACGCGCGACCTCGCCTTCCTCGTCGAGCGCCTGCCCGGCCCACGCTTCGCCATCGGCTTCTCACTCGGGGCGAGCGTGCTGCTGAACGGGCTCGCGAAGCTGCACGTTCCCCTCGACGCCGCCGTCGCGGTGAGCCCACCGTTCCAGCTCGCGGTCAGCGCGAAGGCCATCGACGCGCGCGGTGGCGTCGGGCCGGTGTACCTGAATCACTTCCTGCCCTCGCTGAAGCAGAAGGCGCTCGGCATGGCGGCGCGATTTCGCGACAGGCTCGACGCCAACGTCATTCGAGAGCTGCGCACGATTCGTGACTTCGACCACCACGTCACCGCGCGCGTATTCGGCTTCGAGTCGGCCGAGGACTACTACGCGAAGTGCTCGACGAACGGGCTGCTGCACGAGGTTCGCACGCCGACACTCATCATCACGGCCGACGACGACGCCATCGCGCCGGCGGGCTCGCTCACGCAAACGGAGTTGCCCGAGACCGTGCACCTGCTGCGCACGCGACATGGCGGACACGTTGGTTACGTCGCGGGAACACCGCTGTCGCCCAGATGGTGGGCCGAGGCGCGCGCAGTCGAGTGGCTCGAGCAACGTTCAGGAAGCTGACGACCGCTCAAGCAGCAACGTCTCCCGAAGCGCTGACGTCGAAGGGTGTGGTTCGCAGCACGGCCGAGACGGGCAGCGTTCCGTAGAGGTGGGGGAAGTGGTCACCGTCAGCAGGCTCGAAACGAACGTCGAGGCCTGACGGGTCGAGCTCGAGGAGCACGAGGTGAGACTGGCCCTTGAAGAAGCGGCCCGCGGTCTTTCGCCACTGCGCGCTCGTCGAGAGATGAATGAAGCCCTCGGAGTCGAGTGACGGCGCGCGATAGGTGCCGAGCGCTCGGGCGCGCTCCCAGTCGGTCGCGGTCGTGATGTGGAAGAGCGTGCTCAGAGGCAGGCTCCGACTCCACCATCGCCTGGAGGAATGCAGGCGGTAGGGCAGTTGATGACGCTCCAGCGGTAGGCGTACGGAGAGGGCCGCATGAAACAGGACGCGTAACGAGTGCCGTTGCACTGCACGGGTTGGGGGTAGCTGCACGGACAGCCCTCGTTTGGGAGGTCCCACGGAATGCCGCCGTCCGCAGGGCAGAGACAGGGGTTCCCGCTCCCGCTCCAGCCGCCCACCACGCCACCGTCGGGGTAGCACGCGAATCCAGCATCGGCGCGACCGCCTGCAGAACCACCGGCTGTCGCAGAACCACCGGCTGTCGCGGAGCCTCCTGCTGTCGCGGAGCCACCGGCTGTCGCAGAACCACCGGCTGTCGCAGAACCACCGGCTGTCGCAGAACCACCGGCTGTCGCAGAACCACCGGCTGTCGCGGAGCCACCGGCTGTCGCGGAGCCACCGGCTGTCGCGGAGCCACCGGCTGTCGGTGTGGGCATCGGCATCGTTCCGCAGCCCGCGCCGGCGCCGTACGAGAGCGCGACCAACGCCAACAGCGTGAACCCTACCCATTTTCCAGAATTCACAATGCCTCCCGCGTACCGGCCGGCACTCACCGTATCATTTTACACGATGGTGTCACACAGCCGTACAGCCGCCACGGCAAACTTTCATCAATCAATGCCACCTCGGAGCGGCCCACCAATGGATCCGCCACGTTTCCCGGCACCGCGTCGAATCGCACGAGGAAGTGCGAAAAGCCTGCACCGTGTTCGGCGAACGAGAACGACGCAGCATCACCACCCATCGGGTGGGCCGGAACGGTCTTCGGGTTCCACCACGCCTGGGGAATCGACGTGAACGGGGCTGCCACCCCACCTCCTCGGACGACTGCGTAGGCGCTCGCGTAGAAGTGCTCGAAGTGCATGTAATACATGGGTTCGCGGTAGCCCGTGTACAGACCGAGAACACTCGCTCCTTTCGGCGCCTTCTCGAGCACCTGACTCAACCCGGCTTCACGCTGATTGAACCGCCAGAAGTCGACGGCGACGAAGCCGAAATAGAAGAACACCACCGCGGCCAACGGAATCAGCAGGCGCTGGCCACTCACCGTCAAAGACGACACAGGCACGGCCACGACCAGCCACAGATATGCCATTGGAATCAGCCGAACGTTCATCGCCCACCACTCGAAGGGCCGGTGCAATTCGAATGGCAGCACGAAATATCCGACTGAGAACAGGACGCCGAGCGTGAGCGGCGTGGTGGAAAGACCACTACCGGACTCGCTGAACGAGGGGCGAATGAACAGCAGCGCGAGCACCACGATGGCGGTGACCGCCACGACCTCGTCGAGATGGTTCGCGTATCCATCCATGAACCAGTGCGAGAGCATGGCGAGCAGATCCTTCGGTCCGCCCCAGAGCGCGAAGGCCTGCCCATCGATGCTCGGACGGCCGCTCGGGTTGGAAAGCGCCGAGAGGAACCACGGCACCATCACCAGTGGGCCGGCGAGCACGGGAGCAGCGTGCGGCAACGACTTGAAGCTGCGCTCCCGAACGGCCACGACAACCGCCGCTCCGAACGTCAGCAGCATGGTGAAGAAGTGCGCGAACGGCAGCACCAGCATCGTCAAACCCAGCCAAGCACCAGCTCGCCGTGAGGGACTGCGAACCTGCAACGCCACCAGCGAGAGCACGACGAGGCTCAACGACAGGGCGGCGCAGTGACCGACGAAGCCGTACCAGAAGGCCCGGCTGTAGCAGAGCGGCACCGCGAGGTACGCGAGGCGAACGTCACGACCGAAGGTGCGCAGCGTGAAGAGCATCGCCCACGGCAACGCAGCAACGGCGAGCGAGAGGAACAGCTTCGACGCGACCTCGAGCGGCAGCACCTGCGCGAGCACGTACGTGAACGCGTAGTGCAACGAGTTGGGGTTGAGGCCCGGTTGGTGGTCGTACAGCTCGGCGATGCGCGCGGCCGGGTCGCTCGCGTGCAACATCGCGGCAGGAACGATGAGGTGCGCGGGGTAATCGAAGAGCGGAAGGAACCGCCCCACCCAGAGCGGCACGACGGCCATCACCGTCAGCACGACGAGGCCGATGAACTCTGGCGAGCGGGGCTCGAGCCGCGAAGACACGCTCCATTCCGTAGCATGCGCTTGCAGCCCGGCGCGGAGGTATCGAGGATGCCCGGCGTGCCTCAGGTCAGCGTCCTCGTGCCGTGCCTGAACGAACGAGAGAACCTCGACGAGCTCTGGGCGCGCGTCTCACCGGTGCTCGAGGCCCTCGATGGCGAGCTCGTGCTCGTCGACGACGGCTCCTCCGACGGCAGCCATGCCGAGATGCTGTGTCTGGCAGAACGGCACTCCCGTCTCGTCGTGCGTCACCACGACCGCCGCCGCGGCATTCCCCAGTCGTGGAGCACGGCGCTCACGGCTGCGCGGGGCGAATGGGTCGCGAGCCTCGACGGCGATTTGCAGTACCGACCCGAAGACCTTCCCGTGGTGCTCGCGCATGCACGCTCCCGTGGCCTCGACTTCGTTCAGGGCGCGCGCAGACGCATCGAGAGCGAAGGCCCGCTGCGCCAGGTGCTCTCGCGTGGCCTCAACACCGCGCTCAACGTCGGCTTCGGCACTCAGGTGAGCGACCACAAGTCGGCCTTCTTCGTCTGCCGACACGCGCACCTGGTGAAGCTGCTCGAGCACCGTCATCACTTCAGACATTGGCAGTGCTTCATCGGCGTCTCGGCGCGCGCGCTCGGGCTCTCATGTGAGGAAGTGCCGGTGACGTTTCAGCGCCGTCGGCGTGGCGCCTCGGCGTTCGGCTCGATTCCGTGGAGGTCGACGCTCGAGGTGATGGCCGACTTCGTGCCCGCGCTCCGGTTGTACGGGCGGCGAGGGTCGCGATGAGGCTCGAGGGGCTGCGCGTCTTCGTGGACACCGACGAGCACGTCGCGCTCGTCACGAAGACGCTGCGCATCGCCGATTGGAGCGCGGTGGTGCAGCGCTGGTGTGACGAGACGCCGGCCTCGGCTTCGGTGGAGCAGCGGCTCTCGGTGCTCGCGCGCTCCTTCACTGCGCCACTGCCGCCGCTCTCGGCGCCTTGTCCGCTCTGCGACGGTTCGGCGGCTGCGTGCAGCGATGACGGTGTGCTGACGATGGGCCGCTGCTCGACCTGCGGTCACGGCGTGCTGCTTCGCGGAGCCGCGCCACCGTCGACCTACGACGCGCGGTACTACGAGACGAAGCGCACCGATGGCGCGGGCTACGACGCGTACGCGGCCGAGCGCGAATACCGAGAGCAGAAGGGCCGACGGCTCATCGAACGACTGCGCGCGCTTCACCCCACCGCGCGAACGTTGCTCGAGGTTGGCTCCGGTTTCGGGTTCACACGCGCGGTCGCAGAAGGGCTCGGACTTCGCACCACCGGCGTCGACGTGAACCCTGCGGCGGTTGAGACGTGCCGCTCGCTGTACGGCTTCGACACCGTCACCGGAACCTGTCGCGACGTCGCGGGCCAGTTCGACGTGGTGCTGTACCAGTTCGTGCTCGAGCACATCGCCGACGTGCGCGCCGAGGTGAACGACGCGTTCGCGCGCTGCGCTGCGGGCGGCCTCGTCTGCTTCATCGTTCCTTCGATGGATGCGGTGGAGCGCGAGGTCTTCGCCGCGAAGTACCGCTCGTTCCGCGCCGATCACCTGCACGTGTTCTCACGACGCTCCATCGAAGCGCTGCTCGTTCGCGCCGACTTCACCGACGTTCGTTTCACCAGCGAGTGCAACCTGCACCTGCTGGCGGGCTTCCTCACCCACGACGAATGCACGGCGCTCTACGCACGAGGGCTCGGCCCCGACCTCGTCGTGACTGCCAGGAGACGCTGATGCAGTTTCCCTTCACGCTCATTCCGAACCTCAGCGACGAACTGCTCGAGCGCTACCGTCGCCACGTCGACTCCGACGCGAGCGGCTGGCATCGGCGCTTCACCGAGAGCATCTGGCGGCGGCATCAACACCCGAGCAACGCGCGCCTGAGCGGGTGGACCGGGCCCGAGGACAAGAAGCGGCGGCTGCTGCACTTCTTCGACGAGTACGGCCTCGAGGGGCGCGACTTCGTGCTGCGCAACGCGTACCTCGTCATGAACGTCACGCTGCCGAAGGAGCACGTCGACGAATACGAAGTCGCCATCCGCGAAGGCCTGCGCCAGGGCGAATGGCAGGAATTGGGAGCTGGCCGATTTCTCCGCGGCGACCTCGAGGCGACGCTGACGCGACGGCGGCTCCACCCGATGGACGCGGAGCGGAATCACGCCATTCCTGCACACTTCGAGAACCTCGACGTGGTGGTGAAGACGGCGTCGTACCAGCCTCCCGACGGTTGGGCCGAGCGCCCGTGGCGCGTGTTCTTCGACGTGGGCCTGCGCAAAACGCTCACACGGCAGGAGCCCACCTTCATCGAGCCCGAACGTCTGAAGGCGTTCTTCCCTGCGCAGCTCGAGCTCGGCTGCGGTCCTTCCATCGAGGCGGGCATTCCGCACCTCTCGACGCTGCACCGCATCTACGGCGTCTCGCAGGCGAACTACGGCTTCATCTTCCGCGCGCAGCACGACGGCCTGCTCTCGCTCTTCCGCGCCCCCGAGGCGAAGTACCGCGAGATGACCGACATCTACCGCGCGTGTCTCGTCGCGGGCTCGACCGACTTCTACGCGCACCTGTCCCGCCTTCATCACGAAGGCCACCTCGTCGGGCCCGTCATCACCAACAACTTCGACTCGCAGTGCGCGGTGCTCGGGCTGCCCGAGGTCTCGCTGCGCCGCTACGACTGGGGCCCCTACTACCCGACCATCGACTACGACCCGCGCGCGAAGAGCCTGCTGGTGGTGGGTGTGCACGCAGACCGGCGGCTCGTGCAGATGCGAGCACGGGAGCGCGGGCTCACTGTCGTGTACGTCGACCCCGAGGCGTACGTCGCGCCGGACGGCGGCCGCATTCCCTACCCGGTCGAGGCGCCACAGGCCGGCGACTTCTTCGTGCGGGCCACGGCCTCTGACGCGTTCAACCGGCTTGCTCGTGAGGAGATGCGATGAAGGTCGTGCCAATCGTGTTGATGGTGCTCAACGGCGTGGTGTTGTTGGGGCAGCTCTGGCCCGAGGGGGCGCCGCCGTTTGCGCGCGCCGTGAACATCGCGTTCCTGGTGGGGAACCTCGTGTGGCTGGCGCGCACGCAGTGGTCTTCCCCTCGACGCGCAGGCTGACTACGAGGGCGCCATGCCCCGAACGCCTCGCGCATCGCCACGCGACCGCATTCTCGACGCGGCCCTCGCGACGTTCGCTGCGCACGGCACCGAGGGCTCGAGTGTTCAGGCGGTCGCCGACGCGGTAGGCATGAGCAAGCAGGCGCTGCTCCACCACTTCCCCACGAAGCAGAAGCTGCGCGAGGGCGTGTACGAGCTGCTCGCGCTGCGGTTCCGTGAGCAACTGCCCGCCGTCGCCGCCGAGCTCGTCAGCCGCTCGCACGACCGCTACCGCGCGCTCATCGAGCTGGTGCTCGAGCGCTTCGACGAGAACGAGGCGCCCTCGCGGTTCCTCGCCTTCGAGCTGCTCGAGCGCCCAGACGCGGTGCTCACGTGGCTGCAGTCGGAGGCCGCGCCGTGGCTTGGCCTCATCAAGGGCGTCGTCGAGCAGTCGAAGGACTTCAAGGACGGCTTCGACCCCGAGGCGCACGTGGCGGTGCTGGGAGCGATGATGCTGGTGCAGAGCGCGCTGGTGCCGCGGTCGGACGCGCGCTGGCGGCAACGCATGAAGAAGGCGCTGCTGCGCGCGATGCACCTGAGCAGCCACCTCGACCCCGTTGCGGGCAAGCGACGCTGATCAGCGCTGCGCCGCAGGGAACAACACGCCCAGCACCAGCGCGCGCTTCTCGCGGTCTTCACCCACGAGCGAGTCGGGAGAGCTCTCGGCGGTCGCCTGATACCCAGCGGACCGCAGCGCCTCGACGAGCTCGTCGACGCTCCGCTTCGTGAGGGGCGCGAGGTCTTTCAGCGACGTGCGCGACACCGCGAGCGTGATGCCTCGTGACGGATTCGGCGGGCGGTCGTTCTTCGCGGGGAAGACGGCGACGACGAGCAGGGCAGCGCCCACGACAGCGAGCACTCGCCCAGGCCATCGACCGAGGTGCGCTTTCAGTGGTGCCCAGTTGGTACTCACGTGCAGCACCACGCCGACGACGAACGCGACCCCGAGCCACTCGTGCAGCTCCTTCCCCAGCGGGGTGCCCTTCTCGAAGAACATGAGCAGGCCGGTCGCCGCCATCACCACGAAGACGGCTCCGGCCAACGGCGTCGCGAAGTCTCTGAGTCGCATGCGCGCCCAGCTACCACTCACCGCGGCGACGCTCGACTCGGGCGAGAGCCTGCGCGTCAGTCGTGGGTAGAGTGTCGGGCCTGATGCGAACGCTCTTCGCCACCTTCGCTTGCGGACTCGCGGGCTGCGCCACCATCAACTACGGCACGCCACCGTCGGGGCCGCCGGGAGCAGGCTGCACCTTCCCCCGCTCGCTCACGCTGGTGCCTGCCTCGGCGCGGCTCGACATCGTCGACGACTCCGGCTTCACGGTGAACCCTTCCGTCGGCAGAGCGCCCACCTTCAGCTTCAGCGGGCCGGCGCGCAGCCACACCGCCGGCGCCTCGGGGTACTCCTTCTTCCTCGGAGACTCGCGCCTCGCGCCACGTGCGGCCCTCGAGCGCCTGAACGCGCCCGCGCTGGTGGCCGAGTACGACGCTGACCTCGCGAAGCACGCGCGCGGCGGCATTCACCGCTGGGCCCGGCCCATCTGGATCACGGTGATGGCGGGCTCGCTGCTCGCGATGTCGGCGGGGCTCGCGCTCATGTTCAACGCGCAGGCGACGCGACCGAAGGGAGGACGCGCCGATTACGGACCGAGCACTGCGGCGCTGATCGTGTCTGCGGCGGGTCTGCTGGTGATGCTCCCGTTCGTGGCGCTCGACCTGCTCAACCGTGAGCACGAGGCGCAGTTCGTCGCGCGTGAAGCCTTGCTCGTCGCGAGCGGTCCTGAGCTCGAGGCCGTGCAGCAGGCCGTCACGACCCACAACCAACAGGTCACCGACAGCTGCGGGGCGCGCTGATCAGACGCTCGTCTTCGCCTTCGCCAGCGAGAGCACTTTCACGAAGTGCTCCTTCGAGACGGGCTGCACCGACAGCCGCTGGCCCTTCTGAATGACGCCCATGCCGGCCAACGCCTTCTCGGCCTTCAGGTCGGCGAGCGGAAGCACGTGCTCGAACTTCTCGACGAAGCCCACCGTCACCATGAGCCACGCCGGCTCATCCTTCGTGCTGCGCTCGTCGTAGTACTCGCTCTTCTTGTCGAACTGCAGCGGGTCGGGAGTCGCGGGGCCGACGATCTTCGCCACACCGGCGATGCCCGAGGGCTCGGCGTTCGAGTGGTAGAAGAGCACGAGGTCGCCCAGCTGCATCTCGTCGCGCATGAAGTTGCGGGCCTGGTAGTTGCGCACGCTGTCCCAGCCGGTCTTCTTCTCGCGCTTCAGGTCGTCGATGGAGAAGACGTCGGGCTCGCTCTTCATCAGCCAGAATTTCATGACGCGCGCTTAGCCGGACTGGTGCGTGAACGTCATCTGGTGTGCGCGGAGCGCCTGTTGCCGCTGACGGTGTCGGCGAGTCAGATGGGCCAGACACTTCACCTTTCGATTCTTGAACGGGGGCACGAATGGCTTCGTTGTCGATGCGGACTCCAGCAGGCGGTCTTCCCGCGGTGCCGAGCGAACGCGTGAAGGTGATGCTGAAGGCGGCACTGGACGACGAGGCGCGCGGCAACCTGCAGGGCGCTGAGAACAACCTGCGCCTGGCGATGGCGTTCGGTCCTCCCGATCGTCAGGTGAAAGAGGCGATGGCGCGCATCGCCACCAAACGTGAGGAAGAACGTCGCAAGGCAACGGGGCGCTGAGTCACTTCACCGCGCGCACAAACCAGCGCTCGCTCGCAGCATCAGCCGGGAACATCAGCTCGACCCGAAGGTCGGACACTGCGCCTCCCAGTACCGTGTCGAAGCGCACGACCGTCGACAAGGTGCTGACGACTCTCTTGCCCATTCGAAAGCGCGTGCAGAGGGCCGGCACGTCGTGTGCGGCTTCACGTGAAGGCGCGGGCAAGGCCGTCGCGAGTCTCTCGGCGCGCTCGAGCAACGCGAGCAGCTCAGGCTCGCCGCCTCGCGCATCGCGGCGCAGACTCGACAGCCCTGCCCACACCACGTCGTGCCAGTTCTCGATGCGCTCGCGAAACGGCCCCGCGCCGAACCACGAGTCGACGATCTGCTCCGGCGTCGTCTGGCAGAGACCGGGAAACAAGCGCTCGGCGGCCCTGTTCGAGCGGTGAAAGCGAAACCCGCGTGAAGACAACCAGGCCGGAAAGGGCTCGTGGGCGCGCAGCATCTGCTCGAGCACCCGACGCACTGGAGCGAGGACCGGTTCGGTCGTCTGTGCCTGGTCTCCTGGCAGACCGGCTGCGAGCACGAACTGCGTGCTCCACGCGCTTGGCAGCTCGAGTGCCGTGCACAGGCGGCCGACGAGCTCGCGGCCTGGTCTGGAGCGCCCCGTCTCGAGGAACGACAGATGCCGCGGCGTCGTGCCGGCTCGAAGGGCGAGCTCGAGCTGCGTGAGCTGACGCTGGGTTCTCCACTGGCGCAGCAGTCGGCCGAAGTCACTGCGAGTCGCAGGAGCCATCACGTGCGCTGTAGCGCCGTCACTCTGCGACGTCGACCGGTGCAGCCCTGCTCGTCGCGACCAACGCCCACACCGCCCACCCCGCGAGTGCGAGGCGAACCACAGCGCTGGGAACGGCGGCCGGCCCGACGAGCCCCAACCGATGGGCATCGAGGTCGACGAGTGAACTGAGCACGTGGAAGAGGAAGACGGCCGCCAGCGCCGGCCGTGCTGCCGTGCCTTCGACCGGAGCGACCCACAGCAGTATCGCCAGCGCCAGCTGCGGCGCGCCCTCGGTGCGGAGCAGAAACGACGGCACCGGCTCGGCGCCGATACCGACGACCGAGAGCATCGCGGCGGGGGCCAGGAGCATCGCGACACCCGAGATGGTGAACATGACGGCCGAGGCGCGCAGGAGAAGTCGGATCATGCCGTGACAGAGCCGCGACGACGACATCGCGTCGATTCCCGAGCAGGGAAAGAGCTCAACCGAGTCCGAGCCGGCGGCCGAGGTCCGACGTGAAGACGTTGGCCGGGTCCCACCTGCGCTTCACCGCGAGCCACTCGTCGAGCCGCGCGTACATGCGCCTGAACGTCGCGGCCTCGAGGTACGAGTCTTTGCCGAGGTACGTGCGCCCGCCCGCGTCGGCCACCATCGCGTCGAGGCGGTGCGTCAGCTCGACCAGCCCATCACGCACGGGGAAGTCGATGGCGAACGTGTAGCCCTTCATCGGAAACGACAGGGGCGCAGCGTTCGACGGGCCCATGCGCTTCAAGATGTTGAGGAACGGCAGCTGCCCCGACGAGACGATGGTCTCGAGCAGCGTGCGCAGGGTCTTCCGCCCGCCCTCCATCGGCACCACGAACTGGTACTGAATGAAGCCGCGTTTGCCGTAGCCCCGGTTCCACTCGTTGATGGCGTCGAGGGGGTAGAAGAACGACTCCGCGTGGCTGAGGTCGCCGGCGTTGCGCAGCACCGCTTGAATCACCTGGTTGACGAGGCGAATCGTGAGCGGGTTGAGCGTGAGTTCGGGCAGCTCGAAGGGAACCAGCAGCTTCGCGCCGGCCCCGACGTGGAGCGGCTCCCGTTGTTTCGGCAGCTCCGCGAGCGTGGCGTGGTCACCGACCGTGAGCACGCCGCGGCCGAGGGAGGCTCCAGTCGCCAGCGGGTCGACGTACGCGACGGAGTACGGGAACGTGGCGTCGGCTTCTTCGAGCGCGTCGAGCATCGCCTCGAGGTGCTTCACGACGATGGCGCGCTGGCGGAACCACGTGGTCTCGACGCGCCTCAGCTTCAACGTGACGTCGGTGATGACGCCCAGCAGTCCCATGCCTCCGAAGCTCGCGAAGAAGAGGTCGGCGTTCTCGGCGCGGCTCGCGGTGACGGTCGCTCCGGTGGCGGTCACCATGCGGAAGGAGTCGACGCTCTCGAGGAACGAGCCCTGTGCGTGGTGCGCCTTGCCGTGCACGTCGTTGGCGATGCAGCCGCCGAGCGTCACGAACTTCGTGCCTGGCGTGATGAAGGGCAGAAACCCGCGTGGCCCGAAGTCGCGCACGAGCTGAACGAGGCTGACGCCTGCTTCTGCGCGCAGCACGCCGGTCGCTTCGTCGAACGAGAGGTAGCGGTCGAGGCGCGTCATCGTGAGCACGCGGCGGTGTTCGTTGAGCGCGGCGTCTCCGTACGAGCGGCCGAGTCCCCGCGCGAGCGTGCCCTGGGCATCGAGCAACCCGCGGACGTCGGCCGCGCTCTCGGGCGTGAACACGTCGCACTCGACCCGTCGTTGCGCACCCCAACCCCAGAGCGTCGTCTTCATGGCGTCAGTCCTAACGCGGACCGAAGGGGCGCGCTGGGAGCGGAGGGGACTCGACCGGCCGACTCGCGGCCTCGAGAAGCGAAGGTCTGAGACGTCGCGCTCCGAAGCCTCGAGTGGCGGGGGCAGGACAGAATGTCTTCGACCGACGGCGACGACGCCGGCCGGGGTCGGGCCTCATACGCATGTCCGCTGCTTGACGCGCGGTGTCCGCCAGCAGACACAAAAACGTGTCCGCCAGCAGACGCCCGGTGTCGGCCACCGGACATGCCCCAGATGGTGCCCGGCCTCGCGACTCGCACGGACATTCGGCGATTCGTCGGGCCCAATGGCACTCGAGGCTTCAGGCACCAGCCGTGTCACTCGCGCTCTGCTGATGCAGCTGTTCTTCGTCCGATTCTCACGGCGCTCCCGCGCTTGATGGAGCGATTGGGCACCGGGCCTCACGACATCGGCGGCAGACCCATCACCTCGCGCGAGAGCGGTGACGGCATGGTGTCGTGGAACTTCGTGAGGTCGACCACGCGCTTGCCGTTGCGGTTGCCGCCGATGACGTCGACGAAGCGCTGCGCGTAGCGAATCTCGCTCGGCAGGTAGCTCGTGCGCGAGTGAATCATCTGGCCGAGCGTCTCATCGAGGCCGGTGAGCGTGACGATGATCTCGCTGTCCGTCGCGGCGAGCTGTTCGGGCGTCATGCCGTACAGCGGAGACTCCCTGGTGATGGGGTGCATCGCCATCCACGTGAGGATGAACGACGGCGACGTGTTGCGCGCGAGCGTGAGGTCGATGACGCGGCGCAGGCGCTCTCCTTCTCTCGTCACCTCGGCACGAATGATGGCGACCTTCATGGTGGCGTCGACCACGTGGTTGAGGCGCTCGTTGGCGACGCGAATGATCAACGTCGGCACGCCCTCGCGGTCGCAGATGCAGGCGACCTTCGACCAGGTGGCGCGCGCGGTGGGCCGGGCGAAGCGCGCGAACGCGAGGCCGGTGACGAACGCGTTCATGAAGAGGCTCGTCAGCGCTTCGGCGGTCATCAGGATCTCGGCGGCCGTGCTCTGCGGGTACATGCTGCCGTAGCCGATGGTGCCGAAGGTGTGGATGCTGAAGAAGAAGTGGTCCTTGAAGCTCGTCGGGTCTGCGTTCGCGATGCCGCCGACGGCCCAGTAGCCGAGGCCGAAGAGCGCGTTGATCAGCAGGAAGACGAGCGTGACGAGGCCGATGACCTGCGTCCACGAGGCGGCGAGCAGCGAGTGGTAGAGGTCGCGCACGCCGTACGGTTGCGCGCCGACGACGGTGAGACTGCGGCGCCGTTCTTCCGAAGGAGCGAAGAGCCTGACGGGAGGCGGTGGAGCAGAGGGTGACGCCATGTGCGGGTTGTACTCCGCAGGCGGGCTGGCGTGCTCTCGAAGGCCGACAGGTCGTGCGAGTCCTCCACGAAAGAATGCTGCCAGACCGGTACTGGTAAGACCTCCTGCACACGCGGATCGACCCGGCTGATGCTGCCGGCGTCGAGTAGCGTGCCACGGCTCATGAGTTGTCCTTCCGAGGCCTCGCTCGTTCAGTTCGCAGACGGAGCACTCTCCGCCGAGGCTGCGGCAGAGGTCCGTGCTCACCTCGAGCACTGCGCCGATTGCCGGCTGGTCATCTCGGCGCTGACGTCGAGCACTGGCGCGACGCTGCCCGGGACCACGGTTCATCAGCAGGTCGGCGAGCAGCTCTCGGCGGGCAGCCGGTTGGGTCGCTACGAGGTGCTTCGCTTCCTGGGCGCTGGCGCGATGGGAGAGGTGTACCTCGCTCGCGATGCGTCGCTGAAACGCGACGTCGCGGTGAAGGTGCTGCGTGGTGGCGGGAGCGGTGAAGCGGCGCTCCATGCCCGGTTGATGCGAGAGGCGCAGGCGATGGCGCGGCTCTCTCACCCGAACGTCGTGTCGGTGTACGAGGTGGGCGACCAGTCAGGCGTGCGCTTCGTGGCGATGGAGTACGTCGACGGCGCGCCGCTGAGCGACTGGCTCGAGACGCCGCGAACCTGGCAGCAGGTGGTGCGCGTCTTCCTCGACGCAGGTCAGGGCCTCGGGGCCGCACACGCACGAGGGCTGATTCATCGCGACTTCAAGCCCGACAACGTGCTCATCGACCGCGAGGGCCGGGTCCGCGTGGCCGACTTCGGGCTCGCGGCCGAGGCCAGTCAACCAACGCTCACCGCTCCCACGCCCGGCGCGCTCGACGTCAGACTGACCCAGACAGGCGCGCTGCTTGGAACCCCGGCCTACATGGACGCGGGCATGCTGCAGGGCCAGCCGAGCAGCGCCGCGAGTGATCAGTTCGCGTTCTGCATCGCGCTCGCCGAGGGAATCACCGGCACCCGCCCGATGGACGCAACGACCCTGTCGGGGTTGGTCCTGGCGCGGCTCGAGGGGCCGCCAGTCGATGCCCCGCGGGGCGTTCCGTCGGCCGTGTGGCGTGTGCTGCGCCGCGGGTTGTCAGTCGACCCGGGGGCCCGCTTCGCGTCGATGCAAGACCTGCTCGCCGAACTCTCGACAGCGCTTCGACCCTGGCCCAGGGCTGGTCGTCTGGTGCTCGCGGCCGTCGTGTTGGTGCTCGCTGGAGCAGGCGCTGCGAGGCACTTCACGAAGCAAACCCCGGTGCGGTTCGCCGACCTGTCGATGGCCAACGCGAGCACCGAGCAGTCGAGACAGCGCTTCAAGCAGGCGATGCAGGCGCTGGCGACCGGGGTCGGCGACGAACGTGGCCCGCTCGTCGAGGCCCTTCGCGACGACCCTTCGTTCTCCGAGGCGGCGTTGCAGCTCGCGTTCCTCGCTGGCACCGAGGCGCCCGGCTCAGCACGAGACCTCACGCCCTGGCATCAAGCGCAGCAGCGCAAGGCCACGCTCACGCCACGAGATCAGTCGCTGCTCGACGCGTTGGGCCCCACCTTCTCCGACCCTCCCGACTGGAGAGAGGCTGAGCGCCGGTTCTCGCGCCTCGTCGAGCAATGGCCTGGGGACGCGCAGCTGTGGGGCGGTCTCGGCTCCATTCGGTACCTGCTCGGCAGCGACGTCGGAGCGCTGGACGCGTTCCGCGCGGCGCGACAGCTCGACGGCGCGTGCACCTGGGGCCTCAGCAAAGACGCACGCCGGCTGTTTCTCGAGGGGCATCGCGACGAGGCGCACGCGCTGCTCGAGCGTTGCCTGGCGACGACACCGGGGCAGACGGCGTGCGCGCACCGGCTGGGCTCGTTGCACAACGTCGAGGGCCAGTGTTCGGCGCTCGATGCGCTCGCGCGCGACATGGTGCGACTGAACCCGAGCGCAGGGAAGACCGCGACGTGGACGAGGCTCGCCGCGCTCCATGGCCTCGGCACTCCGAAAGACGTGGTCGCCGAGTATCTGCGTGGCGATGTCGGCGCGGCGCTCGACCCGACCCAGCTGGCGATGTGGCGCACGATGGCCGAGGCTGACTTTCAGGGCTTTCTGGCGGTCGACCTCACGCAGGGTGCGCGGCCGCCGCCGCCGACTGAAGCCGTCTTCATGAAGACGCAGGCGCTGCTCGAGCTCGGGTCGACCGAGCAGGCGAAGCAGCTGGTGCTCGCGACGCTGCGGAGCGCCGACGTGCTGGAGCGTCCGGTGGACCTCTCGAGTGACGCGACGCCGTATCTGCTCGGCATCGCGCTGCGCGAAGGGTGGCTGCCGTTCGATGAAGTGCGGCAGCGGCGCGCGGCGTGGGTCGAGCAGTGGCGGAAGCGGCTCGAGGGCCCGAGCTGGAATGAGTATCGGCAGCTCGTGTGGCTGATGGCGTGGACACCGGCTCGAATGGTGTCGCCGGGGCTTGCGGCCGAAGCGTTCGTCGCGCGCGAGTCATTCGGCCCAGCACCGCCGCTCGAGTTCTTTCAGCTCAAGTCACTCGAAGATGGTCACCCCTATCTCGAAGACTACGGCGTGTTGTTGCTGGCCATGGGCCGTCTCGCGGAAGCCGAAGACGCGCTCTCACGAGCGAGCGCCTTCTGTGGAGCCAACCTGCTGCTGGTGCCGAACGCAGGAGCCGCGCTCATGCTGGCGCAGGTTCGTCAGAAGCGGGGCGACACCGTGGGCGCCTGTCAGGCCCTGCAGGTCGTGGAGCGTGAGTGGGGCAACGCGAGCAGCACCACCGCCCAACGCGCGAAGGCCCAGTTCAACGGCCTCGCCTGTGACGAGCTGCTGAGCGCCGTTCCGAAGCGCTGAGCGTCTACTGGCACACGCGAATCGACCCGCTGATGGTGCGGCAGATGGAAGGCGCGCAGCAACTGCCGAGCGAGCACGGCGAGCCCTGTTTGCCGCAGCAGATGGTGGTGTTGGGACTGGTCGTGGTGATGCCGCAGTTGCTGTTGGTCGTGCAGCACTGCGTGGCGCTCGTGCAGGTCAGCCCCGTCATCACGCATGCGGCCATTCCACCCGCCGAGCCGCCCGCTGCCGACCCACCGCCGAGCGCTGATCCACCTGCTGATCCGCCCGCTGATCCACCGGCTGATCCGCTCCCACCCGCGGCGTTTCCTCCTCCGGCGATGGAGCCACCTGCCGCTCCGCCTGCGGTCACACTGCCTCCACCCGCATTGCCGCCACCCGCGCCGAACGACGAGCACACCTGCGACTGGCACACCGAGCTACCTCCGCACGCACGGCAGAACTCTCCCTGGCGGCCACAGGCGAGGTCTGAGGCTCCTGATTGGCAGATGCCCGAGGCATCACAGCAACCGGTGCACGAGCGGGAATCACACAACGCCATCGGGCCGCCGCACGAGGCCATGACGAACAAAGACACGAGAAGGAAGAAGCGCATGCGAGTGAGTCGTCTCACCCTGAATGCAGGGGACAACTTTCTTCAGGAGCAGGTCAGTCCAGATGACGCGGGTGATAGCCGAGCAACCGCTCGACCTCTTCATCGGTCAGCAACCGAATCGAATCGATGGGCACGTCGATGACGTACTCACCCACCGCCTCACGATGCAGCTCGAGCGTTGCCAGGCCCACCGCGCCGAGCATGCGCTTCACCTGATGAAACTTCCCCTCGGTCAGCGTGAGCGCGACGTCGTGCAGCCCGCGCCGCTCGGCCTTCGCCGGCAGGGTCGAGAAGTCCTCCAGCTCGACGCCAGTGCGCAGCTTCTCGAGCTTCGCGTCACTGATACGCCCGCTCACCGTCGCCACATACCGCTTCGGGAGCTTCGTCTCGGGGTCGGTCGCGTGCGCCACGAAGCGCTCGTCGTTCGTGAAGAACAACAACCCCGTCGTGTCACGGTCGAGCCGGCCCACCGCGAGCCAGCCGTAGCCCTTGAGCTCGGTCGGGAGCAGCTGATGCAACCGCTCGAACACGGTGCCGATGCCCTCACGGTCACGCCCATCGACCACGAGGCCTTTCGGCTTGTGAAACGCGAGCACGCGGGTGGAGGGCGAGACGTCGACACGCTCTCCATCGACCTCGATGCGTGCACCCTCTTCGAGCGGAGCCACCACCACCGTCGCCACCTTGCCGTTGACGGAGACCCGGCCCTCCCGAATCGCACGCTCGGCCTCGTTCAGCGGCAGCACGCCTGCCCGTGACAGCGCGCGGGAGAGAAAATCGCCCCCCTCGACGACGCCGTCACGCGCCTTCGCAGCCTGCAGCCACTTCGGTTCCTTCCGGCGTCGCACGAGGGCCTTCTCGCCCAGTTGGCAGCCTGTGGAAAGCGTGGCGCTGATCAGCTTGAACGAGGGTGACTGCAGGGCTACACCCGGCCGCCATGGAATTCCGCATCGCCGCCGATGAACTCAAGAAGGCCCTCTCCCGCGCGCAAGGCATCGTCGAGCGGAAGGCCACGATGCCCATCCTCTCGAACGTGCTCGTGAACGCCACCAAGACCGGCGTCACCGTGACCGCGTTCGACCTCGACATCGGCATCGTGTCCGAGCACCAGGCCGAGGTCATGAAGCCCGGCGCCGTGACCGTCTCGGCGAAGACCCTCTACGACATCGTCTCGTTCCTGCCTGAGGCGAGCCTGACGGTGAAGAAGCTGTCGAACAACTACGCCGAAATCACGTCCGGCGCGGCGCACTACAAGATCGTCGGCATGGCGCCCGAGGAGTTCCCCAAGCTCCCGAAGGAAGAGAACGCGCCGCTGGTGAAGCTCACGGGCACGACGCTGCTCGAGATGATCAAGCGCACCGCCTTCGCCATCTCGCACGACGAGACCCGCTACATCTTGAACGGCGTCTTCTTCGAGCCCCGTGAAGGCGGCAAGGTGCGCATGGTGGCCACCGACGGTCACCGCCTCGCGATGGTCGAGCGCGACCTCGCCGGAGACTTCAAGCTCAAGGGCGGCGTCATCATCCCGCGCAAGGGTCTGTTCGAGCTCAAGCGCCTGCTCGACGAGGCGCCCGACGCCGAGTGCCAGCTGGGCTTCGCCGAGAACTCCGCGCTCTTCAAGAAGCCGGGCCTCTCGATGGTGATGCGGCTCATCGACGGGCAGTTCCCCGACTACCAGCGCGTGATTCCCAAGGAGAGCGACCGCCAGCTGCTCGTGAACCGCGGCCGCTTCCACGACGCGCTCAAGCGCATCGCGTTGCTGTCGAGCGACAAGTCGAACGCCGTGAAGCTCTCGCTGTCGGAGAACCTGCTGCGCATCACCGCGAACAACCCCGACCTCGGCGAGGCGAAGGACGACCTCGAGGTCGCGTATCGCGGCGGCTCGCTCACCGTCGGCTTCAACGCCCGCTACCTGATGGACGTGCTCTCGGTGATGGACACCGACGAGATCGCCCTCGAGCTGGGTGACGAGCACAGCCCGGGCGTCGTGCACGCTCCCGGTGACCGCGCGTCGACGTCGGTCGTCATGCCCATGCGGGTGTGAGGCCGCTGACCCAGGCGGCCGACGGGAGCATCGCGGTCGTCTCCTGGTCGCGCGCCTCGCAGACCGAGACCAGCGGCGCGGCCGGGCTCATCTTCCGGGCCAACGAGGCGCTCGACCCGAAGACGTTCAAGAGCGGCAAGGTTCAGGAGCTCTGAGCCCGGCGCTCAGATGGCCAGCCGCAGCTGACCGCGTGCCTCACCCGCCACCGCCGCCAACCGTTGCCGCAGCACCGCGAGGTTCACCGGCTTCGTGAGGTAGTCGTCCATGCCCGCGTCGGTGCAGCGCTCGAGGTCGCCCTTCATCGCGTTCGCGGTCAGCGCGTAGATGGGCACGCGCGTGCCGCTCGCGCGCTCCCGTTCCCGAATGCGCCGCGTCGCCTCGAGCCCGTCGAGCACCGGCATCTGCATATCCATCAACACCAGATCCCACCCGGGCTGCGCGCTCGCCTGCACCGCTTCGAGCCCGCTCGCGACGATGGTCACTTCATGGCCGTCTCGCTCGAGCAGCGACCGCACCACCAGCGCGTTGATGGCGTTGTCCTCGGCCACCAGCACCTTGAGCGCCCGCGCAGGGCGGGGGGACTCCACCTCGAGAGCTCGTGGCGACCCTGCCTCTGCGGGCGGCAACGGCAACGTCACCGTGAAGGTCGAGCCCACCCCTTCCCGGCTCACCACCGACAGCCGGCCACCCATCTGCTCGGCGAGCCGTTTGCTGATGGTGAGGCCCAGGCCGGTGCCGCCGTAGCGGCGGGTGATGCTGCCGTCGACCTGCGAGAACGCCTCGAACAACGCGTCGAGCTTGTCGGCTGCGATGCCGATGCCGGTGTCGTGCACGTCGACGGTGAGCCCCTTCGACTCCGCGCGCCGCACCACGATGCGCACCGAGCCCTTCTCGGTGAACTTCACCGCGTTGCTCACGAGGTTCGTCACCACCTGCTGCACCCGCGTCGGGTCTCCGAGCACCCGCGGCGGCACTGACCGCTCGAGCTCGACCGTCAGCGACAGCCCCTTCTCCTTCGCGCGCACGCCCACCACCTGCATCACGCGCTCGACGAGCTCGCTCGGCGCGAACGGCACCGTCTCGAGCTGCAGCTTCCCCGACTCCACCTTCGACAGGTCGAGGATGTCGTTGATCAACGTGAGCAGCGTCTCACCCGACGTGCGAATCGCGCCGAGCAGGTGGCGCTCCTGGGGCTCGAGGCCTGAGTCGAGCAACAGCTCGGTGAGGCCCAGAATGCCGTTGAGCGGCGTGCGAATCTCGTGGCTCATGTTCGCGAGGAACTCGCTCTTCACCCGGCTCGCCTCGATGGCCTGCTCGCGCGCCACCACCAGCGCCTCTTCGAACGTCTTGCGCTCGGTGATGTCCGAGATGTAGCCGTGCCAGAGCACGCTGCCGTCAGGACCACGTTCGGGTGTCGCGTTGCCGTGCACCCACCGCAGCGAGTCGCCCACGCGCACGCGGTACTCGTCTGTCCACGGCGTGAGCTGTTGCGCCGATGTGGCGATGCTTTGCTGCACGCGGTCGAGGTCGTCGGGGTGAATGCGCGAGTACACCTGACTGGCGTCGTGCCTGAGCGCCTCGGGCTCGTGCCCGTAGATGGAGCGCATCGCCTCGCTCGACCACGGAAACGCCGAGCGCCCATCGGGGAAGACCTGGTACTGGTAGACGACGCCGGGCAGGTGCCGGGAGATCTTCTCGAGGCGGTCGAGGTGCTCCCGTCGCGCCGCTTCGGCCTGGCGCTGCGCCGTCACGTCGATGGCCACGCCGAGGAAGCCGACGAGCGTTCCGATGGGGTTGCGCAGCGCCGTGACCGTCAACGACACGGTGAGGCGGTGCCCGTCTTTGCGAATGTACGTCCACTCGCGCGTCTCGCTCTGTTCACGCCGCGCAATGGTGACGAACGCATCGAAGCCGGGCTCGACCCTCTCACCGAACCGTCGGCTGAGCCCCTTCGCGTGCGCCACCACCTCGTTCACGTCGTGGAAGACCTCAGGCGTCTGCAGGCCCACCATCTCGGCAGCGGTCCACCCCAGCAGCCGCTCGGCGCCGCAGTTGAAGAGGGTGATGAGGCCCGTGGTGTCGGTCGCGATGATGGCGTGCTCGGTTCCGTCGACGACCGCGCGCAGCACCGAGAGGCTCTGCTCGAGCTGGGCACGCTCGACCGTCTGGGCCCCCAGCGCGTCAGTCTGGGCTGCGTCGTCGATGAGCAGCCCTTCGTAGCTGACGACGCGCTCTGCCTCGTCCAACACCGGCTCACCGCAACAGGTGATGACCCGCAGCAACCCGTCACGCCGGCGAATCGTCGAGTGCATCTCGAACGGCTGGCCCGCCGCGATGGCCGACATCACGCGCACGAGGTGTGGCTGGCCGGGCAACGTCGAGAAGCTGCCGAGGTCTGAGAGGCAGATGCGCTCGTTCGCGGGCACGCCAAAGACGGCTTTGCCTTCGTCGCTGATGTCGACGACGCCGTCGGGCAACGCGAACGTCCACGGGTGCGACTTCAACGGGCCAACGAAATGTCGGAGCAGCCTGACTTCGGCGTGCAGGCGGGGGTGGTGTTTCACGGCGGGGCGCTCTGCAATCACACGGCCGGTCGGCAGGTTTGACCCAGCCGATGGTTACAAGCGACTCGGGTGGGTCAGCGGCTCGTGCTGGGTGTTTCCCGACCCGAACCCGGGGCGAATCGTGTCGATTCAAATCGTGAATCGGAGCGATTGAAATGGTGGCAACACATCGCGGGGCTCGTCGTTCAAACGGGTTGAGCGGGCACGAGCGCTGCTCTGGCGACTGCCATGCGCTCGCTCAAGAGCGCTCATTCGTTTCGAAGGAGCGGTCCCCATGCGTTTCCCCATGACTGTTGGAGCGTCGGTGAGGTGGATCACCATCGCAGCCCTCACCATCGGCGCGTTGACGTTTCCCATTCCCATCTTCGTGGCGATGCAGCCGTCGGTGCCGGCGCCCATCGCGTGGTTGTCGGCGTTGCCCAGCTTCATCGTGCCGCTGGTGATGCTGCTGACGGTGCTGTGGTCGCCGAGGGCGGTGCGGCTCGAAGCCGATGCGTTGGTGGTCGAGCGGCGCGGGTGGTCCGAGCTTCGAATTCCGCTCTCCGACGTCGCGGCCGTGGCGGCGGGACCGGAGCTGAAGGCGTTCGGCAGTGGAGTCACCCGCATCGCCGGCAACGGTGGGCTGATGGGGTTCACCGGAATCTACCGGGTCAGTGGCGTGGGGCTGGTGCGCTGCTGGGCAACGCGGCTGGGTTCCCCGACCGTGCTGGTGACGCGCAAGTCCGAGCGGCCGGTGCTGCTCGGCGTCGACGATGGACCGGGGCTGCTGCAGGCCCTCAGCGCGCGGGTGTGACCGTCACTTCACACGCGCGTGCGGAATGTTCGGGCTCTCGGGGTTCACCGCCAAACGGTGCTCTGCCGGGAGCACGACCAGGTCCATGTCCTCCATGGGAACGGCCCCCAGCAGCACTTCGTCACCCAGCACCAACGCTCCGACGAAGCACTGGCGGTTGCCGAAGGTGACGCGAACCGGGCCGACGTACGGCACGACATGTCGCGAACCATCAGCGGTCGAGATCTCACGGGTCTCGGCCTGCTCCAGCCCAAGCTGAAGCTGAACGTGTTGCGGAATGCACAGCATCAGTGAGCCCGTGTCGACGAGCGCAGAGACGTCGAGCTTTGCGAACTCAGGCCTGCTCGGATTCGAGAGACCAACCTGTGCCTTGACGTACCCCATCATTCCTCCTCGCGGTGCTGCGGGGAGCCTCGCACGGAACGACTCAGCGCGCGCCGGTGGTGGCGATGGCTTCCTGACACTTGCGGTAGCCAAAGCCATCGGCGAGGTCGGTGCGGCCCTGGCCAACGGCGCGGGGCAAGCCGAGTGGGCCATCGCTCGTTCCGTATGGGCGGCCACGCGTCACCAGCGCCTTCGGGTGTTGGCGCATGAAGGCGTCGAGCACCTTGATGACGCCCGCCTCGTCTTGCGGGCCCACGTCGATGACCGCCGAGTCGGCGCGCGCGAAGTCGACCGGCGCGTTGCACACGTGCAGCCCGAAGCGCAGTTGATCAGCCCACCGCGACGAGAACGCTTCGACCAGCGCTGACGCGGCCTCGAACGTCACGGGCACGTACAGCTTCGCGTAGCCATGCGGCAGCACCGGACCGCCCTGGCCTCCGTGCAGCGTGAAGCGGTTGGGGTACAGGTTCTCTCTCGCGCGCGGCAGGCGAACGGCGACCTGGTCTCCGGGCTTCGCGTCCATCGGCACGAACTGGCCGGGCTCGTCGAGGAAGAGCGTCAGCTTGCCATCAGAGACGAACGACCAGCCGGCGCCCTGGCGAACGAGGCGGAAGCTCCAGTCCCAGCCGGTCGCGCCGTGCGTGCTCATCGACAGGTGCGCGACGAAGCCCGAGTCACCCGACGCGCGCGCGAGCGAGGGCGCAGGGCCATCACGCAGCGCGAACATGCGGCTGTGAAAGCTGCGAACGCGTTCGTCCGACGGAGGCGAAGGCATCAGCCGTCTCCCCAGAGCACGCCGGGCCAGTCACCGGGCCGGCCGAGCATGTCGAGCGCGTGTCGCGACACGCCCAACGCGCGGGCGTCGAGCACCTGCTCGTAGTGCGAGATGCCATACACCGCGATGAGCAGGGCCGCGCCAATCCACCGCACGACGCGATGCTCGAACTGCTCGTCGAGCTTGAAGCCTTCTCCGCGTGCTTCGGCGTAGGCATCGAGCATGGCGTGCGTGAAGGCCGCGAGCGTCGGGCGCGCGAGCACTTCGCTGCGATGTTCGGGCGCGAGCCAGCCGAGCACGTAGTCGGACAGCAGGCTGCCGAGGTCGCGCGCCGGGTCTCCCCAGAACGAGAGCTCCCAGTCGAGGAAGACGACCTGCGGCTTCTTCTGCGCCGGCGCGACGCGGAGGAGATTCGCCTGCCGCAAATCGCCGTGGAGCAGCGCCGAGTCACCTTCTTTGAGCTGCTGCTCGCTCAGCGCCTGCAACCCCTGCATCGCGGGACCGTCTGATTGCACCGAGGCGAAGAAGTCGATGCCGACCTGCGAGAGGCGCGCGTAGAAGTCAGGCCTCATTCGCAGAAAGCACTCGAGCAAGTCGGACTCGTCGCGGAACGCATCAGCGAGCGCGTACTTGCTGCGCGAGTCGCGGCTCTCACGGTGCAGATAGCCGAGCGCGTTACCGACCTCGGCCGCGAGGGCTATCGGGTACTCCTGCGAGCGGCGGTGAAAGTGGTGCAGCGTCTCGCCGTTGTTGATCCACTCGAGCCCCAGCAGCCCGTGCGCGGGGTCGAACGCGAACACGGTGGGCAGGTGCAGCGGTGAGTTCTTGTTGCGGCTCAGCGGCGCGACGCGCTCGAGAATGGAGCCCTCACGCAAGACGCCGACGTTCCCGCCACCATCGGCAATCTTCACCAGCACGCGCTTCTTGCCGCTCTTGCAGACGACGGTGCGGTTCTTCGACGGAGGCGGCGACGAGAAAGACGTGTCGCGGATCAGCGAGAGCGCCGCCAATCGGGTATCGAGCTCGGCGTCGGTGAGAGGAGCGCGCACGTCGGTTCCTGCTCTGCCGCGACCACCGGGCAGAGACAATGGTCAAAGCACGACCATGAAAGAGCGCACGTTTTCAGGCGCTCGACGCATCCTGTCGGCATGAGGTGGCTGATGACCGTCGTCCTGCTGGTGGTGTGTGCAGCTGGTGCCGTCGTCTTCTTCTCGCAGTTTCACCCGGGCCGATTTGGGGCGCCGCTCGTCGAGGGGCTGACGCGAGTTCCGGCGGGCGAAACACGGGGCGTCGTCGTCACGCAGGTGCTCGACGTGGAAGTGGTGGCGCGACCCGACCCGAGCTGGCCACCCCTGAGCTTCGGTTTTCAGAAGCCCCACACGTATTGGACGCGCGTTCGCGTGAAGGCGAGCGCAGGTCAGGGCGCTCCACCGCCAGGCACCGAGCTGGGCCTCGAGTCGCGGGATGCGCCTGACCGCTTCCTCGTCTGTCTCGACGCGACGGGAGCTCACATCGATGGTTACGTGCTCGAGACGTCTGGGCTCGTTCGACTCGTCGGCGATGCGTCTCCTGCCGCGCAGCACGTTCCGTACGACGCGACCGAGCCGATGCCCGTGCAGGAGGCGTTCACGAAGCTGCTCGGAAACCCCGGCTCGACGATTCCCACCAAGTTCAGGCCCTGACGCTTCGCGCCTGAAGCCTGGCGCCTTCTTTCGGCTGCGGAGCGCTCGCCTTGCGCTGCAGAGGAGGAATCGGGTCGACCGCGTGAAGGCCTCTCCAGCCGACCTGGTACATGCCGAAGTGCAGGTGCGGCGGCGTCGTGCGCGCGTTGCCGGTGTTGCCGACGAAGCCGAGCGTCGTGCCCCGCTTCACGTGGTCGCCGACTTCCAGCCCTTCCGCGAAGCCGTCGAGGTGCGCGTAGTAGTAGAGCGTGCGGCCTTCGCCGAGCACCCACACCACGTGGCCACCGAGCGAGTCTTCTCCGATTCGCCAGACCTGCCCGTTCACCGCCGAGAGCACCGGAGTGCCCTTCTTCGCGAAGAGGTCGGCGCCTTCGTGACGACGGCCTCCCGAGCGCGGCGCGTGCCAGGTGCTCACGAGCGACTTCGTGGCGAGCCCTTCGACGGGCACCACCATCGCGCGGGGTGCGTGGCGGTACGACCAGGCGCCGGTGAGCAGCTCAGCGTGGTTCAGCGGCCACCACCCCAGTGTCAGCGCGCCCACGAGCATCAGCACGAACAGCCACTTCCCCCGGCGGCGGAGCAGTCGTCGAATCATGCGCGCGACGAAAAGCACGCGACGTGCCGGGCCGTGCGTGAAAGCCCGAACGGATTCCTGACGAATTCCGGAAGGTTCGAAGCGCACCAGGGCGGCCTGTCGAGAATCGCTGTGGCGTTTTCGACGACGGAGTACGGCTCACGAACGAGCCGCCAACAACCGGAGAATCGAAATGCAATTCATGGTGCTGCTGTACTCGAACGAAGCCGCGTACTCGAAGATGACGCCTGATCAGCTCAAGCAGGCGATGGCCGGCTTCGCCCAGTACAACAAAGACCTCACCGCCGGTGGCGTGCTCCGCCACGGAGAGCCGCTCAAGCCCAGCCACAGCGCGCGCACGGTGCGCATGAAGCAGGGCCAGATTGTGACGACCGACGGCCCGTTCGTCGAGAGCAAGGAACAGCTCGGCGGCTACTACGTCTTCGAGACGAAGGACGAGGCCGAGGCCGTCGCGTGGGCGAGCAAGTGTCCGCTGCTCTTCGGTGGCGGCACGGCCGAGGTTCGCGAGCTGCTGCCCCGCCTCTGAAGCAGGTCTTCACGGCGGGCGCGTCGACGAGCGCTCGTCGTGAGAAGGTGCGTGCGTGCAGGCGCTCATCATCGAGCAGACGTTGCGCCGCGAGCGCGCACGCATCGTCGCGCAGCTCTACCGTCTGGCCAGAGACCTCGAGCTCGTCGAGGAGGCCGTGCAGGAGGCCAGCCTCGAGGCCACGGTGCAGTGGGCGCGCGATGGACTGCCTGACAACCCCGGCGCGTGGCTGCACGTCGTCGCGAAGCGCCGCACCATCGACCTGCTCCGGCGACGCCGGGACGACGACGACCTCGAGGCCGTGAACGAAGCGCCTGCCGAGCTGGGGTCGACACAGGACAAAGCCGACCGGCTGCGGTTGTTGCTCGCGTGCTGTGCGGCCGAGGTTCCCGAGCGGGCCCGAATGGCGCTGGCCTTGCGCGCGTTCCTCGGGTTGTCGACGCGGGAGATTGCGCGCGCGTTCCTCGAGCCCGAAGCGACGACGGCCCAGCGACTGGTTCGCGCTCGACGGGCCCTCAAGCGCCGGCCGCCCGACGTGCTCGACGAGCCGCTCTCGGCCGAGTCGCTCGCGCTCGTGCTGCGCGTCATCTACCTCACCTTCAACGAGGGCTATCTCGCCGCCGAGGGCGACTCGCTCGTTCGGCATCACCTCATGGACGACGCGTTGACGCTCGGCGAGACGGTCGTCGAGCTGGCGCCTTCGGACCCCGAGGCGTGGGGTCTGCTCGCGCTCATGTGTCTGCACGCGTCGCGGCGAGACGCGCGCGTCGATGGCTCTGGAGCCCTGCTCACGCTCGAAGAGCAGGACCGCTCCCGGTGGGACCAGACGGCCATCGCGCGGGGCCGCACGTCCCTCGAGCGCGCGCTGTCGCTGCACCGGGGCCTCGCGACCGGTCCGTATCAACTGCAGGCCGCCATCGGAGCGCTCCACGCGCTTGCGCCGACGGCTGCCGAGACCGACTGGGTGCAGATTGCGGCGCTGTATCGCCGGCTGCTCGACTTCGAGCCGAGCCCCGTCGTCGAGCTGAACGCCGCCATCGCGCTCGCGTTCTCTGGCGACCTCACGGGTGGCCTTCGCTGGCTCAACGGGCTCGAGCGTCGCGGAGTGCTGCGCCGCTCTCACCTTTTGCCCTCCGCGAAGGGCCTGCTGCTCGAGCGGGCCGGGGCGTTCTCTCAGGCGCGACGTTCGCTCGGGCGCGCGCGGGTGCTCGCCACCAACGAGCGGGAAAAGCAGTACCTCACGCGGCGCATCGAGGCGCTCGACCAGCGCAGGGAGTCGCGATGACCGCCGCGCGGGTCGAAGCCGAGCTCGAGCACAGGGCTGATGTGTTCATTGCAGCCACGGCGGATGACTGAAGTCTGGGACGGGCGCTGGAGCGACCAAACGGCGATTCATGCGACACTCCGCGCCGTCCGGCGTCGTTCCCGGGAAGTCCCCTCCAGCACCTCAAAGGTCACCCCGATGAAGCTCCTCCTCGTCCCCCTCATGGTCTTGATGTGGTCTCCCGTCACGCCGCAGACGCCCGAACAGACCGACGAGTGCGCAGCGCCGCATGCCATCGGTGACGACGCGGCGACGAAGTGCAAGCGCAAGTGCAACTCGCAGTGCTCTGGAGCCAGCAACAAGTCGAAGTGCGTCGCCGAGTGCCGTCGCGCCTGCGACCGGTGACCTGAGCAGCGCTCCAGGGTTCACGCGTGCAGGACGTCGAAGCGTCCGCTGCGCAGCCCGTACTGCAACACGTCAATGGCGCACGCGCCTGCGACCGGCTCGCACGACTCCGGATCAGCAACACGTCCAGGTGTCCTGCACGCCTGCGACCGACGCCGGCGCTGGCGGCGCGCATGGAACCCGCTGAGTGCCGAAGCCGGCCTCGCTCGGAGCTGGGCTCGTGCGGGAGTCGCAACACGTCGAAGTCGCCTGCGACTGATGCCTGAGCTGCGCTCGAGCCGGAGCCGCAGGATGTCGAAGTGTCCGACGGACGTCTGAGCTGCACTCGTCCCGGAGGGGTCCGGCACGCCTCAGACGGCTGAGTGGGCTCGCGCGGGAGCCACCAAGCAGGCTGCTGGTCGCGCTGGGTCGAAGTCCGGAACCCACCTGCGACCGATGCACCGGGTCGCTCAGGAGCGGCGCGGCGTGAGCTTCACCATCACCGGCTTGTCGGGGCGCACCGTCACCATCGCGACGGGCTTCACCTCACGCACGCTCGGGTCGACCTCGATGTCGAAGCGTCTGACGAGCTGCGCGAGCAGCACCACCGTCTCGACGAGCGAGAAGGTGTTGCCGATGCAGGCCCGTTGGCCGGCAGAGAACGGCAGGTAGCTCCACGGGTTTCGGCCCTGCGTCTTCTCGGGAGCGAAGTGGCCGGGGTCGAAGCGCTCGGGGTCGGTCCAGAACGCTTTGTGCCGATGCGCTCCGTAGAAGTACGGCATCACCACGGCGCCGGCGCGAACACGCACGCCCATCACCTCGTCGTCGGCCACCACGTTGCGCGCCGTCATCGCCACCGGCCCGCGCAGGCGCAGCGTCTCGTCCACCACCTGCCGCAGGTACGTGAGCTTCGGGTAGTCCTCGAAGGCGGGCTCCCTGCCGCCGAGCACGCGGTCGACCTCTTCCTTCATGGCGGTCATCACGTCGTCGCGGCCCTGAATGAGCGTGAAGAGCCACGTCATCGTGAGCGCCGTCGTCTCGTGGCCAGCGACGAAGAGGGTGAAGACCTCGTCACGCAGCTCCTGGTCGGTGAGCGGGCGGTTCGTCTCGGCGTCGATGCTGTGAATGAGCATCGAGAGCAGCGTGCCGTCTCCAGGCGGGCGGCGACGGCCGGCCTCGATGACGCGATAGATGACGGACTCGACCTCGGCCATCGTGCGGTGGAACTTGCGGTTGCCGGGCGTCGGCACCCACTTCGGCAGCACGAAGCCGTTGCCCTGCTCACTCACCAGCTCGAGCGCCGCGCCCAGCGACTCATACGAGATGTCGGCCGAGCCCAGCAGCTCGCGGCCGAAGAGCGCCACCGTCACCACGTCGAGCGTGAGCTTCACCATCTCGCGGTGCGCGTCGACCGTGAAGGCCCCGTCGTGCTTCTTCAGCAGCCCGTCGAACGCGGCCTGGCCCGTCTGCACCATCGCCTCGGTCAGCTTGCCGAGCGCCGCGCGGTGGAACGCCGGGTTCATCAGCGTGCGCCGCGCCTTCCAGGCGTCTCCCTCGAGCGCCAGCACCCCATTGCCGATGACGCGCCGAACCCCGTCGTAGGTGGCGCCCTTCACGTAGTTCTTCGCGTTGCCGGCGAGGATTCGTTTGATGCCGTCGGGGTGCGCGACGACGACCGCGTGCATGCCGACGTCGACGCTGAAGACGTCTCCCAGCTTCTGCCAGGAGTCCTCCAGCAGGCTCAACATGCCCTCACTGCGCACGCGGGGCAGATGGCCCACGACGGGCCAACGGGAAAGGTGCGGCGGAAGCGGAAGGGCGGGGGTGCTCATGACTTACCAGATGGTAAGGACCTGTTGACCACCTGGCAACTGTCTCCGTGCGGGCGACATGGGAGGCGCATGCTGATCCGTCGTGGGTGGAAAGGTGGGCAGGGTTGCGCAGGCGACCCTGGTGGAGTGTCATCTGTGCGCTCCCCATCGAGAGGCCGCTCGTGAAAGTGAAACAGCCAGCAGTCGACGTCGGAAACCGCGCGCAACGACTGGCAAACACGCCCGAGCCCGCCACCGCGAAGGCACCGCCGCCACAGGCCCCGACGCCGAAGGCCGCAGGCTGGGCTCCGAAGCAGGCGGCATCGGCGCCTTCGGCTCCGGTGACGACGATGACGCAGGCTGGGGTCGAGGGGCGGCTGGCCGAGCTCAACCAGGCGCTCGTGAAGGCGAACACAACGGGCGTGCTCGGCACGAAGGTCGCGAACCTGCTGACCGGTGGCGCGCTGGCCAGCGCCGCGAAGGCGCGAGACCAGGTCGTCTCCAACACGAACGCGCTCCATCAGCGGTTGCTCGAGAAGGACGGCGGCAAGCTCTCGCCGAAGAGTGTCGCGCTGCTCAACAGCGCCATCGACGGCGCGATGGATGGAATCAAGACCCTCGCCGACATTCGCAGCGGCGTCGTGAAGACGACGGCCGACGTTGGAACGAACATGGCGCTCGTCGCCGCAGCGCCGCTGACGGGAGGCGCCTCACTCGCTGGCGTCGCGACGCTCGGAGCCGTGGGCGCAGGCACGAAGGTGGCGCTCGCCGGTTCGATGGAGGGCGCGAACTACTCCACCGGCCAGGCGCTGCAGGACGCGGTGTCGGGCGGAGCTCAAGGTGCCGCGCAGGGTGCTGCGTCGATGGTGAAGGTGACGGGCGCGGCGGCGTCGGTGGGCAATGCCGTGGCTGCCCGCGCCGGGTTGACCGCGGGCCGTGTGGCTGCCGGTGCGACGAGCGGAGCCCTCACTGGAGCAGCGGGCGGCGCGCTGAGCGCTGGTGCTGGCAAGGCTGCCGAGTTTCAGACCTGGCGCAACGGCGTGAAGGAAGGAGTCGGCACGGTCGCGACCGCGGCTGGCAAGGGCGCCTTGAGTGGTGGAGCGGGTGGCGCCATCGTCGGTGGCGCGCTCAACGCGACGGGCCGTCAGATTGAGGTCAGCACGGGCAAGCCCGCCGCGGCGCCTGCGAAGCCGGCCGTCACCGCCGAGCCCGCAAAGCCCGCAGTCGCCTCTGAGCCGAAGCCCGCCGCCAATGCTCAGCCCGCGAAGCCTGCAGCTCCGGCCGCGGCTCCTCCTCCGGCCGCCCGAGTTCCGGTGAACACGGATCAGGCCATGAAGGCGCTGGAGTCCGGTGGTGCATCGGTGAAGGACTCGGTGCTGCTGCGCGAGACCTACGCGTCGATTCGCAAGAACGCGGCGGCCGGTGTGGCGACTCCGCAGGAGATGGAGCTCGGCCTGAAGCTGAAGGACTTCTTCAAGGCGCCCAGCGTCTCCATCGAGGGCAAGACGTACGGCATGAGCGAGAGCTTCGCGACGACAGCCTCGCCACGCATGGATGCAGCCGCAGCGGCGGTCGAGAAGGCGCGCACGCAGATGCAGTCGGCCACGGGTCCCGGTCAGAAGGAAGCGCAGGGCGCGTTCATGAAGGCCGTCGACGAGCTTCGAAATGCACAGCGCGAACACCTCGCGAAGGATGGCTTGCTGAGCCCGCTCTTCCAGGAGCTCGACAGCCTGCAGCGCAAGGTCTTCGGGCCTGAAGGCGCCCGCATTGCGGATGTCGCGCAGCGCAACCAGAACAAGGCGTGGCTCGACGGGCTGAAGGCCGGCCTCGACGACATGCTGCGGTCGCACGCAGGCGCGTTGTACGGCGACCTGTCCTGAGTTCCTGAATCCCCGAACGAATCTCAACCTGCTCGAGACAGCCCCGAGTCGAGTGAGCTTCGACTCTCAGTGGTCCGGCGTGCCTCCACTCCGGCTTCGCGAGGTGCGCGAGCGCGAAAGCCACGAGGGTGATGGTGTTGCTCCGAAGCCTCGAGTGATTGCTCTGGCCGAAGAATCGGCGAAGCCAGCGCTCGACCAACCGGGACTCGGCAGAAGGCCCGAGAGGTCGCGAAGGCGTCATCCGCGCGACCCGTTGAGTCAACGCTCGACGACCGTCGGAGATCAGCCACCTGGTTTCAGAGCCTTGCAGCTGTTCACATCAATTCGTTGACCCGATGGGTCGCGCCGATGACGCGGTGGAAGCAATCGACCCGGCCTGCGGAGTCCACCGTCGGCTCAGCTGTCTCGGGTCGCTGGGCATTCCGACTCCACGCTGAGTCACTCGAGGCTTCAGGGGACCAGTCCTGCCCCTCGCTTCCCTCGAGCCGATTCGTGCTGTTGTCGAAGACCTCACCGCTCCACGGGAGGATGCGTTTGTCAGACTCACGGTTCTCACATCTTCGCGCGTCCGCCCTCGCCCGCCCTGGGATGTACTTCGGAACGGTGGACCCCACGGCCGACGCCATCTCGCCCCTCCTCTCCAGTTGGTGTCACCGACTCGTGGTCGCGGGTGCGCGGGAGCTCTCCATCACGCTTCTTCGGAACGGCCACGTCGACATCACCCACCGCGGCACCACCGCTGAGCGCGACCACCAACGAGACCTCATCGGGGCCTCCAGCGAGGTCTTCGAAGAGCGGGTCGAATCATCTCAAACGAGCGTCAGCTTCCGGCTCGATACGCGCGCCTTCCCCATGCTCGCGGTGCGAGAGCCATATCGGTTGAGCGCCGCCCTTCGTGACGTTGCGACTGCGTTCCCGGGCACCGTCATCGAATTCCTCGACGAAGCTCACGATCATCAGGTGCGCGTGCGCTACCCACGTGGCTCAGCCGATCGCCTGCTCGAGGAAGCTGGCGTCCGGAGCCTCAACCACCCATTTCACTTCGTCGGGTCAGCGGGACCGATCAGCTTCGATGTCGCCTTCAGCTGGTGCAACGGACCAGGGCTCCAAGTGATTGCGCTGACGAACTCGTGGCGAAACGCGAACGGTGGCGCTCACGTGTACGGCGTGTGGGAAGGCATCGCAGCGGCACTCAGCCCGCTGCTCGGAGCGACGACCGAGAAGCCCTTCCCTCCTGAGACGCTGCCGCGCAACGCCGTTGTCGTGGTCTCGGTTCATCTCGAAGACCCACGCTTCGGGCCGGCAACACGAGACTGCCTTCACGACGCTCGCGCGCGCCACGCCATTCGCGACGCTCTCGAGCATGGCTTCGTCCCACAACTGGGTCAGGCGCGGCTCGAAGCCAGCCATCCACCGTGGCAGACCCTCGGAGGCGTTCACGGTGGCACCCCCTGGGTCCAACGCTTCGCTGAATTCTGGTCGGAGGGTCGGCTCGATCGCGTCGCAGACCTCGACCCCTGGGCTCATCACGAGCACCACAGCGCCCTCGAACGCGACCCGGAGTTGGAGGCGGCCGTGCAGCAGAGCCTCGCTCGAACGCTCGTTCGCGAGGACGGCTGATCAGCGCTTCTTTCGCTTCGGCTTCGGCACCTCGGGCGGAGGCTCGGTCAACAACCGCCCCAGATACCGCTCGCGGTTCATCAAGAAGTCCCGCGTGAGCTGGTAGTGCTCGGTCTCTTCGTACGTCACCTGGGTGATGGCGCTCTGCGAGAACGAATAGAGCTTCGCGTGCGGGTACGCGAGCACGAGGGGCGAGTGCGTCGCGATGATGAACTGACAGTCTTCGTGGCGCGCGAGGCGGTCGATGGCGACGAGGAGCGCCAGCTGCCGCTGCGGAGAGAGCGCCGCTTCCGGCTCGTCGAGCAGGTACAGGCCGTGCTCTCCGAAGCGGTGATTCACCAGCGCCATGAACGACTCGCCGTGCGATTGCTCGTGCAGTGACTTGCCGCCGTAGCTGTCGATGATGGGCGGACCGCCGGCCTCCTGGTCGAGCCGGTCGATCTCACTCGCCACGTTGAAGAAGCTCTCGGCGCGCAGGAAGTACCCCGTCGCTGGCCGTGTGACGCCTTTCACCAACGTGAGCGCCGAGCGGAGCGGGTGCTCCTCGGTGCGCGTGCTGAACGCGAAGTTCTTCGAGCCACCCTCGGCGTTGAAGCCGGCCGCCACCGCGATGGCCTCGAGCAGCGTCGACTTTCCCGTGCCGTTCTCTCCGACGAAGAACGTCACCTGCGGGTGGAAGTCGAGCGTCTCGAGGTGCTTGATGGCCGGAACGCTGAAGGGAAACTTCGACGGGTCCGAGATGAACTCCCGGCGCAGCTCGATGGACCGGACGAACCGCGTGAAGTCACCCAGCATCAGGTCTCTCCGCCCTTCTACTTCTTCTTCGGCGCTTCCTTCTTCGGCGCGGGCGTTCCCTTGAGGCCGAGCTCGGGCACGTCGCTGCGCAGGTAGCTCTCGAACGCCGCGGTCAGCTTCGTCTTCGCGGCGCTGTTGCCGACGGGCGGGCGAAGCCCCATCGGCGGCGGCATCACGGGGCCGCCTGCCACGCCGCTCATCCCCTGCCAGCAGCGGTTCGGGTCGAACGGCTTGCGTACGATGTACCGGCCCTGAAAGCGGTTGTCCTTGCCGGCCTCGGGCTTCGGGTGCTCGGGCACGCCGCCCACGATGGGGTCGGTGATGCGCAGCACGAGGTCGTCCTTGGCGGCGTCCTTCCCGTAGCGCAGGTGCAGGCGCGTGAGCGTCGCGGCGGCCGCGAACTTCGCGACGTCTTCGTCGGTCTTCACGTTCGGCATCACGTCGGCGCCGAGCAGGCGGGTGAGCGGGTCATCGACGGGCGCGGGCGGCGGGCACGGGTCGCACGTCACGCCGTAGATGCCCTGCTGCGACATCGTCTGCGGCGGAGGCATCGCGCCCTTCCACGCGAACTCGGTGATGGCCGCGTTCGGGTTCTTCGCGAAGGTGCGCTCCATCAGCTCGGCGTAGAAGCCACCGAACTCGTTCTGGGCCGCCGGGCTGAGGTCGAGGTTCGTCGGCACGAGCACGTTGGGCCGGTTCGCCAGCTCGTACCGCTGCTTCGCGATGACGTGCACGATGAGGTCCTGCGTGCCGCCCGAGTTCACCAGACCCAGCCGCACCGGCAGCTCGAACTTCTCGGCGTCGTAGTGGAACCGCAGCGGAGACAGCACCGCCTGCCCGTTCGCGAACGTCACCTTCTTCGAGTTCACCTTCGCGACGAAGAACTTCCAGTTGTTCTGAATGTACGGAGCGAGCAGCGGCGCAGCGCTCTCGGGAATCTTGTACTTGTTCTCCTTCAGCCACGTCTCGAGGCCGAGCGCTTCCTTCGCCGAGAGGATGAGGATTTCGTACTCGCCGACCTCGAACTGCGCCTCGATGGTGACGCCAGAGTTCTTGATGCCGAACGTCGGGCCACCCGGCGCCCCGCCCCTCGCTGCGACCATCGGCGGCGGCGGGGGACAGACTCCTTCTTCGTAGTACTCGACGAGGCGTGGGCTCGCGAGCGTGTCGATGCGCGCGAAGACCGTCTTCGGCAGCGTCTTGACGTTCTCTTTCTTGAGCACCACCGGCACCGGAATGACGAGCGCGAAGTCCTCGGTCGGGCCGCGGTAGTTGTTCTGCATCGACAGCACGGTGCGCGTGCCGTCACGCATCAGCACCACCATCGTCGCGTCGTTGAAGAGGTCGGCGCCCGCGCTCGAGACGTAGAAGCCGCAGAACGCCTCGGCCGAGGTCGAGACGAACACGAAGAGAACCGCGAGCGCTGCGATGAGTCGTTGCATGAAGCCCCCTGGGGTGCCGCTGAACGTCCCTGCCTTCACGGGCGTTCCATTGGCCGCAGCGAGATACCGTTCGCCCCGGCATTGGTCATGGGCATTCGTCGTCGCAGGCTCACGCCTGAGATAAGTCAGTGAAATCAAACACCTGAAGCAACCGAGCAACTATGTAGGACACACTCCGACAATTGCGCATGTCTCTGACGACCCTCGCCAACATCTCCGCCGTGCTGACTGAGCGCGTGAAGCGCGACCTGAAGGCTGCGGCCGGTTCGAACGGCATTCTGTCGAAGACCGAGCAGGCGAAGGCGCCGGCCTACGTGAAGCAGGCGGCCGACGAGTTCCGCAAGGCGAACCCGAACGCGCGCGTCACGGTCAGCGCGATGGAGACCGCCATCGCGAAGAAGGCGCTCGACCTCATCGGCGCCGTGAACCAGCCCAGCGGCAACGGGAAGAAGACGCTCACCCAGGCCGAGGCCACCGAAGCGGCGCGCCGTGACGCGAGCCTGGGCTTCACCGTGCTCGAGGCGTTTCAGGTCGTCTCAGGCAAGGGCGGCGTGAAGGAAGACGACATCGCCAAGAAGCACGTCAACACCGGCTTCGACGCCGACACCGTCTTCAAGACCTTCAAGACCGAGCAGGAAGCGATGAGCTACGTCGACCCGAAGGGCCGTCAGGTGGCGTGGCTGGTTCGGTCGACCGATGAGCTGCTCAAGAACACCTACGTCTCGGGCCGGAACGACCTCTGGGCGCAGCGCTTCGAGGTCGACAAGCTCTCGGGCTCGGTCACCGTCACGCACGAGCACTGATCAGGGGCAGCCCAGGCTCGTCACCGCACCACTGACGATGCCCGCGTCGACGTCAGCCATCACCCTCGGGTCGACACAGGGAAAGAACGTCGAGCCGAGCATTTCGCGCCCGAAGTGCGCGCGGGCGTAGCGTCGGAAGACGGCCGCCCGATTGGGCATCGGAGTTCCGCACGTCAAACCGCAGGTCGACGGAACGGGATCCGCCGGGTCGCACGCCGTCGCTCCCACCACGCTGAGGCGGGTCTTGCGGCCAGGCTTCGGATTGAACCAGGAAGCCGCGTTGTTGCTCGAGTTGCAGCTCATCGACGGCGGCGCGAACACCCACAACGCAGGTGCCATGACGTTGCCAGCCTGAGCGAGCCCACTCGCCGCGCCGTCATCGAGCGGATCGAGCAACACGACGGCACGAGTCTGGCGCTGGGCGGATGCGAGCCACGCCGACAGCGCTCCCGCACTGTGCCCGCCCAGACCCAGGTTGCTGGGATTCGCGATGCCGGCGTCGACGACCCAATCGACCGAGGCCAGCATCATCTGCGTGTGGAGCGCTGCGTTCGTCGAGACGCTCGGGAACTGAGGCACGACCACGACGAACCCATCGTCACGGAGGGTGGTGGCAAGCGTTCCCATGGACGACTTGCCGAGCGAAAAACCGTGCCCCAGCGCAATGACCGGGAACGGACCACTGCCGGCAGGGACGTATTGGTCAACCGGCACAGTCTGGCCCATGACGACGACGCTGAAGCTGCTCAGCGTTCCAGGGCCAGCGTCGATGCCTCCAGCGGTGACGCTCAGCGAGAATGAACCCGTCGCAGACGTCGACGAAGAATCGACCCACACGAAGTAGGTGCCAGCAGCGAGCGCCGACGTCGTCACCGTCGCGAGGCCGAACGAGGAAACCGGGTCGCACGCCAGCGTCGTGGTGCCCAGACAGGAACTGCGCACACTCACACGCGGAGTGAAGGTGCTGCTCGACGCGTACACCGTCAACGTCGCAGGGCTCGAGAGGCTCACCTGGTAGACCGCGTCGGGACCAGTGCCCGAGCACACCGTGCTGTCGTTGAGCAGGCCAGTGAGAGAGCCAGTCGTCATCGTGCTGCCGGTGAAGGTGAGTGGAATGGCGGAGCCACAGTTGTCTCCGGCCACTCCTGCCCCGCCAGTTGATCCGCCACCGCCCGTTGCTCCGCCACCGCCCGTTGCTCCGCCACCGCCGGTTGTTCCGCCGCCGGTTGTTCCGCCACCGGTTGTTCCGCCACCGGTTGTTCCGCCACCGGTTGTTCCGCCGCCGGTTGTTCCGCCGCCGGTTGTTCCGCCACCGGTTGTTCCGCCGCCGGTTGTTCCGCCGCCGGTTGTTCCGCCGCCGGTTGTTCCGCCGCCGGTTGATCCGCCACCGGTTGTTCCGCCGTCCGTGGTTCCGCCGCCCGTGGTTCCGCCGCCCGTCACGCCTCCGCCCGTCACGCCGCCACCCGTCACACCACCCGCACTCGAGCCACCGCCAGCGCCGCCAGCGCGCACCCCGCCATCACCGAGGGAGCACCCCATCGTCCCCGCCAACGCAGGGATGCAGACACGCTCGCAACTGCACACGTACGAGGTCGGACAGTTGTCGTCCTTCGCGCACGGAACATTGGTGAAGTCAGGGCACGCGGCTCCAACGACCGAGAGCGCCAGCGCGAGCAGGACGACTTCGACGTTCTTCATGCTTCGCCTCACAGCGCGAAGAGCGAATCGAAGCTCGCGAGCAATGCCTTTGCCTTGTGCTGATCAGCCTTGTTCTCGGCGACGTTGCCTGCGTCGAGCGCTGGATCCGCAGCGACGACCTCCTCGAGCAGCTTCTTCGCGAGCGCCTTGTCTCCCGTCTTCGGGCAGAGGAACTGTGCCCACAGCACCTTCGTGCCGAGATAGTTCGGAGCCACCTCGAGCGACTTCTTGAAGTACGCCTCACTGCGCTCCGCCGAACCACCGAGGATGTTGATGGTCTGCGCCTCGTACGCGCCGAGCCACCGGTTGGTCGCGCCGTGCTGTGACGGGTCGATGCTCGCGACGTGGTCGATGACGGCCTTGAGCTCGTCCTTGTACTTGAGGCGCGTGCCGACGCGACGCATGGCGGCCCATTTCCCGAGGCTCGACGCGTACCAGAGCAGGGCCTCACTCGCCTCCTTCGGAGCCTTCTTCACCGCCATCACCATCGGCACTCCGGCGGCGAGGTCCTTCACGGTGTCGGGGGCGGTCAGCTTCATCGCGCGCACCGACCAGTCGAGGCTGGCGACGTACTCGGCGTCTCGCGCCTCCGAGGTGCCATCGACCGCGACGAACGAATCGCCGAGGAAGTAGTGGGCACGCGAGAGGCGCGCCGCGTGGTCGCCGTTGCTCCAGAGCGCCGCGGCCGCTTCCCACTTCGCGATGGCCTCACGCACCTTCGCCACGTCTTCTCGCTGAGCCCACGCCGCGTCGCCTTCTTCGACGAGCTTCTTCGCTTCGTCACTCTGCGTGGCGACGGCCGTCGAAGGGGCGACCGGGTCCAGCCAGCGAGCGTTGTAGGTGGTGGCGCAGCCCGTGAGCAGCACGAGCGAGACGAGTACGGAGGAACGGAGCATGCGCGGGAGGTTACCGGTCACGCGTCGCAAGACCAGCGCTTTGCTCTCACTTCACGCGGAAGCGGAGCGTCACGTCGGCGATGAGCACCTGATCAGCCTGATGGAGGTGCGCGCGGTTCACCCGCTGGCCGTTCACGAACGTTCCGCAGCCCGACCCGAGGTCCGAGACCTCGAGCCCCGAAGGCGTTGGGGTCAAGGTGCATTGCTCACGCGACACCTTGCCCGAAGGAATCACCACGTCGCACTGCTTGCCTCGGCCGATGACGATGGGCTGGTCATGGGAGAACGAGAGCTTCCGGGTCCCGCCTCTCTCCCGCACTTCGACCTCGATGACGGCGCCCTGACCGGCCAACAGCCTCGGCCCGCGGTCGCTCACCAGGGGAACACCCGTGCGCTCGACCTCGGCAGCCACACCGCAGGCTCCGCAGCACGGCTCTCCGGGCAGATGGGAATCGGTCGGCATCGATGAAGCCTACGGCCCTTCTTGCCCATCGCACCACCCGACGGTTGGATGCGCCGCTCCGGAGGGGACATGGCACAGCAATTGGTGGCGCAGCTCGAGCGGGCGGCGAAGGCGTTGGAGAAGACTCCCGAGAAGACGCTGCAGGCGCTCGTCGCTGCGTGGGCTGAACGGCCGTTGCCCGAGCTCGCCGCGCTCGTCGAACGGTTCGAAGCGGCGAATCCACCACCGGCCTTCGATGGCGACACGAAGGCCTTCACGAAGCTCGCGAAGAAGCCGACGGCGACGCAGGTTGGAACGCTCGCGCGCGCCATCGTGGCCAGCAAGACGGCTGACACCATCGACCGGCTCGACGCGTTGATTCCTTTCCGTGATGACCCCCGCGTCTCGGGCGCGCTGCTCGAGCTGGTGAAGCTGGTGCCGTGGACGTCGAACGGCGCACGCCCGGTGTGGACGAAGACATTCGAGCTCATCACCCGCATCGCCGACCCGCGCTTCCTCGAGCTCGCGCCGAAGCTGCCGGCCGAGTGGAAGTTTCGCGAGAACCAGCGGGAGTGGATGCAGCTGCAGCTCCGTCGTGCCGTCGAGGCCGTCACGGCGACCCGCGGGAAGAAGCCGGTTGCTCCCTTGACGAAGCCTGAAGCGAAGGCGCTCGAGGCGCTCGCCGCCCGGTTGAAGCCGCAGAAGAAGTCCGTCTCGCAGAGCGACGCCGCGTCGTTGCTCGCTGCCATCTACGCCAACCCCGACGACGACGCCGCGCGCCTCGTCTACGCCGACTGGTGCCTCGAACGACAAGACCCGCACGGCGAGTTCATCACGCTGCAGTTCAAGGCCGACAAGTCGAAGGAGGAAGTGAAGCGCGAGGCCGAGCTCCAGAAGAAGCACGGTGTGACGTGGCTGGGCGCGCTCGCGAAGGTGACGTTGAAGGACGTGACGTTTCGGCGCGGCTTTCCCTCGAAGGTGGTGGCGCGGTTCAAGGGCCAGCGAGACGTCGAACAGTTCGGCGACGCGGCCGAGTGGGCCACCATCGAAGACCTCTCGTGGAGCCTTCCGGGCGCGTGGTCGAACGACGAAGCTCGCTGGCTCGAGTATTTGCCGAAACACGCGCGGCCGCGCTCGCTCGCTGTGCACCGTCATGGCTTCGCGCAGCTGCTCGAGGCGAAGACGCCGTGGTCCATCGAGCGGCTGGACGTCAGCTCGCGTGACGTCGAGGCGCTGCGTCGCTTCGCCGCCTCGAAGCTCTTCCCGAAGGTGACGTGGCTGCGCGTCGACGACGACTGCCCGCCACTGTTCCTCACGCAGGGGTGGATCCGCGACGTGGCCGACCTCGGAGTGCACACGCACAACGGTGACCAATTCGTGAAGTGGGTGACCGCGATGTCGGCGCGAGAGCGCTTCACGATGGAGCACCGGTGGGCCGGCTCGTTTCAGTTCACGCGAGGAGACGACGGCACGCTCTCGAAGCTGCACCTCGTGGCGAAGCCAGGCGGCGAACGAATGCTGCTGGGCGTGTTGAACGAACTGCCTGAGGGCGCGTTCACGGCTGCGACGGCCGAAGGTGTGAGCGACACCGTCAGCAAGAAGCTCGCGACGCTGGTGCGAACGAAGGGCGCGAAGGCTCCAACCGCGCCCGCGGCCACGACCGAGAACGTGCGCTTCATCACGGCCTGGCAGCGCGGCTCGAAGTGGGCGGTGGTGCGCCCAGACGCGTTCCTGCTCGTCGATGAGGCCGGCGCGGTCCTCGAGGAGCTGCCCATCAACGAGACTGAAGTCGCTGCCTTCTCCCCCGACGGGAAGACGGTCGCCTGCGCGTGGGATCGCCGCATCGAGTGGCGCGACGGCGCGACCGGCGAGCTCGTGAAGAAGGAGAGCCTCGACGACAAGGTGATGCGAGTTCAGTGGACGCGGCGTGGTGACCGCGTGGTGCTGCACCTGGAGAAACGGGTCGAGGTTCGTGCGTGGCCATCGGGCTCCGTCGAGCGCACCATCAAGAGCGGCCAGTACCCGAAGAAGCCGAGCGCGGTGGCGCTGAGTGAAGACGGCGAGTGGCTGGTGGCAGCGCAGTACACTGGTGACGTGCACGTTCACGGGCCGGGCATGAAGAAGCCCGCCGTCTTCACGCCGCCGAAGATGGTGACGGGTCTCTCCTTCGTCTCGGAGCACGAGGTCGTCGCGAGCTGCGCGGATGAGGTGGTGCGACGGTACGACGTGCGTTCACCCGCGAGCCCGCTGCAGGAAGCACCGGCCTCCGAGGAGCTGCGGCTGGTGGCGAGTCCTGACGGGCAGCGCATCGCCGTCGGCTCGCTCGAGGCCTACGTCGACGCGACGGCCACTCGCGTGTTCGACGCGCCGACCTTGAAGGAGCTGCTCGTGCTCGAAGGAAGCTGCAAGGTGCTCGCGTTCTCGGCCGACGGCACGAAGGTGCTCACCTCCGATGGAAAGAGACTGAAGGTGCACGCGGTGCGCCGATGACGTTCGACGACCTCGTCACCAACGCGCGGAGGGAAGGCGTGCTGGTGGCGCAGGCCTCGGCGCGGGTGGGCTCCGCGCTCCGGCTCGGCAACGAGAACGAGCGCTGGAACGTCGACCTCTCGGTGCCGCGCTTCGAGTGGCGTGAAGGCGAGGCGCTCCTCTTCGGCGGGACGTGTCAGTTGCTCGGAACCTTCGTCGAAGGCGACGGGTTTCTGTGGGGCTTCGAGAACCCGAGCGTCGACGCGGCAGGCTGGCAGACGGCGAAGGCGGCGATGCAGCACCTTCCGGAAGTCGCGGGAGCCCTCTCGACCCGGGCGTTCCAGGCCGACCGCGATGACGTACAGCTCGTCTGCACCTGGCTCGCGGCGAAGCTGGGGTTCACGGGCTGCTTCGTGGGCACGGTGGGCAGCGCCGAGGCGTTTCTCGCGGTGGGGCTCTCGGAAGGAAGCGGCGCGTCGGGCTGGTGCTGCTTCTGCTCCGCACTTCGTCATCAGCGCCGCGCGCTCATCGCTGCGTCCGACGGCGTGATGCTGTGCGACCAGTGCGGAGCCACCTGCGCCGACATCGCGGCCGAGCGGGGCACGAGTGAGGCAACACCGGTCGACACGTTGGCCGCTCCGACGCTGCGGTTCTGTGTCTTCTGTCTCGAGCCGCGCGCTGGGCTGATTCTCGGGCCGCACGCGGGCATCTGTGGCGAGTGCGCGACCCTGGTGGGTGACGTGCTGACGCAGAAGGGACTCCGCTGAGTGACGCCTTCGGTCTCAGCTGATTCGCGCTGCCCGCAGCCATGTGCGCGCCTCTTCTGTCTCGCGCTGATTCGCCGCACGCAGCCAGGTGCGATGCGCAGACCTGACGTTCCGCTGGCGTGGCGGAAGAAGTGACGGCTCAGCTGCACTTCTTCGTGTCTTTGCGGCACATGCGCGAGCAGCAGTCTTCGGCGCTCGAGCACGCGTGACCGGCCGCAGTGCAGCTGTTCTGGGTGGGCGCGACGCCCGTCTTCGCGCCAGTGCTGGCCGAGGCCGAGACGGCGAAACCGAGGGCAAAGCTGGCGGCGACGGCGATGAGAACGCTCTTCATGGGGTGTGGTTCCTCGAAGGAAGTGGGGACGACACGAAGAAGGGACACGAGCTTTCGATTGTCGCGTTCGGCCCGTTCGAAATCGGGTGGTAGCTTCGCGACCGTGCGTCTCGCCTGTGCCGTCGTGTTCCTGCTGGTCTGTGCCTGCTCGCCCATCGCTGTGGAGCGCGACGCGGGCAACCCCATCGATGCCGGAGTCGTTGACGACGCCGGGGTGACGCTCGATGCGGGCGACCTCCTCGACGCAGGCATGGACGCGGGCTCGTTCGACGCGGGAACTCCCGACGCGTCAATGCTCGATGCGGGCCAGAGCGACGCGGGCCCGACCGTGCCGTTGCCCGGCTTCGGCGCGGTCAGTGGAGCGTGCGGCCCGCTGTCACTCATGGACCTCACCTCGCCGACGCCCACGACCTTCGAGACGCGCCTCGACTTCGGCACGAGCACGCTCGACGCGGGGCTGCTCAGCGACGGTGGCTACCGGCTCTTCACCACGCCGAACGCAGGTGGCAGCTCGGTCGCGTCCGAGGTCTTCTCGTACGAGGTGCTGCACCGCTGCGAGCTGGCCGAGCTCTTCGCCACCGAGACGCAGGTCACCTACACGCCCAGCACCAGCAAGAAGACCGACCTCGTCATCACGCTCGAAGGTCAGGTCGTCGGCGTCAGCGTCGCGCGCGCGTTCAAGTTCCCGCCGGGCACCCCGCTCCTCGTCTCAGACGCGCGCAACCTGCTCAACGGCAAGTTCAGCGACATTCAGGTGAGCTCGCGAAACGTCGACCCGCCGTGGCGGTGGCGAAAACAGATTCTGCACGTGCTCGCGTACGACGATGTGGCGCGGCAGGCGGTGCTCGACGCTGCCGCACAGCTCGACGCTGGCGTGCGAGGCGACACGATTCTCTACGTCACCACCACCGACGGAAACGACGCGTTCATCTACTGAGCGACGAGCGCGTACTCGAAGTCGTAGAAGTGTTTTCGCTCGACGATTCGAATCTTCATCTGCCCTGAGAGGCCGATGAGCTCGCCCGTTCCGGAGTCCGGCACGACCGAGATGACGAGCGACTCCGCGCCGCGGTTCATGGTGGCCAGGTGCGTGACGCAGAAGGAGCCGCGCTTGCCCTCGACCGTGCCTTCGATGCGCTCGATGGCGACGTACGCGGCCGAGTTGGGAATCGTGGTGCGCGCGCTCGTCATGTGCACGACGCTGGTGGCCTCGAGCGCGCCGTGGAACTGCTTGTCGAAGCGCGCGCGGCCCAACGAGATGCCGTCACGCTCGTCGAAGGGAGGCTCGCCCTTCATCGTGACGTCGAAGGGTCCTGAGATGGTTGGCATGTGGGCGGTGTAGAGAGGCGCGAGCCTGCGGTCTTGAAGAAACGCGACATGCGACGCGAAGCGAAGAACCCCAGAGGCATCGTGCCCGGCGCGCCGAACGGCGAGATGGAGCACCGACGCGTGCTGCCCTCTTCCGCCCTCGCGCACCGGGTGGCGCACTTCTGGTGGGTGCGGTGGAACCTGAACGAGCCCTTCGTCGCGGTGACGCTCCCCCACCCGACGGTGCACGTCATCTTCGAGCCGCCGGCGCCAGGTGTGGTGCACGGTGTTCCCGAGCGGCGCTTCGAACGACGGCTCGAGGGGCGCGGCTTCGTCTTCGGCGTGAAGTTCAGGCCGGGTGGGTTCTCTGGGCTCGTCGACGGCGACGTTCGTGCGCTCACGAATCGCGGCGTGCCGGCGAGTGACGTGTTCCACGGCGTGAAGCAGCTCGAGCGCTCCATCGCGAAGGCGACGTCGATGGACGCGTGTGTCGAAGCGGCCGAGTCGTTCTTCGTGCTGCCGGGGCTCTCTGCTGAAGCAATGCTCGTGCGCGACGTGGTGGAGCGGCTCGAAGAAGACCACTCCCTGGTTCGCGTCGAGCAGGCCGCGGCGCTCGCGGGTGTCGACGTTCGAAGGTTGCAGCGGCTCTTCCGGCGGCACGTGGGCGTCACGCCGAAGTGGGTGCTCGCGCGCTACCGGTTGCACGAGGCGGCGGCGCGGCTGGCCAGGACTCCCAGGCTCTCACTGGCCCGACTCGCTGCCGAGCTGGGCTACGCCGACCAGGCGCACTTCACGCGCGACTTCACCAGCGTGGTGGGCCGTTCTCCCCGCGTCGTCGCGAGGAACGTGTCTGGCGTTGTTCGACGCCAGTGAATGGTGCAAGCAGCGTCGATGCGCTCGACCGTTGACCAACGCCGCGTCTGCGACGGACGGGTCGCTCGATGAAGCGGCCGGCCACCATCCTCCTCGCGCTGGTGTTCCTCTTCGCGGCGGTGACGTTCGTCGTGCGCTCGCAGCTTCGAAAGCGCCAACTGCTCGAGCACCGCGCTGACCTCGACCCCGACACCATGGCGGCGAAGTTCCACACGGGGGAGCGGCCGTGTCTTCGCTACCCGCCTGAGGCGACGAACGAGAAGCCTGAAGCGTACGCAGCCTCGGCGAAGCGGCTCGATGACGCAGGGGTCGAGGCTGGTCAGCTCGCCGACGTGCTCGGTCACTTCCTCACCGCGCATCGCGAGCGGGAAGCCCGCAGCCACACGCTCAGCAGCGCCGACGAGTACCTCTCGCAGCTCGAGTCGCAGCAGACAGACCCGCTCGGCAAGCTGACGTTCTGGGTTCAAAAGGAGCTGCTGCGCGACAAGCTCGAGAAGATCGTCAACGGCGCCGCGACCACGCTCGAGGACCACGAACGACGCGGCGCGCTGATGTGGAAGTCGTTGTCCGCGCCGCAGCGCACGGCGTTCGACGAGCTCGAGGCGAACGTTCCTCTGCACCTCGAGGTCTCCGGCCTCCTTCGGGTGATGGAGCAGCTCAAGCCGCTCACCACACGACGCCGGGCGAAGGCCATCATGGCGCTCGTGGTCGAGAAGAAGAAGGCGCGGCCCGAGTTCCCCGTGCGGCTCGAAGACCTGGGGCTGCCCGAAGAGAAGACCGTCGACGCGTGGAGCAACGCGTTCATCGTCGCCGCAGCGGGAGACACCATCGAGGTCCGTTCGACGGGTTCAGACGACCTGACCGACAGCGACGACCTCGTCGAAGTGACCGTCGTCGAGGGCGCGTCGTTCACCGAGCCGAAGCCCGCGGCGTGTGGCGCGCTCGGCGGAACGCTCGTCGTGCGGCGCTCCGAACTCGGTGAACGTCTCGACCCGATGGCGCACGTCGTGCCCGAGTTCACGAACGGGTTGATGCGCGGGTTCAAGGTGCTCGCGATGAAGCCCGGCTCTCCTGCCGTGAAGCTCGGGCTGTGCGACGGCGACCTCGTGCGCAGCGCGAACGACCTCTCGTTCGAAGACCCCTCGGCCGCGCTCGATGCCTACGCGAAGCTGAAGTCTGCGCCCCGCATCGTGCTCGTCGTCGAGCGAGCCGGCGTCGAGGGCACCCTCACGCTCGACGTTCGCGACTGATCAGCGGCTGAGGTCGTAGGTCTTGTCGAAGAGCGTGCGCGTTCCACCATCGAGGAACTGCACGCGCGCCGAGGTCGTCGCCGGGTCGAGGTCGAGCACCACCGCGTTGTTCACGGCGCTCGAGAAGTCGAACTGCGGCCCCGAGGGATACGAGAGTGACGGGTTCGCGAACTGTCCCGCCGGGCCAGCGGCGAGCTCGACCTGCTTCGAGCCGACACCGTCACGCGAGACGCGGCCCGCGACGCCCATATGAAAGTCGCCGGTGAGCCACAGCAACCCCGAGATGGGTGTGGTGTCGATGAACTCGAGCACTTCCCGCCGTTGATCAGGAAAGCCCTCCCAGCGGTCTGGCGCGAACGCCTGAAAGAAGGCTCCGGGGTAGTTGGTGATGGGCACCGAGTTCAACACCAGCTTGAACACGGCGGTGCTCGCGGCGAGGCCGCTCTTCAGCCAGTCGAGCTGCGCGCGAGAGACGTACTCGTTCCTCGAACGACTCCGCTCGGAGCGGCAGTCGAGCACGAAGACCTCGGCGGTCGCTCCGAACTTCAGCGAACGCCACAGCCGCAGGGGCGCCTGCATGTCGGCCCGCCACGGCTGGTGCTCGAACGTCGCGCGGCGCGCGGCCTCGAGCCGTTCGGTGGGCACGCGGTCTCCGCTCGCGTCGTTGATGATTTCGTGGTCGTCCCACGTGCTGATGATGCCGGTGCTCTGGCGAAGCAGCCGCTGTGGCCGTCTCGTCAGCGCCTCGGCCCACTTCTCGCGGTAGCTGGGCAGGTCGGTCGCGCCGTCGGCGTAGACCGTGTCTCCGAGGAAGAGGAACGCGTCGCACTCGAACTCCTGCGAGATGCGCGTGAGGGGCGCGAGCGGGTAGGTCTGCCGCGAACACGACGAGACGCCGAAGCGCAGCGGCGCCGAGACGCCCGGGGCGAGCGCGGTGCGGAATCGTCCCTCGTCGCTGCGGTCGACCTCGACGCCAGACCGATGCGCGACGAAGGCGTACGAGTACCACTGGCCGCTCTGAAGGCCGTCGACGGTGACGAGGCTGATGCCGTGCTCCATCACGCTCGCCTCGACGGAGCGCACGTTCATCGGCTCGGCTCTCGGCCACACGTCGACGCGCAGCGAATCGGTGCCGAGGTAGCGAGTCCACAGCAGGCCGCCGTTCGACGAGGGGTCACCGACCGCGACGCCGTACGGAAACTGCGAGCTGCGCGGGCCCTCTTCTTTCGGCAGCGCGTTGCACCCGGCGGCGGCGAGCGCACCGAGCGTGAAGCGTCGGGTGAACCTCATGGCCGTGCTCCCTGCCAGGCGCCGACCAGCTCGAGCACGTCGACCACGAGTCCGCCGAGCAGCGCCGTGACGATTCCCGAGAGCAGGAACGCCTGGCCGCCTCCGAACTCGCGCGCCTCGAGCCCCGAGCCGACGACCATCGCGAGCACACCGACGCCTTGCGCGACGAGCCCCCACCGCGAGAGTCGCCAGGCTCCAGCGCGCGCGGAGTCGACGTCACCATCGACGAACCGGGTGAACCACGGCAGCGCGAGGTGCACGACGCCGAAGTTGAGCCCCACGCCGACCGCGACTCCGAGCGTCGAGATGATGGGGCTGGGCCGGCCAGTCGCGTCGACTGGAGCGCCGGTGATGGCTGCCGCCGCGATGATGGACAGCGTGGTCGTCGCGGCAGCGCTGAGAGTCGCCGTCGAGAAGAAGGTGGCGGTGGCGAGGGGCGCCGGTGAAGTGCCTTCGGAGAGCACGGCGGTGCGCGTGTTGGTGGCGGCTCGTGGCGCTTCGGACGATGCGGCCAACAGGAACATCGCGACCAGCACCGAGCTCATCTGGGCGTGTGTAGCGACCCCGGCGAGCCCGACGCAACAGGCGCGTTCGTGGGCCGCGACTTCATGACACGATGCCGCGCCATGCCTGCTCCGCAGACCACTCCGCACGTCCTCGACGTTCTTCGCATCAACGGGACGGAGTCGAAGGCGACGCCCGACCTCATCATCGAGATTCCCCACGGAGCCACGCGCACCGCCGACTTCACCGCCGTCGAAGCGGCGCTCACCAGCCCGCTGCCCCCGAAGCTGAGCGACTTCTTTCACGTGAACACCGACGCAGGCGCGCCCGAGCTCGCCGTGGCGCTCGCCCACCGCTTCGTGACGATGGACCCGACGAAGTCGGTGGCGATTCTGCGCTGCCGCGTTCCGCGCACGTTCATCGACTGCAACCGCCGCATCGACGCCGACCCGTCGGAGTTCAAGGCCGGCAAGGTGACGCCCGGCCTCATGCCCTGGGTGACGACCGATGCCGACCGCGAGCTGCTGCTGGGGCGCTATCGCGAGTACGTGAAGGCCGTCGATGACGCCGTCGCCGAGGTGATGCCGAAGGGCGGAGCGATGTTGCTGCTGCACACCTACGCGCCGCGCTCGGTGGGCGTCGAGGTCGACCTGAACATCGTCACGTCCCTGCACGACGCGTACACGCCCGAGAAGGAGCCGACCTGGCCGCTGCGCCCCGAGGTCGACGTGATTCACAAGACCGTCGAAGGGCAATCACTCGCGCCGGTGAAGGTGGTCGAGACGCTGAAGCAGGGCCTGGCTGGCGTGAACGTGCAGCTCGCCGATGGAGAGAGCTACCCGATGCACCCGAGCACGCTCGCGTTCGCCCACGTGACGAAGTGGCCGGGCCGCGTGTTGTGCGTCGAAGTTCGTCGCGACCTGCTGGCGAACCCGTGGACGCCGTTCGCGCAGATGACGATTGGTGACGAGAAGTGCGCGCGGCTGGCGGGTTCGTTCGCCGAGGCCGTTCGAGCGTGGTGGTGAGCCAGACGCTCTTCGAGCGGGCGCGCGCCCTGCACGCCACGGGACAGAGCGCGGAGTCGATTCGCGACACGCTCGTGGCCGACGGCTTTGCCGCGGAAGACGTTGCGGTCATTCTCGGCAGTGTCGGCGCTGGCATTCAGCCAAGGCCGGATCCGTCGGCTGACACGGTGCCGCTCACGGTGATGAGCCGAATCTCGCGCAGCCGCGCTCTGTTCGGCGTGCTGTTCCTCGTCCTCGCCACGATGTGCGCAGCGCTCCTGTGGCTCTTCACGTCGCTCTTTCGCGGCCACCATTGATGCCCATTGGTGCCGAGAGGCCTGCCGGACTAAATCAGAGGTGTGAGCACGCCTATTCACGAATGGATCGAGCGAATGCGGTCAGCGCACGATCGCGCTGATCGCGAAGAAGCCACTCGTGTGCGAGCGATGTCGCAAGCAGAACGGGTCGAAGCGCTCCGCGCCGCGTGCATCACGGCCCAAAAGGTCCTCGAGTCGATGACGCCGGAGGCGAGGGCGAAAGCGCTCGCGCATCGTGACCCGTTGCCTGAGTCGTCCGTGAGGGTGCTTCGTCGACTTCGTGAACAGGCCTCCTGGCGTGCAGAGCACTGACGCACTGTCGCTTGCGGCCGAGTTGGGTCGTGTCCTCGAGGCCGCCGGGTTGCCCTACGCCGTCCGCGGCGCTCTCGCGCTCGGAGTTCACGGCGTCAGCCGGTCGACGCAAGACGTCGATGTGAACGTGTTCGTGAAGCCTGAGGAACTCGAGCGGCTGCTGGAGGTCCTGACGGCGAATGGTGTCTCGGTTGATCAAGACAGGGCACGCACAGAGGGGCTTCGCGAAGGGGTGTTCTTCACGTGGTCTGGCAACACGAGAATCGACGTGTTCTTGCCGAGCATCGAGTTGGCCTGGGAGGCGCTCCGAACCCGCGTTTCGATCCCCATTCAAGGGCAACCAACCTGGTTCTTGTCTGCCGAGTTGCTCAGTTGCTTCAAGCTGCTGTTCTTTCGCCCGAAGGACCTGCTCGATCTCGAGCGGCTCGTCGAGACGAGTGCGGCTCTGGACGTCCACCAGGTTCGACAGCTCATGGTGGAAACGATGGGGGCCGACGACGAACGAGTTCGTGCCTGGGACGACATCGTGATGCGCTTCAAACCGGCTTCGGCCTGACTCCGCGCGGTGACTGCGGCAAAGTCGCGCGACCATGGCGACGAAGAAAAAGACCGCGAAGCCGAGTGCGAAGAAGAAGCCCGCCGCGAAAGCAGCCCCCGCAAAGAAGGGCGTGCTCCGCGGCGTCGCGCTCGTCGACGCCGTCATGCAGTTCCGCGCGAAGAAGGGCGAGAAGCTGGTCGGCGTACCCGCGAAGAAGCTCGACGCGATGACGCTCGGCGGTCGTCCGCTCTCTCCTGCGCTGAAGGCGTGGCTCGCAGCCGATGCGAAGTCCTTCACGCTCAGCGAGCCCACCACGTTGCCGAAGCTGCTCCGCGCAGACTTCGGCGAGTACCTGGTCGAAGACTACGCCGAGGTCTCCGCCGTGCTGACTGAGCCCATCGTCGTCTTCGAAGGCTGGGGCGCCGACTCACGCCGCTTCATGTACCTCGGCAAGACCGACGCGTACGGCGAGTACACGGTGATGACCATCGACACCGACGACACGCCGTTCCTCTGCGTGAACGGCCCCGTCGACGTGTGGCTCGCGCAGCACACCGGCTTCCTCGAGGCCGAGGACGTCTACGGCCAGGTGCCGAAGGAATACGCGGCGACGAAGAAGGAGCACGGCAAGCTGAACTTCAACGGCTTCACCGTCTGGGAGTTCATGGACTTCGCCTGATCACTTGTGCTCCCACGACGCGTCGCCCGCGAGCGTGCGTGCGTCATCGGAGCCGAGCCACGCCCGCGCAGCGACATCGCCGTTGAGCTCGGCGTCGAGGAACGCGAGCACCACCGACCGCAGCGCCCTCGACAGGCGTGAGAGCCGCGGGTCGCTCGAGCCAAGGTCGCCCAGGTTGTAGGTGCCGTGCTCGCCGACGCCGGGAGGCAGGTTGGAGTAGAGCAACCAACGTCGGCCATCGGCCATCTGTCGGTCCCACGCGATGCGCCGCAAGGCTCCCGTCAGGTCGGGCTTGGAGGCCTTGAGGTCGTTGTTGCCCGTCGCCATCAGCACTGGCCCGCGAATCATGTCCCACGAGTTGCCGTTGGCTCCCTCATAGAAGCCGCCGTAGCCCGGCGAGATGGGGCTCAAGCCGACGATGGCTTTCACGCGCGCGTGCGGCGCCGTGTAGACGGGCGCAGAGGCCGAAGGGATGAACTTCGCGCCCTGCATCACCTGAGGCGCGCGCGCTCCGGCCGACCAGCCCGCCACGGCGACGCGGTTCAGGTCGAGCGGCACTCCCACCTGCAACGTCGGCAACGCATCGAGCACGGCGATGACGTCACGCGACTTCACCAGCGCGATGAAGCCGTTGGCCTCTTCGTCGTCGGTCGCGACGCACTCAGCGGTGGGCACGCTGCCGGCGGTACAGAACGCGGTGCCCTGGGCCGACGTCAGCGTCACGTGCCCAATCGACAGCACCACGAAGCCGTGGCGTGAGAGCGGCTCTCCCCACTCGTTGCTCAGCAGCTGGCCGCTGTCGTTGAAGCCGCCACCGTGAGACCAGATGACGACCGCGAAGGGGCCAGCCCCGGGCGGCTTGCGCACCAGCACCGGCAGCACGCGCCCCGAGATGGGCTCGGTCACCATCACCGTCTGGGTCGTCACCATGCCGGAGCCACCGACCGGGTACTCGCAGGCCTCGAGCGACGAGGGCGAGCAGCCCGCGTCGGACTTCATCTGCATATTCCGCCCACCACAGGCGCACAGCATCAGCAACACGCCGATAGACGCGATTCGCATGAGCCCTCCCCGGAGCGCGAACACTTCAACACGAGGTGAGGGCGAAGGTTGCGCTCATGGGATGACGTGCCTAGCGCAGCGACTCGAGCCACGCGCGCACGTGCGGCAACCATCGCTCCATCGACAGCGCAGCGCCCACACCGAGCGCGACGCCGAACATCAACCCGAGCCCCCATCGCGGACCGCGTACGGCTGACAGCTCGGCAGGAGAGAGCTGCGAGAGCGCCGTCAGGTCGGTCTGCGACAACCGCGCGAGCGCCTCGCTCTCGGTCATCTTCTGTCTGGCCCGCAGGAAGTTCACGAGCAGCGCGGCTGGCGGTTTGTCGAGCCCGCCCAGCATCGGCTCGAGCGCGTGCCGCAGCGACGTCGCGTCGGGGAACCGCTCTTCGGGCTTCACGGACAACAGCCGCTCCACCACCTCGCGCAGCGCCTTCGGGGTCATCGGCGCGGCCTTCTTCACCGACTCGCGTTTGCCCGTCGTCACCTTCGCGAACACCTCACCGGGGTTGTTGCCCGTGAAGGGCCGCTTGCCAGCGAGCGCTTCGAAGAGCACGACCCCCAACGAGTAGAGGTCGCTGCGCACGTCGACCGGAGCGCCCGTCACCTGCTCCGGCGACATGTACGCGGGCGTGCCCACCGCGAGGCCGGCCTTCGTGAGCCGGTCGAGCTCGTCGTTCTGCACGATGCCGAAGTCCATCAGCTTGGTCTCGCCGGTCTTCGAGAGCATCACGTTCCCGGGCTTCAGGTCGCGGTGCACCACCTTCTGAAAGTGCGCGTGCTCGAGCGCCTGGGCGAGCTGCAGCGCCACCACCATCACCACCTGCGGCGGGAGCGGCGCTTCTTTGATCAGCTCTCCGAGCGTGGGCCCGTCGACGAGCTCCATGACCATGTACCACCCATCGTTCTTCTCGATGAGGTCGTAGAGTGTGACGATGTGTTGGTGGTGAAACGCCGCGAGCGCCATCGCCTCGCGCTTGAAGCGGCTCATCTTCTCGGCGTCCTTCGCGGAGTCGGCGGTCAGCTCCTTGATGGCCACCTCGCGCTGCAGCGTCTCGTGCACGCCGCGATACACGAGCGCCATGCCGCCTTTGCCCAGCGGCCCCAGCAGCCGGCAGTCGCCCACCTTGCGAATCGCCATGGCGCCCTCCTGCGCGAAAGACCGGCACCCTAGTGCATCACCACGCGCCGACGTGCCGAGACGTGTTCGGAAGAGGGCTGATGTGTGCGCGGTGTGATTGTCACGAGTCTGTTGACCGCGAATTCGCGGTGCCAATCGGGAACGTGGGCCTTACGCTCCGCGCCGCAATGGCCGATCGCCTCATCTTCAGCAACACCATCGAGCCGATGCTCAAGGTCAGCAAAGGCAAAGTCAGCGCCGCGACCGAGCAACGCCTGAAAGCGCTGGGCCTGCACTTCGACCGCAAGCTCGAGCCTGCGTACCCGGCCGACAGCTGGGCGGAGGCGGTCCGGCTGATCAGCAACGACCTCTTTCCCGGCGAGCAGCCCGACGTGCAGCACAACAGGCTGGGTCAGCTCACGGTGCGCCTCTTCGCAGACACCGTGATGGGCAAGGCCATGTTCACGGCGGCGAAGGTGTTCGGGGCGCGTCGCTCGCTCGCGCGCATGACGCACAACTTCCGCACCGGCGCGAACTTCATCGAGACGCGCTTCACCGAGCTCGACCCGCACACGCACGAGCTGTGGATCAACGACGTGTCAGGCGTGCCTGGTTTCTACTCGGGCCTCGTCGAAGCCGGGCGCGACTTCCTGGAGGGCTGGGTGAACGAGATGCGCATCAAACAGCGCGAAGGCGCGAGCTGTTTGTACGAGCTGAAGAGCGGACCGAAGAAGTAGCCCGTGAAGATGAAGGCGAAAGCGAAGACGGGAGCAGAGCGCAACACCGTCACCTGAATCACTTCCGCGCGACGTCTGAGCGAAGGCGGAATCGAACCGAGGCCCGTGAAGATGAAGCCGAAAGCGAAGACGGGAGCAGAGCGCAACACCGTCACCTGAATCACCTCCGCGCGACGCGACGTCTGAGCGAAGGCGGAATCGAACCGAGAAATACAGGGGGAAACCAGAATGGCCGATGTGAACCTCGCAGAGGTGCAGTTCGCCCTCGATCGCGCCCACCGCGTGGCCTGGCGAACGCAGAAACCCGACGGCTCCTGGGACTGCAACGGCCAGGTCGGCGCATGGGTGACGGCGCAGGTGGTGACGGTGCTGCGCTACCTCAAGGTGCTCGACGACACCGACACGAAGGCGGCCGCGACGTGGATGTCGAGCCAGCAGCGCTCGGACGGCTCGTTCTCGATTCACGCGTACTCGAAGCACGGAGACCTCGGCACCACCGCATCGGGCTGGGCGGCGCTGCATCTCTGCGGCGCGACTGACGCGGCGGCCAAAGCAAAGTCCTGGGTCGAAGCGAACGGCGGCATCAACGCCGTGCTCGACCGCATCAACGAAGGCGACCTCTCGGCGCTCTTCCTCGCCATGGCCGGGCTCGTCGACCCGCAGAAGCTCCCCTGCCCGTCGAGCGCGGCGCTGCTGGTCCCGCCCATTCGCAAGGTGCTCGAGACGCGCTTCCACTCGGGCGTCTTCATGATGGCCTTCGAGTTCGAGCTGCTGGTGAAGAAGCTGCGCGGAGACTTCGGCCCTGACGGCCTCCGCAAGTCGTTCGTCGACAGGCTCAAGTGCCGCGGCGCCATCGACGTGCTCAAGGAGTTCCAGAACGACGACGGCAGCTGGAACGACTCCGCCGTCATCTCGGTGCTCGCCCTGCCCTGCCTCGACGCCATCGGCTCACCCGAGTCACGCGCCATGCTCGACCGCGCCATCACCTGGGTGAACTCGCAGAAGGTGAAAGACGCGAAGGGCCTGCGCTTCGACGGCTTCGGCACCGAGGTCTGGAGCACCGCCTTCAACACGCGCGCGCTCCTGGCCGGCGGCGTGCCTCCGAATGACACCGACCTCTCGCGGGCCCTCGTGTGGATGACGCAGGCGCAGCTCACGCGCGCGATGCCGAAGGTCGACAACCGCAAAGCCGACGCGGTGCTCTCGGGCGGCTGGGCGTTTCAGCGCACCAACCACACCATGCCCGACGCCGACGACGCCGGCGTGGTGCTCACCTCGTTCGGCATGGCGATGGCGGCGAAGAACGGCTCCGCGCTGCCCGCCGACGTGTTCGCGAAGGTGCAGCGCTCGAGTCAGCTGGGCATGCAGTGGGTCTTCAGCATGCAGAACCCCGACGGTGGCTGGTCGGCCTTCGTGTGGGGCCTGCCGGGCAAAGCACCCGGGCCCATCATGGAGAAGAACCCGCGCGTCGACATGTCGAACGTGTTCGACCTCATCGAGAGCGTCATCGACGTGCCGCCGCCGATGGGCGACCCCTCGACCGAAGACCTCACCAGCCGCGTGCTGCACGGGCTCGGGCACCTCGGGCTCACCGAGTCGCACCCCGCGGTGGCGAAGGGCGTCGAGTTCCTCCGCGCGCAGCAGGCGAGCAACGGTGGGTGGTGGGGCCGCTGGGTGGTGAACTACCTCTCGGCGTCGTCGTTCGTGCTGATGGGGCTCGCCGCGGTGAAGGTCGACCTGAAGCAGCCGTGGGTGCGCCGTGGCATCGACTTCCTGCTCCGTCATCAGAACGCAGACGGTGGCTGGGGCGAAGGCACCGAGTCGTACGTGTCGATGGCGCACGCGGGCCAGGGCCCCACGATGTTGCCGCTCACGGCCCTCGTGGTGCAGGCGCTCATCGACGTCGGAGAGGGCGACAACGACGCGGTGAAGCGCGCCATCAACCTGCTGCTCAGCCAACAGGCCCCCGACGGCACGTGGTCGAACGGCGAGTACCTGCACACCAACGTGCCGCCCGACACCTTCTACGTGTACCCCGAGGCCGCGCGCTTCTACCCGACCGAGGCGCTCGGCAAGTACCTCGCGTGGCGCAAGCAGCCCTCGAGCTCGGTGACCCCGCGCTCGCGCTGGAGCGACGCGCTGCTCGACGCCGCCCGCATGGAGATGGACCCGAAGGCTGATCAGGTCATCGCCGACATCGTCGCGCAGCACTCCATCGATGAAGTGAACAAGCTGATGTTCAACATCTTCAAGACCGACCAGCCGGTGCCACCCGAGCTGCCCGCGGTCGCGCAGGCGTACTTCGACGACACGCAGCTGCCGCCGTGGGCCGACGAAGCGCAGCTCGAGCTGGCCCAGCGGCTCTTCACGCGCGCGGGCTGGCAGGTGGCGACGTGTCTGTTCTGCTCGTCACTCCCGCAGGCGTACGCCGCGGCGAAGGGCGCGAAGGTCATCTCGGCCACGCAGGCGATGACGAAGCACACCAAGCAGCGCATCTTCGAGACCGCGCAGTTCCTGTTCGATGCGGTGAGCGAGGGCGCCTTCAAGCCCGGCGGCCGCGGCGTTCGCACGGTGCAGAAGGTTCGGCTCATGCACGCGACCGTGCGGCACTACCTGCGCACGCGCTCGACGCCCCCATGGGACACGGCCTTCCTCGGAGAGCCCATCAACCAGGAGGACATGGCCGGCACGTTGATGACGTTCTCGGTCGTCGTGCTCGATGGGCTCGAGAAGCTGGGCGTGCAGATGACGGTGCAGGAGCAGAACGCCTGGCTGCACGCGTGGAAGGTCATCGGGCACTTCCTCGGCCTCAAGCCCGAGCTGAACCCGAACGACCTCGACGACGGGCACGAGCTGATGGAGGCGATTCGTGACCGCCAGTGGCGTCACTCCACCGACGGGGTGGAGCTCACGCGCCCGCTCGTCGAGCTCATGCAGCACTACTTCCCCGGCACCGCGCTCGACGGCTTCCCCGTCGCGATGATTCGGCTGCTCTCGGGCGACCACTGCGCCGACCTGCTGGGCCTGCCTCCGTCGGACTGGACGAAGCACGTCATCGACATCATGGCCGAGCTCGACCGCTGGGTGACGGGCGGCGACCCGAACGAGGTGGCGAAACGAATGGTCGACAGCTTCTCGTTCGCCATCATGAAGATGGTGGTGCTCGTCGAGCGCGAAGGAAAACAGGCGCGGTTCCGCATTCCGCCGTCGTTGCAGCAGACCATCGACCCGAACCTGTGACGCTCGCGCAGACCGGCCTTCGAGCCCGCTGAACGGTATGGGGCTCGAGGGGGATTCCACGCTTCCCGCCCGGCCCGCAGGCGTCGATACTGAAGCCGGTGTTTCTCCCTGCAGCTGATTTGACCGCGCTTCTCGATGGCCTGTCGGCGACGGTGCTGCTGCTCGACGCGAAGACGGGCCATATCACCATCTGCGAGCTGCCGAGCTGGCTCGAAGGCCTCGACCTCGCGCGCCCGCTGGCCGACGCCGCGCTCCCTCAGGACAGACAGGCGCTGCTCGACGCGATGGCGGCGGTGCAGCACACCAGCCCCGTCTCGGTCGAAGTGCGGCTGCGCGCCGGCAGCCGCGAAGTCTGGGTGCGCGCGAGCCTCGCCAGACGGCAAGACGGCATCGCCCTCGCCCTCCAGGACGTGACGGCCGCACGACACGACGCCCGCCAATGGCGCGAGCTCGAGGCCTGGCTGGTGACGCTCGGCGAGACGTTGCCGTTCGACTTCTTCATCCTCGACCGCGAAGGCCGCTACCTGCTGCAGAACCCGCCCTCGGTGAAGCGCGTCGGCACGGCGCTCGGAAAGCGGTTCTCCGAGCTGGGCCTGCCGAGCGACGTCCAGCAACTCTGGGGCGCAGGCGTCGAGCGGGCCCGCGCTGGAGAGCTCGTACGGGAAGAGCTCACCTGGCTCGTCGATGGCAGCCCGAGAACGTTCTCGCACGCGCTCTCACCCGTGCGTGACGGAGACGCCGTCGTGGGCGTCCTGGGCGTCGACATCGACATCACCCCGCTCAAGGAGTCCGAAGCGGCGCTGCGACGCTCCCTCGGTGAGCTCGAAGCCACGCAAGAGGCGCTCGTTCGCAAGAAGCAGCTCGTCGCCCTCGGTGAGATGGCCGCCATCGTCGCCCACGAGGTGCGCAACCCGCTGGGCAGCATCTCGAACGTGGTGACGCTGCTGCAGCGCGGAATGGTCTCTCGCGAAGAGGAGCGCGAGCTCTGGCAGGTCATCGCCGACGAGACGAAGCGCCTCGACCTGCTCGTCGCCAACCTGCTCGACTTCGTGCGCCCGGTGACGCTCACCCTCAGCCCACGCCCTCTCGAGCCGCTCCTCGAGCGCGCGCTGCAGCAGACGCTGTGGACGGAGGACGCCTCCCGGCGCGTGAAGACGACCTTCGAAGGCACCGCGCCGCCCGTGCCGCTCGACGCAGGCCAGCTCGAGCTCGCCTTCACCAACCTCTTTCGCAACGCCGTGCAGGCCATGAAGGGTGACGGCAGCCTGCACGTGCGCATCTCGACCGAAGAGCATCTCGCTCAGCGCTGGGCGCGCGTCACCATTCGCGACACGGGCCCGGGCCTGCCGTCAGAGGTGCAGGAGCGCATGTTCGAGCCCTTCGTGACGACCCGCGCCCGCGGCCACGGCCTCGGCCTCGCCATCGTGCGCAAGGTGGTCGAGCAGCATCACGGAGAGGTCTCTTTCGAAAGTGAAGCAGGGCGTGGCACGACCTGCGTGGTGCGGTTACCAATGCCGACCTGACGCATGAGCACGTGGACCATCGACACCTCGCAGTGGCCCATCGTGGTGCACGCCGTCGAAGGCAGCCTGTCTGACCGCCAACTCGACGACTACCTGCGCGAGGCGACGGTGCTGATGCAACACGAGGGAAGCTACGTGGCCGTGATGGACGCGAGCCGCATCGGCAGTGTGTCGGCCTACATGCGGGCGCGCATCACCGAGTGGCAGCGGCAACATCGGGTCATCGTGAATCAGCGGTGCCTGGGCGTGGTGTACGTGCTGGCGTCTCCGCTGCTCCGCTTCGTGACGATGACGATTCTGCTCGTGACGGGCCTGGGCGTTCCCTACGTGGTGTGCTCGACGCGCGACGAAGCGCTCGCCTGGGCGCGCGGCCGGGCCGGTGACGGCGTGCCGATTCCACACGGGTGAACCTCCGCGGCGGAGAAACTGCGCAGCGAAGGTGCGTCTGCTTTCCGTTTCTCCCAGCCCACGGTGTCATGGTGGTGATGCGCGCCTTCGGCCTGCTCGTGGTGTCGTCGTTGGTCGCCTGTGCGCCTCCACCGGAGCCGTTGCTTCCGCTCGATGCGGGCGTCGTCGAGGTGCTGACGGACGGAGGGACGCCCAGCTGCGACGACTTCTCCGACGCGAAGACGATGGCGGCCTTCGAAGCCGAGTACCGCACCATCACGTCGCAGGCATTGCCCAACGCCCAGGGCCTTTCGGGCGCGAACAAGCGCTACGGCCGCATGGTGAGCGCCCGGTTTCAGATGGGCACGGGGCTGCTGGCGAGGTTCGGCGTCGCGCGAAACGACCCCACGCTGGCCGAGGCGGGGTTGCTCGGCATCGAGACCGGGCTGGCGAGCGTGGACGCGAACGGCGTCGTCGTCTCCGAGGTTCCGCCTGACGCGCCGGTGGGCTCGGTGCTCAAGCCGCAGGACATTGCCTCAGCGGCCTCGTTCTTCCTCGGAGATGCGTGTCAGGGCCTTCGGGCGCTCGAGCGGGCGCCTGCCGCGTGGGGTCTCGCGACGCGCGTCTCGGCGGCACGGCAGACGGTGGCGCGCGCCGTGACGTGGCTCGACACTCAGGAGGCGCTCCTGCAGCAGGCCGACGCCACCGCGCCCAATCGGCTGCTGTTCGACGCGCGTGCGTTCTCGAGGTGCGGCGCCTTCACCGGCTCCACCAGGCTCGCGACGGCAGGGCGCTTCATCGACCTCGCGGTGGCGCAGCAGCGGGAAGACGGCGTGTTCCTCGAAGGAGGCGGCGCCGACACGAGCTACCAGGGCGTCGGAGTGGCCATCGGCTCCGACCTGCTCGCCGACGAGCCAGCGCACTGTGCGTCGCTTCGTGTTCCCGTGCTGCGTGGCGCCATCTGGCTTGGTGGGCGCATCGACTCGAAGGGGCGGCTCGACTCCAGCGGCAACACGCGCACCTGTGGTGGCGGGGAGGCGTTCCTCGGCCGCCCGAAGGACCTGGACCTCTCACACGCGTTGCGCGGGCTGGCAGCGGCCACCACCGGCTCGAACGAGGACGCCCTGCTGAGCGTCACGCGGCGTTTCTCCCAGTGGGCCACCACCACCTCAGCGAGCTGCTACCCCTGATGCTCGCAAGGGCCGCGGCTTGCATCTGCTCGACGACATGCGTGTGCGGTGTGTCCTTTCAGCCCTGGTGCTGGTCGGGAGTGCGGCTTCAGCCACACCACCGCTGCGCGTCTTCCGCGTCGAGGTCGGCCACAGCCTCGGCGTCGTCGCGAAGCGAACCGGTGTCTCGAAAGAGGCGCTGGCGGAGCTGAACGGCCTGAAGTCCGAGACGCTGACGTGGCACTCGGGGCTGCTCGTGCCTGATGGTCCATTGACGGCGCAGCTGCCCTGGTATCGGCCTCCAGTTGCCGCGCCGGCGTGGCGAGCGTGTGGTGCGGTCGAGCGCGCTCCCACCGTCAAACGCAACGGCTGCCTGTGCGCCGCCGAGGCGTGCATGTGCCCGACGTCGGACGACGAGGCCGAAGTCGTCGTCGGAAAAGCCCGGTGGAAGAGCCTGATGTGGCTGGGGCGCATCGGAGATCTCGATGCGTTCGCCCTCGCCCGTGTCGACCTCGACGGTGACGGCGTGCGTGAGACGGTGGTGTCGAGCCGCGAGGGTGTCGGCAACGGCATCGCCATCGAACTGTGGCGCCACATCGTCGTCTCGCGTGGGCAACCCATCGCCTCGTTCGTCAGCATCGACGGCGCGGCTTCGTTCGTGGAGCAACCCACCGGCTGTGCGCTGCTGGCCGTCCGAACGATGGACCGGACTGATCAGCTCCGCGGTGGAGGCCTGTACTGGGTGGGCCAGCTGCATGTGCTGCGTGAGAGTGCGCTGGCGGCCGTGGGGCCTGAGGTGTTTCGCCGGTACACGTTCCGCTTTGCGTCTCAGCGGTGGGCGACCGTCGAGCAGGCGCAGCGCGACCTCGTCAGCTGGTTTCAACGCGACGCGATTCTCTGGCCCGAGCCGCTTACGCATCCGGAGTGCTGGAGCGCGAAGGTGCTGCGTGAAGACGAAGGAACGTTCGTGCTCGAGGGGCACGGACCGGTCGGTCGCCGCGGGTGGAATGACGGTGTGCAGAGCGACGGCTACGATGTGCTCCTCGACGCCGCGACCGGAGCCCAGCGCCTCGAGGACTATCTCCCCTTCGATGCTCCAACGCGGGAACGCACCGCGACGGTCTGCAACACAACCGTTGATGGCGAACCGTGGACGACCCTGGCGTTCTGATCAGTTCCCAGAGCCCGTCGTGGAGACGGCCCAGGTACGTTCTGATCGACGGGCTGCTGGCAGCCTCGAGCCCTGCCCTGTTTCTGGATGACGAAGTTCCAGTCAGCGACGAAATCGGTCAGCCCAGACATGACTGCGGCGTGGCCTCCTCGCCGGAGACCACGCCGCGTCACTTCACGTCATCGACGGTTCAGTGCAGGCCGCGCATCGACGGGTCGGCCACGCCGTAGTCACGCATCGCCTGGCGCATGAAGAACGGCACTTCCTGATACCGGGTCAGCTCGATGCACGCCTTGTTCGACGTGCAGGTGCACTCCGACATGTCGTTGGCATCGCAGCCCGGACGGCCGGCCTGCAGCCCGCCCGTGGCGGTGATGGTGCGAATCGACGGGTCGAACTTCACCACCGGCTTGCCGCCAACGATGCGCGGCAGGAACCAGTCGGGCTTGCCGTCACCGTCACGGTCGGGACCGGCATCGGTCACGTAGGCGCGGTCGAGCAGCTCGTTCGCCCACTGCAGCATGCGCGCGGCGACACCCTTCTGCACGCGCTTGCCCAGCACCGTCTCGGAGCCCGACGTCTTGGCGATGTAGACCTTCCCGTCCGGCATGTGCAGCTCGAGGCGGTTCTGGAAGCCGGGGTCGCTGTCGGCGCCGAGCTCCCAGATGCCCATCTGGTTGAGCCACTGCTGCTGCTGGTTCTCGGGCAGGTACAGCAGCGTCCACGCGATGAGGAACTTCTGCTGCTCCCAGCCCACCTGCGGGTCGACCACCATCGTCTCGTCGGGCGGCGTCTCCTGGCACCGAATCGAGTCGGTGTTGGCGAAGCAGGTCGACACTTCCGAACCCGTCCACGACACGTGGCCCATGCCCTGCGCGGGGTAGCCCGTCGCGTCGGCCATCGGCTTGCCCGCGTTCGTCACCAGGCGCATGCCCTTGATGGCGTCGTCGCCCGTGAGGTTGTTGCCCAGCCAGCGGCGGTAGCCTTCGGGGAAGACGTCGGCCATCGACACCGAGCGATAGCGCGCGTCGAGGAAGTCGCGGCGGCTGTCCGAGATGAAGTTGTCGACCGACTCGGTCATCAACATCGCCGTGTAGGCCTTCTCGTAATAGCTGCCGGCGTTCACGGTGTACTCGGCGTTGTACTCACCCTTGTCGTCGGCGAGCGCGTTCTCGAGCGGCCGGCCGCCAGCGCTGACGTTGCCGAAGTAGCCGGTCGCGCCGTTGGGCACGGTGATGGCGGTGGTGCCGCCGTTCGAGACCGAGTCCGTCTGGCTGCGCAGCACGCCGTTCTCGAGCATGTGCGGGCCGGCCGCGGGGCGAGCGAGCTGCCGCGCGAAGTGGTCGAAGCCCAGCGCCGACACCATCAGGTTCTCAGAGAACGCTGCCGTGCCCAGCATCGGCCAGTAGGTGTCGAAGTCGTAGCCCTGCGACACCGCGAAATCGCGATAGATGTTCGCCATCAGGCCCAGGCCCTTGGCGGCATCACGCAGCTTCTCGTTGTAGCGGCTGAGGCCACGGTTCGCCGCGCCACGCACGCTGAACGTCTGACGGCCGCGACGGTAGTTGTCGAAGATGTGGTTGACCTCCTGCTGCGTGATGAGGAAGTCGAAGAGCTCGTACGGGTCGGCGCCGTTGTCATGGCGGTACACCGACAGGTTGCCGAGGTCGGCCCAGCGGTCGGTGGCGAAGCCGTAGGGGAAGCGCACGCGGCTCTGCGCGTCGACCGAGGGACCACCGCGGCCGCTGGTGGCAGCGCCCAGCGATTCCCAGTTCACGTAGTCGACCGGCACCTGACGGCAGCGCGTGTACTGGCCCTTCACCTTCACGATGAGGCCGTCGAGCAGCGGGTTCCACGCGCCCTTCGTGGTGGTGTCCCACGTCGAAGGCTTGAAGGCGTTCGGGTCGACGACGCGGCAGTTGCTGATGAGGCGGTAGTTCCGCTGCAGCTGCGAGTAGTGGATGTCGTTGGTGGCCGTCGGGTTCTGCGGGCTGGGTGCGCCGATGGAGAACTGCAGGCCGAGAATGCCGCCGAAGCTGTCCATCTTGTCGAGCAGCCCGAGGCCCTTCGACGTGCCCACCTTCATGTCGTTGGCGTCGGCGACCGCCACCACCCCGCCGTAGAACATGCGGGCCGCGGCGAAGTCGTAGGCGCCCAGCCCGATGAGGTCCTGCGTGGCCTCACCGGCGTAGTCCATCGTCGACGACTGCATGAACATCGTCAGCAGCTGCGACTTCTCGTTCTCGGTGATGACGTCGTGGTACCGCGGGCCCGTGCAGCTGCCGGTGGTGTCGAGCGTCGTGCAGGCACGAACCGCGGTGCCGTCGTCGGTGCGCAGCTGCCAGTACTGCGGGCGGTAGTTGAGCGCGTCGGCCGAGCTGACGAAGTTGTGGCGCAGGGCGATGGAGTGACCCATCTCGTGCGTCACGACGGCGTAGTGGGCGCGCTGCGCGAGGTAGTTGCGCATGCGCTCGCTGCGGAGCAGCTGGTCGCCCTTCGAGGAGCCCTTGTCGAAGCGGCCGAACTTCTCTTCGAGCAGCGTCGCGAGGTTGGGAATCGCCAGCGGGGCCGGCGCCTCGTTCATCACGCACGCGCCGCGCTCGGCCAGCTTCAGCTCACGCAGGTTGCGCAGGTCGCGCGTCATGGCGGGGTTCGCGCCACGCAGCGGTGACGCGAGCTCGCTCATCATGTCGGAGGAGAGCAGCCCGGCCTTGCCGGCGAACGACTGGAACATCTTCGTCGTCAGCGCCGCCTCGGTGGGCGTGTTGAGCGCGTGCTTGCGGCGGGCGTCGTAGACGGGCTTCGTCGACGTCGGCGCGAGCGCGTCGGCCCTGATGTTGCGGGCGGCGAGCTGAACCTCACGGGCCTTCGCGAACATCGGCGACGCCTGGAAGGCCTCGAGCTCTTCCTTCGTGATGGCGCGGCCCTTCGTCATCTTGCCGAGCATCTCGAGGCGCGCTTCCGAGGTCAGCATCGGCAGCGTGCCCTTGGTGGTGGCGGCTTCGGCGGCCGAGGCCCAGTCACGCACGTAGGTGCCTTCGGTGATGTCGCTGGTGCTGAGCTCGCCGCGAATGTAGCGGGCGGTGTCGACGATGCCCTGGCTCCAGAGGTCGGTGACGTGGCTCCACACGTTGATGGAGGCCGACACCTTCTCGCCCGTCAACGGGTCGTGCGCGTCGACCATGATGCCCCACGGCGACGGCGTCTGCGGCGAGACGATGGTGGTGACCTGATGGAAGCGCAGGTCGCCGCGGCGAACGCGCAGGGCGCCGTTGCACGTCTTCTGAAGCTCGGCGTCGGCTTCACGGTCGGCGCGGAAGCAGTCGGCCGCGGTGAGGTTCTGGGGCAGGCGCTTGTCGCCGCAGAGGGCGTGGTCGCCAGCCTCGACGGGCGAGTGACACAGCACGACGGCCTCGGGCAGCTTCGCGAGGGCGATGACGCCGGCGGTGTAGCCACGGGCAGCGCCGACGGAGTCAGCCACCTGGTTGCAGTCGGCGCCGGGGTACGCGAGGCCGGCGCGGCAGTCGTCGACTTCCTTCGCGAGCGCGATGGCGTCGTCGTTGTCGTCCTGCTGGCCCGAGTACACGGGGTAGAGCGCGTCGCAGTCCGAGCTCTTCGTCGCCTGGCACTCGGCGTAGCGGGCCGTCATCACGGAGGCGCGCAGGGCGACGTCCCACTCATGGGCGGCGTCGCGCGTCGGCTCGAAGAAGTCGGGGTTCGAGCCATCGGAGTGGTACCAGATGACCGGCTTCACTTCGCGGTCGCGGAAGGGCAGCGTGCACTTCTGGCTGAAGGTGTCGCAGCGGCTGCCACGGCCGACGGCGGCGCACTCGTCTTCGGTGCCGTCCTTGTTCACGTCGCGGTGCGGGTTCGCGCCAGCGGGCGTGGTGGTGGGGTTGAAGCAGCCGACGGCGCCCGACTTCGCGTTGGCGTCGGCGTAGAAGTGCGACAGCTTCCAGATGTTGTAGCGGTTGATGAAGCGGTGCCACTGCGTGTCGGTCATGCCGTACTCACGCGCGTAGCCCGAGCGGTCGGTGGTGAAGGCGCCGAAGGCCTTGAAGCGGTCTCCGTCCCAGTCGGCGGGCTCGTAGTCGGTGTCTTCCACCTTGCGGAAGGCCTGGCGAATCGTGAGCTCGACGGGCGAGCACTGCGTGTTGGGAGCGCCACCGCCGCTGAAGTCAGCGTCGAAGTAGCAGGCCGGCATCACGCCGCCGCCGAGCGACGAGAGGTCGACGAGCTGCGGGCGGGCGAAGGCCTTGTTGGTGACGTCGAGATAGCCGGAGCCCGTGTCGACGTGAGGCGCGTCGGCGTCGCCACGCGTCTGCACGGTGTACGCGAGGGGCTCGTAGGTGACGCCGCCGTACACACCGAGCTGGCTCAGGGTGTCGAACTCGTAGTTGTCGGTCGAGAGGTTCTTCGACCAGTCGACGCGAATGAACTGGCGCTGGTACCAGGGGCGGTCGACGGTGTTCTCACCGATGACGTTGGTCTGCTCGCCCGTCTGCGGGTTGTAGTCGCGCTTGATGTCGAAGTGGCTCTTGATGGCGTACGCGGCGACGACGATGCCGTCGTTGGTGGCCTTGCCCACGCCCTTGCCGTCGCTGCCCTGAATGCGCTCGTACGCGAGGCGCGCGATGAGCAGGTCTTCCGTCACGGTCCACTTCACGCGCGAGAGCGGCTGCGCGTAGCTGCTGGTGAAGAGGCCGTCTTGCCCCGCGCCGTAGCCGACGTCGACGACGGTGGCCTGGCTGTAGAACTCCGGGTCGTCAGTGGCCGCCTGGTAGTCCTTGCCAACGAAGAAGGACTTGTCGAGCGCGTCGGGCTGCACCCGAACGATGGGCGCCTGCTGCTCCGCGCACGAGATGGCGACGAGCGCCGCGGACAACACCGCGACGCGAAGGGAGGGACGACGGGTCATGACTTCTCCTTGCGGAAGCTCGACACGGCGCCTTCGAGGTCGAAGGTGGCATCGAGGTACAAAGTGGTGTTGCGATTGAAGAGAGGGAACTGGTAGCGGCCGTCTTCGCCGAGCTGATTCGAGAACGTCCACGCGCCGAGCGAGAAGCCCACGGCCTTGAACGCCTGATACGAAACGCTCAGCGAGAAGATCATCAGGTCACGTGTTGCGACTCCGGTGCCAGCGGCGAGCTCGGTGCTTCCCGCAAGCTCAGCGGGCACGGAGGCGAGGGCGGGGAGCCAGCCGCGCTGCATGAGGAAGCTGGCCGAGACGTCGACCTTCGGGTGCGGCGCGAAGCTGACGACGGGCCCGTGGAGCACGTCGAACTGCACGTTGCGCACGCCGCTGTTCAAGATGAAGTCGGCGCACTCGAGGGCGCGGGTGTCACCGCACGACTTCGGGCCCTCGTTCTGCCGCGTCGCGAAGCGGTTCGCGCGCCAGGTGAAGCGGCCGGTGTAGATGAGCGTGAGGCCCGAGAGCACGTCGAAGCGGCGCGAGACGTTGACGCCGGGGCCGAGCGTGAGAATGCGGGTCTGGGCCTGCGACACCTTCGACGTCGGGAGCGTCACGCGCAGGTCGGCGCCGAGGTGAATGCGGGTGTTCTTCTCGGTGAAGCCGCTCCACACGGTGTCGAGCCACACGTCAGAGAGCTCGACCTCGTTGCGGTAGCGCGTCGAGTCGCTCTCGGTGAACTCCTGCGAGAGGAAGAAGCGGCCGCGCAGGGTGATCAGGTCGCCGAAGTGCCACTCGGGAAAGAGGCCGAGGCGCTGGCTCCACGTCGGGTTGTAGAAAGGCTCGGCGGCCGGAGCGAGCGTCATCACGCCGAGGTTGTGGCTGTAGTTGACCGAGGTGCCGCGCCAGGCGGGACGGTCTGCCTGCTTCGCACCAGCGGTGACTTCACCGCCCGATCCGGACAGGCCGGTCGCGATCGGCTGCGCGTGTGCCACAAAAGTAACGGCAACCACGAGCAAACCGATGAGATTCAGCGGAAGCTTCGAAGAGTGGTTCGCAAACCGGGCGGAACGACGCATGGAGCGTCGCCCTGTGCGGGATTCGTGCCAGCTGTGTGACTGTGTAGGCGCTTTACCGCACTGGTGCAGGAACGTCGCAATGCCGGGTCTTTGTGAGTGCCCTCACGGCCGCGAGCGATTCAGACGGTCAGCCCTTCTCGAGCAGGAAGAAGTACGCCATCGGGGTCGATTGGGTGAAGGTCTCTGAGCCGCGAACGAAGCCGAAGCTGAGGACCATGACCACTCCCACGTTCCCCTGAGCGAAGGCGATGTCGCAGAGCTCTGGAAGTGGCCGCCTCATCATGAAGGTGAGGCTGCTCGCGGGGATGCCCCAGTAGCGAGTGGGCAGAATGTTGTAGAGCATGGGGCTCACGTTGGTATCCAACGTCGGCTCGTTCACGGCCGAGACGCTTGGCGGCGTCGCCTGACACGCTGCGAGCGTCGTTGGTCTGGCCGGAGCGTTCCACTTGAAGCGAACGGTGGTCATCATGCCGCTGGACGAGGTGAAGGGAACGTCGAACTCGGCGCCGGGCGGAATACGCGTTGCGGGGCAGGGGAAGACGGTTCCTGAGGTGGCGATCATCGTGTTGCGGCAACAGGTCGCGGCTGCGGGTTGGGCGGGGTCTCCGCAGAAGCCGAGCACCTGGGGCTCCCCTGGTCCGACGGTGCCGCCACCAGCAGACCCTGCAGCCGTTCCGCCACCCGTGACGCTGTTCAGCAAGAGCTTGATTGAGAGCGTCTCGGTGACCGTCGTCTTGTCGGTCTCCCACTTCGCGGTGATGGTCGCTCGGTCAGTGCAATCCGGGTTCATGGCGCGGTCGCAGGTGTAGGTCGTCGTCGCGCTGCCGAACTCGTCGAGGCGAACGGTCTCGTCGGTCAGCGTTCCGACGTCGACCGAGAAGCGAACATTCCCAGTGCCGATGGTGCCGTCAGCCGCGGTCGCGGTTGCGGTGATTCGGGCCTTCTTGCCGTTCGGCTCGAGCGTCGTCGGGCTGGCACCGAGAGTCAGCACAGGAATGCCCGCGTTGCAGCTCGCGATGATGGCCACTGCGATGACCGCGGACAGTCGAAGGAGTCGCTTCTGATCCATGCCTGTCATTCTCTCAGGAGGAAGCGCTCTTCGCCATCTTGCCTGCGCTCTTGATCAACTGAGCAAGCGGACGATGACGGAGCTGCCCCGCGTTGGTGATGGTCACGAAGCGCACCTGCGAGCCGTCTCCTTCGAGCAGACCGGCTGGGTCGTCGAGGCGCACGCCCCACTCGAAGCCGATGCGAACGCCGTCTTTCACGGGAACGATGAACGCGAAGTACTTCGGCGCCTGATAGCCGATGAGGCCCCAGCCCGGGCGCAGGCGCTCCACCGCGTGCGGCACGAGGGTGGTGATGCGTCGTCGCGCAGCGTTGGCGAGGGTGACGACCTTCGGCCCGTACGGAGCGAGCAGCTCGTCGATGGACGCTGGCGTCAGCTTCACGCCGCCTTCTTTCGCACGACGCCGAAGCCAAGCCCAAACACGGCGCTCATGCCGATGAGCGGTGGCACGTGCTCCCAGTGGCCTGCGCCAGGACCAAACGCGACGTACCAGGGCAGGTTGAGCAGCACGGTCACCGCGACGCCGTGAAGGAGCGGCCCGAACCGCGACGGGCTCACGACCACCAGCCAGCCAGCCACCGACCAGAAGAGAAAGGACTGCGCCATCACCCACCCGCCGGCCGACGCATCCGCGACGGCGATGAGCACGACGTCCAGCACTCCAGCCACCACACCGGCAACGACCCCGAGCTTGTGCATCGGAGTGTCGTAGGCGCCAACCCTGACAGTTTCTGTCCGCAATCATCCGCGGACAGAGAGGAAGCCGGTCTCACTGGCTGTGCGCACGAGCAGGTGACTGACGTACGCTGAGTCCCAGGCACGGTTCGTCGCAGAGCCGCGTGTTCGAAGGAGGGCCTTCGTGGCGATGATCTTCGAGGTCGAGTACCCGAACGGCGAGCGCGCCTGGAGCATCGGCTTTCCTGGCGGCACGCTGGTCGTCGACCTCGTTCCGCCCGGCCCGCAGAGCTGCCTCGGAGACCAGCTCGAGGTCGAGTTCGCGAAGAGCGGGCCAGGTCGTGTGCTGCGAGTGCTCGGCGGGCCGCGTCGACCCACCATTCGCGTTCGTGTGCCCGGCGGGGTGACTGCGCGCGAAGCGTGGATGACCGCGCGAGAAGCAGAAGGCTGGGCCACGGCTGACGGACTCGATGCCGATGCCGATGTCGTGTGGCTGGCAGCGACGCGTGATGAACTCGACCCAGCAAGTCTCGCTGCACCTCGGCCGAGCTCGACGTGAAGGAGTACAGCTCTCCGCCGCGCACCTCCGGCTGAGACGGCGTGAGCCGATCGGCGCCACGGCCACGTGCCTGAGCGCGGGAGGAAGGAGCGGCCGACTGACACGCGCTGAGCCAGGGACTGCGTCAGCATGCACCCGCCTTTCATCGCCAGGAGGGCAACGCACGAGCCTGATCAGCTCGACAACACCATCGCGCAGCGCTCGCCGCGAAGACGACGCCGACCGAGCAAGAAGCGGCTCTCCCCGCCGAGGAGAGCCAGGAAGGCTGTGGAGCTCCGAGGCTCGGCAACCCGTTCCTTTCGGCGTTGCGTCTTTGGCGAAGCAGCGGCGACCACGCCTCGAGAAGCCGCCGAGACCCGCTCCTCGACGCGCCAACCATGACACTTTCTGTCCGCATTGATGCGAGACTCCGACGCATGAGCCGCGCGCTGCGCTTGATGCGATTGTCCGAGACCCTCCGGGCGAGCGACACCACGACGGTGGAAGCGCTCGCCGACGCGCTGAAGGTCAGCGGCCGCACCGTTCGCCGCGACCTCGTCACGCTGCGCGAGCAGGGCCTCGCCATCACCGGAGAATCGGGCCGCGGCGGTGGCCTGCGCCTCGAAGGCGACCGTGGCGTCACCTCGGTGCACCTCTCGCTCGAAGAGGTCGTCTCGTTGTGGCTCGCGGCGAGGCTCAGTCAACGAACCAGCACGCTGCCCTGGAGCACCTCGGCCTCGACGGCGCTCACGAAGCTGCTCGCGAGTCTTCCCAGCAGCCGCAGCCGCGCGCTCACCGCACTCTGCAGACGCGTCATCATCGGCCCGGCGCCGACGGCGCGCATGCTCGACTCGCTCGGAGAGGTGCCACGCGAGGCGCTCGCGGTGTTCGAGACGAGCTTCACCTCGCGCACCGCGATGGCGTTCGACTACCGCGGGCGAGAGGGCCGCTCCTCGACTCGTCGCGTGGAGCCTCACGGCCTGCTCGTGCAGAGCCCGCTCTGGTACGTGCTCGCGTTCGACCTCGACTCGCAGGCCCCACGCATGTTCCGCATGGACCGGCTCTCGAGACTGCGCCGGCTGCCCTCGACGCCGTTCGAGCCTCGCCGCACCGTCATCGACGCACTGCTCGAGCCCGGCTTCGATTGGCAGCCGCTCATGCGTTGATGGAGATCAGCCAGCAGCTGATCACCTCAGCGCACGACTTGCGCGCGACGAAATTCGTCGTGGGCGATGTCACGCTCGCTGCGCCCGCCGCCTACCTGCGCTGACCGGAGACTCGCACCGGCGAAGGGAGGTGACCGTGCTCATGAAGAAGAACATCAAGGTTCGTCACTGCGGTCTCTGAGTCGTCTGCCGAAACGGCGGCGGCCGGAGCGTCTCCGGCTCGCCGTCGCGCTGGTTCCCTTCTGGAGGTCTCGCGTGCACTTCGACGCCATCGTGGTGGGCAGTGGGTTGTGTGGTTCCCTCGCGGCGCAGCAACTGGAGCGCGATGGGCATTCGGTGCTGGTGCTCGAAGGCGGGCCGGCGTTGCCGACCGCGACGCTGCCTGGCGAGGTCCCCGAGTTCCTCCGCGCCATCGGGCCCATCGTGGTGCCGCGACAGCCGACGTGGGCGTTCAAGGCGCCGCGCAGCTACGAGTGGCATCGGGTTCGCGCGCGTGGTGGCCGCACGCTGCTCTGGGGCGGGTGGATGGAGCGCCCCACCAGCGACTACTTCGACGCCCGCGCCCGCGCTGGTGCGGCGTGGCCTGAGCACCTCTCGACGCTCGCTCCGTGGATTCGCGCTGCAGAGGTTGCCCTGACGGTGCGGTCGGGCAAACGCTCGACGCTGCATCGCGCGCTCGAAGGCCGGGGCTTCACAGCCGGGGTGAAGCGCGAGTGTGTCTTGCCGAAGAGCCGCCGCATGTTGACCGCCGCAGACCTTCCCGTGTCGAGCGTGCGCTGTGAGGCAGCCGTGGTGAAGGTGGCGCAGGGCTCGGACGGCCTCGTGGTGCACCTCGCGACCGGCGAGCAACTGAGCGCCAGCCGCGTCGTGCTCGCGGCCTCGCCCATCGAGACTGCCCGCATCATCGAGGCGAGTCTTCCCCAAGCGCAGCGGCGAAAGCGCATTCCCTTCTTCGACCACCTCATCGCGGGCGCCATCGCCATCACTGCGCGCGAGGCGCCGACGAGGCACCCGCGTGGTGCAGCCGAGAACTCCGCGGTGATTCACCCGGCTCCGACGAGCCGCCTGCGCTTCTCCACCGAGCTTCGAGGGCCCACGCCGCTCGAGAGCCTCGACGCCGAAGACCTCACCGCGCTGGGCTTCACCCGGGAGCAGGCCCTGAAGCACTCGTTCTACGTCGTGTTCGCGATGGGAGAGACCGACGCGCAGAAGCCGCGGCACCTGCGCTTCAGTGAGCAGACTGACGGCCTGGGCCGCCCGATGCCCCGGTTCCTCGCCCGCAAACACACCGACGGCGAGAGCAAGCTGGCCGCGGCGATGAACTCGCAGGTGCTCCGCATCGGCCGTTCGCTCGCCTCGTCACGCAGCCAGTGCTTCCTCATCTACTACGCGCTCGACTTCTCGTCGGGCGGTCACGAGGTGGGAACGTGCCTCGAGCTGCTCGACGCGCGGGGCCAGGTGAACGCGCTCCCCGGCGTCTTCGTGGCTGACGGCGCCGGAGTGCCTGCCGCCACCGACCGCCACCCAAGCCTCACGTTGGCGGCCAACGCGCTGCGCGTGACGGCTCAGGTCTTCGCCTGAAGCGTTCGCGGTGAAGCAGTCTCGTCTGGGTGCAAGCACCACTGCGAGGGAGCGCCGTTGAACGAGAGTACGTGCTCCTTCTTCGACATCTCGTGAAGACTCACCGTCGAGCGCGGGCGACGAGCCAGCGTGTCGTGACGCGTTCGCGGTGAGGCGCACGGACACGCCGTGCAGGTGTTGCCGCTCGGGGTGCAGAAGAGGTGGAGGCGCACGTGGCGAACCAGCCGGTGCAGAAGGTCGCCTCGCGCGCGAGCACCTCCGGCGAGGTGCTGCGTGACGCGGTCTTTCTGCGAAGCGTCAGAGCGACCTGGCGCCTCACGCTCGGATCAGGCCGGCGAGGTCACCACTCCGACCAGTTGCCCGGAGCCTGCGCCCACACGCTCGCGGTCGGCGCTCCGCTGAACGCGCCCTCGAGCGCCTTCATCTCGTTCGGGTCGCCGTAGTGCTCGCCCATGCCCTTCGCGTCGCACCAGAGGTCGACGCCCAGCAACTCGAGCGGCGACGAATCTCCCGGCGGGTTCAGCTTGATGAACAGCTCGTGCGAGAGCAGGCCACGCGCCCGGGCGGTGCGTTGCGCCTTCACGTCAGCCGCGCGGAAGATGTTCAACGACTTTTCCGGCGACGCGATGGGCCCACGAATGAGCCCGACGAAGCGCTCGTTTCGGTTCGCGGCCGCCGGCAGGTTGTACGTGAAGGCGCCTTTCGCCGGCATCCACACCGTGGCGTCGCGGCCCTTGAACAACTTCGTGCCCTGCATCTGCGTGTTCTCGTTCGCGAAGAAGTCCATCAGGCCCTTCGGGTCCTGCCACCAGTCCATGAAGAGCACCTCGCCCTCCTTCGCGCCTGACTGCGGCATCACGACGGGGGCGTAGACCTTGTGGCTGAGGTCTCCGAGGGCGCGAGCCGCCGCGATGCCGCCCTGCGAGCCCGCGGTGTCGTTGTGCAACACGCGAAGGCCTTCGAGGGTGCTGGGCAGGTACTGGCCGCGAACGGTGAGGAAGACGGGGGAAGCGTCGGTGCTCATGGGAATCTCCAGGTGCAGGGGTTTGCGTTGCGCGCTCAAGACCGCGCCACTCGCAAAAACTCATCGGTGCCCCGACACGTCATCGATTCCGCGGCGTTGCCCTGCTCAGGCGCGAACCTGCACCCGAACGTCGAGCCCTTTCCCCTGCCCGCCGACGAAGCCCGAGCGCACGTTCACCCGCGCCGCGCGCAGCACGGGAGCGACCAGCGCGATGACCTCGAGCTCGAACTCGCTGCGACGCAGGTCTCCGTGAAAGCGCGACGGGTCGAACGCCTGCGGGTGACGAAACGCCTGCGACGCCATCGGCAGGCCCGGCACGCGGTGCAGGCGCGCGGTCTCCTTCACCACGGCGCCCAGCAGCTCGGAGCGTTCGGCAGCGAGCTCGCTCTCGACCTTCGCGCGAATCACCGGGTGACGGCTCAGGCGCTCGAGCGTCTTCAACACCACCACGTCACGGCCATCGGTGAGCCGCGCCTTCACGGCAGCAGGAGCCTGGCCCGTCATCATCGCGACCCGCGCCGCCTCGAGCTCGAGCCTGAGCGACGAGAACCGTGCGCCGCGACGAACCTGGCTCAGCACGACACCGAGACGCGAGGCAGTCAGCGTGGCGACGGTGCGCTCCACCAGCGGCGCGAGGTCGATGGCGTGCGTCGTCTGTCCCGCGGCCTCGAGCACGCGCGCGGCGAGCAGGTGGCCTGCTTCGGTGGCGCGCTCGACGGAATCCGTCACCACTGGCTGCTGGCGGGTGACGACGCCCTGCTGCCGGTGCCAGCGGTTCAGCGCTCCGTACTGGTGCGCGGGGAACGCGGGGCGCGCGTGGTGGTCGTCGTGAAAGCCGGTCAGCCCGGGAGCCACCTTCATCACGAACGCTCCGAGCGGCCCGTGCGGCAGCCACACCGTGAAGCAGGCGAACAACGTCGCGGCGAACAGCAACGGCAGCACCCACAACACCAGCAACACCGGAGCGACCGTCACCAGCACCACCACCGACACGAGGTACGCGACGGCCTGAACACGCGCTCGCACCTGCAGCCGGGGCCACGTGTCGAGGTAGTAGAAGCCGAGCATCGCGGGCCAGCGCACGAGCAGCTGCCACGCGGGGCCGAGACAGAAACGCTCCGGGTCCTGCGCGGTGTCGACGAGGCGGTGGTGGCGCAGGTGGTTGTTCGCGAGCATCGGAAACGGAACGCCACACGCGAGCGAGGCGAGCCAGCCCACACGAACGTTCGTCTTCACGTCAGCGTGCGCGGCGAAGTGAATCGCGTCGTGGGCGACCACCATCAGCACCACGAGCGCGGCGGTCGCGACGAGCAGGTGGAGCGCGAGCGGCAGCGCCGTGGAGAGCACGCCGAGCGCCGAGAGCCCGAAGAGCGACCAGCTCGCGGCCAGCCACCACGCCGAGCGGCCGCGACGAACGGTGGGCTCGACGGCGACGTGGGGAGCGGTGATTCCAAAGGCGTTGGCGACGTGCATGCGGGCTTATCCGCGCGCGCACAGTCATCGATGTTGTCCCGGTCCGCCAAAGGAGTGACCAGCGGCGCCACGCCAGAAAACCCAGCTATTCCATGGATTTGGAGGCGAAGAATCAGCGCGGAATCAGCCGCATTGGGAGCGGATCGCGCATCGGCAGCGTCACGTTGGGCGACGGAACAGCCTCGTGGCCTTCCTTCAACTCGAAGCGGTACGCGCGCAGCACCGTCGCCAGCACCGTCGTGAGCTCGAGCATCGTGAACTGGTCTCCGATGCACTTTCGCTGGCCGCCCGAGAAGGGAAAGTAGGCGAACTTCGGCCGGCCGACGGAGCGCTCAGGCAGGAACCGATCGGGGTCGAAGCCCTCGGGGTTGTCCCAGTACTTCGGGTTGCGGTGCACGGCGAAGGGGCTGAAGAAGACGCGGCTGCCGGCGGCGATGGGAAAGCCGCACAGCTCGTCGGCGGCTTCGGCTTCTCGCGCGAGCGCCCACACCGCCGGGTAGAGCCGCAGCACTTCCTGGAGTGTGCGCGTCAAGACGGGGAGCTCGCGCGTCTTCTCGAGCGTGATGGGCGCGTCACCCAGCACCGCGTCGAGCTCGGCCTCGACCTGCTCCAGCACTTCGGGGTGCGTCGACAACAGCCACAGAATCCACCCCAGCTCGACGGCCGTCGTCTCGTGGCCGGCCACCACCATGCTGAGCACCTCGTCTCGCATCACCGACGCGCTCGTCTGCTGGGCGGCGTTGGCGTCGAGCAGCAGGCCGAGCAGGTCGTCACCGGGCGGGCGTTGGCGGCGGCGCTCCACGAGTGCGTCGACCTGCTCGTCGAGAAACGCCTTCGCGCGCCGCGCCTCGAGGTTCTTCTCGGTGGGCCACAGCTCGGCGAGCGGCAACAGCGTGGTGCTCGTCCAGTGAAAGCGGGAGGCCACCGCGCGCACGGCCGAGGCGATGCGAGCTGCGTCAGGGCGCAGGTCGGCGTCGAACATGGTCTCGCCGATGATGGCGAGCGTCATCTCGCAGATGCGCTCCGAGACGTCGACGAAGTCACCCGACACCGACGCTGGCCGCCACTGCGCGACGAGCTGGTTCGCGTGCTGCAGCATGGTGTCGAAGAAGCCGGCGATGCGGTCTCTGTGAAACGCGGGCTGCAACATGCGCCGCTGCGAGAGGTGCAGCTCACCTTCGGAGGTGACGAGCCCTTCGCCGAGGAACTTCTGGAGCGGCCCGTAGCTGCGGCTCTCCTTCGTCTTGTAGTTCTTGTAGTTCCCGACGAGCACGCGCTCGACCGCCGACGCCTCGAAGACGAAGAGGCCCTGCAGGTGACCGACCTTCACCTCGCAGAGGTCGCCGTGCGCCTCGAGCATGTTCATGAACATGCCGATGGGGTCGCCCTGCAGCTCGTCGATGAAGCGCAGCGGCTTGCCGGGCAGGTACTGCGGAATGGAGCCGCTCATCGGTTGGTCTCTCCGCTGCGCCCGCGTAGCTCACCCGGCGTCTGACCCGTCCACCGCTTGAAGGCGCGCAAGAAGGCGGGCGCCTCGGCGAACCCGAGCAGAAAGGTCATCTCGTTGTTGGTGAGCTGCGTGTGCGTCACCATGCGGTGCGCGAGCTCCTGACGAATTTCGTCGACCATGTCGCGCAGGCTCAGGCCGTCGTCCTGCAGCCGGCGCTGCAGCGTGCGCGTCGACAGCGCGAGGGCCGAGGCGATGGCGTTGAGGCTCGAGTCCCCGCCCGTCGTGAGCGCCTTCGCGAGGTAGGTGCGCACCTGGCTGTCGAGCGTCTTCGGCGGCAGGTTGGCGATGAGCTCGCGGGCGTGCCCATCGACGACGGCCAGCAGCGCGACGTCGGCGCCCTTCATCTTCCGCGCGAGGTCGGCATGTGAAACCAGCACGCCCGTCTCAGGGCAGCCGAAGCGCACCGGGCAGCGGAAGAGCTCGGTGTACTTCGTGGTGTCGGCCGGAGCGGCGTGACGAAACGTCACCTCGAGCGGGTCGAAGGCGCCTTCGACGAACTTGCGGCCGCGCAACACCCACGAGGCCGCTGCCCACTCCGAGCCGAAGCGGTTGGGGCCCTGTGGCCCTTCGGGAATGCGGTAGGTGAAGAAGCCGCCCGCGGGGTCGGTGCGCAGCTCGACCGTCGCGTGGTCGTGCATGAGCTGCCCGTAGCGGGCGATGCGCCCGAGCGCGTCACCGAAGCTGGTGCTGTTGCGCGCGACGTACTCGATGACGCCCCACGAGGTGGCGTCGTCGTTCTGCAGCGCGGTGGCCGTGAGGCCGAAGGTGGGGTCGGCGGCGGCTTCGGCGAGACGCTCCCACAGCGCCTGGGCTGCCTCGTAGGGGTACCAGGCTGACTTCGGGTCGGGCACCTCGAGGTCGATGCCGCAGGCCTTCAGGTGCGGCGCCACGTCGATGCCCTTCGCCGCGGCGGCCCGCACGGGCACCATCACGTACATCCACGACGCGCGCCCCCGGGTCATCGGGCCGCATCCTGCCCTGCGTTCGGAGGAACGTCTCGCATCGCGCGAGGCTGGACCCACGAGCAGGCCCAGGTGTGAAGCCCCACGCGCCGATTTCACGAGTGCACGGACCCTCGCGTGAGCGCATCATCGCTGTCCGATGTCAGACCTCGTCTCGCTCACCATCAACTACGACAAGAACCAGGCCGCCGACGAGTCGCTCGCGGCGCGCACCGACCTCGAAGAGCTGCAGCTGCGAAACCTGCCACCCGGCACCGTGCTGCCCGAGCTGCTGAAGTCGCTGCCCAGCCTCAAGGTGCTCGGCCTGACCGGCAAAGACGACGCGCTGCAGGTGCCGGCGCTCGTCGCCGAGCTGAAGCTCGAGAAGCTCGAGCTGTGGGACGCGAAGGCGCCCGAGCTTCCGCCGCTGCCGCTGATCAAGCAGCTCTACTTCGTCACTGAGGACCCCGAGACCGACGTGCCGGCGCTGCTCGAGCGCGCGCCTCAGCTCGAGCGCCTCGAGCTGCACGGCTCGCACCTGAAAGGGCGCTCCCTGCCCGACGCCATCGGCGACTTCGCGAACCTGCGCGAGCTGATGATCAACAACTGCGGGCTCACGAAGCTGCCCGACTCGCTGGGGAAGCTGCCGCTCGAAGAGCTCACGCTCGTCTACAACTCGTTCACGACGCTCCCCGACGTGGTGTGCACGCTCACCAACTTGCGGAAGATGACGCTCTCGGAGTCGCTCGCGAAGCTGCCTGACGAGCTCACCAACCTGACGGAGCTGAAGGAGCTGCGGCTGAGCGGCTCGTTGAACAAGGGCGAGACCATCTACCGCCGCGACGACGCGAAGAAGATGAAGGACGTGCCCGCGGTGCTCGCGAGCCTCACCGGGCTCGAGGTGCTCAGCCTCGGCCGCTGTGGCGTTCGTGACGGCGCGAACTTCGAGAAGCTGTGTGCGTCTTTGACGAACCTGAAGGAGCTGTCGCTCGACTCGGCTGGCCTCACCTCGCTCGAAGTGCTGGCGCCGCTGAAGCAGCTGAAGTCGCTCACGCTCGACTCGCTCAAGACGCTCAAGTCGCTCGCCGGCATCGAGGCGCTGGCCGAGCTCGAGGAGCTGTCGCTCGAGAGCGCCGAGATTCGTGACATCAGCCACCTCGCGCAGCTGAAGCGGCTCAAGAAGCTCAACATCGAGTACTTCGAGACGAAGGACCTCGGGCCTGTCTACGAGCTCGACGTCGAGCTCGTCGCCGACGACGAGATTCTCGAGAAGTACAAGGCCCGGTCGGCGTTGCGTGGCGTGCCGCCGTTCGAGCTCCTCTTGCCGAAGCTGTCGTCACTCGACCCGGTCCTGGTGGCGAAGACCTTCGAGCAGCTCACCGCGCGGTCGGCAGTGGCCTCGGGCCAGAAGAGCGCGCTCGTCGCCGCGCTCGCGAAGTTCAAGCTGCGTGACGCCCTGTCGGAGTCGCTCGGCGCCACCCTCGTCGATCAGGACGACGAGGAAGAAGCTCGGCCCGAGGAGGACCTCGACGAGGAGGACCTCGACGAGGAGGACTTCGACGAAGACGAAGACTCGGATGACGACGACTCAGATGACGATGATGACTCGGATGACGAGTCCGATGACGCAGACGAAGAGAGTGACGAAGTGCTCTCGCTGCCGCTGCTCGAGAGCGCCCTCGACCGCCACCGGGGCCACATCGATCCACTCGTCCTCGGGAAGCTCTTCGGCGCGGTGCTGCGCAACGTCAGCGCGAACATTCCCGCGGCGCTCATGATTGCCCGCGAGGTGCAGGAGCGCGGTGACGACGCCGCTCAGCTCGCGCTCGTCGAGGGCTTCAAGCAGGCCTGCGAGTACTACGACCCGGGCCACCGCATGTTCGAAGACACCATGCAGGACCGGCTCATCGACGACGTCTTCCCGTCGTTTGGCGCGGCGGCGCAGACCGAGCTGCTCACCTGGGCGTCCGACGATGCGCTGCAGTCTGATCAGCTCGACGCGTGCTTCGGCCCGGCGCTCGAGCGCGCGAACGAAGCTCAGCGCGAGAAGCTGGTGACCCGGCTCGAGAAGCACCTCGGCAATCGCATGCGAGACCTCGAGCGCATCGACGCGCTGCTGGCCTCCATCTCCGACGCGGGCGCCAACGCGAAGTCGGCGGCCCAGGTCGCGCGCCAACGCCTCGACGAGAAGCTGGCCGAAGCAAAACGCCGCAAGGCGCTCGAAGAAGACCTCGAGAGCAAGACCGCTGAACGCGTCGCCTCCGCCCTCACCACGCTCGAAGGTGACGAAGTGCTCGCGAAGGACCTGCAGGGTGCCCTGTGGGACGCGAACAACTGCAAAGGGCTGCCGCTCGAGGCAACCCGCACACTCGTCGCGTTGTGGAGCACGCTCGACCACGACCGCGGCCTGCGTGAAGCGTTCGCCCGCGGCGTCGAGACCCACGGCGTCGAAGCGATGGCCGACAGCGCGACGGCTCTGGGGCTCGACGGGCTCGAGCTCGCGTCTTTCCTTCGGAAGGCCGCACGTGAGCTCAAGAACTCGAAGCGCGTGAAAGCCGACGAGACGCTGCTCGAGCAGCTGCGCGCCTGGGCGACGTCGCTCGACGGCATGACGGTGCTGGTGGCGAAGTCGACCGAGCTGCGCGACTCACTCTTCGAGGCCGCCGAGCAGTACGACCAGAAGGCCATCAGCCAGGGCATCACGACCCTCGCCGAGCTCGAGGCCTTCACGCCTGCGCCGCTCGAAGAAGACGCGCGCGAGTCGTGGAGCCAGCTCGCCACCGTCATCGCCGACATGGCCGGCAGTCAGGAGTGGAAGCCGCTCAAGCTGCTCGTGCGTCACCTGCACAAGCTGCCGCTGCCGCCGAAGACGAAGGAGCGCGTGCTCGCCCAGCTCATCGGCGTCTGCAGTCAGGGGAAGGACGCCGAAGGTCTGAAGCTGGCCATCTCGCTCGCCCCCGAAGTCCCCGAGTGGGACATTCTGGCCTTCAACCTCGCGTGCGTGACGGCGGCTGCTGGCGACAAAGCCGCCGCGCTCAAACACACGCGCCGCGCGCTCGAGCTGGGCAAGCCGCCGTCGCAGTTCCTCTCTGACTCCGACTTCAAGCAGCTCCGTCAGGACCAGGACTTCAAGGCGCTGCTGCTGGAGTTCGGTGGAGACGAGGAGCCGGAAGCCGAAGAAGAAGACGAGCTCGAGGACTCCGACGACGACTCCGACGCCAGCGAAGACGATGAGCTGGTCGAGTTCACCATCACCAACGAGGCTGGGCAGGAGATGACGCTGAAGGCGCCACAAGACGAGCTCGACCTCGGCATGTCCATCGGTGAGGTGCAGGCGACGCTCGTGTCGGGCGACTGGTTCGAAGACGCGCACCTGATGATCCTCGAGGGCAAACGACTGCTCATCGAGTCGGTCTCCCTCGACGGCGAAGACGTCACCATCACCGGCGGCTTCGACCCGCTCGACTGATCCGCTCGCTGGGTTGATCAGGGCAGCGCAGCACGAACTTCGTGAAGCGCGCGTGCGGCGAGCCCTCGGCTGCTCTCTCCGGGCTTCGGAGCCACCAGCACGTCGGGCACCACGCCGGCCACGTCGTCGGTGCCGTCCTTCGCGCGCAGCCGCACGCAGTTGGGCACGCGAAACGCGAGGTGCACGCGCGAGAGCACCAGCGTGCCATCGACATCGACGAAGCCGCAGCCCATGCCGGCCGTCTTGTTGCCGACCACGCGAGCGATGCCCTGGTCCTGCATCAGCACCGAGAACAGCTCGGCCGCGGAGCCGGTCTTCGCATCGACGAGCAGAAACGTCGGCCCGTTCCACGTGCCGCGCGCGAAGTCGGCTTCTGCAGCCCAATAGACGGCGGGGGCCGCGCGGACATCGAGGGCGTCCTTCTCGACGAAGTCACGTGGGCCGCTCGCAAACCCTGCCGAGGTCAGCCGCGTACAGCCCTGCTTTCCCCACGGGCGACGCTCCCGCCAGACCCACGAGAGGTCGCACTTCGCCGCCAGCGCGTCGGCCTGCAACGTCGTGAACGAGGTGATGGACTCGTCGACCATCGCCTGCGACGGCGCGGGGAGCGGTGGCGTCACAGCCGACGCGGCCTTGAGGTCTTTGCGCTGCACTTCGAAGTAGCGCTGCGACGTCGGCCCCGACGCGAGCCACATCGACGGCGAGTGAACGGGCTTCGAAGTGAACAGGCGCGCGGCCCAGTCGCCGAGGTCGTTGCCACCGCCGTTGCCACCGACGTCGACGACCAGCGCGACCGCACCTGCCGCCTTCACCTGCTGCAGCCGCTTCTGCAGCGTGACGAGGAACTCGTGGTTGATGCTCGAGGAGACCAGCTCCTTCGTCGGCGTCTTGCCCGCGGCCTTCAGGGCACGGTGCACGTGTTCGCACAGCGAGGGGTACTCGGTGGTTCGAAAGCGCGGAATGCGAACGATGCCGAGCCGGCGGCCTTCGACCTCGATGACCCCGGCGCGAAACGCGTCGCTCCAGCCGTCGTTGAGCAACGTGAAGTCGGCCAGCGTCTCGATGGGCAGCGAGAACTGCACCGGCGTCGACTGCTGGTAGCCGTACGACGCGCAGGCCGTGGGCGCGTCTCCCGTCGAGGGTGGCCAGGGCGGCTCGACAGAGGGCGTCGTCGCTGTGCCGGGCGGTGAGGTCTTCGTGAGGTGACCATCGTGAAACGCGGCGACGAAGGCCTGCAGCGCGGCCGTCGCTTCAGCGTCATCGTGCGCCGCCTGGAGCGCTGTCAGGGTCTTCTTGTCGAGCGCCGGCAGGTCGACTCCGCCTTCGGGAGACGCGAACCACGCGAGGTGCCCATAGTCGCGCTCGAGCCCCTGCTTCAGCGCCGCATAGTCGGCGAGCCACGGCTTGCGGTCGAAGGCGTTCGCGACGTCGCACACGAGGGCGGTGACGACGAGAGCGAGGGCGTGTCGACGCATGGTGCGCTTGTGTCCGGGTTTCCACATGCGGGCAATCGGCACCCAGCAACCGTCGGGAGCCTGCGTCAATCATCGCCGCTGATCAGGCTCGACCTCGGCAGATTCCACCTGCGTCGGAATGCGTCCACGCGGTCCTTGCCTCCGCCGCGTGCGCTCGACAGATTCGCGCTCCCCAATCACACGAGGAATTCGCAAATGCCCAAGTCCGTCACCCGCCAGGCCACGCAGCAGACCACCCGCGCCACGACTGCCGCTCCTGCGCAGAAGCCGAAGACGCCGGCCGCCGCTGCGAAGACCACGGGTGCTGCTGCGGGCTGGGGTGCGAAGGGCAACACTGGCGCGCTGAAGATCACCGCCGCGCGCATCGACGAGGGTGTGGCCACCACGCCGAAGCTCGCACTGCCCGCCGGCTTCTCGTCGAAGTCGACGAGCTACGACAACACCCTCAAAGACACGGTGCACGGCAAGGAAGTCACCTTCGAGCAGTCGGCGCAGCAGGTCGAGATCAGCGGGCCGGGCGGCAAGAAGTTCACCATCGGCACCGACAAGAAGGCCGTCGACGAGATGCTGGGTGAGTGGAAGAGCGAGGTGAAGAGCGCCAAGAGCGAGCCGGCGAACGAGTACTCGAACCTCAGCTGGGACTCGCAGTCGAGCGTGAGCGGCGTCGGCACCGCGGGCAAGCTGATGAGCGTCTCGCTCGCGGGCAGCAGCTACACGGGCGGCGCGCACCCGAACCACGGCACCTCGCTCGCGACCTACGACGTGAGCACTGGCAAGCAGGTGAAGCTCGACGAGCTGCTCACGCCACAGCAGATGAACGCGCTCGTGAAGGACATCGGCGCGAAGCTGGGCAAGCTCAAGGGCCCCGATGACATCGACGGGCAGTCGTTCAACTGGGGCGGCCCCGACGAGCTCAAGGCGACCATCGCCGAGAACTTCGCGCTCACCACCGACAAGAACGGCAAGGTGAAGATCGAGATTGCGTGGGAGTCGGGCGTGCACGCCCTCGGTCCGCTCTCGGCGCACTTCACCGTCGACGCGCCGGCCGACAAGGCGTTCCGCGCGAAGCTCGGCCTCGAGTGAACGGTCGTTGATCAGCACGAGCTGATCTGCTCGTCACCGCGGCGTCTCCTTCGGCCACTCGCCAGGGAGACGCCCGGCGCGTTTCCAGCGATCGGATCGACAGCTACGCTGCGCCGATGCGAGTCGTCGTGTTTCTCGTCGCAGCTGCGTTCTTCGTGTCGTGCCGCGTCTGCACGCTGAGACTGTGTTTCGACACGCTCTCGCTCGAGGTGCGCGCACCCGACGGAGGCCCTGTCGAACAGTTCCGCGGCACCGTCACGCTCGATGGACTGGACGTGCCCTTCGAGTGCCCCACCCCTTCGGCCGACAGCAGCATCGACTGCCTCGATGCCGGCCTCGTCTCGCTGAACCTGAGCTGGATTGGCCGCGAAGGAACGAGCCGCACCATCGGCCAGCCGCTCAACGCCGTGCCGGTGCGGGTCAGCGCCAACGACGGTGGCCTCTCGTGGTCGCGCACCATCACCTCGCCATCGACCCAGTTCGCGAATGGGCCCGAGTGCGGCCCCGAGTGCATCAGTCACACCGAGAAGGTCGTGCTCGAAGCGAACTGACGAACCGTGGGGCCGTGGCATGGTGCGCGGCCCATGTCGCTCGCTCTGCTCGCCGTCATCGTGCTGGTGCTGCTCGGTCTGGGGTACCGGCTCTACGGCGGCTTCGTCTCACGTCAGTACGCGCTGAATGATGGCGCTCCGACGCCGGCCGAGCGTCTCGAAGACGGCGTCGACTTCGTGCCGACGCGGCCCTTCTATCTGCTCGGTCAGCACTTCTCGGCCATCGCTGCGGCGGGTCCCATCGCGGGGCCGATTCTGGCGGCGCAGCAGTTCGGCTGGTTGCCCGCGGTGCTGTGGATTCTGTTCGGCGTCATCTTCATCGGCGCGGTGCACGACCTGTCGACGCTGGTGGCGTCGGTGCGGCACGAAGGGCGCTCCATCGCCGAGGTGGTGAAGTCGAACCTGGGCCCGCGCTCGGGCGTCGCGATGATGGCCTTCATCTGGGTCGCGCTCGTGTACGTCATCGTCGCGTTCACCGACGTCACGGCCAGCACCTTCGTCGCTGGAGACCCCGAGCTCGAGGGCCTGCACTTCGACTTCAACCCGGGCGGCGCCGTCGCGATGGCGTCGATGCTGTACCTGGGGCTCTCGTTGCTGATGGGCCTGGTGGAGCGCTTCCTCAAGCCACCGCTCTGGCTGCAGACCATCGTCTTCGTGCCCGCGGTGCTCGGCGTGGTGTTCCTCGGCACGAAGCTGTCGACGGTGGTGACGCTCTCCGGCACCACGTGGGCCGTCGTCATTCTCGTGTACTGCTTCGTCGCCTCGCTCACGCCGGTGTGGGCGCTGCTGCAGCCGCGCGGGTATCTCGGTGGCTTCGTGCTCTACCTCGCGCTCGCCATCGGCACGGTGGGCCTCTTCTTCGGTGGCTTCGAGGTGCAGCTGCCCGCGTTCAAGGGCTTCGAGGTGGCCGGCGCGGGAGGAACGCTCTTTCCTTTTCTCTTCGTCACCATCGCGTGCGGCGCGTGCAGTGGGTTTCACGGGCTCGTCTGCAGCGGCACGACGTCGAAGCAGATTCAGAAGGAGTCGCACTGCCACCCGGTCGGCTACGGCGCGATGTTGCTCGAGGGCTTCGTGGCCGTCATCGCGCTCGCCACGGTGATGATCATCTCGTCGAAGGACCTCGCAGGGAAACCGGCGGGCACGGTGTACGGCATCGGTCTGGGCCGGTTCTTCGCGGTGGTGCTGGGCCAGGAGCACCTGCCGTTCGCCATCACGTTCGGAGCGATGGCCTTCAGCACCTTCGTCTTCGACACACTCGACGTGAGCACGCGGCTCGGCCGCTACATCGTGCAGGAGCTCACGGGCCTCAAAGGCACCCTCGGCGCGCTCGCGGGTACGTTGCTGACGGTCGCGGTGCCGCTGGGGTTTCTGCTCGTCGCGAAGGCGGGCAGCTGGAAGAGCTTCTGGACGTTGTTCGGTACGTCGAACCAGCTGCTCGCGGCGCTCTCGTTGATGGGCGTGTCGGTGTGGCTGAAGCGCTCGGGCAAGCGCTACTGGTACACGGCGGCGCCGATGGTGTTCGTGTCGGTGGTGACGTTGACGTCGCTCGTGCTGCAGGTGCGTGAGGCGTTCTTCGGCGAGAAGGCGGCGACGGTGGCGCAGCAGGTGAACGGCGCAGTGGCGGTCGTTCTCTTCGTCCTCGCCGCGAGTCTCCTGACCACTGGAGCGAAGGCGTTGCTCGCCTCCGACCCGCCGCAGCAGATGAGCCCCGCGTGACTGAGCTTCGATGAACCGAAGGAACCAGAGATCGACCGAAGCCCCAGGGACGCGCGCATCGTCGACACGTCGGCGAGCGAAAGCGGTGCTGCATCGAGGCGACGGAACACGCCGCGACTGATCAATGCGACAGGCTGATCCGATATCCAGGGCCTGGCGTCCGTCGTCGAGCGACGGAGAGCGCCGCTCGCCAAGACGCGTGACTGATTAGTTCGACAGGCTCCGCCAGCCACCAGAAGCGGGAATCGAGCGACGGAGAGCGCCGCTCTTTCAGCTGATCAATTCGACAGGCTGATCCGATACCCACCAGAGCCGGGCATCGTCGAGCGACGGAACGAGCCGTGCAGCCGGCCCGCCCACACGTTCACGCCCGACCAGCAGCTGCCACCACACACCACGGCGGGCCGGCACCCGAGCAGGAAGTTCGTGGCCCCCGGAGCGTCGCGCAGCTCGGCGCACTCCCACAGCCAGCCGCCTTCGCCCGTCTGCGGGTACGTCTTCGTCACGTACGCCTTCTCGAGGTACACGGGCAGGTTGACCAGCGTGGTGCGGTTGGCCCACGTCGACGCAACCGTGTCGGCCGAGGCGCCGTTCGCCGTCCACGCCGCCGCGCCCGTCTTGAGTCCATTGACTGCCGTCGCGCCGATGCCCGGGCGGTTCGCGAAGTCGGCGACCGAGGTCCACGCCGAGCGCCGCGTCGCGCTGTACACGCCGTCAGGCCCACTCTCGTACGCGAGGAGGCGTGCTGCATCGGGCAACGCGGCCATCTCACTGAAGCGCGCGCGGTTCAGGAACTCGACCGCGTGACACGCCTCGGCCTTCGTGAAGACGACTCCATCGAAGGAGCCAGCCTCGCACCCCACCTGGGCCGGAACGCCCGAGAGCTGCGCCTGAACGTACTTGCGCAGCGCGGTGAGGGCCGAGGGGCCAACGCCGGTCACCTTCGAGACCGCGTCGAGCGTGGAGAACGGCCGGCCCGCGGTGAGGTTCGACACGGCGGTCGACGACAGGCCTGCGCTCGTCAGCCGCGAGTCGTTCACCACCGCGACCGCGAGGCCCGCCTCGGCCGAGCTGAACCGAACACCATCGACCGTCACCGTCGCCGCGCCGTGACTCGCCGCCCAGGCATCGAGCTTCACCAGCGTCGCGGCTCCGACGTACGCGACGGCATCGACCTGCGCGACCGAGCTGAAGCGAACATCATCGGCCGTTCCGAGCACGCCATCGACGCCCGCACGCGCCGCGACGATTCCACGGGCCGCGCGCGCATCGATGCGAACGTCGTTGGTCAACACCGCCAGCGTCGCATCAGGCCCGTTGAGGAAGGCGAGCAACGAAGTCGCGTTCAGCTCCCCCGCCACCAGCTCCAGACCCTCGTCCTCGGCACTGCCGTCGAGCTCCGCGAAGGAGTCAGGTCCACAACCCACCATCAGCACCACCACCGGCCAGAGCGAGCGCATGGACGGGCGGATACCTACATTGAACCACACTCACAAGCCCCCCTCCTCGCGGTGTCGCCCTGAGGTGTCTCTCAGAACGTCACGCCTGAGATGGTCACCACCCCACCGCCTTCGAGCAGCCGAAAGCTCACGCGCGTCGGCCGCAGCGTATCGACTGCACCTTCATCCACGTCCTCGTCGAACAGCTCCGAGACCGCCAACGCGGCGCCGACCGTCTGCAGGCCGAAGCTCGTGAAGTTCACGACCAGCCGGCCGCTCCACCCGTCTTGCTGGGACTGCACCTCGAGCAGCATCGCGGTGGCGGGGCCGAGCACAGGCACGTCGGTCACATCGAGGTTGAAGCGGCTGAAGAGCGGCGACACGGTTCCGGCCACCTGAGACTGGCCAATCCACGGCTGGCCGCTCATCGCGCCCAGGCTCTCGCCAGCCGCCAGGAAGAGCGAGCTCGCCTTCACGGTGCTGGGTGGCATCGGCGTCGAGGCAAGCAGGGCGGCAGCGAGGGTCGCGAACATGCACGACCCAGGAGCAACGCCGGATCCACGTCGGCCCCGTGCGCATTCGGTGACTTACGGCTGCCCGGGTGTGCCAGCGGTTGCACACTGTGCAACGGGACTTCGCGAACTCAGCTCAGCTTGTCGAACTTCTCGAACGGGTTCTCCATCATCTCCTTCACGGTGCGCGCGAGCACGGCCGCATGGGCGCCGTCGATGAAGCGGTGGTCGAACGACGCGTTGATGCGCATGACCTTGCCGGGAATCACCTTGCCGTCTTCGACGACGGGCTCATCCGAGACGGCGCCGGGCGCGATGAAGATGGGCACCGCCGTGTACGGCACGAGCGGCACGTACGCGATGTCGAGGCCGAGCGAGCCCACGTTGGTGATGGTGACGCCGCCGAACGCGTCTCTGGGCATGCCGAGCCCCGAGAGGTCCAGGTTGAACGTGTACATGAGCAGGTGGAGCACCTTCAGGAACAGGTTCATGAACATGAAGGGAATCATGCCGACCGTGCTCTTGCCCTTCTCGAGCGCCTGGTCCTTGCGCTGACGCACCTTCTCGACGGTCGCGGCCATCTCAGCGGCCATCTCCTTGAGCGACTTCTTGTCGGCGTTCTCGATTTTGGCCGCGGTGAGGTCGACCTTGCCGTCGCCCTGGTCGGTCTGCACCACCAGCACCGAGATGGTCACGTCCTGGCGCAGGTAGATTTTGTTGAAGCGCAGAATCGCGTTCGCATCAGGGCACTTCCGCAGCGCTTCGGCGACGGCGCGAGCGACCAGATGGGTGACGGTCAGCCGCACACCGTTCACCTCACGGAACTTCTCGATGTACTGGAGCGCTTTCTCCATACGCACCGAGAGGGTGCCGTAGACGGTCGGGTCGTACGCGGTTCGCCACGTGCCGATGGCCATCTTTCGGAAGCTGCTGACTTCTTTTTTCTGAACGAGCTGGAGGTGGGCCATGGCGCGCGAAGGTAGCGGATTCGTCACAGGAGTCGTGGACGAAGGCGGTCGCGGAAACGCGGGGCGTCACGCACGGTTCGGCCGCTCGACGTATCGTGAGGTCATGCGAGTGCTCGGTGTGCTGGTGCTGTTGGTCTCTCTCGACGCCGCCGCGAAGTGCGCGAACGAGTGGTTCGACATCGCTCCTCAACCCGGAGTCGAGCTGCCGCCCAACGCTCACCTGCTGGTGACGCTCGGTGGAAAACACCGGGAGCTGACGCCGAAGCTCGAGTTCGTCGCCGGGCCGCAGAAGGTTGCCGCGAGCATCGTGCACACCTTCGACGGCATGTCGCAGCGGCTGGTGCTGGTGAAGCCCGTGTCGCCGCTCCCGCCCGGCACGTGGGAGCTGCTGCTCGCGCTGCCGAAAGAGACACCGCCTTCACGTCGCTTCGGTCCATGGAAGGTGAGGAAGGAAGCGGACGCGTCGGCACCGGCCTTCACGGGAACCCCGTCACTCGACAGCACCAACTGGCAGGAGTTCGGCTGCGGGCCGGGCTCGACCATCGACCTGAAGGGCGTGAAGGCGAACGAGCCCGTGTTCCTCGAAGCGGCGGTCACGGTCGACGGTAAGACGACGACTGCCGTGCTGAACCCGAAAGACGACGTGCTGGGGCTCGGTCATGGCATGTGCTCGGGCGTGTTCCAGCTGACCCCGGGCACGAAGGGAGCCGTCGTCGTGACGCCCATCGACGCTGCGGGCAATCGCGGAGCCTCGTCGAGTTCGATTGCGTTCACCGCGCCCGGGCCGACGAAGTGATTCGCGCGCTCGTGGCGGTCGTGGTGTTGCTGTCGTGCGAGGCGGCTGCTGATTGCATGGGGGCGTGGCTGCGGGCGGCTCCCGAGGCGAAAGCCGAGCTCTCGTCGAACGCTCACGTGCTGGTGACGCTCGGGGGGAATCACTCCGCCGTGGCGACGACGAGCCTGCTGTTCGTCTCGGGGACCAAGCGCGTCCCGGCCGAGCTCGTTCATTCGTTCGACGGCTACCAGCAGAAGGTCGTGCTGGTGCGAGCGACGCTCGAGCCGGGTTCGTGGGAGCTGATCATCGACGGCGTGAAGACGGGCCAGCGCTTCGGGCCGTGGAAGGTGGTGGCGAGCGCCGACACCGTCGCGCCGTCGTTCGAGAAGCAGCCGGTTGCGGGCGAGACGAAGTGGACGGCCTATGGCTGCGGGCCGGGGTCGAGCCTGAAGGTGCAGCAGGTGAAGACGACGGAGCCAGCGTTCTTCGAGGCAGCCGCGACGGTGAACGGCCAGACGACGAAGGGGCTGCTCGTCGCGAACGAGCAGGAGCTCGAGCTCGGCCACGGCATGTGTTCGGGCGGGTTCTCGTTCAAACCGGGCGCGCGCGTGTCGGTGGTGCTCACGCCGGTCGACTTCGCCGGCAATCGCGGCGCGCCGTCGGAGCGCCTGACGTTCACGGCGCCTGGTCCGTGACGACTGACTATCCTGGTGGCCACGCGAGCTTGCGCCCCGCGAGCAGGTGCAGGTGCAGATGGAACACGGTCTGCCCCGCGTCGGCGTTGCAGTTCATGACGAGGCGAAAGCCCGCATCAGCAACGCCGTGCGCCCGCGCGAACTTTCCCGCGGACACGAGCAGGTGACCGGCCAGCTCACGGTCTTCGGCGGTGAGGTCGTTGACGGTGGCGATGTGCCGCCTGGGAATGAAGAGCGCGTGCGTGGGCGCCTGCGGGTTGATGTCGAAGAACGCGATGCAGTGCTCGTCTTCGTGAATCTTCTTCGCGGGAATCTGACCCGAGACGATGCGGCAGAAGAGACAGTCCATGACGGGCGAAACTACACCCAAGCGGTGTGGCGCCGCGCCGGTTTCGCGCTCTGGTAGAAGCGGGTGGTGATTGCCCTGCTCGCAGGTGTCCTCCTCGCTGGTGTTGGTCCCGTCACGCTCTCGGCTCCGGTCACCGCGAAGAACGGCTCGACGGTTCGGGAGCTGAAGTTCCGCGACACGGCTGGAGACCATCTCGTGCGCTTCGAGCTGTCGCGGATCACCACGAAGATGGTCGACGAGCTCGAGCAGAAGAGTCGAACGCTGAAGGTGAGTCACCGCGTGGGCGCGAAGGAGCCGTGGAGCGCGAAGGACTTCGTCGAGGCGTGCCCGTTCGACCTGCTGCTCGAGTTCGTCGATGGGTCGATCGAGGTGACGGACCTGAACGACGATGGCGTGGCCGAGGTGTCGTTCGCGTACCTGCTCACGTGCCGCAGTGACGTGACTCCGGCGTCGGCCAAGCTGCTGCTCTACGACGGCGTGACGAAGTACGCGCTGCGCGGGTCCGCGCAGGACATGGGTGGTGGTGGGGAGTTCACCGTCGACCCGGCGTTCGAGAAGGCGCCGAAGGCGTTTCGCCCGTTCGCCGAGGCGAAGTGGAAACGGCTGTTGGTCGACGCGTACGCGAAGCCGTGAGGCGAAGGCTGGGAGTCAGGCGCCGAGCTCGGCGATGACGCGACCGTCTTCGACTTTGACGGCCTTGAGCAGCCACCGCGCGCCGCCGCGTTCGAGCCGATGGAGCGGAACGGTGGGCAGCACGGTGCGCACGACGTCGTTCACGAACGAGAGCACCTCGGGCAGCTCGGCGGCGGGCAGGCCGGGCACCTCGAAGCTCGAGACCGCGGGGGCGTCGAGGAAGAACTGGCCGTCGTCGGGTTGGTAGCGGAGCGTGCCCCGCACCGTGAGCACGCCTTCGAGGCGGAGCACGGCGATGCCAACCGACGCGCGCAGCGAGAGGCCGAGGTCGTTGGAGCCGCGCACGAGCTTCACCTTCGGGTCTGCGAGTTCGAGGAAGACGACGCTGGCCGAGCGCGTGACGGGGAAGCTCTTGCCGAGCTCGCGGTCGAGCTGGTCAGCGCTGAGCGCGACGTTGAGGCGGCCGGGCGCGGCGCAGGCGGAAGCGAAGCAGGTGACGACGAGGAGCAGGAGCGTTCTCACGCGGGGCACTCTCGTCCGAGCGGGCGGTGACGGCTACTTCTCGACCGCGCGGTATTCGGGTCGCGGCTGCGTGTCGATGACGTGCAGCTCGTCGCCGACCCGGAGCGTGCCGGTGGAGCGGTGCACGGCGTTCTGCCCGAAGATGGCGCCGAAGGGCTGAAGGGTGCGCAGTCGCGCGAGCGTCGAGAGCGGCGCAGCGCCGTGCGGCTGTTCACCGGTGCGCTGGTCGGTCGTGATGACGACGCAGCGGGCGCAGGGCTTGACGAGGTCGAAGGTGATGGAGCCGACCGCGACGGCGCGCCATTCGTCTTCCGCCCAGGCGGGAGCGCCGGAGACGACGACGTTCGCGCGGAAGCGCTCCATGCCGAGCGGCGCAGCGAGCTGAGCGTTGAGCGCGTCGAGCGAGGCGGCGTTGGTGAGGAGCACTGGGTAGGCGTCGGCGAAGGTGGTGTGCGCGTCGGGGCGCGGCGAGTACTTCGGGTCGACCGGGCGAAGCGTGGAGTCGGGCATTCGCACGAGGCGGCAGGGCTGACCGAGACGGGAGGTGAGCCAGCTCGCCGCGGCGTCTCCACAATCGGTCGCGGTGACGGTGTCTTTCCAGACGGTGACGTCAGCAGCAGGCCCCTCGCCGGGCGCGACGTGAAGCACCGCACCCGAGTCGTCGGCCAGCTCGAGCCGGCCATCGCACACTCGCGCCGCCAACCTCGCCATGCGCGGCATGGTGCGCTGGGTGAGGAACCGGCCGCTCGAGTCGACGACCATCCACTCCCGGTCGTGCCTCGGCCCGCGCGCGTCGAGAATGAGTTCATCGACTGCAATCCCCCGCAGCGACTTCACGGGGTAGTGGAACAAACCTGCGATGCGCATCGCGCGCTTCAAACACAGAGGGCGCCACCCTTGCGAGTGACGCCCTCGTGTTCAGCTCACTTCAGCTGCGATTACGGCGTGAACTGCAGAGCGTTGGTGGTGTCCACCGAGCTCCCCGTGTTGAACGAGTGCTGCACGCCGGTGAGGCCATCCGACGCCTCGAGGCCAATCGTGGCTCCGACGCCAGAGACTGCTGCTGCACTGCCAGTCCCCGCCGACAACGAGCAGTAGTGGAACTCGACGACGTTGCTGGTCTCGAACAGCTTGACCTGGAAGTTCAGGTTCTCGTCTCGCGTGCCAACGCCACCACCACCGCCGGAGGCAATGGCGATGTCGAACCACTCGACCGTCACGATGCGGTTGGGCGTCGTGCCCGACACTTCGTAACGAATCGCCGGCGCTCCACCTGCACTGGGAACGTGCAAGTCATCCCAGAACGGCGCTGCGAAGCCGTTCGGGGTGCTCGACGTCGGAATGGCGACGTTCGTCCACTCGTCGTCCACCGTCCCGGCCGAAGAGGAGAAGAACTGCAGGCTGCCGTTGGTGCTGACACCGAAGTGGGTGCTGGCCGCTCCGAAGAAGGTGAAGCCGAAGGGAAGGGCCGTCACCGCCGAGGTCGAGTCGTCACCGATCGACGCAATCAGCGTCGTCGGAGCAGTCAAGACCGTGCAGTCCTGCGGAATCGTCGTCTTCGTGTAGGCCGGAGGAGGAATGGCGGCTTGCGCGAAGGCGACATCGAAGGTGCCCCACGTCGAAGCCGAGCTGCTGGTGTCGACCACCACGAAGACCGACTGAGCCGTCGTGCCAGTGTTGTTGAAGTTGACGACCTCGGTCGCGCCAGAGGCGTTCGAGCTGGCAACACACGTCTGCGGCGGGTTCGTGTTGACGCACGTCGCGCTGTTCGTGATGTTGATCGACGGGTCCCACGTGCCGCTGGTGCGGGTGACGGTCACCGTCAGGCGCTGGTTCGCGCCGACGAGCACCGAGTACACGCGGTCAGGACCGAAGGTGCCAGACGAGACACAGCCGGGGAAACCGCTCCACTGGTATTCGTCTCCAGCGGTCGCGATGTCCTGTGCAGTGAGCGTCGTGGTGGCCGTGATCTGCGTGCCAGGGAACGCACAGGTGTCGTTCGCCGGCGGAGCGGCGAGATCGATCGTGAGGGCGTAGTCGAGGGACGAGGGCGAACCGAAGGCGTCGACCATGAGGAAGACGTCGAGCGCGGCCGACGAGAGGTTGTCGTACCGAAGCGTCTCGCCACCCGCCACGAACACAGCGTCAGCGCGCGCGAGGCAGGCCAGAGGAGCGGCACAGCTGCTGGCCGGTGCCTGAACGAGGCTCAAGGCGTGGTCCGCACCGGTGGTGGTGGTCGTCGCCGTCAAGCGCTGACCCGCCGGAATGCGGATGCGGTAGGTGCGATCCGGACCGGTGTCGTAGGCGCACGTGCCGGGACCGCTGTTGTAGTCGTTCGCGAACCCAGCGAGCGTCTCCATGCCCAGCGAGGTGCTGGCCGTGTAGAGCGTCGAGGTGTCGTTGCAGACGTCGGTCGCAGGCGGCGTTCCCATCGTGAGGTTGAGGGCGTAGGTGCCCGCGGCAACCGGCGTGTTCGAGTCGACCACGAGGAGCAGGTTCTGCGCCGTGGCGCCCGGGTTTGCGCGAGTCAGCACGCGGGTCTGAGCAGCGCTTCCGGTCGCGTTCGAGAGGCAGGGACCGGCGTTGCAGTCTGCGACTGCATCGAGGAGCGAGAGCGAGAGGTTGAGCAGACCACCGTCGGGCAGCACACCACCGTCGACCGGCACGGCAATGGCCGTCAGGTTCTGACCCGCAGGGAGGTTGACCGCGTAGACGCGATCGATACCGCCCTGGTAGCCGCAGCTCACCTGCGACGCGACGATGTACTGGTTCCCGAACCCGGTGAACGTCTCGTTCTGGAGCACGGTGCTCGCAGCGATCGCGGCGCCGACATTGCCGCAGACATCGCCAGCGGGCAGCGTCAGCGACGACGCAGTGACCGAGAGCGAGAACGTGCCGCCAACGCTCGCGGCGGTGGTCGACGTGTCGACGATGACGAACACGTCACGGGCCGCGCCGACGTTGTCGAGCGTCGCAGTCGCAGTGCCGGCGATGTTGCTGCCGCCTGCGAGGCAGGCGACGGTCGAACCACAGGCCGCTCCCGCCGAAACGACGTGCACGAACGGGGCGAAGGCAACGCCACCGTCAGAGTTGGTCGAAGCGGTCGCAGTCGCCACGAGCCGGTTATTCGCCGGCACCGAGACGCGGTAGACGCGATCGAGGGACGTGGAGGACGAGAGGCAACCTGCTCCGCCAGTGTACTGACCGCCGTAGCCAAACAGGGTGTCGGCAGCGCGCGAAGCAGGCAGCGTGAGGACCTCAGCGTTCTCACAGACCTCACCAACCAGCGTGGGCGCGACGTCGGTGGTCAACGAGAAGTTGCCGTTCGACGTGCTGAAGTAGCCGTCGACCACGAGGAACACGGTCTGGGCACTGGCCGTCGTGTTGACGTAGCGGAAGGTCGGCGTGGGCTCGTCGGGTTCATCGACGCCGACAAAGCAGGTCTGACCACCGAAGCCAGCGTCGAGGAGCGCCGCGCCGCACGACGTGGCCGTTCCAGGAATCAGGTTGAAGATGGCGTCCCAACCGGTACCCGCGTCTGGGCTGCGGGCAAAGAGGCTGGTGTCGAGGCGGGAGCCGACAGGAACCGAGACGCTGTAGACCACGTCGGTGCCAGTGGCGCCTGAGCCAACGCTGCAGTTGTTGCTGCTGCCGTATTGAATGTCGTTCAGCGCGCCAATCGTCGTGCCGACGATCGTTCCATTCGAGGTGATGGGCGTCGCCGTTGCGCAGGTCTCGTTGGCAAGACCAGCCGAACCGCCGGCCGAGCCGCCAGCCGCAGAACCACCGGCCGTCGCAGAACCACCAGCCGTCGCAGAACCACCGGCCGTCGCAGAACCACCGGCCGTCGCAGTGCCACCAGCCGTCGCAGTGCCACCAGCCGTCGCAGTGCCACCAGCCGTCGCAGTGCCACCGGCCGTCGCAGTACCACCGGCCGTCGCAGTGCCACCAGCCGTCGCAGTGCCACCAGCCGTCGCAGTGCCACCGGCCGTCGCAGTGCCACCGGCCGTCGCAGTGCCACCGGCCGTCGCAGTGCCACCAGCCGTCGCAGTGCCACCAGCCGTCGCGGTGCCACCAGCCGTCGCAGTGCCACCGGCCGTCGCAGTGCCACCAGCCGTCGCAGTGCCACCAGCCGTCGCCGTACCACCGGCGCTCGCCGTGCCACCAGCGTCACCACCGGCAGTGCCACCCGCCGTCGCCGTTCCACCGGCCGTCGCAGTGCCACCAGCCGTCGCAGTTCCACCAGCCGTCGCCGTTCCACCGGCGCTCGCCGTGCCACCAGCCGTCGCCGTTCCACCAGCGCTCGCGGTGCCGCCTGCCGCCGAACCACCCGCGCGACCACCGGCCATCGCCGTGCCGCCAGCGCTTGCGGTGCCGCCGGCCGTGACGAATCCGCCACCCGTGCCGAAGCCGCCGCCCGTGTTCGTGGAGCCGCCGCCAGTGCTGCCCGCGTCAGGCTTGTTGTTCGCGGGACCACAGCCGATGGCAACCGCCATCGCCGCGCACGCGACGAGATACCGTGTTGAACGAATCATGTGTTTGTCTGCTCCCCAGAGAGAAACTGCTGCTGCTACAGGCCAATCGGGGCGTCTAGGTCGATCACGACTCCCGTTTCAACCGCCATGACTGAAATACCCGTCTCTGGCTGCTGACAGCTGGCACCCACTGTCGTCCACTTCCGCCCCCGTGCTACGGCCGCGCGCGTGTCGCCCCCGCAGCTCAACCTGAAGAACCACGACTTCGACGAGCTGCTCGCGGTGCTCACTCCACTGGGAGCCACGCGCACCGCCGCGCTCAAGCTCTTCGCCTCGGTCTTCGCGCACCGGGCGCAGTCGATGGCCGACGTGCGCAACACCCGCCAGGTGACAGTCGCCGTGCGTGACTGGGTGCAGGCCAACGCCACGCTCCCGTCGCTCGAGCTGGTGGAGCGCCGCCGCGCCGACGACGGCTTCGTGAAGTACCTCTTCGCGTCTCCACTCGGCGGCCGCATCGAGGCGGTGCGCATTCCCCTCTTCGACACGCACTACGTCGTGTGCATCTCGTCACAGGTCGGCTGCGCGCTCGCGTGCGACTTCTGCATGACGGGCAAGATGGGCTTCTCGCGCAACCTCGAGACCTGGGAGATCGTCGACCAGGTCCTCCACATTCTCGAGGAGGCCGACCGCCCGGTGCGCGGCGTCGTCTTCATGGGCATGGGCGAGCCGCTGCTCAACTACGCCAACGCCACGCGGGCCGCGCGCATCATGTGTCACCCTGCGGGCTGCGCCATCTCGGGCCGCTCCATCACGTTCTCGACCGCGGGCTGGGTGCCGGGCATCAAGAAGTACATCGCCGACGACCTGCCCTACCGCCTCGCGTTCTCCATCACCTCGGCCATTCCCGAGAAGCGCCTGAAGGTGCTGCCCGTCGAGAACACGCACCCGCTGCCGACCCTCGTCGAGCAGATTCGCCAGTACAGCCTCGCCCGCAAGAACGAGCGCGTGATGCTCGCGTACGTCTGCATCGCGGGCTTCAACACGGGCCTCGAAGACGCGCTCGCGCTGAAGGAGGTCTTCGCCGGCATTCCGGTGAAGATCGACCTCATCGACGTGACCGACCCGACGGGAAAGTACCTGCCTCCGGACGAGGCAGAGCTCAAGCGCTTCCGCGACCACCTGCAGGTGCTGGAGTCACCCATCGCCCGGCGGTACTCGGGCGGCAAAGACATCGGCGCGGCGTGTGGAACGCTCGAGGCGTCGCAGCGCGGTGGAACGCTGCTGCAACCGCACCTCGCCGAAAACAGGTGAACCCGCCGCGACTCGTCGCTAGTCGTCGCGCATGCTCCACGCCCACTCTGCCTTCAGGTACCTCGTGCTCGGCCTCGGCCTCGCGTGCCTCGTGGTCTTCACGCTCGGCCTGACCCAGAAGCAGCAGTACACGAAGCGCGCGCAGATCTTCGTCACCATCTTCGCGGGGCTCACGCACCTGCAGGCCACGCTCGGCCTCGTGATGGTCGCGATGGGGTTCTATTACCCCCGCCTCATCGGCCACATCGTGATGATGCTCGCGGCCGCCGTCATTCTGCAGGTGCTGCTGATCAGAAACCGCAAGTCCGGAGCGCCCGGGTACAAGCTGCCGCTCATCGGCATCGTGGTGGCGTTGCTGCTGATGACGGGTGGAACGTTTGCCATCGGCCGCCACCCGTTCCAGGCGACGGTGTTCGGCAGCGCACCCGCGACGACGCCCTGACTGAGGCTCCACGACGTCACCAACGCGACGGCCTGCTGAGGGAGTAAGAAGGCGTTCATGCTCACGCTGCTCGTCGCTGCGGTGCTGAACGGAGAACCAACCATGCTCACCACTGGCCCGGCGGTCGAGGCACAGCTGAAGGCGGGGCCGGTGCAGGTAGCAGTCAGCGGAACCGTCGAGCGCGTGTCGCTGGGAAGAAAAGGAGGGCTCGGCACGGCGGTGGTGCTCGATGACGGCACGGCCGTGTGGCTCACGTACGAGGCACCTCCCGAAGGCTGGGAGCCACTGCTCGGAAAGTTCGTGCGCGTCGAGGGCAAGCTCCAGGGCCAGTCGGCCGCGTCACCGCAGTCGATGATGGCGCCGCACCTCGTGTCGCCGGGAAAGCCGGTCGAGGTGAAGCGTGAGCTCTCGACGCTGCTCGACCAGACGGTTCGGCTCGTTGGCAAAGCTGAGAACGCGAAGGGCGGCGCAGTGGTGCTCGTCGACGGCAAGCCCGTCTACGTCGCGAAGAAGGACTCGTGGCCCGACACACTGCGCACGAAGCGGATCAGCCTGGGCGGGAAGCTCACGCGCACGCAGTACCTGCCGCAGGCGACCGTGAACGCGAAGGGTGAAATTTCACAGGGCACCTCCGGCGCCAGCACCGACTACGTGTTGCGCGACGCGACCGAGCCGACGGTGTTCTGATCATGCGCTCGACCCTGACGACCGTGCTGGCTGCTGCTCCGCTCGACGTGCGGGTGAGTCGATGATCTCCACGCTGCTGATGACCGTGCTCGCTTCTGCGCCGCTCGACGTGCGGGTGAGTCGATGATCCCCACGCTGCTGATGACCGTGCTCGCTTCTGCGCCGCTCGACGTGCGGGTGCTCGAGCGTGAGAAGCCGGTGAAGCTGAACGTGACGGCCGAGCGGGCGCGGTGCGATGGAGAAATGCTCACGGGTGCGCTCGAGCTCACGGTGGCTGGCGACGCCGTGGCGGTGAAGGGACGCGCGAAGCCGTGCGCGATCGTGCGCTCCGAAGGTGTGACGACGGTGACGAGCGGAGCGCTGACGCGTCGCTACCCCGGCTCGCTCGCGGTGACGGTCGAGACCGGTGTGCTGCGGTTGATCAACACCGTCGACGTCGAGGCGTACCTGCCGTCGGTGGTGAACGCCGAAGCCTCGGGGAGTCCGCAAGCGGCGCTCGAAGCGCAGGCCATCGTGTCGCGCACCTTCGCGCTGAGCGGCCGGCAGCGGCATGAGCGCGCGGGCTATCACCTCTGCGACCTCACCCACTGCCAGTGGTATCGCGGGCTCGAGAGCGACGTGAAGGCTGCCGAAGCGGCGGTGACGAAGACGAAAGGCCAGGTGCTGCTCGTCGGAGGCATCGCGCTGAAGCCGGCGTTCTTTCACTCCTCGTGTGGTGGGCGCACGAGCTCGGCGCAAGACGTGTTTCACGAGGCCGGCGCGGGGCCGGGCATCGACGACGCGACGAAAGAGGGAGCCGCGTGCCGTGAGGCTCCCGAGTTCGAGTGGAGCTGGCAGGCCGACCGCGTCGAGCTCGCGAAGGCGCTCGGCGTGAAGCCCGAAGGCGACGCGTTCGTGCCGCTCTCTCGTGACAAGGCCGGCCGCGTGCTCGAGGTGACGACGTTCGGCAAGCGCATGGATGGTGGTGAGTTCTCGTCACGCATCGGGCGCGCGTTCGGGTGGCAGAGTTTGAAGAGCCTGAAGGTGACGGCAGAAGAGGTCGAGAGCACCATCACCTTCCGCGGGAAGGGGCTCGGTCACGGCGTCGGCCTCTGTCAGTACGGAGCGCGCTCGCTCGCTGCGAAGGGCTGGGACTCGAAGAAGCTGCTGCTGCGGTACTTCCCCGATTGTCAGGTTCGGCAGGCTGAGGAGTGACGACGTGAGACGAGTGGCGTTGATCATCGGGTGCTGGTTCGTCGCGTGTGGCAGCTCGACCGTGATGTTCTCCGACGCAGGCGTGCGAGACGCGGGCGTGAGTGCAGGCGGCGCTGCGAGCGCGGGTGGCTCGGCGTCGGCGGGTGGAGCGGCGAGGGCAGGCGGATCCGCAGGTGGATCAGTCGCTGCTGCTGGCGGAGCAGCCTCGGCCGGCGGATCGGCATCGGCTGGTGGGGCTGCGTCAGCGGGCGGATCAGCCTCAGCGGGCGGATCAGCCTCAGCTGGCGGAGCAGCAACGGGCGGTGGGTCAGCCGGTGGAACGACGCTGCTGGACGGTGGCGTGGTCGCGTTGAACGGTGCCGACCAGTGCGGAGCCTCGGCTCCCGACGTGACGGCGGGAGGCTCCTTCGTCGGCAGCACGTTCATGGCGACCGACGACTACAGCGTCGCGGGCAGCGGTTGTCCGTCGGGGGGCACCGCGTCGGGGCGTGACGTCGCGTATCTCGTGGCCCCGGCCGTGACGCGAACGTACCGGGTCGTCGTGACGCCGCTCGACCGCGTGTTGCCCGATGGTGGCGTCGTGCGCTTCGACCCGATGCTCTACGTGCAGGTCGCGTGCGGTGCCGGGGCCTGTCTCGCGGGAACGATTCTCAACGGCGTCGGCCAGCCAGAGGACGTGACGTTCACCGTGATGGCAGGACAGACCGCGTACATCGTGGTCGATGGAGAGCTCGCCTCACGCGGAGACTTCCAGCTCGACGTCAGCTTCTGAAGCTTCATGAGCGTTCAGGAGACCTGGTCCATCGTCGTGAACGGACCAACCGACGGGCTCGAGGTCGCCGTTCGGCTCGCTGATGCAAATCGTGCCGAGCTGCGTTGGGCCGGTCTGTGGCCAAGCAACGGGTCGGAGTCCGCAATCACTGCACACTTCGGATCGCGGCTGGTGTCACGGGCCGTCGAGCCAGCGTTCATGCTGTTGCTGCCGAACCCGAGCATCGACGACGTTCGCGTCTTCGTGGCTCACGCTGGAGAAACTCCAACGTGCATTCACTGGAGCCCGCGGCTGTACGACGCCGACGCGGGTGGTGACGCGCCGTGGATCTCCTTCGTGGATCCGTACGGTGTTCGTCGCGATGACGCGCGCGTGTATGGCTTCGAGCTCGCGGGCAACGCTGTTCCGCTCACGACGATGGGCGATCGTCCCTCTTCGCCCGAGCTCGTTTTCGGCCCAGCGGTCGCCGCGGGCTGGGCGCTCCATCTCGTCGCGATGCGAGATCACATGTCGGCGGCCGAGCTGCAGTCGTGGATCGCGGAGGCAGCCTCTGTCGCGCCGAGTCTGGTTCGAAACGTGTCAGCGCCGTGATGAGTGCTTGGGACGCGTCTCGTGGACCCGTACAGTCCCGCCCGCGTGGCCTGGCATCGCCTCAACATGTTGCCCGAGGGTGTCCTCTCGTCGCGCACGTGGCGCGCGCGGCATGACGATGGGCGCGAGGCGGTGCTGCGTGAGGTGCCCGAGGGCGTGACGCCAACGCCAGCCGGGTACGCGATTCCTGGCGTCGTCACCTTGCGAGAGGTCGTCGAGGTCGAAGGCCGCCGCTACGGCGTGTGGAGCCTGGTTCAAGCTGACTCCCTGCAAGACCTCGTCGAGCGCCTGCAGGACGCGGGCGCTCCGATTCCGCTCGGGTTCGTCGTGCGCGTCATCGTCGACGCTGCGCGCACCCTCGTCGCCATCACGCCCGCGAAGCCGCACGGTGGCTTGTCTGACGGCTCGCTGCTCGTCACCGTCGATGGCGACGTGCTCGTGATGGACTTCGGCTGTGCGCGCCCGGGCCGCTTCACCGCAGCAGGTGCGCCGAGCTTCGTGAACGACGTCTTCGCGCTGGGCGCCGTGCTGCACGCGACGCTCACTGGCTTCGGAGGCACGTACGCCGACGCCATCACCGAGGGGCTGCAGCTGCCTCCGCCGTCGCAGCTGCACGACGAGTGCACGCCCGCCATCGACGACATCGTCTCTCGCGCCATCTCGCGCAACATCGGGCAGCGGCAGCCCGACCTCGAGCTGCTCGCCGACGAGCTCGAAGCGGTGCTGGCTGATCAGCTCTTCACGAAGACGCAGGTGCAGGCGTTTCTCTCGAAGACGGCGAAGCGCCCTGGGCCTCCGGTGCCTGACGTCGACCCGGGCCCGGCGCCTGGCATCGACGACGTGCCGACGGGCCAGCACTTCTCGGTGGGCACGAGCGAGACGGTGCCCGGGCTCGAGCCGGTGCGAATTCCCTCGGGGACGCAGCCGGGCACTCCGCCCAACGATGCGTTCGCCGCTGTCGCAGGGCCTGCCGACACGCAGCCGCAGCCCGCGATTCCGCTCTCGACCCAGCCCGGCATTCCCAACCCGGTGTTGATGAGCGGGCCTCCGCCTGACGCGACGATTCCGCGCGCGTCGGTGCCGATGACGCCGAAGGCTTCGTCTCCCTCGAGGCCGCCTGCGCCGATTCCGATGGAGACGCAGCCGCGCATCGTCGCGCCGCCCGTGACGGACACGCGCGAGAACGAAGTGCCACGCGCGTCGGCGCCGCCGAAGGCCTCGTCTCCTTCACGGCCACCAGCGACGATTCCGATGGAGACGCAGCCGCGCATCGTCGCTCCGCCGGTGACGGACACGCGCGAGACCGAGGTGCCGACGGGTCCACGCGCGGTGCAGCCGCCGTCGACGAACGTCTCGTACGCGAAGCTCGAGTGGGCGCAGGGCCAGACGCGCGTGCCTACGCCACCAGTCGGCGTGCCTGCGCTGACGAGTGACTCGTTGCCCGACCTCGACGCCGACGTGCCCGCGCTGGGTGACGACGACGGGCCGCCCACCGCCGTGAAGCGAATTCCCACCGCGGCTGCAGCGGTGACGAGCGACTCGTCCTCCGACCTCGAGGCAGACGAGGCCGACCCTCCCGCGCCAAGCGCCGAGAACGAAGCGCCCCTGGCGGCAGAAGACACGGGCCCGCACCAGGCCCCAACCTCGGGCACCGCGGTCGAGCTGCCGGGCATCTCGTCGCGAGAGGTGGCCTCGCCGAGCATCACCGACGTGAAGCCGCGCTCGTCGGGCTCGAGGAAGCTCATCGCAGCGCTGCTCGTCGTGGTGGCGGGCGTGTTCGCGGCGGTGGTGTGGAAGCTCCAGACGGCGAGCTCGACGCCGACGGTCGCGAAGGTGATTCCCATCGACATCGAAGAGGAGGACGCGGGCGCGCCGGAGCCCGTCGTCGCGGTGGCCGAAGAAGACGATGCAGGTGAGGAAGAAGAGGAAGAAGACGCAGGCACCGTCGAGGAGCCCGAAGACGCGGGTGCGCCGGTCGTCGACGCGGGCGTGAAGAAGCCGGTCGTGAAGAAGAAGCCGCCGAAGAGAAGACGCCGCCGATGATCATCGAGTGCCCCGCGTGCCGCACGACGTACTCCATCGACTCGCGAAGGCTCACGGCTGGAGTGCAGCTGCAGTGCAGCTCCTGCAGAGCGGTCTTCTCGAGCCCACGACCTCCACCGGGTGAAGCTGCAGCGCCGAGCCCGGTCGTCGAATGTCGAAGCTGCAGCACGTGGTTCGTGTGCCTGCTCCCGCCAGGGTCGAGGGCCTCGTGCCCGACGTGCGCGGCTGCGCTGGTGGTGCCAGGGCCCGTGAGCGACCAGGAGCTCATCCTTCGTCCCGAGACGCCGCAGGTGCCACCGACGGTCAGCGAAGGTCGCGTTGCTTCGGGCGCCACCATCGAGTGCCCCACCTGCTTTGCCCGCTTCGTGGCCGACCTTCCGGGAGGCACCGCGGTCTCGTGCAGTCAGTGCGGCAAGGTCTTCAAGACGAAGGCGCGCGACCGGGGCGACGAGGTTCAGGTCGTTCGCTATCTGCCTGGTGAAGCGTTGATGGACGTTGCGCCGCGCCCACGTGTGCCTGCGCCTGCGCCCGCGCCGAGACGGGAGTCGACGCCACAGCGCCGCTGGTTCTCGTCACCGACGGTCGATTTGATCGTCTGGTTCGACGGGCAGGGAGCGCTGCGTTCGTTCCGCCTTTGCTACGACAAGCAGGCCCGAGAGCGCGCGGTCACGTGGAATGAAGGCCGGCTGTCTCACGCGTCGGTCGACAAGGCCGAAGACCGCGACCCGGTGTCGCTCAAGCCCATCGACGTGCTGATCAACGACATCGAGTTCGATACTGAAGAGATCCTGAAGCACTTCGCGTCGGTGCGAGCGCAGGTGCCGGTGATGGTCGCGCGCTTCGTCGAGGAGAAGTTGCGGGAGCGAACGGCTGGAGTGCCGCTGGCGCCGCCGAAGGGTCCACCAAACTGAGAGGTGATGAAGACGCTCACGATGACCGCAACGCTCGGTGGCGCTGGGCCATCGCAGATGTTCGGTGGCGCGGGCGAATTCAGGTCGTGGTTGGGAAGAGGAATCGGCCGGAGAAGTCGGCTCGACTCGGGAGAACTGCTTGCCTTGAAGCGCGAGGCTGGGATGTTGGAGCTCCGAAGCCTCGAGTGCACGAGGGCCGAAAGAATCGAGCAATCGGTCGAGACCTCCCGCCGGAGGAGGCGGGGGTCCTGGGTCATGTCCGCTGGTTGACGCGCGGTGTCCGTCAGCGGACACGAAATCATGTCCGGTGGCAGACACACGGCGTCCGCGAGCAGACATGCGTGAGAGCTCCGGCCCTCGCCGCCCGCCCATCGCCGACGTCAGACGCCAACAGACGGTGGTGATGGGTCGGCTGGCGCTGGCACGATTCAGCCGCAGCCCTGAGACACTTGAGGCTTCGGAGCGCCCTCTTGGAAATCTCGCTCACACAGGCAGAGGGTGTGCTCACTCCAGCAACAAGCGCAGCGGCTTCGGCACGAAGGCAACGTGAACTCGACGCGGCCGCCCACCACGTTCCCCTTGATGATCAGCTTCGGAACCACGCGGTCGCCGAGCGACACCCACCGCTCGATGGACAGCATCAGCGAGCGATAGCGCTTGCCGGTGGCGTCGACGCTCTCGGCCTCGGTCAGCCTGAACGCGCCAAGCCCGCTCTGCGTCCGGCCGATCCACTCATAGTCGATGAAGCCCTCTTCCCCCCGCTCCACCTTCGGGCCCTTCGCGCCCTCCTTCGTCTCCTCGAAGTACCGGTTCGTCTCGAGCGCCGCGGCCACGTCCATCGTGCTCGTGATCGGAGAGCCAGGGCAGGAACTCCTGCACGATGGCGGGGTGAATCCACGCGCCGCGCACCTTGAACGACTCGATCGCCTTCTTCACCTCGACCGACGACAGCTCCACAGGTTCAGCCATCAGCAGCATCGCCACGAGGACGGACATGCCGTCGAGTGTGCCCGAAAAAGAGAAGGCGCCGGAACTCCGAAGAGCTCCGACGCCTCCTGACTTCATCCCCTCCCAGGGATCCGTGAAATCACTTCTTCTTCGCAGGCTTCGCGGCCGGCTTGGCGGCAGGCGCCTTCGCAGGAGCCGCCATCGCGACCGTCTTCATGTTCGTCGGCAGCGACTCCCACTTGATGAGCGACTCGCTGACCGCGCCCACGAACGTGGCCTCTTCGTCATTGATGGCCTTGAAGCCAACCACCGGAACCTGCGCGGCGAACGACTTGCCCTTCGCGTCCTTCGCGTCGAACGAGAGCACGCACTTCGTCGCCTCGGGGCACTCGAGCTTCTTGAAGTTATAGTTGTACTCACCCTCGCAGAACGTGTCGGGGCAGAGTTCGTTGAGCATCGTGATCTGCTCGGCCAGCTCGCCACCGGCCTCGGGCGCCGCCGAAGGAGCCGTCTCGCCGTCCACCTTCGCGACCGGAGCGCCAGCCGGAGCCGCCGCAGGACCACCGGAGATCTCGAAGTCGAACGAGAAGCCGCCCTTGACCATGTAGTCGTCGCCCGGCTTGACGGTCACGTTGTACGTGCCGGCCTCGACGTGCAGCTTGGCCACCGCGTCGCCACCAACGCCACCCTCGGTATCCGCGAGCACTTCGCCAGCCGCGTTCTCGATGATGAGCTCAGGGTCGAAGGCCACCTTCTTCTTCGGCGCGAACACCGTCAGCTGGTACTCGCCCGGCTTCGTCACCGTCCACGTGTACTTCTCACCGGACTTGCTCGACACCGTGTCGCTGCACTTGGCGCGCACGTCGGTCAGCGTGGACTCGCAGAACATCGACGGACCGCTGGTGTCGATGGTCGGCCCGAAGATCATCGCGGGAATCGAGAGCACCGCGGTGATGCCGCCACCGATGAAGGAGAACTTCTTCTTCTTCTGGATGCTACCGAGCAGACCTTCGCGGCCCTTCGAGCTCACCATGAGCGAGCGCCACGACGGCTTCACCAGCGACGCGCCCTCGAGCTTGCCGAGCACGAACAGGTTGCCCTCGACCGGCACGTACTTCTCGGTGGCCTTGAAGCCGATGGTGTACTTCTCGGAGTCGCTGATCACCGGCACGTCGTAGTTGAGCTCGCCGAACTGAATCTGCGACGCCCAGCCGCGGCCATTGAGCTCCTTCTTGAAGCCGTCCTTGTAGTTGTCGAAGTCGGCGCCCTTGCTGACGTCGACGCTGAACGCGCCCGAGCCGTCATCGACGCCGAACACCGCGCCGCCCTTGAGCGTGTCGAGCGTGTCGCTGCCCTTGACCGTCTTGGTGCCGTCCTGCGTGGTCTCGACCTTCTCCCACAGCCGCTCGATCTTCACTTCGTACGCGAGGCACGGCTGCTTGGTGCACGGCGAGAGCAGCTGCTGCGCGGGAGCAACGACCTTGCCCTCGGTCGACATCGCGCCCTTGGGGTCGGTCGACGTCGGGTTGGCCTTCAGCTCGCCCGTCTTCTTGAAGGGCGCCGAGAGAATGCGCTTGCCCTTCGTGTGCTGAAAGAGGCCGAAGCCGAGAACTGCAAGTCCAACGAGAAGAATGAGAACGCCCATCTGGTCACTCCAGGAAAATGCCGCACGCGGCGGCGTTGATTGGTGGTTGCTGGTCCGGAGTGGCCCCCCCCGGAACGGAGATGAGACCCGGGTGTCTTCTGGAGTGTGCAGGAAATTCCGTACACTCGGCTTGAGGGCTGAAAGCCTCGCCGTTACGCACGGTTGCCCCATGCGAGCCATCGTCTACGACCGGTACGGCGCTCCCGAAAATCTCGAGCTGCGCCTCATGCCGGCGCCGGTTCCGAACGCCAACGAAGTGCTCGTGCGAGTGCGTGCGGCGTCGCTGAACCCGAAGGACTCGTTGATCCGAAAGGGGAAGTTCAAAGCTGTTCTCTGGGTCGATTCCGCCTTCGCTCAGACGTCGCGTCGCGCTCGAGGTGACGCCAGGCCAGCAGGTGCGCTCCCGCTCCCGTCTTCGCTTTCGGCTTCATCTCCCGAGTTCCCGAAGCTCCTTGGCTACGACCTGGCTGGCGTCGTCGAAGCGGTCGGCGCGAACGTCACGCACTTCAAGGTTGGCGACGAAGTCTTCGGCATGAAGAACGGCTTCACCGGATCCACCGTGGCTGAGCTCGCGGTCGCGGCCGAAGACGAGCTCGCGAAGAAGCCCACGTCGCTCTCGTTCGAAGAAGCGGCCGCGCTTCCACTCACCTCACTCACCGCGCTGCAGGCGTTGCGAGACTTGGGAAATGTGACTTCCGGTTCACGTGTGCTGATTCACGGAGCCTCGGGCGGCGTCGGCGTCGTCGCAGTGCAACTCGCCAAAGCGCTCGGAGCCACCGTCACCACCACGAGCAGCGAGAAGAACCTCGACTTCGTGCGCAGCCTCGGCGCCGACGAGACGCTCGACTACACGAAGTCCATCGGGCTCGAGCGCGGCCGCGAGTGGACGTGCGTGTTCGACGTGTTCGGGAATCAACGCTTCTCGAAGGCGGCCTCGTCGCTCGCGAAGAACGGTGTCTATGTGACAACCGTGCCCTCACCACGAAACGTGTTCGACGACGTGCGCACGCGCTGGCTGCCCTTCAAGAAGGCTCGCCTCGTCGTGGTGAAGTCGAACCGCGCCGACCTCGAGGCGCTCTCGAAGGTGGTGTCCGCGGGCTCCTTGCGCGCCGTCATCGATCGCGTCGTGCCGCTCGCCGAGACCGCGGCAGGCCAGGCGCACATCGAGACGAAACGCGCCCGTGGCAAGGTCGTCGTCACCATCGACTGAAAAGCCGCTGGCGACGAGCACCACCTCGGCGCTATCACGAACGTCTCTCCCCGCTCCGGGCCGGTCCGGAGCCGCAACAAACGACTCTCCATGAACACCCTCCTCCGCGCTGTCGTCCTCGTCTCCTTCTCGACCTTCTTCTCCTGTGGTGGTGGCGGTGGTGCCGATGCTGGCACCGGCAACGTCGCCAACGGCCAGTCGCTGTTCACGAACAAGGGCTGCAACGCGTGCCACGGCATGAGCGCCGAAGGTTCGGCGAGCGGGCCCAACATCACGGGCTCCACCACCGCGGGCATCGGCGCCTGGTCGCAGGCCGACTTCACCAAGGCCGTGCGTCAGGCCGTCAGCCCCACTGGCAAGATGTACTGCTCGTCGATGCAGCCGCTGCCCACCATCAGCGATGCCCAGGTCGCCGACCTCTTCGCGTTCGTGAAGTCGAAGACGAGCGAGAACAAGCCGACGAAGGCCTGCCCGTAAGCGGTCGGTCCTGCAAAGCTGCCCGGACCCCGGTGAGCCTCGAGCCCGCCGGGGTCTCTTCATGTCTGCCACGCTCGCCATCGACGCGCTGAACCGACGGAGCCTGCGTCAGGCGATGTCCGCCGCGCTCGCGTGGTGGCGGACCGCTCCCCTGCCCCGGCTGGCCGAGCTGATCATCGCGCTCGAAGCGGTCACGCCTGAAGGCGACCGTGATGGATTCTCGGCACGACTGCTGGGCATCGTCGTTGGCGGCAACAGCGTGAAGAGCCGCTCCAACCTCGAGGCGCTCGAGAAGCATGCTGCTGATCCACGCCTGACGGATTTTCTGATCACCCTCATCGGAGCGCCGCCCTTCGACATCGCGGCCGGCAACCCCGAGGTGTTCATTCGGGCCGTCGTCGAGCTGCTGCTCCGTCAGCCCGACCCCCGCGTGCTCACGTGGAGGAAAGACGTCGACGCCTTTCTGCAGGCGCACCGTGGCTCCCGACGCGGGCAGTTGAGCCCCGACGAGATCGCCACCGTCACGCGCATCGTTTCCACCGCGCCAGCGTCACGCCCGCCGAAGCCGAAAGAGGACGCCCGCGTCGACGCGTTCGCGAAGGCACTCGCGCCACTGCAGCGCGCGAGATCTTCCAGCAAAGAAGGGCGTGAACGGCTGCTCGCCGATGTCGTGAAGCACTTCGACGACGCGCGCCTGCAGGTCTACGCCGACTTCCTCTCGGAGCAGGGAGACCCGCAAGGCGAGCTCATCGCGCGAATGATGGCGGGCGAGACGGAAGGGCTCGATTCGCTGAAGCGCTCCGCCCGGCACCGTTGCTTCGGCTCTGGAAAGCTCGAGTGGGAGAAGGGCTTTCCCGTCAAAGCGCTCTTCGCCGACCGCGAGGGCATTCGCAGCGGCACCTGGGGCCCCGAGCTCGAGTGGGGAACGCTTCGTGAGAGCGACGTGATTCCACTCGATGGCTGTCACGCCGAGCGCCTCGAGACGCTGCACGTGGGCGCGACGTACGTGAAGGACCTCGCGCGTCGCACCGAGCCGCTGCCGGTGAAGACGTTGATGCTGGGCAACCTCACCGAGAGCACGAAGAGCGCCTGGAAGAAGGTGACCTCGCTCACCTCGCTCGAGCGCGTTCGGGTCGCGACCCTCGACGACTTCTCGGGCCTCCTCGGCTTTCTCGGAACGCCCACTGGCCAGCGCGTGAAGTCGGTCGAGGTGCGCAGTCATCTCTCCCGCGGGCTGTTGCTGGCCGAGGCGATGCCCGTGTTCGCCGCGTCGAAGCAGCTCGAGACCATCTCCCTGCCGTCGATGTCGCTCGCCCGCAACGGCACGCTCGAGGTGTCGCTCTCGAACGTCGCGGAGACGCAGAAGCTCGTGAAGGAGCTGCGCGCGGTGAAGCGCCCGGTCTGCGAGCTCGTGGTGTTGAAGGGGCCCGAGGCGCTGACAGCAGAAGAGGCGCTCCGCTCGCTCGGCAAACGGTTCGAGGTGAAGAACGAGTCGTCGACGTTGCTCACGAAGGTGAAGGCGACCAGCGCTGGTGGACATGTCGCGCTGAAGCCCGAGCCCGGCGTCGTGTTCGACACGTCGGCGCTCTCGGTCGCGCTCGAGCAGCACCAGCCCACCTCGCTCGAACTCACCGGCGGCGTCGACTTCCGCGAGACCGCCGCGTTGTGGAAGTTGGTGGAGTCCGCCGGTGTCGAACGCCTCACCTTGAAGCGCAGCCATGGTGAACAGCACGTCGAGCGCGGGCCGTACCAGTATTGGTACTTCGCGCCGTTCACGGTGACGCTGTCGAAGCATGACTCGTCCTGGGAGCTGGGCGCTGGTGGAAAGGAGCTGCTCCCGCTCGTGCTCGCCGGACTGCCCCGCGTGAAGTCCGCGACGCTCCACATCGCCGGAGCGCTGACTGATCAGCTGCCCGAGCTCACCGCCTCACTTCGTGCGCACGCCGACACCGTCACCGTCACCACGGCTGATCCCGTCTCGGAGTGGACGCCGAAGTTCGTGAAGGCGCACCAGCGGCTCGAGCTGCGCGCTCACATGGATGCGGCGCCCCTTCGACCGACGACGCTCGAGGCGTTGCTCGTTCAGCATCCAAAGACCGGGTCGGTGCTCGTCTTCCAGCGAACCATCGACCTCGTGCCGTGGCTGGACTGGATGCGAACCCGAAAGCTCCCGGTCGATTTTCGTCTGCCGAACTCGCGCCCTGACGGTCCGATTCGACTCTGGTGGAAAGACGGGCTGCACGTGTCGCTCACGCTTCGGCACGACCTGATCAAACCGCTGCCAGCGCTCCTCTTCGCCGTGCCTGCGAAGAGCGTGGACCACCTCGAGCTCGTTCACTTCGAGGCGATTCCCTCAGCGTGGATCGAGGTCGCGAAGCACGTGGCGAAGCAGCACACGTCCCGCAGGCCGTGATCAGTCGAGCGCCATCTCCACGCGCGCGCCAGTTCGGACCTCAACGAAGCCCGGCGGGGTTGACCTGCCGCGCCTGGCCTTGCGGTGTGACGAACCACGCCGGGCCCATCGGCAACACGGTCTGCGATGAACTCGGCCAGAGCGTGCCCTGCTCCAACACGGTCTCCACGCGGGAGGTCACCGACGTCCAGCTGACGGTGGGACACATGCCAGCCGCACACGTCGTCTGAGTGGCGTCTGACATCAAGCCGAGCTTGCCGCCCACCTGCGCGAGCACCTCGCGCCCGTTGCCGCCCGAGCGCAGGGTCGTGACCTGCCTGGTCGCGAGCGCCACCTGCACCACCTCACAGCCCATGGAGCAGTCGGTGCGGCCCGCAGGGGCCTGATGCACGAGCAGGCCGTCGCTCCCGAAGCGGTACGGGCGCACCTTCACGGCGCGATCGACCACCTTCGTCGCCGCGCCGCTCAGCAGCGGAAACGCCCACAGACCGTCGGCCTGGCGCACCCAGGCAGTATCCGCAGCGATGACGAGCGGCTCCTCTCCCTGCGCCCACGACGCTGGCAGCGTCAGCCCCGAAGCGATCGAGTTCACGACCGGAGTCACCTGTCCCACGTCGAGCCGCACCAACTCGGTGTCGCGCAGAACGATGACGTTCGAGACCCCTGAGGTCGTCGCGTAGAACTGCATCGCGCGCACCGCTGGGCCCAACGAGCCACCGGGGTACGTTCCCTGCGCCACCAGCCAGTGCGCCTCGCACGCAGGAAAACCAGCGCCTGCGCCGCACGGCTCCGCGCCAAAGCCCACCACCACCGGAGTACCGCCCAGCTCGGTGGAGCGCGCGTGATGCAGCACTGGCGAGGTGTAGGTCGACGTTGGCCGCAGCGCCGCTGAGCCGGCGCACCCCTGGTTGTACCTGGGCGCGGCGCCCACGGTCTCCCAGAGGAAGTAGCCCCGACACCCGATACCGTCGCTGACGAGCTGTACGTCGATGCCGACGCCGAAGCCGCTCGTGGTACCGAATGGGCGCCAGGCCACCTGCTGCTGGAGGTCGGCCTCGGCGTTCGAGATCCACGCCATCGGTCCCGTCGTCCGCAGCGAGCGCACCGTGGGGCCCTCGTCGATGCGGGTGATGGCCGTCAGGGCTGACACCTCGACCCGTGACACCCGACATCGAGTCCCGAGGCAGCCACCCATGAAGAACATGCTGGCGTCGGTGAGCCGAATCGGCGCGGTCGGCGCGGCGTCGGTGTCGACGGCCGTCCCATCGACCCACACGGTGGTTCCCGACCGCTGAACGAGGCGCCCCTGCACCATGCCCACCACGCTCGCGGCGGGGTCGAAGGACGCCGGCTCCACGCCGCCGGGCTGAAGCGTCAGGCTCACCCTTCGCTCGCCCTCGTCGGCGTCAGTGAAGCTGCGAACCTCTTCGACGAAGCCTGGCGCACGCGCCGTCAACCGCCACTCGCCGCTGCGAACGGGACCAAAGGCGAAGCGCCCGTCGGTGTCGGTGACCCGCTGGTGCGTCTGCTCGGCGGTGGCACCAGTGGGGGTGCCCACAAGACTGACCTCGGTGCCGGCCTTCAGAGCGCTGCCGAAGAGCGCCACCTCGCCGCGCACGATGAGCGCACGCGGTGGGGCTTCGGGGCGCACGCTCGGCGCTTCAGGCCCGCCTTCACCAGGGAACGTGCCGCCGCGCTCAGGCTCGAGGCCCCAGCTGGGGCTGATGGGCAGGCCGATGCGCTTGATGGTGTACCGCGTCGTCGCGCTGCGCCGATCGCGCAGCAACGCCACCAGACCCAGACCATCACCTGCGGGTCGTGAGCCCACCACGGCGACTCGCCGCGGCTCGCACTCGAAACACGCTGCCGTCGGGTTCTCGAGCTCGCACCCACTGCACGTCACATCGAGCTCCGTGGCCAACGGTCCGAGCTCGTCGGGCTGCACGACGCCCCGATAGGTGGCGAAGTAGGTGCCTGCGTCGCTCACCCGAAGCTGGCGGTCAGGGTGACGAACGCGGCCGAGGAAGGGCGCTGGCGCCGAACCCTCGAGTCGAACCAGCGCGCCGTCGCGAACGCGCCAGGTCAGTGGGCCGGTGTCGAAGGTGAAGCGCTCGAAGGAGCCTGCCTGCGAGAGCCGTTGCCCTGCTGCGGGAACGTCGGACGCATCGACCTCTCCAACCTGCGGCAGCGCGTCACGGAGACCTCCGGTCAAGCCCAGCATTCGCACGGACAGCGCCCGGGTCGTCGGCGTTTCCCCGAACGCGTTCTTCGCCATCGGCTCGAAGGACAGCACTCGCACGCCCTCGGCCGAGCCGGGCCCGAAGAACGAGGTGCCCTCGGGCAGCTCGACGCGGCTCAGAGTCGCTCCGTCCGAGCGGATCACCACGTTGTCCACCAGCGTCATGAACGCGCCCGAGTCCCACACCACGAATGAGAATCGGTTGATGCCCGAGGCGCCGAGGTCAGCGAGCTGCTGCCCGGTGATTCGCACCAGCTTCCAGCGTGCGCCGTCGAAGACCTGCAGCTGGCAGGCGTCGCCGATGCCGTCGGCCGAGAGGCGCGCCAACCACGGGCGCTGGCCATCGACGGTCAGGCCCGAGGTCACCTCGCCCAGAAGCTTCGACTGGGTGAGGGGCGGCTCGTGTCTGGTCACCTGGCCCGAGGCCGTCACCGACGCGAAGAAGCCGTAGTCATCACGAGTGGAGGGGTCGCCTGGCGCGCGCCAGGGCTGCACGTGGCCGCCGACGTAGGCCGTCCCGTCGGGAGCCACCTCCAGCGTGAGCCAGTCAGGCCCGAAGGGCGTCAGGTTGGTAGCTTGCAGTCCGCGGCCGCGCGCGGCGAAGCCTTCGAGCTCGACCACGACCGTCCCAAGCCTCGTGTCGGGCGGCGGTGTCGTCGTTGGGGCGCAGGCAGCGACGGCCACCACTGCGATGACGAAGAGGCGCTTCATGGCTTCGAGGCCTCGGTCGCCTCGTCGTACCAAATCGTCCCGCGGAAGGAGCCGTCGAGGATCTGATCCTTCACCCGATATTCGCCGCGAGCATCGAGCACCTCGAGCGTCACCTCGCGCTCCCGAGCCCCGGGCTTCGGTCTGAGCGCCGTCACTCGCCAGTCGATGTGGCCGAGCAGCAGCGGGGCCTCGCCCAGTGCATCGCGAGAGAGCGCCGAGGAACCGAGCTGCCCGACGTACCGTGCGTTCACCCCAAAGCTGAGGCTCTCGAGGACTGCGTCGGCGTCGGGGCTGATGTTCGCGGTGCTGTTGCCATAGGACTGCGCGCTGCACACCTCGTAGCCCTTGAAGAGCCCTCCGCTCACGGTCAACTGACAATCGCCGCACCCGCAGCCGTTGAGAGCCGCCGCCAGCACGAACGCGCCAAGCCGCCTCACGAACCGCCTCCTGGCACCACGAAGTGCTCGAGCCTGGTGCCACCGGAACGAACCACCAGGCCGACGCCCGGCGCGTACCAACGCTGCACGCTCTCGTTGGTCTTGGTGTTGAGCATGTTCACCCGCACCGCGTCGAAGCGACCCGCAGGCGTGGTGACCTCCTCGATGCCCTCGACTTGAAACTTGTACCAGGCCGGCGTTGACGGGTCGCCGCTGGTCCACCGGCGCCCGGCCTTCAGCGGGTAGCTGAGGAGCACTTGTGGGTGCTCGAGAACGCCGTCGACCGACGAGCCCCAGACCGTCAGGGCCGTGTCGTCAATCTGCTGGTACACGACCTCGAGGGGAGTCACGTACCGCGAAACCGGGGTGCCGTCGGGCAGCGTGGCCGGCGTGCCGTAGAAGGCCTCTTCGCGGTCGGGCGCCACTCCGCTGTCCGGAGCCTCTCTGGTGATCAAATAGGTCAGGCGGACCCCCGGCGCCGATGGCAGCGAGGCCAGCAGCACCGGACCGTCTCCGGGCGCGGTCACTTCGCTGACGGCACGTGACGCAGCTGAAGGCGCGCACGCCACCGCCAGCATCCACCACAGACGCCATGGCCTCATGGAAAGGTCTCCTTCAGCCACCGGTCCCAGTCGGCTCGACGCATGACGTCCCACGCGTTGGTGTCGGGCGTGACGCTCGTGCTCGCGAACACCCGATCGCCCACCTGCACCGCGCGCAGATAGGGTTTCGTGGTGCCACGCCAAGCGATGCGCGTGCCGCCACTGATTCTGACGAGCTGGGGAACGAGTGGCTGCGGAGTGACGCTCGCCAGGTACGCTCCGCCCGGCTCCCGGTGCAGATGCTGACAGCGGCCTTCGAGTCGCTCGGGTGCTCCTCCGTCCTCGGGCACGCGAAAGAGGCCAGCGCTGTCGTTGCACAACCAGGTGACTCCGCTCTCCACCGCACCTTCGACGTGGCCCGGCGAGAGCGGCAGGGTCCAGCTCGCCTTCAAGGCGCCCGTCACGGTTCGCTGCTCGAACCGGGTGACGTTGTTGGGTTCGCCCATCACCACGTCGCCGGTGCCGCGCATGGGGCCGCGGCGGCGGTCGCTGGCCAGGGGGGTGGTCCCGGTGCCGCCGTCTGGAGAGAACCACTCGGAGCCTGCCAGCAGGACACCGTCGTCGAGCACCATCGGGTTGTTCGCCAGGCGTTTCCCCTCGAACTGCGCGCCGCCAACGAAGCGCAACGAGTCGGGCGCCCCGTCTTTGATGAAGGTGACCCAGACGCCAACGGTCCCGGGGTCCGTCGCTACCAGCACTCCCGTGACGCCCTTCGGCTCGAGGGGACGCGCTCCGTGCAGAAAGGCATCGAAGACCGAGAAGGTCGAAGCCCCAAAGTCCGACGACGCCAGGAAGCCACCGGTCGCCAGCGGCTCAGCGCGAAAGACCAGCGTCTGGCCGGGCAAGAGCCGCGGCTGCAAGGGTTCCAGCGGCACGCTGAGTGGCTGAGGTCCAGCGGGCGGCGTCTTGAACGAGGTGGTGAACTCACCCGACAGGTCGCCAGCGACCGTCCGCACGCCGCGCACGGTCACGGCGTAGCGTCGATCGGAGAGGAGCGGCGCGGTGTGCACCTCGAGGCAGGGTTCGCCGCGCGTCACGGCCAGGCGCCTGACCTCGACCGCGGGCGACAACGTCACGCTCGCGCTCGAGGCATCAGCGAGGGGCCGGTTGAAGCAGACCGACACGCCGTCGTGAGTGAAGGTCGCGGCGTCGAGGGGCTGGGTGGGCACCAGCGGTGCCGGTTCAGCGGGCTCGGCGTCACGGCGCTGCACGAAGAGCGCTCGACTGATGGAGTCGCTCCTGCCCACCCCGAAGGCTGACCGCGGCACGTACCCATCGGGCAGCGAAGTGACGAGCCAGGCGTCGCGCCCGTCGAGGAGCGCGCCATGGACCTGGCTGAACAGCTGCGGTCCCCACTGCCGCACGCCTCGGAGCGGCCCCGGGGTCGCGTCGATCGAGAACGAAGCGCCGTCGGCCGTCGAGACACTCCATGCGGGTGCTCCGTCGATGAAAGACACCTGACGAACGCCGTCCTCTGCCAACGGCTCGAGCCACTGCGCCTCGGCCGTGTCGATGACCGACCAGCGACTGCCGTCGATGGTCAAGCCACCGAAATAGACGCCAGCCCCACCAGCGAGCCCGTCGAGCATGCGGACGGTGGCGGCGCGCTGTCTGGCCAGCGAGCGGGCGCGGTCGAGCGCGGCTCGTGCGTCATCGGGGTTTGACTTCGTGCGCTGCGCGGGGGCAGCGAAGGCAGCACACCGTGCGGTGTCGACCGGAGTCGTCGACGTCGAGGTCACCTGGAAACACTTCTGCACCGCGGTGCGCGAGACAGCCCAGGAAGAAACACAGTTCCCAAAATCGCAATTGCTATCGACGAACCAGGGGTGGAACGCGACGGCCAACAACAGGGTGTCACCAGCGCGGGCGAAGGTGGCCTCGATGACGTCGGCGACGGGCACTGGAGGACTGTCGGCGGTGGGCGCGTCGCCGAAGAGGCCAAGGTCGAGGCGCATCGCTCCGCTCGGAGGCGCGACGCGAATGGGCTTCGTTGCGGTGGCCGGGGTGGGCTCTGGAGAGCAGTTGGCGAAAAGGGTGAGGCCAAACACTGCAACGAGACGGAGCGCGGACAGCACAGCGGGCGCTCCCGCAGAGGCTGCAGCAGGCTGGTGAGGCCTGGGTGGAACAACGCTGAACATGGAAAAACAGAACAAAGCGCGAAACGGGGGGAAGGGTCGAGAGGTCAGTCGAGAGCGTTCGACGCCCGCGCTTCACGAAAGCAGCGAACTGATCAGGCGAACGCCACTGCCGTCGTCTCGACCCGCGCGAGGAACGGCTCCAGGGCCAGCTGCAGCGACTCCTTCTCGGCATCGAGGCACGACACCAGCGCCGCGATGAACCCTTCGACCGCGCGCAGGGCCGTCTCGTCTTCCGGCCGCACCAGCAACCGCAACCCATCGACGCTCCACTCGAGCTCACGGCGCAGCGCATGGAGCGACCCGTGCTCGGCCATCACGATGCCGAACGTGTACTGGTACGCCGAGAGGGCCCCGAAGCTCAGGCCTGTCGACGCCGCCACCCGCTCGATGCGTGCCAACATCACCAGCTCGGACTCGTCGAGGTACTCGAGCACGTGGCCCACCAACGCCTCGACGGCCAGCTGCACCCGCTGCCACCGGCTCGCGTCTTTCACCTGCTGCAGCTGCCGCAGCGCATTGCGCGCCAGCTGCCGCGTCTGCTCGTGATGGCCATGCACCACCGCCACCACCTCCATCACCGAAGCCGCCGCGATTCGTTCGAGCTTGCTGACGTGTCTCATCGAAGCTCCCGTGTCGGGCATTGGGGAAAAGCGATCACCGTGCGAACCTTTTTCCCGCCCCGTGCACTGGAGGCACACCCATGCGCGCGCTGCTCCTCGGTCTTCTGCTGACGTCCTGTGCTCCGCCCCTCGTCCTCGAGGGCGCTCCCTGCCCCTGCTCCAGCGGGTGGAGCTGCTGTGAGAACGTCTCCGTCTGCGTTCGGGAGGGCCAAAGCTGCCCCATCGTTCCCGGGCCTGTGGTCAACCCGCCGAACGCCGAGCTCGGCCAGGACCGCATTCAGCGCTTCACGACCACCGCCACCGACGTCACCTGGGCCATCGAAGAGGGCGCGACCGGCGGCACCATCGACCAGACCGGCCGCTACCGGGCTCCGAACGCCGTGGGCCAATACCACGTGCTGGCGAGCGCCCGGGGTGGTGTCACCCGCGTCACCGTCACCGTGCGGCCGCTGCGCTTGTCGGTGCTGGCGGGCAGCTCGGGCGGGGTCTCGAGTGTTCCCGTCGACGGCGTCGGTCAGCTCGCGCGGCTTTCGAAACCCGCCGACCTCGCCCGCGTCGGAGACTCGCTGTACTTCATCGACAACGACGCGCTCCGGCGCTTCGACCTGGCCACACGACGCATCGACACGCTCTTCGGCAAGTCGGAGCGCAACATTCCCAGCCACTCCAGCTACCCCAACCGAAGACAGCTCTCGCGCTCCCGCGCCGACACGCTGCTGTTCATGGAGGAGAGCTGCGTTCGCGAGCTGTCGCTTGCCCGGAACACCATCGACACGTTCTGGTGCGGCGAGGCGGTCTTCGCCGCCGCAGGAGACGAGACGCGTCTGGTCGGCTTCGAGTACCGGTCGAGCAAGGTCTTCGTCATGGACCGCGCCACACGCCAGTCGCTCGACCTGCCGTCGCCCAATGACGGGTGGGGCACGGTGAAGCAGCTGCACCTCGAGGGGAATGACCTCTGGGTGCTCGACCACGCTGGCTCGTCCGTGCATCGCTTCGACCTTCGCCAGCCGACGGCGCCGCCCACCACCATCCTTCCCACCACTGCGGGGAAGGTCTTCCTCCACCTCGAACCCGTCGCGCCAGCCGCTCCTGGAGATCTGCTGACGCTCGCCGCCCTCGAAGCGAGCGGGCGGCTCGTCAGGTTGAACCTTCAGGGCCAGGAGGTTGGCTTCGAGACGGCGGTGGGGCCGGCGCTGTCGTTCACCGCGACGGGCACCGCCTCCAGCTCCTACTTCACGAGCTTCTACCTGCTGACGCCCGACACGATTCGCAGGACCGCCTTTGGTGTGCAGGAGCTGCTCGCCGGGAAGCCGGCACGCGACCGCATCGAAGTCGACGGCATCGGCGGCGGCGCGGGCATCGTCGTCTGGGGCGCCATGACGACGCGGGGTGACGTGACGTGGCTTGGCTCGCTGCGGTCGGTTCGCCGCATCGCGCGCGACGGAACCACCACCTCCATCCCCAGCGAGATTTCGGCAGACACCATCGCCGTCGACGACCAGCACGTCTACGCCTCTGGGACTTTCATCACGGCCACCGGCGAGACCTTCCCGATTCGTCGCGTGCCGCTGGACGGCGGCGCCTGGGAGACATTGCCGTACCAGCCCGACGAGCCGGTGCAGCTGCTGGGGCCGATGGCCGATGGGCGCATCGCCTTCGTCGAGCGCGGGAAGGTGCGCTTCGTCGACCCGACGACGGGGCAACTGCTGCCCCTGACCATCGCCTTGCCGCGGATGTCGGCCATCAGCCTCGACCCGGCCGGCGGGCTGTTCGGAGAGGTTTCAACCTTCGTCTCACCGCCCGCCACCACCGCCATCGGCGGCGTGCAGCGCCTCGACTTCATGACGGGCCGCCTCGAGAAGAAGGGCCCCGACCCGCTGTTCGAGAAGTCGACCGGGAGCAGGTCGCCGAACCCCATCACCAACCTCGCGGCCGCGACCAACGAACGGCAGTACGCGCGCTCGTCGAGCGGCGACCAGGTCTTCGTCGACCAGGCTGGAGTCTGGGTGCCCCTCGTCGGCGTGGCAGGCGTGGCGGCGGTGCGCGAAGGGCCACTGCCGGGCGGGGTCAACACCATCACCGGCATCTCGACCCTCGACAACGGCGACGTGGTGCTCGTCGACAAGCTCGAACACGTGGTGCTGGTCGTCGAATGAGCGCCTCGCCGTCACCCTCCAACGTGGTGCCGCTCTTCGCGATGGAGCACCGCGAAGACGACGCGTTGATGGCGCTGTCGCGGGAGCACCGCCAGGCCTTCGACACCCTCGTCGCGCGCCACCAGCACGCGCTGCTGCGCATCGCCGCCAAGTACCTGGGTGACGTGCCGGCCGCGAAGGACGTCTGCCAGGGCGTCTTCCTCGAGGTGTACCAGTTTCGTCATCGCTACCAGCCGCGCGGCCGCTTCACGCACTGGCTGCGGCGCGTGCTGCTGACGCACTGTCATCTCGCTGCGAGAAAGGGCGGGCTCATCGAGCGCACGCGCCCCGAGGCGGGCCCGTCTCCTTCACAACCCGACGAGCTCATTCTCGCCGAGGAGCGGCGGCGGCTCGTGGAGGCGCACGTGTCGAAGCTGTCCGAGAAGCACCGTGAAGTCGTGGTGCTGCGGTACGCGGGCGAACACCCGCTCGAAGAGATTGCCGACATTCTCGAGGTGCCGCTGGGCACGGTGAAGAGCCGTCTCTTCGCTGCCATGGCCGCACTCTCTGACTCGATGAAGGAGGCGCCATGAGTGACCCGCGCTTCGACGAGCTGGTGCAGTGGACGGAAGGTGAAGTGACGACGCGGCGCGCGGCCGAGCTCGAGCGTGAGCTGGCCTCGTCAGCCGCGCTGCGCGCCGAGAAGGCGAAGGTCGACGCGTTGCTGGAGTCGCTCTCACGCCCAGCGCCCGGCCTCGAGGACGTCGACCTGCGCGCAGGCCTGTGGGCGAACGTCGAAGCAGCACCGGCGCCGCGGAGTGCACGCAGGCTTCCGCTGTGGCTCGGGCTCGCGGCCGGCCTCGTGGTGATGGCAACCCTCTCCTTCCTCGCGCTGCGGGACGACGGCATTCGCGAGAAGGGCGGCCAGGGCACCCTCACCGGCTTCGAGGCCTTCGTGGTGCGTGGTGACGACGTGGTGCCGCTCGGCGCGACGATGCACGTGGGTGACGCGCTCGGGTTCTCGTACCGCAACCTGCCGGGCAGCCGCGCGACGGAGTTGTTGCTCTACGGCGTCGACGCGCGCGGCGAGACGTTCTGGTTCTACCCGGCGTGGGCCGAGGCCTCGCGGCCACCGAACTCCCTGCCCATCGGCACCTCGAACGAGCCGGTGCGGCTGATGGAAGCCGTTCGTCACGCGCTGGTTCCGGGCCGCCTCGAGCTGCACGCGGTGTTTCTGGAGTCACCTGTCTCGGTGTCCGACGCCGAAGCTGGCCGCCTGCCTCCGCACGAAGCCTCCACGCTGACGGTCGAGGTGCTGCCGTGATGCTGCCGGTGCTCCTCGTGATGGCGGCGCTGCCGGTGCATCGGTACGCGCTCGTCGTCGGCAGCAACACGGGTGAAGGCGTGCGCGCCGCTCCACTGCGGTTTGCCGATGACGACGCCATCGCCATTCACGAACTGCTCCTCGAGGCGGGCGTCGAGTCGGTGCTGCTCACCACGCCCGACGCCGACACCGCACGGCTGCACAAAGACACCAGGCCGCTCGCGCCTGCGACGCTGGACGCGCTCCGGGGTGCCTTCGCCGCGCAGCGGGCCTCGATGGTGCGCGCGCAGGAAGCCGGAGAGACCGTCGAGTGGCTCTTCTTCTTCAGCGGCCACGGCGACGTCGAGAGCGGCCTGGGCTTCCTCGGGCTCGAGGCGGGCAAGCTGACGCGCGCGGTGCTGCACGACGACCTGCTCGCGCGGGTGCCCGCCGTGTACAGCCACGTCATTCTCGACGCGTGCCGCTCGGGTGCGCTCGTGGGCAGCAAGGGCCCCGGCGGGCTGCGGTTGCCGATGCCTGCGGCCTTCGCGATGGACCCGGCCTGGCCGGCGAACACCGGCTTCGTGCTCTCCTCGTCTGCCGCCAAAGACAGCCACGAGTGGGAGCGACTGGGCGCGGGCGTCTTCAGCTACGAGGTGCGCTCGGCGCTGCGTGGCGCGGGCGACGCCGATGGTGACGGGGCGGTGTCGTACGCCGAATTGGGCGCGTTCCTCGAGACGGCCAACGGCGCCATCGAGAACCCGCGGCTGCGGCCCGAGTTCCTCACCATTCCGCCGCGCGGCAAGCCGGGCCTGCCCATCTCGGTGCTCTCGTGGCCCACGCGCGGCGTCGAGACGTCGGTGACCGAGCACGCGTACCTCGAGCGCGTCAACGGGGAGCGGCTGCTCGACGTGCACTCGGGCGCGGGCGTCAAAGCGTTGCTCCATCTTCCCGCGGAGCGCCCCCTCTTCTTCCGCTCCTCCGATGAGCAGCGTGAGTTCGAGCTGACGGCCGAGACGACGCAGGTGGCCTCGCTCGAGGTGATGACGCGCGGCATGCGGCAGAAGGGCGCCGTCGACCGCGCGCTCGAGCGGCTCTTCTCGGTGCCCTTCGATGCCACCGTCGTCGAGCGCTACCAGACCTCGTGGCAGGCGCCCGAGCTGAAGGCGTTCGAGGTGCCGGGCGCTCCCCGGGCCGTGCTGACGGGCCGCAGCGTCGCCGCGTGGAGCACCGTGGGTGGCCTCGCAGTCGGTGTGACCGGCTTCGTGTTCGCCTGGCAGCAGCAGCGTGAGCTGAACGTGCTCGACCAGCAGATGCGGGCCATGCGCAACACGCTCGTCTCCGTGGGCAACGGTGCGGGCGTCGGTGGCCTGGTGGTGGCCGGGCTCTCGGCGGCGGTGTGGATGGCGCTCACCACCCTCTTCGAGCTGCCGTTGTTCAACCCGTCGGCTGGATTCTCTCCATGAGGTGCACGATGCGTCGTCTGGTTCTCGGGTTGGTGGTGGTGCTGGCTGCGTGCGTTCAAGGTGTCGACGGCAATGACGCGGGCGCGGCGGGTGCGGCGGGTGGAGCAGGTGGCGCGGGCGGAGCCGGTGGAGGCGCGGCCATCTCAGACGCAGGCCCCGAAGCGGTCGACGCTGGCCCGACCTGCACACCGGCAAGTGAACGCCCCGACTGGAAGCTGAAGTTCATCTTCCTCGTCGAGCAGAGCGGCACCATGTGCATCGCCGACCCTCCCGGCTCACAGGAGAGCCTGGGCTTTTGCGAGCAGGCGGCAGCGGCCATCAACTCCGGTTTCGTGGTGCCTGCGCGGGTTCGGGCCATGAACGACTTCTTGAGGGCCGTTGCGAGCAGGCCCGACGTGAGGGTGGCAGTGGTTCCCTTCGAGTCGAACCTGAAGGGTGTCTACCCTGCAACCGGGTTCTCGCGGCCAGACGACGGGAACCTCCAAACCCGTATCTCGTCGGTCCAGACCGAGCTCGGCCGGCACGCGAACCTGCAGGTGGCGCTGGAGCAGGCGCGGGCCCGAATCGAGTTCGACGTGCTGCAGGGCTCCGACCCCGCGCGCACCCGCTCCCGCTACGTCGTCGTCGTGCTCTCGACGGGAGTGCCCTCGCCGCGCTGCAACCGCAACGACCTGCTGATGCCGTACGCAACGGCCGCCCGGCCCGAGCTGGTCTGGGCCGACACCGACACGACGTTCTGCAACGACATCACTGCCGACATTCCGCCGGCTGAGCGCATCATGACGTTCGTGCCGGGCACCACCATCAATCAGAACTCGCAGCTCTTCGACCTCGCCGACGCGCTCGGGGCGATGCAGGGCTGGTACGGCGTCAGCGTTTCGGTGCACACGCGCTTGCTGCTCAGCGACAGGAGCCTCACGCGGTGTGGCGCCCTTTGCGACGGCCAGCTGACGAACGGCTTGAGCCCGCAGGACACGCGCACCGTTGGCGGCTACGTCCTGGGCGAGCTGGCCCGCCGCAGCGGAGGCTCCTTCGTCGACCCCGGAGAGCCGTCGAACCTCTCGCTGCAGGACCTCGCGACGATGGAGCCGACGACGTTCTGCCCCGAGTGACGCTCAAGCAGCGGCGGGCGTAACGACCTTCGTCTCTTTGCGAACGAACGAGTCGACCACCAGCAGCCCGACGCCGATGACGATGGCGCTGTCGGCGATGTTGAAGGCCGGCCAGTACGCCTTGTCGAACCAGTGCGCCTCGATGAAGTCGATGACGAAGCCGCGCGCGAGCCGGTCGATGTAGTTGCCGATGGCGCCACCGAGCACGAGCGGCAGGCCCCACTTCGCCCAGCGCTCGACCTTCGCGCCGGTGAGCTTCGAGAAGTAGTAGCCGATGAGCACCACCGCGCCGAGGGACACGACGTGGAAGAGCGGCCCGCGCAGGTTCTCGGGCAGGTTGCGGAACAGGCCGAACGCCGCGCCCGGGTTCTCGGCGTAGCGGAACCGGAAGAACGAGTCAGAGACCGTCACGGCCTCCTTCGGACGGAAGTGGTAGCTGTCCCAGCCGGCCTCGGGGGCCTTGCCGAAGAAGACGCCCACCTTGCTGTCAGCGCCCTCGAAGGCGAGCGACAGCGCGTCGAGCGTCATGAACTTCGTGACCTGGTCGAGCGCGATGACGGTGAGGGCCACCACGGCGAGGAAGACGTATTTCTTGTTCTGCATGTGGCCGCCTCTCACCACGGAGCCCACCGTGGGGCAAGCCGCCCTCCCTCAGTTCGGGCCGATGGCGACGAAGGTGATGTTGGAGGGCGTGAACTGCGCGTTGCGGGTGCCAGTCGTCGAGACGAACCCGGCCGCCGTGATGCTGACGAAGTTACACGCGTCGGCGCTCACGGCACCGGGGCCGACGTTGCAGACGACGGTGGGAATCGAGCTGAAGGGCCGCGTGAAGACGACGGTCTGCGTCGAGGTGCCGCCGCCAGAGGCCGTGAAGCCCGTGCCGAGGTTGGTGGTGGCCGTGATGGAGCCGCGAATGATGCGCAGGTTCTCGTCGGAGCGCGGCGCGTACGTGCTGCCCATGCGCACGTCGGCGCTCGAGACGAGCGAGCCGCCGATGACGGAGCCGGTCGCGTTCACGTTGCCGCCGGTCGCGAGCGAGCCGCCCGTGATGGAGCCCGTGGTGGCGATGTTGCCGGAGCCCACCGCCACGTTGCTGCCGACGGCGCCCACCTTCGCTTCGAGCCACTGCTTGAGCAGGTTGAAGTTGCCGTTCACGTCATCGGCTTTGGCGGGCTGGTCGGCCACCATCGGCGTCAACGTCTGCGCGAAGGCGAACGTGCCGACCACGAGCACGGCGGCGAGGAAGAGGCGGCTCCAGCGCGGGCGGGCGCGCGCGGCTTCACCCGAGCGAAGGCCCGCGAGGAAGGCGCTGCGCCAGCCGGTGACGACCTCGACCGAAACGCCGTGACGGTCGGCGAGCGTCTGGGCGTCGAGCTCACCCGCAACGAGGGAAATCACCTCCGAGGTCGTGGCTTTCATGAACGGCTCCTGATCAACGAGGGCGAACGACGTTCGAGGCCCTGCTTACAACACCGAACGCGCGACACTCACAGCGTGGGCTTCACCCCGAGGGAACGATAGCGTCCATCCCATGCCCGTGATGGACCTGCTCGCACTCGGCACCTGCGGTGCTCACGAAGCCAGCGTCAAGCTCGTGGGTACCTCGCTGGTGGTGTCGGTGGGTGGTCGAGAGCGCGAGGTGGTGGTCGACGAGACGTGGGTAACCGTCACGTCGCCCGACCTCAGCTTTCAGCTCGTGTTCGCGGCGCTGTTCGCCAGCGTGGGCCTGATGTGGCTCGCTGTTGCCGACGAGCATGGCGTCGCGAGTGTCGTCGCCGTTCTGGCGATTCTCGCTTCGGTGCCGTGGGCGGTGTGGGCCGTGCGCCGACTGCGTTGGGCCGTGATGCTCGGAACGAGGCGCGAGTTTACCGTCTTCCGCGCGAACCGCAGTCAGATGAAGCAGTGGCAACGACTCGAGGAGCACCTGGCCACCGCGAGCGCCGTCACCCGAGCGTGGCGGCGTGAGACGGGCTTGCTCGACGGGCTGCTTCAGTCGCTGCGGCTGATCAGCGACCCGAGCGACGAGCGGCTGCGGGAGCTCTGGAACGACGAGAAGCCCGTTCTCTCGTTCTCCGACTGGGCGCCGGTGCGGCTGCGTCGTGCGTGGGCGTATGTGCTGCTGACGGGTGCAGCGCCGCTGCTGACGGGGCTGGGTGTCGCCCCACGCTTCGGCCTCGGAGGCGCCTTGCTCGCCGCCGCCGTCGTCACCTCGCTGAGCTCATGGGTCGGTCACCATTTCCTGCTGCAACTCGAAGCGAGCGAGGGCGCCATCGGGACCTTGCGGCCCATGTTCCCCGAGGCGGGTGAGCAGACCGGGCGTTGAGCGCTACAGCACCGAGCGCAGTGCTTCGTCGATGAGCGTCGCGTCAGTCTCGGCCACCTTCGACTCGCTCACCAGCGCGCGCGCCTGCGGCAACACCGGGTGCTCGGGCAGCTGATGCTCGAGCTCGTGAACGAAGCGGCGCACACGACCGACGTCACCCTTGAGCACCGCCACCTCGACGAGGTTGCCGAGCTGCGACTTGGCGAGCTCGGTCTGACCTGCAGCGACGAGAATGTCCCACGCGAGCTCGTGCGCCTCGACGTCGTCGGCATCGACGCGCAGCCGCTCGAGCGCGACGCCCAGCGCCTTGTCGAACGCACCATCGGCGAGGTGCCCTGCGATGAGGCCGCGATCGCCCAGGCCAAAGTTCGGGACGGCAGGCAACAGCATCGCGCCCGGCGTGTGCGGCCGCTCGGTGGGAAAGATGGGGCGCCCCACCATCGTGACGTCGGCAGGCGAGCGCTGCGGCGGCGTCAGCGCGACGAAGAACGTCTCGTTGCCGGTGGCTTCGCGAGGCAGCTCCACCGGCTCGGGCAGCGTCGTCTGCGGGTCGGCGCGCGCGAGCGGGTTGTCGTCGCCCAGCAGCACCTTCGCCTTCTTGTTCGCAGGGTCGAGGTTCAGCGCCTGGCGGAAGAGCACCTTCGCGCCCGCGCCGTCTCCGGAGAGCTGAAGAAAGACTCCCGCCTCGACGAGCGCGGCTGATCGCTGCGGACTCATGCCTGACACGCACCTACCCTCATTCGCGCGGTCGGCCAAGCCCCCGAAAGAAATCGGAAACGTGCGAATTCGAGAATGGGGTTGATCACTTTCGTCACCTGCCTGACACGTTCACGCCATGGCACTGCGAGGGCGTGTTCTGGGTCTGTTGGCTGTGGTGGCGATGGGTTGCGGGGGCGTCTCGACCATGGCGGACGGTGGAACGTCCCAAGCCGCCTCCATCATCATCAACGAGCTGGCAGGCAGTGGTGGCGACTTCGTCGAGCTCTACAACCCGGGCGACACGGCGTTCGAGCTGAGCGGCTTCGGCCTCACCGACGCCGAGTCCGATGGCGGCGTGCGCTACGCGACGAGCCTGCGGTTTGCCGCGGGAGCCCAGGTTCCCGCGAAGGGCTGGTTCACCGTCTTCCTCGAGACCGATTGCCCGGCGACGGTGTCTCCGTGCGTGCGCGGAGAGTTCGGTCTCTCGCAGGCCGGCGGCGACCTGGTGACGGTGCTCGACGCGAACAATGGCACCGTGGCGCAGCAGCCGTGGCCACCGAACGCGGCGCCCTCGGGCTCGTCGTGGGCGCGCAAGACCGATGGAGCCGAGACCTTCGAGGTGCAGCGCCGCTCGCCCGGAGCCGCCAATGCGCCGTGAGCTGCTCGTCGGCGTGCTGATCATCGGCTCGGCCTGCGGTGGCGTCTCCTCTGGAATCGACGCGGGCGCCGATGCCGGCACGAGCTTCGTCGCCGACGCGAACGTTCCCCTCGGAGACGCAGGAACGCTCGTGGGGACGTTCCAACTCCTGCACACGATCGGCGATGGCACGGCTGGCTCGGGCACCGCGTCGCTGTTCGGGAAGGTCTTCGACGGCCCCACGCCGGCAGCGATCGTCTGGGAGACGGTGCTCGACGAGGGTGAGTGTCAATTGATGACCCCGCGTGTACCGTTCTGTGCGACGCCGTGTGGTGGCTCGGCAGTCTGTGTCGAGAACGACGTCTGCCAGCGCCACCCGACGTCGAAGCCGGTGGGCATCGTGCACGTTGGCTTTCTGCGCGACGCCTCGGGTCTCGCCACCGAGTTCGACATGTCGCCCATCGTCAATGGCTACCAGCCACCTGCCGGCACGACGCTCGGAATGCCACCCTTCAGCGACGGCGCGCCCATCGGGCTCGAGGCCGCAGGAAGCGCGAGCGTCATTCCGTTCCGGATGGTCTCTGTCGGAGTCGCCGCGTTCTCCCTGCTTGGCAATGCGCCCTCACTGGAGCGAAACCAGCCACTGACGCTCAGGTGGACGCCAGGCGCGCCGAGCACGTTCGCGCGCATCAAGGTGAAGCTCGACATCAGCCACCATGGCGGCACGAAGGGCGAGATTCGCTGCGACACTGACGATGACGGTGAGCTCACGCTCTCTTTCAGGATGGTGACGCGCCTGCTGGACCTGGGCGTCTCCGGCTACCCGACGGTCATCGTCCGCCGTGAACGTGTGGGCTCGGCGCTCATCGTTCAGGGCCGCGTCGACCTGGTCGTCGGCTCGGAGCAGGAGCAGGCCATCGTCATTCCCGGCCTCACCTCGTGCACCGACAACGCGCAGTGCACGCCTCCACAGACTTGCCAGACCGATCTCCGATGCCAGTGAAAGGAATACCCGTGAAGACGCTGATTCTCCTCTCTGCTGCGTGCCTCGCCTTCTCCTGTGGTCGCGTCATCAGTGACGAAGACGGGGGCGTTTCTGCGGGCGGAGGCACGAGCTCGACGGGTTCAGGTGGCGGCTCCGCATCGGCGGGCGGCTCGGGCGCAGGCGGCACGGCGCAGACCGTCGACGCAGGCTCGCTGCCGAAGTTCTCGTTCTTCGTCACCAGCCTCAAGGCGTTGCAGGATTTGAGCGGCAGTCAGTCGGGCTTCGGTGGCGACCTGCGCTTCGGAGAGACGGGTCCCGGCGCGGGCCTGCGTGGCGCTGACAAGCTGTGCGCGACGATTGCCGAGCGCTCCATGCCCGGCGCGAGCGCGAAGCCGTGGCGCGCGTTCCTCTCGGCCATCGACGACGGCGCAGGCCAGCCGGTGCACGCCATCGACCGCGTCGGTAGCGGCCCCTGGTACGACCGCCTCGGCCGCACCTTCGCGCTCTCGAAGGCCGACCTCGTCAGCACGCGCCCCGTCGGCATCGACCCCGCCATCAAAGACGACTTCCCCAACGAAGACGGCGTGCCGAACCACCGGCCTGACCCGACGCAGGGCCAGGTCGACAACCACGACATGCTGACGGGCAGCAACGCACAGGGGCGGCTCTATTCGCAGACGGCGACCTGCCTCTCGTGGACGTCGGCGACGGGCAACCGCGCGCTCGAAGGGAAGCCACGCGTCGGTCACTCGTGGCCACGCTACGGCGGTCCGGGTGGCGGCGGCGGCGCGATGGACCCCGCGAACTGGATGTCGTCGCTCGACGAGTCGGGCTGCTCGCCTGGCGTGAACCTCATCGAGATGGGTCCGCCGATGGCGAACTCGACGACGGTGGGCTCGGGCGGCGGGTACGGCGGCTTCTACTGCTTCGCGCTGATTCCCTGAGGCCCCCGATGCGACTCGCGCTCGGCCTTCTGATCCTCGTTGGGTGTTCTCAGGCGACGAATGCGCCCGACGCTGGCGGCCGCGCGTGGACGTGCGTGTCCACCTCGACGACGGCGCCCGACGACCTCGACGAGGTGGGCTGTCTGAACGACTTCACGCAGCTGGCCTCGGTGCCCATCGACGCGACGATTCCCGGCGCGCGCTCGGTGAAGGTGGTGTTCGACACGGCGGACGGAACGCTGCACTTCCAGAACAGCACGCGCTTCACGGTGCACTACGACTGGGTGTCGACGCATCGCTCGGGAGGCAGCCTGCCCGTGGTGCCATCACGTGCGTCGTTCAACACCACCGAGTACTTCTCGCCCGAGCGCCGCTTCATTCTCGCGGCGGTGAGCTTCTACGAGGGGCCCGGCGTGTTCGCGGTCGAGTTCTCTCCGTACGACACGGCGTCGGCCGAGCTGATGCGCACGCTCCATGAAGCGGTGCAGGCGCACGCGTACTTCGGCAGCGCGCTCGTGTTCCACCCGACGTCGGACGCGGTGACACTGGAGGCGAAGAAGCTGCCGGCGTCGGTCAAGCAGATGACGACTGATCAGCTCTTCGCCGGCATCGATTATCAGCCGCTGACGCTCGCGACAGGCGTCGGCCGGCTGCGCTTCACCACGGCGGCGGAAACCGAAGTGAATCCCCCCAGCAACCAGGACCTGCTCGTGCTCGACCAGGCGCCGAACGACATCTCGGTGGTGCGCGGGCTCATCACGCAGACGTTCCAGACACCGCTGTCTCACATCAACGTGCTCTCGGCGAACCGTGGCACGCCGAACATGGGCCTGAAGAACGCGCTCAAGAACGAGCAGCTGAAGGCGCTCGATGGAAAGCTCGTGAAGCTCACCGTCGGCGCGCTCGAGTGGAGCGTCGTCGAGGTCACCACCGCCGAAGCCGAGGCCTTCTGGCTCGCGCACAAGCCGACGCCGGTCACGCTGCCTGCGTTCGATGTCACGAAGACGGCCGTGGTCGACGTCGAAGACTGCACGGTGCTTCCGACCGATGGTGGCTCATTGCGTGAGGCCATCAAGGAGTCGGTGCGCGCGTACGGTGGCAAGGCTGCGCAATACTCGGTGCTGCGCCGAATTCCGAACGTGCCGGTGCGGCCGGCCATCGTGGTGCCCATGGCCGCGTACGACCAGTTCATGCGCAGCAATGGGCTGTACACGCTGGTCGACTCGTACCTCGCTGACGAATCGTTCCGCACCGACGCGCGGGTTCGCGTGGCGAAGCTGAACGAGCTGCACACGGCGATGATGGCGGCGCCGGTCGACCAGACGCTGCAGGACGCGATTCTCGCGCGCTCGCAGACGCCCGACTTCGCGGGCTCGAAGCTGCGCTTTCGCACCAGCACGAACTCGGAGGACCTCGACGGCTTTCCGTGCGCGGGTTGCTACGTCTCGCACACGGGCAACCCCACGAACTGGCCGACGGTGCTCGACGCGATTCGCGAGACCTGGGCGAGCACGTGGAGCTTCCGCACCTTCGAAGAGCGCAGCTTCTACGGCATCGACCACCACTCGGTCGGCATGGCGCTGCTCATTCACCGCAACTTCCCCGACGAAGAGGCGAACGGCGTGGCCGTGACGGCGAACCCGTTCGACGCGGCGGGGCTCGACCCGGCCTTCTACGTGAACGTGCAGGCGGGCGGAGATGCCGAGGTGGTCGCGCCTCCCGCGGGCGTGAAAAGCGACGAGCTGCTCTATTACTTCAGCCAACCCAACCAGCCCATCACCTACCTCACGCACTCGAACCTGGTGGCGCCGAACACGACGGTGCTGTCGACGACGCAGACGTATTCGCTGGGTCGCGCCCTCGACGCGATTCACACGTACTTCTCGAAAGCCTACGGCCCGGCCGCGGGCAACACCGGCTGGTACGCGATGGACGTGGAGTTCAAATTCGACGACGCCGACGCTCCGGGCCAACCTGCGACCTTGTGGGTGAAACAGGCGCGGCCCTACCCGGGGCGGGGGAAATGAATGGCACCAACCACGGCCACCGAGAACTTCGAGCGCTTCGAGTACAAGTTCTGGGCGCCGCGTGAGTACGTCGAGTCATCGCTGAAGGTGCTCGACGGCTTCATGGAGCAGGACGCCGTGGCCCTGCGCGCCGGCGCGACGCAGGTGAACACGTCGCTGTACTTCGACTCTCGGCACTTCACGTTTCTGAACCAGCACCTCTCGGGAGCGCCCGACCGCATCAAGCTGCGCGTTCGGTACTACGGCGAGGTTCCCAACGGAGAGTGCTTCTTCGAAATCAAACGCCGGCAGGTGGCGGTGGTGATGAAGAAGCGCGCGGTGCTGACGCTCGAGCAGGCGCGCAAGGTGGTGCGCGACGTGACGCGGCCGCTGCCGGTGCAGAACGCGGCGCTCAACACGTTTCAGTATCTGGCGGTGCGCTGTCAGGCGGCTCCGAAGCTGCTCGTGCGCGGACACCGGCGGGCGCTTCGTGCCGTCGACCGCACACTCGACACCCGGCTCACCATCGATGATCAGATGGCGTGGCAGCCGGTGCGGGGAGTTGATCCACTCATGCCGGATCCATCGACGTGGAGACGCATGCCCGAACGAGACGCCGACGCGCGGGTGTTGGTCGAGGTGAAGTTTCGCGACGTGAAGCCGTGGTGGCTGGGCAACGTCATCGCGGCGCTCGCGCCGTACCGGTTGTCGTTCTCGAAGTACGTGGCCGCCGCCCAGGCTGCGCGCCGTGACCCCTTCTTCGCACTGGATGCCGCATGAATAGTGGAGACCTCGACCTCACCACCGCCGTCATCAGCCTCGCGCTCGCGCTCGGGTTGTCGTTCGGCATCTCGGCGCTCTACACGGCCACCTACCAGGGCGTGTCGTACCTGAAGGGCTTCGCGCAGACGCTGGCGCTCTCGGGGCTGGCGAGCGCGGCCGTGATGTTGTGCGTGGGTGACAGCATCGCGCGCGGCATCGGCATCTTCGGAGCCGTCAACCTCGTGCAGGTGCGCAGCACGGTGAAAGACACGAGAGACCTGATGTTCGTGTTCATCACGCTGGCGGTGGGTGTCGCAGCGGGCGTCGGAGCGTGGGGCATCGCGCTCACCGCGACGGGCCTGTTCACGCTCGCGGTGCTGCTGCAGACGATGACGGACTTCGGCGCGCGGCGCGGCGTGTCGGCGGTGCTGCGATTGCGCGTGAAGATGAGCCAGCTCGAGGGGCTGCCGCAGGTGCTGGCGAAGCACACGTCACGGGCGATGCTCTCGAACTCACGCGCCCTGGCCGACGACGCGACGGAGCAGACCTGGCAGCTGCGCATCTCAGGCGGCGCCGAGCAGACGACGTTGCTCACCGCGTTGCAGGCGCTCGGCGCGGCTGACGTGTCGTTGCTCCTTCAAGACGATTCGCTGGAGGTGTGAGTGATGCGCCAGCGTGAAGACGAGCAGTCGCGTGAGAACGAGTGGCAGATGATCCGTTGCAGTCGCGGAATTCCTGCCTCTCGAATGAACGTCGTGGAGCGGAAGCACATCCGCGGCGCGCGCGGCATTCCTGCCGCTCGAGTGAACATCGTGGAGTGGAAGCGCGTCCGCGGCTCGCGTGGCATTCCTGCCGCTCGAGTGAACGTCGCCGAGTGGAAGCGCATCCGCGGCTCGCGCGGAATTTCTGCCTCTCAACCCTCGTGCATCGACGGGCAGACGCTCTGCGGAGGCCGCGGAACTTCCACCTCTCCTGCTTCCCGCACCGCCTGGCAGACGTTGCGCCGCGAGCGCGGGAATTCTGCCGACCACGGAGCGCACGCCACCGAGTCGCGACGAATCCGCTCCGCCAACTCGCAGCAAGTCTGCACGACGCGCGGAACGCTTGCCTCGCGATCATCGATGCTGATCAGCCGTGCGAGTCCCCTCGACCCGAGGTGCGGCTGATGCGTCAACGCGAGTACCTCTCGAAGTTGATCATCGCCGCGGTGCTGCTCGCTGCTGGCGGAGTCCTGCTCTACGAACAAGGCGGGCTCACCGGCGCCCTCATTCCCGCGTACGCCGAGAGCATCGAGCACACGGTCGCGCCGACGTTGATGGGCCGCATCGACAAGGTGCACGTGACGCTCGGTCAGCAGGTGAAGGCCGGCGATGTGCTCGTCTCGCTCGACGACCGGGCCGTGAAGCTCGCGCTCGACCGCACCAACGCCGAGCTCGCGCAGGCCGAGGCCGAGCTGCAGTCCCAGCGGGCGATTCACAAGACGCAGGTGGTGGAGGGCGTGCTGCGAAGCTCCTCGGCGCTGGCTGACGAGAGCGCTGCGCGCGCCGAAGCCGACAGCCTCAAAGGCGAGCTCGAACGTGTCGAGAAGCTGCGGGCCGAACACCTCGTCGACGCTGCGGTGGAGACCGAAGTGCGCCGCAACTACCTCGCCGCTTCCGCGCGCGTGAAGGTCTTCGAGCGACGCCGCACGCAGCTGCCCGAGCTCTACGCGTCGTCGGGGGCCTCCATCGTCGAGACGCAGGCCGACCTGCGCGTACGCCCGTACCTCGAGGCGGTGAAGACGAAGGCTGCCTCGGTGGCCGAGCTCATGCTGCTGCTCGACCAGCACGTCATGCGCGCGCCCGTCGATGGAACGGTCTCGGTGCTGACGCGGCCGGTGGGTGACGTCGTCGCCTCGGGAACGGAAGTGCTGCGGCTCGTGCGTGGCCGTCCCGGACATCTCGTGGCGACAGTGCCGGAGGAGCGCGCGCGTGGCCTCAAGCCCGGCCTCGAGCTGACGGTGCGGGCCTCGCGCGGGCTGTGGTCGCAGAAGTTCAAGGGCACGGTGGTCGAGGTCGGCCCGTCGGTGGAGCAGCTGCCGTTGCGAAGTTGGCTCTCTCCCCAGTGGCCGCGCTGGGGCCGGCGCGCAGTCATCGAAGTGAAAGACGCGACGGCCTGGCAGGCCGGAGAGCGATTGCATGTTCAGTTTTGAGCCGCTGCGGTGTCGATCGACATGGAATGCGCGGCCACGGAGCGCCGAGGGCCAACGGCTGGCGTCGCCTAAGTGTCCATGCTCGGTGGTCGGGGCCCTCTCGGAGGAGCGCCTCTGCACCTTCAGTTCCGGCAGCAGCAGGTCCATTTCCAGCGTGGTGCGACGTGAAGCAAGGGGAGCCACAGCATGTTGAGTTCGAGCGTCGCGATGGTGCTGGTCCTCAACGCGGCTCCGACGACGCTGGAGCAGGCGCTCGCGCTCGTCTCCGACGGCAACGCCGAGCTGCGCGTGTCTCGCAGTGAAATCGAGGTTGCCCGAGCGTCCGTCCCGCTCGCGCACGACTGGGAGATGCCGAAGCTGCGGCTGCAGTTCAACGACGCGCAGGCGGTGCCCTCGGGCAGCTTCACCTGGTTCACCGGCATCTCGTGGCGGCCGCCGAACCCGTGGGAGTGGTCGAACGGCGCGAGTCAGGCCGAGCTGAAGGTGCGGCAGGCCGAGCTCGACCTCGCAGCGCAGACATGGCGCGTGGTGCGTGACGTGCGTCTGGGCTGGCTCGACGTCTCGGGAGCCGCGGCCCACGAAGCGCTCGCGCGACGGTCGACCGAGCTGCGCGGCAAGCTGCGCGCGGTGATGCAGCGGCGAATGGAGCGTGGTGGCTCGACGCAGGTCGAGGTGAACCTCGCGCAGCTGGCAGAGACCGACGCGAGGCAGGACGTCGCGCGGTGGGAGGCGAACGGTTTGAAGGCGACAGCCTCGGTGGCGTGGCTGGTGGGTCAGCCGGTCGCTCCGATTCCGTTGACGTTGCCCGACACGCCACCGCAGCTGCCCTCGCTCGCGACGCTGCTCGACCGGCTCGAACGTCACCCGCACCTCGAGAGCCTTCGGCTCAGAGTCGAGGCCGGCCGCGCAGGCGAACGACTCGCCGGTGCGAAGCGACTGCCGTGGCCCGAGCTGCAGCTGCGCTTGCGGCAGAAGACGGGCGAGACACCGGTTCAGAACGACCTGCAGGTGGGGCTGACGATTCCACTCGGCATCACGCCCGCGCCGCAGGTCGACGTCGCGCGCGCACAGGTGGTGCGAGCGCAGGCGCAGTACGACGCCGAGCACGCGCAGCAGTCAGCCGAGCTCGAGATTCTGATGGCGCGCGCCCAGGGCCTGACCGAGCGCTGGCGCTCGTTCGAGTCTGAATACCGCACGACGATGACGAGCCACCTCGCGTTGCAGGCACGCGTGCTGGCCGATGACTCACTCGACCCGACGTTGTTGATGACGGCCGACCGCCAGGCCATCGAACTCGAGCACAAGCGGCTCGACGTGCAGGTCGACCTCGCGAAGGTGCTCGTCGAGCTCGAAGGCACCGCGGGCCCAGCCGCTCAGTGAGGGCTCAGGGCGAACGCTGGCAGGTACCGTTCACGCAGGTCAGGTCCATCATGCAGGGGCGAACGACGTCTGAAGCGGAGACGGGGGCCTGACAGCTTCCGCCCAGGGCAATCCACTCTGCTCCGGCGACCCAGGGCCGATAGGCACGGAGCAACACCTCGTCATTCACGGTGCAGAAGCCCCATGACCCGTTGACGTCCACATTCGTCCGAGCGCACGACAGCGGGGGCTTGCAGCCGCAGTCACCGCTCGACTTCGCTGCACACTCACACTCATTTCCCCGACAGAAGTTCCGATGGCAAACCATCTCACTTGGACAGTGCAAGTCTGTCTCACACGAGGCCCTCGCATCGGCGAGCTGGCATCGACGGCTGCCCGGGAGACCAGGGCGTGGAACCTCGCAGATGGTCGACTCGCACGCCTCATGAACGGTACAGCTCGCGCTCGTCTTGAGCTTTCCGGCATAGGCACGGAGACAGGCTGAAGGCAGGGTTCGGCGAGGATGGGAAAACTCAGGTCTCAGGTCGTCACAACGTTGATTGGCGAGCGCTTGAAGACAGGCGTCCCCTACACTGGGGACGAGGACGGTGTGACCGGCTGCAATCGCAGCCTGAAGCTCGCCCGGGTTGCAGTCCGCGACCCGTCTGGAAATACACATCGCCCGGAGCCGCGGGTCGACCATGCCGCACCGGATGTCACGGTCACACTGCGCGCTCGCGGAGTTCGAGCACCAATCACCGCCCGCGCAGGCCTCGAGCAAGAGGCAAAGCATGGCGATGGAACGCTTGATACGATTCATGGCTTGCCGGAGAAGGAATGACCACGTGAAACACTGGGCTGCAGCGCTTCTGGTCATCGTCGCCTGCGGGTGTCAACCCAGGGTCGAGCCCCAGCCGCCGCCAGAGCCGGTCTGCCTGACTGAGTTCAATACCGTCGGACGACCGTTCAGCGTCATCGCAAACATCATCACCGTGCTCAACGTCACCTTACGTGGCGCTGCCCAGTGCGACGACGGACTGCACGAAATCGAGTGGTACAAAGTCGAAATCTTCGACGAAGCAGGAAAGCCAGTCACGGTTCATCACTCTGACTTCGTCGCTGTGAATCCTCCCAGCCGTGAAGTCATCACAGTCATCGCGCTCACCCCGCCTCCCGGAGTCATCGTCATTCGCCTCACGACGAACGTGGGTGTCATGGAGACGGCAGGAGTTGGCTACCACGGCTATTGGCCCGACCGATGGGAAGCCCTGGCTTCCTGTTTCCCTCTCGAGTTGCCTGACGGTGGAGTCGTTTGCCGGGGAGACGTCGTCGCTGCGCCCACCGATTCCATGCTCTGGCAGTTTTCAGGGCGCTCGCTCGAGGCGCGAAGAATCGACGATGAGACTCGAGACGCATCAGTCGTTCATCGAGATGTCTTCTCTGCTCCCTTCGACCCGGTGTACGCGGCTCGAGGAAGCCGACTGGTCGTTGCGGCACCCGATGCGCTCTTCGTCTTCGACGAAGACGGAGGCGTTCGGCAGCAGCCGCTTCAAGCGAGAATCCAGGCGCTCCGATTTCGAGACGACACTTCGCTCTTCGCGGCGAGAGGCCAGCTGACCGAGGTCATCACGCTCGACGCTCCGTTCACGCTGTCGAGCAAACCTGGCGCCGAGGCCGAGGTCTTTGCGAGCGACGAGGGATTCTGGCGACTGGATCGCAGCAGCCTTTCGCTCTCGCTCGAACTTCCCGACGGCGGGCGATTGGCAGGCAAGGCACCAAACGGGAGCTTCATCCGCTACGCGAACGTTCCCGGCCGTGTGCCGTACTTCGAGCTGGGGAACTACTCCACCGGGGTTGGCGTGGTGGGGGTCGCCCGCCTGCTCCCAACGGGCGAAGTTCGAGTCGACGCCATCGCGGTTCGACCTGGTTCACAGACCGCGTACGTGTCGAACAAGTGGTTGTATTCGTATGGTCCTCAGGGCGTTGCGAGGACACCTCGCACGATGGAGTGACCGGGCAAGGGACTGAATTCGCTCCGTTGTGGGTCGAGTGATCAGTTTTCACGCCCAGCGGCATTTGCCGCATGCACTTCAAGTCTTCGCTCGTCCTCCTGCTGTCGCTGGTCTGTGCCTGCAGCCCTCCGCCGCTCGCGAACGGAAAGGCGTGCAGCTCGGACTCGGAGTGCAAGGACGGGTTCTGCACCGACGGCGTGTGTTGTGAGGCTCGCTGCGACGGCGCGTGTTCGGCGTGCTCTGCAGAGAAGACGGGCGGCGCGGCGGGCGTGTGTGCTCCCGTCAAGGCGGGCACGGACCCGGACTCGGAGTGCTCCGACGACGCGTGTGGCAGCGGGTTCTGTGGCGGGGCTGGAGTGTGTGCTCCGAAAGCGGCGGGCGCGTCGTGTCGTGCGGCGGCTGGCAGCTGCGACGTGGCCGAGGCGTGTGATGGCGTCGCGTTGACGTGCCCGACCGATGGGTTCGCTCCGGCGTCGGTGACATGTCGTGCATCGCTCGGCGTCTGTGACGTGGCGGAGCAATGCACTGGGACTTCCGCTGCGTGCCCGACCGATGCGTTCTCACAGACGATGGCCGAGTGCCGTCCATCCGCTGGCGTGTGTGACGTGGCCGAGCGGTGCAGTGGAACGTCGGGCACGTGCCCGGCAGATGGCTTCGCCGAGGCGACGGTGGAGTGCCGCGCGTCGGCCGCCATCTGCGACGTGGCCGAGCGCTGCAGTGGGACGGCAGCGGCGTGTCCTGCGGATGGCTTCGCGGCGACGACGGTGGAGTGCCGCGCGGCGAACGGGGTGTGCGACGCGCCAGAGTTCTGCTCAGGGAGCGCCATCTCGTGTCCGGCTGATCAGCTCGCTCCCGCGACGCAGGAGTGCCGCGCCGCCAACGGTGTCTGTGACGCACCCGAGCGCTGCACCGGAACGTCGAATGATTGCCCGAGCGATGGCGTGCTGCCGGCGAGCACCGAGTGTCGCGCCGCGAGTGGCAACTGCGACGTCGCCGAGCGGTGTGATGGATTGATGAAGAGCTGCCCGACCGACGGTTTCGCTCCCTCAACGCAGCAGTGCCGCAGCTCGGGAGGCATCTGCGACGTCGGTGAATCCTGCACAGGCACCGGCCCGAATTGTCCGGGCGATGGGTTCGCCGATGCGGGCATTCTCTGCCGGTCGTCGGCCGGGCTGTGTGACCTTCCCGAGCGCTGCACTGGCCAGATGGCGGCGTGTCCGTCGGACTCGTTCCTCGACGCCGGCATCCAGTGCCGCACGCCCGCTGGAGTCTGTGACGTCTCCGAGGAGTGCACTGGCACGAGCGCGCAGTGCCCGGTCGATGCGAAGGCTCCAGCGACGACGGTGTGCCGTGGCGATGCCGGCCCGTGCGACACGGTCGAGTTCTGCACTGGCACCGGCAACCTGTGTCCGACGGACGGCTTCGCTCCGGCGAACTCGCTCGCGTGTGCGCCGAGCCGGTGCACCGGGTTCTCTGCGGCATGCACGACGAGCTGTAATGACAGCTCGGGCTGCGCCGACACGGTGCGGTCGGTCTGCTTCAACAATGTCTGCGCGACCTCGAAGGTGGTGTTCGTCACCTCGACGACGTACCCGACGAACATCGGCATCGATGGTGGTGACATCGCGTGCGCGACGCAGGCGGCCGACGCGGGTCTGACGGGAAGGTTCCTGCCCTGGATGGCGACGGCGAGCTTGTATCCCCGCAATCGCTTCACCTCGTACAACCAGCCGTACGCACGCGTGGACAAGGTGGTCGTCGGCGCGAACCTGCCGGACTTCTACGATGGTCAGTTGCTGGCACCGATCATTCGCGATGAGCGCGGTGTGCAGATCTCGACGGTGTTCAACGTGCTCAGCGGCGTGGCGCCGAGTGGCATCGTGCAGGTGAACTTCCCCAGCAACGTGAGCACGAACTACACCTGCGCGAACTGGACGAGCGCGGCGGCGACGAACACCGGCCTCTTCGGCGGAGCGAACTCGTTCGGCCAGGCGTGGACAGCGGGCTCGTCGCTGCCCCTCTGCTCGTCGGTGCCTGCATCGCGGCTGTATTGCTTCGAGCAGTGAGCAACTGCTTCCTCGAGGTGAGCAGTGGTGATGGTCGCCTCCGAAGCCTCGAGTGAATGCAGACGGAAGGAATTGGCGACGAGTTGAAGACGAACGACCGCTGGGGGTGGAGCCTCTTCGGAAACACAGTGACGGTTTTGCGGAAACAAGTTCACGTCAACTTGTACACGTTTGGCCGACCACAGGTTTACACCGCCCTGGAAGGCGACCCGGCCGCCGGTCTCGAGCGGTCGCCGATTCCGTGATTCCACGATTCTCGCTCGAGGCTTCGGAGCGCCCTCTGTCGCCCTCGCGCGCTATCGAGCCGCTTCAGCCAGCTGCGTCGACCGCACCCCGAGGTTAAGAGGGCCGGACGATGCAGCCACTCATGTCGTCACCCGCTGAAGCGATGGCCGGTCTTCGCGCGATGGCCACGTGCGCGCGCGCCGACGGTGAGTTCTCCGATGCCGAGGCCTCGCTGATCAGCGCCGCCGCAACGCTGCTCGGGGTCACGCTCGACGATCCGCGCCAGCTCGACTCCATCGAACCAGACGCGTTGAAGGCTGCACTCCCGGATCCCAAACGCCGCGAGCTCGCCCTGCAGGCCATGATCCTCATGACGGTCATGGACGAAGACGTCAGCGGCGCCGAAGCCGCGCTCGTCTCGCACTACGCCACCGCGCTCGGCGTCGACGAACCGCGCGTCGCCAACGTCACGCTCCTCTCGCAAGGTCGGCTGAAGACGCTCTGGCTCGACCTCGCGCGCCGCTCCTTCGCGCGCCCCATCTTCGAACGAACCCTCAAAGAGAAGGGCCTGCTCGGCGTCTGGAAAATCGTCGGCCCCATGGTCGGCCTCGCGAAAGACCCGGCCCTCGCGAACCGCTTCATCGAGCTCGGCCGTCTCCCCGAAGGCACGCTCGGCCACGGGTACTTCCGCTTCATCGTCGACCACGACCTCGGCTTCCCCGGTGAAGGGCTCGTCGCGGAAGAGGGCATGTGGCACGACCTCACGCACGTGCTCTCGGGCTACGACACCTCACCGCACGGCGAAGTCAGCGTCGTCAGCTTCATCGCCGGCTACGTGCGCGAAGACCCGTTCTTCTGGCTCTTCACCATCGCGCTCCAGTTCCACCTCGGCATTCGGGTCTCGCCCTACTCTCCTGGCGAACACGGCTTCTTCGACCCGGCCATCGTGCTGCCCGCCTTCCGCCGCGGGCTCTCGGTGACACGCGACCTCTCTCGCGATTGGAACCCGTGGCCGCACATGGAGCGCCCGCTCGACGACGTGCGCCGCGAACTCGGCATCACGAGCTGATCAGTCGACGCTGAAGCCACACGTTGTCAGCGCTCGTGACAGCCAAAACCCACCGCGATGTGTGCCGAAGTGCGCCTGCATCCCGCCGGAATCGCTGGTGGAGCATCGATGGCGTGGCACATCGAGAATCCTCTGTCCTCCGGGTGAGGACAGCGGCGCTGCCAACTCCATTGAACACGTGATCACCCGCGTTGGCGCTGCGTTTGCTCTAGCGACCTGATGCGTCTCCGAACTTCTTCGGAGCTCCCTCAGGAGAAACCCACCATGAAGACCACCGCCGCCCGCCCCCAGCCCACCTTCGCCTCGCTCGAGCAGCGCATCGCCAACCAGGAGCGCCGCATCAACGAAGGCCTCCGCTCGGGCAAGCTGACGGCGGAAGAGGCGGCCCCCCTGCAGGAGCGCGTCGCAGCGGCGCGGACGGGTCTCGAGGCCGACAAGTTCGACGGCAACGGCCTCACGCAGGGCAAGGCGGCGGCGACGCTGCTCAACGGCCTCTCGAAGGACATTCACTCGGCGAAGCACAACGACGTGATGGACGTCGCCAAGGGCATCGACAACCTCGGCAAGGGCATCACGGCCGGCAAGAACGCGGGCACCATCTCGGAGGCCGAAGCTGCGAAGTTCGGCGAGCAGGTCACCGCGCTCAAGGGCGAGCTCGCCGCTGCGACGACGCCCGAGGCGAAGAAGGCCGTGCAGGACAAGTTCAAGGCGCTCGCGAAGGAAGTTCGCCAGGAGCGTCGCGACGGCGACTTCGACGCCACCAACCGCATCGCGAGCTTCAAGGACCGCATCGCCAAGGGCGTGGCCGACGGCTCGCTCTCGCCGAAGGAAGCGGAGCGCATGTCGGGTCAGGTCGCGGGCCTCGAGGCGCTGGCCGCCGCGGGCATCAAAGACGCGCGCCTGTTCAACAAGGTCGACGGCAACATCTTCCGCCAGCGTCACGACGCGCAGGTCGATGTGGCGAAGCGCTCGGCGAGCATCGGCACGCAGCTCGACAACGCCGCGACGGCCGGCAAGCTGACGCCTGAGCAGGTGGCGACGTTCAAGGGCGAGCTCGAGAAGCTCAGCGCCGAAGGGGTGCAGGCCGCTGGTCCGCGCCTGAACGAGCTGCAGCAGCGCATCGCCGCGGCGCTTCTCGCGGCTCCGCAGCCGGTGCCGATGACGCAGGTGCCGATGACTCAGGCGGCGTGAGCCTGGCTCGCGAAGGCGGAGTCGAACCGGGAACTCGTGAGACGAAGCCCAGAGCGAGCCTGAGGAGCGGCGGCCTTCAATCACTGCCGACCCATCGCGGCGACGTTGGCTCGCGAAGGCGGAGTCGAACTGGAAAGGGAGTCGGGCAGTTCGCTGCCCGGCTCCCAGCTGCTTGTCAGGAACCGCAGGGCATCTGCTACAAAGGCGTCCGTCGCGTTCACGCGTGACGCCCATGGTCCTCTGAGAACGAAACCCAAACCTGCGCGGCACCTGCTCCGGCTGGAGCTGCGCGTCTGGCGTTCCTTCGTTCTCAGAGACCTCCCGAATGTCATCACTTCGAGTGCATCACCTGACTGGCGTCGTCGCCGGTCGAACGCTGTTCTCCGACGTCACGCTTCATCTCACGCCAGGCTGGACCGGGCTCGTGGGCCCGAACGGCGCGGGCAAATCCACGTTCCTCTCGATGCTCGCGGGCACGGTGACGCCCGAGGAGGGCCACGTCGAGCGTCTTCCGGCCGAGGCGTCGGTGGTGCTCGTGCCGCAGCGAACCGGGCTGACGACGGAGGTGCGGTCGTTCGCGAACGCCGATGATTCGCTCGCGCGGCGGTGGCGGTCGCGGCTCTCGCTCCACGGGCTCGAGCGCTGGAGCACGTTGTCGTTCGGTGAGCAGAAGCGCTGGCAGCTGGGCGCGGCGTTGTGGCGCGAGCCAGACATTCTGTTGCTCGACGAGCCGACGAATCACCTCGACGCGCAGGCCATCGACCTGGTGGTGTCGACGCTCTCACGGCTGGAGTCGGTGAACGTGCTGGTGGCGCACGACCGCGCGGTGCTCGACCGGCTGACGACGAAGACGCTGCGGCTGCAGCATGGGCGCATCGAGCAGTGGGAAGGCAACTTCTCCGAGGCGCGCGCGCAGTGGCTGGCGAAGGAGTCGTCGACGCGCGCGGAGTACGAGGCACTCGGGCGCGAGGCGGCGCGGCTGCAGCGCTCGTTGAGTGAAGGCAGGCGCGAACACGCGGCGGCGACGAAGCAGCGGTCGGCCGGCGCGCGCATGAAGTCGAAGAAGGACTCCGACGCGCGTGGCGTGCTGGAGAACTTCCGGGCGGAGCGGGCACAGGGGCATCTGTCGAGCTCGGTGCGACGGCTCGAGGGCCGCGTGACCGAGGTGCAGCAGGCGAAGGAGCGCGTCGAGGTCGTCTTCGCTGAAGCGGTGACGCTCCAGCTCCCGGGAGAGCGGTGCGCACAGCCAGTGGTCGCGCGGCTGGAGCCGGGTCCGCGCTCCACGCCCGATGGACGCGTGCTGTTCTCTCTCGACGCGCCGTTCGAAGTGACGAGAGACGCGCGCCTGGCCATCACCGGCCCGAACGGCAGTGGCAAGACGACGCTGCTGAAGTTGATCAGCGCGGGCGCGACGATTCCCCACGCGCGTGTGCTGTTCATGCCGCAAGACCTGAGCGCTGATGATGCGCTGCACGACCTCGAGCACTTGCAGGCATTGCCGAGAGAGGTGCGTGGGCGGGTGCTTCAGTGGGTGCACGCGCTCGGTGTCGACCCTGACGGGTTGCTCGCCTCACGGGCTCCTTCGGCAGGCGAGACGCGATTGCTGCATCTCGCGCTCGGGCTCTCCGCGAGTCCGTGGCTGGTGTTGCTCGACGAGCCGACGAATCACCTGTCGTTCGACCTCATCGAGCGATTGGAGCAGGCGCTTCAATCATTGCCATGTGCGTTGGTGCTCGTGAGTCACGATGCGCGACTGGTCGAGACGCTCGGGCGCACGACGTGGCGGCTTGGGTAGCCGTCAGCGGGCTCGAGGAAGAACCACCACGGTATTTCCGCGCAGCCCAACCCAGTCGCCGCGAATGAACTTCCACTGCTCGACCGTCGCGAGCTGGTCCTCGGTGGGCGGCAGCACGTTCGCCTCGACCACCACCGACGCCGATCCAACGCGCCATCGACCCGAGCAGGCGACCCCCGATGCGATGAAGACGCCGGCGTCGGCAACGGGAACGGTCACCACCGCATCGAGTGGAATCGTGTACTGCTGCGCCTCCATGCCCTGCGTCGTCTCGAGCCGGCACACCTCGCCCTGAGACAGCGAGATGATGACGTGCTCGCCGCCGGTCGCGACGAGGGCCAGCGTGGGCTTCTCCGAGACGGCCGCGACGACTGGCCTGCCCTTCGTGAAGGGAATGACTGCGCCGCTGGCGCTCACCTGGGCCGCTTCGAACGTTCCTCCGCACGACGGCTCGGTGAGCACGAGCGCGCCCAGGTCGGTGCTCCTCAACTCGAGACATCGCCCCTCGAGCGACCGCGGCAAAGCCACGGGCTGCGTTCGATTCGACAGCCGGGTGAGAAACGGCGTGCCGTCGTCCTTCGCAGCCACGGCCAGCACCATGCCCTTCGAGACGGGAACCATGGCCAGAATGAAGGGAGCCGGCGTGAGGACCGGAGTGCGCCCGCCATCGGTCGACAACCTCCACAGCTCGGACTGCTCGGCTCGTTCTTCAGCCACGAGCACGTCTCGCCCATCGAGCGTGAAGGCCGCGACGTGTCCACCATCGGGAACGGCCTGGGCACAACGCGCTCCCGCCATCGCAGGACACTGGTCGCACCCACCGAGGTCGAAGGTGCAGTCGTCGCGGCAGGCCAGCCTTCCGCCCCGAAAGCCGAGGCTCTCGCAGGTCGCTGACCCGAGCTGGTCCTTGTCACACTCCTCCAGCTGCTCCGTGCACCGCTCGGAGTGAACGAGTGGCTGACCGCACCCTCCGGCGACGGTGCTTTCACACAACGACCAGGCTCGCCGGCCATCGCCGCAGTGACCGCCGCAGGTGAAGCCGTCACAGAGGCCTGCATCTGCCACGAAGCGCGTCACGCTCGACATCATGTCGCAGGGGTGTCGCTGCTCTCTGTCCGCTCTGAGCTCGGGGTCCGAGGGCATCGTTCGGCACGACAGGAACAGGAGGGAGACGATGATGAACTTCGACACGCGGGCACGCTCCAGAGGTGGCTCGACCGCGACACGATAGTCACGGCTTGCGCGCAGCGATGCGTTCGCCGTCACCGAGCCAAACCGGCCGCCGGGCTGCGCGCCGACCCTGGGCAGGAACGAGGTGTCTTCGAACAACTGCTCGAGGCCTGGTGCTGGGGCGGCCGGCGTGGTGAGGCCGAGCAGCCCGGCGACGGCGAGGCGCGGGTTCTCCTTCACGCGCTCCTGCACCGCCGGCGCGAGGCTCTTGAACTCCGAGCCGGAGCGGGCGAACTCAGCGAGGCGGCGCCGGTCGTCGGCGCTCAGGCCCAGCGTGCGGCCTTCGAGCACCTGGAGCTCGGTCGTGGTGCCGAGTCCGTTGGTGGTGACGGCCATTGATGGGGGCTCCTGAAGAGGTTGGAGAGCCATCTCGGAGCCGATGGAGTGGCGTCGCCAGGCGCCTCTGTTCGGTCGGCCGGACACCCTGGGTCGTCGCCTCCGAAGCCTCGAGTGCAGGCGGGTCGATGGAATTCGCCTCATCCACGCTCAGACGACCGGAGGGCTGGGTGGTCTTTCGGGGTGGTGTAAACAGGGTGACGGTCTTGCGTAAACAAGTTCACGTCAACTTGTACACAGTTCTCCGACCACAGGTTTACACCACCCTGGAGAGGCACCCACCCTCGGCGACTGTCTTGAATTGACGGTCATTGAGCTCGACCGGCGGCGCGATTCGGCCGCTCAGCGCCTCTCACTCGAGGCTTCGGAGCGCCCACCACAGGCCCCGCGCTCACCCAGGGAGCTTCTCTTCACTTCGCCGGCTGAACCCGGATGAGCGGAATCAGGAATGGCACCCGCTGCCGATACTCGTCGTACGACGGCCCATGGCGCGCGCTGAGCTCGCGCTCCTCGAAGAACCACAGGTTGAAGATGTGCGCGGGCACGTAGAGCAGGACGGAGCCGAGCAGCAGCCACGTCGAACCCACCAGCAAGCTCACGCCGACGAACTGCAGGTACAACCCAAGCGACATCGGGTTTCGCACCCGCTCGTAGACCTGGCTCGCGACCACGCGCTCGGTGAGCTGGAACGCCATCATTCCTGAGCCCTGCGTCTTCAACGCGCGCATCGACGACGACGCGAAGTACACGCCCACGAGTGTCATCGGCACGCCGAGCACCCACCGCGCGATGGGCCACGGCAACGATGGCCACCCGAGCAGCTCGTCGAAGTGCGTGAGCCCCGGCCACACGAAGCCAGCGAACGAAGGAACGAAGAACGCTGCCCAGAAGAACGTGTGGCTGATTCGACTCAGCCGGTGCGCCGCCTCTTTCGTCGGCGTGCGACGAATGAGAATACCGAGCACCAGCGTGACCACGGTGAACGCCACGATGCCGGCGACCTGCGCGTAGATGGTGATCATCGGAGCGGCACCTCAGCAGAGCCGCCCCGCCACCACACGTCGCGCCCGCAGTTCAGCTCATGCGGGCGATGACCTCAGAGCGCGCGCTCGTACACACGCCACTTCTTGTAGATTTTTCCACCCATGCGCTCGATGCCACGGTTGATGCCGTCGTTGTCTTCGAGCGTCCACGAGAGCTCGCCGCCCTCGTAGCCGGCCGCCTTGCCGCGCACTGCAATCTCCTCGTACAGCACCGCGGCGAGCGCTCCGTACTTTCGCGACGCGCGGTAGTCGTGGTGCACGCCGAGCATGATGAGGCGCGCCCGCTTCGGCCGGTTGAACTTCAGCCGCCAGAGCAGCTTGACGAGGTTGATGGGGTTCTTCATGAGCTCTCCGTTGAAGTCGCGGATCAGCTCGTTGATGTCTGGAATGGCAAACAACATGGCTGCAACCTTGCCATCGACCTCAGCCACGTAGGCGAGGTTCACGTCGATGAACATCTTGTACTCGTTGGCGATGACCTCGAGCTCCATGTCCGTGAAGGGCGTGAAGTTCCAGTTGTTGCGCCAGGCCTCGTTGTAGATGTCTTTGATGATTCCCGCCTCGCGGCGAATCTCACCCTTGTCCATCAGGCGAATCTTCACGTTGGGAAGGCTGCGCGTCTTGTCGGCCACCTTCTTGGTGAACTCGTCCATTGGCGTATTGGCGTCGTACCACCACGCGAAGAGGTCCTTCGCCTTGGGGTAGCCGGCCGCGACCACGAGCGCGTCCATGAAGGGGCGGTTCCATGTCGTGCCAATCATCGCGGGAATGTCGAAGCCCTCGACGAGCAGGCCGACCTCACCCTTCGAGTCGAGCGTGAACGGGCCACGCAGACGAACGCGGCCCTTCGAGCGGCCCCACTCCTCGGCTTTCTCGAACAGCGCGCGCGCCACGGCCACGTCGTCGATGCACTCGAAGAAGCCGAAGAAGCACGTCTTCGGCTCGTCGACCCACGTCTTGTCGTAGTCGAAGTCGACCTGCGCGCTGATGCGGCCCACCGGCTTGCCGTCGCGGTACGCAATCCACGCGGCGAGCTCACCGTGGGCGAGGAAGACGCTCTTCTTCGCGTCGAGCTGCTTGCGGTAGTCGTCTTTGAGCGGCGGAACCCAGTTCTTCTCGTTCGCCATGCCCAACACCCAGGGCACGTCGATGAAGGCCTCGACGGCCTTCTTGTCACCGAGCGAGATGGCTTTGACTTCGACTGGAGCGGTCATGACGCCTTCCGCTACCCGAACCAGCGCGGAAGTCACTCGACTTCCGTCTTCCAGGTTTCCGCTGCGCAAAGGAGAAGACGACTCACGGTCCGCAGAAGGTGGTGAACTCGCTCGTGTCGACGCTCGAGAGCGAGAGCATCGCGGGCGTACCCGGGTCGGCGAAGGCGCCCTGACCGCGCGTCGCGAGCTGCGTGAGGAGCCACGTGCCCATGGTGCGCGTGTCGGCGAACGAGGTGTTGGCTCCGAAGAGGTCCTGGCAGATGGGTCCGCAGGCGGCGAGGTTCGCGTCGTTCATCAACAGCCGCGTGAACACCCGCACGTCACCCAGGCCGTACTGCGCATCGAGGGCCAGCATGCCGTCGACGAGGCCAAAGAGCTGGGCGTTCTGGTTCAAGTCGCCGCCCGCCGTGAAGGTGGTGATGGGTTCGGGGTCATTCGTCATCGGCGTGTTGCAGTAGGTGCCGGCGCCAGCCGAGTCCGACCAGGTGAGGGTCGGGTTCGCTGCCGATGCATAGACGGTGAGCGAGTCGTTGCTGCTGCACCGGGGGAATGGAATGCCGGTGCTGAGGATGACGACGACGTAGCGGCTGCGCGCGCGAATCGAGGCCGCTGTGTTCTGCACGTCCTGCTCGATGAGGGCCTTCGTCGCCTCGAGGGCTCCTTGCAGGTTCGAGCCTTTGGCCAGCGCGCCCTGAAGCGCCGCGACGCTGGTGGGCATCGGCTGCGTCGTCGGAGAGAACGGAATGACTGACGCGTTCGTCCCGTAGCTCACCACCGCAGCCGAGACGTTGGGCCGGCTCGCGTTGTCAGCGAAGAAGCGGCGAATCGCGGTGATGCGGCCTGGCTGGGTCTGTGTCCCCGGCAGAAAGCTCGAGGCCTGCTCACAGAAACCGGCGCTCTCCTGCGCGCCGGGCGGGTCGACGATGCACATCGCTCCCGAGTTCTGCACCACGAAGACCATGCGCACCGGCCAGTTCGCGCGGTCCTGCGCGGGTGTGCACGGCGTGCCCGCGTCGGTGACGGTGACGACCTCGGCAGGAATGGTGGCGAACACGTCGCCCTGCGAGACGGGGTTGCAGGCAGCGATGACGGACACGGCAGCGAGGAGCAGGTGGCGCATGCCGCGTTCATGCCTCGACGTGAAAAAGTGGCTCACCAGCGAACTCCTGCGCCGAGCAGCGCGCTCACCCACGTACCGCCGACCGTCGACAGCGAAGCCCCGTCAGCCCGCGCGTCGAGGCGCCAGACGGCCCAGCCCGCTTCGAGCGCGAACGAGAAGTCGACCGGCCCCAGCCCCGCGGCGACCTCACCCAGCACCGACGGGCCGCCGAGCGCGGCTGACAACGTTCGCCCCTCGACCGTCGTCGCGTCGTCGGGTTTGCCGACGAGCCGTGCTGCGCCTCCGCGAAAGCCAGCGCCGCCGCCGAGCAGAAACCGCCCGAGGTCCAGGTGCGCCATCACGAAGCCCGCGGCGCCGAGGACGTCGGCCGAGATGCGCCCCACTGAGGTGCGCATCGAGCCAGTCTCGGCGGCCCCTTCGAAGCGAAGCCCCAACGGACCGAAGAGTCGAACGTGCGCCATCAACGCGCCGCCGCCGAGCAGCAACGCGGCGCCCGGGAAATAGCGCGCGCTGCCGTGAAGGCCGAGCCGAACGCGGGGCCGGCCGAGCTGCTCCACCACAGCCCGCGTGGACGTCTCGGTGATGGGCGCGGCGCTCACCGTCGGCGTCGGCAGCAGCAATTCGCTCCAGCTCGCCTCCACCAGCTCGACGAGAGCCAGCGCCGCGAAGCGCTCGGGAGCCGAGGCCGTGAGGTCTTTCGTCTTCAGCGCGCGCAGCAGCGTCTTGTTGGTGAGCGGGTCGTCGACCTGCACTTCGAAGCGCTGCTCCGTGCAGACGAGCCGGGCGACCACCCGAACGTCAGCCGGCCCGCGGAGCAGCTCGAGCTCGGCCAGCGCGCGCACCTTGTTCTCGTCGAGCAGACAGCCAGAGACCGTCACGTCGACCGGCGTCGCCGAGAGCAGCAGCAACACGAGTGGGGTCATGGCGTCACCGCCAGGCCGGGTGCGCGCGCAGGGGACGAACCACGCTGGCCGACCGGAAGCTCCACGGCGTGACGAGGCGAACGGCCGGCCTTCATCGACCGAATACGAGCAGGCTGACGCGTGCGCCTGATGACGACTTCCCCGTTCGTCGAGCAAACCGAACGACCATTCACGCCAACTCGACGAACGCGAGCGAGCTGACGAGGCGGGCGAACCTCGAACCGCTCGACGAGCCCGTTCGTCGCGCAGCAGGGAGCAGCGACACGCTGATCAGCCCGCCTCACTTCAGCCCTCCGAAGTGCCGCACGGCGCGCAGCCTCGGACTCGAGGGGTACCGCTGCACGAACAGGTCGGCGCGCGCTTTTGCTTCGGGGCTCTGCGCTCGCGACAACGCCTCCACCTCTCTGGCCAGCGCGTCTTCCGCCAGCGGCGCCTCGGGGGCGAGGCCACGCGCGCGCTCGAACGCCGCAGCCGCCTCCTTCGGACGACCGAGGTCATCGAGCAACACCCGGCCCAGCGTGAACGCCGCCAGGGGAGCCCGTGGATCTTTCGCATGCGCCTCGAGCACCCGTCGCAACGGCCCGAGCGCCTGATCAGGGTGCCGGCTCAGCCGCGCCACGTCCGCCGCGAGCAAGAGCTCAGCCGGCTCGTCGCGCGGCGCTGGAGCCGTCTTCATCGCGCTCCACGCGGCATCGAAGTCACCGGACTGCGCGAGCGCTGTCCACGTCTGCGGCGGGGCGGGCTTCACGGCCGGCGTCTGCTTCGTGGGCTGACGCGGCCTCGGCACGACTGTCTCCGGAGACTTCGGCTCGACGTGCGCAGGCTCGACGTGCGCGGGCTCGACGATGGGCGATGGCTCCAGCTTCGGCTCGACGTGCACAGGCGCGAGCGGCTCCTCCGGGAACCAGCCTGACGCGCCGGTCTCGAGCGTGCGCACCACACCGCGCGACGACACGCGCACCACGCCGCGCTCGACCACGACGTGCACGCGCGCGTCGACCCGCTCGACGAGAAACTTCGTACCCAGCACCTCGACGACGACGTCATCTGCCTCGACGCGCACAGTGCGCTGATTCGGCGTCACGTCGAACCACGCGCCATGCCGCTCGACGCGAAACCGCTCCAGCGTCTCGGTGCGCTCGAGGCTGACGACGTGCGCCTCGGCCAGCGGCTCGATGGCGACGACCGAGCGAACGGGCCGCAGCGAGAACGCCACCACGCCCAACGCCAGCAGCACCGCCGCGCCCACGGCGACCCTTCGACGCCGATGCGTCTGCGCCCGCGCCGGCAGCCCCGCGCGAACGTGGGCCGAGCGTGCGTCGTCCCAGCGAGGCTCGAAGCGCTCCCTGGCTTCGTTCAGGTGGTGAGCGAGGTCGTCACGCTTCATCGTCAGTCTCCGTCACCAGCCGCTGAACGGCCGCGATTCGCCGCTTGGCCGTCGCGAGCGAACACCCACACAACCGCGCCACCTCATCGAGCGGCTCGTTCTCGACGTACCGCAACGTCCACGCGAGGCGCTCGGCGGTCGGCGCCGCGTCCAACCGGCGGTACAGCTGCGCCATCAACGTCACCGTCTCGGGAGACGCTCCCGTCGACAACAGCCGCTCGTCCGGGCCTTCGTCGAGCCCGAAGAAGCGCGCCAGCCTGCGTCGCCGCAACACGCGCCCCGCCAGCCGCACCGTCACCGTCGCGAGCCACCCACGCGCTTCGTGCTCGTTCGCCGAGCGCACCTTCGCCACCGTCGCCGCGAGGAACACGTCCTGCACGAGGTCGTCGAGCCCGTCATCACGGCCCAGCAGGCGAAACCCCAGCCGCGCCACATACTTCGCGTAGCGCGCGTACAGGTCTTCAGCCGCGAGCGGCGGCGCATCGGCCAGGCGAAGGTGCGGAGCAGTCGACATGAAGGGAACGACGCTTCATGCCACGAGCCGTGAAAGTGGCTCAGCGCCAGAAAAGGGGCGCAGTTTCAGCGTTTTGTGGAATCGACGAGGGTCGACAATCGCGCAACAGTGGGTGCGGTGCTTCTCGTCGCGCTCACGGTCTCATGCCTGTCGCAGCTGCCGTTGGAAGTGGTTCCGCCCCTCAGCCAGGGGCCGCTCGAGCTGCCGGTTCGACCCGGCGCAGCGCCACGCATCCTTGGGCGGCCCGCCCTCGTGTGGACCGGCTCGGAGTATCTGCTGGCGTGGAGAGATGACCGTCGGTCGACGCTCGCAAGCCCCAGCCGCACGTCGGTGTTCGTGACCTCCGTTGCAGCCGGGACGCTGAGCGCCACGCTTCCGGGCGGCCTCGAGCTTCCTGGGAGCATTGGTCCTGCGAGCAACGAACTTCACCTCGTCGCGACGAAGACCTTCTCGTTGCTGGTGGCCTCGGTCAATGAGGATGCGGGGACGAAACTCTACGGATGGAAGACGATGGATGGCGGCTGGGAACCGCGCTTCGACATCGCGTCAGAGGTGACTGCCGGCCTGACCGCTGCCGCAGCGAACGACGGTGAGGCGCTCGTCGTGTGGTGGACACCAACGGGGCTTCGCGGCGCCCAGTACCCGTCAGCGGCGCCCATCCCCGCCATTCCAACCACTGGCGCCGTCACCAGCTTGTCAGCCGGCGGCACCGACGCCGGCTTCCTCGTCAGCTGGGTCGAAGGGAGCACCACGGCCAAGGCCATGCGCCTGACGGCAAACTCCACCCCGCCGCTTGCGTTCGTCACAGGAACGACGACGGTGACCGGGGCCACGGCGCTGACGCACCCGGGCCATGAGCTGTTGATGAGCCACACCAGCGTCATCAACCTGCATCGCTTCATGGGAACGTGGAGCGGCACGGCGGTCGGCACGCCCTCCGGCGCGCCATCCTTCGCGACCAGCACCGCCGCCACCGTCCTCCTCGTCTACCCGTCCGGGGGAAGCTGGGTCGCGACCGCCGCCTCCGTCACCAATTTCGGAGAGAGGACACCGGGCCCCTCGTCTGTCACGAGTGGGAACTCGACCGTGAAGGCGCTCGCGGGCCGGCGCGATTCAGACCAGGCACTCCTGGCGTCCGAGGACACGGCGCGCAGCCTGCAACTCCACGAGCTGGCGATCGCGCGCTCGAGCGGGTTCTTGTCGTCAATCTCGACGTCGCCGCCAGTGAAGCCCCTCCAGGCCCCCGCCGCGCAGCGTTCACCGAGCGTCGTCTGGTACGACCCGACGCAGCAGTTTCTGCTCGCGTGGGAAGAGGACAGCACCGACGGAGGCATGGCGGTGAACCTGAGCCTGCTCACGCCAGGACAACCGGCGGGCCCGTCGCAGGTGCTCCTGGTCAACGGGGCAAGCACCCAACCTCAACTCCTGCGCGCACCGAGCGGAAATCGGCACGCCATCGCGCTCAAGGAGAACCTGACGACGACGGTGTACACGATTCCACAGTCGACCGGCCAGTTCGTGCGCGGCTCAGCCCTGACCCTTGGGCGGACCACCTTGCCCTTCTCGGTACTCGGGAACCAAATCGCCATGCACTGGGGCACCGTGGGAGGACTGACCGCCAGCGCCAACCTCGAACCAGGCTTCCGCCTCGTGACCGCAGAGCCAACGCCGCGCTGTGTGGCCGCGCTGAATGACAAGCTGTGGTTCTTCGGCCATGCCTTCACCTACAGGGTGGATGACGCGCCTGCCGCGAGTGCTTCCATGCAGACGCCCGTGACCTGGGTTGGTGGGCCCCTCTCAGCACCCTGTGCGCAGGGCACTCCCCCGACCATCACCATCGTCGGGTCAGACGGAGGCCTGGTTGAGTTCGCGAACTTCTCGCCTGCGTCCGCGACAGTCGAACGCATCGGAACCCTCGGCCGCTTCACCGATGAGCTCACGGCTCAACCGGTCGTCGCCAGCATGGACGGCGGGGCGCTGGTGGCGTGTGCCTGGGCCTCGCCCATCTTCGGAACCCGGGTGGCCTGGGCGGATCCAGGCGGGCTGACGCTGGGGCCTTCGCTCGGTGGCCAAGAGGTTTCGTCAGTGAGCGTCGCGTCGAACCCGGCGGGCCAGGCGGTCGTCGCGTGGGACACCTTCGACAGGGCGTTGGGCGTGCGACGCATTCAGTTTCGATACCTGATGCCGCCCAGTCCTGATGGGGGCATCGTCGTCCAGGACTCGGGCGTCATTGATCAGGACTCCGGCGTCATTGATCAAGACTCCGGCGTCATTGATCAAGACTCGGGCGTCGTCGCTCAGGACTCTGGCGTCATTGATCGAGACGCTGGCGTTGACCAGGACTCGGGCGTCGTCGCTCAGGACTCGGGCGTCGTCGCTCGAGACGCTGGCATGGAGTCTGACGGCGGGCTTGACCCGCCAGGCTTCGTCGCAGTGTGCGGCTGCTCCCAGGCCGACTCGAGCGTGCTGCCCTTCTTGCTGCTGGCAGTCCTCATGCTGGCCGTGCGCCGCCGCTCGCACGTCTGATGCTGCCTGCGGGGCGGTGATGCGCCAAGGTGCCGGCCCATGTCGAACGCACCCGTGCCTGCCGACTTCGCCCACCTCGTCGACCTCGCCGCCGACCTGCTGGGCACCTTCGTGCTGTACGCCACCGACGACTACTTCGCCGAGAAGGAGAACCTGCTCAAACCCGGCCCGGCCGAGTGGCGAGAAGGCGCGTACACCGACAAGGGCAAGTGGATGGACGGCTGGGAGTCGCAGCGAAAGCGCGAGCCCGGCCACGACTTCGCCATCGTGCGGCTCGGCGCTCCCGGTCGCATTCACGGCGCGCTCGTCGACACCACGCACTTCAAGGGCAACGCGCCGCAAGAGGTGGCGCTCGAGGGCCTCGTGGCGCCACACACCGCGACGCCGGCGCAGCTGCTCGCGTCGACCGAGTGGTTCGAGGTGCTGCCGCGTCAAGCCGTGAAGCCCGACTTCCAGAACGTGCTGAAGGCAAAGACGGCCTCGTCGCGCGTCACGCACGTGCGGCTGCGCATCTACCCCGACGGTGGCGTCGCCCGCCTGCGCGTCTATGGAGAGGTGGCCGCCGAGCCCCGCACCTTCTGGCGCCGTGGCAGCGTCGACCTCGCGGCGGTGGAGAACGGCGGCACCATCGCGGCGGTGAGCGACCAGTTCTTCGGGCCTCCGTCGAACCTGCTCCTTCCCGGCCGTGGCGTGAACATGGGCGATGGCTGGGAGACGAAGCGCCGCCGCACGCCGGGCAGCGACTGGTGCGTCATTCGCCTCGCGCGCCGCGGCGTCATCGAGCGCATCGAGCTCGAGACGCACTTCTTCAAGGGCAATGCGCCGCAGGCCACGCTCATCGAGGCCGTCGACGAGGAGCAGCTCGGGCCCGAGGCGGTCCAGGCGATGCTGCGTGAACCGAAGGGCTGGCAGACGCTGCTCGCGAAGACGCCGCTCGTGCAGCACAGACGTCACCAGCTCGAGCCCGACCGGCCGATGACCGTCACGCACCTGCGCGTGCACATCTTCCCGCACGGTGGCGTGAACCGGCTGCGCGTGTTCGGCACCTCGGTCGATTCTCCCGTCGAGCGTGAAGTGCTCGCGCAGTTGAACGCGCTCGACGCCGATGACGCGTCAGAGCTGTTCCTCTCGTGCTGTGGCGCGCGCGCGTGGGCCGAGACGATGTCGGCGCTGCGGCCGTTCGGCTCGCTGAAAGACCTCTTCGCCGCCGCCGAGAGCGTGTGGTGGAAGCTGGGCCCCACCGCGTGGCTCGACGCCTTCGCCGCGCACCCGCGCATCGGCTCGAAGCAGAAGGGCAAGTCGCAGTCGGCGAAGTCGGCCACCTGGTCCAAAGGCGAACAGAAGAAGGTCGACGCCGCCGACAAGGCCGTGCGCGCGCAGCTGGTGAAGGCGAACGAGGCGTACTTCAAGAAGTTCGGCTTCATCTTCATCGTCTTCGCCACGGGCAAGTCGGCGGGCGAGATGCTGGCGCTGCTGGAGGAGCGGCTGACGCGCTCGAAGAAGGCCGAAATGGAGACGGCGGCCGTGGAGCAGATGAAGATTACCCGCCTGCGCCTCGAGAAGTGGCTGTCGGCCGAACTGGAGAAGTGAACATGGGCATCTCGACACACATCCTCGACACGTCACGCGGCAAGCCGGCGAAGGGCGTGACGGTGCGGCTCGAGCAGGTCGTCGGCATGGCCACCACCGAGCTCGCGCAGGGCGTCACCAACGAAGACGGGCGCATCAAGCCGCTGCTCGAGACGATTCCGATGAAGGGCACCTTTCGCCTTCACTTCGAGGTCGCGCCCTACTTCTCGGCGCTGGGCGTCGAGACGTTCTTCCCCTCGGTCTTCATCGACTTCGTGGTGAAGGACGTGAACGAGCACTTCCACGTGCCGCTGCTGCTCAACCCGTTCGGGTACTCCACGTACCGGGGCTCGTGACGGTGAAGGTCGAGCCGCTGTCGGTCGAGGCCTTCGAGCCGTTCGGAGACGTCGTCTCTGCGGGACTGCGCGCGGGCCTCTCGGCGAATCAGGGCACGGCGACGCGCTTCGACTGGTGTACCGAGTTGGTGAACGCGCGTGTGCAGGCGAAAGCGAACGTGTCTGTCTTTCGCTCCGTCGCCAAAGCGCTGCCCTTCACGCTGAAGCTGCTCGAGCACCACCCGTATTCGACGCAGGCGTTCCTGCCGATGGTGTGCACGCGCTACCTCGTCTGCGTCGCGCCGACGGTCGATGGAGGCCCTGACGTGCGTGGCCTGCGCGCGTTCCTCTGTCAGCCGGGCCAGGGCATCAACTACCGCGTGGGCGTGTGGCACCACCCCATCATCGCGCTGGAGTCGGATGCGGACTTCGTGATGGTGGCGTTCGAAGACGGCACGCGTGACGACTGCATCGTGAAGACGCTCGACGCGCCTGTCGTCATCGAGCCGTGAACGACCGGTAGGCGAGCTGAGCGTTCGGCTCGCGCTCGAAGGCGGCACGGCGAACGCTGCTACGATGCCGCTGGTGCGAACCGTCCTCACGGCACTCGAGCAACTGCGCGCGACCCCGTCGTGCAACCCGTGAACCTCAGCGACCTCGAAGCGCGGGTGTTCGAGAACCCTGATGACGAGCTCGTGCGGCAGGTCGTCGGAGACGCGTTGCTCGAGCTGGGCGACCCGCGCGGGGAGTTCATCGCCTTGCAGCTCGCCATCGCCCGCGGCGACTCGACGGTCGAGCAACGGGAGCGCGCGCTGAAGCTCGAGCGGGAGCACGGCGAGCGGTGGAGCACCATTCGCGGCGCTGATCAGGTCGAGCACCGGCGCGGCTTCCCCTGGCTCGTGCGCACGCGAACGCTGCAGCCGGGACCTGCGTGGGCGACGGTCGGCGTGCTGGTGCTGCTGGGCCCGCAATCGGTGGGCGCGTTCCTGTCCACGTGCAGAGCCCTTCACTCCCTCGAGCGCGTGACGAACCTGAGCGCCGTCGAGCTCGCCGACTGTGCGCAGTGGAAGACGCCGCGCCTCTTCGCCCTCGACCTGCTCGCGGACCTCGAGCCGGGGCAGGCCGGCGCGCTGGTGCATCTTCAGACGCTCCGCGAGCTGTCGATGAGCGCGACGGGGCCTGCCGAGCTCGACTGGCTCTCGACCCACCCGCTGGCCGCGCAGGTGCAGCTGGTGCGCCTGCGGGTGTCGTTCGACGGCAACGGCTTCGACCTGCGTCCGCTGAAGGAGCACCCTGCACCCTTCATCACGCGCCTCGAGTGCTTCCTCGGCTTCTCCCTCGAGGTCTCGGGTCGGACGCTGGTGGTGCGGCTGAAGACGAAGGCCCAGCTCGAAGACGTCGCGCGCGTGCTGGAGCCGACGCTGACGCTGAACGTGCCGACGGTGACGCCGCAGCTTCACGTGCTGGCCGACGATGGCGTCGTCCTGACGAACGAGCTGCCCCTGCTGCTGCAGCGCTTCGCGCCGCACATCGGCTGATCAGCGCTTCTTGCGAGGCGAGTCGATCTTGATGGTCTGGTCCTCGTCGTCGTCGTCATCGGGCAGCGTCGCAGCCGAAGGAGTCCGGCCCATCAACGCGGGCAGCGTCTTTCGCTCACTCGAGCCCGCAGGCACGGGGCCGCGACGACGCTCACGGGGCTCGCTCTCGCCGAGGGCGGGCAACACCGCGTTGGCCCTGACCGTCTTCAGCTCACTGCGAATGGGCCGCAGGCTGCCGGGCTTCACGGTGGGCTCGGTGCGCAAGGCCGACTGCGCCTCCTTCAACCCCTCGAGCGCCGCCTCGGCCGACGCAGGCCGCGCGGCAGGCTCCTTCTCGAGCAGGGACATCACCCAGTTCTCGAACTCGGCGCTCACCTCACCGCGCAGCACACCGAGCAGCGGTGGCTTCGTGAGCAGGTGATGTCGCGCGAGCTCTCCGACGTTGCGGTACGGGAAGACGGGCTGCCCCGTGACGAGCAGCCACGCGATGCAGCCGAGGGAGTACAGGTCGCTCTGCGGCACCGGCTTGCCACTCATCTGCTCGGGGCTCATGAAGCCGAGGCTGCCGAGCGTGATTTCGGGAGCCGTCAGCGGCTCGCGGTCGACCCGTCGCGCGACTCCGAAGTCGAGCAGCTTCACGCGCCGCCCGCCGCCGCCCTCGGTGACGAAGATGTTCGAAGGCTTCAGGTCGCGGTGAATCACGCCAGCCCGATGCGCCGCGATGAGCGGGTTCAGCACCCCTTCGAGGACGAAGAAGACGTCTCCCATCGGCACCGGCCGCAGCTTCTGCTGGAACTCGAGCAGCGACAGCCCTTCGAGCAGCTCCATCACCAGATAGGGCCGGCCATCGGGCAGCACGCCCGCGCCGAAGATGTCGACGATGCCCGGGTGACGAATCGCGTTCACGGCGCGCGCCTCTTCGAGCAACCGCCGCGCCTCGACCAGCGAGTCCTTCGCCGTCGAGCGCATCACCTTGATGGCGACCTTCTTGCCGATGATGGGGTGCACCGCTTCGACGACGTCGCCCATGCCTCCGGCACCGAGGTTCTTCACCACCTCGTAGTCACCGACGATGGAGCCAACGGAGAGCATGCGGCTGCGAGGCTAGACAGGTTCGCTGTCAGAGGCGACGGCGGCGACGCGCGGAGACCATCACCAGCATGGCGCTGATCAGCCAGGGGCCAGCACCAGCCTGACAATCACAGCCAGCGCGATAGCTGGCCGCGTCTCGCTGTCGGGGGCCCGCGTCAGGCTCGCCAGCGTCAGCCATGCCCGCGTCGTGCGACCCACCATCGACGCCTGCATCAGCTTCGACGACACCTGCGTCCTCGACGCCTGCATCGAGCTGGGCACCGGCGTCGATGAACCCTGAATCGATCGCGCCACCGGCATCGACGGCTGCGCCTGCATCGACACCTGCGCCGGCATCCGGAACACCTGCGCCGGCATCCGGAACACCTGCACCGCCATCCGGAACACCTGCGCCTGCATCGACACCTGCGCCTGCATCGACACCTGCGCCGGCATCGGGAACACCTGCGCCTGCATCGACACCTGCGCCTGCATCGGGAACACCTGCGCCTGCATCCGGAACACCTGCGCCTGCATCGACACCCGCATCGACGACAGGGCCACCGTCGGGCGCCAGCCGGCATGCTCCGCTCGTGCACAAGCCCGACACGCACTGCCACCCCCACTGGCACGCTGCGCCGGTGGCCCGACTCGCGACGACAGAGCGCGTGCTAGCGGCTCCCGCGTCGGCGTCGTACCGGCCGAACACCCACGTGAGCGAGTCCTGCCCGACGGCGAGGCCAGCGCCATTGGTGAACGAGCCACCCGACACGATGCTCTGAACGGAAGACCCCAGCCCGCCAGCGGGCTCGACCGTCAGATACAGGGTCACCAGCTCGGCAGTCGCGCGCGAGGTCGCGACGACGGCGGCACCACCAGGCACCTCGATGACGCTGCCCACGTCCCACTCGCCCACGAGCAGGGTCGTCGCCGGGCTCACGCTCGTGTCGACCACGCGCCTCGCGAGGACATTGTTGGAGTCGTTGTACACGACGAAGAAGCCGCCCTGATCGTCGCTCACCACGAACGGGTCCATCGAGACGGCTCCCGAGATGCGAAAGCCGCCGTCGTCTCGCGCGACCAGGTCACTCGACAGGCGGGTTCCCCACACTTCTTGTGTCGAGTTGATGACCGCGAGCCCAGCGCCGCCGTCCCTCGAAATCGCCAGTCGGGGGCGTTCGGGCTTCGGAGAGGTCACGGGGAAGATCAGCCGCTCGGTCACGGTTCCGTTCTGCTCGTGGCGCAGGGCCCACACCTCTTCCTCGAACCCGACGAATTGCACGCCGAGCACCACGAGCCGCCCTGCGCGGTCGGTCGTCAGCGTGCCCGACGAGAGCGGTCGGGAAATGGTGATGGGCTGGCCCCAGGTTCCGGCCGAGTCCATGCGGCGCAGGCGCTGATTCGTGAGCAGCGCGACGCCGCCCGAGAAGCTCGTCATCGAGGGGACATCCAACCGCGAGGTGGTGTCGGCCAGGTCGAACGCGGCGGCGTGCCCGCCATCGGGGAACACGCGCCAGACGACGTGCTGGGCCTCGACCGAGGTGAGTCGCTGCCAGACCGCGACCGTGCCGCCGTTCCAGGCCGCAACCTGCGCGAAACGGTCGCTGGCAGGGCTGAGGCTCAGCTGCACCAGCTGCCCCGCTGGCGCCAGTGACAGGCTTGCCGGCTGCGCGAGCACACCATTGTTGGAGGTGGACCACAGCAGCAGTGTCGAAGACGTCATGGAAAAGGAGGCGACCGAGAGACGACTGGCGCCGTTCGCCACGGTGCCGAGCCCGGTGAAGCCGCCATCGGTGAAGACGCGCCACCCGAGGCCTCGCCCATCGGTCTGCGTCGAGGTGAGTGCGAAGGTGCCGTCGCCGAGCTCGGCCATCGTCGCGAAGTCCGTGTGGACAGTGCCCGCGTCGAGCACGACCCTCGTCGACAGGTCCAGCCGCATCACCTCGACTGACGTCGAGCCGCCGTCCGAGACCCGGTAGACCGCGCGCCCCACGGTACCGCCGACGACGGCATCGAGGTCGACCCGCAACGGCGAGACGAGATGAACCGTGTAGGTGTTGACGTTGAGACCCATCGCAGTCGTCACCTTGGCCGAGACGAGGGAAGTCCCCTCGACCCAGCTCGTCTGGAGCGCCGAGGTGGTCCCGACGGTTTCGAAGCCACGAACCGGAGTTCCGTAGCGCACTCCCGTCGCGCTGAGCGGCGCCGAGAGAAAAGGCGTCGCAGGCTGCTGCACCGACCACACCTTCGGCGTGAGGGCCTCCGCGGTGACGAAGTAGCCCGCGCTGTTCGCGATGACGCTCGGGGCGCGCCCCTGCCCGAGGTTCACCGGTGCCGCCGTCGCCGCGTGAAACGAGCCGTCGAGCTGGACGACGCGCAGAAACGTCTCTCCGTTCAGCTCCCACGCCACCACCCACGCGTTCATCGACGGAACCCACGCGACGGAGGGGTCGCGACCGAACGGCTGCGAGATGAGCAGGCCCTCGGGGTCGTCGACGTTGCCGCTCGGCTGCACGCGCGACGCATAGATGCTGGGCTTCTCGATGCCCATGCGGCCCTGCGCCATCCACACGACGAGCGAAGTGAAGAAGCCAGGCGCAACCGCTGACGTCACCTCGTACGTCTGACCGGGCGCCACGACGCGGGGGCCTGGCTGGTCGAACGGCAGCTCGGGTGAAGCAGCCAGCGCGAGAAGGAGGACTCCGAGCACGTGTGAAGCGTAGGCGATGCGAGCGGCGCTTCCATCAACGGGGCGTGGCAGAGTGTGGGTCCGCGTGCGTTCCCTCGTCTTGACTCTCCTCACCGCTTGCGCGACCAGCGGCGTCACCATCACCCGGCAGCCGTCGGGAGCGGTGATGACCGTCGACGTCGAGCGACTGCCCACTGGCGAAGCCGAACGAGCCGAGCGCATCACCGAGCTGGCCGCGCAGACGTGTGGCGCGTCGACGGCGCAGGTGACGAGCCAGAAGCTGACGACGCGAGACGAGGTGCAGCTCGACCTCGACCAGGTCGTCACCACGGTGCAGCGGCGGCCGGCGACCTCGGCGTGGGCTCCTGCGCCTCCGGGACAGAGCGTCTTCAACGCCCGCAGCACGATTCAGCCGACGCAGCCCCCGAGAGACGAACGCGCCACGCACGTCGCCGTGCCGGTGCTGGAAGTGGTGGTCGTGTGCGGCAGGTGAAGCAGCTCGTCGGGCGCAGAGACCTGCTCGTGTCGTTCCTCGGGCTGGCTGCCGCGAACGCCGCGTGCCGTCGTGGCACTGCCGCGCCGCGTGACATTCCCACCACGCTCGTCGACCGCGTGCACGAGACGGGGCACCTGCTGCGTGAAGCGCCTCCTCCCCTCGCGACGACCGACACGCGCGTCGTCGACTGCCTCGTGGTGGGTGGCGGCGCTGCAGGGCTCTCGGCCGCGTGGAGACTGAAGGGTGGCGGGCTCGAAGACGTGCTGGTGGTCGAGGTCGATGACGTCGTCGGTGGCACCGCGAAGTCGGGGCAGAACGCGGTCTCGAAGTTCCCGTGGGGCGCGCACTACCTGCCGGCGCCGCTGTCGACGAAGGGCCCGGTGCCCCGGCTGCTACGGGAGTTCGGCGTGCTCACCGGTGTCGATGACGCGGGGGCTCCGGCGTACGACGAAGCGGCGCTCATTCACGAACCCGAGGAGCGGCTCTACTACCGCGGCGCCTGGTACGAAGGCCTCTACCTGCGCGCGGGCGCTTCGGCCGACGACCTCGCCCAGCTCGCGCGCTTCGACACCTTGATGGATGGCTTTGCAGCCGCGAAGGACGCGAAGGGCCGAAAGGCGTTCGCGGTGCCCATCGAACTCGGCAGCGACGACGCCGAGTGGACCTCACTCGACCGCCTCAGCATGGCGGAGTGGATGTCGCAGCAGGGCTTCACCTCGAAGCGGCTGCTGTGGCTCGTCGACTATGCCTGCCGTGACGACTACGGCGCGACGGCGCGCGACACCTCGGCGTGGGCAGGGCTCTGGTATTTCTGTGCAAGACAGAGCGGCATCGAGAAAAACGAGGGGTTTCTGAGCTGGCCTGAAGGAAATGGGCGGCTCATCTCGCAACTGTCGAAGGCGGTCGACCCGTCACGGCTGCAGCGCTCGACGCTGGTGCACACGCTCGAGCAGGTGCCCGACTCCACTGACTGGTACGCGCACGCGCTGGATGCGACGACGAAGGCTCCGCTGCGGCTGCGCGCGAAGCAGGTGGTGCTGGCGACGCCGCGGTTCGTGGCAGCCCGGCTCATCGCGGCGTGGCGCAAACAGCGCCCCTCGTTCCTCGACGCGTTCCACACCGGGCCGTGGACGGTGGCGAACCTGACGCTGAGCGCGAAGCCGTACAGCCGCGGGTTTCCCCTCGCGTGGGACAACGTGCTGCACGAGTCACGCAGCCTCGGCTACGTGGTGGCGACGCATCAGGCGCTGCGCGCGACCGCCAAGGGCCCGACGGTGCTGACCTGGTACTACCCGCACGATGGCAGCGACGTGGTGGCCGAGCGCAAGAAGCTGTTCTCGACGACGGCAGACGACTGGCGAACGCTGGTGCTGAGCGACCTGAAGCCCGCGCACGTGCGCCTCGAGGAGCAGGTGCAGGCCATCGAGGTGATGCGCTGGGGCCACGCGATGGTCCGGCCCGTGCCCGGGTTCGTCTGGGGTGAAGCGCGCCGCGCGGCGCAGGCCTCGCTGGGCACGTCGCTGCACTTCGCGCACTCCGACCTCGGCGGGCTGGCGTTGTTCGAAGAGGCGAACTGGCACGGCGTGCGGGCCGCAGAGCAGGTGCTCGTTGGGCTGCAGCGCTCGTCGACATCGTGGCTCGACGCCGAGGGCTGAGTTCTCCAGGCTGATCAGCAGAAGCCGGAGTCATCGAGCCGGACAGGCGGCCGACGTCGCCGCGCATCGACACGTCTCGACTCGCTCCGGTGACGGGTCGACAGTGCGCGCATGGCCTTTCTCTTCGGGCGCGGCAAGCAGGTGATTCCAAAGCCGAGCGGTGAACACGCCATCGGCACCATGCGGTTCGACGTGAAGGCGCAGACGCGCACCGTGCCCGTTCAGGCCTGGTACCCCGCGCGCCCGACGAACGAGCCGGTCGAGCCGTACCTCGACGACGTGGTGCGCGCGGCGTTGGCCGACTTCACGCGCGTGCCAAAGTTCCTGCTGCCGCAGAACCCGTCGCACAGCCGGGTGAACGCGCCCGCGGTGAGTGGCCGGTTTCCCGTGGTGCTCTTCAACCACGGCTTCGGTTCGTTCCAGAAGCAGAGCACCTCGCTGATGGAGGAGCTCGCGAGCCACGGCTTCGTGGTGATGAGCCTTGGACACCCGGGGGAGTCGCTCGTGGTGCAGCTCGCCGATGGTTCGAGTGTTCGTCACGACGCGAAGCACCCCGCGTGGGTGGAGATCACCGCCGGGTTGAAGGAGCTCGAGAAGAACCTGCGCGAGGTCGAGCCGTTGCTCGCTCAGGCGCGCGCCGCGAAGGACCTGCCCAGCTTCACGGTGGCGATGAAGGCCGTCTCGTCGCACCGCAGCTACGCCGTGCTGCTGCCGCTCATCACCCACTGGTGTGACGACACGAAGGCGGTGCTCGATCAGCTCGCCAGCACGCCGCTCGGCGCGTTCGTCGATGCGTCGCGGGTCGGCGCGTTCGGCCACTCCCTGGGAGGCATGGTCGCTGGCCGGCTCGCGATGACCGACGAGCGGGTGCGCGCGGGCATGAACTTCGATGGCGCGCAGTTGCTCGAGGGCGAGGCCACGACGCTGCGGGTGCCCTTCTGCTTTCTCTACGCAGACACCTCGAAGTCCGGCAACGCCACCGTGCGCACCGAGGGCATGAACGACGCGCTGCTCGGAGCTGGTGGCATCGGCGCAGTGCTGCGCGGGTCGATGCACCTCAACTTCACCGACATGAACAACCTGTCGATGATGGCGCGCGCGCTGGGCTCCATCGACCGCGGTGAGATGTCGCGGGCGCTTCGCGCCGCGACGGTCGGGTTCTTCGAACATCACCTGAACGGAAAGCCGCTCACGGGCTTCACGCCGTCGGCCACGCTCGCCATCACGAAGGGCTGATCACCGCACGACGACGTCGAGGGTGGCAGGCGTCGGGTCGACCCGGAGCTGGTCATCTGCCGCGCGCACCTCGAGGTGATGTTTGCCCTTCGCGAGTCCGTTCAGCTCGAGCGTCGAGTTCTTCAGCTCGAAGCCCTTCCAGTCGGCGCCATCGACCTTCACCTCGGCGACGGGAGCACCCTTCACCTCGAGCGACAGCCGGTCGCCGTCCTGCTTCGGCGTGCCCAGAATCGTCTCGGGAAACTGGTCGGCGTCGAGGAGCACGATGACCTCTTCATCTCGCACCAGCACGTCATGGTGCTTCGCGTCGAAGCGCGCGAGCGTGACGCGATCGACGGAGAGGTCCGCGCGACGCAGCCGGCACACGCCGTTGCGCGACACCATGAGGCCCGCTCGCGTCGGGTACCACGCTCGCCCATCGACGCCCTGAATCACCACCGGCGCGCCCTTGCAGCTCACCGCCGAGGGCAGCGGCGGCAGATTGGTGTTCGCCACGGGTTTCCACTTCGAGCCGTTCCACGTCCACAGCGTGTTGAGGCCGAAGGCGTTCACCAACACGCTCAGCTGGCCATCGGCGTTCACGCTCGGCGTCCAGAAGCTCGACAGCGGGGCGCGGCTGACCTCCTCCGCCGACCACGTCTGGTGCCTTCCATCGCGAAAGGCGCAGGTGAGCTTCCCTTTCGGGTCCTTCATGCACCGCGCGCCGTCCCCCGTCACCGCGATGAGCGCGGCATCCATTCCCTGAAACGGCGTCGCGTGTTCGATGCCCGCCGAAAGCGCAGTCAGCGCGTTCGCGTAGATTCTCCACCCGTCCTTGCCCAGGCGCGCGACGGCGGGGTCCACAGCGGAGCTCCGCGAGGCCTGCGGAATAACCCAGACCTCCTCGTCGGCGATGACGGTGCTGGCCGAGGTGTACACGCCACGCAGCGGGCTCGTCGGGCGGCGAAGCTCCATGGTCGTTCCTGTCCACTCGTGGAGCGCGATGAGCTCGTCCCCTCCGAGCCAGAACAACCGCCCGTCGGGCAACCAGGTGAGCGCGCCGTGCAGAATGGGAAACCGGAGCAGGTCGAGGGTGGGTCGCGTGGTGGCCTCGACGACGGGCAATCGGAACGTGCCCCGGCTGCGGTCGGTGACGAGCAACACGGTTCGTTTGGCGCCGACGCGTGAGAAGAACAGGCCGTTGACGTCGCTCGGCACGAGGCCGGCCGGCCAGTCGACGAGCTCGGGCGTCGCTCCACTGAAGTGCCACAACGGGCCTTCCTGTGTCGCGAGCCACGCATGCTCCTGAGCATCGGGCGCCTTCATCGAGCTGAACGTCGCTCGCCGCGCGAAGGGACCGACCAGCCCGCCGACGCCGTCGAGCACCAGACGAAAGCCCGAGCCGTCGTCGCGAAAGAGCTGGCCCTCACGTTGCTGAAAGCCGCGCTGCACGAGCGCCCACATCACCCCATCGCTGGAATGGAGCGAGACGACGTCTTGCGGCGTCTGGTCCTTCAGCGGCGGAAATGGCTCGCGCGTGACGGTTCGCTTGTCGAGGTCGAGTCGATAGAGCGCCGACTGCGCCGAGAGCAACGCATCGTGCGCGAAGGGCAGCACCGCGCGCGTGACGGCGTCGGGAAGGCCAGGCGACGACCACGGGGTGAACGTGCCCTTCGCGAACTGGAGCAGCCCCGGCAGCACGAACGAGTTGCTCGAGCCCGTCGACCAGAACCACATCGAGCCCTTGCGCTCGAAGGCCTGCACGCGGCCGCAGTACACCTGCCCTGCCGAAGCATCGGTTTCACAACACCCGTTCGCGCTGAGCGAGCGGCACACCGGCTTCTCCTTCATCTCTGGCGTGACGAGCCACGCCGCATCGAGCACCGAGGTCGTGACCGTTCCCTTCCGCGCGACGCTGATCAGCTGCCGGGTCGACCCGGTGATCCAGACCGTGCTGTCTCGCTGCACCGTCAACGAGAGGTCCGAGGGTGGTGGCGTGGCCAGCGTCGCGACGCGCCCTGACGCCTTCTCAACGTGACGCCACAGCTCGGAGCCGTTGCCCGTCTTCCACAACGAGACCACGCCTCGGCCGCTGTCGCTGACCAACCCGACCGCATCACCCGAGGTCGGACCGTCGAGCGCGCGCCAGCCGTCGTCGAAGCGCGCCACCTTGCCGTCGCGAATCGCCCAGATGGAGCCGTCGTCGGCGTGCACGGCGATGGAGATGGGGCGCTCGTCGATTCGGCTCACGGGAGCCTGGGCCACGACACTGCAGAGGACGAGCGTGAGCATGCGCGGAAGTGCTCCACAGACACTCCAGCCCAACGGCAGGTTCCACCACGACCATCAGGCGGCGTCGCGAATGCCCTTCGACTGCAGGAACTCGGCGAGCTCGCGGTCGACGTGGCCGATGTGCTCGACCCACCACTGCTCGAGGAAGCGATGCATCGTGCGCGTCAGCACCGGGCTTCCGCTGATGGCCGGAGCGAGCAGGCCTGCGAAGCGCCTCCGATAGGCGTCGTGCGCGGCGACGTGCGCAGCACGGCCCGGGTAGCCGTAGGCCTCCATGAGTGACTCTTCGACGACGAAGTGCCGCTCGGCGTAGGCCTGAAACCCGGCGATGACGCCGGTGCTGTTGCCGCCCGTGCCGAGCAGGTTGATCAGCTCGAGCAGCGATCGATGTTGGTAGTCCATGACGGGAACGCCGAGCACCGTCGTCGTGAGGTCGATCATGCCCAAAAGGTGTCGAGCGCTCGCGACGCCTTCAACCGAATCGAGCGTCAGAAAACTGACCTCCACCGGTTCTCGACGTGGGCCATCGTTGCAGCGCCTTCATCTGTCAGGCGACGATGCCGCGCCTCGACCCGGAGCCTTCGTGATCGACCTCTTCCACGACCTGCAGCACGTTCAGCCACACGTCGTCCTCTCGACCGTCACCCAGCGGCTCTCTGACCGATACCCCGGCCGCAGCGTGGCGGTGACGAGTGACGAGACCTTCGATGTCGAGGCCTGGGCTCGCCACACCGGCCGCGCCACGCTGGAGTCACCTTCGCCATCGACGCTCGTGCGCATGGTTCGCGACGAGGACTGGTACCTGCTGGCAGGGCACTCCCGCTTCTCGTGGCAGGGGCAGGTGTTCGACGTCGTGTCGGTGCTGGTGCCGAGAGGCCACGGCCTCGAAGACCAGCGCATGACGTGGGTGGTGTCGAACACGCTCGCCGATTTCAGAGCGCTCTTCCCCGAGGTGGTGGCCTTCAACCGCGACGTGCACGGCGAGGTGCTGGTGTTCTCGGCGGGCTGCTTCTCGAAAGACGCGGCGCTGCAGCACGCCATCGACACGACGCGCTTCGACGACCTCGTGTTGCCACCGGCGCTCGCTCAATCGCTCCAGCAGGACGTGGAGCAATTCCTCGCGAGCCGCGCCGTGTACGAGCGCGCCGGAGCGGTCTGGAAGCGCGGCATTCTGCTGATGGGGCCGCCGGGCAACGGAAAGACGCACGCCATCAAGGGCCTCATTCACGAAGCGGCGCTGCCCTGCGTGTACGTGAAGTCGTTCACCGGGCGGTACACCGAGCCCGCCGACGCGATTCCGAAGGTGTTCGCGCGCGCCCGCCAGCTCGCGCCGTGCGTGGTGGTGCTCGAAGACCTCGACGCGCTCATCGACGACGAGAACCGCAGCTTCCTGTTGAACGAGCTCGACGGCTTCGCCGCGAACACCGGCATCATCACCATCGCGAGCTCGAATCACCCCGAGCGGCTCGACCCCAGCCTCATTCATCGGCCCAGCCGCTTCGACCGCAAGTACCGCTTCGACCTGCCAGACCTCACCCTGCGCCGCCAGTACCTCGAGCGATGGGCGCAGAAGGTGCCCGAGGGTGTTCCCGAAGCGGCGCTCGCGCAGGCGGCCCAGGAGTCGGAGGACTTCACCTTCGCGTACCTGAAGGAGCTGACGCTCTCGACGCAGATGCAGTGGGCGAGCGAGCACCAACGACGGCCCGCGGGTGAGGTGCTGCTGGCCGTCCTGACGGGCCTGCGAGCAGAGATCGCCGCCGTCGCCGCGAACCCCCGGCCCGAGCCCGCGGTGAAGCCCCGTCACCGGTTCCCGTTCGCATGAGCGCGCTCCGCATCGGCTTCGTGTTGTTCCCCAACCTCACGCAGCTCGACTTCACCGGGCCACTGCAGGTGCTGCATCGAATGCCCGGCGCGACGACGGTGCTCGCTGCGAAGACGCGCGCTCCCGTGCCATCGGATTGCGGGCTCGACCTGCTGCCGACGACGACGTTTGCCGAGTGCGGGCCGCTCGATTTGCTCTGCGTGCCGGGCGGGTTCGGTGTCGATGGCGCGATTCAAGATGACGAGACGTTGTCGTTCGTACGGGAGCAGGGCTCGCGCGCGGCCTACGTGACGAGCGTCTGCACGGGAGCGTTCGTGCTCGGCGCCGCGGGGCTGCTGCAAGGGAAACGCGCGACGACGCACTGGGCGTACCATCACCTGTTGCCTCGCGTCGGAGCGACTCCGGTGAAGGCGCGCGTGGTGCGTGATGGGAACACGTTCACGGGCGGCGGCGTGACGGCCGGCATCGACTTCGCGCTGACGGTGGTAGCCGAGCTCGCGGGTGAAGCGGCGGCGCGCTCCATTCAATTGGCCATCGAGTACGACCCGTCGCCTCCATTCGATGGCGGCTCTCCCGAGCGCGCGCTGGTCGAGACGACCGAGGCCGTGCGGGGGCGTTTCGCGAAGCGATTGGCGGCGTTCGAAGGACTGCTCTCGGCGAGGTCACTGTGATTCGCACGTTCATGGCAGCGCTGCTGGTCTCGACGCGCGCGTTCGCTGAAGAAGACGACTGCACGCTCTCGGCCGACGCCGTCGCTCCACAGCTCGATACGAAGAAGCTGCCGAAGGGCGCGAAGGTGGTGCTCTCGGAGAAGAAGGAGCGCGTGCATCGCGAGGTGTTGCGCTTCGCCGACGGGCTCGAGGCCACCGTGCAGGTCGGCGGCTGTGCGCATCTCGGCATCTCGCTCGAGGTGCGCTCGAAGACGTCGGTCTCGAAGAAGCTGACGCCGGCGCAAGGCATCACGTTGATGAAGCAGGTGTTCGCCAGGCTGCCGCTGAAGCCTCAGCCCGTGGTGCAGCCGAAGCTGTTCCTCGACGCGCTCGCGGCGCTGAAGACGACACCGACCGCATTTCCTGTCGAACTGTCGTGTGGCGAGTTCACGACCTGTGAGCTGAACCTCGACACCGCGGGCACCGAGCCGGCGCTCATCATCTGGTACAGCTTCGCGTTGTGAGAACCCTCGTGCGCGCGTTCGCTCTCGTCGTCTTCGTCGCGCTCGACGCCTTCGCCGCGGAGGAGGAGCAGTGCAACCTTCCGCCTGCGGCCGTCACCTCGCAGTTCGACGCGAAGAAGCTGCCGAAGGGAGCGAAGCTGACCGGTGCACGCTCGACGGACCGAACCTGGCGTGAGGTGTTGCGCTTCGCCGACGGGCTGGAGGTGATGGTGCAGGCCGGCGGCTGCAAGCACCTCGGCGTCACCATCGAGGTGCGCTCGAAGAAGCTGGTCTCAGCGGGCATGACGCCCACCGAGGGCGTCGCGGTGATGACGAAGGTGCTCGGGCTTCTGCCGCTCAAGCAGGGCACGCTGCTGAAGCCGTTGATGGACGGTCTCGCCACGTTGAAGACGGCACCGGCCGCCTTCCCCGTCGCGCTCGAGTGCCAGGTGACCGTCTGTGAGCTGGCGCTGCTCGAAGACTCGCCGGCGCTGATGCTCTGGTCTCAGGTCGCGCTCTGAGCGCTGTCCTCTGTGATGAGACATCGGGCAGCGCGCGCCCGCTCCGCCACTGAGGGTTCACGAGAAAGAACGCTGACTTCGAGCCCGAAACCGCGGGCACGAGCGTTGCGATGGCGTCGCTCATGAACCGAATGCTCTGGAGTGCAGTGGCTCTGATCACTGCGTGTGGCGTGTCTGAAGCACAACTCGGTGGCAACGAGGACTCGACGGGTGAGAGCGAGCTTGGGCTCTCGACGAAGATTCTCGGAAACACCACGTGCGCCGTCGGCGCGACCGACTGCAACGTCTGCGTGAACGACGTCTTCGGCACGGTCGACCGCGGCTTTGGTGGCCGCTTCGTGTGGACGAACGGCCGCTGGGACTTCACCTGGGAGCGCCAGTACCCGCCCTCGAACACCAAGCCGATTGGCGTGTTCCACGACGGCGTCGCGCTCGTCGACAAGCCAGAGCATCACGTGCAGGGCTTCGTGCACACGAACTCCGCCGACGTGCCGTACATGGTGACGCACAGCGACGACACGAAGGGCGGCATCGGCCGCATCGACAAGAACAACAAGCTCGCGACGCTGATTCGCAGCAATGACAACCACCCGACGGGTGGCCAGGTGCTGGGGAATTCGTTCCTCTTCGCCGAGGTCGCGACCCTGCGCGTGGTGAACGTGACGGGTCCTGAGCGCAGCCAGCTGTTCCCGCTGCCGAAGCCGACGTGGGCGAAGCCGGGCCAGAGCCTCTCGGGCGGTGGCGTGGGTGCGGTGAAGCTGCAGGACGGCCGCACGCTCGTCATCTCGTCGACGCCGGGTGGAGACGCCGCAGGCACTCGCCGCACGCTCTTCTACGCGAAGCCCGGCGCGCTCACCGCGCCTGCGCCGTTCACCCTGATTGCCCAGACCGACTACGCGCAGCCTGCGGGGTGGAAGGGCGACTACCAGCGCTCGGAGAATCTGTCGGTCATCACCGAGTGCGGCACGGGCACCATCTTCACGCTGCACGTGACGGGCGACCGCGACATGTACGGCCGCGGCTACTTCCGGCTCTCACGCGTCGACACGGTCAACGGCTTGCCGAAGCTCACGACGGTGAAGGCGTACAACATGGACCAGAGCATCTGGGACTGTCACCTGCGCAGCTCGGGCACGGCGTGGGCGCGCCCTGATCATTCGCTGGGCCTCGCGTGTCACGAGTGGATCGCGCGCCGAGGCCTCTTCGGCTGGAACGACGACGGCGACTTCTCGTTCCGCACGGCGAAGTGATCAGCCCCAGCCGCAGCCGCGCCAGCGCTTGTCTTTCGAGAACACGCGAAACGCGAGCGCACGCAACACGAAGCCACCGACACCGAAGGCCACCTGGTCCTGCTGGGGGAAACGGGCCTTCGGGTCGAGCTCGCCCTCGTGGCTGAAGAAGACGATGCCTGGCTCTCCGAGCTTGTTCTTCTTCTGGTGGTCCCACACGAACCAGTTCTGGCCGGCGTTGCAGAAGCCTTCGAAGCGGTCCTGGTCTTCTCCGTCCCACTCGATGTCGGCACCGCGACCGACACACGGCCCATCGACGCCGGGGCGGCTCGCGTCGACGTGCACCGAGGCTCCGCACTTCGTCATCACCTGCACGAGCGAGGCAGGGCCCGTCGCCTTCTTCGCCGGAGCCGTGAGCTCGAGCGCAATCACCCCGTTGTCATCGGCGTCGAACTTCAGCGTCGTCACCTTGCCCGGGCGCACGTCGCGCAACCGTTCGAGCAGGCTTGTCAGCAACGCACGGCACTCGGGCGTGGCCGCCAGCGCATCGAGCCGCTTCTTCAACTCCGGCGTGAGCTTCGGCTTCGCGCCCGCTTTGATGCGGAAGTCCTTCGTCTCGAGGTTCTCGAGCGCGCTCAACGGCGAGGTGTCGGTGACGGGGTTTCCTTCGAGATACATCGTCTTCACGTTGACGAGTCCGCGAAGGGCCGACACGTCTTTCACCTTGTTGCCCCTGAGACCCACGAACCGCAGCCCCACGTGCTTTGCGAGCGGCGAGACGTCTTCAATCTGATTGCCGGGCACCTGCAGGTACGTGAGGCCTTTGTGCTTCGCGAGCGGGGCCAGCGAGGTGAGCCGGTGGTTCGGCAGGAAGAGCGACCTCAGCTTCGGCAGGTTCTCGAGCGGCGACAGGTCTGACACCGCTCCTTCCGCGATGGTCACCTCTTGCAGCGTGCGCACGGACTTCAGCGGCGCGAGCGAGTCGACGCGCGGGCCACGCAGCTCGACCTTCTCGAGCTTCGGCAACGACGACACGAACGAGAGGTCGACTGCGCGCTTCGTGTCGCCTTCGAGCGTGATGGTCGTGAGCGACTTCACGTCGGCGAGCGGCCGCAGGTCCGTCTTGTCGGTGATCTCCAGCTCGAGCACCTTCACCTTCGGGAGCAACGAGATCCACGACAGGTCGCCGACGGGCCCTGAGACCCGAAGGTACCCTCCATCGCGCACGTCGAGCTCGACGTCGGCCCAGTCGACGAGCGAGTTCGGGTCCTCTGGCGAGAGGTCTGTCTTGCCCAGCATCTTCCGCAGCGCCGCGTCCTTCTCGAGGCGCGTGAGGAACGGCGTCATCTTTACCTTCGGCGGCTTCGGCTCGGCCTTCGGCGCCGCGGCCAAAGCGACGGTCGTCTCGACGTAGCCCTTCTTCGTCTTCTGCCTGATGAGCGTGGCCTCGAAGAGCGCCGCCGCCTCGGGCGACGAGTACGCCTTCACCGTCGTCTGGCCGTTCGCGCCCAGCTTGCCGTAGCGCGTGTGCAGCGCCGCGCCTTCACACCAGACCTCCCAGAACTTGTTGGAGCTGCCCTCGGAGAACTCGAATCGTCGCGCCATGGTGGCGGACCCTACAGCGCGCTCACGGCTCCGTCGGCGACATCGTGCTCTGCGGTTGCCGGGTCATGCGCGTGACGAAGTCGTTCGCGTTGACATTCGTGTCGTTGCCGTTGCCGGCGTTCTCGTCGGAGCCCCCAGTGCCCATCGTCATCGACGTCGATGAGGCGTTGGCTTTCCGCTCGAGGCTCGCGCCGGAGTACGGCATCGCAGCCCCCCACGGCCCTGCGACGGTGCTCGCGCCTTCTCCGAACATCGCGCCGCTGCCGTAGCCGATGGCGTCACCGACGAGCGGGTCTCCCGCAGGCGTCGTCGTCGTGGCGCCGGGGAGCACGAGCCGCACCTGCGCGTTCGCGTTCGCCAGGCCCATCGCCTTCGGGTTACCAGTGCTCGTGCTGCGCGCGACGAAGTCGGCCGCCGGAGTTCCCGCGTAGCCAGTCGGCGTGCCCGAGCCGATGAGGAAGTAGCCGTGCGCGCGAATCGTCGCCGTGGTTCCTGACAACGCGTTCACCGTCGACCAGCCCGTCGCGGTCGGCCCGCGCGACTGCAGCGCCCAACCCACCAGCGACACGTCTTCGGCGCCGGGGTTGTAGAGCTCGACGAACTCGTCATCGGCGCCGTTCGGTCCTGCCGCCGCGACCTCACTGATGACGAGGTCGCAGACGTCTCCACGCGCGTCACCATCGGTGTTCGTCTGGTTCGGGTTCGGGAGCGTGGGACAGTTGTCGCACGCATCGCCTTTGCCATCATTGTCACCGTCGACCTGCGTCAGATTGGCAATGGTTGGACAATTGTCGCAGGCGTCACCTTTGCCATCCATGTCGCCGTCTTCCTGACCGGGGTTGACCGTCGCCACGCAGACATCACAGACATCACCGACTCCATCCATATCGCCGTCGACCTGCGTCGGGTTTCCAACGAGGCGGCAGTTGTCACAGGCGTCGCCGATGTTGTCGCCGTCGCCATCAGCCTGCGTCGGGTTCGCGATGACGCGGCAGTTGTCGACTGCGTTCAGCACCCCATCGTTGTCGGCGTCGGAGTCGCACGTGTCACCCAGCCCGTCGCGGTCTCCATCGGCCTGGGTCGGGTTCGCCGCGGTCGGGCAGTTGTCGCACGCGTCGCCTTTGCCATCGCCATCACCGTCGGTCTGCGGAGCGGTCGCGAGCGCGGGGCAGGTGTCACAGACGTCACCGACACCATCACCATCGCCATCTTCCTGACCCGGGTTGCTGCGCGCTGCACAGTTGTCGCACGGGCTGGCGATGCCATCGGAGTCGGCGTCGTCCTGCGAGGCCATGCACTCGGCCATCGTGCCGTCAGCGCTGCACGAGGTGACGCCGCAGCCGGCGCCAGACGGTAACGTGCAGCGAACACCCAGCCCTGTCACGTTCGCCTGCCCGCACGCGCCGCAGTTGTTGCGATTGGGGCCGCCGCAGAATGAGGTGATGCCGCTCGACGCGCACTGGAGCGTTCCCGAACAGCCGCCCGCCATGCACGTCGCTCCGAGGCTGCTGACGTCGGGCCGGTTGCACACGCCGCAGTTGTTCTTCGGCGCTCCGAGGCACGTCGCCGCCGTTCCACCGTCCGAAGGACACACCGTGGTGCCCATGCAGCCGTTCCCCGCGACGCACGCCTGGTTCAACCCCGCCACGTCGGGCGCATCACAGACGCCGCAGTTGTTCGCCGCGCGGCTGTTGCAGCGCACCGCTTCACGGCCCGCGCACACCCACGTGCCACACGGCTCGCAGCGCGCGTCAGGTTGGTTCGTCAGCGCCGAGCAGCCACCACACGCGTTGGTGACGCCTTCGTCGACCAGGCCATCGCAGTCGTCGTCTTCGCCGTTACAGGTCTCGATTTCGGGAACCTCGGCGCCGACGCACGTGCCCAGGCGCCCCATCGTCGAGCACGTCGCGAGGCCGGCCTTGCAGTGACCGACACCCAGTCCTGCGTCGGCCGGGTAACAGGCGATGGTGTCTCCGGGACTGCACGTCGTTCCGCCACCTGGTGAACACGCCACTGCACCGAGCACGAGGCTCATCGCGAGGCAGAAGGCGCCGAACCGGAACGGCATGAAGAGGGTTTGCCCGACTCCGGCCGTCGAGCGCAAGCCGATGAAGGCGGGTGACGCGGTTGTCACCCGTGTGAAGACGTGTGAAGCGCCGAGCGAACCGCGACGCCAGACGCTACACAGCGTCAATGCCCCACCCCCGCGTCCTCGGCAGCAAGGCCCAGGGTGCGCGCCTCGAGCGCGTGCTGGCCTCCAAGCGCTTCAAAGACGGCGTGTTCGTCAACACGAAGAAGGTGTCGCCCGGCCTCAAGGGCAACCCGCTGCCCCTCCTGGGTGAGTACTTCTTCTCGAGCACGCAGCGCGAGCCGAAGGGCGCGTTCCCGGTGCTCGATCCGCGGCCGACGTGGCAGACGCGCGCAGAGACGGGCCTGCGCGTGACGTGGCTCGGGCACAGCACGCTGCTGCTGGAAGTCGACGGCGTGAAGGTGCTGACCGACCCGGTCTTCGGTGAGCGCGCGTCTCCGCTCGGCTTCGCGGGGCCGAAGCGGTTTCACAAGACACCGGTGCGCTTCGACGAGCTGCCCGAGCTCGACGCCGTGTTGATCAGCCACGACCACTACGACCACCTCTGCCTGCCGACGATGACCGAGCTGGCGAAGTCGAAGGTGCCAATCATCACGTCGCTGGGCGTGGGCGCGCATCTCGAGTCGTGGGGCGTCGACGCTGGACGGATCAGCGAGCTCGACTGGGGCGAGGTGGCCGAGGTGAAGGGCCTGCGCTTCACGGCGACGCCCGCACAGCACTTCTCGGGGCGTGGCGTCGGAGACCGCAACACGACCTCGTGGGCCAGCTTCGTGCTCGAGAGCGGAAAGCACCGCGTCTTCTTCTCGGGCGACACGGGTCTCACCGACGAGTTCCGCGACATCGGCCAGCGCTTCGGGAAGTTCGACCTCGCGATGTTCGAGGTCGGCGCGTTTCACGAGCAGTGGGGCGACATTCACCTCGGCCCGCACAACGCGGTGAAGGCGTGGGAGCTGCTCGGCTCGGGCACCTTCCTTCCGATTCACTGGGGCACCTTCAACCTCGCGCTGCACGCGTGGGACGAGCCGGCCGAGACCCTCGCGAGCCTCGTGCAGGAGCGAGGCGTGCCCATGGTGACGCCTCGCCTCGGAGCGCCCATCGAGCCTTCCCGCGTCGAGCGCTTCGACCCGTGGTGGCGTGAGGTGGCTGACTCGAGCGCGGCGAAGCGGCTCGTGCCCGCGACCTGAGATTCACCATCGCTGCCTCTGGGCTGCCCAGCAGGCGAAGGCGTGATGGTCGTTTTTCACCATCGAGAGGCGAGTCCTCACCATGGTCAGCACCGCGTGCGCGCACTACTTCTCGCGCACCATGAAACCACTCCTCGCAGTGCTGCTCTTCGCCGTTCCTGTCTTCGCCGCTCCGCTCAAGGTGACGCCCATCGTCGGCTCGCCGCAGGGCTTCTTCGTCACTTCGACGCTGGTGACCGGTGAGAAGGAAGCGGTGCTCATCGACACCGCCTTCACGCTCGCCGACGCGCATCGGGTCGCCGCCGCCGTGCTCGACTCGGGCAAGACGCTCACCACCATCTTCGTCACGCACGGTCACCCCGACCACTACTTCGGTGCCGTCGCGCTGAAGACCGCGTTCCCCAAGGCGAAGCTCGTGGCGCGCGCCGAGACCATCAAGGACATCGAGAAGTCGTGGAAGGGCAAGGTCGCGCAGTGGGGCCCGATGTACGGCGCGAACCTGACCGACGCTCCGGTGATTCCCGAGGCGCTCACGGGCGACACGCTCACCCTCGACGGCGAGACGCTCACCATTCACGGCGGCGTGCAGGGCGATGACGCGCACAACGCCTGGGTGTGGATTCCGTCGGCGAAGGCCGTCGTCGGCGGCGACACGCTCTACAACGGCGTGCACGTGTGGACGGCCGAGACGAAGACCGCCAACCGCACCGCGTGGCTCGCGACGCTCGACACCATCGAGAAGCTCAAGCCCGAGCTCGTCATCGCCGGCCACAAGGTGCCTGACGCGAAGGACGATGTTTCGGCCATCACGTTCACGCGCGAGTACCTCAAGGCCTTCGACGTCGCCGTGAAGGGCTCGAAGTCGGCGAAGGAAGCGCTCGACAAGGTGAAGGCGAAGTACCCTTCGGCGGCGCTCGACGTCATCGCGAGCATCGGCACCGAGGCGCAGTACGCGAAGTGAGGCGTGATGAGTGACGTCGTCGAGCTCGGGTTTCGCAGCAGCGTTCGACCGGGCCTGGGCTTCGAGGTCATGCGGTTCTCGGAGCTTCGCCGGCGCACGCTGACGCACGCGCTCGACGACCTCACCCGGCCACGGTTCCACCTCGTGGCCGCCTGCCTGACGGGGCGCACCCGGCATCGCGTCGACTTCGAGCGGTGTCTCTTGCGTCCCCACGACCTGGTCTTCGTCGCGCCGGGCCGCGTGCAGGCCTTCGACCCGACGACGGGGCTCGCGCTGTCGCTGCTGCTCTTCACGCCCGAGTTCCTGCAGCTGTCGGCGGATCCGCGGCTCGTCGACCCACTCAGGGGCGCGCGCGTCTTGTCTCCCTTCTGGAAGACGCCGGTGCTGAACGTGCCGAAGACGCTCTGGCCCGACGTGCGCGGGCTGATCAGCCAGCTCGAGCGCGAGTACGCGCGGCCGGCCGACGGGGTGCAGACGGCGGTGCTCTCGTCATTGCTCCGCGCGTTGTTGCTGCAGCTCGAGCGGCTGGTGACGAACGCAGAAGGAGCGGCGACGGCGCCAGCTGCGCTCGAGCACTTCCGCGAGACGCTGGAGCAGGGCCTCGAGACGAGCCGCTCGGTCGAGCACTACGCGAAGCTGGCGAAGGTGACGCCGCGAACGTTGAACCGGCTGACGCTGCGTCATCTCGGCGTTGGCGCCAAGGCGACCATCGACGCGCGCGTGGTGCTCGAGCTGAAGCGGCTGCTGGCCTACAGCGACCTCTCGGTGAAGGAGCTCTCGGCGCGCTTTGGCTTCGACGAGCCGACGAACCTGGTGAAGTTCTTCAAGCGGCACACAGGCACGACGCCGCAGCGCTTTCGCGAAGGCCAGCGCGTTCTGCAGCGAGCGTGAGTCGATGCCTCCACGGAGCGCGTTCCTTCCGAAGTCCGTCGCCACCGCGCCCGATGACGATGCCGCGCGTTGAACGTCATCACTCCGGCTCATGACGGGGCACTTTGAGGCCGATGAAGTCGGCAGGCCTGCAGTGCTACAGGCCAGCGAGTGCCGACCCGAAACCTCCCCGTGCGGTTGAGTCTGGGCTCGGAGCCGCCGACCCGGGCCACCGTCATCATCTCGGACTGGACGATGATCGAGCGCCTGCGCCGCGGCGTGATGCTGCTGGCCCTCTGTTGGTGCGTCGCCGGCCTCACCATCGCGATTCCCGGCCTGCACTTCATTCTTCCGCCGCTGCTGCTGCTGCTGGGGCCCATTCTCTTCGTGTGGCGGGTGCTCACGCCCTCGTCCTTCAAGGAGTGCGTCGGTCCCTGCCCGCGCTGCAAGACCGAGCGCACGATGTCGATGGGCGGGAAAGTGGAGCCCGAGACGAACGTCTTCTGTGACGGCTGCGGCAATCAGCTGACCCTCACCCTGCGAAGCTGAAGGCGTTGCCAACGGTCACTCGGAACTCGGGGTTTCGGCGCGGCGGCGATGCCGCTACTTCGACCCTGATGCGACTGGGCGTGTTGGGTGAAGCGGGTCTGAAGCTGATGCAGGTGGGCGGAGTCGACGCGGCCGACGACGGGGGGTGACGCTCGAGGGCACGCGCGAGGCCGACTCGGGCCAGCGCATGACGGTGGTGCTCGCCGAAGACGACCAGTCGCTCAACGCGTTGCTGGCTCGGGTGCTCGAGAGCGCGGGCCATCGCGTGCTGACCGCCGAGAACGGGCTCGAGACGTTGACGCTGGTGCAGCGCTTCCCCACCGAGCGTACGCGCGGTGCCATCTCGCTCGACCGGCGTTGATGACGACGCGTGTGCGGCTCACTTCGTCAAGCGAAGTTGGAGGTCTCGAATCACCTCTCGTGGACCGCGACTTGCCAGGACCTCGAAGTCGAACTTCTCAGCCGCAGCGCCTGCATTGAGCCGCACCAGGCATTCGAGGGCGATGACGAGCTCGTCACCAGAGGCCACCCCGGCAACCTCGATTGCCTGAGCGACCACCTCTTCAGCTTCGGGGCTGCCCGGGAGCACGTTTCGGCTTCGGGCCTCGAGGCTGGTCGACGACCCGGTCGGCGAGCGTCGCCTGGCAGCGACCCGTGGCATGTGGCTGAGTTGGTATTCCAGAAACCCCCCGTCGAGTGCCGCCACCGCGATGCCTGTCGTTGACGAGTCGAAGAGCCGCTTCACCAACGCGTCAGCTTCCTCGCCAGTCTGGTCGTACACCACGTGCAGGACCTCGCCACGCGCGGCCAACGCGAGCGTCCGGGCGGTCTCGGCTGAACTCAACGGTTGGTTGATGGCGCCCGGCAAGTGTTCGCGCGCGAACGCGGCCGGTTCCCTCAGATCGACCACGACGAGGTCGTTCGGTCGCGTTTTGCGCAGGTGTTCGAGCTCGTCGACCGACAGCGCACTGGGTTGTTCGTGAAGCCCAGCGAGCAACGCCTCAAATGAAGGTGCCACGTCGAAGAGCTGCCACGGGTCACGCCCGTAGTCGTGCGTTGCGTAGACGACTCGTGGCTCACCTGGCCCACGAAGGTCGAGGCACAAGAAGTCGCCGTTGGGTGTCAGCGCAAACGGCACCACCCCTGAGGGGTGCGTGTCGGTGAGGCTGCAGTTCTTGAGCGTCGTCTCGACGTTCTCGCTGGCGTGCCACGTCGCGTCGAGCTCGAGGAGCGAGTTGAAGACGTTTCGCTGCACCTTCGGCGTCGTCGCGTACGTGAACAGCCCAGGAGCAGGGGCGCACCCACCATGTTCCAGAACGGCCTCGACGTAGGCGCCGGGGAGGCTCACGTGGTGGCGTTGTTCGAAGGCGCGCACGCGCGTCAGCGCTTCGTCCCTCGTGAGCATTGGCCGCGCAGACCCTCGCGCCGGGTCGTACAGCCAACTCCGCCAGGCGAGCTTGTTCTGTCGCACCCGCACGTCCTACCGGAGTACGGCACGGGCCTTCATCAGAAGAGACCAACTCGTCACTCACGGGGGCGCGGCTGTGGCGTGCGTCAGTTGAAGTCGAAGAACGGGTATACTCCGACCACGCCGATCGCCATTCGGGTGACCGAGCTCTCGCCGGCTCGAACTGGACTCCATGCTTCGATTCTTCGTTGGGGTTGTGCTGCTGTGCACCGCCTCCTGCTCATGTGAGCCCCAGACCGTCTGCGTCCCGGGCAAGACCGAGACTTGTGCCTGTCCGGGAGGCCTCACCGGAACACAAACGTGCAACGACGACGGCCAGCGCTTCGAGCCCTGTGAGTGCGGCTCCGGCGGCGGTTCTGCAGGTGGAGGCGCCAGTGCAGGTGGAGACGCCAGTGCAGGTGGAGGCGCCAGTGCAGGTGGAGGCGCCAGTGCGGGTGGTGACGCGACTGGTGGTGGGACCAGCGGTGGTGACAGCGCAGGCGGGAGCGCTGGTGGGACGAACGGTGGTGGCAGTGCAGGCGGGAGCGCTGGTGGGACGAACGGTGGCAGTGCAGGCGGCAGCGCTGGTGGGACGAGCGGTGGTGACAGCGCAGGTGGCAGTGCAGGCGGGAGCGGTGGTGGCAGTGCAGGCGGGAGCGGTGGTGGCAGCGCAGGCGGGAGCGGTGGTGGTGGCAGTGCAGGCGGGAGCGCTGGCGGCTCGATCGATGGTGGTGCGCCCGACGCGGGCTGTGACCTGCCGCCACTGACGGCCAACACCCAGGTCGACCGGAACCTGCTCGTCGTCAGAGTGAGCGGCACCGTGACGGTGAACGGCGCTGTAATGCCGACGACCCCGGGGCGCCGTGGCTCCGTGGTGTTCCGCAACCGGGCGACGGGCTTCGAGACGTCGCTCGACGTCGGCGCGTCCGGCGCGGCTCGATACTCGGGGCTCGTCTTCGCGGGCACCTATGACGTGAGCTTCGTCACCACGTCGTCGACGAGCCTCGTCGGCCTGCCCATCGGATCCACCGCGTCGCTCGCCAGGAACCGGCAGGTGGTGGCGGACCAGACCCTCGACTTCAACCTGCCGGTCGTCACGGCGTCGGGAACATTGACGGTGAACGGCGCACAGATGCCCAACTCCACCGGGTCTGGGCGCGGCATCGTGGCCTTCCGCAACAACGTCACTGGCTCCGAGACCACCACCGCCGTCGGCGCGACCGGCGCAGCCGTCTTCAGCGTGCTGCTCTTCGAGGGGGGCTACGACGTCACCTTCACCTCTTCGTTTTCGGCGATCGGGCTGCCGCGCAACGCCTCGCTGCGAGTCGCGACCCTGCAGACGATCACCACCACCCGCACGTTCGCCTGGAATCTGCCGGTCGTCACTGCGACGGGAACGATCACCGTGAACGGCGCGGCCATGCCTGACTCTCCGAGTACCTCCAGCCGCGGCTCCGTGGAGTTCACCAACCGGCTCACCGGGTCGGTGAGCGGCGATGAAGTTCCGGCCTCAGGGCCTGGGACCTACTCGGTGATGCTGTTCGCAGGCGCCTATGAAGTCTCTTTCTCCACCAATATGTCGCCCAGCCTCGTCGGCATGCCCTCCTTCACGCAGGTGCTCCTGAGTCCGAACCAGGTCGTCACCACCAACTCGACCCTGTCGTGGAATCTCCCGGTGGTCGCCGTCTCGGGAACGCTCAGCGTGAATGGAGCGCCGATGCCGAACTCGCCGCTCGTCATCACGCGTGGGCTCTTGAACTTCCGCCATCGAACGACCGGCAACGTGACGTCGTTCTCGATGGGGCCGACCGGCCCGGCGACCTTCAACGGGCTGCTCTTCTCCGGCACCTACGACGTCTTCTTCTCGACGACGAACGCATCCACCCTGGTCGGTCTGCCAATCGACTCGACGGTCAGCACCGCGTCGAGTCTCTCCATCGCTTCGACGCAGAGTTTCGCCTGGAACCTCTCGGTGCTCTCCAGCTCGGGAACGCTCACCGTCAACCAGGGCCAGATGCCGAACTCGGCGGGCATCACCAGCCGTGGGTCTGTCGTCTTCCGCAACCGGCTCTCCGAAGGCGTCTCGCGGGTCGCGTTGGGGGCGAGCGGGCCGGGGACGTATTCAGGGCTGCTCTTCGAGGGCATCTACGACATCAGCTTCACCTCGAGCCCCTCACCCAACCTGGCTGGCCTGCCCGTCGACTCCACGGTCGGCCTCGCAACCAACCAGACCCTCTCGAGCAGTCAGGTGCTGAACTGGGACCTCCCCGTCGTCACCGCCTCGGGGACCCTCAGCGTCAACGGTGCGCAGATGCCCAGCAGCACGGCGACACGTCGTGGCGTCGTCAGGTTCCGGAACAAGAAGACCGGGAGCGCAACCGCCGTCGACATCGGCCCGACGGGCGCTGGGGTCTTCAGCACGCTCCTCTTCGCGGGCACCTACAACGTGACCTTCGAAACGAGTGCGACGACGTCACCCGCCTTGCCCATCGACAGCACGACGGCGCTCGCGAACGGCTGCGTCGATGCTTCCGCCTGCAGCGCGAGCCCCACCGACCTGAGCGGACGATGGACGTTCGTTCACGACGACGGGACGCGCTTCGGAACGTGGTGGCTGTCGTTGGCCGACAACGGGACCTCTTTCAGTGGGAACGTCACCAGCAGCGGCGGCGGCCGCAGCACCGGCGAGGTGACGAGCGGCCTTCGGAGCGGCACGAGCGTCATGCTCCGCTCGCGGTTCAGTGGGAGCACGGTTGAGACCACGGCGACCATCGAGTCACCGTGCCTGATCTTCGGCACCTCATCGAGCGGCGGTCAGGCTTCGTTCTTCACCGGCGTTCGCTGAGGCATCACGAAGCCCGTCGTCCGCCTCGGCGCGGCGCGGGCGAGGCCGAGGCGCTCGTGAAGTTGGTGAGGAAGTACAAGATCGATCAGATCCAGACGCGGCCGTTGGCGATCGATCCGCTCCAGTACATCGAGGTCGCGAAGAATCGCGACGCGGGCGGAGAACCGATCGGCGTCGCCAACCTGATTCGTCTGTTCAAGAAGGAAGCGCCGTGGGTGACGGTCGGGAACTTCGCGCGCGGCATGGGTGAGCGCCCGAAGGTGTAGTCAGAAGACGACGCCGAACGAGACCTGCACCGCCTGGAGCGAGGCCCATTCCCCTGACGGGTTGCGAACCAGGCCCAACGCGAGCGGCACGTCGTTGCTGCGCTTGAGGCCGGTGTCGGGATCCGTGCCGTCGAAGGAGCTGACGCGACAGACGGGGGTCAGCTGCGCCACGGTCACCGGGCGACCACGTCGGAGCTCGTTGTCCATCGCGCGCATGTCATCGACGTTGCATCCGTTGACCGTCTGGACCCGGCTGGAGAAGAACGACCCTCGAAGATCGACGCGGACCGAGAATCGCTCGAGAAACTCGAAGCGCACGCCGACGCCTGCGCCGATCGTCGGCCGCCAGCCGGTGTCACCGAACGTCGCGGGACTCAGCGAGCCATCGGTTCGATCGGTCTCGGGTTTGAGCTGCGCCTTCGTCGAGAGGGCGCCCGCAAAGCCGACCATGGACAGCTCGAACCGGTGAGGGAAGTGAAAGGGCTGGATGCTGCCGCGGCTCAGCACGAACTCGGTTCCGCCCACGAGGCCCATCGAGATGAAGAGGCCACTGCTGTCGTTCTGGTCGATGCGGTTGGGCGAGGCCCGGCCCGTCCTGAAGAGTTCTCTGGCCAGCCTCGACTCGCTGGCATGCCAGTTCCACGTGCCCGAGGCGAAGATGCGAATGCGCGGCGCCAGCACGACCGCCACTTGTGCGCCCAGGCCGACGTGCTCGACGAACAAACCGTTGACCTGCGCCGACACGGGCGTCACCGCCAGTTCGACACGCCAGGGCGCGGTCGACTCAGGATCGCTCGCGAACGAGCTGCTCGACACCAGCGCTACGAGAACGAGCAGCCATCGCACGCGACGACTCTGGACCATCGACCGACCGCGAGGCAACTCACTCGCCACAATGAACGGGGAAGGAAAGAGGAAGAAGAAAGCGCGAAACGGGAGGGTTCGAGTGTCGACGCACCTCGAAGGTGGGAAGGGGCGGTCAGAAGGGGCGGGCCACGCGCACTCGGCCTCGGCGGGCTGGCGCTGTTCGAAGAGGCGAACTGGCATGGCGTGCGCGCAGCGGAGCTGGCGTTGTCGGGGCTCGGCCGAACCGCTTCGTCGTGGCTCGAGGCAGAGACCAGCTGAACCCTTCGGCTGCGTTGAGTGATCCGCTGATCAGAGAGCCCATGCGTCGGTCGGCTGATCTCAGCCATCCCGTGTCTGACCCTGATCAACGAGCATTGGCAGCTCGAGCCGCGCGGCGAGGGCGAGCTTCTCGAGGGTGGGTTGCCCTTCGTCGAGGACAGCCTGCGAGAAGATCGCGCCGGGATCCGGTGGGGGGTCGCCCGAGGCAAGGCGCCCGCGTGCGGTCGTGACGGTGTTGTGCCGCGAGATCAGCTGCGCGCCGACGAGTCCGCCGCCAACTACGGTGCGCATCCCGTCTTCGAAGAAGACCCCGGTGGTGACGTCGCCGCCGACACGAGCGACGTGATCGTTTCCCGAGCACAGGAACCACAGCCCGCGCACGGTCACCTTCCCCGCGACGTGGAACTCGCCGAGAGTCACGGCCTGCCCCGCGACGACATCACCCAGAACGACGAGTAACGAGAGCGGGTACGTCGAATCGACAAGCGAGCCCGTCACCTCGAGCGAGCCCGTGACGATGAGCGGTGGGGCCTCGGCGAGGTCGAGATGAGCGACGCGCAGATCACCTTCGACCCAGTGCACGGGCAGATCATCGAACTCGTCACGAAGGAGCCGTGCGTCGACCAGCGGGGCACGCGCTTTCAGACGGGTGGTCGCCTCGTCGCGGGTGAGTTCCTCGAAGGGGAAGACGAGGCCCAACCGTTCGCGGAGCCCCGGGAGCGCCGCAGCTTCGCCACCGTGCGCGTCGTGGATCGTGAGGGCCCGCAACGCGCGGTATGGCGAGACATGCTCCCAGGCCTGGACCAGGACCGAGAGCCAACGCCCGGCTGCATCGAGGTCGCCATCGTCGAGCAGACTGCTCCAGAGCGCTTCGACGACCGACAGATCTGACGGAGTACGACGGGCCGTGGCCTCGAGCTCGATGGTGCGACGGGAGATCATCGTTCTCGTCCGTTCGGATCCATCCATGCGGATTCCCCGGAGCGCGCTTCGGGATCGTCAGAGCGAGACGCGGGCCTGACTGCAGAGGGGCGGACAGAAAGGCCCGTTTGGAATGGAGGTCGTGAACGTCACCTGTCTCGAGTCGTTCAGGATCAGCTGCCCGTTGTTCTTGACCTCGACCGAGACCGTGCGTGCGCCTGAAGGCGGTGGCGGGAATCTGATGTCCAACCGTCGTTCACCTGTGAGCAACCACGCACGCCCATCAGCGCTCGCCCAGACCTCGCTGCCCTGCCACTCGAGCACAGCATCGAAGCAGCTCGCATCGACACAGGCATGAACAGAGACCGTGTCAGTCTCGACCGGCGGAGCGAACGAACGCGGCAGGAGCCAGACCACCCCACCAACGCAGCCGATCTCGGTACAGCAACCGGCGGCCGCAACGAACACTGCACACGCGAGGAGTCCCAGTCGCACCATGAATCAAGGTTGTGCTCGAACTGCTCGGACCGCAAGCGTGGGGCCGGCGGCTGCTCCAGTCGGCTCACCGGGCCAGGTGACGTGGCCGATAGCCGAGCAGCCGCTCGACTTCTTCGTCCGACATCTCGCGCAGCGTATCGATGGGCACGTCGATGACGTACTCACCCACTGCCTCGCGATGGAGCTTGACCTGATGGAACTTCCCCTCGGTCAAGGAGCGCGACCTCGTGTTCGCCGCGCCGTTCGGCCTTCGCGGGCACCGAGCGGAAGTCTTCGAGCTCGACGCCGCTGCGCAGCCGCTCGAGCTTGGCGTCACTGATTTTCCCGCTCACCGTCGCGACGTACCGCTTGGGCAGCTTCGTCTCGGGGTCGGTCGCGTGCGCGACGAAGCGCTCATCGTTGGTGAAGAAGAGCAGGCCGGTGGTGTCACGGTCGAGCCGGCCCACCGCGAGCCAGCCGTAGCCGCGAAGCTCTTTCGGGAGCAACGCATGCAGTCGCTCGAAGACCCTGCCGATGCCCTCGCGGTCGCGGCCATCGACGACCAGCCCTTTGGGTTTGTGGAAGGCGAGCACGCGCGTCGTCGGCCGCACATCGACGAGCGCCAGGTCATCGACCCGTACGCGACCCTCGACGTGGGGCTCGTGGCGTCGCAGCCGTTCCCGCTCGACCTGCTCGACCTCGTCGCGGCGAAGCTCGACGCGGGCACCCCGAGCTACGCGACGAGCGCACGATGACGATGGGCGGAAAAGTGGAGCCCGAGACGAACGTCTTCTGTGACGGCTGCGGCAATCAGCTGACGCTCAAGCTGCAAAGCTGAAAGCGCTGCCGACGGTCACTCGCGGTCGCGCGTCAGGCACACGGACTTTCCGTGGCGCGCCGAGGTCGTTACGCCCGCGGCGATGCGACTGGGCGTGTTGAGTGAAGCGGGTCTGAAGCTGATGCAGGTGGGCGGAGTCGACGTGGCCAAGGGCGGGTGTGACGCCCGGGTCTGTGCCGTGACCGAGTTGCTCGAGTCTCCGCATGGCGTGCCGGGCGTGGTGGTGGTCGCGACCGAGACGCCCGTGACGGTGGGCCTCGCAGCGCGGCTGTTTCGTCTCGGAGCGCACCTCATCGTTCCCGCGACGGCGCTCCGCTCACTGGGGCTGGTGAACGCGGACGCCTCGCTCGTCGACCGCTTCCTCGCGTGGGCTGCGGCCGGGCGCCTGACGGGCGTGGTGAAGGTGCTGGCGAACACGCCGCTCGAGGGCGTCGCCATGTTCGACGGTGGGGTGCTGCGCGCGGCGACCTTCTGTGGCCTGCACGGCGCCGCGGCGCTCGAAGAGATGCTGAACATCGAAGACACCGAGCCGACGCTCGAAGGCACGCGCGAGGCCGACTCGGGCCAGCGCATGACGGTGGTGCTCGCCGAAGACGACCAGTCACTCAACGCGTTGCTGGCCCGTGTGCTCGAGAGCGCGGGCCATCGTGTGCTGACCGCCGAGAACGGGCTCGAGGCGTTGACGCTGGTGCAGCGCTTCCCCACCGACATCGTCGTCTCCGACATCGACATGCCGCGGCTCGATGGCTGGGGCCTGCTGCGCACGCTGCGCGCCGACCCGAACACGCGGGAGATTCCCGTCGTGCTGCTCTCTGCGTACGAAGACGCCGTCGGCACGCTGAAGGCCGCCCGGGCCGGCGCGCGCGCGTACCTGAAGAAGTCGGGCCGCGCTCGCGAGGTGCTCGACACGGTGAGCATTCTGGTGACGCCACGGCGCACGGTGAAGCAGGCGGTGCTGAAGGAGCGCGACTTCGAGGTGGTGCTCCCGGCCGTCGGCGCGCAGTGGGTGCTCTCACAGCTCGCCGAGTACGAAGCGACCGGCACGCTCGAGCTCGAAGATGAGCTCGGCCGCTACGAAGTCACCGTCTCGAAGGGCGCGCTGGCCAGTGCCATCGCCCAGAATGGCAGCCTGCGCGTCGATGGTACGGCCGCGCTCGAGGCGCTCGTCACCAGCCGCGGCACCGGCACCTTCTCGTTCCGCCCGGCGCTGGCCGACCCGAGCGCACCGTCGGTCTTCACGGCGCTCGAAGACGTGCAGCGCGGGCTCATGCGCTTCGGTGCCGACCGCGCGCGGGAGCTGCTCGAGTCGCCGCGACGGCTCAGGCTCAACCACGAGCTCTCACACCTCTACCGTCGCGCCGCGTCGTCGGCAGAGCTGCGCATCATCAAGGCCCTCGAGGAGCGTCACCCGACCCTGGGCGAACTGGCCACGCGCGCCGAGGTCGACGAGCGCCAGGCCGAGCGCATTCTGCTCGAGCTGCTCAAGCGTGGCATCGCCGAGGAAGACGCGCGCTCGCAGTGAGCGTCACTTCCACCGAAGTCGAAACGTCACGTCCTGCCGCTCGGGGTGCACGTCGGTGATGTCGACGGTGCCCTCGACGTGGATCAGCTCCAGCACCGCCTCGAGCACGCCGCGCCGGTAGTCCGTCACCAGCGTCGAGCGGTCGCGCGTCTTTCCGAGGAAGCGGTCGTGCGTGTAGATGCGCAGGTGCAGCTCGCGCTCGGCGACCTCGGACGTCTGCGTCTCGATGTAGTTGGTGGCCTGCTTGAAGTTGCGGCCCATGCGCAGCAGCGTTCTTCTGGGGCCGATGACGCGGCTGATGGCGAGCGCCGCCTTCCCCACCGCCGTCGACACGAAGCCCTTCATGAACTGCCGGCCGAGGTGCACGTACTGGTCGTGCTCGGGCAGCTGCGGCGCGAGGTGGCGCGCGACGATGCGCAGCGCGTCGACCCACTGGTCCATCGGGTACGCCGGCATGACCTTGTTCAGGTCGAATCCTGCGTGCAGCAACTCCTCGCGCAGCGCGGGCGTGAGGTGCCGCTCGAGCGCGTTGCGCAGCGCCTCGACGCCAGACCCGAAGACGATGGGCTCTTCCACTGGTTCGCTCACGGACCCCTCGACGCGAGCATGCCCGAATTTCAGCGCGCGCAGAGCCCGCCACGGCAGAACAAGCCACCGCTGCAGTCGATGCCGCTCGAGCACGGAGCCCCGCCACCGCCGTTGCCCATGCAGACGCGACCGCCGCTCCAGTCCTTGCAGAACTCGCCAAAGGCGCAGTCGAGGCTCGAGCGACAGTTGCTGCTGCCCACGACGACGATGGTCGACCGGTTTCGCTGCATCGACTGCAACAGCAACGCATCGGCCGCCTGCTGCTGGGCCTGCGCTTGCTGCTTCTGCGCCTCGACGGCTTGACGCTGCACGCCCATCTCTTCGGCGTGGTGGCGTTCGGTCTGCGCGAGCTGCTGCTGCGTCGAGAGGTACTGCAGACACGACGCCTTCGTCGCCTGGTCCGTGCCTTCCACGATGACGGCGCGCTGACAGGCCCTCAGCGTGGCGCGGTTGCGAGCGGCCTCCAGCTGAGCCGGCGAGAGCAGCACGTCGATGGTGTGTGGACCCACTGGCTCCTGCGCCGTCATGAACTTCGCGCGCAACGCCCGCCAGCCCGCCGACTCGTTCGTCTCGACGATGTCGAACGAGAAGCTGCCCTGCTCGGGCCCCGTCTCGGCGGTCTTCACGAGCGCTGCTCTCCACAGCTCGTCACGCGAGAAGTCCCCCTGGCAGGTGACGTCGGTGATGCGCACGGCGGGAATGGAGACGGAGCAACTCGGCGCACGCGGCGTCGAGGGGCCACGAACGATTCGGCGCGTGGTGGGCTGGCAACCGACGAAGACGAAGACCGCGAGGAGCAAAGAGACGCGCTTCATGGGCACCCCGTCACGCACTTCGTCTGTTGTTTGTCACACGACTGCCGGCAGGACGCGGCGATGGCGGTGCCACAGCGCGTCTTCACGCACTGATTGAACGAGAGCATGCATTGCCTGCGGCACTCGTTGTTCGCGACCACGTCGGTGCCAGGCGCAGGGCCCTTCGGAAGCGGAGGCAACGTCTCGAGCGGCGGCATCGGGGGTGGTGCTTCGACAGCTGGCGCAGGTGCGGGCTCCGTCGCGGCAGGGGGCGGCGCGGTGCAGAGCGAGGGCGGAATGCTCCACGCGGCCCATGTGCGGCCATCACACTTGAACAGCCGCGGCGCCTGCGGCGTGCCGAAGTCGAACAGCACGCCAGCGAGCTCCTTCGTGCACGGGGGCGCCTGCTGCGCGAACACGTTCAACGAGACGAGCGTTCCGGCCAGGACGAAGAAGCGCATCGGCGCCGTGTAGCGAGAGGCTCGGAAAGACGTCAACCGATGAGTCACGCTCCGGCGTGGGCGAAAGATGGCGCTCGTCCAGAGTCCGCAGCAGGCTGGCCCTTCGATGTTCAGCGTGTGGACCTGGATGCACGTGCTGGCGGCCACCTCGACGGTGGTCGTCGTCGCGCTCGCGTTGTCCCGCCACGCGAACCCCACCTTCCGGCTGCCCCTGGTGCTGCTCGCCATCGACCAGTTCGTCTGGAACGCCGCGTCGGTCGCCCGCGAGCTGACGAGAGACGCGTCCTACCAATGGGTCGGCGCCATCGTGACGCCGCTCTTCCCGGCGTTGTTGCTGCACTACGCGCTCGCGTTCACGGGCCGGCTGCGAAAGCTGCGCGCCGCGCTCGTCGTCACCTGGGTCGTCTTCGCGGCTGAAGCGGTGCTGGTGCTGGTCGACTCGCAGAGCGACGCCTTCAATCTGGGGCTGGGCGAGCACGCCCTCATCTCGGCCGTCACCAGCGTTCCCGTCGCATGCCTCGGCATCTGGTTGTTCTGGTCGCATCTGCGAGAGGTCGTCGGCGAGTCGGAGCGTCAGCGCACCTGGCTCTTCGTCATCGCGTTGCTCGTCGGCGTGCCGTTGATGCTGACCGACCTGTTCAACGACATGGGTGTGCCGGTGCCTCCGCTCGCGACCGCCGGCAGCACCGTGCTGAACAGCCTGCTCATCGCCATCACGCTCGGCGTCTCGACGGCCTCGAAGCGGCAGCAGCTCGGCCAGGCGATGTTGTTCGCGCTCTTCGTGGTCGTCGTCTTCCTCACGCTCTTCGGCGCGCTGCGAGACCATCAGGGTGTGCTGGTGCTGGCCATCTCGGGCTTCACGCTCGGGCTCGGCGCGGCTGGGCGATTGGCGTGGCAGGTGCTCGCGCGGCGGCGGGAAGGGCTCGAGCGCTTCGCGACGCTGGGGCGCTTCTCGGCGCAGATGGCGCACGACCTGAAGAACCCGCTCGCGGCGGCGCGTGGAGCGGCCGAGCTGCTCGAAGGTGAGCTGCGCGTGCTGCAGAAGGAAGACCTCACCCACTTCTCGGCGCTGCTGGTGCAACAGCTCGACCGCCTCACCTCCATCATCGACCGCTACCAGCGCCTCTCGCGCATGGAGCTCGAGCGCCAGTCGATGGACCTCAACGAGCTGGTGACGAAGGTGCTGTCGCTGCAGGCGTTCGCGGGCGCGAGCAGCGTGACGGTGACCTCGAAGCTCGAGCCGAACCTGCCGCCCATTCAGCTCGACCCCGAGCTCGTCTCGTCGGTCGTCGAGAACCTGGTGAAGAACGCGTTCGAGGCGATGCCGACCGGAGGCTCCATCACCATCGCCACGGCGCGCGAAGGCGAGCACCTGTCGCTCTCGGTCACCGACACCGGCCAGGGCATGGACCCGCGCACGAGAGAGCAGGCGTTCGAGCTGTTCTTCACCACGAAGGCGACCGGCAGCGGGCTGGGCCTCGCGTTCGTGAAGCAGATTGCCCGCGCCCACGGCGGAGACGTTCGGCTCGAGTCGCGTGAAGGTCAGGGCACCCGCGTCGAGCTTTTGTTGCCGCTGAACGCCACGAGCTGATCAGCAGCCCTCATCGCGATGGCCTCGCACGGTTCTTGAGCTTCCTGTCGTGTCGGAGTCTCTTTCCGAACATGCGACCCGTCATGCTGATGCTGTCGCTGGCCCTCAGCGCATGCCGCTGCGGGCAGCAACTTCAGCCGTTGGCGCCTTCGCGCCTGGTACTGGCGCCGCAGCATCTGTCACTGGGAGCGGTGTACGTCGGCCAGGTGGCCACCGCCGTGGTGTCTGTCCTCAACGAGGGCGGCGCGCCGGTCGAAGCCGATGTCGTGGTGGAAGACCCGTTCACGGTCACGCCGGACCGCTTGCGCGTGACGCGCGGCGAGGTGGCAGAGGTCATCGTCAGCTTCGCGCCGCTGCAGCCGGGTCTGGTGTCGGGCGTGCTCGTCGTTGGCGGGCTCGAGCTGCAGGTCGAGGCAGAGGCGGTGCAGGTGCCTGCCTGCGTCGCATCGAACGTCTGCCTCGACGCGAGCTTCGACGTCACGGGCGCCCGATGCGTCGAGTCCACCAGAGCCAACGGCACCGCATGCGAGACGCGCTGTGTGATGGGCGGCTGCAACGCGGGCACCTGCGTGGGCCAACTCAAGGGCTGCGATGACGCCAATGCTTGCACCATCGATGCGTGTGACGAGGTGGCGGGCTGCAGGCATTCCCCGCGCGTCTGCCCTGAGCCCACAGCGCCGTGCAGGGTGGCGAGGTGCGACCTGGCGACTGGCTGCGCGACAGAAGAGGCGCCCGACGGCACCCTGTGCGGCCCCGACGACTGCCTGACGAGCCGGGTCGACGTGTGCATCTCTGGAGCGTGTGTGACGCGCGTTCGCCCAGACACCGGCCGCTGCGCCAACACCTGGGCGAAAGCCAGCGTCACCGCGCGCTCAGGACACGCCATGGCCTTTGACGACGCCCGCCAGCGCCTCGTCCTTTTCGGCGGCTCCACTGCGGACACCTGGGTGTTGGACGGCGCGATCTGGACTCAGCGCTTCCCCGCTGCCTCGCCGCCCGCCCGCGACGGCCACGCCATGGCCTACGACGCCGCCCGCCAGCGTGTCGTGCTCTTCGGGGGCAGCGACCTCGGCGGCGCGCTCGCTGATACCTGGGAGTGGGACGGCGCCACCTGGACTCAGCGCTTCCCGGCTGCCTCGCCGCCGGCGCGCTTCGACACGGCCCTCGCGTATGACGCTGCTCGCCGACGGGTCATCCTCTTCGGGGGCAACGCCGACCTCGCAGGCACACGCTCTGACACCTGGGAGTGGGACGGCACCACCTGGACTCAGGGCTCTCCGGCGACGTCGCCTCCGGCCCGCTCCGAACACGCCCTCGCCTACGACGCGGCCCGCCAGCGCGTCGTCCTCTTCGGAGGCTACGACGGCAACAACGACCTTTTCGGCACGTTCTCCGACACCTGGGAGTGGGACGGCGTCACCTGGACTCGGCGCTTCCCCGCTGCCTCGCCGCCGGCCCGCGGGCGACACGCCATCGCCTACGATGCCACCCGCCAGCGCGTCGTCGTCTTCGGTGGCGCCGACCACGGCGGAGGCGGGTTCGACGACACCTGGGAATGGGACGGCACCAGCTGGACCCAGCGCAGCGCCGTTCCTTCGCCGCCCAGCCGGTTCTTGCACGCTCTCGCATACGACGGCGCCCGCCAGCGCGTGGTCCTCTTCGGGGGTTTCAGCTTTGTCGACAGCCACTTGCTCTCAGACACCTGGGAGTGGGGCGGCACCAGCTGGGTTCAGCGCTCACCCTCTCCTCCTGGCCGCGAGTCCCACGCCCTCGCCTCGGACATCGCCCGCCAGCGCATCGTCCTCTTCGGCGGCGGGTCAGGTGGGTATTTCCTGGGAGACACCTGGGAATGGGACGGCGCTCTCTGGACTCAGCGCTTCCCCTCCGCCTCGCCGCCAGCCCGCGTGTGGCACGCGCTGGCCTCCGACGCCGCCCGCCGGCGCGTCGTCCTCTTCGGTGGCTGGACAGGCGTGTCGTATGTCCGAGACACCTGGGAATGGGACGGCGCCACCTGGACTCAGCGCTTCCCAGCTGCCTCGCCGCCTGCCCGCGCCAATCACTCCCTCGCCTACGACTCCGCCCGCCAGCGCGTCGTCCTCTTCGGGGGGACTTCTCAGGGCGGCGGCACGCTCTCGGACACCTGGGAGTGGGATGGCTCCACCTGGACTCAGCGCTCTTCCTCACCTTCGCCGCCCGCCCGCTGCCAACACGCCCTTGCATACGACTCCGCCCGCCAGCGCGTCGTCCTCTTCGGGGGCCACGACGCCAACGGCCTGCTCTCTGATACCTGGGAGTGGGACGGCACCACCTGGACCCAGAGCAGCCCGGTGACTTCGCCGCCCGCCCGGTTCCTCCACGCCCTCGCCTGGGACTCCATGCGCCGCACTGTCGTCCTCTTCGGCGGCGGTGAGCCAACGTTCCTCTCCGACACCTGGGATTGGAACGGCACCACCTGGACTCAGCGCTTTCCTGTTGTCTCGCCTCCTCGCCAGCGCACCGAAAGCACAGCGCTAGCCTACGACCTTGCTCGCCAACGGCTCACGCTCTTCACCGGTACGGACACCTGGGTGTTTCTGCCGTAGCCGAATCGTCGCAGGCCGACCTCGCAGTGAATCCGGCAACGCCTCTCACGCCTCGACACGACGACTTCGCCCGTTCGACGAACCGTGGGCCTTCGTGCACGTGACGCAAGACCGTCGGCTGGTGCTGGCGTGGCAGCCCTCGGGCACCCGCTACGCTGTCATCGAGACGGAGCGGTGACGGCGACCGTGAGAGCCGAACGAGTTGAACGTCGACACGTCGGGCTGCCTGCACTCTGATGCCCCTCATGGCTGAATCGCAGGCAAGTGTGCTGGTCGTGGACGACGACGTCGCGGTGGGCTCGGTGCTCGCGGCGTTGCTCAAGCAGGACGGCTTCGAAGCCACCTTCGTGCCCAACGCGCAGGTCGCGCTCGCGACGCTCGAGAAGCGGCCGTTCGACCTGGTGATGTCCGACGTGCGCATGCCGGGCATGGATGGGTTTCAGCTGCTGGCCACACTGAAGCGCCTGATGCCCGAGGTGCCGGTGGTGTTGCTGACCGCTCACGGCACCGTGTCGATGGCGGTCGAGGCGATGAAGGCCGGCGCCGCCGACTTCGTGATGAAGCCGTTCGCGAAAGACGAGGTGCTCTTCTGCGCGCGCAAGGCGCTGGGCATCTCGAAAGCGCCGCGTGAAGCGCCGCCCGCCCAGGCGATGGCTGACGGCATGGTGGGCCGCTCGAAGGCGCTCGACGAGGTGAAGGCGCTCATCGCGAAGGCCGGCCAGAGCTCGGCGACGGTGTTGATTCTCGGCGAGACCGGCACCGGCAAGGAGCTGGCGGCGCGCGCGATTCATGCCCGCTCCACCCGCGCGAAGGAGCCCTTCGTTCGCCTCACCGGCGGCGCGATTCCCGACACGCTCTTCGAGTCCGAGTTGTTCGGTTACGAGAAGGGCGCGTTCACGGGGGCGGTGAACCGCAAACCCGGCCGCGTCGAGCTCGCGAAGGGCGGCACGCTGTTCCTCGACGAGGTCGGCGAGCTGTCGATGCCGATTCAGGTGAAGCTGCTGCGGCTGATTCAGGAGCGCGAGTTCGAGCGCGTGGGCGGCACCGAGACGCTGAAGGCCGACGTGCGCTTCGTCGCCGCGACCCATCGCCCGCTCGAGCAGATGGTGCGCGAGGGCACCTTTCGCGAAGACCTCTTCTACCGGTTGAACGTCATTCCCATCGTCTTGCCGCCGTTGCGGGAGCGCGCCGACGACATCGAGGCGCTCGCCCTGCACTTCGTCTCGACGCTCGGCGCCACGCATGGTCGTCCGAAGGCCTCACTCACGCCCGACGCCGCGAGGCTGCTGGCCGCGCAGCCGTGGCCCGGCAACGTGCGCCAGCTGCAGAACTTCCTCGAGCGGTTGGTGGTGCTCTCGTCGACCGATGCGCTGACGATGGAGGACGTGCAGCGCGAGCTGCAACGCGCGGGGGCTCCAGCTGCGGCGGTGACGACGGCGCCTGAAGCCTCGGGTGGGCTGCTCGATGACCGGCGCAAAGACGCCGAGCGGCAGGCCGTGCAGGACGCGCTCGACCAGGCGAAGGGCAACCGCGCGCTCGCGGCCCGGCTGCTCGGCGTGAGTCGACGCACGCTCTATTACAAGCTCGAGTCGCTCGGCCTGAAGGACTCGTGAGTCGAAGGTAATGACGCAAAACTGCGAAGGTTCGAACCGTCCTCCTTTCGTGTCCTCGTTCGATCCGTTGCTCCGACTCTGCTCGAGCGTGCTGCTCATCGCCGTGATGGTTGGTTGCGACTGCGGCGGTGGCACCATGCGAGCACGACCGGAGATCGAGGTGCAGCCCGGCTCGCTCGACTTCGGCACCGTCGCTCCCGGAAGTTCGTTGACCAGGAAGGTGACCGTCCTGAGCCGCGGCACCGTCACGCTCACCCTTCAGTCCGCGAGCGTTCAGGGCGATGCGGCGTTCACCGCCAGCAGGCCGGTCTCGAGCAGTCTCGCTCCGTCGACGTCGACCGAGGTCGAGGTCACGTTCCGCCCGGGTGACCGCGGACCGAAGTCAGCTCGGTTGATCATCACCAGCGACGCGGCGAACGCTCCCGAGGTGTTGGTGTCGCTCGTTGGCGATTCGCTGCCGAATGGAACTGGCGGCGGCGGAACGGCAGGTGGAGTGGCTGGTGGATCCTCCGGTGGTTCGGCAGGTGGAGTGGCTGGCGGAGCCTCCGGTGGTTCGGCAGGTGGCACGGCCGGCGGATCAGCGGGTGGAATCGCGGGCGGATCAGCTGGTGGAGTCGCGGGCGGATCAGCTGGTGGATCCGCTGGTGGAGTGGCGGGCGGATCAGCAGGTGGAGCCGCTGGTGGAATGGCAGGCGGATCCGCTGGCGGAGCGACCATCGACGCGGGCATCGACGCAGGCATCGACGCGGGCATCGACGCCGGCTGCAGTCTGCTGCTCTGCGGGCGTGCACACGCGGGTGTCACCTGCGCCGTCGCAACCCAGGGCACCATCGGACCCTTTGGTGGAGCCTGGGCGACCAGTCTCTTCAACGACGCGACTGGTTGGAACACCGCCAGCACCGGCCGCACGGTGACCTTCGGAGACGTCGACGGTGACGGGCGTGGCGATGCGTGCGGGCGTGGCCTCTTCGGCTTCAACTGCGCGCTCAACAGCGGCACGACCTTCGGCGCCATGCAGATGTGGGCGACCGAGTTCTCCGACGCCGTCGGCTGGGGAGCCGCTCCCCGGTACTACTCGACCATTCAGCTCGCCGACCCGAACGGAGACGGCAAGAAGGACGTCTGTGGCCGCAGCGACGCCGGCGTGGTGTGCGCGCTCACCGACGCAGGCATCTGGCGCTCGACCAGCTTCAACGACGCCACCTCGTGGGGCGACCCGCGCTACTTCGCCAACGTGCAGTTCGCCGACGTCACGGGTGACGGCAAAGCCGACGCCTGCGGGCGAGGCATCTTCGGCATCTCGTGCTCCACCTCGACCGGCTCGGGCTTCGGGCCCTACACCTCGTGGACGACCGAATTCAGCGATGGCCTCGGCTGGGGCGCGAACGCGGCGCTGTACCAGACCGTGCAGTTCCCCGACGTGAACGGCGATGGCAGAGCCGACGTGTGCGGGCGCAGCGTGCTGGGCATCATCTGCGCCGTGTCAGACGGCTCCGGCTTTCTTGCCCCGACGGTCTGGTCGACCGACTTCTCCGACGCCGCCGGTTGGACGCAGCGCTCCCAGTATTCGACGGTGCAGTTCCCCGACCTCGATGGAGATGGAAAGGCCGACGTCTGCGGCCGCGCTGCGGCAGGCCTCCTGTGCGCGCGCTCGGATGGCGCGCACTTCATCTCGCCGACCGCGACGCAGCTCTTCAATGACGCCACTGGCTGGGGCGCCTCGCCGTCCACCTCCGCGACGATTCAGTTCGCCGACCTCGATGGAGACGGCCAGCTCGACGTCTGCGGCCGCGGCACCGTGGGCGTCCTCTGCGCGCTCCGCCAGCAGGGTACGTTCGGCACCCTCTTCCTCACCCAGGCGCTCGCGACGGACGCGACGGGGTGGGCTGACGACACGGTGTACCCAACGCTTCGCTTCGTCGCGAACGGACCGCGCTCGTGCCGCATCGGCCCGCCATCGACGCCCGCGGCTCGTGTTGGGCCGTGAACCTCTTCCCGGCGGAGTCAGGGCACGGCGAGCGTCAGCGCCGCCTTGAGATTGCCACCGCACGGAGAGAGGTCGCGCTTCCACGTCGAGCCCTGCGTCGCCTGCGCCCAGCTGGCCTGAGGCGCGGCCGCAAACGGCGACCCTCCGTCATCGCTCGAGGTGCCCAGCGAGCCGTAGAACTCGCGCGACACGCTGCACGGCGCGGCGCTCCAGCCAGCGGGCATCGGCTCGACCCAGGCGCTCACCGTCTCGGACCTGCCGTTGCGCGAGCCCAGACAGCCGAACCCGAAGTCCTGCGAGAGCACCAGCGGCGACGGCAACGCCTGGCCGCACAACACGACGGAGCCGAACGTTCCCATCGGCGTCGTCGTCACCAGCACGCCGCGCGCACCTTCCGAGAAGGCGCTGCTCACCGACGTCGGCACCGTCACGTCGAGCACGACCGCCGTTCCCGATTCACACCCGACGAGCACCACGCAGAGCAGAAGCTGTCGCATGCCTCTTCATGACGCCGAGCGGAGCGAGTTGGAAGACGGTTGCCGCGTGTGGAGGGATTCCGGAGGATGTGCTGCATGAGCCCGGGCCTGTCGACGCGAGTGCCGTTGCTCTCGAACCCGCAGCGGGTGCCGCTGCAGCCCGTCGACCCGTCGCGGCCGTGCGGTGGGCGCATGAAGGGCTTCGGCCTGCTGCACCTCATCGAGCACGCGCACCAGGTGTACGGGCCGGAGTCGCTCACGGGGTGGGCCGAGGCGCTGCCGACGCCGCTGAAGCAGTACTCGAAGACGGCGGGCCTCACCTCGGTGGGCTGGCTGCCGCTCGAGCTCTACTTCTCGGCCATCGAGCACCTCATCAAGACGCAGCACGCGGGTGACGTGCGCAAGGCCATCGACTTCGGCCACGCGATGGCGACGCGCGACATCGGCGCCTTCTTCCGCGCGGCCATGAAGTTCGCGACCGCGCCCACCGTGTTCTCGCTGTCGGGCCGCTTCTGGCGCACGTACTTCGACTTCGGCTCGCTGGTGATGACGAACAAGGCGCCACCGACCGCCGACGCCGAGCTGCGCGACTGGCCGCTGATGGCCGAGGTCGCCTACTACGAGCTCGCCGGCAGCTTCGTGGCGTGGCTCGAAGCGTCGAAGGCGTCGAACGTGCGGCTCACGCGCCTCGAGCTCGCGTCTCCGGCGTTGTTGTCATTGCGCCTCGAGTGGAGCTGACGCCGCGGCTGCGCGAAGCGTCTCTCGATGCAGTGACACGAGCCCTCCGCGGTCGAGCCGTGGCGAGAGGTAGCCACCCGCCAGCACGAAGGCGACTGGGAGTGCGTGCGCCCGGCACCAGTCGAAGACCAGGCGCTCCCGCTCCGCGAGGACCGACTGCTTCAAGCCCGGCAGGCCCTGGTCGCTCAGCTCGCACGGGTCCATTCCTGCGTTGTACAGGCAGAGGTCGAACGAGCCGGCGTCGTCGAGCAGCGAGAGCTCACGCTCGATGGTGGCGGCGTAGGTCTGTGGATTCGTGACGAGCACGTTCTTCCAGCGCCGCGAGCTGAAGCGGTCGTAGTCGTACGTGCAGACGTCGACCGAGGTGAACGCAGGGTCGCCCGACAGCAACGACCAGGTTCCGCCGCCGCCGTGCGCGTCGAAGTCGAGGAGCAACACCCGCTCCGCGCCGGCAGCGAGCGCGGCCCGACCCGCGAGCGCGAGCCCATTGAAGGTGCAGAAGCCGGCGCCCGTGTCGACGCGTGCGTGATGAAGCCCGCTGCTCAACGAGCCGGCGACGCCACCGCTCCTCAACGCATGCAACGCCGCTGCGACGGCGCCACTGCTCGATGCGAGCGTTGCCGTCCACAGCGCGTCACACCACTCGAAGCCCTGGGCCTGCGCGTGCCAGCGTGGCTTGCCGGTGCGAATCGCCTCGACGTACGTCTCGTCGTGAACGTCGAGCAGCGCCTCTTCATCGAGCAGCGCTGGCGCGAGCACCTGGACTCCCGTGATGGGACGGCGCTCGAGCGAGGCCGCGACCCACCCCGACTTCTGCAGTGTCTCGAAGCGTGAGCCTGCGATGCAGTACTCGGGAGAGAAGAAGACCTTCATGGCCGGTCTCAGAAGTCGAGGTACTCGAGCTCGGCGAACGAGAGTTCGTGGGCTCTGCCCGGCTCGATGTTGCGAGTCAGCAGCCCGAGCGTTCTCGCCTGGGCACGCTCTGATTCCACCTGCTGTGACTCCTTCGTCAGCGCGGTCGCGACACCTGCTGGAACGTCTCTGATTGGAGCGACGTAGGCCGGCCTTCGGTAGTCCGACTCGCTCTGCTCCTGCGCCAGCGCGAAGAGGTCTGCGGCGCCGAGGCGATGCTGCTCGCAGAGCTTCGTGATGCGTGCTTCGCGTTCGGCAATCTTCGCCTTCAACTGCTCGATCTTGATCAGCGCCTTCGCCGCGATTTCGTGTCCCGGCTTGGTGAAGGTGATTTCGTCGAACATCCGCTCCAGCTGAACCGTGTGTGCCATCGATGGCCTCCGGCCCGGCTGACGGAGCGCCACGCTGGCGACTGACCGCCGACTCACGGAGGATGCGCGCGCATGACGACGCTGCGACTGGTGGCGATGGCCGACACACACGGAAAGCACCACCGCCTCGAGGTGCCTGACGGTGACGTGCTCATTCACGCCGGAGACCTCACGCCTCGCGGCACGCGCCCACAGCTCGAAGAGGTGACGCGGTGGCTCCGCTCACTGCCGCACCGGCACAAGGTCGTCATCGCCGGTAACCACGACTTCTACGTGCAGGAGAAACCCGCCGAGGCGCGCAAGCTCTTCGACGGCCTCACCTACCTCGAAGACGAAGAGACCACCGTGGACGGCCTGCGCATCTGGGGCAGCCCGTGGCAGCCGTGGTTCTACGACTGGGCCTTCAACCTGCAGCGCGGGCCTGACCTCGACGCGAAGTGGAGGCTGATTCCCGACGGCGTTCACGTGCTGGTGACGCACGGCCCGCCAAAAGACCTCGGCGACCGCTGCTGGGACGGGCGTCGCGTCGGCTGTGAAGACCTGCTCCGCCACCTCGGCCGCGTGACACCGAAGGTGCACTTCTTCGGGCACATTCACGAAGACCGCGGCGAGTGGCCGCTCGGCCCCACACGCGTCATCAACTGCACCACGAGCGACTGCGAGCTGCCCTGCACCGTCGTCGACGTCGAGGTCTGAAGCGCGTGCGTCGGCGCGGCACAAGTGGCACGGTTCGCCCATGAGCACTGAAGAAGAACTGAGAGCAGAACTCGAGAAGCTGAAGGCCGAGAACGAGGCGCTCAAGAGCCGCGGCGCCAAGGGCATCTCGATGAAGGTGTCCGAGAAGGGCGCCGTCAGCATCTACGGCATGGGCCGCTTCCCGGTGACGCTCTACCAGGAGCAGTGGACCAAGCTGCTCGACATGGCCGACGACATTCGCGCCTTCATCAAGGACAACGAGGCGAAGCTGAAGAAGAAGGAGTGAGACGAAGCCGGGCGGAGTCGAACGGGAGAACCGGGTGACCGCCGCGCGCAAGTGGCTGCACGTCGCGGGCATGCAGGGCGCGTGGTTCGCCGCTGCGGTGCTCGCGAGCACGCCGTGGCACCTCGTCGGAGCCGCCGCCAATGCGCTCGTGTTCTTCGTTCACGCCGGCACCTCGGGCGCGCTCCACCGTGAGCTCGTACGCGGCGGCGTCGCGCTGACGCTCGGCCTCGGTGTCGAGTCCATCAACCAGCACGTCGGCGGGCTCGTGGCAGAGCACGCGACCGTCTTCCCCGCAGTGTGGCTGCTCTCGTTGTGGCCGGTGTTCGCGGGCGCCATGTGTCGCGGAAACTCGCTCGAGTGGCTGACGACGCGGTTGTCGCTCGCTGCGGTGCTGGGCGCGCTGGTCGGGCCGCTCAGCTACTCGGGCGGCGCTCGGCTCGGAGCGCTTCACCTCGACGGGACGCGAAGCCTCGTCACCATCGGCGTCTGCTGGGCGTTCGCGATGCCTGCGCTCGCGCTGCTGGCCCGACGACTGGAGCCCACGTGAATGCTCGTTCTCGTCCCTCGCTGCATCCCGTCTGCGTGGGAACGGTGCTCCTTCTGATGGCGGTGACGGCCAACGCCGAGGTTCCCGTGCTGAAGCTTCAGGTGAAGTCTGCCGTGGCGCTCACCGAGGCGCTCCCTGTCAGCGTCGTCGTCTCCAACACCACCAAGGCCGCGCTCACCATCGAAGACCCGCGCGCGTCGACGCACGCCACCGTTCACCTCGTCGACGTCGAGACCCACGAAGACCACTCGTTCTCGATGGGCCAGCCCAGCACCACCGATCGCGGCCACGGAGAGTGGGCGATGGTGATGCCCGTCGTGAAGCCCGTGACCCTGCCTGCCGGTGACTCGCTCGAGGTGCGCACCGACGCGAACGAGCGCCTCTTCCTTCTCCCGGGAACGTTCGACGTCTTCTTCTCACTGAAAGACGTTCAGTCGAATCGCGTTCGGGTCACCGTGCGCTTCACCCGCGAGAGCCTCGAACGGTTGATCACCCTCGCCGCCGACGCCAACGCCTCGTACGCCCGCCGCGAGTGGGCGGTGGAGCTGATCAAACGGGTGAAGAAGGACTTCTCGCTCAGCCTGCCCCTGCCCGACGCGAAGGAGCGCGAGCTGCTCGAGGCCGCCAATCGCGTGTCGGTGAAGTCACTGCGGCAATGGGTCTCGTCGCGACCTGCAGCCGAGCTCGCAGAACAGCTCGCCACCATCACGCGCTGAGCACCCGCCGGAGCACGGCGTACAGCGCGTCGACGTCGATGGGCTTGGCAACGTGCTCGACCATGCCCACGGCCAGCGTGCGCGCCCTGTCTTCAGGCATCGCGTTCGCGGTCATCGCGATGATGGGTGGGCAGCGCGCGCCCAACCGCTCACGAACGATGCGGGTCGCCTCGAGCCCGTCCATCTCGGGCATCTGCACGTCCATCAACACCACCTCGAAGTCGGCGTCTGGCGCCATCAACGCAGCCACGGCCTGATGCCCGTTCTCGGCGACCGCCACCACCATGCGCGCCTTCTGCAGCAGCGTGCGCCCCAGCAGTTGATTGACCTTGTTGTCTTCGACGAGCAGCACGCGGCGACCGGCCAGAGCGGTGGGCACCTCGCGCGTCTTCGTCGTCTGCTCGCGAGCCATCACCTCGCGAAGCGCTCCGGTCGAAGGGGTGTGCAGCGGCCACCGGAAGCTGAAGGTCGACCCTTCGTCAGGAGCGGATTCCACCTCGAGCGAGCCCTCCATGAGCCGGGCGAGCTGACGGCTGATGGCCAGCCCGAGACCCGAGCCTCCGTAGCGGCGCGTCGTCGAAGCGTCGGCCTGCACGAACGACTCGAAGAGCCGAGCGCGCTGCTCGACCGACAGGCCGATGCCGGTGTCCTTCACGCGAATCAGCAGGTGCTCGTGGTCGTCGCCTTCGACCGAGACGTCGACCCGCCCCGCGAGCGTGAACTTGAGCGCGTTCGACACCAGGTTCGACACCACCTGCCGCACGCGCAGCGCGTCTCCCATGATGAACTCGGGCAGCTCGGGCGACACCGAGAAGCCCAGGTGCAGGCCCCGCGATTCGGCCGCCGGCTCGAAGGTGTCGTGCAGGTCGCGCAGCAACGCCCGCAGCCGAAACGGCGCCGACTCGACGACCAGCTTCCCGGCTTCGATTCTGGAGAAGTCGAGAATGTCGTTGATCAACTCGACGAGGCTCGCGCCCACCCGGTGAATGAGCGCGAGGTACTCCTTGAGCCGCGGGCCGTGGTCCTCGTCCAGCCCCAGTCGCGCCAGCCCGATGACGGCGTTGAGCGGCGTTCGAATCTCGTGCGACATGTTCGCGAGGAACTGGCTCTTCAGCTCGTTCGCCGTCTTCGCCGCGCGTGACGCCTCGGTCAGCGCGGCCTGGGTCTGCTGCAGCACCGTGACGTCTCGCGCCGTCGCCACCACCCGCCCGTTCCGCGTCGTCGAGGGCAGCTCGGTGCCGTTGAAGAGCAGCGTGCGCCGGCCCTGCTTCGTCGAGAAGGACTCGAGCGGCCAGTCGACCACCTGCCCCTTCGCGCGCACCTCGTCGACGAAGGCGCGCGCCGAGACCGGGTCGGTGAAGAGCGTGTGAAACGGCGCACCCATCACGTCGTTGCGGTGAAGGTTCAACAGCCGCTCGGTGGCCTCATTGGCGTCGATGATGCGGTTGGCGGCGTCGAGCGTCACCAGCGGGTCGAGGTTCGCCTCGATGAGGCTGCGCGTGTAGGCCGACTCGGCGGTGAGACGGTCTTCGGCGACGCGCCGGTCCGTGATGTCGAGGGCCGCGGCCACGATGGTGTCGGCGTCGATGGCGAAGCTGGCGCTGCGAAACCACTGATTGCGTTTCGCGACGAAGGACTCGAACACCACCGGCCGACCCGCGAGCACCTCGTCGCTGCGGTCCAGGTGCGCGCGCATGGGCCCCTCTGTGACGAAGGCCCGAACTGGTTGGTTGACGATTTTCTCGTACCAGGGCCCGAAGTTCTTCCGGCCTTCGGCGTTCGACTCCCGCAGCACCCAGTCGACGACGCGCCCCTGCTCGTCGCGCATCACCGTGAACAGCGAGAGTTCTTCGCCGATGTTCTCGAAGAGCGCACGGTACCGGCTTTCGCTGGCGCGCAACGCGGCGTGAGCTTCGTCCCTCGCGCGCTCGGCCGTCATCTGCGCGCTGATGTCGCGCCCCACCAGCAACCAGCCGCCTTCAGCATCGTCGAGGGCGAGCGGCACCATGGACACGTCGAGGTCGGCCCAGTCGTCGGAGCGGCGAAATCGGAGCCGGAACCGCACCGCATTGCGGCCGACGAGCTGTGGCCTGGCGCGAGCCCACGAGTCGTCGGGCTGCGAGAACTCGAAGCAGGCGAAGAGGTCGCGCCCCAGCACCTCCTTGCGCGCGACGCCCATCATCGCTTCGGCGCGGCCGGTGAACTCGGTGATGACGAAGGCGCTGGTGGTGACGACGACCGCGTCTTCCATCGAGCGCACCAGGCTCGCGAGCAACTGCTGGTCGCGCACCAACTGGCGTTGCTCGGTGAGGTCGCGCACGAGGCTGTGCGTGTAGCGGTTGCCGCCGATGCGAAATGGCCGCGCGCTCATCTCGACGGGAAACTCCGAGCCGTCTCGCCGGCGGTGCAGCGTCTCGAAGCGCACGCTCTGCTCGAGAGCCTGCATGAGCTCCCGCTGCAGCGTCTGAAGTGACGCTGGCGCGCTGAGGTCGCGAACGTTGAGGCGCAACAGCGCCTCGCGCGAATAGCCGTACACCTCGCACGCGCGGTCGTTGACGCTGACGAGCTCGCCGTCTGGCCCCACGACCAGCTCGAGCTCGTTCATTCGCTGGCCGAGGTCGTTGAGACGCGCTTCGTCGAGCTCGCGGTTGCGGTCACGGTCGTCATCGACTCGTCTCGCGATGCCGACCAGACCGATGGGCGCTCCACGCTCGCTTCGCAGCAGCGACAGGTTCACGGCCACCACCAGCCGACACCCGTCCTTGCGAACCCGCACCGCCTCGTGGCTCAGCGACTCCTTCGCCCGGAGCGAGTCGAGCAGCGCTTCGAAGTGGGCACCGTCGACCCACGGCGAGATGAGCTCGTAGACGCGCCGCCCCACTGCCTCGTCACGCGACCAGCCGTAGAGCCCCTCGGCGCCCGTCGACCACTCGCGAACGAGGTGGTCGAACCCAACCGTGATGATGGCCTCGAGGGACGACGGAGCGGTCATGCCGAAGTGGATGGTAACCGCCTCGCCCGCGGTAGCCGTGACCTCCTGCGCGCGTTGCGCTCGAGCTGCCCTGCATCAAGCGAGCGACGTGACCTTCGGCAAGCGACGGCTACTTCAGGCCGACGAACAGGGTCTGCACGTCATCATCTTCATCGAGCTCCTGCAGGAACTCGTCGACCTCGGCCCGCTGCTCGGCAGCGACGGTGACCGGGTTCTTCGCGCGCCAGACGAGCGCGGCCGACTCCACCTTCCAGCCCGCGGCCTCGAGCGCCTTGCGAACCGTGTCGAGGTCGGTGGGAGCCGAATAGAAGTGGGTGACGCCTTCGTCTCCGGGTTCGAGGTCTTGCGCGCCGGCTTCGATGGCAGCGGTCTCGGCGTCGGCGCCGGCGGGACCGGTCGCGTCGATGGCGCCGAGGCGGTCGAAGTCCCACGTCACGGCTCCGGTGGCCGCAATCTGCCCGAGTCGGAAAATCTGGCGCACGTTGGCGGCGGTGCGCGTGCGGTTGTCGGTGAGGCACTCGACGATGACGGGCACGCGGTGCGGGCCGAAGCCCTCATAGGTGACGAGCTCGTAGGTCACGGTCTCGTCGAGCAGGCCCGCGCCCTTCTTGATGACACGCTCGAGCGTGTCCTTCGTCATGTTCACCTTCTTGGCGTAGTCGATGGCGAGCCGCAGCCGTGCGTTGCTCGACGGGTCAGCCCCGGCCTTCGCGGCGATGAGCACTTCCTTCGCGGCCTTGCTGAGCAGCTTTGCCTTCGCCTTCGAGTTGGCCTCGCGGCCCTTCTGCTTCCATTGCGCGCCCATGCGGAGGGATTACTCCCGTCGAATTCCGGGAGTCGATCTTTCTGCACGGCCCGGCGCGTCGGCGTGTCGCCGTTCGATTTCATGAAGCTGGCCGACCGCTGCGGCACCTCGGCCCACATGCGCGCTCTTGGCTGTGTGCTGTCGGCCGTACTCGCAGGGTGCTGGTCTCCCCTGCCCTCGGTCGACGACGACCTGCTGCCCGTGGCCCTGAGAGACGGCGCTTCAGCGCGCGCTGGTGGGACTGGCGGCGGCACTGCGCTGGGCGGCGGCGCGACTGGCGGTGGCACGGCGATGGGCGGAGGCGCAGCGGGAGTCGTCGTTCCCGGAGTTCCGTTCAACGCGACTCCAATCATCGCGCCAGTGGCAGGGCGGTCGTGCGGCGGGCTCGGGTCGGTGCTTCGAGCCGGCATCCCCGCCGACGCCGGGTGCGGCAACAGCTGCCTCTTCGTCGTGAGCGAAACCTCGACGCAGCTGGCGTTTCGCTCAGGACAGGCGCCGGCTGCCGACCGACTCTGGTTCGCGGTGCAGGGTGGGTTGGGCCCCGACTTCGTCGTCTTCACGGCCTTTCGCGCGGCCTCGTCGAGCCGGTGGTTGGTCGCAAAGTCGCTGCGCAGCGACCGCCTCGTCGAGCTTCAGCCCCTCGGCAACGGCAACGTCGAGGTGAAGGGCCTCTGGTTTCAGGGCGCGTTCCACTACGTGGTGACCGAGTTCGCGCCGATGGCCAACGCGGTGCGCACGTCGACGCTTCGGGTGTGGAGCCCGACGATGAGCAGCGGCGCTGAGGTCGTCGCGAATCTCCCCGCTCCGCTGACGGCCGGCTTCGGCATCAACTCGCTCACGGCCTCTGCGTACCTGCTCGTCCTCGAAGATGGCCTGTACGAGGTGCCGCTGTACGGAATGAACCGCCAGGCGACGCGGGCCATCGCCGTGCGCGACGTCACCGCCTTCACGGTGACCGACACCGGGCCCTTCGCCTACGCGACGCGCAGCGCCGACGGGAGCCGCTCCATCGTCACGGGAGACTTCGGCTCGACCCTGACGACGCGTGTGCTGACGACCCAGCTGAGCGCGACGACATTGGGCATTCTCGACTTCCAGCGACTGGTCGCCCTCGATGACCACGGCGTCTGGGTGCTCGACCGCGAGGCGCGCGAGACGCCGACGCTGCTCTACGCCCAGCGACACTTCGTTCAGGGCTACCGAATCGTGTCGGCGCTGGCCGTCGAGCCGTTCAACGGCAGTCGCGTCTTCGTCGGCGAGATTTGCGACTTCGACCCCGACTCCCCTGGCTACGGAACCGTGAAGCTCGAGCTGCCTTCGCCGCCCGGAGCGAGGCCCTCGACCCCCGGCCGCGCGACCTGGGCGACAGGAACCGCGGAGTGGCCGTGGCGAACGCCGGTGCTCGACCCGCCGCCGTGGGAGCTGCTGGTTCGCGACGGCCAGCTTGGACCGTTCCTGGTGAGGGTCACCGGGCCGTGAGCTGATAAACGCCGTACGCCGTGAACTGGAACGCAGAGCTCGAAACGCTCGTTCGACAGAGCCCCGAAGACGACTCGGTGTGGTCGGTGCTCGAAGACTGGACGCTGGAGCAGGGCGGCCTTCGGGCCCACCACCTCGAGCGCAAGCGGGCGGGCGACGAGCAGGGCGCGCAGGAGGCGGCGTGGGCACTCGAGCGCGAGCTCTTCGGCGCGCATCACCACGAGTTCCAGTCCTCCGTCGCGAAGACCTGGCGCGCCGGCTACCTCGAGCGATGCGCGCTCAAAGGGCGCCGTGGTGGAGCCGCCTCGCTCCTCGACCGGGTGCTCAGCCTGCGCTGCTCGAGGCTGATGACACGGCTGCAGGCCGACCTCGACGAGCCCGAGGAGCTGCCGGTGCTGATGCAGAAGGCACGCGTGCTGTCGCTGCGCGAGCTCGACCTCACCGCCTACTGGAAGCCGACCCTGCCGGTGGAGTTCGACCCCTCGTGGCTCGAGCCACTTCACGTCGAGCGCCTTCACTTGATGGGCCGGGCCATGTCGCTGCCGTCTGGAGAACCGCTGGCGCGACTGACGGAGCTGCGGGTGACGCCTGGCGCTGGGGCCGAGCTGCTCGCCACCTTCGCGCCAGCCGGTGGGTTCCCCCGCCTGACCACGCTCGCCGTGTATGGCCGCACGCTCGAGCATCGAAACGGAATCTCGGCCGAGCCGTTCGCGCGAATCCTCAGTGGAGCGGCAACGCCGGTGTTGCGGCGACTCCACGTGCGCAACGTGAGCACCGTGTACCAGGCCGAGCTCATCGAAGCGGTCGCGGTGAGCCCGCTGCTGCCACGCCTCGAGCAGTTCTCGTTTGGCTATGACGAGCTGAACCTCGACGACGTGCCGGCGCGGCATCGCCCCGCGTTCGCGCACTTGAAGCGAGTGACCTGAGCGTGCTCGCTCTACACATCGGGTAGCGTCCCTTCGGCCATGGACGACCTCCCTCGGGTGATTGACCGCTACCGGCTCGAGTCACGCCTGGGCGCTCCCCGTTCCCGTTCAATCGACGGGGCCGCTCGGAGCGTTCAAGGCGCTGCTGCGGGCAGTCTCGGCCGAGGTGTGGAGACGGTCGGTGGGCCTCTCGGCGCTCGGGTTGCTGAGCCAGCTCTTCTGCCTGTTCGACCGCCGAATCGTCGCGACCAGGCCGTCGATGACATCGAAGTGTCGCTCCATCTGATCGAAGCCGCGATTCATGCCCTCGAAGAGGCGGTCCATCTTCACGCCGCAGTCATTGTTGGAGCGCTGCTGCATCTCCTCCCGAATGCTTGCGAGCAGGCGATCGAAGTCATTCATCGCTCGAACTCTCTTTCTCCTGGCTGGAGTGCCTCTCGGCAACGACCGCATCGATGATCACCTCTGTGTCAGGAACCCGACCAGCGCCTGAGCAGCACCGTTGACGGAAAGCCTGACTGGCGACGAAGCGCAGACATCGGTGAATCCTCACGAATCACCGCGCCCGAAACAACCGTTGCCGTCGCTCATCGTCAGCGGCTTCCTTCACACGCTGAGCTGGCGATGGAGGTTCGTAGCGGTACGACTCCAGCCAGCGGTAGGTCGGGCTCCAGTACTTGCGCTCGTCGGGCTTCCAGTCGCTGGGGCGGAACCAGCTCGCCTGCGTCGGCGTGACACACGCGCTCACTTTCGAGTTCGAGAACCGATGACAGAGCAATCCTCCGCCACAATCGCTCTGCGCGAAGCACACCTTCTGGCAGAGCCGCAAACTCGAGGAGTCGCCGACACAGGTGCTACCGAAAGGACACGCGCACTGGTCGTTGCAGAGTTCGTCGTACCGAAGACCAGGGGCTCCTGGCAGCAGGTCGATACAATGCTGCGCAACCCGCCTCTCCTGCCCCATGCAGACCGCTGGTGATGCGAGACCTGCGTCGGGACACGGCGCTCCGAAGTCGACCGGAGCCTGCCAAGTGAAGGACGAACGTCTCGCTGGGCCGGTTTGGGCGATGATCAGCGCAACGAGCAACAGGCGATGCACACCAACAGCATAGAACGCCACGAGGTGCGGCTCCCTTGTTGGAAGACCGCACCTCGCGCGACGAACACGACGACTGATCAGCCCTGGCTCAACGCAACCGCACGGCCACGCAGTACGGGAACCCGCGGCGTGTGGTGCTGAACACCTCGGTCATGCGCAGGAAGTAGGTGCCCGGCATCAGCGGAACGGATTCGTCGAGCCGCGAGCAGGCTCCGCGTCCTCCGTTGGTGTCCGAGGCGATGCTCAGCCCTGCACCACTGAGCAACTCCAGCCGTGAACTGAGGTTCGTTGATTCGCAGCTGGGCATGACTCCAGCCATCGACTCGATGACCTCGGCCTGCACCCGCGCCGGCTGCGAGAGCGTGAAGATGAAAACGTCGGTGAAGTCGGTCGTCATGCCGAGGGCTCCGCAGACCACCGTGTCTGGCCCGGTGAAGAGCGTCGCCTGATTGGTGGTGTCGTTCGGCTCGACCTCGCTCGTCCGTCCGGTCAGCAGCGTCGCGGTCACCCAGTAGGGCAACGGCTGCGTGCCCGTCGCGGTGCGGGCCACCGACACATAGTACGTGCCCTGCTGCACCTGGGCCACCAACAGCCGGCACGCAGAGGGCGTCGAGTAGTCGACCGAGCTGAGCACCGTCGCCGTCGAGTCGAGCAACGACATGCGAATCGACGTGAAGGCCTGGCAGCCGAACCCCTCTGCAGTCAGGCGCAGCGCTCCGGGCGTGGCCACGTTGATGCGGAACAGATCAGCCTCGCCGGTCGCGAGCGTGGCGTTGATGGCAGTGCCAGGCGGGAGCACCTGTGCCGTGGCATCAGCGAGCACGCGCGTGTCGTTCGGTTCGACTTCGGTCGGGCCCGCTGGCCGCAGGAACAGCTCGGCGCTCAGCGTGAAGGCGCCTGACATGCTCGGGGAGTAGCCGTCGACGATGATGAAGTACGTCGCCGTCGCGCCGCTGGAGTTGGTGATCAGCCCTGTCTCACTTCCTGTGGAGTTGCCATCGAAGCTCGCGACACAGCTCGCGCCCTGCGACATGCCGCTCACGAGCGCTCCGCAGTTCGACTCAGGAGCCTGCACGACGTTCACCACCACGTCCCACGTCGCCGTCGTCGTCACCTGCGCCACCCCACCCGCCGGAATGTCGAGGCGATAGACGGCGTCGCCAGTGGTGTCGGTCAGGCGACAACCCATGCTCGTCTGGAACCGGAAGTTGTTCGGCCACGCGGTCGTCGTCGACTGCACGGGAGACCCGAACGTCAACAACCTGGGCGACTGGCACGAGTCACCCGTACCCATGACGCCACCTGCAGAACCACCCGCCGTCGCGGATCCGCCAGCCGACGCAGTTCCACCGGCCGACGCAGTTCCACCAGCCGTCGCAGTTCCACCGGCCGACGCAGTTCCACCAGCCGTCGCAGTTCCACCGGCCGACGCAGTTCCACCAGCCGTCGCAGTTCCACCGGCCGTCGCAGTTCCGCCAGCCGTCGCAGCTCCGCCAGCCGTCGCAGTTCCGCCAG